>OY762508.1:2030000-3934742 GCA_963665975.1 Rhodothermales bacterium
CGTAAAGCCCGGAAGGACGATCTATGTAACCATTAACGCTGGGGTCATTCCGCGGGTCACGGTGCCTCGCGTGCTGGGTCTTTCTCTCAAGCAAGCCGGTCACCAGCTCAAGGCCGCCGGTCTGCGCGTGGAATCCGAGTGGCCGGATCCGCTGCCCTATCTGCACGCCAATGCCATCACCAAGCAGGAGCCGGCCCCGGGCACCGTCGTGCAACAGGGAACTGGCGTGCAGTTATGGTACGGAACAGGCCTTGGAGACAACATGGTGCAGGTGCCCGACGTTACCGGCCTTTCGCCGGATGAGGCCCAACAGGTCCTGGAGAGCAAGCGTCTCCGATCTGTCGTGCTGCAGTGCGGGGATGAAGGGGAAGCACCCGGCGCCCCGACCGTCATGCGGCAGGACAAGCCTGTCGGGACGAGTACAAATGAAGGAAGCGAAATCCGCCTCTATACCTACGCGGACCGTGCGTGCCGGCCTTAGGTCCCGGGGCACTATTCCTCTATATAGACAGCAATATCTGCCTGCGCGTCAACCACGACGCGCTCCTTGTGCTTGGTGGGGATCCGGCGACCGGTGTAGGTCGCCTGTATTGGCACCTCCCGGTGGCCGCCGCGATCGATCAGAATGACCAGTTGTATGGAGCCCGGCCTGCCGTACCGGACGATGGTGTCAAGGGCGGCGCGTGCCGTGCGCCCACTGAACAATACGTCGTCCACCAGCAAAACGTGCTTGCCCGTCACGTCCACTTCCTGCCCGGAGAGAGCCGCCGGCCGCGTGGGGCCGATCCAGTCCTCCCGGAACGCCTTTGCGTTGAGCGAAAACACCGGAAACGATCCCTGTTCGATGCTGCCGATGTGCCGAGACAGCGCCCGCGCCACCATGACCCCGCTGCGCTCGATACCAAAGATCACCAACTCTTCCCCACCACGATTGCGCTCAACCACCTCGTGGGCCAACCGGGCCAGCGTTCGCTCGACACGCTCCGGACTCATGATGAGAGTTCGCATGTCGCAAGTACCGGCCGTTGGACGGAAATAAAATCCGCCACCTCTGGAGCCACGTCAAAACTGGAACATGGCCTTGATGCTACCCCAACTGCGGCGAATGGCTGTCGGCGTATAGTTCACCTTTTTCTCTGCCAACAGCTGGCGAACACCATCGTTGAAGACTACTTCCAGACGATAGTCCACCTGCTCTGACGCCGCCTTGTACACCTGGTCATCCTGAATCGTATACGCTTTGTCGATTCCGTGCGGATCTGCGGTACCGATCTGAACAAACTCCACTGCGAAGGACGTCTTGCGATAGAGCTCATAGCTCGCGACGTCCTGCTCTTCCTCCGACTCCCAGGCGATGGCGAACGCATTATCTTCGTGCTCCACCGTGAAATAGCGTAGCTTGACCGTGTTATCCAGGAGCGATGCGCCCGTCAACGCAAGAAAAACAAACAGGTATAGGAGGGATCGCATAGACACCGGTGCGACTGGGACCGAAACAGCGCTGAAATGTACGAGACAGTTCGCAATAATGCCAATTCGCCTGTCTGAGACCGTTAATTGATACAAGCGAGAGTGGCGTGATGATCAAGGCACGTGCGCAGACCTGCCCGCATGTCATGGTACGACCGTCCCTGTGAATGGTGCCGGCCAATGGCTTCCTTGCGCGTGACAGAGATAATGCGCCAGTCCCTCCTTATGGCTACGTGACATATCTCATCTCACCGGATGCCATACGTTGAGGCGATCCCACTCATCAGATTGGCCTACTGCCGCCCCAAGACCCAAGAATGGGTAGGAATTTCGCCAAGACCACCTGTTTCTCGCCTCCCGCGACAAAGATGGATGGACGACTATCAATAGAAGTCAGGCAGACGCGCACGGTCTGTTCTGTGAGGGGCTGGGCCTGGAATTCCCCCGGATTACTTGACCGCCGCATTCGGTCTCGTCCCTACTCAGATCCTGACGCTATCACGCTCCGGTCATCCGTGAGTGCAGAAAGTGGCACTATCTCAAGTGTCGTAACAGGCTCCTCGGTAGCGGGACGCCGAAAAACCAGCCGTTGCTTATCTATATCTACGTACACAAGCCTTCCGTCAGGATCATAGGATGAAAGCACATTGCCAGTTTTCTTATGTATTAGATCTATGGTTGTCCCTCTTTCTCCCAAGACCACCTCGCACACCAAGAGCGAATCATTAATAGAATAAGGAGTCCATGGTCTGTCCCATGAACCGAGCCAAGAACCAATTTTATTTCTATTTGTAGGCTGTTTGGTATGTAGTGCTTGAAAGTAGGCCGGATCAACCATAATGGAGTCCATAAAATTTCCAGCGTAGTCATAACGCCGGATAGTATACTCCATTGGTTGAGTACACCAAATTGATTGCATGGCGTCATAGTCACAGCTGGCGCCTATAATTAGGTCTGTCTCGTACATTGCAGCGTTCTCTGTTAGCGGCATGAAAGATGCTCTGCTTATGCCATCAATCGTATAGATATGGGCCATCACACCACCGTAAAGATTACCAGGGTCTGATCTAAACCCTCCGAGTAATACCAGGGAGTCATTAAGTATTCTCATGTTAGAGTTAAAGTGCAGGACTCCCATTGCCATGAAAGAGTGTAGAAAGATTCCGGTCGTGTCGAAGACACTCGTCCTACCAGATCTCTCAGTTACGACGACATACTGTTTTCTAACGTCAAGGCTTGTAGGACGCATGAACTCGCCAGGCCCTTGACCATCTCTTCCGAAAGCGTGCACAAATTGTCCGTCAGAAGTATAGACGGACACTCGCTTATCTTTTGCATCGAGTGCGAATATCCTACTTCCTGCAAGAACAATTTCTGAAGGAGTTAGCAGATCTTTAAGAACAATTACTTCTCCACTAGGTGCTGGTAACGAATTGTCCGTTTCCCTCTCATTGGAGATGCAAGAGGTTAATGCAAGCGTAAGAAGGACCCCAATGAGTAACGTGCGCATAGTGGGACAGGATCGGTTATGCTTTCTGTGGCAACAGAGAACGGATTGTAGTCGAATAGAGTTCTTCTCAGTGATCCAATCTTGCCACCGAAGGCTAACCAATTCGGATATCCGTACGCCCTGCAGAGTACAGGACCATGAGTCACGCGTAGTCCGCCGGCCTGCTGGATCCTGCAGAGCACGTCGGCCGCCGGCAGAATCCGTTCTGTCAGGCGGTTCCGTACCTTTATGGCCTGTCGCGCGTTGTTGGACATCTTCTCGACATGCGCGCTGAAACTTTTGACGCGCTTCTTCGCAGATAGAGGAGACCTCGTCCATAAACCCTGGCTGGTGATGATGAAGAGCAATATTCAATTCGGCAGGGTTGCCGGTATCGGCATTTACGCCCACTGGACGCTGTTGGTGATGCTCCTTGGCGTCTTTGCCTGGTTCTTGTGGGAGAGCATTTCCGTTTCCATCGCGCTTGCGGGCCTCATCCTGACAAGCGCCCTGTTTGGCTGCGTGGTGCTTCACGAGTTGGGGCATGCGCTCATGGCCCGGCAGTTTGGAATCCGAACGCTCGACATAACGATCTATCCTATTGGCGGGGTTGCCAGGCTGGAGGCCATGCCCAAGCAGCCGCGACAGGAGTTTCTGATTGCGATCGCCGGGCCTGCCGTAAATCTGGTGATTGCCGCGGTGCTGTTTGTCGTGCTTCTCGGCGCTGGCCAGTCGCTTGCACCAGACGCCTTTATCCTCGGTGAACCGAATGTGCTTGGCAGTCTCATGTGGATGAATGTGGCGCTCGTCGTGTTCAATATGCTCCCGGCATTTCCAATGGACGGAGGACGGGTCCTGCGCGCAAGTTTGGCGAGCAGGATGAGTTATCGCTCGGCCACGCGGATTGCCTCCTACGTCGGGCAGGGCATGGCTGGCCTGTTTGCCGTTGCGGCAATCTTTCCCGTGCCCCTGTTCCCTGATTTCAATCCCATTCTTCTTTTCATCGCTCTGTTCGTGTTCACAGCAGCCCGGCAGGAGGCAGCCTACGTGTTCCGCGGAGTCGAAGCCGTGTAGCCCCCAGTACTCCGGTGGCGCTGCTTATTGCTGGCTTACTGGTTCCCCACGCATGCCTTCCTCTCGCAAATTGCAATTTGAGAGTTCGTTTTCTATGATTACCTAATTGATCCAATTGCGCCAGATGCCCGCCAACTTGCGCTGTCATGAAGCATTTTCGTTTACCGGCCATTCTGGCGATCGCCCTCTCGTTGGCCTGCGGTAACGCCGCCTGGGGGCAGGAAGACACGCGCGGGAGCCGCAATATCCGGGTCGCTGGCCATTTTCTCATTGATGGGGGAACAGCCGGCCTGGCGGTGGAACAGGCGCCAGATCGGCCGTATGCGTATCTGGCAATGCGCGGAGAACAGGGCGGATTCGTCGCCCTGGATCTGACGGACATTGCATCTCCCGCGCCGGTGGCCCGGTGGCCCCGTGCGGAGACCGGCGGGCGAGACTTGACGCTGTTCGCTCGGCAGGGCCGCCAGTATCTCGTGCTGGCAACCTCGTCCGGCGCCGTTGTTGTCGATGTAACCGGCATGCCCGACGAATCTCGACTGCAGGAGGCGGCGCGCATCCCGGAAGAGCGCGGGTTTAGAGGGCTTTTCGCGTATCGACATTCGGACGGGCGCGCGTTGCTGCTGGCCACCGGAGGTGGACCGGTGTTCGTCTATGACCTTGCAGGCGTGCTGGACGGGACAGGCGGCCTGGTCTCAACATTCGATACCCCGGAGCAAGTGGACGCCGCCACATCGGGATTTGACGCTGTCTTCGCCGGGTATGAACCGGATAGTGGACAGGATCGCCTGTACGGCGCCGGTGGCGGCGGCTATTACGTCTACGACTTCTCTGATCCCGCCAATGTGCGCCTGCTTGTCAGCATTTCGTCGGCTGCCGTGCAGCGCGGGCGTGCTATTGCGCCCACCCCCGATGGGCGTTACGTGTTAACCGCAGCGGGTTACCGCACCGCTCCGCTGCGCATATTCGACCTCCAGGCCGCCCTTGACGGGGATCTTCCGCGCATTCGGACCGCAGTGGGCGCGTGGACCGCCGACTGGCGCAATGACTACACCGACCTTCAGGTGCGCTGGCCGTTTCTGTTTGCAGCCGCCCTGGAGGATGGGATGCACATCGTCAATATTCGCGATCCGCTGAACCCGTATACGGATGCGTACTACCGAACGACTCCTGGAAAGCCCGACGCGGGCCTTTCTGCGGCGCCTCGAGGCATCTTCCGCGTAGCTGTTCGCAACCACGATGGCCTCATTGTGGCGAGCGATCTCGACACGGGCTTCTGGGCGTTTTACCTGGAGGCCTTCAGCGGTTGGCATGGACATGCCTGGGGCATGCCCCACATGTCGGACGCCCAGGACTGGGAGAACGGCCCCGACGGGAAATAACCTACACGCCCAAACATCCACCATGACGATGCGACGACTGACCGCCTTTCTAGTGCTGGTCCTGGTCTCTTCGGGGACTGCTGCGATGGCGCAACCGGCGGCCCTTGCACATCCTTCGCACCCGCCTCCACCCGGAGAACGCGGCAGCCCCAATATCACGGTGCTGTCGCATTTGCCACTGGGCAAGGCCGGGTCGGTATCCGACATCGAACTCGAACAGGACCCCGGGCGACCGTACGCCTACGTGGCGCGGCGTGTAGACGAAATCGGATTTGACGTCATTGATCTTTCAGACCCCGTGCGGGCGCGCGTGATTCATCGGTGGCGCATCGAAAACCAGGAGTTGCACCAGGGTGGCGCGATGGACGGGCGCTATTTCAAGCATGACGGCCGTTATTATTATGTGCAGTCTACGCAATTCCGCCAGGGCGGGCCGAATTCCGAAGTCGGAGCCATCGTTTTTGATGTCACCGATCTGCCGGAGAGCCTGCATGAGGTCGGCCGCATACGCCAATCGGAAACCCGCGGCGGGTTCCACAACATTTTCGTGTATAAACATTCTTCAGGCACGCCGCTTCTGTTCGCCACCTCCGGACCACATGCGAAGGTTTTTGATCTGGACCGTTTCCTGAAGGGGTACCAGACCGAAATGGCGGCCGTCCTGCAGGACGAAAATCATGCCCTCATCGGGCGCGTTCCCGTAGCCCAGACGGCTAACATGTGGTCGCGCGGCTATCACGATTTCTATATCGGCTATCACGAGGAGTCCGGGCAGGATCGATTCTATGGCGGCGGCGGCAGCGGTTACTATGTATATAATGTCACGAATGTGGCCGCGCCCGAACTGCTGCTCACCATCGTCGGTGTTCCGGGCGTGTCCTGGGGTCACACGTTTACGCCCTCACCGGATGGGCGTTACGCGGTGGGAGAAACGGAATTTCAATATCAGCCGCTACGTTTCTTCGACATGAAGCCGGCCCTCGACGGCGAGGTCCAGAACATCGACCAGGCCATCGGGGCATGGCATGCCGATTGGAAGAGCCTGGCGCACAACCACGAAGTGCGGTGGCCGTACCTCTTCGTGGCCGGATATGAAACGGGCTTGTCCGTCGTCAACATGGAAGATCCCGCGACTCCCTATACGGTGGCCTACTATGACACATTCAATGGTCGGCACAACAATCGTGAGGAGGCCATGAGGCGTGCCGGCAGTCCGTACACTTGGAATGTCTATGACGGCGCCTGGGGCGTAGATGTCCGCAACAGGGACGGGCTCATCGTTGTGAGTGACATGACCACCGGCTTCTGGGCCTTTCGCATGGATGGCTTCAACGGCTGGCATGGTCACGATTACGGCATGCCTAATGTCTCCAGCGTCCAGAACTGGGACCACGGTCCCACCGGCCGGTAGGCCTGGAGCGACTTCTCCTTATCCCCTCTGTCTCATGAACCCTTTTCGTCTCGCCTGCGCCGCCGCTCTCCTGTTTGCTGCGTCGCCATCGAATGCATCTGCGCAGTGGACACCTGAATCACCCGGAAGCGACAACATTACGGTGCTGGGGCACCTTGCCCTCGGGCCGCGCCTGAGCGTCGCCGACATGGAGCTAGAACAGGAAATCAGCCGTCCCTTCGCCTACGTAGCACGGATGGTCTACGGCGACGAAGGTCCCAAGGGCACGGACATCATCGATGTGTCCGATCCAACGAATCCGCGCGTGCTGTACGAATGGCGCATAGAGGACCAGGACCTGCACCTGCCAACCGGCGGGATGGACGTGAAGTATTTCAAATGGAAGGATCGCTACTACGTGGTGCAGTCCCTGCAATTTGGCCAGGGCGGCCCTGACCGTGACCTTGGAGCGGTGATCCTGGATGTGACGGGCCTGCCCGACCCCACTACGGTTGCTGAGGTTGCCCGCATACGCGAACCAGACCATCCGGGCGGTTTTCACAACATATTTATCTACAAACACTCCAACGGCCGGGTGCTTCTTTTCTCTACCGTGTCCGGACCCTATGCGCATGTCTATGACCTGGGGACTATCGTGGAGGGGGGTGGCGACGGCGGGCTCATCGCACGCGTTCCTGTGCCCGAGTCCCCCGAAGGCCGCGGCCGGGCGCGGGGGTATCATGATTTTTATGTCGGCTACCACGACGATACCAGGCAGGACCGCTTCTACGGTGGCGGTGTAGGGGGCTATTTCGTGTACAACATCACGGACTTGGACAACCCGTCACTTCTCGTCAGCCTTACCGGCATCAACGGCGTCCGCTACGGCCATACGTTTACGCCGTCCCCTGACGGTCGCTATGTCATCGCTGAAACCGAATACCGATACGCGCCGTTGCGTATTTTCGACCTAAAGCCCGCCCTCGACGGCAAGGTCTCCAACATCCGCAACCCGATCAGCGCCTGGACCGCCGACTGGCGGCACCTGGTGCACAACCACGAGGTTCGCTGGCCATACGTATTCGTTTCCGGGTATCTCGACGGGCTGCAGGTGTTCAGCCTCATGGACCCGAAAAATCCGGTCACGGTTGCTTACTACGACACGTACCTGGGGGAGCCCAACACGGACCGCTACCCTGTGTTTAACGGCGCCTTCGGTGTTGACGTCCGCAATGCGGATGGTCTGATTGTGGTAAGCGATATGTCGACCGGGTTTTGGACGTTCCGCATGGACGGCTTCGGGGGATGGACCGGGGCCGACTGGGGCGTGCCCAACCGGTCGAGCGTCCAGGAGTGGGACGCCGGATACGCCGGCCGATAGCCTTTGCCGAAATCCTTTTATTCTCCGCCTGTCGCATTCCATGTTTTTGTCTGCCTTCCTCCTTCTCCTCTTTGCCAGCCCTTCCGAACCGGAGACCGGCATCTGTCCGCCCGAGTATTACCAGATTGACCTCGTCCCGACAAAGCGTGTGCCCGCGGCCCGTCGCGCGGTAGGCACCGCCTCGGTGGCCTTTGCGTCCTCGCCCTTCGGCATTGCCATTTCCTCTGACGGGCACTACATCTACACTGTGACCATCCGCATTGACAACCTGTCCGATGCACCGGAAGGCCGGTACGTGGCGTGGCTGTCAACACCAAGTCTGGACTCCATTATTCGACTGGGCCCTCTTGGCGCCGCGAAAACAGCGAGTGGACAGGTAGACTGGAACAAGTTTTTGGTCATTGTCACCCTTGAGGCTGACGAGGAGCCGTTGGGCCCGCGTTGGCAAGGACCGGTTGTGCTGCGCGGCATGTCGCGTAGCGGCTTCATGCATACGATGGCAGGGCACGGACCTTTTCAGCAGGAGCCTTGCGCAACATTCGGTTATTATTAGGCACGGTTGTTTCCATGCGCAGGGTTCTTCTAACGGGCGCCATTTTCCTTTTTGTCGGCCCGCCGGCGCTCGCTCAGCACGAGCACCATCACAACGCGCCCTCGGCCATGGAGGACAGTCTTTCCTGGCGGATGCCGCCGATGGACAGGAACATGCCAATGATGCCGGGACTGGATGGCGCGCTCCCGCCCACCACTCCGTTCCTGGCCGGACAGGATCTCGACGCCAGTGACTGGCCCGAAGCCAGGCCTCGTACGGTGGTTCCACTTGCGGACGGCGACACGCTGCACCTGCAAGCCACGCTGGTTCGCCGCACGCTGAAGGGTCGCTCGTTCCTCATGTACGGCTATAACGGGCAATACCCCGGGCCCCTCCTTCAGGTGGAGCGGGGCACGACCGTCATTGTTCACTTCACCAACAATATCGAGCTGCCAACATCAGTCCATTGGCATGGTCTGCGCCTCGACAACCGTTTTGACGGCGTGCCGGGCCTTACGCAGGCCCCGGTCCATCAAGGTGAATCCTTTACCTATTCCGTTTATTTCCCCGACACGGGGATTTATTGGTACCATCCCCACATGCGTGAGGATATTCAGCAGGACCTTGGGCTCTATGGGAATATTCTGGTCGACCCCGCCGCTCCCGATTATTACAACCCCGTAAACCAGGAAGAAGTACTGGTCCTGGACGACATCCTGATGGACGAGCACGGCCTAATTCCCTGGGGGAAAGACGTGCCCACACACGCGCTGATGGGACGGTTTGGCAATGTAATGTTGGCCAATGGAACAACGAATTATCATCTTTCTGTACGGCGAGGCGACGTGGTTCGCTTCTTTCTGACCAATGTCGCGAACTCCCGCACTTTCAATGTTACCTTTGGCGAGGCTCCCGTGAAGATCGTCGCGGGCGATGTGAGCAAGTTCGAGCGCGAAGCTTTCGTGCGCAGTGTACCAATCGCTCCTGCAGAGCGGTACGTCGTGGAGGTCCAGTTCAACACCCCTGGCCAGATGGCGATCACCAACTCCATCCAGGCGATCAATCACTTCCGCGGCGAGTTTTACCCCCACGTAGACACGCTGGGACTGGTTACCGTAACGGATGCACCGGCAGTGCCAGACCATTCGGAACCCTTCAACGCCTTGCGCAGCAACGCCGATGTATCAGCAGACATTGACGCTTACAGAGCGTATTTCGACAAGCCGGTCGACAAAGAACTGACACTGACGCTTCGCGTCCGTAATCTGCCCGTGGCCATCATGATGTCCATGGAGGTCGACACGCTCTACGTGCCGCCCATAGAATGGAATGACGCCATGCCCATGATGAATTGGCTCTCAACAGGCGCCCAGGTCACATGGGTGTTACGCGAGCCGTCGACGGGCAAGGAAAACATGGATATTCATTGGGACTTTGAAAAGGGGGATGTTGTGAAGATTCGTGTCTTCAATGATCCCAAGAGCTTCCACCCCATGAACCACCCCATCCATATTCACGGTCAGCGGTTCCTGGTGCTTTCCCTGGATGGCGCAGAGAATTCGAACCTCGTGTGGAAAGACACGGCTGTTGTGCCCGTGGGCTCCACCCTGGACATGTTGGTTGAGATGTCAAATCCCGGCGAGTGGATGGCGCACTGCCACATTGCCGAGCACCTGCATGCCGGCATGATGCTGCGCTTTTCGGTGCGCGGCGAGGGGCTTCCACAATAACTGCCGGGTGGCGTATAACGACCTGTTTCCCTAAGTTGCACCCACCCGAACAGAAAACCTTTCTCGCGCTTCGGCGTATTTCCTGATTTCCTGCCCGAGCGTCTTTCAGCCCTTGTTCCTTTTCTCTTGTTAATGAATAGGAAGACACAACGCGCGTAGCGCAAAGGCCGCTTCTTCTGCCACCACGGTAATTCACGACCCACACTACCATGACTACGAAGCTCTATTTTTCCCTCCCGTATCGTGTACTCCTCCTGATGGTCCTCCTATTGGCGACGGGATGCGCTCCTCGTAATGTTGAACTGCTTGGTTTGACCGGTCCTGAGCAACTGGAGACCGACCAGGCCGGCACCTTCGAGGCCACCATTAATGAGGAGGCCAAGCCACCCGTTACGTACGCGTGGGATTTCGGGGACGACCAGTCGGCGCAGGGCGCGGTCGCTTCGCACTCCTTTGCAGAGGCTGGCACCTATACTGTCACCGTTTCCGTGTCGAACCGCAGGGGAAGGGGCACGGACTCAGACACCACCAGTGTCGTTGTCGTGAACCCGCCGGTTCCGGCTGAGATCGTAACGTTGCTCGCCAACCTCTATGAAGTCGACAACATGACGGCCGTGCGCTTTGACGCCAACGTGCGGGGGGATGCCCCGCTGACGTATGCGTGGGATTTCGGGGATGGCTCCAGCAGCAGTGAGCCGGCTCCCTCCCATACGTTTTCGGAACCCGGAAGCTACACGGTAACCCTCACGTTGTCGAATGATCATGGCCAGGACTCCCGGAATGTCTCGATCACCTCTACGCAGTACGAAGCGGATTATTGTGCCGATCTGGCGGAAATGAATTCGGTCTTCTTCGAGCGCAACACGAGTGTCCTTTCCGAGAGTTCAGAGACTGTCCTCAGGGACAACATTCAGATTCTTCAGGATTGCCCGAACCTGAGCGTGCGTATCGAGGGTCTCGCGGGACCGTTTGAGCGGCGTCCGCAAGAGCTGTCCGAGGATCGGGCACGCGCCGTGGAGCAGTTCTACCTGTCGAACGACGTGGCTGCGAGCCGCATTACCGCGGCGGGCCTGGGACGAGTCGGTCAGGGCTCCAAGAAGAGCGGTGCGGAGCAGTTCCGGCGCACCGACACCATTCCAATGCAGTAGGCTATTCCTCCTCCAGGGGTGGAAGCCAACCGCGCCGGACGGTGCCATCCGAATTTATTGCGTAGAACCGCAGGTCTTTTCCCGTCCGCATCTTCGTGATGTAGATGATTTGCCCTACGTGGGTGGAGAAGTGTTCTACGACGTGATAGACGGCCTCTAGTACGGATACGTTAATCCCCTGAATCCGGCGCTGGTCGAAGAGTTGCGCGGGCGGTAGCGCAGCTAGCACGCGATCGGCCTCTGCAACGGCTGCTGCCAGGTTGGCGAGCAGTTCGGCCGACGAGCGTCCCTCTTTTGTGTCGAACTCTGTGCTACGCGTTCTCATGTCTGGAGCGCCACCCACGCCGTGCGCGATCCATTGCCGCAGGTTGCCTGCCAGGTGCAGGAGCAGGTTCCCAACACTGTTGGAGGCGGGGTTGGGCCGCCACCAGAGGTCGTCTTCTGGCAGCAGCCTAATGCACTGTTCTATTTTCGGCAGGTATTCGGCCGCAAGGAGGCGACGAGACTGACCCAAAAAGGCGTGACCCGTGTCCGCCATGGTGTTTTCCGGCTTCTGTGCCATCCTCCTTTTGAGTGCCGCGCGTCCACGCATCTTGTGCTGTTGCGTTTCACCGGTGCAAGGTAATAAACGCCGCGCATGCGAGTTTTCGCTTGATCGGCCAATGTCGCTGCGTCTCAGAATAATCACTTAATGGTCACACATAATTCTTGCCGGAATTCTTGGACTTCAACTCCTTGACATAGGGTCGTTATCTGCGAATGCTACTTAGACTCCGGTGTCGATTCCAGAATTGATGAATTGCCTGAATCTCCCGAACCCAAGGCAATAACGTTACCCTATGGTAGCGATGGAAAACCGCGCTCCTTCGGTTGGGATCGTTAGCAAGGGCTCTTGCTTTAAGGTCCGGGCCGCGCAACTTCCCTGCCTAACCAATTGCCGGCTGGGCCTCTTCTTGTACGAACTTCACACACATTGGCGTCCTTGCACCGGAGCCCTCTACGTATGCCATCAGGCCGGAAGATGCTCTTGCCCTTCGGGAAATTGTTTTCGCGCCACCCCTGCGTTCACTTGCGTCCTGGCCCAATAATTCGCAGACAAATCCTATGACTGGTCTCGCTTCACCCGCGAACGCGGCCTCTGCCGCGCGTACAAACAAATAGTCGGTCCGGGTTCGTACCTTGCCATTTACCTGTTATCGAAAAAGCACTTGCCCCCGCCGCCAACCATTCATTAGATGACGCGCCCTGGAAACTCTTACCTGTTGGCCGCCCTTTTGCTGTTAATACTCGGCGGCGCTCTCGGCACGCGACTCGACTGGAAGCTTGCCGACAAGGACACGACAGAACAACTCAAGAAGTTGGAGGAAGCCTTCCTCATCATCAACAAGCGCTACGTGGAAGAAGTAGAGCCGGCCGACCTCGTGGAAGAGGCGATCGAAGCCATGCTCGGCGCACTCGATCCGCACTCGTCGTACATCGACGCGGCGGCATTCGTGGAAGTGGAAGAGGGCTATCGCGGCTCGTTCGGAGGCATCGGAATCTGGTTTGAAGTCCCGGACGGAGACACCGCGCGCGTCGTGTCCCCAATCGAGGGCGGACCCAGTGAACGCGTCGGCTTGCGCGCCGGAGACCGGATCATCGCCGTGGACGACACCAGCGCCATCGGGATGAATGACCAGGAAATCAAGCGGCGCCTGAAAGGGCCCATCGGCACCACCGTTGACGTAACCCTAAAACGCCTGGGCGTTGACCAACCCATTCGTGTCACCATCACGCGCGGGCAGATTCCGCTGTATTCCGTCAACAGCTCCTACATGGTGGATGATCGCACCGGCTATATAAAGGTCAGCCGTTTCGCCCAAACCACATACGCGGAATTCCGCGAAGGCCTTGCCCAACTTGCGGCGAACGGCATGGAGCGGCTTATTCTGGATTTGCGCCAGAACCCCGGGGGGATCATGGAGACAGCGGTGCTGATGGTCGATGAACTACTGGAGGACGAGCGCACCATCGTCTATACGCAGGGACGCGTCTCCCAGGATGACAAGCTGTTCCGCTCGTCGCGGCCGGGACTCTTGGAGGACGAGCCGATCATTGTTCTGGTGGACTATAATTCCGTCTCCGCAAGCGAAATCGTCGCCGGCGCACTGCAAGACCACGATCGGGCGCTGATTGTCGGGCAGCCAACCTTCGGCAAGGGGCTCGTACAAGGCCAGTTCACGCTACCTGATGACAGCCGCCTGCAAATGACGACCGCCCGATACTACACGCCATCCGGACGCCTTATTCAAACTCCGTACCGGGACGGTGACCGGCGGGCTTATCTCGA
The DNA here is from genome assembly GCA_963665975.1 of Rhodothermales bacterium. Lineage (GTDB taxonomy): Bacteria > Bacteroidota > Rhodothermia > Rhodothermales > Bin80. Next base: position 2,043,923 of record OY762508.1, read on the forward strand.
AGAGAAGACAGCCGCTCTGAGAGAGGCCACCAACAATCCAGCAGCGTACCTGGAGAGCTTCCCCGACTCACTGCGGTTCACAACAACACACGGCCGCACCGTGTTAGGCGGTGGGGGTATTATGCCCGATGTGGTCATCGCTCCAGACACCGCAATGGCGCCGATCGTCCGTGCAGTGTTTATCGGAGCCCTTTTCGAGCCGTTTCGCCTCTGGTTCGCAATGCGCGAACAGGATCTTCGCGAAACGTGGAGCGACCGCCGCGAGGATTTCTTCCAGCATTACACCGTATCGACTGCCGCATGGGACGACTTTTGGGAGATCGCCTCTGGTGCAGAGCCCCGCCTTACTTTGACCAGTAACCCGGACGAGGCCTCCCTCGAGAATCTCATCTTCACGACCACCGACCTGGAGACGAACCGCGAAACCGTTCAACTGCACCTGAAGGCGTTACTCGCCCGGCAACTCTACGGCAGCCGCGCAGCGTATCCGCTTTTCCACCGAATCGATCCTGTCTTCCAGCAGGCGCTTACGCTGTGGGATAGCGTGGAGCGCCTTCCTGGCGTGTCCCAATCCACGGGCAGCGTGCGTTAGGACCAGGCCAGCCATTCGATCATGACTGGCGTGCCGGCCGCCGGGTGCTCCATGCCTTCGTCCAGGTGTATCAAACAGTTCGCCTGGACCATGGACGAATAAAGGTTGGACGCCTGCGGCCCGGTGTCGCGCACCTGCAGGCAACCCGCAGGGTCGTACGTAGCAATCCCCCGGCTAAAGTAATGGAGGCCAGCCTTCTTCGGCGTTGGCTCCTCTAGTACCGCGGAAACAAGCGCCGGCATGACGGTTGTACGGCCGAGCATCTTCGCCAGCGCCGGGCGCACGTATTGCTCAAAGCAGATCGCCGAAGACACGGGGTTGCCCGGAAGACCAAAGACGGTACGGCCCTCTATCTGGCCGAACGCGAGCGGCTTGCCCGGCCTTTGACGCACTTTCCAGAACAGGAGATCGATTCCCATTTCGTCAAGCACCTGCCTGACGTAGTCGTAGCGGCCTACCGAAACACCACCCGAAAACAGCACTACGTCGGCCGCAAGCGCTGTGCGCACCGCTGCACGAATACTCTCCAGGTCATCGCCGGCGTGCAAGGGTCCCAACACGTGGCCGCCAGCCGACACTGCTTGCGCAGCAAGCGCAGGGCCGTTCGAGTCCCGAATCTTACCCGGAGCAAGAGGCTCCGTCACCGGTACGAGCTCATCACCGGTAGTCACCACCGCCACCGTGGGATGCCGGGAAACCGGCACGGTCGCAACTCCGAGTGATGCCATCATGCCGACCATCGGCGGCGTGATCACCTGCCCCGCCTCAAATACGAGATCGCCAGCCGCGATGTCTTCCGCCTCGAGCCGGATGTGCGCCCCGATGCGCGGGGCGCGGTTGACCAGCACGTGTTCCTGCGGGGCCTCAGAGGTCCATTCCACCGGCACTATGGCATCGGCGCCATCCGGGACCGGAGCGCCTGTCATAATCCGCGCACATGCGCCAGGCCGAATGCTCATTTTAGCGACGGCGCCAGCTGGAATATCTTCGATTATTTCAAGCGACGCGGGCACGAATTGCACATCACCCGCCCGCACCGCGTAACCGTCCATCGCTGAGTTCGTAAACGGGGGAATGTTGTCCTGGCTGCGTACCTGCTGCCGCAACGTGCGCCGCACACTGCGCGTTGTCGCCACGTCTTCGGCAGGCAGGGCATGCACATGGTGAAGTACGATTGAACGTGCTTCTTCAACAGCAATGAACGTTTTCATAAGTACGCAGAAATGTTGGCAACAAGTGAAGTATACGTTGATACCTTCTGTGTAACCAGACCGGTCTTGATGCCATGTGCATAACCCCTGCCAGCGTCCACATGGATTGACGCCGAATCCACATTGTTAATTGCTGTGCATAACTCTCGTGCCGCGAAAACCGATACGCTACCGGGCGTGGCCATTGTGTCAGGAGCCCTGCACCTGACTTGCACCACACGCGGGACCCATCTTGTGGACAAGTGCATTGCCCACAAATCCACCATGTTTATTACTACTACTCTTTTATATATAAAATGAAACTAGCAATTATAGAAGACTTGGAGATGTGCACAATTGACACTTTTGGCCGAACGAAGGGCTTATCAGACGTCAGACTCGACCCGGAGATTTGTGGAGGACACCTGCCGGGACGGACAAGAATAATTCAGGGTAGAGCTATACGATTCGGTAGTTGTTCGTACCTTAAGCCATGATGTCACGACCATACGGCCTTCTATAATAATGATCAAGCGAATACTCGTTGCCCTTGATGCTGACAGCGACACTCCGGTGGCGATACAGTACGCTGCGGACATCGCGCAACGTCACGCGGCAGAGATTACCGGACTTGCGCTAATCGACATGGTCAGCATCGGGGCCAGTTCCGTGGGTGGAGGCATCGGAAGTATGTACCTGCAGGAAAAGGTGCGTGTAACCCTGACCTCGGAGGCGCGTGATGTGGCAAACAGGCTTGCAGCGAGTTTTCGGGAGGCATTGGAGCAGGCGCATGTGCCTGGGCACGCCCAGGTCGAAGACGGTGCGCCAATAGAGCGCATTGTGGAGGATCTGAATTACCATGATTTGCTAGTTATTGGGAAGGTCCCCCACTTCTTCTATAGTCATCCCGAGCAGGCGACGATGACGCTCGAGGAAGTGATCGGACGCGTCGTCGGTCCTACGCTAGTCGCTCCGGAGGTACACCGTCCTGTCCAGCGTGTACTGGTCGCCTATGATGAGAGTCCGGCGTCCTCGCGTGCGCTGCGCCGTTTCCTGAACCTGCGCCCCTTTGGGACGGAGGTTGCAGTCGAAATTTTGAACGTGCATGGCAAGGGAGAGCGGAGCCAGTCACGACTCGCTTTGCAAAGGGCTCAGGCGTTCATGCGGGTTCATGGGTTCGAAGCAGGCATTGTCAGCGTGCAGAGCGCAGACCCGAACAAGGAGATCATGGAATATGTGGAGCGATCCAGCACGGACCTTTTGGTGGCGGGTGCACACGTCGTGTCACCGCTGGTGAAACTTACCTCCGGTTCAACGACAGCTTCGTTCCTACAGATTGTGCCGGTGCCCCTCTGGCTTGATAACTGATTCCGGTGTGCATATCGGGACTCGTAACCGTTTGGCCGGAGTATTCGAAGCGATGAGGGAAGCATGATAACGAGGCGGAAGATTCGCGAGTGTGTATTGCAGGCCGTTTACGCATTCGAATTGGGAGGCGGCGACGCGGAGCACATCATAGAAACCATCATTGCGCCTGGTCTCCGGCAGGACGCTGCAGCCCTGGCATTCGCCCGACGTCTGTTTCTGCAGTCACTGATCATTTCCGAAGATGCGGATCGTATCATCGCAGAGCACGCCGAACACTGGGATCTTTCGCGTATTGCACTGCTCGACCGGCTGGTGCTGCGCATGGCACTGTGCGAATTTCTCTGCTTTGAAGATATCCCACCGAAAGTGACCATCAACGAAGCCATCGAAATGGGCAAGCAATACAGTACCGGCGGTAGCGGTAAGTTTATTAACGGAATTCTGGATGCAGCCCTGGCGCAGCTACGGGAGCGCGGCATGCTCAGGAAATCCGGACGCGGACTGATTGGGATGACCACCGAGTGATGTTATATGGGACTGATTGCGATCGGAGATATTCACGGCTGCGCAAAAACACTGGACAACTTATTGCAAGTACTGGCCCCCGCCCCGAATGATCACCTTGTGTTCGTCGGAGACTACGCGGATCGCGGGCCAGACACAAGAGGGGTTGTGAATCGTTGCCTGACCCTGGCGCGCACGAGGCGGTGTACGTTTCTGCGGGGCAACCATGAGCACTATGTGCTGGAGTATCTCGCGGGTCGCCCCGTCTCGGGCTGGGATAGGTTTGGCGGACTACCCACGCTGGCGAGCTATGCCGACCGCACGGGAACGGTGGACATTCCAACCGCACATGTGCGGTTCTTCGAGGAAACGGAGCTGTATCTGGACGAACAGGCCTTTTTCTTTGTGCACGCGGGACTGTTGCCTGAGCGCTCTGTCGCGGAAAATATGGAGCTGGGCGACGAAGAGATCTTTCTGTTTACTCGCAAGCACCTCCGCGTTCCGCCGGAGGCACGTCAGTGGGAAAAAACAGTCGTGTGCGGCCACACGCCAGTTCCGGAAGTGATCAACGAGGAAACGCTGATCTGTATCGATACAGGCTGCGTGTGGTCCGGCCGCCTATCAGCCATTCGCCTGCCCGAACGGGACATCGTGTCGGTTCCGAATGTCGATCGGTAAGATCGCGTCACATGTCTACGCGGAGACCGAACCGGAGCGAGGGCTTGATGGGACCGAGTTCCATGAAAGCGGTCTGACGCCGAAGAAAGCGAGTACAGAACCAGACGTACGGATCGAGGCTAAGTCAGAATCGCCTCTATTACGTCTCCTTTGACATCCGTAAGTCGAATGTCACGTCCGCTAAACCGGAACGTGAGCTGATTGTGATCCATGCCCAATAGATAGAGCATCGTGGCATGCAGGTCGTGAATTGTCGTAATGCTCTCAACCGCCCGGTATCCGTATTCATCGGTTGCTCCATAGACTGTGCCGCCGCGGATTCCTGCTCCTGCCAGCCAGATGCTAAATGCCGACGGATTGTGATCGCGGCCGTCCACACCCTGGGCAAAAGGCGTGCGACCAAATTCGCCGGCCCAGATTACCAGAGTTTCTTCTAATAGTCCTCGTGCCTTTAGATCTCTAAGCAGGCCAGCGATTGGCTGGTCCACAGCCCGGGCATTGCGTTCATGCCCCTCTTTAAGGTTTGCGTGCTGATCCCATCGCGGGGTGTCTACGCGCGGACATGTAAGCTCGATAAATCGTACGCCCCGCTCGACGAGCCGCCTCGCTAATAGGCACTGGGCGCCGTAGCTGCGCGTGTGCGGGTCCGACGAATCCATGCCGTAAAGCCTTTTTGTGGCTTCCGTTTCACCGGCAAAATCCGTCAATTCGGGAACGGACGCCTGCATGCGGAAGGCCAACTCGTAGTTGGCGATCGTGGATTCGACCTCTTCGACGTGGCCCATTCGTCCGAGTAGACGCTCGTCTGCCCGCCTCATGAGCGACATCTTGTGTTGCTGGATATCGGTAGAATCTTCCAGCGGCGCGATGTTGGCAAGTGGCTGGTCACCAGTCCGGAATATCGACGCCTGATATGAAGCAGGGAGAAATCCGCTATTGAAATTGTCCAGACCACCCGAAGGGATCAGCCCGCCATCGAGTACCACGTATCCCGGCAGATTCTGGTTCTCGCTCCCCAGTCCGTAGGTTACCCATGCCCCCATGGAGGGCCTGCCCTGGATACCAACACCCGTATGCAGGAAATAGTTGGCATTGGTATGCTCGGGGAAATCGGCGACCATGGACCGGACAATCGCGAGATCGTCGGCACAGGCACCCACATGAGGGAAAAGATCGCTCACTTCTATGCCGGACTCGCCATAGCGCCGAAAATCCCAGGGGCTCTGCATAATGGTACCGACGTCGTCGAATTGCGTGGCATCGACCGTGAACTTGTCGTGCGGGTCTTGTCCGTGCTCTCTTGTCAGACGGGGCTTGGGATCGAAACTGTCCACTTGGGAGACGCCGCCGTCCATATAAAGGAATATGACACTTCGCGCCTTCGGCACCCGGTGCGGTACCTGCGGCAACAGTGGACCGGAATCCGAGGATGAGGACAACTGCCCAAGCATGCGGCCAAACGGAGCCGTGCCCATCAGGCCCATAAGCGCAATACCCCCAAAGCCGTTGCGGCAGAGTGAGAGCATATCGCGCCGGGTCATCCGGCAACACAGATGATGGGACGCCGACATCAGAACAGGTACAGGAATTCCTTGTGATTGAAAACCACGTGGCAATAGGCAGCCCAGAGGTCCACATCATCCAGCATAGCAGCCGAATCAAGCACTCGCCGCCGGGCCTCTGTCTCCAGGAAAGCTAATCCGTCCGCAATATCCTCGGGGGATGCCGACCGGGAAAGCGCTTTCCTATAAATGTACCGGATTCTACCCCCGATATCCAGATCGTGCAGGGTTACGACTGCGTCCGCCCAGACCCTTGCCTGTTCCGCTACAAACGGATCGTTCAGCATGGTCAAGGACTGCGCCGGAACGTTAGTCGTATTGCGCGCGCCAAAGGTCGAAAACGGAATCGGCCGGTCAAAGGCGAGCATCATCGGGGAGACGAAGTTGCGCCGCACCTCCAGATAGACCGTGCGACGTCCGGCTCCATCAAGCGGGCCCGATTCTTCAGGACGACCGGGACCATTCATGAACTCGGTCAGATGAGTTGGCACCGCTTCCCCGTACATGGTCGTATCAAGGCGTCCGGAAATGGCCAGAATAGCATCGCGGATGGCCTCGGCATCGAGGCGACGAACAGGATAATGGCCGAGCAGCAGATTCTCGGGATCACGTTCACGAGCCTGTGGGGACGACTGCGTCGATCGGCGGAATGTCTCCGATAGCAGCATTTCGCGAAGCATGGCTTTGATTGACCAGCCCTGCTCAACGAATCTCAACGCGAGATAGTCAAGCAATTGCGGGTGCGTAGGTAGGGAGCCCTGTGCACCAAAATTGTCTACGGTCTTTACGATGCCGCGCCCAAAAACATGATGCCAGAGGCGATTCACCATTACCCTGGCAGTCAGCGGATTCGAAGGGTTTACAATTGCGCGTGCCATCTCCAGCCGCCCGTTTGCCGATTTGCTAAACGGCGGGGCATGGTCCGAAACGGCAGACAGAAATCGATGCGGGATGGGCTGATCTCCCAATGTCTGGTGGTTTCCCCGTATAAAGATCGGGCTCTCAATAGCATCCCCCGCAGTCACGGCCATGATGTACGGAATATCGCCGATATGAGCCTTGTGACGTTTGATCAATCCAAGCGTCGGGCCTATGTCCAGTTTTGGTAGGACATCACTATGCAGGGCACGATTTATGGTGGCCAACAGCGGCACCGAAGCATGGCCTCCCACCCAGGCGTCCACAGCCTGTTCGATACTTTGCGTTGTCGAATTCAGTGTACCCGGCGACCCGGACAACTCTGGAGCGGAACCGTCAAAGGCAAGAGCATAGGCCACTTCCACATAGGAGGAATCGTCCCGCAGGATTCGGTGGATGTCCGTAATGTGTTGTTGGAGCTTGAAAGACCCAACCATCAGTTCGATGTACGCCTTGCGACCTTTCCACAAGTTCACGCCGAAGCGGTAAGTGGTAAGCCTGGAGTTTTCCACCTTCTCCTGGATGGCTTGGAAGATGGGAGGGTTTATTAGCTGGAAGTTGTCCACGATGATCCGGATTACGGACCCGTGACCGGCGGCCACTACGTGGATACTGTCCATGTCCAGGGTAAAGGTGGGAGAGCGGAGGGCTCCGGGTATGCCTGAAGCCAGGTACCGACTCGAGGCCATGCCAACGGCAAGGCTGTCAATTCTGCCGCCGCTCGAAACGACAAAGTGCTGCTCCGATCTGGGTTCGAAACCGGGACCATGAGGAATCCACCCGTCATAGGAGCCATTGCGAAAATCTCCAATCATCCGCCAGTTATGCGTCGAGTCCACTCGCGACAAAGATCCCAATCGGCTGACAGACGAGGCAGAATGAGTTACCGGTACAACGGCCGCTTTATCAGAATCCAAGCCAGTTTGCGCCGCAGCCACGCCGCCACCCAGTGACTGTTTCCATTTGGCGCCGACGGAACGACGAAGCATCGCTCTTGCAGACCGAATCGAATCAAGCCATGCCTGTTGGTGGGACGAAAGCAAGGGCGTGTATGCAAAACGCATGCTCTCGAAAATTCCGTACAAAGCGTAGTAGTCCGAGGTTGGCACTGGATCGAATTTGTGATCATGACAGCGTGCGCAGGCCACCGTCAATCCCTGGAAAGTCTTGGAAGTCACATCAATGACATTGTCAATGCGGTCAGCTTCGTCCAGACGTGTGTCTACCGGGCTGTGTTTTCCTTCACCCAAGGCCAGGTAGCTCGTAGCGATGACCGATTCATTGTAGCCTTCCTCGGGATGTAGTCGAGGCCGTTCCAGAAGATCTCCCGCTAGATGTTCGATAACGAACTGGTCGTATGGCAAATCGGCGTTGAAGGCCCGGATCAAATAGTCCCGATATCGCCATGCTCCTTCAATAGTGAAGTCGAATTCGTGACCCTTTGACTCCGCATAACGGACTAAATCCATCCAATGGCGGGACCAACGCTCACCGAAGCGAGGCGACGTCAATAGACGATCAAGAAGCTTTTCGTATGCGGTCGCGGACGAGTCCTTGACGAATCCCGTGAGTAGCGGTAGTGAAGGCGGAAGTCCGGTGAGTACGAATGAAGCACGCCGGGCAAGGGCTTCCTTTTTCGCTGGTGGTGCTGCAGCAATCCCATTCGCTGCGAGGTGCTCATTGACAAAATGATCGATCGAGCCTTCTTTGCCAGAAGCCAAGATTGGGCGAATCAACGCCCACGGAGGCTTGTATTCCGCACCTTGGTTAATCCATCGGGAGATTAGCGCGATCTCTCGAGCCGTCAGACGGTGATTGGTCTCCGCTGGCGGCATGCGCTCGTCGGCATTTTCGGCCGTTACCCTCCTTATGACTTTGCTCCGCCCCGCCCTTCCGGGTACGATGGCTCGGCCTCCCGCTTCGCGCCTTGCCGTTGCTGTTTCACGCAGGTCTAAGCGCAAATCGGCCTCGCGCGTGCTGGAATCCGGACCGTGGCACACAAAACATGAATTTGACAAAATCGGGCGAATGTGAAAATTATAGTCGACCCGATCTGGCAAATCAACGGTTGCGTCGGCCGCCGAGCATGCCGAAAAAACAGCGGGCACGATGACCCAGGCCCCCAGCAAGGCTATCCGACAAAGAACATATGGACCAGGCAACTGCATAAGCCCGAATCGTAATAGTGCATATACTCCAATCCGTGAAGAAGTGGATTGTTCTTGGAACCGGTTCTCATTGCTGAGTTGGCACACGACATGTCGACTCGCCGGGTCCGATCGTCGCGTCCAAAAACAGGTAAGATGAGCATCCGTGTCGCAGAATTAATGGGGCGCCATTCGGATGCTGCTGGTAGTGCGCAGCCGTCCGCACACGCTTAAACGCCGGTTAACCCTCCCGCGTGCGATCCGCAAGCTTGCGCCAGTTCCGGAAATCATCAACGTGGAAACGCTGATCTGTATCGACACAGGCTGCGTTTGGTCCGGCCGTCTCTAGGCCATTCGCCTGCCCAAACGGGACCTCGTGCCGGTTCCGAATGTGGAGCGGAAAGATCGCGTCAGATGTCTACCCAGAGACCGAACCGGAGTGCGGGCTTGATGGGACCGAGTTCCACGAATGCAGTCTGACGCCGAAGAAAGCGAGTACAGAACCGGACGTACGGATCCAGGAAAAGGCTGAACTGTCGGTTCTTGTCGCCCCGTGTCGGACGAGCCATGAACAACAGGCTTGGGCCAAAGCGAATGCCCAGATACACGTCATAGGCATACGCGGCATTTCCGATTGCGCGCACGATGCCCAGCGGGCGGAGCGCAGCGCCGAACCCCCCCGAGACCTGTAACGAACTCCGCCTGTCACCCAGGCCCAGACGCCCATCCAGATAGAGAACGGCCTCCAGGGCATAGATGGTGCGCGGCCGAACAAGGCCAATCTGAGCCCCCAGCCCGGGCCATCCCGCAGGACCAATCTGTAACACGCGCGCACTCACCTGGTCCTGAGCCGCAGCCAGTGGACCCAGAAAGGCCGTGGTTACCAGCAGTACCAGCGCGGAACGTTTGGCTGTGCAGGTCATTCGCCGCCTCTCGTTTCCATCCGGCGTTGCTACGCCAGACGCATGTCACTTCGTTGTGGAATCATAGGACTTCCCAATGTAGGGAAGTCCACACTGTTCAATGCCCTGAGTGGAGCGGCTGCGGCTGCAGCCAACTACCCCTTCTGCACGATCGAACCAAACAGGGGAATTGTTCCCGTCCCGGACGATCGCCTGGACAGGCTTGCCGAAGTATGCAACTCCCCGGAAGCGATCCCCACCACGATAGAATTTGTGGATATCGCCGGCCTCGTCGCCGGCGCCTCAAAAGGGGAAGGCCTCGGTAATACGTTCCTCGGACACATCCGACAGGTGGCAGCGCTGATCCATGTCGTGCGCTGCTTCGATGATGAGCGTGTTACGCACGTCGAGGGCGATGTCGATCCGCGGCGCGACATCGAGATCATAGAAACGGAGCTATTGCTCAAGGATCTCGAGACCGTCGAGCGAAGCTTGCAAAAAGCGGCGAAACATGCGAAGGGAGGAGACAAAAACGCGCAAGCGCAGGGAGCCTTCTGCGAACGGTTGGCCGTGCATCTGGGAAAAGGGGAGGCCGCACGCCTGTTCACACCGCAAAATGAGGAAGAAAGCGCCTGGATGCGGGCGCTGTTTCTGCTGACATCCTCGCCAGTCCTCTTTGCCGCCAATGTGAACGAAGCGGACCTGCCCCACGGTAATCGCCATGTTGCGACGATTCGCGAAATCGCCGCGACCAGAGCGGCGCGCGTGGTTGTCGTTTGTGCAGACTTTGAAGCCCAACTGATTGATCTGAGCGCCCAGGACCGCATGGAGTTTTTGCGGCTCGCGGGCCTTGCGCGGCCCGGCCTCGAACGGTTGATTCGCGCTGCTTATGATCTCTTGGGACTCGTCACATTCTTTACGCACGGACCGAAGGAGTCGCGCGCCTGGACCATCAAGCAAGGCACCAATGTGCGAGAGGCTGCGGGCAAGATTCATAGCGACTTTGCGCGCGGATTTATCCGTGCGGAGACCATCACGATAGACGAATTGATACGCCGGGGCTCCGAAACTGCGGCCCGCGAGGCCGGAGTTATGCGGGCGGAAGGCAAGGAATACGTCGTACGGGACGGAGACGTGATCCTATTCCGATTCAATGTCTGAAAACGGTGAAGGTGGTGATAAAGAAGACGAAGACGAGGAAGAGGAGAGCGAATTCACCTTCTCCATGTCGTGCAGCGACTCTGTGACTCGCGGTGATCGTGCTGGCTGCAACGTTACTATATTCAAGGACGGCGAAACGGCAGATCCTGCAGATTTTTTATTTGAATGGTCTTCCTCAACCGGGTTTACCCTGAATCAGTCGGGAATGGATTCGTGGTATGGAACCGCAACCGGAACCGCTGACATTTCCGTAGCAGTCAGGGCTGAGAATTACGAAGAAACAACAACGGCCACTGTAAATGCCAGGCAAGGCTGGGGCGTGCCTGCAGTTACTGTAACAAGCGTGACCTTTGCAGCAGGCATGGGATCGACGTTGGGCTTGTACAATGCTCCGATCCATGCTCCGAATTTTGGGGCACCTATTGCCGGTGGCGGTCCGTGGTCCGGGCACTATGCATCTGGAGACGCGCCGTCATTTTCTGGTACCATCAAAATAAATGATGACTACGGCGGCGGGAGCAACACGTACAAGGACGCCAGGAATTCGTGCTCCCTGGCGAGAGTCTCGCTAGGGGAGTACGAAAATTATAGCAGGGTCAATTCCTTCTGCGGAACAACTAGCGACATGAATACCTTCGCAGGCCAGATTGAGGCGCACGAGTACGGGCACAATGCGAACCTCAACAAGTGCCTGGGCGAGGCAGAGGGGATTAGGGCAATGGCAGAAATGGAAGCCTACAACGGATCAAGGAGTGACGTTATTGCAAATTTAAGCCGGAGGTCGAGAGAATTCCACAGAGACTATCTTGGGCCTGCCATGGTTTGGTCGCCCCCTGTGCCGGGAGGCGTTGATTTCTACCATGCCAGAAACAGAGGCCTTGGTTCCGAGCACTGGGCTCTGGGCATACCCCCTACCAGATCACACACGCACTCAGACTGCAACTAGAAATGAAGACCTTAACGATTACACTCACCATCCTGCTCCTTCCCCTTGCTTCGTTTGCACAGTCCAAACGGGGCCTGATCAAGGAGGGAGACGTATTGGTTACACCCACACCAAACGCTGCACTTGCACTACTCATTGATAAGCAGGACAATTATCCTGCCGTAGCTGTACTTACGCAGAAGTTTGACATTCGTCCCCCCTCCGAGCTTGACGCCTTCGCCGACGAACTTGTACAAGTAATGCTCGAGAGCGAAGATAGCAGCACAAGATTTAGCGCACGAAGCGCCCTTTGCATGGCGGGCAGGGCTAATGAGGGCGGGACGCCGTACACCAGAGCCACGGATATATTCATAGACCTGTATGAGTCTGTCAAGGACGAGGAGAATTCTGAGCCGGCCTTGCTTCCTGAGGCGTCCTATTACTTGCTTTCGGTATATTCTTCAGGCGGAGAAGATTATGTGCATGACCTGTTCGAAACCAGCCCGCAGCCTCCGGCCTGTCGACCCGGCGTTGATACGCCCTGCCCTCACACGGGGCCATGGTGTAACGCGGGATACGTTCTCTTGGTGACCGACAACCTCCCTGACCCCAAGTTGTGGGAGGACAGGTGCGAGCCCGTTGTTATAGACTAAGGACAGTTGCACCAGAGACTAACGTTCGCCCGAGTCCCTGGTGCGATGGGGCCGTTTTCTGCAGGTGGCTAAGAAAGCAGTGTGCCTGAACGAGGCCGCCGAGAGAACGCCGGACGCAGTTGATGGAGTGCTGGTCTTGCGCGGCATCGTCAGCAGTTGGTAGCCCCCGGTCCAGTGTCGGATGCAATGACATGTGCGCCAGTGCGACGCGCCATCTGGCTTCTGCTGGCTGGTTGCCAGCCAGATGCCGAAATCGTTATGGTCAGGGACCTAATGGTTGAGGTCCAGCCCCAGTCAACGGCTGATCGGAACTGGCAGAACGTGTCTCTTCGCAGACTGTATGGAGTGCCGGGCGAGCCGGCTGTTGTGCTATATAATCCCGGACCGATCATTTCTGGTCCTGATGGATTCTCTTACTGTAGGGATTATGGGGATCTGAAGATCAAACAGTTCGATGAAGATGGCAATTTCACCCAGGCCTACGTAGGGATTGGCGAAGGTCCGGGGGAATTCAGTTCCTTATCGGAAGCCGCTGTTCTGGGGGATTCCGTCATCTATGTTGCTGATCTCGACAACCGCAAGGAAGCATTCTTTGATATCGAAAGCGCGACGAACCTCCACAGTAAATCCGACCTGCCAGCATTCGGATACCGAATAACACACGGTAGACACTTACGGTGGGCAGGCACCGGAAAGTACGGAATCCTGGAACACTGGAGTGGCCAAGCGTTTTTCAACGGGAGTCCGCCTTCCGACCAACAGACAAGCTCGTAACACCGAGCCATGCTTCAACTTCTTAGCCTTACAGCCACGCTCTTTTGCTGGACACCTGCAAGTGTCTCGCCGCACCCCGTCCCAGCCGCGTCTCCGGACTCTCTGGCAGACGCCCTGGCAGCGCGCGTTCTGGACGCTTTCGGTGGCGGCGAAGCATGGGAGCGCCTGCCCTATATCCAATTCAGCTACTCCGTGCAACAGGGGCACGATCGGATTCGCGTGATCCGACATTTGTGGTCGCGGCATACCGGCGAGTATCGCATGGAAATTCCAGGGCCAGCGAACACGCCGTATGTGGTGCTGTTCAATCGTAACACACGTCGCGGGAAAGCCTACTGGAACGGGGTGGAGCTGGACGACAAGGAAACGGCCAGGAAGCTGGCGGAAGCCATGCGCCGGGCGACCACCGACGGCTACCCCTTGCTGGCGCCGTTTTTGCTCTTCGACCCCGGAGTACGCCGCAGTTATCAGGCGGACTCCACCGACCACACAGGGGACGTGTTACACGTAAGCCACCAGGAAACAGACTTCCTCGCGGGCGATCAGTACTGGCTGCGCGTAGACAAGGCAACCGGGCGTGTGACGCAGTGGAGCTACCGGCGGAGTGGAGACAACCCCGACAGGCCACTTCGCTCCTTCGTCTGGGAGGGCTATGAGGAACACGTAACGGCGGCTGGGAGGCTGGTCTTTTCCACGCGGAAGCGTGCCGTGGCAAGCCCGTTTGTGATTATCACCGCGGATATAGCCGTGCCGGTCTCCGTGCCGGACGATATGTTTACCGATAGTGCTCCCCGCCTGGCATCCGACCCAGTGCCCGACAACAAGTAGGTGGAGCTTCCCTTCCCGACCCGGCGATCCATCGTGGACTACCGCTTCATGATCGCACGGCGGTACCTGGCCAGCCGAAAGGACGTCAGCCTTATTACCGCCATTAGCGGTATTTCCGTTGCGGGAATGGCGGTGGGAGTGGCCTCACTCATTGTCGTGCTGTCGGTAATGAACGGGTTCTACGATGTGGTGCGGGATCTGTTGGTGTCTCTCGATCCCCACGTTCGGATCGTCAGCGCAGATGGCAAAGGGATCCCGGTGTCCGCAGACACGGCAGAGGTGTACCACCTCGAAGCGCTTACCGGGATCGCCCGCTCGCTACCTCACGTCGTCGAGGTTTCTCCCTACGTCGAAGGCAAGGCGCTGCTGTTGCACGCAGGCGGCAATGAAACCAACCGCGTGGTCATCGTACGCGGGGTGGATACCGACACGCTGACAATAGGTGTTGGCAGGTTCCGTCTGGGGCGGCAGGACGACGCTCCAGGCATCGTGCTCGGGCGAGGGCTCGGAACGCGCCTGGGGCTCGTTCCCGGCGACGGACACGTGGCGCTATTGTCGGCGCAGGGCATGGAGCGGATGCTGACCAGGCTCTTCGGCGCACCCCCCGTCGCGCGCTTTTCCGTACGCGGCCTCTACCAGCTCCAGGATACTTATGACAACACGCACGTCTTTATAGGCATCGATGAGGCGCAACGGCTGTTTCGTATGCCCGGCGCCGTGTCTGGTATGGAGCTTCGCCTGGACGATCTGGATCACGCCACCGCGGTCAAGCAGGAACTTCAAGGCGCGCTCGACTCCGGGGATTACGTTGTCCAGACGTGGTACGATCTCCAGCGGTCACTCTATGACGTCATGCGACTGGAGAAGTGGGGCGCCTCGGTGATCTTTATTCTGATCAGCGTGGTTGCCGCATTCAACATTGTCGGCGCACTGACCATGGTGGTGATTCAGAAGCGCCGCGACGTTGGCGTGCTGCAGGCGATGGGCGTCTCCCGCCGGCATGTCCGGCAGATTTTCCTCCTGGAGGGGGCGCTCATCGGCGGCCTGGGAGCCGGGATCGGGTTTGTGATCGGTCTGTCGGTCGCCTGGCTCCAGAAGACGTTTCAGCTCGTTCCACTACTCGGAGCGGAATCCTTCATGATTGACGCCTACCCGGTTTCGATCCGCCTGCTGGACCTGTCGGCTATTGGCATCGTTGGCTTCGGGCTCTGCGTGCTGGCGTCGTTGTACCCGGCCTTGCGCGCGGCGAAGACCGATCCGGCCTCTGCGGTGCAGATGGATCGATAGCCAGACTTAAGGGATTGAGGGGAAACAAATCCATCCGGAGTGGTTACAAGGAGGCTGTTCACAAGTTATTACGTGTTAGGATGCTGGCCGAGCCGTACCTTGATTGGCCGGTTCCAGCAACCATTGATTTGGGAAGGAGTCCATGGCTCGCAAAGATCAGTTGACGGGAAAGGGGCCCATGACGGGAAACCATGTTTCCCATGCCCATAACAAGACGAAGCGCCGCTTTGCGGTCAATTTGCAGACCAAGCGATTCTACCTGCCGGAGCAGCAGCGCTGGATCCGGTTGCGGGTCTCGGCGAAGACCCTGAAGACCATCAACAAGAAGGGTATCGAAGCCGTGCTTCGGGAGGCGCGCGCCCAGGGCGTGCGTGTCTGAATGCCGGCTCTCAGCGACCCCAATCCACCCCAGCGCCATGGCTAAGAAAGGGAAGGACGTTCGAATGCAGGTCATTCTGGAGTGCACGGAAGCACCCGGCACGTCCCGGTATTCGACCATGAAGAACCGGAGGAACTCACCGGATCGGCTGGAGCTCAAGAAATACAATGCGCGCCTGCGCAAACACACCATCCACCGGGAAATCAAATAAGCCAGGGAGGGCGCGATGGCCAAAAAGCAGTCATTCGGCGACAAGATCCGCAAGCGCAGGGAAGAGCGCTTAGTGATGGCCAAACTGGTCATTGCGGAGCGCAAATCCAACGGCCATTACCGGTTTCGCGAGAAAATGGTGCCCTTGGCCGATGCGCAGAAGGAGCTGGCGGCCGCCCGATGACGGCCACCTGTTCGGGGCGTAGCTCAGTCCGGTAGAGCACTGCGTTTGGGACGCAGGGGTCGTCGGTTCAAATCCGGCCGCCCCGACATATTTCCTGGTTGTTCTTTGCATACTGCGCCCGTAGCTCAACCGGAGAGAGCAGCGGACTTCTACGACAAGTGGGCCGCCGGAGAGAAATCTCCAGCGAGTAAGTGGTCAAAGTCGGGGAAACCTACGGAGTGGCTGTCCGTCTTCAGAGGGCCTCTCTACGGCAATCCCGAGCCAAGTCCTGTAGGAAAGGTGTAGAGACTAGACGGCCACCACCTACGTTCGTCCGTACTGGAGAATAGGGTGAAGAGATAGTCCGGGGAGTTGGGAAACCAACACAAACCTGAATCCGCAGGTTGCAGGTTCGAGTCCTGCCGGGCGTGCATCAAGCAGTCTGGTGACGTGGCCGAGTGGCTAGGCAGAGGCCTGCAAAGCCTTGTACGGCGGTTCGAATCCGCCCGTCACCTCCACCACGGATTTCCGAGCCCGTTGACACGTACACGTGGTCAGAACGCCTCGGGGATCGGCCCGTCATAGTCGTCCGGGCCGCCATCGCCGATCGCCCCGGCCGGGACACCGGTGGAACGGCGATACGTGGACAGGTTTTCGAAGCGGGCGCAGTGTTTGAGGAAGGCCAGTTTCGCGGTTCCGGTAGGGCCGTTGCGCTGTTTGCCAATGATGATTTCGCCGATCCCCTCCAGGGATTCGCCGTTGTCATCGTACTGGATCCCATACATCTCTGCGCGATAGATGAAGGCCACCACGTCGGCATCCTGCTCAATGGAGCCACTCTCGCGCAAGTCGGAAAGAATCGGTCGCTTGTTCTTCGGTCGCGATTCGACGGAGCGGTTGAGCTGGCTGAGCGCGATCACGGGAATGTTGAGCTCCTTGGCCAGGGCTTTCAGAGAGCGCGAAATCTGCGCTATCTCCTGTTCCCGGTTGCTGTTCCGGTTGCCTGAATTGGTGCCGTGCATGAGCTGCAGGTAATCCACGATAACGAGCCCGATGCCATGTTGGGATCTGAGGCGTCGCGCCTTGGCCCGTAGCTCGAGTATGCCCAGTCCGGGTGTGTCGTCCAGAAAGATGGAGCTCTCGCTCAAGTTGCTCGAGGCATGCACTAGGTTCTCAAAGTCCTTCTGGCCAAGTCTGCCGGTGCGTGCATCCTGGGCGTTGACGCGCGCCTCTGCAGTGATCAGGCGCTGGCCAAGCTGCTGTGCGCTCATTTCGAGCGAGAAGATGGCCACGCCTGTGGGGCGCTCCCGGTGCATAGCGGCATTGCGCGCGCAGGCCAGCGCGAACGCCGTGTTGTGCACGCACACGTCGTCTGCGACAAAGTTGTGCGTCTCCGGAATCGTCAGGTCGTAGACAGGCTTGATACCCAAAGCCTCGATAGAGACGATTTCGTCCCAGTAGATTTCGGGTTGACCAGCGGCCACACTTGCTGGCAGCGCCGGTTCTTCAAGGCCGATTCGCGTGGCAAACAGTGCGACCGAGCGCGTCTCGGAAATGGTGAGTCGGGATCCGTTTCGGCGGGCAAGCACGCCAAAGCGCAAGAGCAGATGCTGCACGTCGCGGGCAAACCGGGGACTTTTCGTCCAGAGTCCGATCTGGCGCCTGCCGTTGGCCAGGGGCGACACATGTCCGCTGCGCAAGAACAGGCGCCGGAGAAACAGCGCGACAAGCGGCTCCTTCAGCGCAAGCACCACGGCAGGTACGCGGATCTGTTGGGCGAGTCGAGGCGTTGCGATGGCAACCGTGTCACCGGAGGATTCTTCGGTGCGCGGCGCGCCGCTCCCGATTGTGGCATCGGCCAGGGCCAACACCTGTGATGCAGGCAGGCTCTGATTTCCGAAGACGGGCAGCACACGAGGAACGGCGAGGCGGTCTCCCGGACGAAGGAAAGAAAGCGGCTGCCAGCCGTCCGGGGAAAGGAACGGGTGCGACAACGTCGTATCCACGCGCCGCCCGAGGCGCGTGGTCACCCGGAAAACCGGCTTGAGACCATCGTAAATGAAGGCCGAGGGTTGCGTAGTGTAGAAGCGTCCATCCCCCCGCAACGTCAGGACATCCGCCTCCCCGAGCGCATGGATGCTCTCGATAGTGGCCAGAGATCCGTCGGCCAGGAGGATTTCGGCATCGAAGGCAAGGCATTTGCCCATAGACGGCCGCGCGGCGATGATGACAAGATCGGAGTTCTGCCAGCCACCGGTCAGCCGATCCAGCGCGCTAAATCCGCTAGGCACGCCCGTGACTCCGTCCGAACGCCCACGGATGGACTCCAGATGATAAAGCGTGTCCATGAGCACCTTCTTGAGCGGATCAGCAGATCGGCGCAACTGTGACTCAGAAATCTGAAACAGGTCCGATTCCGCCTGATCCAATAATTCGAAGGCGTCGGCTGCCGGGTCGTACGCTTGCCCTATGCGCTGCGACATCGTTTCGATGAGCGTCCGCAGCAAGGATTTCTCTACAACAATACGGGCATGGTGCTCTACGTTTGCCGCGGAGGCGACCAGCGTGGACAAGTCGGAGAGATAGTATGCTCCACCAACCGCCTCCAGGTCGCCTTGCCGTCGCAGCTCTTCCGTGACCGTAATGAGGTCCACGGGCGTATTGCGCTTGAACAGGCCGCGCATGGCCACGTAAATCTTCTCATGCTTCGGTTGATAAAAGGCTTCCGGCTCCAGGACCGCAATTACGCTGGCAAGGGCGTCCTTCTCCAGCAGCATGGCGCCCAACACGGCCTGCTCGACGTCGACGGCCTGCGGCGGGACGCGGCCCGCCTGCCCACGCAGGGAGACGTCTGTAGACGCACGCACGGGTCGGGTGTCCCGGTCCGAGGAATGTTCGGTTGGTTCAGGCATTAACCGGTGGAAAGGCTCAGGTTTTCAGGATTGCATCGTAGCGCGCACGCAGCTTCTGGACATCCTCCCACGTAGGGCGTTTCCATTTCGGGTTGCGCAAAAGCGCCGCCGGGTGATAGGTAACCATGCACGGGATACCATGAAAGTCGTGAAACTTGCCACGCATGCTGCCGAGCGACGCACGCTTGTCAAGTAACCCATTGCTCGCAATCCTGCCCAGACAGAGCAGTATCCGGGGCTGGATGAGCGCCAGTTGCCGATACAGGATCGGAAGATGGGCAGCCATTTCGGCTGGCTCCGGATCGCGGTTGCGCGGGGGGCGACTCTTGAGAATGTTTGTGATAAACACGTCTTCACGCGCGAAGTTGATGGCCGCGAGGATATTCGTTAACAGGCGCCCGGCGCGTCCTACAAACGGTTTCCCTTGCCGGTCTTCATCGGCGCCGGGCGCTTCGCCGATGATGACGAGGGCGGCATTCGGATTGCCATGGCCGGGAACGGCACGCGTCCGTTGCCGGTCAATCGGGAGGAGCACGGTGCTCGCCACATAGTCGTGAATCTCCTCCAGGGACATCAGGTTGGCCAGAGGCGATTCGGAGGGTACCAGGGCGTTCATTGCGGTGGAAAAGGGCGTTTCCTTGACAGCGGAGTCGGGCGACACCCTCTCTTCGGGGAGCGCAAGCGCCGGGTTCTCTTCGCAGTCCATCGCTGCAAGCGCGCCATACGCCGCTATCTCGTACACCAGCGCACCGCGCAGGGATTCCAAAGGCATTGGACCGAGAGCAGTTCTTCCATGAAGATCAGACCATACGAAAGATAGCCGTACCCTGAGCCCCCGAACAACAGGAAATACCGACGAAGACGGGATAGTTTTCCGCCAAGTTTCCACAGGTAATCCACATACTGCGGCGCGCGGATTACGAATCACCGAAGATTCGCTCGAGCAAGGCCTCGGCTACAGCGCGCTTCGGCATGAGCGGCAACTGGTCAACAGAGCCGTTGTGGCCGAGGATCGTAACACGATTCGTTTCGAGCCCAAACCCCGCCCCGTCCTCTGTCACGTTGTTGAGAACGACATAATCGAGGTTCTTGGACTCAAGCTTTTGGCGAGCGCTCGCAAGCCCGTCGGTCGTTTCCATGGCAAAGCCGACCAAGAGTTGCCCGGGCCTTTTGCGTGCTCCAAGGCCAGCCAAAATATCGGGCGTCGGCCGCAAATGGAGAACCATTTCTGAGTCCTGTTTTTTGAGCTTGTGATCTGCGGGAGCCCGCGGTGTATAGTCGGCGACCGCCGCGGCCATGAACACGATGTCGACGTCCTCGTGCGCTTGCACGGCACGGTGCATTTCTTCAGCCGTCGAGACGTCAATCCGGGTTATACCCGGCGGTGTTTGCAGCGACGTCGGCCCGCTTACGAGTGTTACGTCCGCTCCCCGCGCACGCAGTGCGGTGGCCAGGGCATAGCCCATCATTCCCGTGGAATGATTGGTCAGCACGCGAATTGGGTCTATGGGCTCTCTGGTGGGCCCGGCGGTGACCAGCGCACGCAGATGGGACAGCGACCCGGGCGATTTTGCCGGAAGCAACTCCAGGATGGTCGTCAGGATTTTTTCCGGCTCCGGTAATCGTCCGCTGCCAACCTGGCCACTGGCCAGGGGGCCGTGTTCCGGAGGCAGGATGGAGTAGCCGTACTCTTCCAGCCGATCCATGTTGGCGGCCACCGCCGCATGGAGTGCCATGTCGTGATCCATGGCCGGACACACGAGTATCGGACAGCGGGCACTGAGCGCCGTGGCGGTCAGCATCGAGTCGCTGAACCCATGCGCCAGCTTCGCAAGGGTTTGCGCGGTCGCCGGGGCAATCACGAACAGGTCGGCAGAGATACCCAGCGATACATGCTGCGTCCAGGTCTCTGGCGTATCGCCTGGGAAGACCTCGATCAGCGGCTCGCGTCCAGATAGCGTCCCGAAGGTCAAGGGCGCCACAAACCGGGTGGCAGCTGGTGTCATCAGCACCTGCACGTCGGCTCCTGCATGCGTGCACAGGCGCACCAGGGCAGCGGCCTTGTACGCAGCGATGCTTCCACATACGCCGAGTAGCAGGAAGCGACCCTTGAGGGGCAAATCCGCATCGTGAGGAGTCATATCCGAGGGGTGGTTCCCGCCAGGAATGCTTCGATCAACGTAATCGTTTCTTGTGCAGCCCGGTCCAGACCGTCATTGGTCACCACGGCATCGAACCGGTGGGCGTAGGTCATTTCTACGTGCGCACGCGCAAGGCGTTCGCGGAGCGCGCGCGGAGCCTCTGTCGCCCGGCCGCGCAACCGTTGCTCGAGGGTCTCCAGATCTACCGGGCGCACAAAGATCACAAGGGCGTCTTCGCACGCCCATTCCTTGAGAGCCAGCGCCCCCTTAATGTCAAGATCGAAAAGAACCGGGTGGCCGGGAGAGGCGCGCTCTGCCTCCGCGCGCAGTGTTCCATACAGACGGCCCGGATAGACTTCTTCGTATTCGAGCAACTGATCTCTGGCAACAAGGCTGCGGAAGTGCTCCTCCGTAACAAAGCGGTATTCCTTACCGTCCTGTTCGCCAGCCCGCGGCGGCCGTGTAGTGATGGACACGGCGAACGACATGGCGGGGAACGCGGCCAGAACCCGTTGGGCCAGAGAGGTCTTGCCTGCCCCGCTGGGTCCCGTGTGTACGATAAACCGTCCGCCGGCCATATTGTGAAAGTACTAACGCGAACCCGTCAGGGGCCCGGGGACACAACTGATGTTGCGGAGAGGGAGGGATTCGAACCCTCGGTACCCGTCAAAGGTACACTCGCTTTCCAGGCGAGCCCGTTCGGCCACTCCGGCACCTCTCCGTGGCATGAAATCTACCGGAGGCTACACCTCCATGATGTCATCCTTCTTTCGGGACAGGGTGTGGTCGATCTTTTTCACGAAGGCATCGGTGTCTTGTTGGAGCTGGCCTTCTGCGAGGTAGCGCATGTCTTCGGAAAGGTGTTCGCCTTCCTGGGTAGACTTGATTTCGATCTTCGCATGACGTCGAATATTGCGCACGGCCACTTTGGCCTCTTCACCAAGCCGTCGGGCGGACTTGACCAGGCTGCGCCTCCGCTCTTCTGACAATGGCGGAACGGGCACCCGGATAATCGTGCCATCGTTGGACGGGTTGAGCCCCAGATTCCCGGCCTGGATAGCCTTCTCGACATTCTTGAGCGAGGAAGCATCCCACGGCGTGATAACAATCAGATCCGGCTGCGGCGCGCTCACGGTGGCCATCTGGTCGAGTGGTGTCATGCTGCCGTAGTAGTTTACGCGCACATTCTTCAGCATCGCCGGCGAGGCTCGTCCGGCGCGGATGGTGGTGAGTTCTGCCTTCAGGTGCGAGAGCGTCTTCTCCATGTGCTCTCGTGCGTCCTCAAGAACCAGTTGTAGGAGTTCATCCAGCATGGAGTGGCCTCCAGAATGACAAGGGATTGCGGGTGTTACTTGGGCCTGGCATCCCAATGAACGAGTGTGCCCAACCGCTCTCCACGAATGATCCGAGCCAGGCTGCCGGGCTTGTTCATGTCAAATACGATGATGGGAAGTGCGGATTCCTTGCAGAGCGTGAAGGCGGTCATGTCCATGACACGCAGTCCGAGTCGGATGACATCGTCTCCATGAATGGTAGCATGATGTTCTGCTGTGGGATCCAGTTCCGGGTCAGCGGAAAAGACGCCATCTACACGCGTTCCCTTGATCAGAACCTGCGCGTCGATTTCCAGGGCGCGCAGGGCAGCCGCTGTGTCCGTGGTAAAATACGGATTTCCGGTCCCGGCCCCAAAGATAACGACGCGGCCCTTTTCGAGATGCCGGATGGCCCTGCGCCGAATGAAAGGCTCGGCAATCTCTTCCATTTTTATGCTCGACAACAGGCGCGTGATCAAGCCTTCCTGTTCAAGCGCATCCTGTAGCGCCATGGCGTTCACCATCGTGGCGAGCATCCCCATGTAGTCGCTGTGGGTCCGCGTCATGCCCCCGTCGGTCCCCTGCGCGCCCCGGTAGATATTGCCGCCGCCGATTACGAGTGCGACCTGTACATTGGCCTGTGCGACCGTCGCGATTTCCTGTGCATAGCGGGTTAGGATGGCACGATCAATGCCGAAGCTTTTTTCGCCGAGTAGCGCGGCGCCGCTGAGCTTGACCAGGATACGCTCGTAGGAAGCCTGAGTGTCCATTACAGGGGCATGGTTGCCGACTGCACGCGCGTCCGACCAACCACCGTGGCGGCTGGCGTCAGTCGCCCAGCGCGAATCGGATAAAGGTGCGAATCTCGGCGCCTGCCTGCCTGAGGAGTTCTCCGACTGTCAGGGACGCATCTTTGACGAATGCCTGCTCGACGAGCACGTGATCCTTGAAGTAGCGCTCCAATTTGCCGTGTGCGATGCGGTCAAGGATCTTGTCAGGCTTGCCGGAAGCGCGGGCCGCCTCGCGGGCGATTTCCATTTCTTTCTCCTGGACGCTCTGCGGTACGTCGTCGCGATTCGTAGCCACCGGGTTCAGCGCCGCGACCTGCATGGCCACGTCCCGCCCGGTCGTTTCCACCTGGCCATTCCCCTTCAAGTCCACCAGCACGCCAAGACGTGCGCCAGGATGGACATAGGACACAACAGTGCCGCCGCCGCTTCGCAGTGTTGCAAACCGCCGGATGCCGAGCTTCTCGCCGATCTTCCCGGTCAGGTCCGTGAGGACCTCCGAAACACTCCGGCCGCCGCGAAAGGGCAACGCCATCAGGGCGTCGAGATCCTTTGGCGACGCATGCAGGATGATCGCGCCGATGTCATTCGCAAACGAGGCGAACTCACTGTTACGAGCAACAAAGTCCGTCTCGCAGTTAATCTCGGCAATGATGCCCGTTGACCCATCTTCGCTGATTTGCGTTACGACGAGGCCCTGATTAGCCTCGCGGTCTGCACGCTTGGCGGCTACCTTTTGCCCTTTCTTGCGCAGATGGTCGATGGCTTTCTCAAAGTCACCGCCGGCCGCCTGCAGCGCGCGCTTGGAGTCCATCATGCCAGCGCCGGTCATGTCGCGGAGCTTTTTTACGTCCTTTGCAGAAATGGCCATAATGCGTACGACGAGTTCTTTACGTGTGCGTGCTTCGTCAGGCGCTTGCCCGTTTTTCTTTTTCGGCCTTGCGCGTGGCCTGCTCGATGTCCCGCTGCTTCTTGCCCTGACTGATCGCACCGGCAATGGTGGCCGTAATGAGGCGTATTGACTTGTGCGCGTCGTCATTGCACGGGATCAGGTAATCGACGAGATCCGGGTCGCAGTTGCTGTCAACCATGGCAATGATGGGGATGCCCAACTTGCGGGCTTCCGCGACGGCAATGTGCTCCCGGTTAAGATCGACGATGAAGAGTGCTCCCGGCATACGTGCCATATCGGCTATGCCGCTGAGGTTGCGCTCGAGCTTCATCCGCTCGCGTCCCTTCATCAGGCGCTCCTTTTTCTTGAGTTGCGCCAGCGTGCCGTCTTTTTCAAGTTTGGCCAGATCTTCCATGCGCCGGATACTCTTCCGGATGGTCTGGAAGTTGGTTAGCATGCCGCCCAGCCAGCGCTCCACGACGTACGGCGAACCACATTCCTGCGCCAGCCCCCGGACCGTTTCCTTGGCCTGTTTCTTGGTGCCTACCAGTAAAATGCGCTTTCCCTGCTTCGCAAAGCGCGCGGCAGCGTCTGCAGCCTTGTCCAGCAGAATCTGCGTCTGGCGAAGATCAATAATGTGGATGCCATTGCGCGCCATGAAGATGTAGGGCTCCATCTTCGGGTTCCAACGGCTGGTAAGGTGTCCAAAGTGCGTGCCGGCGCGCAAGAGTTCTTCGAGCTCAACTCGATACTTCGAAGGAGTGCCGGCCTGCGGCGGCGCCAAGGATTGGTCGGTGGTCGATTCCATGGTGTCGTTGGGTTATTCCGCTACTGCCGTCTCCTGTATGACGAAACCTCTGCCGTGGCAGTGGTCACCCCGCCACACATCGGGCAGTATGAGTGGTAGAGAAACGCATGCTACCGTTTCGAAAACTGGAAGCGTTTGCGTGCTTTGGGTTGTCCGTATTTCTTGCGCTCGACCATGCGCGGGTCGCGCGTCAGCAGCCCCGCATCGCGCAGCGGCTTGCGGAAATCTTCGTTGGAGACAACGAGCGCACGGGCAATACCCAGGCGGATGGCTTCGGATTGCCCGGTCAGGCCACCGCCCTTGACGTTTACCAGTATGTCGAAGGATCCTAAAGTTCCGGTGATCTTAAGCGGAGACAATAGGGTCCGGCGCCGTATCTCCAGGGAGAAGTAGGTTTCGAGGGGACGCTTGTTAATGACCACTTTCCCGGAGCCGGGACGCAGGTACACGCGGGCGGTCGATGTCTTGCGCCTCCCGACTGCATTGTATTGAGTGATGTTCGCCATGGCGCGATGTTATGCCGTAAGAGCGAGAATTTCTGGTTGCTGGGCTTGGTGCGGGTGCGACGGCGAGGCGTAGACTTTGAGCTTCTTGAGCATCTGGCGGCCCAGACGGCCTTTCGGGAGCATGCCCTTTACTGCGTGTCGCATCAGATACTCAGGTCGCCGCTGGCGCACTTCCTGGGCCGTGCGCGACTTCAAGCCACTCGGGTATCCGCTGTAGCTGTAATAACGCTTAGCATTCTCCTTGTTACCGGTGAACCGGACCTTGTCGGCATTGACGACAATGACGAAGTCTCCGGTGTCCACGTGTGGAGTGAAAGACGGCTTGTGCTTGCCGCGAAGAATGGAGGCGACCTGCGAAGCCAGCCGGCCGACAATCAGCCCCTCCCCGTCTACGACGTACCACGCACGCGTGATATCCGCCTCTCGGACACTTTTCGTCTTGAAACTGTGGATGTTCATGATGGTTGCCGTGCGCGAAAGCGCCCCAAAATAGTGGTTCTGCCCGTCAGGGTCAATCTGGCAGTCTACTTGAATGAAATAGTGGACAATAATGTTCTGTATACGGTCGGAATATTCCCGCAATCTTGACGACGTGCATGGCGTCAGCCGTACTTGCTCAGCATAACCGGCATGAGCAGAACCATGATTTCCTCTCCGCTCTTCTGGGTGGCCGGATAGAGCAGCGCCGCCCGGTCGGGCTGCCCCAGTTCTATTCGCACTTCTTGAGAGTCAAGCGCTTTCAGTACTTCCAGCACATAGGATCCCTTGTAGCCCATGGACAGATCTTCATGCGTGTACTCACACGCGACGACTTCCCGGGCGTTGCTGGACCGCTCCAGGTCTTCGGCGCTGATCGTCATCTGATTCGTGCTTACTGCAATCTGGATCTGGTTGGTCGTGGTGGAGGAGTAAAGCGCCACGCGCTGTATGGCGGAGAGCAGCTGTGCACGGTCGACTCTCAAATGCCGATGATTGTTCTTTGGAATGACGGCCTGGTAATTCGGGTATGGTTCGGTGATAATGCGCGCAAGCACGCGGATATTGTTGGACTCAAAGCAGACATGAGCCCCGTCGGAAAGAACGGTGCACGGGCCGGACACCGCACCTCGGCTGGCTAGAGCCAACGCCTTGGGGGGGAGAACAAACTTCATCGGCTCGTCTGCGACCAGATCATCCAGGGAAAAGCGCACCAGCCGGTGTCCGTCGGTGGTGACCGCGCGGCCGCCCGCACGGTCGAGTTCAAACAATACGCCCTTCATCGCGGGCCGCCCTTCTTCCTTGGAGACCGCAAACGCCGCCTGGGTCATAATCCTGCGGAACAGGGCACTGTCGATCGTGGTCTGGCTGCAGTCTGACAGATCGGGCAACGCTGGATAGTCAGCCCCATCGTAGCCGACCATGGTATAGGAGCCATGGTCGGTCGTCAGTGTAATGCTGAACTCGTCTTTCGATTCGAAGGAGAGGGGCACGTCGGGCAACGCCCGCAGCGTATCCGCGAATCGCCGCGCTGGCACGGCGATCCTGCTGTTCCGCTCGGGTGTATCCTCACCATACAGCACGGGAATACTCTCGGTAACGGTTATTCGCAAGTCTGTGGCCGTCAGGCGGAGGCGACTGGCGTTGCGCTCCAACAGGATACAGTCGAGAATGGGGAGCGGATTCTTGGCTGCCGTCGCACCGTGCACAAGGTTTACGGCATCGCGTAGAGAAGCGCTTGAAGTAGAAAATTTCATGGTGCCGGAATGGGGGTAACAGAACTAATACTGCACTACGACAGAGGCTCACAATGGATCCGATTCCGGAGGTTCATGCTGTCGCCTCAACGTGTTCGCAGGTCAATCTTGTGGCGGATTTCATCCACCATTTCGCGAAACTTCGTATTGGTCTCCATCTGGTTGTTCACGCTCTGGTTGGCATGTATCACCGTCGAGTGGTCGCGCCCCCCGAAGTGTAATCCGATGGACTTGAGCGAATGCTGCGTGAGTTGTTTGGCGAAAAACATGGCAACCTGACGGGCCTGTACGACCTCCCGCTTGCGTGTCTTTGCCCGCACCAGATCCTGCGGCATATCGAAATATTCGCAGACAATGGCCTGGATCTGGTCAATGGTCAGATTGACGGGCGTGTCCGTCATCAGATCGCGGAGCACTTCCTTGGCCAGCGTGGAGTCGATGTCCCGCTTGTGGAGCGTGGCATGCGCCAGCAGGCGAATCAGCGCGCCTTCCAGCTCACGCACATTTCGCTTGATATTGTGCGCGATGAATTCGATCACCTCTGTTGGAAACTCGATTCCGTCGTCACCAGCCTTGCGGTTCAGGATGGCAATGCGCGTCTCGAGTTCCGGAGGCTGCAAGTCGGTAGTCAGGCCCCATTGGAACCGGGACATCAGGCGCTCTTCAATGCCCTTGATTTCACGAGGCGATCGATCGGCCGACAGCACGATCTGCTTGCCGCTCTGGTGCAATTCGTTGAAGATGTGAAAAAACTCCTCCTGGGTCTTCTCCTTGCCACCGAAGAACTGCACGTCGTCGATGATGAGCAGATCTATCTGCCGGTAGAACGACGAAAACAGATTCGCACGATTGTGTTGGATCGCCCGCACGAATTCGTTGGTGAATCGTTCACTGGATACATAGAGCACAGACTGCCCGGGCAGGTTTTGGGCCACGTAATTGCCTATGGCCTGGATGAGGTGCGTCTTTCCGAGTCCTACGCCGCCGTAGATCAAGAACGGATTGAACGACGTGGAGCCAGGCTCTTCTGCGATCGCCAACGACGCACTCCTGGCCAGGCGATTGCAATCTCCCTCAATGAAGCAATCGAAGGTGTAGCTCGGGTTCAGTTGGCTATCGATCGGAATCTTCTGCACGCCCGGCGTAACGAAGGGATTGCCCGCGTACACAGACGTGGAATGGATGGCAGTCGGCTGGGGCGGATGCTTGACCGGGGGCTGCGGAAGGCCCGGCGGCATGCGCGTCGGAAGGGTTTCATTGGCTGGCTGCCGGGCCGGGAGCAGCACGGTAGATCCTTGAAAATCGGATTCCGTATCCGGTCTGCGTTCGATGACGATGTCGTAGTACAATCGACCGGATGGTCCCAGCACCTTCGTTATCGTCTTGCGGAGCAGACCATAATAATGCTCCTCAAGCCATTCATAGTAAAACCGACTGGGGAGCTGCACCGTCAGCTTCCGAAGATCACCTTCATTGGTGATGCTGATGGCATGAAGGGGCTCGAACCATGTATTGAAGCTGTCTGCGCTGACGTTGTCGCGAATGATTTCGAGACAGGCATCCCAGAGCACGTTAGGAGATTGGTTCATGTGCCGGCCCAGCGGAGTCCCGTCCCGGGCAGGGACAGGGTGATATGCGAGATAAACGAAAGAGGAGTCAGATCATTCGGTGCGGGTCCGCAACGAGTCTGTAAACTAGCGTACCTACCACTGCGACCGGGGGTGATTGCACATCGTCATGTAAGCAAATTGTGACGGATATTGCCGCCGCCGTAGGTCACCAGGAAGGAGTCCTTCGCAAACTCGATCCCTGTCGCACGCTAATGTATTAACAATTGCCATTTTCTGCACACGCCATTATCAAGTCGAAGTCAGGAAAACGGCGACAGGCATCAGATTTACGCACAGGATATCAACAGGCTACAAGTGCCGCATAAACAATCAGAAACATCTAAGTGCTGCTGATTGACATTACGTTATGCACAACAAGGTGGAGCCGTCTGCTGCCGCCGCGCCGATCATGTAAATTTGTTCACAAGTTATCCACACGAAAAAGAGCACTCCGTGAACAAAAACGATGGAGAAAACGTCCCGCTGTCAGGTTACCGCAATGTTAACGAAATAGTGTAATACTTTTGAACGGCAGGGTCAAATGCAGAGTATATGAGTTTCCATGGGAGAAGGCGTGGCGAAGGCGGTTTCTTTGAGTCCCCGCATGCGAACAGCAGGGGGGCCGCCTTGAGCAAGGAACACCGATCGGGCCTCGATTGTCTAACATAATCTATATTGACAAGAGGTCCGAGAGGTCCTGGTGTGATCGGGGCCAGAGAATCATGTTCTGTATAGATCTTTCTGCACTTGAGTCCGAGCTCACGGTGACCCCAGACGTAGACGATCTGGATCTTGATGCGTGTGATCTTGCCGATGTGCATGCGGTCGTCACGCTAGTGCGCACCGAGGATCGGATTCGTGTCACGGTGGACACGGCGGCCACAGCGACGCTGACCTGTGATCGGACAGGCGTGCGCTTTTCGCAGCCGATAGTAGCAGCGTACCATGCGCTATTGGTGGAGCACGGGCAGGACACGCCGGATCATGACGAAGTGATCGTCCTGGAGAAGTTTCAGAAGACGGTCAATTTGACGCATGTGGTTCGTGACACGCTGCTGTTGGCAATCCCGACGCGGAAGATCGCTCCAGGCGCCGAAGACCTCGACATCCCCACTGTGTTTGGCGGTGAATGTGCAGCGGACCCACGGTGGGATGCGCTCCGGGCGCTGCTCGCGGACACCGGTTAATCAAAAGGGTACGCCCACAACTTGAGACATACCAATCATGGCCAATCCAAAACGAAAGCATTCGAAGGCTCGCACTCGCAAGCGCAGGAGTGTGTACTACGGTAGTCTGGAAGCGCCGGCGACCGCAGAATGTCCGAACTGCGGAAACACGAAGCTTCGGCACCGGGCATGCCCGAGTTGCGGCACCTATCGTGGCCGGCAAGTCATAGAAGCAGAGCAGTCCGTGTAGGTTCTCGTAGCCCGTACACCGGTAAGGTCGTTCCGGTTGTGAGTTTGCGCCCGGTGGCCGGATCCCGCCCGGGCACATCCCTACCGAGGTTGATCGCAGATGGCTATACGAGTTGCTGTAGATGCGATGGGCGGAGACGATGCTCCTGCGGTTGTCATTGAGGGAGCATTGCGGGCGGCCCGGCATGCGAAGGAACCCTTGCGCATTCTGCTCCATGGTCCCAGAGCGAGGCTGGAGACGGCGCTCGGAAGCTCGTGTGACCCGGCAATTGAAATCGTCGATGCCCCCGAAGTTATCGGGATGGCGGAGGCACCGGTCGCCGCGGCGCGCGCCAAGCCGCACTCGTCCATTCATCTCGGCTTGAAAGGGCACCGGGAAGGCCGCTCCGACGCCTTTCTGAGTGCCGGCAACACCGGCGCCCTGGTGGCCGCTTCGCTGTTCGTTCTCGGGCGCTTGCCACAGGTGATGCGGCCGTCGATCCCGGCGTACTATCCGACCACGAAGGGGATATGTCTGATTTTGGACGTGGGATCGAACATGGACAGCAAGCCGGAGCACTTGCTGCAATTTGCGCAAATGGGCTCCGCCTACTCCCGCTGCTTGCTGGGTGTGGAGGATCCAGCGGTCGGACTGCTGAGCGTGGGCGAGGAGCCAGGCAAGGGGAACGACCTTGTCAAGGGAGCCCACCTGCTGCTCAGGGACGCAGAGAACTTTCGATTCGTCGGCAATGTGGAAGGGCACGACATCATGCACCATGGCGCCGATGTTGTGGTATGTGACGGGTTTGTGGGCAATGTGGTATTGAAACTGGGCGAGAGTTTAATGACGGCGTTGCCGAAGCTGATCTTGCAGGAATTCGGTACCCAAAATCTTGACCCGGATCTCATGGACGCCTTCCGGCAGGTCTGCACGGGATTGCATGAACGGTTCAATCCGGAAGACTACGGAGGTGGATCACCTTTGTTGGGCGTCAATGGCGCGGTATTTGTTCTGCACGGCCGATCGTCTGCGCGAGCAGTGGAACGATGCATACTGATGGCCGCACGCGCGGTCCGTCTTGAGCTAACCGCGGCAATTGCCCGCGCCCTGAAAAAATCCTGAAGGAATAGAGCCTGCCATGAGACGAGCCGCCATTACCGCCGTAGGTCACTATCTGCCGGAAGACCGGCTGACGAATGCGGAACTGAGCCGCATGGTGGACACCAACGACGAGTGGATCCGCTCGCGCACCGGGATCAAGGAACGGAGGATCCTTTGGGACAAGGCCAAGGCCACTTCGTTCATGGCAATCGAAGCTGGCAAGGAGCTTCTCGACAAACGTGGGATCACACCCGAAGAAATCGACGCCATCGTTGTTGCCACCATCACACCCGATATGCTGGTGCCCAATGCCAGCTGTCTGGTGCAGGCGGGGCTTGGGGCCAACAGGGCCTGGGGGTTTGATCTGAATGCAGCGTGCTGCGGCTTTCTGTTTGGCCTCCATACGGCCGCATGCATGGTGGAAAGCGGGCGGATGGACAAGGTGCTCGTGATCGGCGTGGACAAGATGAGCAGTGTCGTCGATTACACGGACCGGAGTACGTGCGTTTTGTTCGGCGATGGGGCGGGGGCTGTACTGGTGGAAGGCACGGAGGAAGAAGTCGGACTGGTGGATTCGGCATTGTATAGCGATGGCGCCAACGCGGAAGCGTTGTGCATTCGGGGAGGCGGCAGCCGCCACCCGGCATCTGCCGCGACTGTCGAGCAGCGCATGCATTATCTCCAGCAAGATGGGCGAGTGGTCTTCAAGATTGCCGTCGAAGGCATGGCCGACGTCGCTTCCGAAGTGATGCAGCGCAACGGACTCACCGGGGCAGACATACGCTTCCTGGTGCCCCACCAGGCCAACCAGCGCATTATTGGTGCTGTCGCCCGGCGTATGGGGATCACGCTGGATCAGGTCATGCTGAACATCGCCCGGTACGGCAATACGACGGCGGCCACGATCCCACTGTGTCTCCACGACTGGGAAGCAGAGCTGCGCCGGGGCGACAACTTGGTGATCGCAGCGTTCGGTGGCGGCTACACGTGGGGCGCAATGTATATCAAGTGGGCCTACGAGGGCGCGGCTGTTGCCCGCACGGCACCGCGCGAGGCACTGGCCGAGGCCGGATAACGAACACGTTCTTGACAGACCCCACGCCACGTATGAAAACAGCGTTCCTGTTTCCCGGTCAGGGATCCCAGTATCAGGGAATGGGGCGCGAGTTGATGGAGCACAGTCCAAAGGCGAGAGCAGTGATCGAGGCTGCTGACGACGTATTGGGACTACCGCTATCCGACATTCTCTGCAAGGAAGACGAGGCGCTGAACCAGACAGCATGGACCCAGCCGGCCATCTATACGCATTCGCTGGCGGTGGCGGCTGCACTGGAGGCTGGCGGGCCTGCGTGCGCCATGACGGCAGGACACAGCGTCGGCGAATTCGGCGCCCTGGCGATGGCGGGGGCCATTCGTTTCGAAGACGGTCTGCGCCTGGTGCGCTTGAGAGGCTGCCTGATGGCAGGTGCTGGCGAGGGCAGGCCAGGAGGCATGGCGGCCATCATAGGACTCGACGATGCGCAAGTGCAGGGGCTGTGTTCTGAGGCATCCGACGCGGAGACACGGGTGGTCGCGGCGAACTATAATGCTCCAGGCCAAATCGTTATTTCGGGCGATGTCCATGCGATAGGGCGCGTGCTAGCGCTTGCACAGGAACACGGAGCTGGCCGGTCAGTGCGGCTGAACGTCAGCGGTGCCTTTCACTCGCCCCTCATGGAAGAGGTGCGAGCAGAGTTCGCGAGCGCCGTACACGAGTTGGCATTAACAGAACCGCGATGTCCGGTGTATCTGAACGTTACAGCCAGGCCAACGACCAACCCCGATGAAATCCGCCAGAGCATGCTCGAACAGCTTACTGCGCCGGTGCTCTGGACCCAGACGCTGCACGCCATGCAGCAGGACGGGGCCAGTCAGTATCTGGAGATCGGGCCGGGCCGCGTGTTGACGGGTCTCGTTCGGCGTACGCTGGGGCGGCGCGTCAATGCCAAGCCGGTGGGAAAGATGGAGGATATCGTGGCGCTGACCGACTCCGCCGAGTAACAAGACAGGGTCCAGGAGGCTATGGAATTTGCAGATCAGAGAGTACTCGTAAGCGGCGGCGCACGCGGAATTGGACGTGCGATCGTGGAGGCCTTTGCCGAAAAAGGGGCACGCGTAGCGTTTACCTATCGCACATCGGCGGTAGAGGCGGAGGCCATCAGGGAGAAGTTGGAGGCGCGTGGGACCCAGGCGCTGTGCTTTCGGAGCGATGCCGCGAACACGGAAGCCGCCCAAGAAGTCGTAGGCGGTGTATTGGAGGCCTGGGGCCACATTGACGTGCTTGTCAACAATGCAGGCATTACACGCGACGGCCTGGTGCTTCGCATGCGCGAAGAGGACTGGGATAGCGTGCTCGAAACAAACCTGAAGAGCGTCTTTAATTATTGCAGGGCAGTCTATCGGCCCATGATGAAGCGGCGCGCAGGCCGGATCATCAGTATTGCGTCTGTGATCGGGCTTACCGGTAACGCGGGGCAGACCAACTATGCGGCATCAAAGGCGGGCATAATCGGGTTTTCGAAGAGCTTGGCCAAGGAACTGGGCCGGCGAGGCGTGACCGTCAACGTGGTCGCGCCCGGATATGTGGACACGGACATGACCGGGAGCCTGTCGGAAACGGCGCGCGGTGCGATTGTCGAGCAGATTCCCCTGCGCCGAACGGCCTCCCCGCAAGAAATCGCGCAACCCGTACTGTTTTTGGCCTCCCCGGCGGCGGCGTACATTACGGGGCATGTCCTGAATGTCGATGGCGGGATGGCCATGTAGCGCACCCCGGGAACCCGGCGCCCGTCGCACCAATCGGATCACCATGACGCGTAATACTGGACCACGGCCCGACCGCAGCGTGTACACGCAAGTGATCGACCTCACGTCGAAGGGGCAGCGCGACGTAAGGGAAGAGGAAGCGAAGAGCCTCTTTCAGCGGGCTGAGCCGTTACTGGCCACTACGCCGGATTCATTACCCGACGGCGCGCGCGAAGCGTTTGAGGCAACAGGGTGGGCGAGCCTGACACCGGTCCAGGAGCAGGCCATTCCGTATATCCTCGAAGGCCAGGACCTGATCGTCCAATCCCGGACCGGATCGGGGAAGACGGGAGCATTCCTGTTGCCGCTATTTACATGTCTGGATGCCTCACGTGCCGTGACGCAGGCGCTCATCCTGTCGCCAACGCGCGAATTGGCTCGCCAGATTTTCGCTGAATTCGAGCGCATGAACGCATCCAGTGTGCTGCGCGGCGCTCTCGTATACGGCGGCGTCGGGTATGGCCCGCAGGATAAAGCCCTCAAAGGTGGCGCGCAGTTCGTGGTCGGCACGCCAGGTCGTATTCTGGATCATCTTGAGCGCAGCACGTTCTCCCTGCAGGAGTTGAGCATGTTCATCCTCGACGAGGCGGACGAAATGCTCTCCATGGGCTTTTATCCGGCCATGATGCAGATGAAACGCCACCTGCCATCCAAGCGGCGATCCTATATGTTTAGCGCCACCATGCCGCCGAAGGTGCGCATGCTGGGCCAGGAGTTTCTTCGCGAGCCGTCGTTCCTTGGATTGAGCGCGGGCCAGATCAGTGTTGAATCGATCGAGCATCGCTATTACCGGATTGATCCGATGGAAAAAGACCGGTCGCTTGTGGCGCTGATCGAAATGGAAAACCCGGATTCGGCCATCATATTCTGCAATACGAAGCGGGAAGTCGAGTACCTGACAGCGTTCCTGTTAAACTATGGCCATGACGTGGCTGCGATCTCTGGCGACTTGTCGCAGCCGCTCCGAGAGGCAGCCATGGGGCGGCTGCGCCGGGGTGAATTACGATTCCTGGTAGCTACGGACGTGGCCGCGCGCGGGATCGACATTACCGATCTGAGCCACGTTTTTCAGTATGATGTCCCCCTGGACCCGGAGTACTATGTGCATCGCACGGGGCGTACGGCCCGGGCGGGCAAGGCAGGTACAGCCATCACCCTGGTGACACTCGAAGACGAAGGCCGCCTGCTCTCAATCGGCCAGCGGTATGACGTAGCAATGGAGAAACGAACAATGCCAGAACCGGAAGACATAGCAACCCGCATAACGGAGCGCATGGTGGTGGTCCTGGAGGAAAAGATGCGCTCCAAGAGCAATTTGGAGCGTGAGCGCCTGGAGCGATTCATTCCCCTGGTTGCAGAGTTGGCCAGCGAGGAGCCGGAATTGTTGGCCTTGCTGGTTGACGAACTCTATCAGGCGAAGATGCACGCGCGCGCGTCGCACCCGGATCGGAAGGGCAAACGCGGTCGCGGCCGCCCCAGGGATCGCCAGTAGGACCGACTGTGCCGCTGGTGTATGGAGTGGGTCCACATGCAACCGGCGGGACGGGGACTCTCCCCAGCCACAGGCCCGGATTCCAATCCGAGCCACGATTATCTATATTTGTTCACAAGTGGCGCTCCAGGCCAGAACCGGGCTACCCGTTTCGGGCAAACACCAGGCATGCCCTCCTGCATTGATGGCATCAGACGCATGGCCGCGCACCAGTGTTCATCAGGCTCCCCCCGCACGGGCGAGGATGGACCGATACATGGCAACCCGCGCCCCGCTATCAAAGGGACAACGAGAGCGTAAGAGCTTGGCTATACGGGAAACTGCTGGTAGCGCTGCTGACCCAACAGTTAGTCCGTCACGCACGGAGGTTCCACTTGGGGCTATGAGGTGCAAGCGTACACACAGCACATGGAGGGATTTCAACTTCGCCCTCGATTTAGTCGTATATGCGATTGAACTGGAATACTCCCTGGCCGGGATGATTCATCGAAGGCCCGTAATTTCCGGATTGCCGGTAGCGTCTCCTGGAATCAGAACCAGGCAAGTTGAGAGCCATTGCTCCAGCGCTCAAACAGGTTAGCGCTTATCCCTCCATCTCCCCAGGGCTCCATGCGGATCCATATGTCCAAAAGTTGCGTCCTTGTCGGCGTAGTGGTGTTTGCACAGGCCTGCAGCGGCTCGCAGCAGGCGACCGTGGAGCACAAGCCGCCGATAGATGTCCCCGGGCTGCTTCAGATCATGGTGGACCGGCAGGCGCAGGTGCCTCCTGGCGAGGTCACAGCGCTATTGGGTGCGCCCGTGCGCGTACGGGAGGCAGAATCGCGGACTACGTTCGAGTACTATGGCTTGGAGGTTGGATTCATGAGCGGACGTGTGGGGCACGTAGCACTGGTGGATGCCCGCTATACGGCGCCAGAGGGCGTACGTGTCGGCTGGGCTGAGACGCAGGTGTTACGCCTTCTTGGGGTGCCGACGCGCCAGGCGCGCGGAGTCCTTGAATATGAAGGAGTCGCACGTCTGGTCTTGACCGTAGAACAGGGCGTGATTAGCCGCGTAGAATGGAGGTTTGCGGCACAGTAAGCCCTTGGAAATACCAGATGTGGGCGGTGAGGGATTCGAACCCCCGACCTTCTGCTTGTAAGGCAGACGCTCTAAACCAACTGAGCTAACCGCCCCAAATGACCAGGGAGAGCGGGAAACGGGACTCGAACCCGCGACCCTCAGCTTGGGAAGCTGATGCTCTACCAACTGAGCTATTCCCGCTGGGAGCATAGCATGCTACGCTGATTTTGTATGAAAGTCAACAATTTATGCAGACAAGAGGGATATTTATCCGTACCTTCGCCTTTTAATGTCTGCGAATGCTTACAATCCTTGAGCATACCGATCGATGAAACGCACCTATCAGCCCAGTCGGCGCAAGCGGAGGAACAAGCACGGTTTCCGGCTGCGGATGAGCACGAAGACAGGTCGTAAACTACTGTCGCGCCGCCGCCGCAAAGGCCGCAGTAGCCTGACGGTTAGTGATCGCTATATCGGCAAGTAATGCCCTCTGATGATGGCGAGGCCGCCCCTAAAGGTTGCGTCTGCGGAGCGGCTGCGCTTTTCACGTCGAGCCCGCCTGAAGCGTCGCCGCCTGATCCGTCCACTGTTTGACAAGACCCGGCAGGATGTCGGCACAGTATCGGTAGGCAGCATCCGCCTGTTGTATCGCATGGTGCCTCGTAGCGAGACAGGCGCGCGGGAACCGGTGCAGGTGGGATTCGCAGTCGGACGCATGGGGGGCGCCGTGCGCCGCAATGCCGCCAAGCGCGCCATGCGGGAGACCTGCCGCGTGAATCAGAAGCTTCTGCAGCAAGCGGCGCCATCACAGGAAGAGACGTTGACAGTCATGATTCTCTATCGTGGCCGGAAGTTGCATGACCATCTACGGGGCGATCTGGAAGAGGCCTTGCGGCAGCTCTCCACTCACGTTCGTGCGGTGGAACCGCTCTTGTGTAGGCAGCCTGTTGATCCGATGGGCGGACTTGTGACCTAAGGGAGGGAATCGAGTGGATCGTAACGTGGTCATTGCGACTGTTCTCATCATGGGCATCCTGTTGATATGGATGTACGTGGTGACGCCTCCTCCATCTGAGCTTCAGCCCGTCGCACCCGACACGACGCAGGTCGTGGAGTCGATCGGCGTAGAGGAGGAGCCTGACGTTCAGGGTGTGACGGCATTGCCTCCCGCCGCAAGCGACACCACGCTGGATGCCGCCAGCGTAGGGACGGAGCGAAGAATCACCGTGGACACGGATCTCTATACGGCGGAGTTGTCCACGAAGGGGGCCACGATCGTCAGATTCAGACTCAAGGACTACGCACAATTCGACCAGCAAACCCCGATTGAACTGGTAGACACATTGGGGTCCGGAGCGCTCGGGTTGGAGTTTCAGTCGCCAGGCGGACGGAATCGAGACACGCGCGCGTTTTTCTTTGACACGGAACATGCAGGCGATCGCCTTCAGGTGGGGGACGCGCCGGTAACGCTGCCCCTGGTGACGCATGTGGGCGACGGCGCGATCCGCTTTACCTATACGTTTACCCCGGGGACCTACGAAATCGGGTTGCTAATAGAGCAGACCCAACCCGAAACGTTTCGGACAGATGACGGCTACGAAATCGTCTGGAACGGCGCCATCCCTTTTAGCGAGGATCCGACTAACCGGAAAGAGGAAGCCACCAAGATCGGCGCATATGCGCGTAGCGGGGGCGAAGTGGAGGGGGTAGCACTGCAGAAGGATGCGGATGAAGGAAAGACCCTGCGCGGCGATGTGTCCTGGATGGCGGTCAAGAACAAGTATTTCGCGGCGGTGGTGCTCACAGACAAGCCGGCCCAAGAAGCCGAACTGATCGGAGAGCGGATTGGGGAGCTAGACGAAGCAACCCTGCAGGTGGCCTTCCGGGCGAGTCTGTTCATGGATCCGCGAACGGCAGAGCCGGATGTTTTCCGTCTATATCTCGGGCCGCTGGAGTACGGGGAGGTCTCGCAGTACGAGGGGCTCTACGACATGGTGGACTACGGCTGGAATTTCTTTGAATGGATGACGCGTCCGTTGGCGACATTCATTTTTATACCCACCTTTTCGCTCCTCAGCAGCTTTATCCCCAACTACGGGCTCGTCATCATCCTTTTTGGCATCCTGATCAAGCTTCTGCTGTTCCCGCTGACCAAGTCTTCGTACCAGAGCATGGCGAAGATGCGGGATCTTCAGCCGAAAATGATGGAGATCAAGGAAAAGTTCAAGGATGATCCGCAAAAGCAGCAGGCGGCCACGATGAAGCTCTACCGGGAGTCGGGGACAAATCCGCTTGGCAGTTGTCTGCCGATGCTGTTGCAATACCCGATCATCATAGCACTCTGGCAGTTCCTGCAACAGTCGATTGAAATCCGGCAGGAGGGCTTCTTGTGGGCCAATGACCTGTCGGCGCCAGACGCCATCCTGCAACTTCCCTTTTCGATCCCGTTTTACGGCGATTACGTTGCGGGCTTTACCGTGCTCATGGGGCTTTCTCTTATAGTCCAGATGCGCATGCAGGCCACACCGGCGACCGGTGCGCAGGCCAAGATATTCATGTATGTCATGCCGGTGTTCATTTTTGTAATATTCAACCGGCTGCCATCGGGACTGAGTCTATACTATTTGTGCTACAATGTGATAACGGCCGTCCAGCAGAAATTTATCAACAACTCCCTGGAGAAGAAAAAAGCCCTGGAGGAAAGCGCCACCCGGAAAACCGCCAAAGGGACGCCCGCACGGAATTCATCACCGGGCAGGCGGGGAAGCCGGAAAAAGGGCGGAAGGGCGAAGCTGGCGCGGCAGAAATAGAGAGAGGAGCTTCCTGGCCGCCGCAGAGGAGGGGTTCAGATGACACAGCAGTCCGGTGACACGATCGCCGCCATTGCGACTGCCCGCGGGCGTGCAGCACTAGCCATCGTGCGCCTGTCCGGCTCGCAGGCGCTTGCCATTGCCGCACGCAGTTTCCGCGGTGAAGACCTGTTGCACGCACCCTCGCATACCGTGCACGTCGGCATGTGGAAGGCGCCGGATGGAGCGGAAATCGACCAGGTTGTGGCGACTATCTTTCGTGCCCCGCGCTCGGCAACGGGGGAGGATGTCATTGAAATTTCTTGCCATGGCGGCGACTACGCGTCGGCACGTATTCTGGAAAGCCTCGTTGTGGGCGGTGCCCGTATAGCGGAGCCTGGCGAGTTCACACAGCGCGCATTCCTGAATGGCAAAATGGATCTGGCCCAGGCAGAGGCCGTGGCAGATCTCATCCATGCGTCGTCGTCGCTCGCGCATCGGGTGTCGGTGGCTCACCTGCAGGGCCGGTATTCTGAACAACTGACGGCTCTGAGAGATACGCTGTTGAACGTCTGCGCGCTGGCGGAGCTGGAAATCGACTTCGCCGGTGAAGACGTAGAGTTTGCCGATCGTGCGGACCTGTACAGGTTGCTTGACCAGGCGGACGAACTCCTTTCTCTGTCGGTAGACTCGTACGAGTTGGGCGTGCTCGTGCGAGAGGGTGTCCGCGTTGCGATAGGCGGACGGCCCAATGCCGGCAAGTCAACGCTCCTGAACGCCCTGGTGGGGCATGATCGCGCAATTGTGAGTGCGAAGCCCGGCACTACACGGGATACCATCGAGGTCGACACGGAAATCGACGGCATCCAGTTCCGCTTCACGGACACCGCAGGCTTGCGCGACACGGCCCATATGATTGAAGCGGAAGGCGTTGAGCGGGCCCAACGCACTATACGGGAAGCGAGGGTGATACTATATGTCTATGATGTATCATTGGGGCTTGAGGGGCAGGAAAGACGCTATCTGGAACACCTGATCACCCACGAAGAGGCACGTCTCATCGTCGTGGGCAACAAGACCGATCTGGTGGCGGAGGGATATGTGCCGGAATTCTGCCTGGCGCCCGTGGTAGCCCTCTCTGCCGTCCGGGCGCGCCGGAATCCGGGGCTGCTACTCAAGTTGCAGCGCGAACTGGCGCGCGCGGCACTCGGCAATATCCACGACGCCGATGCGTCGCGTCTGGTGACCAATCAGCGACACCGCCAGCACATGCAGTCTGCGCTCGAGGCTGTACGCGGGGCGCGGAAGTCAATGGAAACTGGGGTATCAAACGATTTGTTTACTCTCGATATACGTAAGGCCATGCATGATATTGGCGCCATCATCGGGGCGGTTACCAATGAGGATGTGCTGGACCAAATATTCTCGCGGTTCTGTATCGGCAAATAGCAGGTTCCCCAACCGGAACCGCTCGGAACAACGGTGATTCAAACAATGCACTTTGGAGAGCGGATGGTGGATGCTTCTTCCTATGATATCATCGTGGTAGGTGCGGGCCATGCCGGAACGGAGGCCGCGGCCGCGGCCGCGCGCATGGGTGCGCGGGTGCTGCTTATCACCATGAGCCTGGAGGCCATCGGCCGGATGTCTTGTAATCCCGCCATCGGGGGCATTGGCAAGGGTCACATTGCACGGGAGATCGATGCCCTTGGAGGGCTTATGGGGCGGGTGACGGACGCCTCTGGCATTCAGTTTCGCATGTTGAACCGGCGCAAGGGCCCGGCAGTGTGGGGGCCGCGGGCGCAGTGTGACCGGATGGATTATGCCACGGCCGTGCGATCGGAAGTGGAAGCGATTGCAAATCTCTACCTGCGGTCCGACCAGGTAATGGAGGTCCTGGTGGAAGAGGGGCGCGTAGTGGGTGTCGTCACCCGGCTTGGTCGGACGTTCAAGGCGCCCTGCGTCATCTTGACGAGTGGCACGTTCATGAATGGCGTGATTCACGTCGGAGCAAAGCAGTTCGGTGGCGGTCGGATGGGAGAGGGCGCCTCCAGGGGACTAACCGGGTGTCTGCGAGCCCTGGGCTTTGAAAGTGGTAGGCTCAAGACGGGCACACCCCCAAGAATCGATGGGCGCACGCTGGATTACGCACGACTGGAGGAGCAACGGGGCGATGACCAACCGAGTCCGTTTTCCTACCTGACGGATGCGTTGACTTCCGAGCAGATCAGCTGCTGGCTGACCTATACCTCACCGGAGGTGCATGCGACGTTGCGGAAGGGATTTGAGGCTAGCCCCATGTTCACCGGACGAATCGAAGGTCGCGGACCACGTTACTGCCCTTCAATTGAGGACAAGATTGACCGGTTTGCGACGAAGAGCCGGCACCAGATCTTTCTCGAGCCTGAGGGGCGGCGTACGTACGAAGTATACGTGAACGGGTTTTCGACGAGCCTTCCGGAGGAAGTGCAGATCAAGGCGCTGCGGCAGATCCCGGGTCTTGAGCACGCCCACGTTCTGCGGCCGGGTTATGCTATTGAGTACGACTATTTCCCGCCCTGCCAGTTGCGCTATTCGCTGGAGACGAAACGGGTAGGGGGTCTCTTTTTTGCGGGCCAAATTAACGGGACCACAGGCTATGAAGAGGCTGCGGCGCAGGGGCTCATTGCAGGCATCAATGCCGTGCAGCGGCTGCATGCAGCAACCCCGGTTGTCCTGTCGCGGTCGGAAGCTTATATCGGTGTTCTCATAGACGACCTGGTGGCGAAGGGCACGGACGAGCCGTACCGCATGTTCACCTCACGGGCCGAGCATCGCATCCTGTTGCGCCAGGACAATGCCGATCTGCGCCTGACCGCCCGAGGCTATGACCTGGGGTTGGTCTCTCGCCAGCGACAGGACCGCATGGAGGCGAAAAAGCGTGCGATCGCGCAGACACGGGCGGCGCTCGAGAAGACGAGTGTAAAGCCGGACACCGTAAACGGTTATCTGACCGCGGTCGGCACGGACGTTATAGCCAGGCCGGAGCGGCTGCACCGTCTGGCCCTCCGTCCGGAAGTCGATCTCGCGGCGCTTCTCCGCTACACAGGATTAACGGATTCGATCGTTACGCGGGCGCCGGGAATGGAGCAGGTGGAGCGGCTGGTAGAGATAGACCTCAAGTACGAAGGGTATGTCACGCGGCAAGAGGAAATCGTAAAGAGTATGGCGAGTTTGGAGGAGCGCGCCATCCCTCGGGGTTTCGACTATACGCGTCTGCGCTCCATTACGATGGAGGCGCGCGAGAAGTTGAGCAGGATCCAGCCGGAGACACTGGGGCAGGCCTCGCGTATCAGCGGGGTGAGTCCGGCAGATATTTCCGTGCTAATGGTGCTATTGAAAAAGCATGTTCGTGGCTCGCATGTTTCACGTGAAACATCGCCAGGGCAACCTGTGCCGGGGTAGGCGCCTGCTGGGTAGGATCCGGGTTGGAACGGATTGTTTCACATGAAACATGGCGGTTGGCTATGCCGCATACCGGTACGGCACGCAAGGCTTGGGATCCGCGTATCCTGTTGTCAGACCGTCAGCGAGAGCAACTTCGCATCTTCGCCAGCGAGCTGTTGCGCTATAACCGGCGCCACAACATCATATCCCGTGACACGGAAGCTGGTGTTGCCGAACGCCATGTCCTGCACAGCCTTGCACTTGCGCGCAAGGATTTTCCGGCAGGCGCAGTGGTAGTCGATTGGGGCACCGGAGGAGGCCTCCCCGCCATCCCGCTGGCCATTGCGTTCCCGGAGGTGGAGATTCACGCCGTAGACGCGGTGCGGAAAAAGATCCATGTCGTGCGCGCCTTGCAGCGGCGATTGGGTTTGGACAACCTGGTTGCGTGGCACGGGCGCGCGGAAGAATGGCATGGCCACGCCCACTATTCCGTGTCCAGGGCCGCGGCATCGTTATTGCAACTCTGGAAATGGCACAAACGCGTGGGCGTGTCTCGCCCGGGCGTAGAGGCGGGATTCATGTGGCAGCCGGGTGTGATCTGTCTCAAAGGAGGCGACCTGAGCAGCGAGGCCGCAGCACTAGGCACGTCGTATCCTTCCGTGCACATTCGCACCACGAGCCTTGCGGCCCTGGGCAATTCGGAATGCTTTGCGGAAAAGGTTATCGTAGAACTAGCCGATCCATCCGTGACCGAATCCCTGCA
The DNA here is from genome assembly GCA_963665975.1 of Rhodothermales bacterium. GTDB lineage: Bacteria > Bacteroidota > Rhodothermia > Rhodothermales > Bin80. The sequence continues at coordinate 2,087,739 of OY762508.1, forward strand.
AGCCAGCAGAACCCGATGAGTAATCGCGAACGCACGCTGAACCGAACGGAGCGCTTGTTTGCCCTCGTGCTGTTATTGCAGAACAAGCCCAGCATGACTTCGCGGGATCTGGCGGAGCATTTTGGGGTCACCCGGAGAACAATTTTCCGGGACCTGCGCGCACTGGGCGAATCGGGCGTTCCGCTAACGTACGCAGAAGAAGGCGGTTACGAGATTCTGGAAGGCTATCAGTTGCCACCGCTCATGTTTTCGGCGCGGCAGGCAGCGACGCTGCTGATCGGCGCGGAGCTCATGAAATTACAGTCGGACGCGGCTCTCCGCGAAGAAGCCGATTCGGTGGCGCTGAAGATTCGATCCGTGCTGCCAGCGCGCATCCAGGAATTTATTGATCGCCTGAACGACCGTACGGTTCTGGACCCGTATCGTCTGCACCACGGAGACTCAGAAAGCAGAGGAAACTGGTTCAGGCTTAGCGAGGCGGTGGCGCAGCGCCGGAGCGTTATGATGGAATATTACGTGCAGCAGCGCGATGAGCTCACCATGCGCACGATAGATCCCTTGGGAATGGTGTATTACACCGATCACTGGAATGTCATCGCGCACGACCAACTTCGGAATGAATATCGGAGTTTTATCATTGACAACATCCGGTCGATGATGGTGCTCAGCCGGCGTTTCGAGCCCCCGGAGGGATTTGACCTCCGGGAATATCTAAAGGATCGGGGTCATGATCTCCGCGCGGAGCATGTGGTTATTCGATTCACGGAACAGGCCTACCGCATTGCCCGGCGCCATATTCCGGCCCAAATCCTGTCAGAGGAGCAAGCGTCCGGAATGGTAGTGGTGTCCTTCGAATTTGAAAATATGGACTTCGTAGCGCACTGGCTGTTGCGCTACGGTACGCAGGCGCAGGTGCTTCAGCCGACGGGTCTCCGCAATCGGATGCGTGCGGAGGCCGAGAAAATGGCGTGCTTGTATGCGCCGGGAACGACCTGTTAGGGAGCCACCGGTGCATAGGAGAGCTGTTCAATGACGCGTTGCGCGTCCTGCAGGTCGGCGACGGCCTGTACGATTGCGCACAGGCTGCCATCTTTTATTTCCTTCAGGACATAGCGACGTTCGCCATCTGCAAGCCGCTCCAGGAGCATGCGATAGATGTGCTCGTGGAAGTGTTCGTCCACTTCAGGCGCAGGAAAGTGCAGGAACAGTCGCTGACTCTTCACCTGAACCCGCGGAAGCCGAAGTTCGCGCGCAGCCAGTTTGATCGCGGCTCCGGCAAGCAGGTTGGCGGCCTCCCGCGGCAAGGGGCCGAAGCGGTCCCGCAGTTCTGCACACAGCTCTTCCAGATGAGGAGTCTTGTCAATGTCGCCCAGCCTCCGATAGAGGCTAAGGCGCTCGAGGTGATTGGAAACGTAGGATTCAGGCAATAGCGCCTCCATCGCGAGATCGATTGTTGGCTCAGCTGCCGGGCGTGGCGGAAGGTCTTCAAACAGTGTGCTAAACTCCTCATGGCGCAATTCTTCGACCGCTTCATCGAGTATGCTCAGATACGTTTCGTACCCTACCTCGGCGATAAAGCCGCTCTGCTCTCCCCCCAGGACGTTTCCGGCACCACGAATGTCCATATCACGCATGGCAATCTGAAACCCGCTGCCAAGATCGCTGAACTCCTCCACGGCTTGCAGCCGCCGCCGCGCGGTGCGTGTGAGAGCATGGATGGACGGGACGAGGAGGTAGCAAAACGCTTTCCGTTGTGAGCGTCCTACGCGTCCTCTGAGCTGGTGGAGTTCAGACAGTCCAAAGCGCTGTGCCTGGTGTATGACGATCGTGTTCGCGTTTGAAATATCGAGGCCGTTTTCGATGATAGTCGTGGAGACAAGGACGTCAAACTTGCGCGCGATAAAGCTCATCATGACCTGTTCAAGCCGCGCAGGCTTCATCTGCCCGTGTGCAACATCCATGCGTACGCCGGGCACGAGTGCGCGGAGCATGCTGGCGAATTCCTCAATGGACTGAACGCGGTTGTGAATGACAAAGACCTGACCGCCACGCCCTGTTTCGTACAGGATGGCGTCGCGAATTAAATTCTTGTTGAAGGAGTGGATTTCGGTGAGGATGCGCTGCCGATTGGGTGGTGGCGTGCTGATGATCGACAAATCGCGGGCGCCCATCAGCGAAAACTGCAGCGTACGGGGAATGGGCGTAGCCGTCAGCGTGATCGTGTCTACGTTCACGCGTGTTTGCCGCAGGCGCTCCTTTACGCCTACTCCGAAGCGCTGCTCTTCGTCAACGATAAGGAGGCCGAGATCGTTGAAAGCCACATCCCTGGATACCAGGCGGTGCGTTCCCACCACAATATCGACCGCGCCGGTTTTCAGGTCTGCGAGTATCCTTTTTTGTTCGGCGGGGGCTTTAAACCTGGACAGCACGTCCACGCGGACAGGATAGCGGTTGAGGCGCTGCCGAAAGGTCTCGTAATGCTGCTGGGCAAGGACAGTGGTGGGCACCAATATCGCCACCTGTTTGCCGTCCTGGACTGCCTTGAAGGCGGCGCGGACCGCAACTTCTGTTTTTCCGAAGCCAACGTCACCGCAAATAAGGCGGTCCATCGGAGTTGGAGTCTCCATATCGCGCTTGATGGCTTCTGCTACCAGGGCCTGGTCGGGCGTATCCTCGAATGCAAAGGAGGCCTCCATTTCGCGCTGCCAGACCGTATCAGCGGAAAAGCCGTATCCCTTGGAGGCCTTGCGACGCGCATAGAGCAGGATCAGATCACGCGCGATATCTTTGATGCGTTTTTTAGCGCGCTTTTTTGCGCGCTCCCACTGGCCGGAGCCAAGCTTCGTCAGACGTGGCACATGTCCGTCCTTGCCGGTGTACCGGTGCAGTTTGTGCAGCGCCTGCACGTTGACAAATAGCACGTCCTCATCCGCGTAATGGATGCGGACAGCCTCCTGGCGCCGGTTTCTTACGGTAATGGTCCGAAACCCGGCAAAGCGCCCTACGCCGTGGTCTACATGTACGATAAAGTCGCCGGGCTGGAGATTGCGCAACTCCTGGATCCGTATTCCGCCATGGCGGCGACGCCTTCGGCTGGATGGCCGATGAAAGCGGTTAAAAATCTGGTGATCGGTATAAACGGCCAGACCGAGCTCAGGAAGCACAAATCCTTCGTGCAAGGACTGGGTAACGAGCTCCACGGCGCATGCATGCACTTCGTCTTCGAGCAACTCCGCCAAACGGTCTTTCTGCGACAGGCTGTCGCACAGGACTGTCGTGCGCGTGCCCACAATGTTGTTTTCGGCTAACTGCCGTTTCACTTCGGAGATATGGCCGTTGAAGGACGGCTGTGGCCGGCCAGCCATGTCCAAAACGTCGCCATCGCTCGCCGGCATGAATGAGCCCAGCAGCAACTGTGGCTTGTGGTCCATGGCGGCGCGCAATTCGTCATAGGGCGCGTAGTGGGTCTCCGGCCTGGAAAGCCCAGGCTTGTCAGATTGTCCGCACAGCGAAGACGCGCGCTCGAACAAATCGGTGCATGTCTTCTCGAACCTTTTGGCATTGAACAGGGCCAATACGGCATTCGGAGCCATGTAATCGAACAGCGTGCAGGAGTCGGGCTCCGTGTCGAGCAGGCCAGTCAGGTCTGGCACAATGCGTGCCTGCGTCAGACGACTTATGGATCGCTGAGACCGGCTGTCAAACTCTCGGATAGAGTCAATCTCGTCACCGAAAAACTCAATCCGGACGGGATATTGTCCTACGAAGGGGTACACATCAAGAATGCCGCCACGCCAGGCGACGTCGCCGGGTTGCTCCACGAATTCGGTCCGTTGGAATCCCTGCGCCGCGAGACGGGTTACGAGTGTCTGCGGAGCCACTTCGAGGCCGATCGAGACCTCGAAGGTTTCCCGGTTTGCTAGCGACAGTGATGGAACACGCTCGTACAAGGCCTCAAGGCTGGTGACAAGCACGCCGGATAAGCCAGCTCGCAGTTGTTGAAGTACATCGGCGCGCTCAACCGGGAGGGAGAAGTCGGCAATCTGCTCCTCATCGTATGGCGTTCGTCCGCTGGGTGGGAACAGGAGCACGCGGCCACTGGCGAACTGCTCGACATCGGCATGGAGGTAGAGTGCATCCTCTTTCTCCGGGAGGATGCAGAGGATCTGGTGGTTTGTTTCCTCCATGAGGTGATGCAGCACGAATGCGGGCAGCGATCCGGGGACGCCACGGAGCCGCAGCGGTGTGGGATCGTCCGCCTGAGCCCAGGAGACCACCTGTCGGCAAAACGAAGACCGGGTGATTTGCTGGTATATGAAGGAGAGAGACACGTGCCTGTGCGCTCGTCTGTATCGCGAGATGTCTTCACGCCTCAAGGGCGCAGAGCAGTTGATGGTCCAGAGGGCTAGCTGTCGAGGATTGTTTCACGTGAAACACGGATTTATTCACCAATGGCCCGCCGAACGAAGCCATCGGCCTTGGCGAGGCGGCGTCGCGCCTCTTCGGCGGGCAGGCCGCCCAGCACCATGACCAGGGCCGTCTTGACGTGTCCGCCGGCCGCGCGGAGTGCCACTGTTGCAGCATCGTAGTCGAGACCCGTCACCATCATTACGGTGCGTTTCGAACGCTCAATCAGTTTTTCGGCGGACATTTGCAAATCGACCATCATGTTTTTGTACACCTTTCCCATGCGGACCATGGTGGCGGTAGTCAGCATGTTCAGCACCAGTTTCTGCGCCGTGCCGCTTTTCATGCGGGTGGATCCCATGATAACCTCAGGACCGACCACCACGCAGATGGCTACATCCACCTTCAGCGTAAAGTGTTCGCGCGGATTACACGTCACGAAAAGGGTTCGGCATCCGATCTGCCGTGCGTGTGCGACGGCGCCGACTACGAACGGCGTCCGTCGGCTCGCCGCGATACCGCAAACCACATCCGGCGGAGCCACCTGGATCGCGCGCAGCGCTTCCGCGCCATGTTCGGGTACATCCTCTGCGCCTTCCTGGGAGCGAAAGACCGCTGCCGGTCCTCCCGCAATAATGCCTTGGATCATCTCTGGAGGAGTACCAAACGTGGGTGGGCATTCCGAGGCATCCAGTATTCCCAGCCGGCCGCTGGTTCCGGCGCCGACATAGATGAGCCTGCCCCCGTCGTGCAATCCCTGGACCACGAGTTGGACTGCGCGACCAATGTAGGGAATCTCCTTTGCGACCGCTGTGGCCACGGTTTGGTCCTCCGCATTTATGATGCGGAGAATGTCCACGATAGACGCCGTATCAAAGTCTTCGGAGTGCGGATTGCGCTGCTCCGTGACCAGGGACTGGAGTTCCTCGAAGAGTGACGGGGTAGCATCCATGAGGCACTGGCGTTGAATAGAGAAAGAAGCACAGGAACCTATCAGGACGACGAATGCTTCCGAAGTGTTCTGGCTGCGAAAGATACTGCGCAGCGCAGGTAGGATTGTGAACGTATTGTACAGGTGAGAGTAAGCAGCCGCAGCCGCCGAATCTTTGATGGAAATGGCCCATGGTCATTCGTACTCTTCGTATGCAGGCGTTTCGGGCCCATGCGGACACCACGGTGACTTTTGCACCAAAGGTCAATGTGTTTTATGGACCTAACGGGGCAGGAAAGACCAATATTCTGGAGGCGGTGCACTATGCGTGTCTTTCCAAGAGCTTTTTGAGCTCAAAAGACAGGTATGCACTGCGCAAGGGGTGTCCGCATTTCGATGTGGAGGGGGAATTTGTAGGGCAGTGGCGCGCGAACCTCTCCGTGCGCCTGGTCTATGCGCCTGGAGTTGGCAAACGGGTTTTCTTGAACAGGAGTCCTTTGGACCGGATTGCCGAGATTGTCGGCCGATTGCCGGTTGTCGTGTGCTCCCAGGCAGATCACGCATTGACGTCCGGAGGCCCGGAAGAGCGCCGCCGTTTTCTCAATAACATTATGAGTCAGGCGCGGCCTGTCTACCTGGACAATCTGCTGAAGTACCGCAGGACGCTGCGGCAACGCAACGAGCTTTTGTCGAAGTCCAGGCGCCGCCCAGGCGCGTTGGCGCCCGCTGTGTTGGAGTCATGGAATGCGAAGCTGGTAGCTCTCGGAAGCCGTGTAATTGTGGACAGGCTTCACTTCCTGACCACGTTTTCGGGTTTCTTGCAAAAGGCCTATGGCTTGATAAATAGTGTGGCTGAGCATCCAACGGTGGACTATAGGGGTCTTGGCCCGTTTGTATGGGACGCGGACGAGGAGGCGGTGGCCACAGTGTTCCGGGAAAAACTGCATCGGGCGGTGCGGCGGGAGCGCGAATTGGGCCGGACGTTGGTCGGTCCGCATCGGGACGAGTTGACGTTTCGCATTGAGGATTTCGAAGTACGGCGCTATGCCTCGCAGGGGCAACACCGCACGTTTGGCATGGCTATAAAGCTGGCTCAGTATTTCTATTTGAGCGACCGTCTGGAGGAGGCCCCCATCTTGCTTCTTGACGATGTATTTGATCCATTGGACAAGAAGCGCACCGAGGTGTTTTTGTCCTTATTGACAAGTGATGCGATAGGCCAGGCACTCATTACCGGTGCAGAGAGTGATGTGTTCACCAGCATTATTCCGTTTGATCAGTCCGAACATCTTTTGCAGCGTGTAGACGGCGGGAGCGTCACGAGGTAGCATGATTTCGAATACCCCACACGATAACACATTATATATTCGTGGCTTAAATTATTATTTTCGTGATCCGCGTTACACCGCTCACGGAACATCTCTCACAACGGGGGCAATCTGCAACCTGGTGGAGATTGCATAGCTGCAGGGCGGCTCGCAACGGGTCTATTCGCTGTCCACTGACGGGGGAATCAGCGTAGCGTCGCCGGCCAGCGCCATCTTGTTTCGGTCGGTATAGATATACGTCTTTGCCTGAATGTACCCTTTCTGATCCAGCTTCTCGACGACCTTCACTTCGACGCGCACTTTAGAGCCGACGCGTACGGGCCTCAGAAACCGGCAGGCCAGGGACACGGCAACACTGCCGTGTCCGGGGAAGTCTCGTCCGAGGACTTTCGAGATCAAGCCCAGCAGGAATACGCCATGGACAATACGGTGACCGAAGCGTGTGGTTTTTGCATATTCGGCATCAACGTGCAGTGGATTGTCGTCGCCGGTAATTCTTCCAAACGTTAATACATCATCTTCACTGATGAAACGATAGGTTTCGAACCTGTCTCCTATCTGTAACGATTCGTAGGTGTGCAGGGCCTGTTCTGGAGCTTCGATCATGGGATTAGACGCGCTGAAATCAATGGGCAGACCGCGAGTTCTGCAATGTAGGAATATACGGAGATTTTACATCAGAATTATCGTTAAAGATTCCATTTTCCAGCTCATTCGGTTATCTCTATTTGGAGCTTCCGGTCAGGCCGCTCACCAGGCGTGAACACCGTATAAAGGTGCCGCCAGGGGTGATTCCGCAAGGCCGTTGCCATCCACTTGTACGCCACGATTGCATCGCCACATTCAGTGGATCCGACCCGGCTGGTGTATCGGGGCTCGGTCCGGCTACCGAGATTATGTTACCGGGTCCGATTGCATCAAATCCGGCGCGCGATTTCTGTGTCGTTTGGCTTTTCTGTTGACCACGCTTCGAAATCCAATACTGGCTGGTGTGGGAGTGCTTCAGGACGGTGGAAATACACTTGCTTCCGGTCACGACGGTCTGGCCAATCGAATTGGCATTCCTTCTCGACCTCTTTCATCGGTAGCCCTTGCGGTCCCGGGCCCGCATTATGTGGTGCCTCCTTTTCACTCGGTTCAGTAATGGACAACGAGACAGCCAGGGCGGCGTGCCGGAGTCCATGCCGAGTCTGTCCCTCTCATGTTGCATTGTTACGGGCCTGTCACGGCATGATGTCCAAGCGTTCCCGGTCGGCGGCTCGCATGCACTGGGGACCAAGACCGAACCAGTCTATCAATTGCAGGTAGGACACGGCAGACAGGCAGTCGCCCAGGCGATCGAATGGTAATCCTTTACGACGCATGCGACATCACACAGACGACATTCTAATTGCCCTTGTTCTTCTGATCGTCGGCTGCGGGTCCGTCGTCGAACAAGAGGCGCTGCAATGCGCTGGCACATTTGAGCAAAAGGTGTTCCAACACCACGTAATCGGCTTCTATCCCGCCTGGAAGCATGACGTGACGCCCGTCTCTCAAATACGATGGGATTTGCTTACGCGCGTGATCTATGCATTTGCCATACCACGAGATGACGGTTCGCTTGACATCGGCGACCTGACACAAATCGACACGTTGGCTGCGGCGGCCCATGCACATGGAGTAGAGGTGTATCTCTCGGTGGGAGGAGGCTCCGGCTCGGCAAGTTTTCCCGTCCTCGCTGCAGACAGGAATGCCCGCGATACCTTCGTACAGGCGATAAGCCGGTATCTGGAGGAGCACTGTCTCGACGGGGTTGACATCGACTGGGAGCATTGGACCAAGGACGGCGCAAACGTCCCCGTGCCTTCGGAAAGGGCCGGACTGGTTTCCTTGTTGCGGGACCTGCGGGCCGCGTTGGACAGCCGGGCGATTTCGCTAGATGTCTACCCTGGAGACTGGTTCGGTCGCCACTACGACGACATACATTCGCTCGTCGATTACGTGCATGTGATGGGCTACGACTTCAGCGGGCCATGGTCCGCGCCGGGACCGCATTCTTCCTTCGAACAAGCCATCGGCTCGGGATCCAACGCCTCTTCAACGGGCCTTGCATACTGGACAAACTATCGTAAGTGGCCGACAAATAAGATCATGCTCGGTGTGCCATTCTATGGCAGGGATTTCGACAACAACGGAGGAGCGGGTATTTCCTATCGAGAAATTGTCGCCCGATATCCGAAGGCTGCGGATATGAACAGGGTTGCAAATATTTACTACAACGGAGTGCAAACGATCGTCGATAAGACGCGACACGTGGTTGACAACGGATACCCGGGAGTGATGATCTGGGAGATTGCGCAGGATACACGCGATTCGGCGACGAGTCTGTTACATGCTATCGATAGCGTGGCGAACCCTTAGCGGATGGCGCAAGGGCATCGCGCCACGCTGGAATACACACGTTGCTTGTATCTAACCGATAAGCCGGACCATTTTCATCGGGAGACTCACGCTACATTGAAGCTTTCCACGGCGCACGCGAAAAAGGAATAAGACATTCCCGTTTCTGGAAGAAACACGCAACACCGCGGCGAGCCGTGGCATGGAATGTTGGTGGCTTCGAACTTTGCAATCGGAAAATGTGTCGCCACCGTGTACGCGCCTCAGGCCGGCGCGTACACATCCATTTCCCTATTACTATTTATGCAGAATGGGCAGCTATCAACCCAATCCGTTTCCTTTGCCTGTTCCATAATGCCGGAGCAAACGGCGTCTCCTGGGTCCGTGTTGATTGTTGGGCCAACAATGCCTGAGTTGTCGCGACAGTGAGACCGCCGCCCTCCATGCGCGTTACAGTAGCGCATAGCCAGTTCCTGGACAATCGAATTTCATTCCGGCGCATACGGTAAGCAAGCATGGAACCAGCAAGCGGCTCCAATACCGAACACCGTTGGCGCCCCACGCAGGAGGCCTGGCTACAGTTCGCAGCATCAAAACACGGCAAGGTTCTCCTTAAGGCTTTCCGTGCGGTGCTTCTCGTTGCCGTGATCGGTTATCTGATTTATGAATTACGCGACGTTGCCTGGGAAGATATTTTTTCAGGGCTGCCAAAGAGCGCGACCTTCTACCTGCTGCTGCTCCTGGTGTACTTCCTTTTGCCCGTATCCCAGATGCTGGCATACCGCGTCACATGGACGTTCGACGCATGGAAAAGCCTGCCAGCGTTCATAAAGAAGCGAATCTTTAACAAGGATGTCCTCGGGTATTCCGGTGAGGTGTACTTCTACGGTTGGGCGCGAAAGCACGTAGCCGCGTCTGATCGTGCAATTATGCAGACGATTCGTGATCAGAATATCGTGTCGTCCGCTGCATCGACATCTATCGCACTCAGCCTTCTGGCATTCTTTCTCTACAGCGGCCAGCTCAACATCACGGAAGTCGTCGGCGAGTCTACTGCTACGGTGCTCGTAGCGGGTGGTATCGTCTTCCTGATCTTGGCCATCGTTGCATTGCGGCTGAGAAAGTATCTGTTTTCCATGCCGGCGCGTTCGGCTGGCATAATATTTGCCATTCATGTACAGAGGTTGGTCGTCGGGCAGGTGTTGCAGATAGCCATGTGGGCAATAGCGATGCCGGAGGTGTCTCTGGAAGTGTGGTTTACCTACGCGGCACTTTCAATTATCGTAACGCGAATTCCTTTCGTTCCGAATGCAGACTTGATATTCATGGGAATTGCTGTCAGCATGTCAGGTGTCCTGGGTGTCTCCGAGGCGGGTCTGTTTGCGTTGCTCGCGGCAATTGCCGTCGTCAATCGTGTCGCCAACCTGGTTTCGTTTTCGGGTCTTTCCCTGCTAACCGGCGGCCTGCGGATGGAAAGAGTAGTGCAACCGGTTGAATGAGACCTTGCGCAGAGCGCCACAACACAGGCCTTTCCTGGCCCGTTGCCTATGGTAGAGCACACACAAACGCTAAGCACGCTAGCCGCGATCGCCCTGTTGACAACGGCGGTGATGGCTCCCCGTGTTTCAGCCCAGGACACCGGGCGTGTGCTGGTGGAAGGCTTCGAGAACTATGCGGTCGGCGAGGCACCGTATCATTGGAAAGCGCCCAACAGATATTCGCGTGAACTGATTCCGAGTGCTCGCCAGCCCGAACGGGATGACGACTACTTCGAAGTCGTGGAAGAAGACGGCCGCCGTGTGGTGCGAGCGTACACAAGCGATGAAACCGTACAGATCGCGCGGGAAAACGGGGATGGGTACACGTGGGATATCCATACGCATCCCGTGTTGGCCTGGGAGTGGCGTGCCGAGCGGCTTCCGAAAGAAGCGCGCGAAGACAACCGGAAGCTGAATGATACCGGGGCTGCGGTCTATGTACTGTTCGACTGCGGCGATTGGCTTGGCCGGGCATGCACGCTGAAGTACTCGTACAGCTCCACGCTGCCGGTAGGAACGACGGTGCGCTACGGCCGCCTGCATGTTGTGGTAGTGGCCAGCGCAAAAGACGGGATAGGGACATGGCAGCGCATTGCCCGCAACGTTGTAGACGACTACGAGCGCCTGTTTGGGGCCAAGCCGCCTGCACAACCCCGCCTTGTCATACTATGGAGCGATTCTGACACGACGCACGGTGTTTCGGAGGTATACTTTGACACCGTGGAAGTACTTGGCGGAATGCCCCCCTGAGTTGTTTACGCCGCATATTTGTTGGTGTAACTCATCTGAATGATTGCATGAAACGAGTCTTTGAGACCCTTCTGCCATTGATACGGCTGGTGGTGCGACGCCCTGCATGGGTACTTGTGCTGGCCGTCGCGTTAAGCGTGGCGGCAGCCCTGTGTGCACGGAATCTTCGCGTAGACCCGGACTTTGCCAACCTCATCCCGGTCGACTACCCGAGCGTGCAGGCGCTTGAGCGCATTCGCGCAACGGTGGGTGGCGGCGAGACTTCGGTGGACCTTGCCATCGAAAGCCCGTCGTTCGAGGCAAATCTTGCCTTCGCGGAGGCGTTGCTTCCACGCGCAATGCAGCTGAGCGAAGAACGCTCGAGCGAGCCGTACTTTGTGCGGGCCGAACTACGGCGCGAAACGGAATTCCTCGAAAGCAACGGACTGTACTTTGCGACAAATGCTGAGCTTGATCGGCTGGAAGAGTATCTGGAAGACCAGATTCTCGATGCTAAGCTGAAAGCCAACCCGTTGTATTTCGAGCTTGACGACGAAGAAGATGGGGGCGAACCAGATATCGGAGAGGAGATCCGTGCGTCGGTCGACCGGATCGTCGGCTCGGAATACCACGTTTCGCCGGATAGCACGGTTCTCGTAATGCGGCTGTTCGCCAGCGGCTCGTCGACCGATATTGCCTACATTGAGCGGCTGTATCGGGATCTTGCCGAGCTTGTCGAAGCGGTCGGCCCGACAGCGTTTCATCCGGAACTGGAGACGACCCTTGCTGGCCGGTTGTGGCGGCAGCGCGTGGAAGTACGCGCAATCACAGATGATGTGCTGGGGTCGCTGGGCCTGGGCGTGCTTTTCGTATTGCTTACGGTGGTCGGCTACTTCCTGGTCAAGACCTATCGGGTGAGAATTGGTCGGCAACTGGATATCCGCGCATTGTTGGTGGAGTTGGTGCGCGCTCCGGTCACGACGCTGGTCATTGGACTGCCACTGGCGATGAGCCTGGTGTGGACGGCGGCTGCAGCCTATTTGTTGTTTGGCACACTGAACCTGCTTAGTTCAACGTTAGGCCTGGTGCTGTTCGGACTGGGAATCGACTACGGAATTCATTTCTATGCCCGCTATATCGAAGAGCGCCGACGCGGCAGCACGGTACATGTGGCCGCCATCCGAACGTTCGAGAGCACGGGACAAGCCATTGCGGTGGGCGCCCTTACCACGGCGGCTCCACTATATATATTGATGATTGCGGACTTTCGGGGGTTTAGTGAATTTGGCGTCATTGCGGGCACGGGCGTACTCCTGGCCCTATTGGCCACGCTGGTCGTTACGCCCGCACTGTTAGCCTTTAGTGAGCGATACGGGTTGTTGAGACTTGGCGACCGCGCATCTGGGGCCACGGCGCGGAAAGCGCGCGTTCCGGGAGCGAAGGGGGTACTGGTCGGCAGTTTCGTCGCCCTCGGTTTGGCACTCGTAATGATTCCGAGGCTGGAGTTCGAGTACCGGTTCGACAGATTGGAGCCGACATACCCTGAGTGGACCCGGCTGAGCGCGAAGGTGCAACAGGCCTTCAGCACCGATGGACGGCGCAACCCTGCCTACATCGTAGTGGACGATCCGTCGGAAGTGCCAGCGGTGGTCGCGGCCCTGCGACAGAAGATAGCCGAAGACACAGTACTGCACATCGTTGACGCGGACTCATTCGTTACGACAATCCGGTCGGTTGAGAGCCTGCAGGAACGGTTTCCGATGACGGTGTCAGCGCAGCAGGCTAAGTTGCACAGGATTGCCGTTATCCGCGATAGCCTGTTGGCTGATCCATTCGTGCAAGGGAGCGCCTCGTACGACGTGGACAGGCTTACCAAAGCAGCACAGACGCGCGCGCCAATAGCGGTGGAGGACATTCCGGATTTTCTCAAGAAGCAGTTCATCACAAAAACGGGCGAACTCGGAAGTTTCATCACGATATTTCCTGCAGTGGGGTTGTCTGACGGCAGGAAGTCTATCGCCTTTGCCGAAGACGTAGGCGCCGTCATCACAGAAGACGGAAGCACATACTACGCAGGCTCGCCATCGATCGTGGCGGCCGATATGCTCCGGCTGATGCGACGGGAGGCGCCGTACATGGCAACCGCAGCATACATCGCCGTGATCGCCCTGTTGTGGTGGAGCTTCGGGAGGATTAATCTGGCTATGATGGCCCTCATGCCTCTCATGATTGGACTGGTCTGCATGATTCCCCTAATGGAGCTCTTTGGACTGCGGCTCAACTTCTACAACCTTTCCGTGCTTCCCGCAATCATTGGCATAGGCAATGACGCGGGAGCCCATATGGTGCACCGCTTTCGAGAAAAAGGAATGACGTCGATCGGCGAGGTCCTCCGCACCACGGGAGAGCACGTCACGGTGGGCGCGCTGACGACAATGGTTGGCTTCGGGGGTCTGCTCCTGAGTTTTCACCCGGGTCTCAACACCATGGGACTGCTTGCGGTCATCGGAATCTCCACCACACTGGCGGCGGCAGTAGGGTTCTTGCCCGCCCTCATTCAAGTGGTCGAAGACAAGGTGCTCAGCAGCAGGAAAGGATCCATTATGCGGTGGTGGGGGAATGGCCAGGCTGGCGCGCACCGAAAATAACGCGATAGTGAATTTATTGTGGAACGGCTACGCAAATGCTGTAGTTTATGTCAAGTTGAGGTTTCGCTCGGTCCCACGGACTGAACGAAGGCTGCGCTGGTCCGCCACTCAAATTGTCTCGGAGAACCACCATGAAACGATCTATACTTTTCCTGGCTGTAATCGTGGGCCTCGGCTGCATTCTGCCGCCGACTCATGCCCAGGTCCGCAAAGCGAACAGGGCGCTCAAGGATGGGCAATTTGAGGAAGCCCTCGGTTTCATTGACATCGCGCTGGAGAGAAAGCCGGAAGATGCGAAAGCATTCGAAGCACGGGGCAACATCTACCGTGAAATGGCGGCGGCAGCGGAGGGCGAGGAGTACGTGTCAAACCTGCGCATGATGATAGAGGCCTACGACCAGGCGGCGAGCCTGGACGAGCGCAGGGTAAAGGAACGCGTCGATCAGGCGCTGATGCAGGCATATCTGGCCGCGTTCACGATGGGAATTGATGCATTTAACCGTGCCAATACGACGGATACGACGGAGTACTTCCTGACGTCGGCACGGTTTTTTGAAGGAGCAACCATTATCAAGCCCGACTCTTCGGGATCATACGTGAATTGGGCGTACGCCATGTTGCGCGCCGACGATGACGTAGGGGCCATTCGGCCGTTCGAATTGGCCTTGAAGCACGGACCACCGGACATAGATGTGTATACGCTGCTCAGTCGCATTTACCTCACCAACGACCGGGCGGACGATGCGGTGACACTTCTCGAGCAAGGGGCGGCGCACTTCCCCGCCGACTCCTCAGGATTACAGGAGTTGCTTCTTAACGCCTACAGTATGTCAGGCCAGATCGACCGCGCAATTGAGATGTATGCCAAGTCGGTAGCCAGCGATCCCGAACACTTGCTCTACCGGTACAACTATGGATCACTCCTTCTGCAGGCCGACCGGCACGACGAGGCCATCGAACAGTTGGAAAAGGCCACGAGCATTGATCCGGCACACATGGATGCGCAATACAATCTGGGCGCTGCCTATGTCAACAAGGCAGTGTTGGTCAACGACGAGATGAGTGCTCTTGAGGATTCACTGAGCGAGAACAAGGATGCACTGAGCGACGAGGAGGAAGCCGAGCGGCGAGCGGAGATCGATGCGCTAGCAGAAGTACGCACCGAGCTCTTTGCGAAAGCCATTGCACCGCTCGAGAAGGCCAAACAACTGGGTGAAGATGAGAGCCGAGACGTGCAGGCCATTTGTCGCGTGCTGTACCAGTCCTATGCACAGACCAACCAGATGGACAAGGTGGCAAGCGTGGAAGAGTGCGCAGGCTTGTAGCGTCACTCGGAGCGTGCGGCGCATACTATCGCGCGCAAGGTAGATGCGTAACTACTCGCAACGATGGTCCAATTGAATGTCGCCGTGGTGTGATCCGCGGCGCGCCTGGACGCTTTCCGCAAGGTCTCGCGATCACGAAAGTACGGCAGAATGGCGTCCACGAATGCTTGCGCGTGACCAGAGCGCACCAGGTGACCGTTCTTGCCCTCCGTGATCACATCCTGTATGCCTTCGAGACGGGCGGCGATGGTCGGAGTAGCGGAAACTCCTGCCTCCAGCATGACAACGCCAAAGCCTTCCATGTCACCGGGGACCGGGATGTTCGGTACGATGAGCAGATCAGCACTACGATAGAGTTGTGTCACGGACGCGTCATCCAGGCGGCCAAGAAGCCGGACACGGTCAGAGAGCCCCTGCCGGAAGGTTGCATCCTCAATGGCCTTGACCTGGGGCCCACTACCGGCGATCCAGTAGTGCACGCTTTGTGGCAACAACGGCATGACGTGGTCGACGAACCAGGCAAACCCCTTCCGTTCGACAAGGCGCCCGACGCTGCATAACAACAAGGACGGCTTGGGAGCGCCGAGTGTCGAAAGCGCATCATTGCTGGAAGCGGCGGCGCCTCTGTGTGGATTGACCCCATTAGGAATAACATGTACGCGGTGTTCGGGCATGCCGCGGAGCCTGCATTCCCTGCCAGTAGCCCGGCTTACAGGCAGGACGGCGTCGAGCGCGCCAAGTATCCGGCGCACCAGTACGCGCTGGTAGATGCCCGGCTGGGTCACGTCCAGACCGTGAGCGATGGCCGCCATTGGGATGCCGGCACGGTTCAACCTGCGTCGAAGGAATGGAGCCATTGACGCCGACACCATCGAGGAGAAAAGGACGACATCAAAGTCTCTGCGCTTTGCGCGATGCAAAATCCGCATCATCGTCGCAAGCAGCCACCCGGGGCTCGTCACGTGAATCCACCGCCAGGAACTACGTAGAACAAGCGGTTTAAATTCGATATCCGGGAGCGCCGCGAGGGCTTCTGACAACTCTACGGCCACACGCTGCATGCCGCCGATGTTCGCCAGCGGCCGGTCGATCGGAGGAAAGGAATGGGAGACGTATAACAGCCGCACAATGATGCTGGCAAATCACACGGAAGCGGTCGGTGCCAAAACGGGCGTAGAGACACCGATCTCAGCCGGCACTAGTCCGTCTCCTTCGATCGGAGGAGTAATAAGAGGAGGAAGCAGGAGATCCTCGTAGTATCCCGCAATGCCAGCCATGGCGTCTTCCCACGTGAACATCTTCACGCGGGCGAGCGCCTGCGTGCTGAATTCTCGGCGGAGTGCAGGGTCCATGGCCAACCGCTTTACGGCATCCACAAAGCTGGCTGCATCTCCAGGACGTGCCAGAATGCCCGTCTTGCCGTCCGTAACGAGCGAACTGCTCCCCGTGGCATTGGCGCACACGGCGGGAAGGCCGGAGGCCATGGCTTCCAGCGTCACGTTTCCGAAGGTCTCCGTGTCGCTGGGGAACAGGAAGACATCCGAGGAGGCATAGGCCCGAGCCAGAGCGTCGCCACTAAGAGGACCGGTGAATATCGTGTTGCGGAGTCTATTCACCAGTGTTTCCCGTGCCGGGCCTTCACCGACAATTATGCTCCTGTGGGGAATTCCCTGGGCGTGCAGCGCCTCAATCACATCAGCGAACACGTACAGGCCCTTCTCCCACACAAGCCGGCTGACAAAGGCAATCACCACCTCATCATCGGCGATGCCGAGCGACCGGCGCCATGGCAAGCTTCGCTTGGAAGGGTTGTAGAGCGTCGTGTCTACGCCACGAGGCCACAGACGCAATCCGTCTCGAATGCCGCGGGCGCGCAACTCCTTGGCAATGGATACGGTGGGAACGTATACATGGGCGCATCGCGGATAGAACCAGCGTACGTAACGCCATACTGTTCTCTCCAGAAAGTCCATCCGGTACAGCCTGTGATACGACACAAAGTGCTTCAGGTAGGCTCCGAAGTGCGTATGGAAAGAGGTAACAACCGGAATATTACGCGTCCGTGCCCACCCCAGCGCCCGTGCCCCCATGTAGTCTGGCGTGGCTATATGCACCAGGTCCGGTGCAAAGGCGGCAAGCTTCGCGCGTGCTTTGCGCGGCATGCCAAGCGCCAGCCGATAGTCGCTGCGACCGGGAATGGAGATCGACGGCACCGACACCAGTCGGCCGGCATGCTTGATCGGCGGCGGCTCCTGAGTCGTTGGCGCAAATACAAGCACATGGACTCCGTGGTCCTCCAGGTACCGCACGAGACGATTAAGCGTCAGCGTCACGCCGTCCGATATGTAGTCGTACGCTCCGGTAAAGAGCGCTATGCGCTTGCCTTCCAGGCCGTGATATCGTCGACCGTTGCGCTGCTCTCGGTGTAAGACGCCTGCCATGATGAATTCGAGGGGTTCGAACTGCTCCGTGCCGGCTTGGCGCTGTGAGCTATCCATATAGGAAAGAATCGTAGCCCACAAAATAGTACGCGAAAAGCGGATGTAAACACATCTTGTGGGCAGAGAACGGAGAACCGGTTACAAATGTTCGTTTACTCGATCGGACCCGCTGCGGAGCCGGCGCCCGGAACGCTCGAGTGGGGACGCATGGCGCGCGTCACGTGTATGGTGGCCGAAGGATCCAACTATAGGCCGACTTTGAGGCTCAAGGAACCATGGTGCGTCGCAGAAACCGCCCCGTATGACTTTGCCTATGTTCCGCAATCTGCTCTGGAGTGCCTTCTGCTACAATATACCCACCAGACCATCCACCTTCAGGGCCAAGATCGAGTATCCAGTCGGAATGGCGAATCACATCGAGGTTATGTTCGATGACAACGATCGAATGTCCCTGGTCAACGAGTGCATCGAAGGCTGCAAGCAGCTTGCGGATGTCGTCAAAATGCAGGCCTGTAGTGGGTTCGTCAAAGATGTACAGGGTATGCTGTTGGGCGCGGTTACACATGTGAGCCGCGAGTTTGATCCGCTGGGCTTCGCCACCGGATAACGTAGTAGCGGGTTGGCCAATCTTCAGGTATCCCAGGCCGATCTGGCCAAGCACGCGCAACCGGTTTGCTGCCGCCGGGACATCGGAAAAAAACTCGATAGCTTCGTCGACGGTCATTTCGAGAATCTCATGGATGTTGCGCTTCCGATAGCGGACCTCGAGGACATCCTTTTTGTATCGCGCGCCCTTGCAGGCCTCGCATGTGAGATAGAGGTCGGCCAGAAACTGCATATCCACCTTTACCACCCCTTCTCCCTGGCACTCGTCGCAGCGACCGCCAGGGACGTTAAAGGAAAAGCTGCCGGGCGTATGGCCCCGAAGCCGAGCCTGATTGGTGCCAGCCAGGAGCTGCCGGACAGGATCGAAGGTCTTTGTATAGGTGAGCAGATTACTGCGGGGAGTGCGGCCGATAGGGCTCTGGTCCACCATTTCGACGCTATCGATGTATTCAATGCCCGTGATAGCGTCATGTCTACCGGTGCTGGTGCGGGTGCTGGCCAGACCCAACAACTGCCGCAGTCCCAGATAGAGCGTGTCGTGTACTAGGGTGGACTTGCCAGAACCGCTGACACCGGTTACGCACACAATCAACCTCAAGGGGAATCGCGCCGTGATGCGTTTCAGGTTGTGCTGTCTCGCTTCCTCTACGACGATGGCGCGCATCCCGTCTGGCTTCCGGCGCCGTTCAGGGAGGGGAATCTGTTTTCTGCCACTGAGGTAGGCGCCGGTTAGCGACGAGGTGTCCTGGAGCATGTCGTCGTAGGATCCCTGGAAGATCACACGCCCGCCGTTACGTCCCGATTTCGGACCAAGGTCGACGATTTCATCAGCATGGCGCATCACTTCCGCCTCGTGTTCCACGACGATTACCGTGTTGCCAAGGTCTCGGAGATTCTTGAGAATGCCCACGAGGCGCGCTGTGTCACGGGGATGGAGCCCGATGGTGGGCTCGTCCAATACGTACAGTGATCCTACCAGCGAGCTGCCCAGCGAGGTCGCGAGATTGATGCGCTGACTTTCTCCTCCTGACAGGGAATTGGCGAGACGATCCAGCGTCAAATAGTCAAGGCCCACCTCAACCAGGAATCGCAGCCGTTTGCGGATTTCGTCGAGGAGCAGACCGGCCACTTCTTGCTCGTACGCTGTGAGCGTAAGGTCTTCGAAAAACTGCGACGCCTGACGCGTCGTCATTGCGGTCACCTCACCAATGTGGAGATCCTCCACTCTGGTATACAGTGCTTCCCGCCGCAGCCGGTATCCATCGCACTGTGTACACCGGGACTCCCCCTTATAGCGTGCATGGAAGAGACGATTGCTCACCGTGTAGGAACGCTCCTCAAATTGCCGGAATATTGCCCGGATACCCGGGATTCCCGGCGTCCCGTTCCAGAGGATCTCCCTGTGCTGTTCCGGGAGGGCCCGGTACGGCACGTCGATATTGATATGGTGTTTTAGCGCCAGCATGATGAGGCCGCTATAGTACTCCTCCAGCCTGCTGAATCGAAACGGCGCAATGGCCCCTTTGCGGATAGAAAGGTCCTGGTCAGGAATGACGAGGTTTTCGTCGAGCGCCCGTACGCGCCCAAATCCCTGGCACGCCGGACAGGCGCCGACGGGGCTGTTGAAGGAGAAGAGCCGCGGCGCAGGCTCCGCGAACACCATCCCGTCCTTTTCGAAGTGTTCGCTGTAGTGCTCGGGCTGTGCATCCCCGGCGGGTATCACGACACAATGTCCGCCGCCCTCGCGGAAGGCATGGAACACCGAGTCCGCGATGCGAGACTGATTGGCGGCATCTCCACTTTTGATGCGGAGCCGGTCGTGAAGCACAAACAGGCGTTCGCGCAATGCCGCCACCGTGGCCGGGGGAGTTTCGTTCAAATCCAGAACGGTTTCGTTCGCCTCGCCGTGCTCCGGCAACACCAGCAGCCGAAAAAAGCCGCGCTGCAGCAGCGCCTCGCATTCTTTCTGCGTAGACGCATCTTCGTGATGCGGGAAGGGAAACCCCAAATACAGGCGCGCGCCGTCCTCCATTCGTTCGTGCAGGCCAACAGCCACCGACCGCGGCGAGTCCTTGGTTACGACTTCGCCGCTTACCGGACTGTACGTCTTGCCAATTTGCGCGAACAGGAGCCGAAGATGGTCATAGATCTCGGTTTGTGTGGCCACCGTGGAGCGCGGGTTCTTCGACAGCGTTTTTTGCTCAATGGCAATTGCTGGAGCCAGCCCCGTGATCAGATCCACATCCGGCTTATCCATCCTTTCGAGGAACTGCCGCGCATAGGCGCTCAGGCTCTCCACATATCGCCGCTGACCTTCCGCATAGATGGTATGGAAGGCGAGGCTGCTCTTCCCTGATCCCGACGGCCCCGTGAATACCAGCAGATTATGCTTGGGCAGGTCAAGGTCAATGTTTTGCAGATTATGTTGGCGCGCCCCGCGTATCGTGATGTATCGACGGGTTCTCTCGTAGGGGAATGATTGCGTCAACGTGTCGGAAGCGGCATCCGCCATCAGGTCGGGCATAAAGGAAGGGATAGGCGTCGAACGGGCTATAATAACGCACAAGCGCACGTTGTGGGCCCACGCCGTGGAGGAAAATACCTGAATTTCTTGTCCGGCGTCTGCCGGAACAGGGCTTAACACCTTCGGTAGCACGCTGCTCCCGGCTGGGCCACAATCGCCAGACAGAATTTCATGACGTTCCTGAATCCGCTTGTACTATTGGGTCTTGCGGCCGCGGCCATACCCCTGATAATCCATTTTTTCAACTTTCGTCGTCCACGCCGCATCGCGTACAGTTCGCTGACTTTTCTGAAGGAAATGCGGAATACGACGATGCAGCGGGTGCGCATTAAGCAGTGGCTGCTCCTGCTGTTGAGGACGCTGGCCATCGCCAGTCTCATCATGGCCTTTGCGCGGCCGACGATCCATGCTGGCATCGGAGGCGTATTTGCCGCCCAGGGACGGAGCTCCATTGCACTCGTGCTGGACAATTCACTGTCGATGACCCTGCGCAATGAAGGAGGCGCGTATTTCGATCAGGCTCGCGAGTTGGCATTGGGCCTCGTGGAGCGCCTGGAGGAGGACGATGAAGTCTTCGTCTTGCCAGCCGCTGGCGGTGCTGCGGAGCAGCAGGGGCGCGCAGTGGATGCTATTGCGGCCGCAGAGACCACCCCCAGGACTGTGAGTGCGGCAGGGGCCCTGGTGCGTGCCGCAGACCTGCTGGAGAGCGCGGCCGAGCATCCCAATCGCGCGATCTACTATATCGGAGATCTGCAGCGATCCACGTTGCTGGACACCTTTGCCACTGCCGCGGTCAGGGACACACGCGTGACCCTGCTGCCGATAGGCGCGCGCGAGCACGTGAACGTGGCGGTGACAGACGTGCGGGTGACTAGTCGTGTGGTGGAAAAGGGCGAGCCGGTTCACATTGAGACGACGATCGTAAGCTACGCCTCAGATCCGCTTCAGGGATATGTAGCCAGCCTGTTCCTGGAGGGCGAACGCCTTTCCCAGGCTACGCTCGATTTATCCCCGGGAATTCCCACCCGTGCGACCTTTGTGGTTACGCCGCAACATCGGGGGTGGCTCTCCGGCCGCGTCCGCATCGAGGATGATGCATTTCCACAAGACAATACACACTGGTTTACGCTGCATGTACCAGAGGAGCGCAGTATTCTTGTCGTGCGCGGGCCGGGAGAGGATGCCAGCTATATCGAGTTGGCGCTGCAGTCTGGAATCTCACGAGATCGCAGTCTGTTTGCACACCGGTTGCTCGACGAGTCGCTCCTGGCAGCGACGCCGCTCGGGGCGTACGATGCCGTAGTCCTGCTGGGATTGGAGAGCCTTTCAAGTGGCGAGATAGCCTCTCTGACGCGTTACGTAGAAGGTGGCGGTGGCCTGCTGGTGTTTCCGGGACGCGGGCCGGACGTCGAGGATATGAATTTGCTGTTGCAAGAGCTTGGCGGCGGGTCCATACGCGGCTTCACCGGAGAGGCTGAATCCGGATCGGCGATAGCCACCCTTGACCGTGTGGACCTGGAGCATCCGTTGTTCGAAGGCGTGTTCGAACTGGCCCATCAGCGAGAGATCGAGCGTCCGGAGGTGTACTACGCCATAGACTACCTCCCGGCATCCGTGTCTGAATACACGCTCATGCACCTGTCGAACGGCACTCCATTCATGCAGGAAATTCGGAAGGGACGCGGGACGGCCTTCTTGCTGGCAGTCTCCCCGGATGTGACCTGGACAGACTTGCCATTACGAGGTCTTTTTATTCCGCTCTTGCACCGCTCGATCTACTATCTGTCCGCGACCGAATCCGTGCAGGGCGAGCAACTCCGGGCAGGAGAGCCGGCGGATCTACGCCTCGCGGGTGTTGCAGGCGGCCCCATTGTGCGGATCATGACGCCGGACGGTGTCGAAGTAACTCCAGAGCAGCGTAGCCTGTTTGGTGCCGTCCTGGTGCAGACCGATGATGCGTTTACGCAACCCGGCATATACGACGTGCGAGCAGGTGAGGATCTTCTGCGCCGCTTGGCGCTCAATGTGGACAGCCGGGAGTCAGACCTCGCCACGGCGCAGTCTGAACAGGCTGCCGACACCCTGGCCGCTACGACGGGCCTGCCCGTGCGGGCGATGCGAAGTGAGCCAGGGGAGCCGCAGACACTGCTGGCCGCGATATTGGCGGATAGAACCGGAGTGGAGGTTTGGCACGTCTTCCTGTGGATTACCCTATTATGTCTGATAGCCGAAATGTTCGTCTCCATGCGGTGGCGGTGGAACCATTCAGCGCCTGACTATGAAATGCAGCCCGGAAATGGCCTTCCATCCGTCTGACACTTCCCTGTAACCAACCCGATCCCGGTCGATTTTGCATAGCACACGACCGACAGCTGCGGAGAAAGCAATCCTTGTCGGCGCACTGACGCCGCGCGGGTCTGCTGCAGAACTGGAAGATTCACTGACCGAGCTGGCGCTGCTGGCCGATACCGCTGGCGCCCGCGTGACCGGTCGCGTAACGCAGGTGCTGCCGCGGCCAAGTCCATCCACCTATATCGGCTCGGGAAAAGTCGAGGAAATTGCGCAACGCGTTAAGGAAAGCAATACGGACCTGGTGATCTTCGACGATGACCTGAGTCCGGTGCAGATTCGTAATCTGGAAAAGGCCTTCGACTGCAAACTTCTGGACCGATCGGCGTTGATCCTGGATATTTTCGCGCGCCGAGCCAAGACCGCTGTCGCCAAGACACAGGTAGAATTGGCGCAACTGGACTATCTGCGGACCCGCCTGACGAGGCAGTGGACGCATTTGTCCCGACAGCAAGGTGGCATTGGCACGCGCGGACCCGGGGAGACGCAGATCGAGACGGATCGACGCCTGATCGGGCGACGCATCGCTACACTGAAGCAACGCCTTAAGAAGATTGACCAGCAACGCAGTATGCAACGCCAGGGGCGCGAACAGCACACGTGTGTATCGCTCGTTGGCTACACCAATGCCGGCAAGTCCACACTGATGAACAAGCTGGCGGGATCGACGGTGCTGGCGGAAGATCGCCTGTTCGCAACGCTGGATGCGACAACCCGCATGGTCAGCCTCGCGGCGAACAAGCAAATCCTGCTCTCGGACACGGTGGGGTTCATCCGCAAGCTTCCACACAGACTGATCGAGAGTTTTAAGAGCACCCTTGACGAGGTGCGGCAGAGCGATGTCCTGGTGCATGTGGTGAGCGTTACTCATCGGAGCTATGAGGATCACATGCGCGTAGTGCGCGCGACGCTGCAGGACATCGGCGCGACGGAGCAGCCGACGGTTCTGGTTTTCAATAAAATCGATGCGCTGAAAGAGTCGGAGGCGCTCAGAGCGCCAAAAATGGCATACCCAAATGCAGCATTCGTATCGGCGCTGCACGGGACGGGACTCCAAGAACTCAAGGCACACCTTTTGCGCTGTATTGAACGGGACTTTGTGGAGCGGATAGCGTATGTGCCACTATCGGAAGGAAAGACGCTGTCCCACATCCGCCGGGTGGCGGACGTGCTGTCGGAAGAGTATATGGAGGCGCAAGGCAGCGAGGCAGGCGCCACCCCACAGCCTGTTGCGCGGCTTCGGTTTCGGGCGGCGCGCAAGCATTTCAAGGAATTGACGCCGGTTTTGGCTCGCTATGCAGCGTTGAAGCCGGTATAGGCGACTTTTTTTCCGCTGGAAGTGGCCATTCGCTTGCGACTGGCAAAAGATCTTCGTACGGTTAAATGCGCCTGGATGTGACCGCTACGCCGATCACAAAAACCCCGACTGTGATGACGGCCCAGGAGTTCCTTAATGCTGATGTGCCCACGCTTGCGCTGACAGATTCGGCGGAGCATGCGCTGGACATCATGGCGGAGTTTCACGTACGTCATTTGCCGATAGTTGGTGCCGATGGTGTCTTCCACGGATTGATGGCGAAAGGAGCGGTTCAGCTGGATGGACGCTGCGTAGGAGAATTGCCATTGCCCCGCCCCGTCGTTGCCCTGCCGGATGCGCATGTGCTCGACGTGGCAGGCCGGATGGTGGAGCACAGGTTAACGGGGATTCCCGTTGTAGCGAAAGACGAGCGCTATCTGGGTCTGGTGTTGCGCGCGGACCTGTTTGACCATCTGGCCCGGATGCTTGCTTCGCAGGATAGCGGAGCAGTACTCGTTATTGCGTGTAGCGCAAGAGACACCTCGCTTAGCAAGCTGCTCCATGTCGTGGAGCAAAGCGACACAAAAGTACGATCAGTAGCTACCGAGATGCCTCTGGGCGACGGAGGCCCCGCTCATATAACGTTGAAGCTCAACCGGTGTGACTCGGCGCATGTTCGTCATTTGTTGCAGTATTACGGATACACCATAGTTGCGTCCTACGGCGAAGAGGACGACTACGAATTGCAGATGCGGATTGAGGAATTCATGCGTTTCCTGGAAGTATGAATTTGGCCCGCCACCCCGGTTCTATACATCGAGAAATTGCACACTGGTATCGTGGGGTTCGGGCTGGATGTCCGGGTGATCCATGATGAAGCGCGCACACGTGTTCCAGCGCAGGATGGGATCATCATTCTCCGGTGGACTCATTAGGTCTGCGGCCTCATACAGGTGCATGGCCCTACGCAGCCAGTCGTAGGTGACGTAGGCTGCGCCGGGTCCTCCGCGACGATAGAGCGCCAGCGCCCGACGCTCACAGATCAGCCCTCCATAATAGACTTTCTTGAATCTATCCTTGATGCGGTCCTTGAGAGCCTGCGCTTGCCGAAACCGCTCGGTTAGTCGCTTGTCGAACTGATCCGTGACGGCAAGCAGGAGGATGTTGATGGCCTGCTCGTTTTCGGGATCCACCGCGAGCACATCCAGGCAGATGCTTTCGGCATGCATGGGTTCGTTCAGAAGGCGGTAGCGATGGGCCTTGCCCAGCGACTTTGTGATCGCCGCCGTACTCATCGATTTGAGTTCGAAGTCCATAAGGCACTCAGAATTGAAGAAGTTCGAAGGCAATAACGGCCGAGACGAGGGCTGCCATGCCATAGCATAAGAGCATGATCAGTCCTTCGAGGTGTTTCAACTGGAGGCCGTCGTAGAGAGTAAACCGGAAACGATGCGCCCAGTGCATCATCGATAGAGAAACCAGCACAAAAAGGAACACGCGCGCCAGCGGATGCGCAATGAGCGCATGCATGCGGGCATACGCGGGTGCGTCCACCAATCCCAGCGGGATAGCCAGGCCGGTGAGCAACAGGAGCACGGGCAGAAAAAAGGCCGCCATGACGCCGCCGGCGCCAAAGAGCGTCCACCAGAAGGGGTCCCTGGGAAGTCCAAGCCTGTGAGCCATAGCTGCAACGTAGTCAGGATGCCAGGAGGAGCCACGCAAGGACGAGGGAGAAAAAGCCCCACGCGCCAATGTTCATGCCGATGATGAGCCAGTCTGGCAGTATGCGGTTGCCAACGCGGATCACGGCTGCCTTGGGCGCAAGCCGGAACCAGCTGATGCTGTGAAACAGCACCATAACGGCCGCAACCGCATGGAGCCCAATTGACAGCGGCGTCTCCAGCCAGTCCAACAGAGCGGCATAGGCTTCCGGCCCGAGCCGGACTGCCCGCACATAACATACCAGAATGATGGCATAGAAGGCGACAAAGACGCTCGTCAGCTCGCGTAGAATGAAGCGCATATGCACCCACTTGTGCACCCACCAGGAAATGGGCATTCGCCGGATGTACCGCCGAGGCCGGTATTGCTGATATCGGGGCAGATGGGACATAATTCCTATGCGTTGGGGGCGACCTCTGGCGTCTTGCCCCAGGGCATGAGAAAGGACTTCCACCAGGCCATGGCGCCGGTAACCTTATATCGCTGGATGGCGCCTGCCGGGTCCACGGACTTGGGGCATACCTCAGAGCACTCGCCGACGAATGTGCACTCCCAGACCCCGCCGTCTTCCGAAAGAATTTCAAGGCGGGTCTCATTACCCTCGTCGCGGCTGTCCAGATTATACCGCTGCGCCAGGGCGATGGCCGCAGGTCCGATAAACGAGGGCTCCAGCCCGTACACGGGACAGGCTGAATAGCACAGCATGCAATTGATACACATGCTGTAGGGCTTGTAGGCGGCCAACTGGGCCGGCGACTGCAAATACTCTCCGTCGGCTACCGGTTGCTCTTCCTGGCGGATCACCCACGGTTTCACCCGATTGAGCTTCTCCATGAAGTCGTCCATCTCGACTACGAGATCGCGCAGGACCGGGAAATGGGCGAGCGGTTCAATCCGGATGGGTCCCGGGCGGTACGCTTCGAGAAACGCAGCGCAGGTAAGCACGGGATGGCCGTTGGCCATCATGCCACAACTGCCGCAGACCCCCATGCGGCAGGACCACCGGTAGGTCAGCGTGCCGTCGATTTCATCCTTGATATGGTTCAGCGCATCGAGGATGACCCAGTCTTTCCGCAGCGGGACTTCGTATGTTTGAAACACCGGTTCGAAATTCTCCTCCGGGCGGTACCGAAATACTTCAAGGGTGATGGTGTCTTGCGCCATGGCGTCTTCTCGCTACACGATTTCTTAAAGGTATGCCGCTAGCGGCCGTATACCCGTTCGGCCGGTGGCCAGCGGGTAATCGATACTTCTGCGTAGGCAATGCGCGGCGCGTCGTCCTCACCGAATGCGAGCGAATGCCGCAGGAAGTCGCGGTCGTTGCGGTCCGGAAAGTCGGTGCGCTGGTGCGAGCCGCGGCTTTCCTTGCGCGCCTTTGCGCTGTGCGTAATCGCCTCGCCTATGTCGATCATGAAATCGAGCTCAAATGCAGAGATGAGCTCGGTGTTAAATGTCAGGCTCCGGTCATCAAGTTGCACGCGCGCAAAGCGGTCTCGCAGCTCGCGGAGCTTGTCGCACGAGGCGCTCAGTTGCTCTCCCGACCGGTAGATTCCGGCTCCTGTCTCCATGGTGTGTTGCAACTCCCGGCGCAGCGTCGCGACGCGCTCGCCGCCGCGCTTATGGCCGAAAAACTGTGTCGCTATGCGGTGTTGTTCGTCGATGCCCTGTTTCTCGAGCGCGGGCATGGAGACGTGCGCATGGTGCGTGGCGAATTCCGCCGCCTGGCGGCCTGCCCGCGCTCCGAAGACCAGCAGTTCCGTGAGCGAATTGGAACCCAGCCGATTGGCGCCGTTGATATTGACACAGGCCACTTCACCAGCGGCGAACAGGCCCGGCAGCCGCGTCGCTGCATTCAGATCGGTGTCAATGCCGCCCATAAAGTAATGTAGCACCGGTCGTACGGGAATGAGCTCGTATACCGGGTCAATGTTAACATACTTTGTGGCCAATTCCCGGACGAAGGGAAGCTTGGCGTTAATGCGGGCCTCGCCCAGGTGCCGAATGTCGAGATGAACCACGTCGCCGTACGGCCCCTTGATGGTGCGCCCGTGCTCTTTTTCGTGTACGAAGGCCTGGCTCAGCCGGTCCCGCGGGCCGAGCTCCATGCTCTTCTTGACCGGGTGGTCGGGATCGAGTACGTCCAGGGGCGCGCCGAGATCGTAATCCTGCAAATAGCGATAGCCATCCCGGTTGATCATGATGCCCCCTTCACCGCGTGCGGCCTCAGTGATCAGAATTCCCGTGCCTGGCAGTCCTGTCGGATGGTACTGCACGAACTCCATGTCCTTCAGCGGGACACCGGCGCGATAGGCCATGGCCATGCCATCGCCGGTCTTGATGGCGCCGTTGGTGGTGAAGGGGAATACGCGCCCTGCGCCCCCAGTGCACAGAATGACGGCGCTGCCGGCGATGACTTCGACGCGACCGGTCTGCATTTCCAGGGCGGTAACGCCCTGGCACCGGCCGTCTTCGATCAGGAGCCTGGTGACGAAGAACTCGTCGTATGGGGTGATATTGCCGAATTTCAGGGAAGTCTGGAACAGCGCGTGGAGCATGTGGAATCCGGTTTTGTCCGCGGCAAACCACGTGCGCTCGATTTTCATGCCGCCGAAGGGTCGCACGGCTACGCGACCCTGCGGCTCCCTGCTCCAGGGGCATCCCCAGTGTTCAAGGCGGGTAAGCTCTGCCGGCGCTTCCTGAACGAACGCTTCCACGGCGGCCTGATCCGCCAGCCAGTCTCCGCCTGCTATGGTGTCCAGGCAGTGGTGGTCGAAACTGTCATGCTCCTTGATAACGGCTGCTGCGCCGCCCTCGGCAGCCACCGTATGGCTGCGCATGGGATAGACCTTGCTAAGCAGCGCCACGCTCAGGTGCGGGGCCTCTTCCGCCACCGCAATGGCGGCGCGCAGGCCTGCGCCTCCTCCCCCGACTATGACGATGTCATGTTTGGGCATCGGGAGACGTTATAAGTCATCGTTGGAACGGGCCATTCGCGTCCAGTTTTTATAGCGTAGTGATTCCGGTTGTCACACTGGTGAATCTCGATGGGGATAATACGCCAAAAAATAACTGTCATGGAATCCATTAAAGAAAGAGGGTTGTAAAATGCCACCATGCTGTGTCCCTATGCGTCCAGACACCCGTGGAGACCCCTTGTATTGCAGTTTTTCCAGATCTTGGAATTGCAACTGGCGATGAACAGTGTGCACATAAGTCAGTGCGTGTATACGCGCCGTTTATTTGATATGCCTGGCAACGATC
Source organism: Rhodothermales bacterium (assembly GCA_963665975.1). Classification (GTDB taxonomy): domain Bacteria; phylum Bacteroidota; class Rhodothermia; order Rhodothermales; family Bin80. The sequence continues at coordinate 2,117,227 of OY762508.1, forward strand.
CTGACCACTTGCCGACCCTTCAGGTGCCCACTCCACTGTTGGAGCCAACCGACGACCGCGCCCAGCTTTACGACATCCTGACCCGCGCCAGCCTCCAAGGCCTAAATGGGCACCTATCCACGGAACTTGTCCAAGAATTGGCCTCTGCCAACCACATCCACCGCTTCGAAAGCTAGCTCGAGGCCCAATATGCCAATTTGGTTGCAATCTTGGATGGGAAAACAGGCAAATTCAACCTCGTGCTCCGGGTTATCGGTATCGGCTTCAATATGATTGCCGCCCTCATCATACCAATGGGACTTTTCGGAAATTGAGGGTAATGGTTGGTGCGGGTCCATTTCATTACAGATCCATTCCCCACCCGACACCTGTCCTTTGCTGGACGGCCCGAAGCACCGGGTGCTCTGACCCGAGCGCCTGGCCCAATTGACTAGCCTGCAAGGATGTCAATTCCTCCAGGCGCTTCGTTACCCGCCCGATCATTGTGTTGCTGCCAGTCCATTGTTTCTCTTTCTTATCGGAAGGTTGTGAATCTGCCCGTCGGAGGGAATGCCTTGTATGCCAGCGTCTGACAGTGCGAACGGGACTTACTCTTTTGCATGCTCCGCTGGAAGGCCAGAAAGGAAGGCGACAGCGGAAAGAAGCAGGCAAACGCACGCAACATGGCACCGGCCAGCGTGTAGTACAGATTGGGCCCCTGGTGCCTATCCGCAGACGCATTGGCGAGCGACCGCATACGTCTCACCAGATGTCTCAGAATCGTAATCGGCTTCAAGGGGCGCGCCTTAGAGCAACAGGCAAGAAAATCCTGTATCAGGGCATCGAATGATCGCTACTGGCACGTCTCGCACCCGTCATCCACATATTTTCACGAAACAGCGATTCTCATAAACTCAACTTGTTTCCATGTTTGGAACTGCTGCCTCTCTGGTGTCAATAAGTGAACTATAACATCCGTTTCTTTTTTCTGCTGCTCGCGCACACTCCATGACGCCCGCTTAGCCATGTCATCCACTTCTTTCTCATTCGCTTTACCGCTTGCTTTGACGTTCTCATTACTTGGCTTCGGGTGTGGTCCCACGACCATCGATGGTACCGACGGATGGTCCGGCACAATTGATACTCTTTCCTCCGGTGAGGTTGCAGTCCGAAATATTGACAAGCCGCTTTGGGCGCCAGAAGAGGGTTGGCGGATAGTGGAGGAGATGAGACTTGGAAGCGACACAGGTGACGACGCGATTCTGTTTGGGAGTATTCGCTCCTTTGATGTAGATGCGCAAGGACGAGTGTATGCGCTTGATAGCCAATCGGAAGAGATTCATGTCTTCGACTCGGATGGTGCGTTCGTACGCACGGTTGGGAGCGAGGGAGCCGGGCCGGGGGAATTCGAAGGCGCCAGTGCGGTTGACGTTAGCAGCACTGGCGAGATCTGGGTAATGGAAATGCAGAAGGGCCGGCTCTCTATCCTGGACTCGGGCGGAAATTACCAGAGGACGGAAAAGGTTAACAGCGTTGGCTGGGACTACTGGAATTACCCGGGTGGCTTTGACCGAATGGGACGCTACAACGCCTTGGTCCTAACCTTTGACGAGGAGGATGCTAAAGTGTGGTTAGCCCGGTTTGATCAATCCTTTGCTCCGCTTGATACGATTGCGCTCCCTGAGAGTCCCGTGAAGAGTGAGCGCTTCGAACTAGTCAGTGACGGCGGATCGACCACGAGCATATCGGTTCCCTTCCAGGGATCCTTCGACTGGCGATTCTCCTCAAGCGGCAATTTTTGGACGCTGCTCACGAGAACGTACGAGCTTGCTGAAATCACCGCCGGTGGAAAGGTGCTTCGGCGCGTGATCAAGGAAGTTGAACCGCTACCGGTAACCAACGCAGACCTTGAAGTAACCCTCGAGAGTCTCAGGTGGTTCACGAACCAGGGAGGAAAGGTTGATCTGTCGAGAATTCCGAGGACCAAGCCAGTCACAACCTCCTTCTTTTGCGACGACGCAGGAAATCTGTGGGTAATGCGGGTTGCGGCAACTCCTGAGGACGTAGGGCGCCTCTTCGACCTGTTTACCCCCGAGGGATATTTTCTGGGAGAGATCCGCCTCCCATTCTCATTGGAGTCAGACCCGGAACCGATAGTGCGAGACGGGTTGCTTTACGGCATCAGCACGGACGAACAAGGTGCCGAGATTATTGTGAGGGCCCGGATCGAACAGCCCTGAAGAATGTCCAAAAATAGGGAACCAATACAGTGCAGATACTACGGGGAACAGGTTCCGTCGAATCAGTAACGCAGTTTCAGCTTACTGTGTAATTCCCCCTTCGTTTCTGTGTCAATTCAGGTCACAGTTCATGAGGATGGACGGTCTCGTCACACGCGCCTCCTTTCTCGTAATATTGTAGACTGCTTCAATCATGAGCTGCTTCGTTTCCCTGGAGGTTACACTCAATGTCGTTCATAGCAGTAGATCCGGCCACCGGCCGGCGCATCAGGGAATACCCCGAGATGTCCTCCGGGGATCATGCCAAGGCTGTTTCCGGCTGTCAGAACGCCTTCCTCGCGTGGCGGGAAACAGGCATGGAGGAGCGGTCGCGGCTGGTGCGCAACCTGGCGGTCATTCTCCGTGGGCGGCGCAACGATTTCGCCGCGCTTATGACGCGCGAGATGGGCAAGCCCGTGCGGGAGGCGCGTGCGGAAATCGACAAGTGCGCGGCGGTGTGCGACTTCTACGCCGAGCATGCGCCCGGTTATCTGACTCCCCAACCTGTTGCGACCGCTGCCCGCCAGAGCTTCATCGCCTTCCAACCGATCGGCATAGTCTTCGCCATTATGCCGTGGAACTACCCCTTTTGGCAGGTCTTCCGCTTTGCTGCACCCACCCTGATGGCAGGGAACGGCACACTCCTCAAGCACGCTCCCAATGTCCCCGGCTGTGGGCTGGCCATCGAGGGCATCTTCCGGGAGGCCGGCTTCCCGGATGATCTCTTTCGCACCCTTCTCATCGACCACGAGCGCGCCGCAGAATTGATCGCCGATCCGCGGGTGCGTGCAGTCACGCTCACGGGAAGCACGGTGGCGGGAAAAACGGTGGCCGCGACCGCTGCCGCCCATGCCAAGAAGTCCGTGCTGGAGCTGGGCGGAAATGACCCGTGCATTGTGCTGGAGGATGCCGACCTCGAGCTTGTCACTCGGGAGTGTGTGACCAGCCGCCTGCTCAACACTGGTCAAAGCTGCATTGCCGCCAAGCGCTGCATTGTAGTCAAGCCCGTGCTGGCCGAGTTGCGGGAACGGATCGTGGAGGCCATGGGCGCGGCGACTTTCGGTGACCCTTTCGAGAAGACTAGCCGCATTGGTCCGCTGGCGCGCAAGGATTTGCGCGATCGCCTGCACGCCCAGGTGCGCGGCAGCGTCGAGCGCGGCGCCTCTCTGCTTTTGGGTGGCGAAGTGCCCGACCGGCCGGGCTGGTTCTATCCGCCCACCGTGCTGGCTGACGTGACCCCGGGCATGCCCGCCTACGATGAGGAACTGTTCGGTCCTGTCCTCTCCATCGTGCGGGTGGCCGACGAGCAGGAGGCTATCACTGTTGCCAACGACACCCGCTACGGGCTGGGTGCGTCGATCTTCACGCGCAATCTGGAGCGTGGGCGGCAGATCGCGGCGCGGGAGATCGAGGCGGGCAGTTGCTTCGTGAACGCCTTCGTGCGCTCCGACCCGCAGCTCCCGTTTGGCGGCGTCAAGGAGAGCGGCTACGGGCGCGAACTCTCCTTCTTCGGCATTCACGAGTTCGTGAACGTGAAGTCGGTGTGGATCGGGTAGGCTTCGACATTTGCGTCTCCGCCCCACGCGACCTGTCGCAGAGTTTTGTGGATCACCTCCGGCGTCAACATCCCCGATTATGATGCCGAACGTCACATAAGCATTGGCATGTGTGGCGCAGAATAGCCTCTGATGCGTAAAGCCTGCGATAGTGCTACCTTTCCAAGCAACCGGACCACGTTGGATCTTCCCATGCAATTGAACCCTGCAATCCTTCTTCTGCTGACCGTTGTGCTGCCGGGTGTGGCTTTGGCGCAGCAAGCGACGATAGTTGACGCGCCCCAAAGTGACCGCCGCGTCGCCTATACGATAGACGCATCGCTGAATGTTGATGCGCGCACGGTGCGGGGGACGGAGCGCATCGTATGGCGCAATCCGGATGCTGTCGACGTCGACACGCTACAATTTCATCTGTATCTGAACGCATTTCGGGATGGATCCACGTTCATGCGCGAGAGCGGCGGCGCCCATCGCGGCTTCGAGGCGACCGGCGACACGGGTGGCGTCATTATTGAACATATCAGGATTGTCTCTCCAGACGCGGGGCAACTCTCCTCACAGGCACCGGCCTCCGATCTTGATCTCACCGATCTTTTGACGTTCATTCAGCCGGATGATGACAATGTGGACGACCGAACAGTTGCCATGGTCGTACTTCCTGAGCCTGTCCCACCGGGGGAGGCTATCATGCTCGAGGTTGGCTTTGAGGCCGTGCTTCCGGGCATTATCGCAAGAACCGGCTGGATAGAGAAACCGGACGGTTCGCCGTTCTTTATGGTGGCGCAGTGGTTTCCGAAGCTCGGCGTCTACGAGACGCCCGGGCAGCGTTATGTCCCGCAGGATGCCGTGCGAGGCCAGTGGAACACGCACCAGTTTCACGCCAACAGTGAATTCTACGCAGACTTCGGGACCTATGATGTGACGCTTGACGTGCCGGAGGATTTCGTTATCGGGGCCACAGGAGTGAGGACCGATGCGCGGGTTGCAGATGGGCGGAAGGTGGTCACGTACCGCGCCGAGGACGTACATGACTTTGCATGGACGGCAAGTCCGGTATTCATGGAATTCAAGGATTCCTGGCGCCACGTTTCCCTGCGCCTGCTCATCCAGCCCGAGCACAAGGCACAGGCACAACGCCACTTCGATGCCGTCAAGATTGCACTTGAGCAAACGGATGACCTCCTGGGAGTCTATCCCTACACGACACTCACGCTGGTGGACGGCCTGGGCGGCGCCAATGGAATGGAGTATCCGACGCTAATCACGTGTGGCACCGTAGTTGGGCTGCCCTCGTGGCTGCGGATGTTGGAGTTAGTCACCGTCCATGAGTTCGTGCACCAGTACTTCTATGGGATGCTGGCCTCCAACGAATTCGAGGAGGCATGGCTTGACGAAGGGATGACATCCTACGTCGAGACTCGCATCATGGATGAGGCCTTCGGCCCTGGATCCGTACTGGGGATTCCCGGACTGCGGATCGATGACGGCCCCAGCCAGCGTCTGGCCTACGTGCGATCATCACCGGGACGCGGGGCGTTGTTTACCCGGTCGTGGGAGTACGAAGTAGCCTCCGATTACGGGAAGGCTTCCTACTGGAAGTCTTCTACGGTAATGCACACGCTTGATGGCTACCTGGGCGAAGCCACGATGCGGGAGTTCTTGCGCACGTACTATCATCGGTGGCGGTTCAGGCATCCGACGACGCGCGATCTGCAGCAGGTTGCCGAAGAAGTATCGGGGGAGGACCTCGACTGGTTCTTCGAGCAGTACGTCTACGGCACGGCCGTCGTGGACTACGCCGTCGACACGGTGGAGGTCACCCGTGACAGTACAGGGGTTACTAGTCTCGTGCGAGTCAGGCGGCTGAGGGATGGAGTTTTCCCGCAGACGCTGGAGGTTCGCTTCGAAGACGGCGCGTCGGAGCGTGTGGCCTGGGATGGCGAGGCGGCTTCGAAAGCGTTCATGTTTGAGCATGGTACGCCCGTAGGGGAAGCGTTTCTGGACCCGGAGAATGCCATCTGGCTTGACATCAACCGGCTGAACAACCGGCAGTCGCTGGCGCCATCAACTGTGTTTCAACTTAAATATCTATTCAAGACTTCCACATGGATGCAGCTGGTCCTACACGTGTTGGGGGCGTTCCTGTGAGCGCCGCGGAAACGTCTGCGGCGCCCACGATTCAAGAAGGCATGATCGCGGGACTGGCCGGGCTGCGCTCGCGACCGGAGCTTGCCGCAGTAGTCTATGCAGGTAACCTGCTATTTGCGCTCGCGGTATCTGTGCCCCTGGTGCGTACGGTGGGGGATATCGTAGACCATTCAGGATTCGGCGATGATCTGGCGGCGCGTTTTGATCTTGTCGTGTGGGCAGACATTCTCTCCGCGGCGAGAGAGCCCCTTGTTGCACTGGCCAGTCACCTGCTTTGGATTCTCCCGTTGTATGTGGTCTGGAAAGCCGCGCTCAGCGCAGGGCTTCTCCACGCGCTGCAAGGAACCCGGACCCGACCATTCTTACAGGGCGCGGGACGGTTTCTGTTGTGGAGCATCGTGCTTGGGCTGGTTTATCTGGTTCTATTGTGTCTGGGAATCCTGGCGGTGTTGATGCTTACGGGGCTGATCGGTGCGGCATGGAGGAGTCCCGTGGCCATCCTTTGGATTGGCATAGCCACGCTCGTACTGTCAGGCTTACTCGTTGCGACGCTCGGTTTAATGCGAGGCGTCTCCCGGGCCGCGCTGGTCATCGGAAGACACAACGTGTTGTCCGCGCTGTCCATCGGTCTTGTATGGCCGTTTCGGCATGGGCTAATTGTGCTTGTCTACGCGGCGTGGGCGGCAGGCGCTTGTCTGGCGATACTGCTGCCGCTGATGCTGGAAGGGACTGTAACGGCCGCCACGACCACAAGTGTGGTCGTGCTGTTCGCCGCTCAGCAGGTTTCGCTACTTTCCCGGGCTGCGGTAGCCACCGGCTGGTATGGATCGCTGGCGGGCTGGTTCGAAACGGTCAGCAGCCGGGCGGCAGTCACGCCGACCGGCGGCGAGGGATCGGCAATGGACGCTGCGCTCGAGACGGAAGCGTCTGACGAAGCGCGCCAGGGATCATGAACTGAGGAGTTCTCAGTTCACCTTGCCTTGAATCAGGTGCGGATCCGATCATCCTCTGACGGGCCACACTGTGAAGCCTGCTGCCCGAGTCGCTTGAAGCAAAACCAACTGATGGCGAATTCAGAGCACAATTGGGACTTGATCATTAGGTGGGCAACATGAATCTGATTAGTTGGGTAACATTGATCTGAATGTGCATCGACTGCTGGCCGTCGGAGTGTCTAATCATGTGTCTGGACCTCGCCTGTTTTCGCCAGCTGGAACGGCACTACCAAGTGGATGCGGGGCCACGGGCTGATCTTAGTCAACTAACGGTGCCCTAGGTTGTCGTAAACCACAGTGATAATGCCGCTTTCTGATCGGAACGCGTCATACTCTGCTCTTGCTGCGAACAACCCCCAGGGACTAGTCCTCTCTGCAACTGCTCGCGAAGAGTGCGGCTATCTCGACTCACGGGCGTGATGACCGAGCTGACATTCCACGGCGCGCTGGTGTGGGCCATATTCGGGGTGGGGCTTCTGACCTTTTGGAGCCTGCTGCGCTTCAGGGCGCCATACGGACGCCACTACCCGGGACGTGGCTGGGGCCCCGAGATGTCGAATCGGGCTGGCTGGATCGTCATGGAGTTGCCGGCGACAGTCCTCTTCGCGTGCATCTACTTCATGGGTAATGCGGCGAATGATCCTGTGCCACTGATCCTGGCTGGCATCTGGCAGTGCCACTACCTCAACCGGAACTTCATCTTCCCTCTTCGCACGCGCACTGCAGGCAAGAAGATGCCGGTGGTGGTCGTGGGCTGTGGGTTTGTCTTCAACGTGGTCAACGCCTACGTGAATGCCCGCTTTATCTCGCACATCGGCGAGTATGGCGTCGACTGGCTGGGCGATCCGCGATTCTTGGCCGGGCTGGCAGTCTTCGCGACCGGCTTCATTCTCAATGTCTGCTCCGACAACATCCTGCTGCGTTTGCGAAGGCCCGGCGGGACAGGCTATTCTATTCCTCGGGGCGGGGCTTTCCGCTACGTCTCCTGCCCGAACTATCTCGGAGAATTGCTAAAATGGGCCGGCTGGGCGCTAGCCACGTGGTCGCTGGGTGGACTCGCGTTCTTCGTCTACACCGCAGCCAATCTGGTTCCGAGGTCACTCAGCCACCACCGCTGGTACCGTGCACTATTCGACAACTATCCGGCTGAGCGGAAGGCGGTGATTCCGGGGGTGTTGTGAGGGTGGTTGCCGGCTCACCCCCCTTATAGGCGTAGGTAGAAAGCTAAACCGTCTTGTTTTCACACTTAGGACGTAGAACGTTCCCTGTTTTACTCCAGTTTGCAGCCTATTCCGTAGGCCAGCCCACCCACTCTGGGCCGGGCATGATACCGCCGTTCGGAGGCGTCTTGCATAATCCGGGCAGGTTCATTAGGCCCGTGGGTGGCAAGGGACCATACCGACGGGTGCACAATGAAGAGCTATATCCGCCTGTATCGGATGTGGAACAGGTGCAAATGGCGTATCCCACTGGAAGATTCGTTACGGACTCGGCGCGCCGGAAATGTTGGCACAATACTTGAGGCGTGGGTATGTGCAGGGGACTGTTTTCCCCTATGGCGCGCTGGCTAAACAGGTTCCGATAAGTGACGTTATCGGAGACCATCTAAGCTCCGAAAAACAGACCTGAGCGATAGGTCGGGCAACCCCTGCACGTCTTCCGAGAGGCGTACCGCTTGCCACTGTGGGAGCGCATTGCCGGGTACCCGAATCCGCATAGCCCCGATACGGATCCTTCACCGGACATGTACAAAGCGTCCCGCGAGTACGGCGCGGTCGTCCAGCGATGACGCATGCACCCGGTACAGGTACAGTCCCGAAGGCAGCGCAGCCACGCTCAGGTCTATGCTGCGTTGCCATCCGGCTGCCAAGTCAGCCGAAGGCGCCGTTAGTACGCGGCGGCCCATCACATCCATCACCTCAACTGTCACACGGGCAGGCCACGGGAGATCTATCAGCAGCTGCGTAGTATGCCGGAAGGGGTTGGGATAATTGCCGTACAAGGAGAACGCTTCCGGCAAAGACTCATGCTCGGCACTGGTCGGAGAGAACACCTTTATGCTAAAGGACAGGCTGTCCGTGGATCCGTTCACATCGGCGGCGTTGTACGTGTAGGGCGTAGCCGGCGTGACCACCGTGGGCGTCCCACTGAGTGTACGGGTGGCCTGGTCAAGGGTCAATCCTGCCGGCAATTCGGGCGTAAGCGTATAATCAACCGGTGGCGCGCCTCCGCTGGCCTCCGGCAAGACGAGCGAGACAATGGGTTGCGCTCGCGGGAATGATTGATCAGTGACCACAGACGCAAACGAAACAGCGGCCACCACCTCGATCTCAAACGAAAGGCTGTCAGTGGATCCGGTATCGTCGGTTACTGAGTACTTATATACGGAACCCGATGCCACAGCTGTCGGCGTACCTCCAATCGCGCGTGTGGTGTCATTAAAGACCAGTCCTGCCGGCAGTGCTGGCTCCAGCGTATAGGTATAGGGACTTATGCCGCCGGCTGCTTCGGAAAGAACGAGTGCAGCGATAGCCGTTCCCATCGTAAAGGTCTGATCCGCCACGCTGTCTGCAAAATGGATTCCAAGGCAGGTGGGGCCGCTGGTGTGCCGGATGCTGCTGAGCCACGCCTGAAACGAATCATCTTCCGGTGCACAGAGGTCCTGGCCGCCAAAGAGCAGCTGCCCCAGATTCGTCAGCTGCATGAGACTTCTCGGCAGCCTGCCCGTAAAGACGTTATTGTGAAGGTACAGCGAATGCAACTGCGAGAGGTTGCCCAACTCGCTGGGGATCTCCCCGGAAAGTGCATTGTCCGACAGAGACAGCAGTTTCAATTGTGCAAGGTTGCCCAGTTCGCTGGGAATCTCCCCGGAGAGGGCATTGCCTTGCAGGTTCAGCCCAGTCAATAGCGTGAGGTTAGCCAGTTCGCTGGGAATCTTCCCGGTAAGAGAATTGTCCCACAGATACAGCCCTTTCAATAGCGTGAGGTTAGCCAATTCGCTGGGAATCTTCCCGGTAAGAGTATTACTGCCCAGATACAATTCTTGCAATTGCGTGAGATTAACCAGTTCGCGGGGGATCTTCCCGGTAAGAGTATTACTGCCCAGATTCAATTCTTGCAATTGCGTGAGGTTGCCCAGCTCGCGAGGGATCTCCCCGGTAAGAGTATTGTTGCCCAGGTCCAGCCTTTGCAGCTGCGAGAGGTTACCCAGTTCTCCGGGGATCTCTCCGGAAAGCGTATTGAAGCGCAACTCCAGCCTGTGCAATTGCGAGAGGTTACCCAGCTCACTAGGGATCTGCCCGGAAAGTGAATTGCTGTAAAGCTCCAGCCTGTGCAATTGCGAGAGGTTACCCAGCTCACTAGGGATCTGCCCGGAAAGTGAATTGCTGTAAAGCTCCAGCCTGTGCAACTGCGAGAGGTTGCCTAGTTCGCTGGGAATCTCCCCGGAAAATGAGTTGTGCCTCAAATACAGGTATTTCAACTTGGATAGGTTACCCAGCTCGCCGGGGATCTCTCCGGTAAGCGAATTGTCTGGGAGAGTTAGCGACTGCAATTGTGAGAGGTTGCCCAGTTCGCGGGGGACCCCCCCCCGTAAGTAAGTTGCGGTCCAGATTCAGCCCTTGTAATTCGGAGAGGTTGCCCAATTCGCGGGGGATCTCCCCGGAAAGTGAATTGGTACGAAGATCCAGCCACTGCAATTGCGAGAGGTTACCCAGTTCGCGGGGGATCTCCCCGGAGAGTGAATTGCGCCACAGATTCAGCTCTTGCAATTGTGAGAGGTTACCCAGCTCACGGGGGATCTCCCCAGAGAGTGAATTACCCCACAGATACAGGTATTGCAATTGCGAGAGGTTGCCCAGCTCGCGGGGGATCTCCCCGGATAGACTATTGCTGCACAGCTCCAAAACTTGCAACCCTTGCAAGTTGCCCAATTCAGCTGGTAGCGTCCCCGTCAGATAGTTAAAACATAGATAGAGCCGACTCAGAATACCGTGACTGACTTCGACGCCAAACCACTGGTCCAACTCGCTCGGAGTGGGCACCATGGTGATATCCCAGCCGCCGTTGCCGCGCCAGTTGTCGCCGTCTGTAGACGTGTAGAGTGCGCTGAGTGCGGCGTGAGCCAACTCAATCCTCGCGTTTATTCCAATAGATAGTTGGTCCGGCTCATCGACGAACGCCCCGTCGCGTATTCGCGTGTAGAATCGAATCACGCGAGAGGGGGGCGCATTGGTGGTCACAAGGAACCGGAGTGTCACCTCCGTGGAATCGCCACGGGCCAGGTGGCCTACCGTTTGCTCAGCATTCGATAGATCGATGTACGGATACGCTTCGGCCGCCGTCAGTCCTATGCTCAGTTGCCGGGCATCCGCCAGATGATTGACGACCACAGCCTTGATCGTTACCTCTTCTCCTGACGTAATCATACGGTCGCCGTCGGTGTCGTCCCACGTCCAGCGCTTCAGGCGTACTGCCGGAAAAGCAGGCGCCTGCAGGGCCGCCTCGGCATTGACGAACCCGCGTCCCAGCTGTCCTGCTTGATCCGGATTCTCCGCGTCCATATTCTCGCTCGCAAGCCGGATTTGCTCCCGCATAGCGTCTGGCGAAATGGTTGGATACCGGGTCTTCACCAAGGCCGCCACGCCACTGACCAGAGGAGCTGACAATGATGTGCCGCGCAATGAAGGGCTGTATTCGCCGTCGGGTGCAGTAGTACTGATGCCCACACCAGGGGCAAAGACGTTCACCATCTTGCCGTAGTTCGAAAAACCCGCCCACTCTCGCGAATCCTTGGCTGTCGCACCGACGGATAGTACGCGAGGGTAGCTGGCAGGGTACCGTGGAAACAGATCGCTATTGCTACTTTCATTACCTGCTGCCGCTACCACCAGTGCACCCATGTCGGTAACAAGATCCAGCGTTTGAGCAATGAAGGTGGTTGAATAGAAGCCTCCCTCGCGGCCTCCCCAGCTTGCATTGATGATGTCGGCGCCGTTGGCGGCAGCATACAGCACGCCTGCGTAGCCTATGCCGCAAATATGCATGAGCTGAGCATTCCAGGCCGCGCCGGCCACCCCTATTCCGTTGTCGGTCACGGCACTGGCCGTGCCCGCCACGGGTGTACCGTGCCAGCTTCGCTCCGGTTCGAACGGATCGTTGTTGGTGTCATCTCCGTTGCACAGATTAATCCCGTGCACATCATCAATAAAGCCGTTGTCGTCGTCATCTACGCCGTTGTCTGGGATCTCATTCGCATTGGTCCACACGTTGGCCAGAAGATCTTCGTGTCGCCAATCTCCGCCGTTGTCCACTATGGCGATAACCACCGGCGGACTCAGGTCTTCTCCCTTGACGATGTCCCAGGCCTCCGGTAGGCGTAGGTGACGCAGATAGGTTTGATCGCTGAACAAGAAATCATCGGGCTCAGCCTTGACGTCCGATTCAAAAAGGCGGTTGATGATTACAGGCTCGGCATAGACCACTCCAGGTGCCGAGGCCAACGCCTTCGCCACTCGCTCGGGGTCATCGCCCGCGCTGTACCGGGCATAGCAGGTACGACGAAGCGCCGCAAGATTCCGCTCGGTCTTGGGCGTGGGCTGTACGTGGTCCAGAAACGGAAACACGCGCTCTAACGTGTGCACGCCGTACCCGGCGGCTGTGCGGTCAAAGGCCTCTAGCCCCGTCTTGGTGGCTCCTCCCACAAGGACCACACTTGGCTCAAACTGCACGACGACGACCTGAGACTCATACACCGGTAGCTCCTGGGCCCGGGTCGGCGTCGTAGCCCAAGGGCCGGTAAGAGCCCAAAGCAGGAAACAAAAAAACAGGTGGCCGTGCAGCCCCCATAGAGAAGACAGCGTATCCATGGGGGATCCGTATCAGAATGAGCGTGCCTGGAAGATGAGGCAGGACAGGCGGAACAACGAAATAGGCCGCGCAGTGTTCACGGTGTGTCCGAAGCGCCGGGCATGGGTGCATCTGCTGCTGGTCACCAGTGACCCATGCCCGAGGGTGTCCGTAGCCTCATGGGCCGACACTCCGTAATCCAGTGCCCGGGATGAGGGCATGACGCGGGGCTGACGGCGCTCAATTCTTTCCCCCGAAGTGACATTATCGGAAATTAGTTGAGCCCCGAAACACGGGAATAAACGACCGACAGGGCACCCCGCACGGAGTCTGAAATCACCGCGCATAAACATTGGTGGAACCCTGCCTCTGAATCGCCGCAGATCGCGCCCGATCGCATTCATGTACAGTCCAGAATGATTCTGGAGACCATGATCAGTCGTTCGGGGCTTCGCGTCTGTTGATTGCTCTCGAAGGCGGAGGAGGCTCGTTCGAGAAACTGTTGACGAGAGAGGACACTATCCTTGCATTTGAAAGCGCCTGCAAGCCTCAGCCCCTGATGGTTAACCAGAGCGGATTTCCAACACAACCCTGGTCTTGAATCCTGCAGCAAAGGAGCGACGATTTTCCATGGTGCATGTCCTGATTGGGTGAAGTAAAATCTACCATTCCCTGCCAGGTAATGGGTCCAGGAACAGGGAACCGCTACACTGTCAGCTGTCAGTGCTTCCTCGTGCTCCTCAATACAACCGTGTAGATGGACGGTCTGGACTCCTCTTTTGACTACCGCAATGGTTATCTACATGCAACTTCCGATCAGCGCCCGTATCATCCTGCTGTCGGTGTTTCCGGACTCGATTACGCAACACTAGCTGCGGCTCGTAACGCGTCTCATCCGGGCGATGGAGAGCCTGGCTTCATTGTCACAATCCGTTCAAAGACCATGGAATTTATTATCGAAGCAAGTCGCGACGTAGTCTGCCTGGGTATGGTACTGTTGCTCTTTGTGGCAGGATGTGCCTCCGAGACCCACGAACCGGTTCGCATCCTGACCGGCGGAATCCGGCACGAATCGAACACCTTTATTTCTATCAGGACGACCGAAGATGACTTTACGATTCTGCGGGGCGAAACTGCGTTGGAGGACGCTCTATGGGCCGCTTATTTGCGGCAGGAGAATGTCGAGGTTGTTCCAACCGTGCATGCTAATGCCTCACCGTACGGTGTGGTTGAGCAAGAAACATACGATGGCTTCAAGCAGGAGATCTTGAATGGCGTTCGGGAGGCTGGTCGGATTGATGGTGTGTACCTCGATATGCACGGAGCTATGCACGTTGAAGGGTACGACGATGCCCAGGTGGATCTTGTCCGGTCGATCCGGGCACTTGTCGGCCCGGACGTGCTCATTGGCGGTAGCTTCGACCTTCACGGCAACATGTCTTCGGCCTTCGTCAGCGAGCTTGACCTGTTGACGGCCTATCGGACAGCACCCCATATCGACGGCGAAGAAACCCGTCTACGCGCCGTGCGAAAATTGCTGGCGGCCCTACAACAAGACTGGAAACCGGTGATCGCACACATTAACGTGCCCATCCTTATCCCTGGAGAAAAGGGAATCACGTCCGTTGAGCCACTCAAGTCGCTCTATGCCCAGCTTCCCGAGATTGAAGAAAAAGAAGGGTTGCTTGATGCCTCAATCTTTGTCGGGATGCCGTGGACAGACGTGCCCCGTGCGGGAATGAGCGTGCAAGTCGTGGCGGAGGATGAGACGTATCGGGGTCGCGCCGAAGCCGAAGTTCGGCAGTTGGCCGAGGCCCTCTGGCGACGCCGCGCCGATCTGAAGTTCGACGTACCCACCGACGATCTGGACGGGGCGATTCAGACGGCGCTGGGCGCCCCCGAATCTACCGTCTTTATTACCGACTCAGGCGATAACACGACAGCTGGTGCTGCGGGGGACATTACGCTCGTGGTGGAGCGGCTCCTGGCCCACAATGTGCAGGACGCCGTCGTGGCCGGTATCGTTGATCCCGAAGCCGTCCGCGCATGCGAGCACGCCGGCGTCGGAGCGCGCGTTGACCTGACGGTTGGCGGAAAGCTCGATACCGTGTTTGGCACCCCGCTGAATATCAGCGGCACGGTGCGATACGTGACTTCTTCCGGGGAGTCCGTAGCGCCGCAGAACAAATTGGAACAGCGTCCCGCCGTGGTTGATCTCGGCGGCCTACTATTGGTATTGCTGAACAGGCGCCGTTCCTTCACGGCGCCGGCAGATTTCGAGCAGGTCAACATCGACCCGTTGGCTCACAAAATCGTGGTGGTTAAACTGGGGTATCTCTTTCAAGGACTGCGGGATATTGCGCCCCGCACGATCATGGCCCTCACGCCCGGTTTCGCCTATCAGGTGGTTGAAAACCTGCCCTACGAATACGTCGGCCGCCCGATCTATCCCCTGGATCCAGAGATGTCCTGGACCCCGTAGGAAACGCATCCAACAGTGTTCGAGCTGAACTTGCAAGCTCAAACCCTCGCTCGCAGTAGCTCGAAGTCGACCGATGCCTTCGATGTGATTACCGCAAGGCTCGACGTAGAAAGTGCTGGATTGAGACTCCGATCAGCGAACGAACCCTGCCTCGTGGACACGCAGATCCGATGGTAGGCCGTGTATACTTCGGATGGTGCCGTCCGCACGCATCGTTGCTCCTACGCGATGCTTCGAACCTCCAGCCCATACTCCTGACGCCGCTTTCTTGCAGTACATCTCAACTTCTCTACGTTCGTCCCGGCAGGCCCCCAGGGTACAGGCAGAAACCATGAGCGGCCATTGCCTACGTACCCATAACGAGCCGGACCCGAGACGACATAAATGGGATTCTTGCGCGACGTAACACGCACGATGGATCCCCACGGAAGGCCGAGACGTCGGGGTACAGGTAGCCGCGCGCCAAGCGGGATGGATTTTCGCTTGTTGAGAAGCGCGCACACATATTTCTTCTTCGAAATCATTATGTCCACGGGACTTCCTCCCGGCCACTCCACTACGTCAATAGGGGTCTGTCTTTGCCCGGCCGCTTCCAACAGAAGCCGGGCGATGATCACTCTGTGGCATGCATGGGGTTTGCCCTCCTGGTAGGGAAACAGGCACGAACAGAAAAATATGAGGCGTCGCTTCTCTTTCGCGATTTTATCGGCTAGGCATAGTAATTCATTAGCTGCTTTGGGATTCTTGATTTTAATGGCTGGTCCTGTATTCAGCAGCACCCGCTCATTACCAAGATCAGGTATCCAACGATACCGCGACGCTCCGACCGTTTGTTTGAACGCATCCCCCCTGAAGCCTTTGGCGCGTACGCTTCGTGATATGCGCGTGTCTACAAATATCGGCTCTTCGTAGCCTCGATCAGTTTCAACAGCATCGACCGCCTCTATCAACTTACCCGTAGCGTTGCCCCACCCCCAGTATCCCCAACTGAAGAGTGTGAGTTGATTGCGGGATGAAACGCGGTCCTGAGACATGGTGAACCCGGTGCGCTATCAGTGCTTACAATGGAGTATCCCTGCACAGCGCTTTACAACGCATGATCAGCACAGCCCAACCCAACCTACTCCGACTAATCCGCAAAGTTAATTCTCACAAGTCAAATAAGTGATACCTGTCCATCCGAATCCGATGGCGTTTTCGAAAGGAGGAACCACGCAAACGGCCATTCGATGGCGATCGATCCTGGCAGGGCTGTTGCTCTTGCTGCCGGCCTGCGGCGAGGACCTGCAATCGCAGAAACAGCAGGAGGTGTCGCAAACCGATCCCTTATGGGTGGCCATTGTCCGCAATCCCGGAAGAGCTTCTCCTGTTGGGGCCCTGATTCCGACCGGCCGGTATGACGCAGGCGCATGGGACCAGCCCTGGCCGGAGATTTTTGATTACGGCAGCCTTGCTTCGATTGACAGCGCCCGCGGCATTGATGTCAGGCGATCCGCCCTGCCAGCCGTTGACAACGGCGATCCGGAGCGCCTCCGCATAGACGCTCCACTGGAGTGGAGCTTCTATACCGACGCCGGAGAAGAGAACGCCCTCACCGTTGCGGAACTTGCACTGGAACGCGCCCACTGCGTGCTTCGATGGGCGCTGTATACGGATGCCGGTGACTTATCTGTGATAGAGGGGACCAACCGAATCGCAGGCGTGGCCTTCAGTCGTCGCGCGCACCCCATATCCGCCGATGTCGAGATTCCGAATCTGGACAGCATTCAGGTCAGTCTCGGGCTCGTTGGAAACGAGCGGACGGATGATGGCTATCGCAACTTCGTCTGGCTGGGCTTCTATTCGCCTTGAGGATGGCAGCATTATCGGCGTGGTGAACGATCAGGGGTATGAGGGAGAGTCGTACAAAGTCATTACTTTCCGCGATGAGCAGAGCCGGGTCGTCGTTGATGTTTATGGTGGGGGATGCTGAAGGATTGCGGTTCGTGACGCATCAGGCGTGCTAAAAGGGCAGAAGGCGGTTTAGGTCGTCAAGCCAGTCTGTGCAAGGGGTATGGTGCGCAGGGGCCAGGGTGCATACGTGTAGTACGTCTGCAGGTTGTGCTGATTACGGACGGCCATAAGGCCAGGAAGGTGTCGACAAAGAATGCCAAAGAATGCACAATCTCTTACGGAAGAGCCTCAACAGGAGGTGCACTGTTAGCGGAGTGGACAGCGGGGAATCGGGTACATAATGATTGACCGCCTCCCCTTTTTCGGGTGTTTGGATCAAGGCGGCGCGCAGGGCCGCTCCTGGGTGCGCATCAGGCGGTGTGCGTGGATCGCCAACACCGACAGGCCCACCGCCACCGCGAAGTGCTCCAGACGCTTGTGCACGGGCAGGTTGTCGGACGCCCTTCGCGCAAGGAGCCCTCCCAAACCGCAGGCAGCACGTGTTTCTCCCAGCGTCCGAATGTTCGGTGAAGCCTCAGCCTCAGGCAGGGACACCTACGGGGACGGGAGCCAGAGAGAGGACGTCGGCCAATACTCCTGGCCTCTGTGTTCCCAGGCATATGGAAACAGTCTGGTCTCTGACGGCATCATTCAGAAAGGCAGCCAGCGCCATGCGTTCCGAAGGCTGGCCTTCGGTGTCATCCAATGCCTGCATGAACTTGGTCCAAAGTGGCTCTTCTATCTGGCCAGTGACATAGCGCGCAAACAACGAGCGTAGCGGGGAGCTGGTATCCATGAGTGACCTCTCGGCGTGTGGTTGTCGAGGACAGTGATACGTAGCGCAAAAATCAGACCAATTCCCGGCTGTTGTGATGAAAATGTCTTGGTGATGACTGTATACACGGACAGAGGCCACAATAAGGAGTGGGGTCACCCCGAATTGCACAGGCCGCGCACACGCAAGTGTTGGCGCTGTCTAGTTCAACGGGCAGGATCAACAATTATTTTGCACGCTTCGCCCGGCGCCAGATCTTGCGCTGTATCCGTGAAGTCAGTCGCTATTTCAAAACTATTTCCTTGCGAAGCCGGGCCACCGGAATCTGTAGTTGCTCCCGGTACTTGGTAACGGTGCGCCGGGCTATACGGAAGCCCCGGTCTTCCAGCAAGCGGGCGATCTTCTGGTCTGATAGTGGTTTGGCCTTGTCCTCTTCGCCAACGATCCCGCCGATAATTGCTTTGACCTCCTTGTTCGACACACTGTCGCCGTCGCTTGTGGACAGGCCCTCCGAAAAGAAATACTTCAGCTCGTAGACCCCGAAATCGCTCTGCACATACTTGCCGCTAACCACTCGGCTTACGGTGGATATGTCCATGCTAATGATTTCCGCTACATCCTTGAGAATCATAGGTCTCAGGTGTCCCTCTCCGTGACGGAAAAATGCCTCCTGTATGTGCACGATAGCCTTCATCACACGCAACATTGTACGCCTGCGCTGATGGATCGAATCAATGAACCAGCGCGCTGACTCGATTTTGGTTTTGAGGAATTTCCGGGTCTCCTCGTCTACGCGGCCACTCTTCTTGCCGTTCGAGAGTGTTTGCAGCATCTTGCGGTACGGCACGGAGACACGCAATTCCGGTGCATTCCGCCTGCTTGCCTGGATGATAAAGTCATCGTCCTGGTATCGGACCACGAAATCGGGCGTGATGTAGTTCTGCTGAGCAGTGAACGATCCTTCACCGGGTTTCGGGTTGAGCCGCATGATGAGGTCATATCCTTGCTTCAGCGTAGGATCATCAATGGCGAGTTTCTTTTTTATCTCCGCGAAATGCTTCATGGTGAACGCCCGGAACGCTTTTTCCATAATTCCGATGGCCACGGATCGGCCGGGGGTGTCCTCCGGCATGACCTCCAGTTGCACCAGCAGGCACTCGCGCAGGTCGCGGGCGGCAATTCCGACAGGATCAAGGCGCTGTACGCCCGCCAGCACACGCTCCACATCCTCTTCGGACAGCACTTCGCCGTAGTTAAACGAAATGTCATCGACGATCGACTCGGACGTGCGGCGCAGGTAGCCGTCTTCATCGATGGACCCGATAATCTGGTCGGCTATCAGGGTCTCGAGCGGGTCCAGGCCAAGAAATCCTCGCTGGTCGCGCAAATGCTCCACAATACCCGGGCGTGCAGCCATGGGAATCTCGCGGCGCTCCTCGTCCTGGCCGCTTTGGTCAACCTGGGCCTTGTAACCGTACAGATCATCGCCGCCGGCAAGCAGCTCCTCCCAGTCGAATTCGTCATCCTGCTCTGGCGCCGCTTCGTCCTCGTGATCGGTGCTCTCCATATCATCCTCGGCATACGTACCTTCTTCCAGCGCCGGATTGGATTCAAGCTCTGTCTGGATTCGTTGCTCGAGGGCAAGCGTCGGAAGTTGCAGCAGTTTGATATACTGAATCTGTTGTGGCGAGAGCTTCTGCTGCAGCCTGAGCTGTTGTCGGAGATCTAGCATTTGCTGGTCAGATGCCTTGCCTTAATATGGGTGTTGAAACGTAAAATTCTGCAAATTGTTTGTCCCGACATGGCGAGCTGCGGCAATTGCGCAGCGCATCACGCTTAACGTCTAGTCACTTCATGGAACCTCGGCCAGGCGCGCTTTCAGCGCGGGAAATTACTCGCGAAGAAGATCTCGAGAGAGTGCTGCGGCCGCGCACGCTAAGAGAATTCGTCGGCCAGCAGAAAATCAAGGATAATCTCAGCGTGTTCTTGCAGGCGGCTCTTCAACGTGACGAGACGCTTGACCACGTGCTTCTCTCTGGACCACCGGGTCTCGGCAAGTGCATTACGGCAAGCAGCCTCGTCTTGACCGATGGCGGCTACGTCCGCTTTTCAAGTCTTCTGCCACCAGACCTTGCGCCCGGCGAGAGCAGGCCGCTCGAGATAACCGTATGCGGCATTCATGGTGCAGAGCGAACCTCTCATGTGTATGCGAGTGGGTTCGTTCCGACCGTTCGCGTGCGGACGGGCGCCGGTTTCACGTTAGAAGGCACGCCCCATCATCCGGTCCTGGTTGCTTCTCCGCAAGGGCCAACATGGAAAAAATTGGCCACACTCGGCCCGCGCGACTACGTAGCAATTGGTCGCGGACTACAGGCGTGGGCGCAAGAACATGCGCCAGACCATGCATACGAAACAATCGGCGCCCCGGCTGTGCACAAGGGCGATGACCGGGCCTCATTCGGCGCAGACATGCCAATGGCGGCGGGCTCGCGGACATTGGTGCCTGACCAAGCAGGCATGCGTGCATCTAGCGATGTGGTGGATTTCCTGGCCTCCGGGGCTGCCAGACGGCCCGATGGAACATTGGAAATTGTGCTGGAATCTGAAGCGGATGCGCACGAAGCACAGGTGACCCTGGCGAGCGTGGGCGTAATCACCCAACGCTTTGAACGCTTCGGCGTTTGGATGCTCCGGTTGCGGGAAGCGGGCGCTGCTGGATCCGCGCACGGAGTCTGGGACGACGTGGTGCCGTATGCGGAGGAGCTGATGCATGCGGCCCTACCGGGCTCGGCGGTGGCCCCATGTCGCCGGGAAATTGCGCACTGGCTGTCTACATTGCCGGTAGCAGCACGCGGGCATAGCGCGGTGCGGAGCCTCCGGGCACTCGCCAGCGATTGGATCTACTGGGACTCGATCGCGGAAGTAAGCACTTCGGCGGCTGAGGCGTTTGACTTTGTGGTGCCGGGAACACACTCGTTTGTGGCCAACGGGTTCTTCAACCACAACACGACGCTTGGCTATATCATCGCTGAGGAAATGGGCGCCGGCATTACCACCTCAAGTGGTCCGGTGCTCGACAAGCCGGCCTCCATTGCAGGTATTCTCACCAACCTGAAGGAGGGCGATGTCCTGTTCATAGACGAAATCCATCGGCTAAGCCCTATCGTGGAGGAGTACTTGTACTCGGCCATGGAGGATTATCATATTGACATCGTGATTGACTCCGGGCCCAATGCGCGCACGGTGCAGATCTCACTGAAGCCGTTTACTTTGGTTGGAGCCACCACGAGGAAGGGGCTGCTCACCGCACCGCTGCGGGCGCGCTTCGGTATAGATTTCCGGTACGACTACTACACGGCAGACCTGCTTATGCAGATCATAGAGCGCTCCGCCAGAATTTTTGGCATCGCAATAGACAAGGAAGGCGCCATGGAGCTGGCTCGCCGCAGCCGCGGCACGCCGCGTATTGCCAACCGGTTGCTCCGCCGCACACGAGATTTTGCCCAGGTCACAGGAGACGGGCGCATCACCGGAACCATTGCCGATCATGCACTTAGCGCCCTGGACGTGGACGCAGAAGGGCTTGATGACATGGATTCGCGCATCCTGCTTACGCTGATCCAGAAGTTTGCTGGCGGTCCGACCGGGCTCTCCAATCTGGCAATTTCGGTTGGCGAGGATTCGGGCACCATCGAAGAAGTGTACGAGCCGTATCTGATACAGGAGGGGTATCTGGAGCGTACGCCCAGGGGCCGCGTGGCGACGCCCAGGGCCTACAGGCATTTCAACATTCAGACGCCGCCGTCAACGGGTGACCTCTTTTCGTCCTAGGGCGCCGTTGTTGCGCCTCTACGGCGGCGATGGCTCCCTTGTGCAACTAAACCAAAGCTGTATGATCATGACAAAACGTTGGACGATATTCTGCGCCGGATGGATGGCGTATCTTTGCGTCAGTGGCTGCCAGGTGCAAGAGGCAAGCGTAACCTGCGCGCCGGGCAATGATGGGCTCGTGCTTCCAGAGGGATTTTGTGCGGTGGTAGTGGCCGACACGCTGGGACGGGCGCGCCAATTGACGGTGCGCGGTAACGGGGACATATATGTAGCGTTACGCACGCCGCATGCGGAGGGTGGCATTGCGGCGCTCCGCGATTCTGACGGAGACGGAGTGGCGGATAGCGTGGCATACTTCGGTGAGCATGGTGGTGGAGGAATCCACCTACGCGGCGCGTATCTCTACTTCGCCTCTGATACCATGATTGTCCGCTACCCAATGGGCGCGGACGCGCTGTTGCCGACAGGCGAGGCCGAAACGGTGGTTTCCGGTCTAGCGCGCGGGCGTAGTCATGCTCTGAAGCCCTTCGAATTCGACGATGCAGGCAATATGTACGTCAACGTCGGCGCACCGTCGAACACGTGCCAGGATCCGCCGCGTACTCCCGGCGCGGCAGGCCAGGATCCATGCCCGCTGTTGGAGCGCTTCGGGGGTGTGTGGCGATTTGATGCAGACCGGCCAGGCCAGACCCAAGACGAAGATGGTTACCGGTTCGCCTCGGGCATTCGCAATGGCGTGGCCAATGCCTGGAATCCCCTGGTAGGGAAACTCTTCGTCGTGCAGCATGGACGCGATGATCTGCATAGATTCTGGCCGGAACGATTCACCGAGGAAGACAACAACCAACTCCCTGCCGAGGAATTCTTTGTGGTGGAGGACGGTTCGGACTTCGGATGGCCCTATTGTTATTTCGATCACATCAAGGACGTGAAACTGCTTAATCCCGAGTATGGTGGTGACGGCAATATTGTCGGCCGCTGTGAGGATTTTGAGCGTCCGATCTACGGGTTTCCCGGGCACTGGGCGCCTAACGACGTACTCTTCTATACCGGCGAACATTTCCCTGCAAGGTACCACGGAGGCGCGTTCGTAGCCTTTCATGGATCCTGGAATCGCGAGCCTGTCCAACAGGGTTACCGGGTCGTTTTTCTTCCTATGAATGGCGAAACGCCGACGGGAGATTTCGAAACATTCGCCGAGGGATTTGTTGGCACCGATACATTGACCGTGCCAACGCTGGCGCGGGCCCGCCCTACCGGGCTTGCGACAGGCCCCGAAGGATCGTTGTACATTGCCGACTCGCGCCATGGCCGCATTTGGCGCATCCTGTACAAGGATTGACAATTCCGGTTAAGCGCGTCACTCCCGTCCCCATCGCACCTATTTGCCAGGACGTCTGGCGCATGCACACGCCTCTGGCGTCTCTTGATACATGCCTACTACACCCACTGCTCTTCCGGATTTTCTTGCCGCGCTGGAAGGTCGCGTTGCTGGAGAATTGCGTACGGATGACTATAGCCGCGTGCTCTACAGCACGGACGCCAGCATTTACCAGGTCATGCCGCATGGCGTGCTGCTGCCACAATCGGCGGGAGATGTGCAGGCAGCAGTCGAGCTCGCCGCCGAGTACGGCATTACGCTGCTCCCGCGTACGGGAGGAAGCAGCCTTGCGGGACAGGCCGTGGGCGAGTCTCTCGTAATGGACTTTACGCGACACCTGAATGGCGTGCTGGAGCTGAATGTCGAGGAGCGGTGGGTGCGCGTGCAGCCGGGCCTGGTGCTGGATCAGCTGAACCTGTTCTTGCAGCCCCACGGACTACAATTCGGCCCCGATCCGGCGAGCAGCAACCGGGCAGCCATGGGGGGGATTGTCTCAAACAACTCCACCGGCAGTCACTCGATTTGTTATGGGATGACCGCGGACCATGTGCGCTCGATGACCGTGCTCTTAAGTGACGGATCACAGGTGTCATTTGGCGCTGAAGAAGCCGAGAGGTTGCCTGCGCTATGCGCGCGCAGTGGGCTTGAAGGGGAGATCTACCGCAAGATGGTGGCGCTGGTGGGCGATGAGGCGAACAGGGAAATTATACGCAATGGCACGCCGCGCCACTGGCGGCGGTGTGGCGGCTACAATCTTGACCGATTCGTGCAGGACGGCGTGTCGTTCAAAGTGGCGTCTGATGAGCGCTTCAATCTAGCGCGCCTCGTATGCGGCGCCGAGGGGACGTTGGCCGTAGTGCAGGATGTTACGTTGGACCTGGTGCCTGTTCCAACGGCGAAGGCCCTGGCCGTCGTGCAGTTTGACAGTATGCGTGCGGCGCTCTCGGCAGTACCCGTAATTCTCGAGGTCGACCCATCTGCGGTGGAGTTGCTCGACAATCTGGGGCTTACGCTATGCAAGGGAATCCCTGAATACGCCCGCTTGCTGCGGACATTTATCGAGGGTGACCCGGACTGCATCCTGATTACGGAATTCTACGGCAGTTCGCGAGACGAGCTCTCTTCGAAGATCGATCGCCTCCGTGCACACCTGCGCAGCCACGCGTCGGGCGTATGTGGGGTCTTGCCGGTTCTGGATCCTGCCGGGCAGCAGGATGTGTGGACGGTGCGCAAGGTGGGGTTGGGGCTGCTCATGGGCATCAAGGGAGACCATAAGCCGATCCCGTTTATCGAGGATGCAGCTGTTCCCACGGAGCATTTGGCATCCTATGTGCAGGACATTGACCGCTTCTGTAGTGGTTTGAACACGCGAGTTGCTTATTACGCACACGCCAGTGCGGGGTGTGTCCACATTCGTCCGCTAATCAACACAAAGGTGGCGACGGAGATTGCCAAGCTCCCCGAAATCACCGACTTCACGGTTACACTGCTCCATGGCTACGGCGGAGCGCTCTCCAGCGAGCATGGCGACGGGCGTGCGCGCAGCTGGATCAACGAGCGCTTCTTCGGACCGGACCTCTATCGGCTCTACAAGGAGGTCAAGCGCACGTTCGATCCCGAACACATCCTGAATCCGGGCAACGTTGTCGATGCTCCTCCGATGGATGAGAACCTCCGTTTCGGAGCGGATTATGGCGTGATCCCGCTGCCGGTGCATCTGGATTTCAGCGAAGAGCATGGTTTCGATCGCGCCGTCGAAATGTGTAATGGCGCAGGCATTTGCCGTAAGGAAACCGTCGGGACCATGTGTCCGAGCTTCATGGCCACGCGCGAGGAGGAGCATACGACGCGTGGCCGCGCAAATGCGTTGCGTGCGGCGCTATCGGGTCGCCTGCCTCACAGCGAGTTGACCAGTCGGCGCATGCACGCCGTAATGGATCTGTGCGTCGAATGCAAGGCGTGTAAGGCGGAGTGTCCCTCGTCCGTGGACATGGCCAAGATCAAGTTCGAATTCCTTGCGCACTACCATGAGGCCAACGGCACACCCCTGCGGGATCGGATGTTCGGTAACATTGCCGGTTTGAGCCGACTTGCCAGTGGACTTGCGGCGGCTCCTCTCAATGGCATTATGCGCCAGGGCCCGGTTCGTGCTGGGCTCGAGCGCGGGTTCGGGATCAGTCGCCACCGGACATTACCCGCCTTCGCCCCCGTGCCCTTTACGAAGTGGTTCAAGAGGCGACGCGTCCGGCCCACTTCGCAGCGCAAGGTCGTGCTGTTCAATGACACGTTTACAACCTATAACGAGCCGCATATCGGCATAGCGGCGACTGAAGTTCTGGAGGCTGCGGGATATGAGGTCATCCTGCCGGGCCACAAATGTTGCGGGAGGCCGATGATTTCGAAAGGCCTGGTCAAGGAAGCCCGCGCTGCTGCGCGCCACACGGTAGACCGGCTCGCACCATACGCTGCGCTTGGTCTCCCGATTGTCGGTCTGGAGCCCAGTTGCCTGCTCTCCATGCGTGACGAGTACCTGTACTTGTTGCCGGGAGACGATCGGGCGGCAGCCGTCGCCGAGTGCGCCGTGCTGTTCGAAGAATTTATTGCCTCGCTTTTGGAGGCTGGTGACCTTGCGCTTGATTTCACCGGGGATGCGCGGAGTGTACTCCTGCACGGCCACTGCCACCAGAAGGCTCTGGTCGGATCCAGGCCGAGTCACCGCGTGCTTGGGCTACCACGCAACTATGCTGTAACCGAAGTCGATTCGGGGTGCTGCGGCATGGCGGGGTCCTTCGGCTACGAAGCCGAGCACTACGACATTTCTCTCAAGATGGCAGAGCGGCGTCTCCTGCCAGCGGTGCGGGCGACCGGCGAGGATACGATTGTTGCCGCGGCCGGCGTGAGCTGCCGGCACCAGATCCGGCACGGCACGGGTCGCACGGCCCTGCATCCAGCAGAAGTGCTGCACGGCGCACTGCAGCAGTAGCGGAGGCTCCGCTGCTAGCCCTACCCGTCACCCGCGTGCTGGTCCGTCGAAAGCGAGGTAGCCTTGTACCCGCCCGCCAGGCGGTCGCGGATAAACAGAATGCCGAAGACGAAGACGAGGATGAGGCCGTACGGTGCGAGCGTGCGGAAGGAGTTTCGTCCCCCGTAATTGTCTGCGGGATTAAGGATTTCTCCCGCCTGTTGTACGACCGGTGAGTCGGCGCCGGAGGTTGTGACCGCCCGGAGGGCCTGGGCCGTTACGCCCACAGGCAAGGCGCCGTCATTCGCGTATGTAGTCAACACGTCTTCGGCGGTCCCGGCGACGGCCAGGATGTCCTGCTCGCGCGCCCCCGCTGTTTCTGCGATACCGGGGAACTGGGCCATGACATCCTCAAGAACGCGGACGGTTTCCTCTACGGGAAGCTGGCTGTGCCCTTTCTCGTCGGCCACGTTTCCCAGCCACGGAGTAACCATAAAGGAGGCCAGCATGCCGATTGCGCCCATGACGCCCAGTCCCAGTGCGCCGCTCTTAGGATTGCGTTCCGAGACGAAGCCGAGCATCGTGGGCCAGAAGTAGGCAATACCGACGGCCCATATCGCGGCTGTGGCGAAGGTCATTAACGTGGTTTCCGCAAAACTGAACAGGTACAGACCGACGGTTGCAAGAATGGAACCAGCGAGCAGGATTCCGGTCGGCGTAAGCGCGCGTACGACAGGGGCGGCAAGCAAGCGCAGCGTCCCCATGATGCCGAATACAAATCCGAAGACCAACAGTCCGTTTACACCGCCCGCCTCTAGCACCGGGGGCACCCAGGCCGAGGGTGGCAACTCCATGGATGCCGTAAGCAGCATCATGGGCATCATGACGAGCATGATGGGGGCAAACAGCGCCTTGAACGTTTGACCCACCGAAACACCCGCACTGACGCCTTCCGTGGGCGGGAAATGCTCGGTGTACATCATTACACCGTATCCGGCGGCCGGAAGCAGTATCAGGATCAATTGCGTGCGCCAGCCCAATCCCAGCTGCTGGAAGATGAGCGTTAGAATGAGTGCGGCAATCAGATTTCCGTACGGAAACCACATGTGGAAGTGGTTCAGCTTCGCTGTCTTGTTGTCGGGGTAAAGTGCGGCCACCAGGGGATTACAGCCGGCTTCCACCAGTCCGGCTCCAAGCCCGCAGCAGAGAGAGCCCGCGACGGCCAATTCGTATCCTTGCGCGGTCATGATGAGCAATGCACCCGCCACGTGGCCAACAAAAGCTCCTCGCACGATCCACCGCATTCCGATCGTGTCGCACAGCGGAGAAAAAATGACCTGACTGATGGTGAAGCCGATGAAGAAAACTCCTGTAAAGACCCCAAGCTGCGCATTGGTCAGGATGAATTCCTGCTTTATCGAAAAGGCGATACCGCTAATCACGGTAAAGGCAAAGGCTGTGGTCAAGAGGGCAAGGCAACTTCCCCAGAATAACTTATCGCGTTTGACGCTTTGTGACATCGGTGTTCCTCCGTTCGTGTGACAGGCGCCGCAGCGCCTGAAGCGGCTTTCATGAGTGGGATGATAAATATACGATGGGCGCAGAATAATGCCAGATGCTGCATCGTACACGAGCAAATGGCGCAAATGTGTACTTTAGGGCTCCGTACGATTCCATGAATCCGGGACAGGCCCGTTGCCTCATGCGAAAGATTTTTCCGGCGTGCTTGCTGCTTCTCCTTGCTGCATGCAAGGACGCAGAACCCGTAGACCTAGGTGTGGACGACCCGCGGCGAAAAGTGGACGTTTCCCGGTTTCAGGTGGCAGAGGGCTTGGCGGTCTCGCTCTTTGCGGCCGAGCCCATGCTTACCAATCCCACCAATATCGACATTGACGCACGCGGACGCGTGTGGGTATGCGAAGCCGTCAACTACCGTCCGGATTATAATCCGCACCATGCGCGGCGGGAAGCCGGTGACCGTATTCTAATCCTCGAAGACACCGATGGAGACGGCGCCGCGGACTCGCGGAAGGTCTATTACCAGGGCGCCGACATCAATGCAGCTCTCGGCATCATGGTTCTGGGCAACCAGGTCATCGTATCCAGCAGCCCGCACGTGTTGCTGTTTACGGACACCGATGGAGATGACCTTCCGGACCGTAAGGAAGTGCTGTTCAGCGGTATCGGGGGGCTGCAAGACGATCACGGCGTGCACGCCTTTGTGTTTGGGCCTGACGGGAGGTTGTACTTCAACTATGGCAATGCCGGAAGCCAACTTATGGATGCGGCAGGCGAGCCAGTGGTCGACGCTGCGGGAAATATCGTCAACAACACGGGTAATCCGTACCGGGAGGGCATGGTGTTTCGCATGAACCAGGATGGCAGCGACCTCGAAGTGCTGGGGCACAACTTCCGCAACAATTACGAAGTGGCCATAGATGCCTACGGCACGCTGTGGCAGTCCGACAACGACGATGATGGCAACCGCGCTGTCCGCATCAATTATGTGATGGAATACGGCAACTACGGCTACCGCGACGAAATGACCGGCGACCATTGGTCGGCGCCGCGCACGGGCATGCATGCGGATATCCCGTTGCGGCACTGGCACCTGAATGATCCCGGTGTAGTCCCCAACCTGTTGCAGACCGGAGCCGGTTCGCCGACGGGCATCCTTGTCTATGAGGGCCGCCTATTGCCGGAAATCTTTCATGGCGAAATCATCCACGCGGATGCCGGTCCCGGTATTGTGCGGGCATACCCTGCCCTTGAGGAGGGCGCCGGATATCAAGCGGAGACAGTCGACATCCTTGCGAGCAAGGACGATCAATGGTTCAGACCCTCCGATGTAGCCATCGCGCCGGATGGCTCGCTGTTCATTGCCGACTGGTACGATGCCACCGTGGGTGGCAACCAGGCAGTAGACCAAGAGCGCGGAAGAATCTTTCGTATCGCGCCGCCGGGCGCGCCGTATACCACTCCCGCGATGGACCTGTCCAACCCTGACGATGCTGCCGAAGCGCTGCAGAGCCCCGATATGGCGACGCGCGCACAGGCGTTTCAAGTGTTGAAGGACATGGGTGAGCAAGCCGAGCTGGCGCTTCTCACCCACGTGCACGCCGAAGATCCGCGGCGTCGGGCGCGCGCCTTGTGGCTGCTGGGACAGATCGAAGGCCGCGGCGCCCACTATGTGGATACGGCACTGCAAGATGACGATCCGAATCTGCGCATCGTCGGCCTGCGCCTGGCGCGTCAGATCGGACTTGATGTTCTGGAGCTTGTAGAAACCGTAAACGGGGATGCGTCACCACAGGTGCGCCGGGAGGCGGCTATTGCCCTTAGGGGCCACCCCGCGCCGGAGGCAGCCGGGCTGTGGGCCGCACTTGCCATGCAGCATGACGGGAAGGATCGGTGGTACCTGGAGGCGCTGGGAATCGGTGCGGAAGGGCAGTGGGAACGCTTTTTCGGCGCATGGCGGCAGATGGCCGGGGGCAACTGGAATACGCCTGGAGGAAGAGATATTGTCTGGCGCGCAAGGGCTGAGGCGGCGCAGGAGTTGCTCGCAAACCTGATACGGGAGTCGGAGACAAAAGCGGCGGACGCCGACCGGTATTTTCGGGCGTTTGATTTCCATGCGTCAGATGCGAAATACGCCCTGTTTGCCCCTCTTGCAGAGGCCAAGGATACGGACATGGCATACCGGGCTCTGATGCATCTTACGAATCCTTCCGAGCCGCCAAGTGCGCAGGTTACGGCCGTATTGGACCGGGTGCTGGATGCTCCGGGTGTCGACCGTCGCGCGTTTCTCGATCTTGTTGAGCGCTTTGCTGTGACCGACCGCAGGGAGGCACTGGCGCTACTGACCTTCGGCGACAATGAAAAAGGCCTGGCGGGCAGGGCTGCGCAACTGCTCCTGGAAATGCATGGTATCGCGCCGTTTCGCGAAGCGTTGCGGAAAGAGGAGGCAACGACAGTATTGGAGCGCCTTAGCGGGAGTGGTAGCCCGGCGGTATTGGATTTCCTGGCAGAGCTGGTGGTGGATACGACGCGGACCATGGCCGTTCGGCGGCAGGCGGTGAGTGCGCTTGGGTGGAGTGGGGCAGGCCAAGGCAGGATGCTGGCACTCCTGGAGGGGCAACGGTTCCCGGAAGCATTGAAGCCCAACGCAGCCATCGCACTTCTCAATGCGTGGACTGTCGATATCCGAATGCGTGCTGAGGAACTGCTCGGCGTGCCCGAGGACCGTAATGCGGAGGCGCTGCCGCCCATTCGCTCACTCGCTGCGGCGCGCGGCAATCCGTTGGACGGTACGGCGGTATTTCAGACGAACTGCGCCCAATGCCATGATGTTGACCGTGGAACTACGGTGTTCGGCCCAAGTTTGTCCGAGATCGGCTCGAAGCTGTCAAGATCGGCCCTGCTGATCTCCATCCTGCACCCCGATGCGGGTATCAGTCATGGTTTCGAGGGAGTCGCGATCACGCTCAAAGACGGTGCCCAGGCAGTGGGATACGTAGAGTCCGAGAACTCGGAGGAGCTTGCATTGCGCATTGCAGGAGGTGTGACCAAGCGGTATCGACTAACAGATATTGATGCAAGAACCCCACTTGAGGGGTCGCTCATGCCTGCCATGCAGGCAGCCATGACACGGGAGGAACTGGTGGATTTGGTGGCTTATCTGCACGGCCTTCAGGGCGAGTAACTTGCATTATACATGCTTGTATTACAACTTTGTATCTGCTGAGCTGGTAACGCGTTATCAGTTGAATTCGCAGATCAGATCACACCTAGACTCCTGAAACAATGCGTCGTCATACCATTGTCCTTGCTTTCATCTGTAGTTTCATGGCCGCAACCGCCGTACATGCGCAGATGAATTCGAGATACTATGTAAGCCTCGAATTGGGCACACATATGAATTCTGGGGTTTCCTTTACGGGAGACTCGAATGACCGAGCGAGTATCTGCGACGAGTTTATCAATCCGTTGTTTGCCAGTGTGCCGGGCTGTACGGATGCGAACCGAGGGGTGGGCGATAATTGGACGGCCGACTTTGACAGAGGTATGGGCACGCTGGCGAGTGTCAATGCCGGTATCCGGTTAGGCAAGTCCCTTCGTACGGAGTTGGAGTATTTCTTTCGGTCCTCGCACTTCAACCAGACATCACCGGTTTCGAGTGCAGCGGGCGTGAACCTTGCGAAGATCAATGAAGAACTTAGGGTGGCGGAGGAGCGCATCGGTAATATTAGCGCTAATAACCTGTTCGTCAATGTGTACGTAGACTGGAACAGACCAGGCAGCCGTGTCACGCCCTTTGGCGGCATTGGTATAGGGGCAGGCTTCACGAGCGTTGAGTGGGGAAGCACCTGGGGCCGGCACCCGGATCCAGCCATGATTGCGACGGGAAGCGGTCAGCCGAACGCAGAAGAAATCAAGGCGAGTCTGGCTGGCACGGTCAGCACCGCTCACAGCCTGTTGACAGATACGGTCTTCGGCTATCAGGTCATCGTTGGAACAGATTATTTGTTGACTGAGAAGGTATCTATTGTGTTCAAGGCGCGATGGGTGGCCTATGGCGAATTCAACGGCACCGTGGTGTGGGATCCTCTGCGCAGTCATGCGCCCAATCTCCGCCGCGATGGCAGCGAACCCGTGGACGGAATCATGACCACATCTGATTTGAAAGTGATCAGTCTGGGCGCGGGCATCAAGTACAATTTCTAACGCCGCCCAGCCCAATCATGATTTCGGATCTCTCCACGCAGCACACGCCGGTTACGGACCTTTTTGCACCAGCACCGGATGCGGAAGCATTTCGGGTCAGTGACGAGCAGGTTGCATTCTTTCAGGAGAACGGGTACCTGTCGGGTATCAAGATGCTCGGAGACGAGCAGATTGCAGTCCTGCGCGAGCAGCTTGCGGGGTTGCTGACCCCGGATCACGAAGGGCGTGCGCTTTGGCACGAATATCACGTCAACGAGTCCGGCGATCCTGACAACGTACTTTTTCACGCACTCGGGGCGTGGCGTATTCGAACGGGGTTTCACGATGTGTTGTGGAATCCAGCTTTCACGGTGCCGGCGAGTCAACTGTTGGATGGAGCAGTCCGCTTTTGGCACGACCAACTATTCTGCAAACCGGCCCGTCACGGAGGCGTGGTGGCATGGCATCAGGATTACTCGTACTGGACGCGGACGACGCCGATGCGGCATTTGACATGCTGGATCGGGCTGGATGATGCGACGCCTGACAATGGATGCCTGCACTATGTCCCGCGAAGCCATCACTGGGAGTTGCTCCCGGTAACGGGATTGGCTACGGACATGCACGCAATCGACACGGTGCTGACGTCGCAGCAGAAAGCGGAGTTCAAGCCGGTGCCCATTTCACTCAAGAAAGGGGAAGCGACGTTCCATCATCCCCATCTGGTTCACGGCTCTTACCAGAACCGTACCGATCGTCCGCGTCGCGCGATGGTTATCAACGTGTTCCTTGATGGTGTCCGCAGTGACAGCAACGAGCCGCTGCTTAACGGTATCCCCGCTATCCCGAAAGGCGAGCCCTTGAAAGGACAATTCTTCCCGCTTCTCTACGATCCGAGGGCTTGAATGCTGCGGAGCGGCGAAGACTTGTGGGAACCGCGCAAGCCGGCCTGCATATTTCAGTATGCTAACGCACCAACAACAACCAATGACGAGGAAACTCATGCGCGCAGCCATTCTAACAGCACTTATTCTCCTTTTTGGCATGACGACTGCCGATGCATATGCTCAGCGGTCCGCTTCTCCGCGTGGTGAAGCGGCTACGCAGATCGGCGGGGCATATGAAGGGGGTGACTATTCCGGAGGCAAGTGGGTCGTGGTAGACTATGGTCGGCCTATTCTGCGCGGGAGGACGAATATTTTCGGTGAAGGTGAAAGCCGGGGCGAGAAGGTAAATGGTGGTGCGCCGGTGTGGCGCGCTGGTGCCAACAAGTCCACACGCCTCATGACGGAAGCCGATCTCCAGTTCGGAGAGCACACGTTACCGGCCGGGGAGTATAGCCTGTTTGTTGATCTGGGGAGTGACTCTTCCACGCTGATACTTTCCTCGCACGGCGCCAAGGATTCCTATCGTGAAGACACAGACGGGCTGTGGGGATCCTACAACTATACGCCGGACAAAGATGTGTTGCGTGTGGCCATGGATGTCAGTCAGCAAGACCGGTCGGTAGACCAGTTCACCATCAGCTTTGTCGGCATGACCCAGATGGGCGGGACGCTTGCCCTGATGTGGGAGAATGCCGTGATGACCGCTGATTTCTCGCTGGCGCAGTAAAGCGCTTTGTTGGTTCTGCCTGAGAGCCATGCCTTTTGGCGGCGTGGCCTTGATGGGTCTAGCGCATGAACAGGCCGCCGTTGACGTCGATTGTCTCGCCGGTAGTGAAGGCGTTGTTGACCAGGAACTCGACGGCATGGGCGATGTGTTCGCTCAGGCCGTGGAAGCCCAGCGGCGTGTCGGCGCGAATTTCCTCCAGACGATCGGCTGGTGTATACTTGTCGTGAAACGGGGTGAGGATAACGCCCGGCGCAACGGCGTTCACGCGAATATCGGGGGCCAGCTCTTTCGCTGAACCACGGGTGAACGAGTCCAGCGCACCCTTGGCAGCGCCATACAGAGTGGCTGAAGGAGCACCGTGGCGCGCGGCTATAGAGGTAATATTGACGATGGAGGGATCGGTCCCCTTCCTGAGCAGGGGTATGCAGAGGCGCGTCATCATCATAGCCGAAAACGTGTTCACGGCGAAGATTTTCTCCATCAAACTCCAGCGGAGCGACGGCACCGAGTGTCGCTCCACCAGCGTGCCGGCGTTGTTGATCAGTACGTCGAGCGTCGCGGCATGCCCGGTAGTGACCTCGGCGAGGCTGCGACACCCTTCTTCCGTGCTCAAGTCGGCTTGCAACAGGTATACGGAGGCTCCGGCCTGTCGGCATGCTTTTGCGACGGGTTCTGCAGAAGTCTTGTGATAATGGAGCAGCAGCGTGTTGCCGGGCGCCAGGGCAACGGCGGTTGCAGCGCCAATGCCAGTGCTGGCGCCCGTAATCAGGATTGTTCGCGACATATCGATGCCGTGTATGGTGGGAATAAGAGAAAAATGGCTGTTATATTATGAAACAGCCCTGCTGATCCGCTTTGGCGGTTATCGGCTGGCCCTTGTTGCAGGCGCGCCACGCGCCTCGCTGTATCATTCTTAACCGAGGACAGTCAGCATGTCAAAAAGAATCGTTTCCCGTCGCAGATTTGTGAAAACCGCGGCGCTGTCCGGCGTGGCGGCCACCATTGTGCCCCGCCACGTGTTGGGCGGACACGGCTACCAGGCCCCGAGTGACACGCTCAACCTGGCCGTGATCGGGGCAGGTGGCATGGGCTCTTCCAACATGGCGCAGTTGACGAGCGAGAATATCGTCGCCATTTGCGATGTGGATTTTGACCATGTGCACAGGGGGCTGCAGGGCAGAGGCGGTGTTCGCAGGGGTAGAGAGAAACTGAAGGAGGCCTACGAAAAGGCCACGCGATACCATGATTTTCGGCGGATGCTGGATGCGGAGAGCGCTATTGAGGCCGTACTCGTAGCTACCCCCGACCATGTTCATGCCACTGCTGCGTCCATGGCGATGCGGATGGGTCGGCACGTGTACGTGCAGAAGCCGCTTACGTGGTCGGTATATGAAGCGCGTGTTCTTCGAAAGTTGGCTGAGGAATCCGGAGTGGTCACGCAGATGGGCAACCAGGGGCATTCCACCGATGAATCACGCCGGGTGAATGAGTGGATTCAGGCGGGAGCGATTGGAGACGTCCAGGAAGTGCATGTGTGGACAAACCGTCCTGTATGGCCGCAGGGCATGCCGAGACCCAAGCCCACGGAAATTACCGCCGATACGGGTTGGGGCATGGATGCCGTGCAACAGCGCATAGCGGCCGGATTTTCCATGCCTCTCAAGAAGCCTGAGAGCCTGCACTGGGATTTATTCCTGGGGCCAGCTCCCAAGGTGGACTATCATCCGATGTACCAGCCGTTCACATGGCGGGGCTGGCTGGACTATGGTACGGGCGCACTGGGCGATATGGGCGCCCACCTGATGGATCATCCGGTGTGGTCGTTGGGGCTCGGGGCGCCGACGACGATCGAGGCCACATCGACGCCATGGGGTGCGGACAACCTCAGCCCGTGGGGTGGTCCGCAGCGAGACATCGCCTCCTATCCCCTGGCGATGACGGTCCATTACGAATTTCCGGCCCGTAGTGCATTGCCGCCAGTATCGTTGCACTGGTACGACGGTGGTCTCATGCCGGTCCGGCCTGCCGGCCTGCCCGAAGATGTCGAGTTGCCGCGTGGCGGCGGGGTGATCTATGTCGGGAGTAAAGGGGTCATGTTGCACCACGGACATGGGCTCGAGCACCAGATGTTTCCTGTCTCCTTGATGGAGGAATACAAGGACCTGCCCGAGACCTATACGCGCGTCGAGACAACGCATGAAATGAACTGGGCGAATGCCTGCAAGGGTATCGGTGAGGCGGTCAGTCCGTTTTCGTATGCCGGGCCGCTGACGGAAACGATGAATCTGGGCATCGTGGCGTTGCGCACGGGACAGGGCGTCAAGATCCACTGGGATGGCGAGAAGGGGAAAGTCACGAGCCACCCGGAGGCCAACGAATTCCTGCATCGCGAGTACCGGGAAGGATACTCGCTGTAGCTAGGTGGCAACCGTTTGCGTGGAAAGTTGTGACCGCTATTGACGCTGTTATTCCGCTGCGTTTCTGGCCGGTCTGATTCGTGCGCAGATGCTGCGTCTGAAGCAAGTTTCTGCCTGCTGCAGACTCGCATTGTCGCTTCACCCTGAGTCCGGCGAACTGTAACGTCTCGTAGTGATTCCAGCACACAGGGGCCCGCACCCTAGGCCTGCAGCCAACCAGTCTCCGGCCAATTCGCTATCGGCAGTCGTCATCAAGGTTGAACCGCGCACGTAGTCAAGGGGCCGGTTTGCGCGCTGGCCGCACGATGGCTGTCAGGAGACCCCGCGGTGGTCGTAAGCAATACATGCATCCAGGGAATCGATCTGGTGCTGCACGGACACACGGGGGGCTTGGAACAGGATATGTCAACCCCAGCCGGGCACTATTTTTCTTCCGCCGACCACCCGTCTTGGTCCTGACGCTCGTACCATTGCCGATGAAGGCCAGGAGTGACACCGCAGATCCGAGCTATCTGAGCCAGCTCCGACACCGGAAAGAATCATCTGTAAGAAGCGCTACACCAGCGCATCCGGCGAGCATCGTCTGACAGGCTTCGGTTCGATCGGCTTGCGCAGGGTCATCCCGTGCACAATGGCATGATCAGCCTACTGCCCCAACTTGCGCTCTCCGGCCTGCCATCCTCCCCGACGCATGGGCACCCGCATGGCGCCTGCCTCTTCCAACCGGTCGAACAGACGCGTCCGCATTTCGGTGGCCTCGCGCCGAAATGCAGGCACGTCAATCAGATTGTACTGCTCCTGTGGATCGGCCTGCAAGTCGTACAACTCATTCCGGTCCCAGATGCCGTGGTAGTACACGTATTTGAACCGGTCTCCACGCAACGCAAACGTAGTCGGCGTGTGCGGAAAGGCATGCTCCCAGTAATACTCGTAAAGAAACTCACGGTCATCCGAGAGTGCATTGGTGTCACCTCCTAGAAGAGGCAGGAACGACTGCCCGTCCATGGTGATCGCTGTTGAGGCTCCGGCCAATTCGAGCATGGTCGGCGCCACATCAATGTTACGTACCAACTCCTCGACCACCGCACCTGGCTCTACATAGCCTGGTGACCATGCCAGCATCGGGACACGGATCGACTCCTCATAGGCATTGCGCTTGTCGATAAGGCCATGCTCCCCCAGGAGAAACCCGTTATCTCCCATGTAGACTACGAGCGTGTTTTCCGCCAGACCGGAAGCATCCAGATAATCCAACACACGTTCGACGCTTTCATCAAGACCCAGAAGAGCCTCCGCATAGCTGCGATAGAAGTCGTCAAAATCGAGATCGCCATGATAGGCATGCTCTACCCCGTGCCAGCTGTAGCGCTGCTCCTGCACCCACCGGGGCTTGCCAAAATAGTTTGATTCCGTGTTTTCCATGGAGGCCGGATACGGAATCTCTACGTCCGCGTAGCGCCCCGCATGCCGCTCGGCTGGCGCGAATTCGGCATGCACCGCCTTGTGCGAGAGATACAGAAAGAAAGGTGCTTCACCCTTGTCTCGCTGTTCCAACCAGTCCAGAGCATAGTCGGTCAAAAGATCCGAGATGTATCCCTCCCGCTCAACGCGTTCCCCGTCCACATTGAGCGTCGGGTTGTAGTATACCCCCTGCCCACGAAAACTGACCCAGCGGTCAAAGCCGGGCTGCGGACTGTCGTCCTCGTGTCCCATGTGCCACTTACCAATAAACGCGGTCTCATAGCCCGCGGTCTGCAAGTCTTTCGGGAAAAACTGCGTGCCTGCAGGAATCGGGCTGGAGTTGTCTACAACGCCATGGCGGTGCGCGTACTGCCCGGTAAGAACAGACGCCCGGCTTGGAGAACAGAGTGCCGTAGTGACAAAAGCATTCTTCAAATGCGCTCCTTCCGCCGCCATACGATCCAGACCCGGTGTCTCCAGAAAATCCGGTGCATTGGGATGGAATCCCATAAAGTCGTACCGATGATCATCACTGAGGATGAAAACAACGTTCCGCGGTGTGTCCGGCTCCGGTACCGTGGCGCCTGGTAGCATTGCAAGCGCAAAAACCAAACCACTCCATATCACTGTTCGTCGCATGTTGATTGCAGAAGATTAGAGGTTGCAGTGTGCGACGACCGCCTAGTAAGTCACCATCCTGGCCGGTCTGCGCAAATTCCACACAATAATAGGGGTTACTCTGCTCATCCACCGGAAAAGCTCCAACCACGCATCCGGCAGGCCGGTGATTCCAACCAAAGGACACTCCTGTGCCAGATGCATGGAATGAACCCATCCGCTATAGCGTCTCTAGCGTGTTTGTATGCTGGAAGACAGGTATCATGATTCCTTTTTCGCGGCTCATACAACTCAGCGCAGTGTTGCTCCTGATGCTGCCGGCCTTCTTGCCCGCCACCGCCCAGGAGCGCATCACTCTTTCTGGTACCGTACGCGATGCCTACACTGGCGAAATCCTCCCCTATGCCAGCGTGCTCGTCGAAGGCACGGCACGAGGCAGTGCGGCCAACGTGGATGGATACTTTGTCCTTCTCGGCGTTCCCGCGGGCACGCAGAAGTTGCGAGTCACCTACCTCGGCTACCAGTCTGCGCGGATCCACATCGACACCGCGACACTCACGGGCCCGCTTCAAGTCGAACTGGTTCCTTCGGCAGCATTTCTCGATGAAGTCGTGGTGACAGCCGAGCAGTACCAGATGATACAGGCAGCCGGGACGATCAGCCAGGTTACCGTCTCACCCAAAGACATGGCGCTTTTGCCCGGTATCGGTGAAGTCGACATATTTCGCTCTCTCCAGCTTCTTCCCGGTATCAGCGGCACTAATGAAGGATCCTCCGGGCTCTACGTGCGCGGTGGCACACCGGACCAGAACCTTGTATTGCTTGACGGGATGACTGTCTACCATGTAGACCATTTCTTCGGCTTCTTCAGCGCGTTCAATGCCGATGCCATCAGGGATGTACAGGTTTTCAAGGGCGGCTTCCCGGCAATCTACGGCGGACGCACTTCCAGCGTCGTCAACCTGACAGGCCGAACCGGGGGGACCGACTACGGTCTCGGTGTGGGCGTCAACCTGCTCAGCGCCAGTGTAGTGGCGGAGGCTCCGCTTGGGCAAAGAGGATCTGTCCTCGTTTCCGCCCGGCGCTCGTACACGGATGTACTGCGGACGGGTCTCTATAACAGTATCTACGAAACCCTGACCGGCGCCGATGAGGAGCAACCAGGACCTGGAGGCATCCGGGCACCTGGCGGCCTGCGTGGAGGAGGCGCGCTAGGAGGAGGATTTCGGGGGCCTGGCCTTGCGACGGTACAGCCCGATTTCTTTTTCTATGACCTCAACGCAAAGGTGCACTACCGGCCATCGGGCAAAGATGTACTCGCGATCAGTTTTTACAACGGCCAGGACAATCTCGACGAGTCACGTCTGACATCCAACACGGTCACGGCCGTTGATGCAGTCATCCTCAATGACATCTACGATGTAACCGGATGGGGCAATCTTGGTATGAGCGGTAAGTGGTCCCGGCAATGGTCCCCTCGCTTTTACTCAAACACGCTCATTGCATATTCGCGGTACTTCAGCGAGAATGAGCGGACCAACATATTCGAGCGCTATGCTGCAGAGGCTGACTCGCTCCTATTTGCCCGTACTGGCGGCAGTCTGGAGGACAATCGTCTGGAGGACAGTTCTCTGCGCCTGGACAATACTTGGCATGCGTCACAGACACATACACTCGAATTCGGCGCCCACGTCACACGCTCTGACGTGCAGTACGAAAACGTCCGCAATGACACGCTGGTCATCGTTTATGAAAACCAGCAGGCGCGCCAGGCCGCTTTCTATGTGCAGGATACCTGGAAGCCTCTCCCTTCCCTACGCCTGGTTGCCGGGATCCGCAGCGCGTACTACGATCTCACCGGGGACACATATCTCGAGCCTCGTGCTTCATTCCGGTACGATCTGACCGAAGCCATCCAGATTAAGGGAGCCTACGGCCAATACAACCAGACCATTGCGCGTGTGGTCAACGAAAACGTCACCGAGGGCGCGCGCGACTTCTGGTTGCTGGCAGACGGAGGCAATGTCGGCGTCCAGCGTGCTGTCCACTATGTAGTTGGAGCCAGTTACGAAACGCCGACGTGGCTTTTCGACATGGAGGCCTACAGAAAACAGCTGACTGGACTAACTGAGTTTTCCTTGCGCTTCCGTCGGGGAGGTGCTGACTTCGAGGCTGACAACCTCTTCTTTGGCGGGCGCGGTCTTGCACAGGGGTTCGAGTTCTTGCTGCAGAAGAAAACAGGGCGCTACACAGGCTGGATCAGTTACACCCTCTCCGAAGTGCAGCACACCTTTGACCGTCTGAACGACGGTAACCCGTTCCCGGCGCTCCACGATCAGCCGCACGAACTGGGGTTGGTGGCCAATGCCCGCCTAGGTCAACGCTGGAACGTGTCAGCGACATGGATATTTGCGACCGGGAAGCCCTATACGGCACCCGAATCCCAATATACCCTCACAATGCTGGATGGAGCGGAACAAAGCTATATCCATGTCGGCAGGAAAAACGGGGAACGTCTGTCTGCATATCACAGACTCGATGCCGCCATACATTACCGCATGCCCGTAGGCTCCGCCCGTGTCGATTTTGGCTTTTCGATATTCAACCTCTACAACCGTAGTAATGTCTGGTGGAAGGAATTTGACCTGACCGAATCCCCATTTGTCACCACCGACGTCACCTTCCTGGGCCTGACCCCCAACCTGTCGATTCGTGTAGACCTGTAGCGTGATGAAGCCTTCTGCTCTGTGCGGCTTAATCTGTCTGGCGGCCCTTTTCGTAGCCGGGTGTGATACGGTGGATTCTTCCCTGACAGACGACCAGATTGTCGTCGAGGCCTTTCTGTACGCCCAGGAGCCCGTTACGCACGTACGAATTACGAAGGCAGTCCCTCTGACGGAGGAGGATACCGTGGGAACACCGATCACAGATGCTGTGGTTCGGATGATGAAACAGAGCGCGACCTACGCGCTCGTCCCCGCAGGCACGGATGGTTTCTACACGTATCCCGGAGAA
Organism: Rhodothermales bacterium; assembly: GCA_963665975.1. Taxonomy (GTDB): domain Bacteria; phylum Bacteroidota; class Rhodothermia; order Rhodothermales; family Bin80. The sequence goes on from OY762508.1 coordinate 2,158,222, forward strand.
GATCTTACCGTCGAGGCCGGAGACACCCTTCGGTTGGAGGCCGAAGTATCCGGCCAGTTTCTGGCGGCAGAGACCGTGGTGCCACCGCCGCCAACAGGTGTGGTGCTTTCCAGTCCGGTCATGGAGGTTCCGACTTTCGGTGCAGGTCGCGGACCGTTCCAGAACAACGCAATTACGGTCTCTTGGGACAACCAGTCCAGCCAGATGCACTACGTTCTCATCGAAAGTCTAGTGTCAGGTACGCCAGAGTACATCCTGCCCGACGCAATTCGCGAACGGTTTGGTGGCTTTCGTTTCATTACGCGACCTACGAGCGACAATTTCTTTGACATCCAGACGCGACAACTGGAAGTATTTGGACTTCACCAGGTTCTGGTCTACCGTATCAACGAGGAGTACGCAGAGCTCTATGAAAATCGCGAGCAAGATTCGCGCGATCTCAATGAGCCGCCGACAAACATCCAGGGTGGTTTGGGGATATTCAGTGCTTTCAACAGCCAGCGCCTCACCTTCGAGGTGGTTCGTAGTAGCGAATGAGGATTCCGAGTTGTGCGGCAGTCTGTTTAGTTCTTCGGTGGAACTTTTCAAAGCACAGAGTGCTACTGAATTTGCACCCGGCAACAGCCCAACATTCGGGGCTCACGCACGATAGCGCTTCTCCTACAAGGACACCGGGCGGGATGAATAAACTGGACTAAGGAGCTTCTGCAAGCGCCCGGTTGCTTTGCGTTGTTCCAAACAACGTTGCACAAGGACTCTCCGGTAATCGATCTGTTCGGCCCCAATAACGAATTCGGCTGCACCACTCCGACCCCATGTCTATCGCGCCCGGGCCTGTTTCTTTGTCCCCCTGTCCATGCCCGATAAATTTCAGTCGGGGCACCGGGATACTATCCGGACCGCGATGGAGATCCTGCGCAGAAGACATGTTGGAGGAGCTTCACAGGGTGGGTTGTATTCTTAACGCAACTCGATTATAACGTATTAGATGTAGCGGATTTATTTCACGTTAAGCTTTGCACGTCAGAATCCCAAATCCACATGTAATCCAGGACTGATATTCTCGATCGCATGCCATCAACCAATCTTATGCTTCAGATGATCAGACAGCCGCAATGAGACAGCGATGACGGACAGGGTCGGGTTCGCAGCGCCAGACGTCGGAAAGACGGCAGCGCCCGCCACGTACAAATTGTCTATCGAATGCACCTTGCAATTGACATCCACGACGCCTTGCTTTGGATCCTCGTGCATGCGTGTCGTCCCCATATGATGGAAGCCACCGCTCAAAAACGATGGCCAAGACGAATCGTCTTCCAGGAGCCAGTCCAGTATTTGGACGCGTCCTCGCCCGGTTCGGCCAAACTCGTGCGCCAACGTTTCATACAGAGCGCGAATGGACTGCTTGTCCAGTGCCGTCAGCTTCCAGTGTAAGTCAGCATAGGGTACCCCAAGGGCATCCTTCTCACTGCTGAGCACGACACGTGATGCAGGATTGGGCCTTTGCTCGGCACGGGTATGCAGTCTGTAATCCCGTCGCTCCTCCGCCGTCCGGGGAGCGCGGCGGGGTCTTGTTTTCTGGTATTCCAGCCAACGGTTGTACGTGCCGTCAGAGACATTCTGAAAAAAACTCCTCATCTCTTCAGGAAACGTTCCCGGGCGAAAAGAAGTCGTGCCATGGAGAAGGCCTCGTCGCTCCTGCTCCTGTTCCGTCAACGAAAGTTCACCGCACGGCACCCGTTGTCCGGTACCAAAGCGGAGCGAATACAACGGAAGGATTTCCGGCTCTTCCAGTATCAGCTGCGCCCCACCCATCTCCAGGTGCTCCATGAAGAAGCGCCCCACCAGGTCATGGTCATTCCCGAGACCCTCAGAAACCTGACGGTTCGACGCCAGAAGTATCCGCGCATTCTGTATCGATCCACACGCCAGTACATAATACCGTGCACGTACGCGGTGCGTCTTGCCATCTATAGTCCGGGCCTGTAAGCCAGCCACAGCCTGAACGGACTCATTCGCCTCAACATCCGTCACATTGGCATAGGTGTAGACAAGCACGTTTTGCGCCTCTGTAAGGGCTTCCCGGTACGTGCTCCCGAACCGTGTCGGAGTACTGAACTGCCACATCTTGGTCCACACCTTCTCCTCATCAAAGGGAAGCCGTTTGCGCAAGGAATCCTGCTCCTCATAGTGGGCCGCGTCGTACTCGTACGGTCCCAATTCCACGTAGGAATGGGCCCGTGCATAAAAGGGATCCAGGTGCTCTTTCCGGAATGGCCAGCCGCTGTGAGGCACCCATGCGCGTTTCTTGAAGTCCACCGGGTCCAGCGTTGAACACCAGCCGGCCCAGTGTCCGGTGGTGCCACCGAAATAGTGGAGCCGGGCCATTTCCAGAGGCACCTGGTATGGATCGCCAATGCTTTTGCCTGCATAGAGCGACTGCATCTGCGGGTCGTAGTCAAACCCGCCACCTTCCAGCAGAATCACAGTGTGGGACGTCCCTATCCACTCCATGGCCATACTGATGCCGGCCGCGCCAGCACCTACGATACAGACATCTCCTTCTATGAGTGTGCCGTCCTCAAGCGTTCGGGCGTCTATGTGCATGGCGTCAGGAACAAAGAAGAGAAAAGAGGGCGCATTGGCGGGCCTCTGTTACTGAAAGCACCCAGCCTTTGACAATAATTGTTCGGCCCGTGGCAAAATCCTCCTGAATGACTGGTTTCAGCGACTGGCTCTTTCCTGGCCGGATAGCCGCTGACAAAGACTTCACACTATTCTCCCGAGGCGTCATGCGCCGGTATTCCATTCCCAACTCACACACACGCGAGGGGCCCAACATATCACACAGAAGAGGTCGCCCGAGCGCTTGTATCTCGCCGCTGGCAAGACCCTCCCGGTCCCACCCGGGAACAAGCACGCCTGCTGTCAGGCACGTAATGAAATGGCGTCGGTTCATCGTTTCGGCAAGGTAAGAAAGAAATTCCTGCCTCGGTTGGAATACGGCTTCCCTCTTTGGTTGGAGATTTCCTGGCAAACTTGTCGCATGTGGATACCCGAATATTGGGTACTGGCGTCCGGAAATCATCTATACGGCTATACGTGCCAAACGCAGGTAATCCGCAGGGATGGGCGTTCCGAGGCGCCACAAGATGTTCATCGGCCGCTCTCCTTCGTGGCTGACGTATTGCACAGGCCCCAGGAAGAGGTATGGCATGGTCTCGCGGTTTTCGTTCTTTCGTGACTCCCGCATGAATAGCACTGGCTTGATGCCACTGTCTCTGTGCTCAATGTGTCGTTTGCCCTTTTCTGTTCCGGACCGCGTCGTACTTTGTGATTGCCAGTGAAAATACTCAGCGGAAATCGCGTAGTCCTCGTACATCGTGCTCGGCGAATAATCCTGCTCAGACTTCCGGAGCGTCACGAAAAGAAGATTGCAGCGTGTTGGTCTGTCGAACACCACGCCTTCACGGGGCTGAACGAGGCGCCCTTTCCGCACGTTCGCAAAGGCGGCCATGACTTCATCGCGGCTGTAGCTGGCGTGCAAGGCAAGCGGAATGTCCACATGCAAATCGGCTTCCCGCGGCACGTGGCTCACGTCTGCCGCGAGCACCCGCAAGAGCGAAGTTAATTCTTCGCAAATGGCCGGATGTGCCATGAGGCGAGCGTGATGTCCCTTCAGGTCGCCAGCTGCCTCTCGCCCGAAAAATGTGCACAACAGCATCATAAGCCGACGACGCCGTTTCTCATCCAGTGCGTCCGGGTCGAACGAAGGCGTGAGCAATTCTTCGCAGAACCGCAAGCGGTCAGGGTCATCCATGTGCAACAGCCTCCCGAGCGCCCGGGCAAGCTGGTCCTCGTCCGGCCCGTGCAGCGACACCTCGAATCCAGCCGCCCGGCGCAAGTCCGAGAAGCATCGGCCGTTGCGATAGAGGTCATATCGATCAATGCCGGTCTCGTGCAGGAAGGTGGCCAGATTCGCCTCCGGTCCGAGGAGAGCCAATTCGCGCACGAGCGTGGACCGCCTCAGACCCAGTGCCTGCCGCACGTTGTCGAGGACGACTTCACGGCTCTCTCGGTCCAGTTGTATCGCGCAACCGGACGGCAACAGGGGGAAGTCGGCCTCAACCTGTTTCTCCACGCCCCGCCGCGTGGTGCCGAGTAGCGCCCGAAAACGCAGATCGAATCTGAATTCCCTGCGCGCGTTGCCGATAAAGTCCAGCACGGTTAGGCACTCCTTCTCCCTGTGCAGCCGAAGTCCCCGCCCGAGTTGCTGCAAAAACACGGTCGCACTTTCGGTGGGTCGCAGGAACAGCACAGTATCGGCCTCAGGAATATCGACTCCCTCGTTGAACACGTCTACCGTGAAGAGGACGTTGACCTCTCGTGCCTGCAACTTGCGTATAGCATCGTCACGCGCGTTGCGGGGTGTATTGCCGGTTATGGCCAGCGCCGGAATGCCTGCCCGACAGAAGTGCTCCGCCATGAATTCCGCATGCGCCACACCTACGCAGAATCCAAGCGCGCGCATGTGGCCGATATCGGAGACACGCTTACCCAGTGCCTGCACGATGCTGCGTGCACGGAAATCGTTAGCCGTGTAAAGGCGGGTCAATTCTCCTTCGTCATAGCAACCCCTCGTCCAACGAACGTGTGACAGGTCCATGTCGTCGTGGATGCCAAAGTACTGGAAGGGCACGAGCAACCCACGGTCAATAGCATCCCAGAGGCGTAGCTCCGCGGCCACGTGGTCGTCGAACCAGTGGATGATGCTCCGCCCGTCGGCGCGTTCCGGCGTAGCGGTCAGGCCAAGCAGGATGGAGGGTCGAAAGTGTCGCAGCAGGCGATCGTAGGTAGGAGCGGCAGCATGATGGAATTCGTCGATGATCAGAATATCAAACGCATGCGGGTCTATGTCGGAGAGCTCTAGTTGGCTGAGCGATTGAATGGAGGCAAAGACCTGGGTTCCCTCCGTCGGCCGTCGGCCTTCGACATAAAGCTCCCCGAAACTTCCGTCGCGCAGCACCTGGCGGAAAACGGACCGGCTCTGCTTCAAAATCTCCTTCCGATGTGCTACCAATAGGAGCGTTCGCCTACCGTTCAGGGCACACAGGCGCCGGTAGTCGAGGGCGGCCACGACGGTCTTGCCAGTGCCCGTGGCGGCAACAATAAGGTTCTTCGTTCGATGATGAACGGATCGTTCGACTTCCAGGCGTTCGAGGATTTCCTGTTGGAACGGGTAGGGGCGAATATCCAGCAAGGCAAGCGATTCAGAAATCCCCGTGGACTGTTCGCACTCGAGGGCCCGGTCAACCTGCCTACGCTCTTCTTCAGTTGCCTCGTAGGAGACGAAGTCAGGGTCCTCCCAGTAGGTGTCGAATGTCGCTTCGAACTTCCTTACGATTCGCCCAGCATCGATGCTGGAAACGCGTACGTTCCATTCCAGGCCGTCAAGCTGCGCGGCTGCCGAGAGATTCGATGATCCGATATAGGCAGTCGAGAAACCCGTGGCGCGGTGAAACAGCCATGCCTTGGCATGCAGCCGGGTCCGGCGTGTGTCGTAAGAGATTCGCACATCAGCCCCCATTTCGACGAGCCGGTCCAGCGCACGCCGCTCCGTTGCTCCCATGTATACTGTCGTAATAACGCGAAGCGGTTTGCCGGCAGCCATAATGCCCTGCAAGGCATCCAGAAACAGACGCAATCCCGACCACTTGATAAACGAGCAGAGCAAGTCGATGCGATCGGCCGACCGGATCTCCTTTTCGATTTCCCGCCCGATGCGGTATTCTCCGCGGGCATTAACGAGAAGCTCGGACTGGGACAACGGGATGCCTGGTCGCGGCGGCGGACCGGGCTTGCCCAAGCCTGCCTGTTGTGCCGGAAACAGTGCCTGGAGAAGCTCTGAAGTGGCATGGTCGCTTGACGAGACCAAGCTCGGAAACTCCTCGGCGATGAGGTCCACAATCCGGTTGACTAGAGCTAGCTGACGCGCGGGTCGCTCAGTACGGGGATAGCCCTGCAACACCGACCCGATAAGGTCAGATAGATACTGGCTTAAGACGATATGGCCATCAGCAGGATCAATCTCCGACGTGGCCGCGCGCCTGGCACCCAAATGCGCGAGAGTCTCACGAAACTCTTTTGTCAGGATTTGCTCGTAGAGACCTGTCGGAAGAGCGTTCTCCATACCCGCGACGCATTAGAGGCGTTTCTTGTGGTGTGATGTCACAGCAGGTGCCGTGCAAGCTAAGACAATTGCCGCACATCGATCTTTTCAAATGGTTTGCGCAGGAAAACAGAATACCACAAGAGCAGAGCAAAACATCTCGCACGCTTCGATCCAGCGCAGCGTTGAAGATCATCCCAAACAGGACGATTAAGGCTAAGCAAGGGCGACAACGGCAGCAAGGCGCTGCAACTTGCCACCGCACGACCACGGTTTCCCGGGCGCATGGAAGCACGATACCAGGTATATAATTCCCCAATATATCGTTGTTACGGCCAGTATGGCTATCTCGCCGTTAGTTGAAAGCCGGAATGATTTGATGTGATCACCAACGTAGTTCCCGGTCGGAATGAGTGTCAGGCTCGTGATACGATGCGGACGCATCCCGGCAAGCTACGCCTACTCCTCTATTGCAGCATACACAAGGGTCCTGAACCGGTCGCTCACAGGAACAGCTGCGTACGGCATTAACTGCGTCCATACCATAGCGACAAGATCCTCCGACGGGTCAATGAAGAAATACGTGTTTGCAGCACCACTCCACTCGTAGACGCCTTCCGAGCCCAGCATCCGGGTCGCCGCGACATTCGTACACACCCGAACGCCGAGACCGAAACCCCAACCAGGGGCAAATTCATATCCGAGGTGATCGGCCGTCATCAGTGCGACGGTCTTGGGACTTAGCAGGCGTTTTCCGTCCAGCATGCCACCGAGCCGCAGCATTTCAGCAAAACGCAGGTAATCCGACATCGTGGAAACAAGCCCGCCACCACCGGAAAAGAACCGGACCGGCGCTGCAAACTGACTGGTCGCATCGCGATCAACGGCGTACAGCTCACCCTGGCGGTTGCGCCGGTAATTGGTGCTCAAGCGATGCAGATCCTCCTTCTCCACGCTAAAGCCTGTATCCGTCATGCCAAGAGGATTGAAAATGCGCTGCTCGAGAAAATCCTCCAGCGTCATTCCGGATACTACTTCCACGACATAGCCCAAAATGTCTGTAGCTACGCTGTAGTTCCACGTCTCGCCAGGTTGGTGCAGCAGAGGAAGGCTACCGACTCGACCTGTAAAATCCTCAAGATTACCGCCACCGAATACGGGGGTCGCCCGATAGAGCGAATCAACGGGAGTATTGCCGAAAAATCCGTATGTGAGTCCCGACTGGTGCGTAAGCAGATCGTGGATCGTAACAGGACGGTCTAGAGCCGCTCGCCTGGACGGTGCGTCCGCATCATACACGGTCAGGTCGCCGAAATCCGGAATAAACCTGGAAACGGGGTCGCCGAGCAGGAAGCGCCCTTCCTCGTAGAGCATCAGGATAGCTACGCTCGTGATCGGCTTCGACATTGAATAGATCCGAAACAGCGTGGAATCAGTCATGGTGATGCCAGACGCCTTGTCCTGGTAGCCCACGTCTTCCCGGTACACAATGCTGCCGCGACGAACGACCATTGCCGAAGCTCCTGCAACCGCTTCTTCATCAACGTAGGTCTGCAAGAACGGTCCAATACGTGATAGCCTCTCGGCAGACATGCCAACCTTTTCAGGGTTTGCCCACTCCTGGGCGATTGAGGGGACGGCAAGGCTGGCGATCAGCAGCAGGCTGATCCACATTCTAATGGGGCGCATGGCTGCGAATGAGCTTATGTTGAAGAGCATATGGAGGCTATCAAATATAGGATAGCCCTACGCAATGGTTCTGCCCGGCAGCAGCTCAGCCGTTGCTAGTGTTTCGTATCAACAATTCTGCTCAGTAGAATATCCGGTGGCATATTGCCCCCGTAGCCTTCAGGGAATTCAAGGGGGGGCGATGCCATGGCGAATCACAACACGCGAGTGGTACTGGAGAACGACGACAGACAACGAAAGAAGCTGAAATGCTGGCTCCGGCGGTCCAATACCGGGCAGGCTCTTGCGCTGCGTGCCCGGATTATTTTGACATCCGCCGATGGCGAAAGCGATCGGAGTGTAGCGGCGCGCCTGGGTACAACTCGTACAACGGTCGGTAAGTGGGGCTGGCGATTCATCGAAAAGGGAAGTGACGGCCTGCCATCCGAGCCGCTTGAAGCCAAACCAACAGAAGGCGAGTTTACAACATACTTGGGACTTGACTAGCGGGACTGGAACTTGCAAGGAGCAATATACTATTACAACCGAGGGAATCTCGTGCAGAGTTCAAGGCTGTGGTGGTGGGTGTTTCTCAAAAAACCCCCGAATTGGAGAGTAAGCACAATGAAAAAAGCAATCGTAGCCAATAGTTTTCTTCTGTTGCCATGTTTAATGGCAGTTGCTCAGACTCCTGATTGGGTACCAGAACCGTCCGGCGTCAGACAAATTGCAGAGATCACTGTATTGGGGGATAGCGCGGTATTTGTTGAGCGACTGGAAAATGGTGACGTTGTCCGACGGATGAAATTGGGTGGCCCTGAAGTGAGAATTGTAGGTAGCTATGGAGAAGCAATCGCTGTTGCTGACTTACGCGCACCTTCCGTTGTTGCAGTACCCACGGAGAAAGGAGCTGCTTTTTATGGTGACTTGGAGCTTATTACAGTAGCAATAGACCCCGCATCTCATCTCCGATCTGATCAAGGCCGCTTTCTAGTCTATCATGCGTTGGTCGAAATTCGGACAGAAAGGGGAACGATTAGCCCTGACCAAGAGCCTGCTGTTTCTCCGCGTGAGGTTCCACTGAATCAGAGAGGAGAACAAATTAGAGCAGTGCTGGAAGAAGTTAGACAAACCAAAAGGCGAAAGAAGAATTAGCACCAATGATTGACATAAGCAGTTGGTGTATGCCTTCTTGTCATTCCTCTTTGAGTCCCTGAAAGCTACGGGGTTTTGCGAAAAATCCGTATGTGAGACCCGACCGGTGCGTAAGCAGATCGTGGATCGTGACAGGACGGTCAGGTGCCGCTCGCCTGGACGGTGCATCCCCACCATACACGGTCAGATCGCCGAAACCCGGAATAAACCTGGAAACGGAGTCGCCGAGATAGCCACGCTCGTGATCGGCTTCGACATTGAATAGATCCGAAACAGCGTGGAGTCAGTCATGGTGACGCCAGACGCCCTGTTCTGGTAGCCCACGTCTTCCCGGTACACACCGCTGCCGCGAGGAACGACCATTGCCGAAGCTCCTGCAACCGTTTCTTCATCGTCGTAGGTCTGCAGGAGGGGTCCAATGCGTGATAGCCGCTCGGCAGACATGCCAGCCTCGTCAGGGTTCGTTCACTCCTGGGCACTTGCCGGGACGGCAAGGCTGGCGAACAAGAGCAGGCTGATCCACATTCTAATGGGGCGCATGGCTGCGAATGAGCTTATGTTGGAGAGCACATGGAGGCTGTCAAGTACAGGGTAGCTCTGCGCAATGGTTCTGTCAGGCGGCAGCTCAGCCGTGTTAGCGGCGCTCACGTACACCTACATCATTGGCCCAAGTCTTCCACAGGCTCTCGAGCTCCCTGACACGCACCGTCTCCTGGCCAGCAAGGTCGTGCAACTCTGCTGGATCGGTGCGCAAATCGTACAGCTCCCATTCGCCGCGCTGCCGGTCCCAAACCAGCTTCCAATCGCCACGGCGAATGGCGCGGTTGCCGATATGCTCCCAATACAGCGTGCGGTCGGACAACGCGGGTTTGGCATCGGCAAAGACCGGTAGCAGGCTCTCTCCATCCACCTCCTCGCTACCGGGATTGCCTGTAGCGTCACGTATCGTCGCCATCAGGTCGATCACATGGCCGACCCGAGGCTCAATGCGTCCGGGTTTCGCGATACCCTTCGGCCAGTAAGCAATAAGGGGCGTAGCTATGCCACCCTCGTGCATCCATTGCTTGTAGAGGCGGAATGGAGTATTGGATGCATTGGCCCATGGCTCCTGGTAGGCCACATACGATCCCCGAGCTCCGATACTGGCTTCCGGATCGTGGAGTCGGCGGCCCTCGACGCTCTCGGCGCAGCCTCCGTTGTCTGACAGGAACACCACCAGCGTGTTGTCCCGCGCATCCATAGATTCAATGCGGTCCAACACGGCGCCGATGCCCTGGTCCATGCGGTCGATCATTGCTGCATACACCGCCATGCGCAGCGCCCAGTCGCCCTTGTTTGTAGCATCTTCCCAGGCCGGCACACCCTCCGGGCGCGGGGACAACCCAAAGCGCCCGTCAATGACGCCGAGCTCCTGCATACGCACGTACCGTTCCGCACGCAGTGAATCCCATCCAATAGCGTAGCGATCGCGATACCTGGCAATATCCTCTGGCATCGCATGGAGCGGCCAGTGCGGTGCGGTGTAGGCCAGATACAGAAAAAATGGACGGTCTCGGTGGTTGGCCTCGTGATCTTCCAGATAGCCGACAGCGCGCTCTGTGAAGACGTCCGTCATGTAAAACCCTTCGGACGGCGGCTCCCAGCGAGTATCGTCCAGAACCATCTGACGTGTGCGCTCCTGGTCCTTGATGATTTCATAGTAGCTGCTTGCACCGCTGATCAGCCCGAAGTACCGGTCAAAGCCGCGCTGCCTGGGCCAGTGCTCCGGCTTTTCCCCAACATGCCACTTACCGGACATGTACGTGCGGTAACCCGCCATTCGAAGCTCCTCAGCGACCGTGGCGCTCTCCTCACTTAGGAAGCCCTGATACGGTCCCGCCGTCGGGTCGCTGCCCAGAGAACTTACCATTGCGCCCATCCCCACACGGTGGGGGTATCTGCCCGTGAGGAGCGCCGCACGCGTTGGGCAACAGCGACCGGCATTATAGAAATGCCGAAACTGCAACCCGTTCTTGGCAAGCCAGTCGAGGTTCGGCGTGTCCACCTCTCCACCATACGCTCCAATGTCCGAATAGCCCATGTCATCGGCGAGAATGATGACGACATTTGGCGGCTGCTGCCCTGTGCTGCAGCCTGCCAGGGCTACCAAGAGAAGAATCACAACAAGATCACGCATTGCGCTATCGGTACCGTGTCATATAGGCGGCATCAATAAAGGCCTCCCTGGTTTAAATTGCACTACGCTACCGCTGCACACCCAGATATGAGCATGGTTATCGGAAACGGACACCGGGACGGCTTTCTCACGGAAGCAGAAACGCGCGCTATTCTGAAGGAGGCTCTGGACGCCGAACCGCTTTTTGACCAACGCGTGTTGGTGCTCATTCCGGACGGAACGCGAACGGCGCCGATTCCTCTTTTCTTCCGGATCCTTGCCAACCTTCTTGGGGACCGCGCACGCACACTGGATTTTCTGGTGGCCCTGGGCACGCATCCACTGATGAGCGAGGAAGCGCTATGTGGTCTCGTCGGCATTACAGCCAAAGAGCGCACGGAGCAGTATGCGCATATTGGCATCTTCAACCACCGATGGGACCTCCCGGACACCTTCCGCACACTGGAGGTAATTCCCGCCTCGGAAATATATCACCTGTCTGATGGCCACCTTAGCAGCCCGCTACCTGTCACGGTCAATCGCAAGGTACTCGACTACGACGCGATACTCATCTGCGGTCCAACCTATCCGCATGAGGTAGTGGGCTTTTCTGGGGGAAACAAGTATTTCTTTCCAGGAATCAGCGGTCCGGAAGTCATCAACATGACGCACTGGCTGGGGGCGCTCCTAACCAGTTACGCCATCATAGGCTCTGGATACACACCTGTGCGCGCCATCATAGACCGGGCAGCACAGGCCATTCCCGCACGCAGGCTCTGTGCGAGCATGGTTGTAGGCGAGCACGGACTATTCGGCCTCTATGTCGGGACACCCGAAGAAGCCTGGGAGGCTGCCGCGACGTTGTCCTCAGCGGTGCATATCACGTGGGTCGACAAAGCCTACCAGTGCGCGCTCGCAGTCATCCCTGCGATGTATGCCGACTTGTGGACGGGTGCCAAGGGCATGTACAAACTGGAGCCGGCTCTGGCATCCGGCGGAGAGCTGATTCTGTATGCGCCGCATATTGACGAGCTGTCCTACACGCATGGCGCGGTGCTGGATCAGATCGGGTATCATGGCGCGGACTACTTTCTTGCCAATTGGGATCGCTACAAAGATTTCCCACACGCCGTACTGGCGCATGCGGCCCATGTACGCGGGCTCAGCACCTATTCCGACGGAGTGGAGAAACCTCGCATTCGACTTACGCTGGCCAGCAAGGTCTCTCGCGCGCGCTGCGAGCGCATGGGCCTCGGTTACCGTGACCCCGAAACCATTCGCGTAGAAGACTGGAAGGGGCGTGAGCATGAAGGAATCTTGCTGGTGGCGCGCGCAGGAGAGCGGCTTTATAAACTCAAGTCCACCGCAAGTCGGTGAATGTTGCAGACCTCACAATCCCCTTCAGTTACCGGAATTACATCATGCCTCTTCACATGTCCCGGCGGCATTTTCTGAAGCACGCACTAGCGGCAGGTGCTGGAATCGGCACCCTGACAGGCTGCCGAGATTCGGTTTCGCCCCTTCTGTCAGTCGGCATCTGCGGCCCAGTTCGTGATCACCTGGACTATGCGCAAAGCGGATATGCCTATATCGAGCCTACTGTGCAAGGGTTTCTGGTTCCAGAGGCGTCAGAGGCCGAATTCCAGGCCAATCTCGACCTGTTGCGCGGAGGTAACCTATCCGTTCCCGTGGCGAACAGTTTTCTTCCGTCCACACTGAAGGTCGTCGGACCCGAAGCGAACCACGAGGCTGTACTCGGCTACGCGGAAACGGCGTTTCGGCGTGCTCGTATCGTGGGAATCGAGCATATCGTATTCGGCAGCGGAGGAGCGCGGTACATCCCGGACGAATTTCCGCGCGACCAGGCCCGCGCACAGTTTGTCGCACTTCTCAAGGAAATGGCGCCGCTGGCGGCGCGTTATGGCATAACGCTGTGTCTGGAACCGCTGCGCCGACAGGAGACGAACTTCCTCAACACGGTGCCGGAGTCCATGGCTGTCCTGCGTGAGGTCGGCCACTCGCATGTTCAGATCACCTTTGATATTTACCACATCACCCAGGAAGGACGCGGGGTCGATGATGTGCATATTGCGGGCGGCGCCATTAGCCATTGCCACATCGCGGAAGACGAGGACAGGCGCGCTCCGGGAGTGCAAGGAGACGACTTTACGCCGTATTTCGCAGCGCTGAAAACTATAGGTTATCGAGGACGCATCTCTGTCGAGTGTCGCTGGCAGGAACGGGCGACAGAGCTGCCGGCAGCGGTAGCGGAGTTGACCCGGCAGTTGGCAATGGTTTGAGTGCACTCTCAAGGGACTTGCAAGGGATTTCTTGGCCGCCATCGCGGAACAGGCCGTGTGGGGTGGAGGGTCGTCGTCCTGTGTGTATTCGCCTTGAGCGCGCCCGGGGCCGCAACCGTCGCATCCAACTACGCATACAGGTGCGATAGCATGGCACGACGAGCCGTGTTCGCCAGCCTATTTGGAAATTGCTCGCGGTATGACAATGACGCGCTGGCCATCCAGCCGCAGTACACCGGCGTGGTGGTACTTGGCTTTGATGCGATTTTGTTGACTGATCTGCTGATCACGCAGATCAAGATAGAGTTGCACGCCACCGTTGAAAATCGCCCGGTGCCTCTCGTCGGAATGAACGACAGGCTTGAGTTCGCCCAGCAGCAGCAGACGACACGGGTTGTAGGCATCCTCCCGGTCGTCTTTGTGAACGACTTATCAGCGCGTTCTGCCCGAGATTACACACGATGAGTTCATGCACATGGCGCTCCTGCCAGCCAGTCTGCCAACGAAGATTCCTCAAGAGCCAGAATGCGTGCCTTGATCCCCACGATATGGCTTATTAGTGCCGCTCCCGAGTTTGGAAAGCGCTCGCTGTATAGCAGCCTCCCACGGGTATCCATGCCCGCCGGCACGCAATAACGCTTATGGGCATCCAGGTCCAGGTACACCCATTGTTGCGTTCGGCGCCTCCAGGTGAATGGTTCGGCGGCCGTATACGCTGTGTGCGACCGCTTTTCCCATATTGCCTTATATTTGGCAACCATGGCGGAAACGATCGGCTTTATTGGACTCGGCATCATGGGTGGCGGCATGGCCCGCAACCTGCTAAAGGCGGGCTTTGATCTCCACGTGTGGAATCGCACGCCGAGCCGCATGGCGCCCCTGGTGGACGCCGGTGCGAAAGCGGCAGCCAGCCCCAGAGAGCTTGCGGAACATTGCACGCTGATCATCACCTGTGTCAGTGACACGGGTGATGTCGAGGAAGTCATCCTCGGAGAACACGGCGTCATTCACGCCGTGCGACCGGAAACGCTGGTCGTGGACACCAGCACGATCAGTCCGCACGCTACACGCAACATCGCCTGGCGCCTGCAAGAGAAAGGCGCACACCTGTTGGACGCGCCCATAAGCGGCGGCAGCGAAGGAGCTGCTCGTGGAACGCTGAGCATCATGGTCGGTGGCGAAGAAGCGCAACTCATGCGCGCCATGCCAGTGCTTGAGGCCATGGGCACATCCATCACGCACGTAGGAGGAACGGGAGCTGGCCAAACCGTGAAGCTGGTCAACCAGATTCTGGTCGTAGGGACGATGCTTTCAATCGGTGAGGCATTGCTGTTCGCGAGTGCTGGAGGCCTTGATCTGGAGAAGACCATCGCCGCAGTCGAGCACGGCGCCGCTGGAAGCTGGTCGCTGAGCAACCGGGGCACGCAGGCCATCGTCCGGGACTTCAGGCCCGGCTTCACGATTGACCTGCAGCAGAAGGATCTGCGCCTCGTCCTTGAGGCCGCGGATCAAATTGGCGTACCACTGCCGGCAACCAGCCTCTGCTATCAGTTCTATCGCTCACTGCAGGCCCGTGGCCTGGGCCACGAAGGCAACCATGCCCTGGTGAAGGCCCTGGAGCATCTGGCGGGTCTGGAGGTCGGAAATACCGAGTCGCCGTAGGCCTCGGTAATATCCAAGGTATGCACCATGGCCACAGTCTATATCGGGACCTATACACAGCGGGAAGACCACGTCGATGGCAAGGGGGCAGGGATCTACTGTTGCCGCTATGACGCAACAACGGGTGCGCTCACTGTGCGGAGCGTAGAACCGGGCATCGTCAACCCGTCCTATCTGGCCATAGACGCCGCGCAGCGGCGGCTGTATGCAGTAAGCGAAGTTCTAGCCAGTGCCGGCGGCCCCACCGGTGCGATTCATGCCTACGCTATAGACCCGGTCACGGAACAACTCACGTTTCTGAACAGGCAATACACCGGAGGAGGGGCTCCCTGTTACGTAAGCATTGCCGAGGCGCATGTCCTGGTCGCGAACTACGCGGGCGGCTCGGTTGCGGTATTCCCAATGCAGGCGGACGGCTCCCTGGGCGCGGCGACCGACGTCGTGCAGCACGAAGGATCAAGCATGAACGCGGCGCGCCAGGAAGCACCCCACCCCCATTGCATCATCCTTGACCCGGCGAGCCGGTATGCGCACGTGCCTGACCTGGGGATCGATTGTATCGTTTCCTACGCATTCGACGCGGAGCGTGGCAGGCTACAGGCAGGACCCGGATGCGTGCGCACACGCCCGGGTGCCGGGCCGCGCCATCTTGTCTTTAATCCTGATGGCACGCATGCCTACCTGATAAGCGAGCTCGACGCAACGGTTACGGTGTTCACATACGCGGCTAGTACCGGCGAGCTTACCCCGGTCGCAACACTCGACGCGCAACTCGAGGGATATGACGGTGTGCGCTCCGGCGCGGACATCCACCTGACGCCAGACGGGCGATTCCTGTATGCGTCGCTGCGCGGTACGGGAAGTATCGTTGGCTATGCAGTTGATGCCGAGACCGGCAGCCTGACCAATCGCCACTATGCCTCCACACATGGCAAGACGCCGCGCAACTTTGCAATTGATCCTACGGGACAGTTTCTGGTCGCGGCTAACCAGGACTCCGACACGCTGGTGACGTTTCGTATTGACCGGAATACAGGTGCACTATCGGATCCCGTGCATATTGCGGATGTGCCGTCCCCGGTCTGCGTCGCGTTTCCGGAATGATTGGAAGCGCTATCATAACCGGGGCGATTGTTACAGGGAAGATGCAGGTGCCGTACATTGAGTGTCCCATAATGCCGGTCTAACGTGGCTATTATCAGCACGGGATCGGTTGCTTTCACTAAACGCGAACACCATGGCGAACACAACACGACGGCCGTTTACAAGGCGCGAGTTTCTCAGGGCGACGGCCGGGTCCTTCGCCACTGCAAGCCTGTTGGGGCATGTGGGCATCTCTGCAGGGCGAGCCAAGTCCGTCCCCGTAGGCGTCCAGTTGTTCTGCTTCCGGCATCTGCTGGAGAAAGATTTTGAAGGGACGCTTGCGAAGGTAACCACTCTCGGCTACGATGGCGTCGAGTTTGCCGGATACTACGACTACAGCGCCACGGACCTGAAAAAGCTGCTCGACAAGCATGAGTTGCAATGTGCTGGCGCGCACGTCGGACTGGATTCGCTAATGGGCGATTCCCTCCAGGAGTCGATAGACTTCCACGGAGAATTGGGCAACAGCAATCTGATCGTGGCTGCCATCAGCGAAGATCGAAGGACCTCAAAAGATGTCGTCCTGCGCACCGCCGAGGAGTTTACCGCCATACAGGAGCAGCTGAGGCCGCATGGGATGCGGACAGGTTACCACTGCCACGCCTACAGCTTTAATACTCCGCATGACGGCGAAACCATCTGGGATCTTCTGGCCGATAATACGCCGGACGACTTGATTCTCCAGTTGGATACGGGAAATGCTGCGCATGGTGGAGCTAATCTTGTCGATGTCCTCAACGGCCACCCCGACAGAATCGCATCCATGCACGTCAAGCCCTATACCACCGGAGCGGAGGAGCCGTTTGCGCCCTTCATCGGTGACGACAGCCTGCCGTGGGAAGACATTTTCACGCTGAGCGAGTCAGTAGGTGGCATTGAATGGTACGTCGTTGAATATGAAGATGAATCCCATCCGCCTCTGGAGGCCCTGAAAGCCAACCGGGAACGCGTGGCCGGTTTTGGGCGCTAGGCTTGTGGGCCCATAACGAAGGCCATCGTGGCATGCATAAGATTGGTGCAGCGGTAGTAGGAACGGGATTTATTGGTCCTGTACACGTAGAGGCGCTCCAGCGACTGGGCGTCCGGGTAACTGGCATTATGGGTAGCCGGCCCGATAAATCGGAGGCGGCGCGCCGGCGGCTCGGACTCGCGCGGGCATATGCGCATTTTGAGGAGATCCTGGCAGACCCCTCGGTGCAGGCGGTGCACCTGGCTGTGCCAAATGTGCTGCACTACGAAATGGCGGGCCGTGCACTGCGTGCGGGGAAGCATGTGATGTGCGAAAAGCCGCTCGCCATGAATGCCGAAGAGGCCAAAGAACTCGTCGCCATCGCTGCTGATACAGGCCTGCATGCCGGCGTGTGCTATAACATCCGGTTTTATCCGCTGAATCTGGAAGCACGAGCGCGCATTCAGAGCGGAGAGCTGGGAACCGTGTTTTCCGTTGTAGGACGCTACGTGCAGGACTGGCTGCTCTACGACACCGACTATAATTGGCGCGTACTCGCCGAACAGGGTGGGGAGCTGCGCGCCGTATCGGATATTGGTACCCACTGGATGGATCTCATTTTGTCCATTACGGGATTAGAGGTGGAAGCCGTCTTTGCTGATCTCAATACGATTCACCCGGTGCGCCGAAAGCCAACGGGTGAGATTGAGACGTTTTCCGGAAAGGCGCCGCCGCCAGATGCCCGTGTCCCCGTGTCCATTACCACAGACGACTGCGGCTGCGTCCTGTTGCGCTGCAAGGGAGGAGCCAGAGTCGTGTTGTGGGTGTCCCAGGTCACCGCAGGCAGGAAGAATGCGCTGCGGTATGAAATTGCGGGTTCGAAGAACGCCGTGGCATGGGACAGCGAACGACCGAACGAATTATGGATCGGACACCGTGATCGCCCCAATGAGGTGCTCATGCGGGATCCGGCGCTGATGCGGGATCTGCCACGGGGTTCTGCCGATTATCCGGGTGGCCACAATGAAGGCTTTCCGGATACCTTTAAACAGTGCTTCAAGGCATTCTATGGAGCTATTGACGCGGGGGCATCCCCGGCGGATGCTCCCTATCCGACGTTTGCGGACGGCCACCACGAAATCGTGCTGTGCGACGCCATTCTGCAAAGTCACCAGGAGGAGCGCTGGATTGCTGTCTGACGCTCCCCGCTCCCCACCCCACATAACCGAGGAGACACCATGAAACTCCCGTTCTTCGCTCTCACCCTCTTTCTGGGCGTAGTACTTGCCGTTCATCTCGCCATGAATGCTGAGGTAGGCAAAGCCATCGCCAATCCCCGCGTCGGTAACGCGCTCTTCTGGTGCATTGGTGCACTGACAGCAGTGATCGTCGGCCTTACGAGCTGGAAGGCAGGCGCGCTGGAGCCGATCAAAGACATTAACCCCTTGCTTCTAACGGCGGGCGCGATGGGCGCGCTCCTCGTGTTTGCCATTGCGTTTCTGATTCCGAAGGTCGGAGCAGGCGCGCTTTTCATCTCTCTGTTGGCCGGCCAGGTCGTCACCGGCATGGTGCTGTCGCATTTTGGCTGGCTCGGCTCCGAAATGGAGCCGGTCACGCTCCTTAAGATCGTGGGCGTCTCGCTCATGATCGGAGGTGCAGCCATCGTTACCTTCATGGACTAACGCTGAATCTTTATGGAACGACTACGCTTGGGAAACTCCTCAGTCGAGGTCAGTGCGTTGTGCTATGGCACCGATCTCATCGGTTCCAAAATCAATGAGGAGGATTCCTTCCAGCTTCTGGACACCTTCCACGGAAGGGGCGGGACATTTATCGATACGGGGAATTTCTACGCGAGCTGGTATCCAGGCTGTGTGGGAGGGGAAAGCGAAACCACAATCGGCCGGTGGATGGCCGCCCGAGGGGCGCGCAAGGATATCCAGATATCAACGAAACTGGCCTTTGACTATCCCGGGTGCAGCGGCGGACTCAGCGCAGCGGAAATCGAGCGGGAATGCGAGAAAAGCCTGCGACGACTGCAAACGGATCATCTCGATGTGTACTATGCGCACCGCGACGATTTTGAAACGCCGCTGGAAGAAACGATGGAGGCCTTCCATCGCCTGATCAAGTCCGGGAAGGTGCGCGCAATAGGGGCGAGCAACCTGTGGCTCTGGCGTATCGCGGAGGCAAATATGCTCGCAACGGTGCAGGGATGGTCGACCTACAGTGTCGTAGAGCAGCGGTACACCTATCTCCGTCCCCGGCATGGTGCCGACTTTGGGCCGCAGATCTGCTTCACCGAAGACATGAAACGCTTTGCGCGCCATCATGGCATAACGCTTATCGCCTACTCGATCCTGCTCCAGGGTGCCTACACGCGGGACGATAAGCCTTTGCCGGCGCAATTTGCAGGTCCCGAAGCAGACGATCGCCTGGCCGCGTTGGCTCAGGTAGCCACCGAAACCGGTGCGACGATGAACCAAGTCATCATCGCATGGATGCGCCAAAGCGACCCACAGGTGCTACCCATTATTGCTGGCAGCAAGCCAGAGCAGGTACGGGAAAACATCGGCGCCCTGGACATCATACTGAGCGATGACCAGATGGCGATGCTCACCACTGCAGGCGACCCGAACGTCAAGAAGGCGTGGCTGCGCTAAGCCCGCTGTTCCTTTCTCTTTTCAGCAAAACCCACTCCGCCATGCCCGGGACATTCTGGCGCTTTGCAGGTGCCCTACTCGTGCTCACGCTTTTCACTTCGCCGCCCGCCCGCGCCCAGACCGCGGAGGTCATCTTCATTCCCGTCAAGATTGACGGGCCGGTACATGACCCGCTGCAGAATAGCTACTGGTTTGGGCCGTTTTCCGAAACAGCCTCCGTGGGCGATTTTGATAACGATGGCGACTACGATATTGCAGCGGGGCGCAACTGGTATGAAGCACCCCTATGGATCAAGCACGAGCGGTTTCGGTCTGGCGCGGAGCCGAATGGCCCCGAAACCGAAAGCAACAGCGAGTTTGCACTGGACGTGGATTTTGATGGATGGGAAGACGTAGTGAGTTCCGGATGGATGTTCATGAAAGGGGCGTATTGGTATAAGAATCCAGGCCGCGCGCTGGAGCCGGGAGAGCAATGGGAATCGCACAAGATCCATCAGGCCTTCAACATGGAGGGCGTAATCCACGGCGACATTGATGGGGACGGTGACGAGGACATCCTGGTCAACCATTGGTCGCTGGTGCCAGGGCAGGGAATGACCTGGCTCGAGCACATCGACCGTGCGCCGTGGTGGGTAGAACATATCGTGGGCACCGATGGCGACACGCACGGCAATGGACTCGGCGATATCAACATGGACGGCCGGATGGATATTATAACCGGACAGGGGTGGTACGAGCAGCCGGCGGACGACAACAGTAGGTTGTGGCCCTTCCACGCCGACTGGGATTTTCGTAGCGCGCAATCGGAAAACGCCGGTTCGACCGCCCACCCGGACCTGGTCTATGACGTGAATGAAGACGGGTTAAATGACGTAATCATTGGCTCCGCACACGCGTATGGCCTCGCCTGGTACGCACAGCAGGTTGACACAGAAGGTAACCGGACCTTCGAACGCCACTGGATAGAGACGGACCACAGCGTGTTCCATACCCTGGCCCTCGGTGACCTGAATGGCGATGGCAAAGAGGATCTCGTAGCGGGCAAGCGACTGTTTGCGCATTATGGAGGGGATGTCGGCGTCGGCGACCCGTCGTTCGTCTTCTGGTATGATATCCAGGGCGGCCGCTTTGAGCGGCACATCCTGTCGTACAACCATGTGCCCTATTATCCGGATGAAGGAGGAGTAAGCCCGCCGCCCAATAACGTTGTAGGCGTCGGAATGAAAATCAATATCAAGGATATGGATCACGATGGACGAAACGATGTGATCCTAGCGGGAAAAACAGGCCTGTATGTGTTCTACAACCAGGGCGGCCCTCCCAAGCCAAAGTACGCCAATGCGTTGCCTCCTCGGTTTACGTATCCGACATGGCGCAATTGGCCGCAGTACAAGACACTGTTCAACGGCAAAGACTTCACGGGATGGAAGGTCCCGGAAGGCGATGGCGGACACTGGAAAGTGATCGACTATATGATCGACTACGATGCGCTTTCTGAAGCCGAAGAGAAGCACCTTTGGACGGAACAGGAGTATGGTGACTTTCAACTTCACGTCGACTGGCGTTTCAAGGGAGCTTCGGGGATGTACGATATGCCCACCATTCTGCCGGATGGTTCCTATAAGACCGATGAGAATGGTGACGTTGTCACTACGCCGACCCCCAACTCGGATTCAGGGATTTTCCTTCGCGGCACCACGCAGCAGGCAAATCTGTGGAACTGGGGCGTAGGCTCCGGTGAGCTGTGGGGCGTGCGCACCGACCAGTCGCTGACCCCGGAACAACGAGCGGCGGCGGTGCCAACGATGAAGGCGGACAACCGCATGGGAGAGTGGAATTCGATGGACATTACACTCATTGGAGATCGGATTTCCGTGATGCTTAATGGCCATTGGGTCATTGACGACGTGCAGATTCCAGGGCTCCCCGAGCGCGGGCCGATCGCATTGCAGCACCACGGAGGCTGGGATGCGGAAGCTGGCGCGCTGAATCCCACGTCGAGCAATGTGCAGTTCCGGAACATTTGGATCCGGCCCCTCGACGAACCGCTTGCTGTGGAAGATCCCGCCAGGGACGAGGAGGGTTGGGACGCGCTCTTTAACGGAACGGACCTCACGGGGTGGCTTACAGGCGAGAACAACAAGTTCGTAGTGGAGGACGGAGAGCTTACCGTAAAGCGGGAGAGCCCCGATGGGCAGGAGCACAACCTTGATTACCTGTGGACTACCGAACAGTACGACGACTTTATCCTGGAACTGGAGGTCAAGGTCATCGACGGCACCAACAGCGGCGTGTTCTTCCGCACGGCCGACGTTATGGATCCTGTGTACACGGGGCTTGAGATTCAGGTCGCCAGTTCGCATGACCAAGAGGGGGTGTCCAAGACCCGCACGGCCGGGGCGTTATATGACATGATGGCGCCATCAAAGAATGCCATTCGGGAGCCGGGAGCGTGGAACAGCTACCGGCTAACGTGCAAGGGTAGTCGGGTGCAGGTCGACGTGAACGACCAGCGTGTCATTGATGCAGATTTGGCCCATTGGCGCGTGGCGCACCAGAACCCGGACGGGACCTGGAACAAGTTTCCGACGCCAGGCGCGGCGTTCTCCCGTACGGGGCATATCGGTCTACAAGACCACGGACAGCCGGTCTGGTATCGGAATATTCGCGTCAAACGGCTGAACTGACCTCCCTGTGGTCCGCTCCTTGCAACCGACTATGGCCCGCTTGCTAGCGCTGGCACTCGTTACGGCCTTGTTCATGGCAGCCTGCTCGGCGCCGCCGCTCCCAATCCGGGAACGAGAGGCGCCGCGCTTCGAGGTGCTCGTGTTCAGCAAGACGGCCGGCTGGCGGCACGACTCGATTGAGCCGGCCATCGCCGCATTGCGGGCGCTTGGCGCAGCAAACGCGTTCGCCGTTACTGCGACAGAAGATGCGGGTCATTTCATGGATTTGTCTCGATATGCGGCTGTAGTCTTTCTGAATACTACGCTCGATGTTCTGGATGATGCCCAGCAGGCGGCGTTCGAAGCGTATATCCAGCAAGGTGGAGGCTTCGTCGGCGTGCACGCAGCTGCGGACACGGAGTATGACTGGCCGTGGTATGCGGGACTCGTCGGCGCCTATTTTGACTCGCACCCCCAGGTGCAGCCAGCCAATGTACTCGTAACCGACCGGCAGCATCCATCCACGGCAGGCCTGCCCAGAAGGTGGAACCATACGGACGAGTGGTATAATTACAAGGCCAATCCGAGAGCGGACGTGCACGTTCTGGCCGTAGTTGCGGAGAAGAGCTACGAAGGCGGCGCCATGGGACATGATCACCCCATCGCATGGGCGCACCACTATGACGGAGGGCGCGCATGGTATACCGGTCTCGGCCATACAACGGAGAGCTACTCGGATTCCAACATGCTGCAGCATTTGCTTGGCGGCATTGAATGGGCGGCGGGGTATGCGGAGGGTGACGTGACGGCGACACTGGCGTCAGCCTATCAGGAGGTGGTGCTGACCGGAGAATTGACTGATCCGATGGAGCTCGACATTACAAGTGACGGGCGCGTATTCGTTATAGAGTGGGCGGGTAGCATCAAGATCTGGGAACCGGACACGCACGCCATGCGGGTAGTGGGCTGGCTGCCTGTTGAAAAGGATATTGAAGACGGCCTGTTGGGATTGGCTCTCGACCCGGATTTTGATGACAATGGCTGGCTCTACATTTATTACTCGCCCGTAACGACAGGTCGCAAGCTAAACAGACTCTCGCGCTTCGTCTATGACGGGAAGATCGTGGATATGACGAGCGAAATCGCGATTCTTGAAGTCCCCGTCCAACGGGTTCAATGCTGCCACAGTGGTGGATCTATCCAGTTTGACAAGGACGGACTCCTGTATATATCAACGGGTGATAATTCGGGCGGTGCGCGGGATCATCCTGACGCAGACATGCGGCGCATGGCGGATCAGGGACGGACGGCGGGAAACACCAACGATCTGCGCGGCAAGGTGCTGCGCATTCGGCCCATGCCGGATGGTACGTACACCATTCCGGACGGCAACCTCTTTACGGCCGACTCCCTGCATCGCGGCGAGATATACACGATGGGGCACCGGAACCCGTTTCGGATTGCGATTGACGATTCGACCGGCTGGCTATACTGGGGCGATGTCGGGCCCGGTACTACCGGGGGCTGGGACGAATTCAACCAGGCACGCGGTCCGGGCTTTTTCGGTTGGCCATTGTTCACGGGCTACAACGACCTGTTTCCTGGCTACTACGCGTACGGTGAGGAGGACATGACGCCGTACCAAAACCCCGAGCAACCTGTAAATGCCTCCGTGTTCAATACGGGGACTCGCGAGCTTCCGAGCGCACAGCCAGCCTGGATTCGCTACTTCTACGGCACCTCGGACGAGTACCCTGAATTGGGTGCCGGCGGATTGAACCCGATGGCGGGCCCGACCTTTCACTTTGACGCCTCAACGGCCCATCCTCAGGCCTTTCCCCGGTATTATGACAACAAGGTGATGATCTATGAATGGATTCGGAACTGGGTGCAGGTGGTGACACTCGATCAGGAGGGAGGTGTCCTGAAGATCGACCCCTTCCTGCCGGGCCTGGACTATAAGAGTCCCATGGATATTGAGGTAGGGCTGGACGGCCGGTTATACATCCTGGAATGGGGAGACGAGTTCTGGGGCAGCAACAATAATGCGCAACTGGTGCGACTGGACTACTATGGCACCGATGAACTTCCGCCGCCGGCACCCGTGGTGGCCGTGGATGCGTCCGGCGCTATCCGTATAGCACAGCCGCCGGCCGGCGCGTTTTTTGATTTTGATGTCGACGTGCCCTATTCCGTGGAAATCGCCGACAAAGCGCAGTCTGACGGTGTATCCGTACATGTATTTACAGGATTCGATACCTCCCCAATGCACCTGGAGACGTTGCGCGCCCTGGAAGGGCGGTTTGTAATCACGCGCAGATTTACTCATGCCCCGGATGTGCATTACGTGGACCGGTTTGCGGAGATAGAAGCCTGCCTGGATGACACGTTGTGCGACAGGGTGCGCCTGCAACCGCGGACCAAGGAAGCCGAGCACGTGTCTGCCGCGCATGAGGCGCAGCGCAAGACCTATTCCGCAAGGCCGGCCAGCGAGCACTGGGGGCGCACCGCGCTAACGGTGATGCGCATGCACGACGGCTCGCAGGTCATCTATGACCCGGTAAACTTCGCAGGCATGGAATCGGTGACCCTTCGCTACCGGGCAACGGAAGCGGGAAGGCTTGCCGCCAGGACAGCGGCGTCGGACACGGTCTTCGCCGTCATGATCACGCCAGAGGCTGGCGTGGCCGTACGACCGGAGCAAGCGGATTATCTCGCGACCGTGCC
Source organism: Rhodothermales bacterium (assembly GCA_963665975.1). Lineage (GTDB taxonomy): Bacteria > Bacteroidota > Rhodothermia > Rhodothermales > Bin80. The sequence continues at coordinate 2,183,479 of OY762508.1, forward strand.
GCCAGATGCTTCGGGTCTCGCACAATTGGAGAAGGGATCGTATGACCGCTGGAGGGAAGTAACCGTGCCCCTTGTCGACCCGGAAGGGACCCATTCACTCATCGTGGAGGTTAGTGGGGGTTCTGAAAAGCCTTGGTTGGAACTGGACTTTCTGCGCTTTAACGGCAGGGGCGCGCACGAATAAGGAGTACCTGCCACCACGCAAACGCAACTTAACCATGAAACATCACACAAGCCGTCGCACCTTCCTGAAGCAGGCCACAATGGCGTCCGTTGCTCTTGGCGTCACCCCGCGGCTGGGTTTCGGGCACCGGGACGAACTATTCAAGATATCGCTCGCCCAGTGGTCACTGCACCGGTCTCTGTTCGCCGGAAAGATTGACCATCTCGACTTTGCGGGCATTGCAGCCAACAATGGCATTATGGGGATCGAGTACGTGAACCAGTTCTTCAAGGACAAGGCGGAAGACCAGGAGTACCTGGGCGAGATGAAGCAGCGCGCCGAGGACGTGGGCGTAGAGAGTGTGCTCATCATGTGCGACGCGGAAGGACGGCTTGGCGACCCCGACGAGAAGGAGCGCATGAAGGCCGTCGAAAATCATTACAAGTGGGTTACGGCAGCGCGCTTTCTTGGCTGCCATTCTATTCGCGTAAACGGGTACAGCGAAGGCAGCTATGAGGAGCAGATGCGACTAGTGGCGGACGGGCTGCACCGGTTATGCGAGTTCGGAGACGAGCACGGCCAGCACGTCATCATTGAGAATCACGGGGGCTTTTCCAGCAACGGGAAATGGCTTCGGGACACCATAAAGATGGCGGATCATCCGCGTGCGGGGACGTTGCCTGATTTCGGCAACTTTCAGATCAAGAAAGGCGAGTCGTACGACTCGTACCGCGGCGTCGAGGAGCTGATGCCATATGCTACCGGGGTAAGCGTCAAGACGACGGTCTTTGACGACCATGGCAAGAGTAGTCCCCTGGACTACATGCGCATGATGCGGATTGTCCTCGCTGCAGGGTACCACGGATACTGTGGTATCGAGCACGGCCCGAAGGATCACGAAATCGAAGGCATCCGGGAAGTGCGCGCGGAGCTGGAGAAGGTGCGAGAGGCCCTGGCGGCGGAATAGGGAATTATTCCGGTTCATCGGTGCGGAACCGTTCGAGCGTGCTCCGCACGAGTGCCAATTGGATGGCTACCTCGGCATATTCGTTCTTGCCGGTGTGGTGCTCCACGCTGTAGTAGCCTTCATAACCCACTCGCCACAGGTTGGCCAGCTTTTCTGTGAGGAGCGGCCCCGTGCAGATACTCCAGTCGATGTGTGTGTGGCAGACCCACGGGGCCGATTCCCGGTCTGCAATCCGATTGTCTTCCTCGTCGCCTTCCCAGGCCCCGATGTGGCACGAGAGACCAAACGCTTCATGATCGACGGCCTCGTAGAGCCGTCGCAGGTTGGGCCACGCCTTTTCCGGTCCCCAGTGGTTTTCTGCGCCGACTTTGAAACCGTGATCGTGGGCATATCGGGCGTATTCCCGGAAGCGCATGACGATGTGGTCGAAGGCTTCCTCAGTCCAGGCATCGCCTCTGCCACCGGCGTCTATGCGTACGAAGGGGGCCCCCAGGATACGCGCAGCATTCAGGTTGGCCCGTGCGCGCGCATAATTGCCGGCCCGAATGTCGGCATCGCTATCCCACACGTGGGCTCGGTCCACAGCCAGGCTGGCTACACCCAGCTCCCGCGCGTCCAGTTCGCTGCGTACCTTGCGAAGATAATCCTCGTCCGTATTTTCGAGAAATCCGTTCCATAGGTCCGCAACATGGAGGCCGTAGCGGTACTTGCAGGTCTCCATGAACCCGAAGATGTTCATCTTCCCCTCACGCAGCAGACCATGGAATGCGTAGGAGAGGACAGAAATCTTCAGCGGAGGGTACGTGGCCGATAGTCCCAGCGTCGCCAGCGCGCCACCGGCGCAGAGCGTGCCACGCACAAAGTCGCGTCGTTGCATGGATCAGATGTGGGGAGATGCTTCCGGCAAGCATGACGGTAGCTGGCCGTGATACCCGTGCCCGGTATGCGGCTAGTTCACAATCGGGGTCAGCACAAAATTCCGATACAGAATGCGGCCATGGTCGCCCTGCAGATAGATGGGGCCGGGTGCAAACTCGTCGGCCGTAAGCGCACCGCCGGTTACTCCTAACACCGGCTGATTGTCGATAATTTTCGCGCCGTTGAGCAGAACGGTGACATGCCGTTGGTAGAGTGTGATGTCCATCGTCTGCCACTCTCCAGCCGGTTTTTCCGCAGCCACCGACGGAGCGATACGGCTGTAGAGCGCCCCCATGTGATGGGAGTCCAGCTTCTTGCCGTAACTGTCCATGACCTGGATTTCGTAGATGCCGCGTAGGTAGACGCCGCTGTTGCTTCCCTCCGGCACGTTCACCTCCAGCGTCAAATTGAAATCCTCAAACGTCTGATCGGTGCGCAGATTACCATAGCTGATATGGTGATCTTCCTCTGGTTGCACCGGGTTGTTGATGAGGGTGCCATCCTCGACCATGAATCCGTTCTCTTGCTCCGGATTCACGAGTGACCAGCCTGACAGATCTTTACCGTTGAAGAGTGCGATCGCCTCGCCAAACTGTATGGCATCCATGTCCGGCGCCGGCGGAAGATCGGGTGTGAGGGTCCCGGTGAATGCCACTTTTCGAATACCTGTCCCATTGCGGTTAGGGAAGATGGCAACGCCTTTTAGCCCGTCCCCATCGCGCCGAACTTCCAGGCGGCTGGTCAGCGTGTGCGACCGCACGGGCTTATTGTTGTCATCACGTTTCCGGACGACAGTGAATTGCCGCGTAGCGGTTAGCATGTCACCATGGACATATACGCCGGAGACGGGCAGCACGCTGCCGCCATACCAGAGCAGTTCCGCATCCAGGAACCCGTCATTCTCGTGCACATGGAGCCACCCGGCACCACCGGGCAGGTGCAGGGCCCATCGGCCGTGAAATGGAGCAGACTCGTCCTGCGCGAGGACGGTCCCGGACGTGGTCAAAAGAAGCGCGGCAAGCAAGAAACCAAAGCTGGTTTTCATGACAATCGTGGGGAGATCAGTTGTGGTTGTGGGGCGGACAATCTACGACCACGTTATCGGTTCGGCAAGTGGGCAAGACGTTGTCCATTCATGGCTATCGCGCCAGGATGACAGGCCGCGAGAACACGTGCTCGGAATTTCCGTCTGTCAGATACAGCCGGAACAGATAAGTCCCCGCTGCCAACTTGGCCTGTATGGTAACGGTGTGCTGGCCTGTCGTGTATGCTTTTTCTGCAGTCTCGTGGACTCTCCGTCCGAGCATATCAAACAGCTCCAGCCGCGCCTGCACGGGCGTTGGGGAGTCGAAGACGATCCGGACGGCGTCATTGAAGGGGTTGGGATATGTCCCCAGGAGAATTGGCGCGACCGGTGCTTCCGGCTCTTCCTCGCTTGCGACAGGGCCAACCTTCGTAAAGCGCATGCGGTTAAGGTTGCCCCCGGCATCCGCGACCACGATTCTGAGGATGTGGTTGCCCGCAGGAAGCGGTACGGCATTCAACACCCTGGATTCCCAGTTCTGCCATCCGCCCGTGGCACCTACCATGATGTCTTGCCCAATGGCTTCGCCGTTCAGGAACAGTTTGAGTCTCCCGCCGCCGGTCAGGCTGGCTACCCGCAGGTCGATGTCATATTCGGCCGTTTCCTCAACCGTCACGGAATAGGTAAGCCACTCCAGGCGTTCCATCCATCCAACGTTGTAGCGGTAGCCCTCCAGGTCTTCTGAGCGGTCTATATCCACGCCATCGTTGCGGTACTGGCCCCCGTTGTTACCGCCGCCGGGTGTCCCTGAGGTTGCCATGACACCGGTGTCGAAATAAGTCACGCCATGGTTTCCGATATCATAATCGGCGGCATTAATGGTGCCGGGAATGGTGAGCTCCCTGTGTGGGATGCGAAGGGTGCCGAAGTCCGGGTTGAAGAGCGCAGCCAATACTCCGGGCTTTACAACGCAGGAATCCAAGTCCAGCCCTTCCGCCATAGCAAAGAGTCCCGCCCGCGCTTCCGCCACGGTCGGCCGTGGATGATTGTTCGGGTCTCGCCAGTAGTCGAGAACCGCTTCGTATCCGGGTGCGAAGGGAGCAGAGAGTGGACTTACAGTTGACTCGATCTGCTTGTGGGTCCACCAATTCCAGCCAATGTTGTGCTCATCCATGAGCTTTACGACGCCGTGAAACCACGGGTTGGAATTTTCACCCGTCTCACCCAACCATAGCGGCACATTCGTGTCGTCTCGAAGCCGGAGCAGATATCCGATAGTGCCGACATCCGGAGGGTTCCAGTACTTGTGGAAAGCATAGACCATATTGTCATCAAAGGGCATTTCCAGAACGCCGAAATCTGTTGCGTAGAAGTTGCCCTCAATGAAGAGAATATGGTTCGTATCAATGGCGCGGATGGCCTCGGCCAGCCGTATGTACAAATCGCGGAGATCGAAGGCATCGACGCCGGACGGCGTGACCGGCTCGTTGATCAGATCGTATCCGATAATCAGTTTTTCGTCCTTGTAGCGGCGTGCAAACTCTTCCCAGATGCGCACGGTCCAGTCCTGGTATGGGACTGGCTCTGTCCATAGCCGCGCCGTACCGTCGCTGTCACTGATCGGGCCATCATTCTGCGCGCCCGGTGCGGCATGCATATCGAGAATTACATGCACATTGTACGTGCGGCACCATTCGAGAAATCGGTTAAGGAGGTCAAAGCCGGATTCCAGGAAGGTCTCTGTGTCCGGGTTGAAAAACAGGTTGTAATGGAAGGGCAGACGAATATGGTCGTAGCCCCATTCGGCAATTTGGGCAATATCTTTTTCGTCCACATGGTTGGCGCGGTACTTCTCAAAAAACACGTCTGCATCATCCTCGCCGATCAAGTCCGCAATTTGGCGCCGAATGCTGGTCGGAGATCCGCCGTCCGGGGCATGGATCTTCAGCATGTACCCCTCCGGGACGAGCCATCCGCCCAGTCCGACGCCCTTGATGACCACAGGATCGCCGGAACCGTTTACGATTTCTTTTCCGGAAGCACGGAAGAATCCGGTAGCTTCATGGGACACATCCTGTAATGTGAAGGTGAAGGTTCCGACTGATTTGACCACGCCATCAACCAGGAACGGAGCCTCCTCGATTCTGGCAATTGGCTCCTGGGGGATGGTCGCGTTGTTCGCAGAAGTGTATGAGGAGCCGCTATCTGTTCCGGCATCGTACACAAACAGTTCAACAACCATGGTGTCCACCCAACTGCCGGTATTGTACAGGATCAATCCCCGCACGCCGACAAACCAGTCCGGGCTCGGAGCGAGCATGGATACGAGAGTCACTGCGGGATAGTCCGGGCTCATTTTGAACGTCAATCGCTGCGAGCCTGGCGAGTTGCCAATGCCTCCTCCAGAGAGCACCTTGTCGGCGTTGCCTGCATTGATGGCCTCGTTGAATTCGCCCGTAAGGGCGGACTTGGAGCCCGTTTCCGCCATGTTTTTGATTCCGAGTGAGGCCACCGATCCCGTCGCCCAGAATACCGCATCGCTATTGTGAGTGGATCCAATCAGTCCCGAGAAGTGCGGGTTCGACGGAAAACCCATCGGATGTGTGGCCGCGCTCCAGATGGATTCAAATTCCACGGTGTAGGTGGCCATCGGTTGTCCAGCAACTGCACTGACGGGCAGTAGCACAAGCAGCAAGGCAACCAATTGCGCGTTTTTCATAATGCTGTCCCTGTCCGTTGATATAACCATGAACGTGCTCGCCATACCATACCGAATCAATCCATTGAATGCAATAATTATTAGTTCACGTAATGCAAGATGTCAACGCTGCGAATCCCGAACCAAGTTCGGTCAGATTCTTCGCCCAAGACGAATCATTTCGCCCACTATGCCTTCAGCGTCCTGGGTCCGCCTCTTGACAAAACAGAATTCTCAAGGGCTTGCCGGAATTTGCTCGCCTTTTTGTCATGACAATTTTGCTTTACAAATATTTATTGTAGCCCATTATGTTTTGTAGACGGACTGCGGGTCGAAAGCAGGCGTGCTTTCCGTGCATATGGCGCCATTTTCCTCGTGGCGGTGGAAGCACGACCGGTGACCGGTGTGACATGCCCCGGCACCCTGTTGGTGAACTTTGAACACAAGGGCGTCACCATCACAGTCCAGGAAAACATCCCGGACTTCTTGCAAGTGGCCACTGGTTTCACCCTTTACCCAGACGGTAGCCCGGGACCGGCTCCAATATGTCATGAATCCGGTTTCGAGCGTTTGCCGCAGTGCAGCTTCGGTCATATAGGCCACCATCAACACTTCACCTGATGCATGGTCCTGGGCAACTGCGACGACCAGGCCGTTGGCGTCAAAGCGCACATGGTCCACGAAAGAGGTTGTTTGCATGGCCGTTGCAGGGTAAGAGGAGACAGTAGGCTAACTTCCGTGCGACCGAAAGTATCCCGCCGGGCGTCCGTACGGGACAAAGGAGTGTGACACTCGTACCACCATGGTTAACACCCGGGTTGCTCCATGCTCTCCACCATCTACCGTTTGCCTCGGAACGCACTGGCGGGGTTGGTTCGCGCCTATCAGCTGATGGTTTCGCCGCACTTGAACACAGGATGCCGGTATACGCCAACGTGCTCCCGGTATGCCATCGAAGCGTTGGAGCGATATGGAGCCATGAAGGGAGTGATTCTGGCCGCCTGGCGGATCTTGCGATGCCATCCATGGGGGCATTCCGGCTACGATCCACCTCGGTGGTTCGGAGAGGAGCGTACCACGGAAGTGCCCTTGGAAATGTTGGAAAGAGACAATTGCTTGGGTTAGGTCTTACTTTCGCACATCAGGCACCAGGGATGAGTCACACCACACACAAACGGGAAGCGGCCAGCGTAGCCCGTATCCGGTGCGCAGTGATCACCTGTAGCGACACCCGCAGCGAGAACGAAGATGGTAGCGGGAGCCTGATGAAAGAGCGGCTCTTGGAGGAAGGGCATGACATCGTGCTGTACCGTGTGGTGCCGGATAGCCCGACAGTCATTTGTGCGTTGCTGTCCAGCCTTGTGGGTCGTGTGGACGCTGTGCTGCTAAACGGCGGCACGGGCATCAGTAGGCGGGACAGTACATTTGAGGCGGTGTCGTCGCTGCTGGAAAAGCATCTTCCTGGCTTCGGCGAACTGTTTCGGATGCTGTCCTATCAGGAAATCGGTGCTGCAGCCATGTTGTCTCGCGCTACGGCGGGCATCTGGCGGGAGATGCTTATTTTTTCCACACCGGGTTCGCCGAATGCGGTGCGGCTCGCGCTGGACAGGCTGATCCTGCCGGAACTGGGCCACCTTGTTTACGAAATACACAAGCAGCGCTCCGTGTAGTTTATTTGCGGCATACAGGACGCAAACAATGCTTTTCGTCTGGATCCTGGCGGGCGGACAGCCGGTATCTCTGGCGGTTTTCTCTTGACAAACAATGCTGTGATGCGGGTTCTGTGGTTGCTGCCGCTTGTTGCTGTGAGTGCGCCCTCGATCGCGCATGGCCAGTCTGCGCCGTCGAACATGGAGGCGTACCAGGTGCTTGCCGTCCGTTGTCTGGTGCTGGTTCCCGACACGGCGAGAGCGCTCAGCCTGGCATCGCCTTCGGTTATGCCCTTCTTGCGCACGGCGCTGGTAGAGGCATGGCAGGGCGAGGGCCGCTCCATATACCTGGCCGATTCTACGTTCATGGAGCCGGATAGGCCGATGCCCCGGCTGTCCTATGCCGTGGAGCAGGCAGGGGTCACCTATGCCCCGGCGCGTCGGCGTGCATTCGAGCGCACAGTTACTCTGGCTTTGCAGTACACGTATGCCACTGACGGCGGGCGCCTGTTGCGCGACGCGCGGTGCAAGGACTCGTATTCGGACATGATCCGTCGTAGTGACCGACTGACGTTGGAGACGGCGGCGTATCCCGAAACGCAGGGGATGGTGCCCAGGGCCGGTTGGGTGCGTCGCTACTTGGAGCCCGCCGTTCTCGCAACGGTTAGCGCGGTTACGGTTTTCCTGTTCTTTAACCTCCGTAGTGACCGCGCAGACCGATAGGTGGCTTGGGTGTCAAATCAATGGTGTGGTAGTTGCTGTATCGATCGAGATGTGAGGATCGTAGCAGCCAACACGATCTACCTCTGGCCAGACCGTTTCGTTTAATACGGACTCAACCCCTCCTAATCCGAGCCAATCGTACAGAGTCATGCCAGTTGGATCATTTCTAGCGCCGGCTAGACCAGTTGGGTTTGCAAGAGTCTCTGGATAGGATATGTCTTTTCTGGCAGGCGCAGATAAGCGGATTCTCCGAGGTATGCCGCGCAGACAAGAACCAACCATTACATTCTTAGTCGTATTCCCTGATCGAACCGTGGCCAATCTGTCACGGTTCGGCATTCGGCGATAATGCAGCACATGCCTCTACCCAGGATCTCACTGATAATACTGTTCTGTATCGCGGCGGGGTGCGCGGACCCCAGATTGCCGACGGGAGGGCCGCCGGACAAGACGCCGCCCGAGCTCGTGGCCACCGAGCCGACACACGAAACGATTAGTTTTGTCGGCTCCACTGTTCGACTCGAGTTTTCCGAATATGTCGATCAGGCATCGTTCCTGAGGGCAGTGTCCATCACCCCTGCACCACAGGGACGCATTCGATACAGGTGGCGCAAGCGGCGTGTGGACATCCGTTTTCCGGGCCCGCTACGCGATCAGACCACGTACCTGATAACGCTGGACAACAATCTACGTGATGTGCGCGGCGTGGCGCTCAAAAGCCCCCTTACGATCGCATTCTCGACAGGGCCAAGGATTGACCAGGGGCGCATTGTTGGCGACGTGTTGGAACCATTGCGCGGAGCAGGCGCAGCCGGGATGGACATCTTTGCGTACGCGTTGCCGGACTCCATCGCTCCGGATTCTCTCCCCGACAGCCCTGACTACCGGACCCAGACGGACGAAGAGGGACGGTTTGTGTTCACGCACCTGCGCGAGCAGCCCTACTTTATCTTGGGATTGCAGGACCGTAATCGCAACGGCGTCGCAGATGCCACCGAGCCGTACGCAGTTGCGCCATTCGCAGCGATACATGCGGCGCCGGATACAACCGCCGGGCAGTTGATCTGGGTTGTAACGCGAAGAGACACACTGCGACCAGCGGTGCAGCGGGTTCGCGCTCTGTCGCATCGTCGCCTGCAGGTTCGCTTTACCGAAAAAGTGGTAATGAACATGCGCGAACCGGAGTCATGGGCCCTGGAAGACTCGACTACGGGACGCCCCGTCTTGGTCAATGCCGTCTATCAACTACCGACAAACCCGCGCGAAGTATTCCTGGCCACCGACTCGTTGTCGGAAGGGTCCTATGGTCTCCGGCCAGACTCCTCCCTTACAGACTCTAGCGGCAACGCGGTGCTTTCTGTGGTGCACTATTTTGGCGCACGCGCCGTGGCAGACACCATGCGGCTTCGCTTTATTGGATTCTATCCGGAGGAAGGCAGCGGGGAGACGCTACTGTTCCCACGGGAGAGGCCGATGGTATTGTTCAATGCGCCGGTTCCGGGTGCTGCCCTGGCGACCATCATTAAGGCGCAGGATTCGACCAGTCAGGCCGTCGACGTTCGTGCGGCAACAGAAGATGGCACAACATACGTCCTGGAGTTCTCTCCACCACTCTCGGCAGAGTACGCGATTTCCGTGCATGTGGACGCTGGCGCGCAGGATTCCGTTTACGTGCACCACTACCGCAGGATTTCAGAGCAGGAACTGGGCAGTGTAAGCGGGTGGGTAGTTGGTGAGGAAGGCGCTGAGCGCCTGATGGTTGAACTGTATGCCGCAGACGCGGTCACAAAACCGGTGGCGACTATGATCGTAGATTCAACGGGAGCGTTCTCTTTCGCCAGGCTAAAGGAGGCCTCCTACACGATCCGCGCTTACGACGACCGCAACGGGAATCGGCGCTGGGATGGTGGAGACTTGCTCCCATTCGCCGCGGCCGAAACTATTGCGTGGTCGGCAAAACCCGTCAGCGTGCGTCCCCGATGGGACACGGCGCTAAGTGACACCTTGTTTGTCCCGGCTAGGGACGTTGCAGAATGACTGACGCCATGCAACCCGTGCTGACTGCCGCGGCGCAACGCGAAGCAGACCGCAGGACGATCGAGGATTTCGGCATTCCAGGCGCTACCCTGATGGAAAGCGCGGGGCGCGGAGCGGCTGCGACGGTCACGAAACTGATGGGGCCCGTGCGCGGGAAACGAATTGTCGTGTTGTGCGGGAAGGGCAACAACGGCGGCGACGGTTTCGTGATTGGCCGAGTGCTGTATGAGTTCGGCGCAAAGGTTTGTGTGGTGGCCGTAAGCTCCGTGGACGACATGACACCAGATGCGGCGCTGAACTGGCGGTTACTGGAAAAACTGAAGAATCATGACGCATCCGGGCGCTTGCGCCTGGAGCGCTGCGCACGCGTGCAGCAGAGCCTCCCTCCGGCCGATATCTATGTGGACGCGCTTCTGGGCACGGGGCTGTCAAGTCCCCTCCGCGAACCGCTGCTGGGCATGGTGGCGCTTCTCAACGCGCAACCCGCCCCCGTAGTGGCTGTTGATGCGCCAACCGGGCTCCATGCAGATCACGGAATAGTGCTTGGTAGTGCGGTCAAGGCTACCCTTACCGTTACCATGGGAGCGCTGAAGGCCGGGCTGGTTATCAACGATGGTCCGGATCTGGCGGGTCGGACGGAGGTGATTGACATAGGGATCCCTGGATTCATCACCAGCGATGTCGGCAACCGGCCCGGATGCGCCTATCGGACAACGGACGCCGCGGTCTCCGCGTGGTTACCCCGGCGAGGCCGGCTGGCGCATAAGTACTCCGCGGGCGCAGCGCTGGTAATTGGTGGAGCGCCAGGAATGTCTGGTGCCCCCGTAATGGCGTCACTGGCGACGGCACGGGTCGGTGCGGGATACGTCACGTGCGCAGCTGGCCAGTCAGTGCACGGTGTACTGGCGGAGAAGATGACCGAAGTTGTCACGGTTGCTCTTCCGGAAGCGCACGACGGAAGCATTGACGGGGCCAATGCCCTCGCCTATCTGGCTCCACACCTTGCTAGGTCGAAGGCCTTGCTTATAGGCCCGGGTCTGGGGCGACTGGCCGGCACGCAGGACTTCGTGCATTCGCTGCTGCGTACTACAAATCTTCCAGCGGTAGTAGACGCGGATGCCCTGTACGCCCTGTCCGGTACGCCGGACACCATCGCCAATTACGCCAGAGGACGGTGGATTCTGACGCCTCACGCGGGAGAGTTTCAGCGTCTCGCAGGCGCAGCGGTGGACCTGACCGACAGGATAGGCCTTGCAAGTTCCTATGCGCGGCGCTGGAACTGCGTACTCGTACTCAAAGGGATGCCGAGTATTATTGCCACCCCCGAAGGTGCAGCGTATGTTAATGGGACCGGCGGCCCGGCGCTGGCGACGGCGGGGACAGGCGATATTCTTGCTGGGCTGTGCGCAGGTCTGTTGGCGCAGGGTCTTTCACCGGTGCATGCAGCGGTGTGCGCAGTCCACTTGGGCGGTGCTGCGGCCGACCGCTATACCGAGCGGCGGGGTCAGAGCACCATGATGGCGACGGATCTGCTCATGGAATTGCCGGAAGTGCGCAAGGAGCGATTTGAGTAGCCTCAACGTCACGGAGTACGGGACAGGAAGCAACAAAGGCGGCGTTGCGGTGTCTATACGAAGTCCGATTTAGGCACGTTACCAATAAAACGGCCGATTTTTCCCGGGAGAGCGGTATTTCCTTTAATTTCGGCGCGTGTTACATTGTAGTCTGCGCGGCAGCGCTCTACGACATAGACATACAGGCACACTAACCCTACGGCGCTATGGCTATTCGCAAGAACCCGAAAGCAGATCTCAGGAGGACCTACAGTCTCGCCGTTGAGATCGGAATGATCGCTTCCCTGTTGCTCCTCATCACCGCATTCAGGGTGAACCTTGATGGCGGCGAGACCATGGAAATCCAGCAGGTCGAGCAGGAAGTCGTCCAGATGGAAGAGATTCTGCAGACGAAGCAGATTCAGAAACCGCCGCCGCCGCCGCGTCCGCCGGTGCCCGTCGAGGTGCCCAACGATGAGATTCTCGAGGACGATGACCTGGACCTTGATGCGTCACTCGACATTGAGGAGCCGCTAGCCAATTTGCCACCGCCTCCACCGGCCGAGGAAGAAGAGGAAGAGGAAGAGCCTGAATTCTTCGAGATCGTCGAGGAAATGCCCGAAATAATCGGTGGTCTGGCCAATCTGCAGAAGCAGATCAAGTACCCGGAAATGGCGCGCAAGGCGAGTGTAGACGGCCGTGTAATCGTACAGTTTGTTGTCGATGAGCAAGGCAACGTCCACAACGCAGTTGTCACGCGCGGTCGCGGCGCGGGTCTCGATCAGGAGGCGCTTCGCGTCGTCCGCCTGGCAAAATTTACACCAGGCAGGCAGCGTGGGAAAGCCGTCAAGGTACGGATGTCTCTCCCGATTAATTTCAAACTGCGCTAACGCCAGAAAGGCGCGGCCCAGAGGAGAAGGTTGGTATTGCCCTCGTCAGAGGCCTGCATTCTTGTGGCGGCGTCAGGGACTGGCGATCGAACGTGTGAGCGTGCGGACTCGCCCGTCAGGCTCTCCAACAAGCACCTCTGTGGCCATTCCTATGAACAGGCCATGGTCCAGCACGCCGGGTATCGACAGGATCTCCCGGCTTAGCGCGCCCGGATCGTCGATCTCGTCAAAGTGGGCATCTACGATCCATAACCCCTGATCGGATACGACAGGGCCGTCTTTGCGCACGCCCATACGAAGGACGGGACGAGCTCCCAGTCTGCCAAGGGTCTGCATGACCGGTGACGTGGCCATGGGTAACACTTCGACGGGCACGGGCATGCGTGTCCCGAGCGTGGATACCAGTTTGGACGGATCTACGAGCACGACAAATTGGTCGGCGAGAGAAGCCACGACCTTTTCGCGCGTGTGCGCGCCACCACGCCCCTTAATGAGGTCCAGGGCAGGGTTTACTTCGTCGGCGCCGTCGAACGCCACATCGAGATAATCGATCTCGTCGAGGCTACAGAGTGGGATGCCGTGCTCACGGGCAAGGCGTTCAGCAGCAGAGGAAGTCGGTGTTGCGATGATCTCCAATCCTTCCTCGCGCATACGCCTGCCGAGAGCGGCAATGGCATACGCGGTAGTGGATCCTGTACCAAGTCCTAGCCGCTGGCCGTCTTCTGCCATGGCGGCAGCGGAGTCTCCAACAGCTTTCTTGGCGGCATCCTGATTCATAACAGTAGGAGAACAGGCGCTCACCCAGGTCCTTATTCGTACCGCAGGGCATCTATCGGGTCCAGTCCTGCAGCCTTGAAGGCAGGATACACCCCGAAGACAACCGCGATAAGGGTAACGCCCAATACAGAGAGCGAGGCCCAGAGCCAGGGGAATACTACGGGAGCCTTGACAAAGAAACCAACCAGGTTTCCGCCAGCAGCTCCAATCAGTATGCCCAATATGCCGCCGATTTGGCACAGAAATATGGCTTCGTACAGGAATTGGGCCAGAATATCCTTGCGCCGGGCACCCACTGATTTGCGCACACCGATCTCTCTCGTGCGCTCGGTGACCGACACCAGCATAATGTTCATGACGCCGACGCCGGCGGCCAACAGGGTAATGAGCCCAATCCCTGCCGTAGCCGCCGCCACAGTTCCTGTGAATTCGCTCACGCTGTCAACCAACGACTCATTGCTTTCAATATGAAAATTGTTTGGCTCTCCCGGCTGCACGCGACGGATGACACGCATGTGTCCGATTGCCTCCTCCATGGTGGCGTTAATCCTTTCAATGCTGGAGGCTTGAACTGTGATGTCTATGTCGCGCTGGCCCGCACTGAAAAGTGCGATTAGCCGCGTTATCGGCACGACGGCGTCGTTGTCTTGGTCCATTCCAAAGGATGCCCCCTTTTTGGCCAACACGCCGATGACTTGATACCGATGCCCGTTCAGGATAATGTTCTTGCCGAGTGCCTGCTCAGTGGGGAACAACGTCTCGGCAATTTGCCAGCCGATGACTACGACGGGGCTGGCAAGACGCACATCGTTTTCGTTCAGGAATCGACCCCGATCAATGTCACGGTGAAAATTGTCAGCCCAATGCTCATTTGTACCCAAGAACAACACCTCCCGGTCTGTCTTGCGATCCCGGTAGCGGGCCTCCGCCCGACTGCTTTGGTACATGGCCGGACTAATGGCAACTGGCAGGACGGCGCGCTCCGCCAGTGTTTTCATCTGGTCGTAGGTCAGCGCCTGTCGGGCCCTGGACCGTTTTTCTACCGCCTGAATGTTGGATCTACTTTCGATGGTGAACGTGGTCGAACCAAAAGACTTGATCGTGTTCACGGCGCTGGTCTGGATGACCTGCACCGCAGTCACGGCAACGATAATGGCGAACACGCCAATGACGATACCGAGTAGCGTAAGTGCAGAGCGCACCTTCTGACTGCGCACCGCCTCCCAGGAGAGCCGTATGAATTCGAGATTGAACATGCCTGAGAGGAGGTTAGCTATAGTGACAAGACACTGGATGCTTACTCATAACGCAGGGCATCGATAGGTCTGGCGCGCGCGGCATTCCATGCGGGCACGAGGCCAAAAATTATGCCAACGCCTACACAGATGGAGAATGCCAACACCACCGTACCGAAGGAGAGGTATGCCGTAAAGAATCTGTTGATGACGGCGGCGGTGATCGCGGAAAATCCGACGCCCACCAGCCCGGCGAGCACGCACACGAGTACGGCCTCGATCAGGAACTGCACGAGAATCGCACGCCGGGTGGCGCCGATGGCCTTACGTATGCCGATTTCCTTGGTGCGCTCCTTGACGGCCACGAACATGATGTTCATCACGCCGATACCGCCTACGAGCAGGGACAGCGCAGTCAGGAAGATGCCGATTCCGTATGTGATGGTGGTGAATTGACCAATGGCATCCCGAAACGCCTCTTGACGATTGATCGTGAAGTTGGATTCCTCCAGTGCATCCACGCCTCGTGCTGCGCGTACGATGCCAGTCAGTTCATCCTCGGTCGCGTCGAGCATTTCCGCGGACGAGGTCTTGACATTAATGGTGGCGCTGCGACGATTGCCGAACAAACGCCCGAGTGTTCTTATTGGCATTTGTAACTGTTCGTCAAAAGAGAACAGGCCCAGGAACTTGCCCTGCCGTTCCAGGACTCCAATGACTTCCAGTCGGTGGCCACCGACCCGGATGCTTTTGCCAATAGCGCGTTCACTTGGAAAGAGTTGCTCTGCGACCTCCGCGCCAATGATGCACACAGGAGCAGAAGACATGTTCTCGAATTCGTTATACCAACGCCCTTCGGTCAGGTCGGCGTCACTTATGCGCGTTATTTCGGGCGTTGAGCCCTGAATGTACACGCCATACAACGCACGGTCCCGATAGCGGACTGGACGCTGGGTGTCCCAAACAGGTGCGACCGCCGTCGCATGGCGTGTCCGTTCGCGGATGGTCTCCGCCAAGTCAGGATGGATACGGGGGCGATTCCAGTACTTGACCCATTCCTGTGGCGAGACGAACCACGGCGACCGTTCAACGTACAGCACATTCGTGCCCAGCATCTTGAGCGAGTTATCAATGCTGCGCTCAAGACCATTAATGACGGTGAACATTGCTGTCACCGTAACGATGCCGATCACGATGCCCAAGGTCGTCAAGAAGCTTCGCATCTTGTGGGCCCGGAGCGATCGCAGGGCAATCAGGAGGCCTTCCCAGAACTCAATTAGAAAACGAAACACGGTCGCCAGATGAGATATCAACAGGTCAAGTCACGTGCAATACGACCTTGGGATTCTCAGGGTTGCATGCACGGCGTAATTCTCGGAAACACACGTCAGTATTCTTGGTAAACGCAAATCGTTTTCCAATACGCAAGGGGTTCATGGGGAAACTACACATCGTGATAGAATTCTTTTCTTTCCTGCGTGCACGCAAGAAGTATTGGCTCGCCCCCATCGTCCTTGTCTTGTTGCTGCTCAGCTTACTAATCGTGTTCACGCAGGGCTCGGCTCTTGCACCTTTCATTTATGCGCTGTTCTAACGGGCGTCATCCGACGGTGTTGTTCCGTCGGAAAGGATATGCTCCGATACACGCTCCTGGTCGTCAAAGCCTAGAACGTAGGGCTCAAGTAGCGTATCTGGAATGTCGTTCAGGAAACGGCTCGGCAAGGACAGGTTTGATCTGCCAAAGCGATGTCCTTCCTCCAGAGGGTAGGAAATAATCAGGTCCTCTTCTGCCCGCGTTATGGCCACATAAAGCAATCTCAATTCTTCGTCCAGCGCCTCCGTGTCACCAAAGGCATGCGCAATGGGAAGCACCCCATCCAATGCGCGGATCAGAAATACGGAATGGAATTCGAGGCCCTTGGCGGAGTGAATGGTAGAAAGAACGAGAGGCTCTTCATCCGGGCTCGTCTCGCCAGCCTCGCGCAGCGTGCGGTCGAGAGGATCCAGCGCCACGGACGAGAGAAATACGCGGCGGTCCGAATAGGTGGAGGCCAGCGACACGAATTGTTCGACATCTTGCCACCGGCGGTCGAAGTCGTCAGCGTATCGCAGCTTGCACAGCGGCCTGTAATATTCCGCCACGGCCTCCACCTGCTGTACGAGCATCTTGCCGGGCGCACTGGCTTCTGAGAGAATGGTCGACAAGCGCTCCAGCGCTCCATGGACGCGTGGGCGCACACTGGCATCGAATACAAATGGATGTCCGAAGGGTAGGCTTTCGATCAGCCTACGAGCCGTTTGCGACCCGAGGCCGGAATGAGCAAGAGCAATCGGTGCCACGAGGCGGCATCTTGAGGATTCTCCAACACCCGGACGAAGGCGAGGATATCGCGAATATGGGCGGCTTCGGAAAGCTTGAGTCCACCGTGCTTCACAAAGGGAATATTGCGCAGGTTGAGTTCAGACTCAAGCTCCCAGGAACTCGTGCTATTTCGGAAAAAAACAGCGATGCGGTCCAATGGGATCCCCTGTTCGCGCAATTCGAGAACTTGCTGTGCGACAAAGTGGCTTTCGTCCTTCTTGTCTCGCAGGAGGACCAGAGCGGGCATTTCGCCCTCCGGCTTGTCTTCGGTATAGAGCGTCTTGTCGAACCTGGTGTGTGACTGCTTGAGGACATGGTTGGCCAACTGCAAAATGGGGCGCGTCGACCGATAGTTGCGCTCCAATTTGAGCACCTTCGCGCCTGGAAACCAATCCGAGAATTGAGAAAGGTTCGTGTAGTCGGCCCCCCGAAACCGGTAAATACTCTGCGCATCATCACCTACGGCCATTACATTGCCGTGCACGGCGGCAAAGTGCCGCACAAGCTTGGCCTGCAGGCGGTTCGTGTCTTGATACTCATCCACCAGAACGTGCAGGCACTGGGCGGCGATCTGTCGTCCTGTTGCCGTATGGTTTTCGAAGAGACGAAGCGTCCACGTCAGGAGATCATCGAAGTCCATGAGGTAGTGTTGCCGCTTGTACTCTGCGTACTCCTGCCAGAGGGACAAGAGCTCCTCGACCTGCTCCTCGAACTGGGGGTATTGGACTTCGACAATTTCTCTGAGCGACTGTTGTTGGTTGGTGGCCGCGGAGAACATGGCCTGGATCGCTTTCTGCTTCGGAAAGCGTTTTTCCCGCGACTGTAAACGCGCACGCAATACGCCGATCACATCAGCGCTGTCGGAGGCGTCGAGAACCGTGAAGTTCGGCTTAAAGCCAATGGTCTCGCAATATTGGCGGAGCGTGCGCAGGCAGAAAGCGTGGAACGTGCCGCCACGCACGTTGCGGCACCGTCCGTCGAGCAGCTTTTCGGCGCGCGCGAGCATTTCCCGCGCCGCCCTGTTCGTGAACGTGAGCAGGGCGATGTGCTCCGGTCGCACGCCCATCTCCACGAGATAAGCCAACCGGTAGACCAGCGTCCGTGTCTTACCCGTGCCGGCGCCGGCAACTACCAGGAATGGACCGCCTGACGCTGTGGCGGCAGCATGCTGCTGGGGATTCAGGGCCCCTGCGTAGTCTATTAACGTCCGCGACGGCTCGGAGGGCGGATCCCGTTTCAGAACAAACTGGCGCGCCATGACGAGGTGCTGTCGGAATATTCGCTAGTCGGACGGATGACGCCACGGACTTGCCGAGGCGGGAGAAACCCGTGTCCATCCCAGTGCGTGACTGCGTAGCATCCGAGGCGTCCACCACAGTTCGGCGAACAGGAAACGGCTGAGGAAATCGAAATGCATGGTCGCGTCAATGGTCCAGCGGCTACACCCGGAGAAAGCGTGCGTGTCTGTCAGGGTTGCCATCGTCCCGTATCCGGGGAAAAATCCATGAATGAGCTCGCGCCACCAGAGCGCGACCCCGTCAGCAAGTGACGTAACCAAGTGTAAGGCTTGGGTGGGCGAAATGCATACATGCTCCAGCAAAACGAAGACAATTCCTCAGAGGCCAGCATCCATCCCTCGTGCTGTGTTCAAGTTTGTTATCTTGTAACGCTTGGATGGCGATGGAATGGTGAATCGGGCTGCATGGGGTGCATACAAGAGAAGCGCGCATGGGAAAGGTCATAGCAATTGCCAACCAGAAAGGAGGGGTCGGAAAGACGACGACAGCAATAAATCTGGCGGCTTCCCTGGCGGCTATTGAGCACTCCGTGCTCGTAATTGACATGGATCCGCAAGCCAATTGCACCTCGGGGCTGGGCCTGGATGTTCGTCGTGTTGTGGTGTCTTCCTATGAAGTGTTGATCGGCAAAACGCCAGTGCAGGAAGCGGTGCGGGCGACCGAAATCGAGAATCTCGACATACTGCCCAGCCATATCAACCTGGTAGGAGCAGAACTCGAAATGATCAATATGCCAGAGCGTGAGCGCATGCTGGCCAAGGCCCTGGAGTCGACTCGGAACACCTACGATTTTGTACTAATTGACTGCCCGCCCTCACTGGGACTGTTGACGCTAAATGCGCTCACTGCCTCAGATTCCGTCCTTATTCCGGTTCAAACCGAGTATTTCGCGCTGGAGGGCCTGGGGCAATTGCTGAACACCATTCGCATTGTCCGGAAAAGCTTGAATCCGCATCTGGAAATCGAAGGCGTGCTGCTAACCCTCTTTGATATGCGGCTGCGGCTGTCCAATCAAGTGGCGGCCGAAGTGCGGCGGTATTTTGGCGGCAAGGTATTCCGGACGATCGGACAGCGTAATGTGCGCGTGGCCGAGGCACCGAGTTTCGGCAAGCCCGTCCTTCACTATGATGCGACCTGTGTCGGCGCACGCAACTATATTGCTCTTGCAAAGGAGATTCTGCTGCGTAATCAGCCGTACAGGAATGCGGCCCAGACCCCTCCAGAGTCCGCACCGGTGGAGGACGGAGGCAAGCAGCGCTCCGCCACTCCTACGAACGGACTGTCCTATTGAGCTTGAATCAGGATTATCGAGAGGTACGATATGGCTTCCAAGAATGTAGCGCTGGGACGTGGTCTCGGAGCGCTATTCCGGGGCGAGGAGCCATCAACGCTCGAAGAGCAGAGCTATGCCGTAGGGCGCATCTTTGACGTTTCGATCGACGTAATACGTCCTAATCCGTATCAGCCCCGTCAGGATTTCGACGAAAATGCCCTCAGCGATCTTGCCGAGTCTATCAAACAGTTGGGCATCATTCAGCCTATTACGATTCGGGCGCTGGGCGGGGGACACTATGAAACGATTTCCGGTGAGCGGCGCCTGCGGGCTGCCCGGCGCCTGGGGCTCAGGAGCATACCGGCGTATGTCCGCGAAGCGGATACGGAGGCGATGCTCGAAATGGCTCTCGTCGAAAATGTGCAACGCGAGGAGTTGAATCCGGTGGAAATAGCCCTGGGATACCAACGACTGGTGACCGAGTGCGGACTACGCCAGGAGCAAGTGGCTGCTCGTGTGGGCAAGACGCGTTCGACAGTGGCCAACTTCCTGCGCCTTTTGCGCCTGCCGCCACGGATCCAGGCAGCCCTTCGGGATCGCTCCGTGTCGGTCGGCCATGCACGCGCACTGATCGTCGTGCGGGAAGAAGCCGTGCAACTGCGGCTTCTTGAGGAAATCCAGCGTGAAGGCCTGTCGGTGCGGGAAGTAGAGCGGCGCGTCCAGCGCCTGCATGCGGAAACCGCAAGCCGTGGCGGTAAGGCCCGGCGCATGACCGCAGCAAGAGAACGGCAGGCGCTCCAACTCAAGGAGTTTGAGGATCACCTGCGAAAGCGTTTCAGCACAAAAGTGCGCCTCAGACACAAAGCCGATGGCAAGGGCACGATAGAATTGCACTACTTCTCTGCCGATGATCTTGAGCGCGTCCTGGAACTATTGCTTCACTCTTTGTAGGCATACCCGGATCGTTGATGCCATGTCCGGAAGATTGTTAGGGCTTGGCACCGTCCTGGTAGCCGCGGCATTCGTTGCGAGCGATGCGCGCGGACAGGCAGACAGCACCTCGGAGAACCTTCGTCCGCAACGCGCCGCGCGCCGCGCGCTCGTCCCCGGATTGGGCCAATTCTATAACCGGCAGTATGTCAAGATTCCTGTAGTCTATATCGGCTTTGCGGGCTTTGCAGCGGCGGCCCTGCATACAAACGGAAGATACCTTCGCTATCGGCACGCCTACCTATATACCGCGCGGCAAAGCGAAGGAGGCGATCCGGTGTTTCCAGAGTACGCGGCAGACTATGCGGCGCTGCTTCGAGATCTGGGACTGCGACCCGAGTCAGAACTCTCCGCTGAGGAAATAGCGGCCCGGCGCGCACGTCTGGAACCCCAATTCCGTGCGCAACGCGACAATATGCGACGGAACCGGGACCTGCTGTATTTTGGTATCATTGGCTGGTACGGTCTTTCCATACTGGATGCGTTTGTTAGCGCGCATTTGTCTGACTTTGAAGTAGGGGAAGATCTTACTGTACGCTTCGGCGTGCACCCGCAGGCCTCGGGACTATCGGCCACGGTAGTCTGGGGGCTTTGACAGTAAGCAGGCTTCAGGCATGGCACGGATCATATACGCATTAAGCGGGCAGGGGCGCGGCCACACGTCGCGTAGCCTGGCAACATCGGCCGCGCTGCGCAAAAGCGGGCACGAAGTGCGTTTCTGCTGTGGCGGCACGGCGCGCGAAATCCTGGAGTCACAGGGGGAGTCCGTGCTTCCGGTGCCGCTATTGCGTCAGGTCGTGCATGAAAACGCCATCGTGCCTACCCAGACAATAGCCGCAAATTGGTCGCCCATTTGGAATCGCTCGCAGATTATCCGGCGACTGGCCGATATGTTCGATGACTATCGACCAGACCTACTCATCACGGATTTTGAAGGCTTCTCGTGGCGCGCGGCGAAACGCCTCGGCATACCGATACTGTCGTTCAACCACCAGCAGGTGGTGACGGAAACTGAGTACAGCCTTCCGCTACGCCACCGGTATCACGCGCGCATAGCAAAGATCATCATCAATGCAATTACCCCGCGCAATCCCGAATGGCTTCTGCTCACCTCCTTCTTCTTTCCGACACTCAAACGACCCGGTCGGACGACGCTCGTGCCTCCCATCATCCGACCTGCCGTACAGGAGCTTAAGCCCAGAAAGGGTGATCATATTCTGGTCTATTTTAATGATCCGGAAGGCAGTAGCGGGTTTCTTGATCTCCTGGCACAGGCAGGCGTGCCCTTTATCGTGTACAATTTCCCGTCGCCGAAAGACCCCAATCTCTATCCGAATATCGATTTCAAGCCGCCCTCGATCGACGGCTTCCTCGCCGATCTCTCCCAATGCCGCGCCATCATTTGCACCGCCGGATTCACACTCATCAGCGAGGCGCTTTTTCTCGACAAGCCCCTTCTTGTCGTGCCAAACAAGGGAGTATTTGAACAGACGCTGAATGCGCTGTTCCTGGAGCGGGAAGGACTCGGCAGGGCTGTGATCGACCGAAAACTTACCGCGGAGGACCTCAGGAGATTCCTCAGGGAAGTAGATCGGATTGTAGAGCGCATGCAAAATCGACCAGCGTGCGGGAACAAAGAAGCCGTCGCGTATATCGAAGGCGTTTTATCCCGGATAGGTCCGTCCATCGTTCCTCTACCACGCTCCTTCCCTGCAGATGTCGAATTACCGGCCCTGAGTGACGCTTTGGCCGGGCCAGAATAAGGCAGGAATGAATCCCCGGCTTTATGGAGTGTGATGACAACACCCGACTTCCACGATAGGGTCCAATTCATGTCGACGACGGACGAGGTTTCTGTACGGAGTGAGCCATCGCTCTTCGAGAAGACGCACGCCTTCGCGGCAGACGGAGCTCTTCTTGCGCAGGTATCCAAAGCGGGACTGTATCCGTACTTTCGGCCCGTGGAGCGTAATGAGGGGACGCGCGCGATCATCAACGGCAAGGAAGTCATCATGGCCGGGTCAAACAACTACCTTGGCCTGACCTCTGACCCCCGTGTCAAGGAGGCAGCCAAGCGCGCGATCCAGCAGTACGGGACAGGGTGTACGGGGAGTCGCTTCCTCAACGGAACGCTTGATCTCCATCTGGAATTGGAACAGCGCCTGGCCGAGTTTATGGGCAAGGAGGCATGCGTGCTCTTCTCGACCGGGTACATGACCAACATGGGAGTCATTCAGGGCATTACGTCCAAGAATGATCTCATCTTTTCCGACAAGGACAACCACTCCTGCATCGTTGCGGGTACACAGGTCAGTCCGGCGGATACATGGCGCTTTCGGCATGACGATCTGAACCATCTGCGCAGGCTTCTGGAAAAAGCCGAGGCCGAGCGGCCGGAGGCGGATAAACTCATCGTCACCGATGGGGTATTCTCCATGAGTGGACGCATTGCGCAGGTCCCGGAGTTGGTGAAGATTGCCGAAGAATTTGACGCTGCGCTTGTGCTTGACGATGCGCACGCGGTTGGTGTTATCGGGCCCGGTGGCCGCGGGTCGGCTGCATATTTCGGTCTCGGCGACGCGGTGCCTATTACGACGGGGACGTTTTCGAAGAGTTTTGCATCTCTGGGCGGCTTCGCTGTAGGTGAGCACGACGTGATCGAATATATCCGCCATATGGCGCATGCGCACATCTTCAGCGCCTCTATGCCACCGTCCAATGTGGCGACGGTGCTGCAGTGCCTGGACATTTTGGAGGAAGAGCAGTGGCGTCTGGATCGTTTGTGGGAGATTTCGTCGTACATGCGACACGGCTTTCGCGACGCAGGATTCAACGTGTGGACGAGCCAGGCACCGATTATTCCGGTGATCATTGGCGATGAAATGATGACAGCTTTTCAGTTCTGGACCGATTTGCTCGAAGAAGGTGTATTCGTAAACGCTGTCGTGCCCTGGCGCGGCGCAGTTCCGCGCGGCCACGCCATCATGCGCACCTCCTACATGGCCACGCATACCGACGAAGAGTTGGACTATATTCTGGATGCTTTTTGCCGCGTAGGCCGTAAACACGGCACGCTCAACAATGGTGTGGTGTAGTGTTCATCGGCGGCGGCCGCAGACGCACCATGGATTCGGATCCCTCCAAGCGCTGTTGCATACTCCCCATCCAGTCGCGGCGAGACCTTCGCCGGTTTATCGATTACCCCTACCGCCTACACCGTGATGCACCCTACTGGGTGCCACCGTTGCGCTTGGATATGGCAGATACGCTGAGTCCGAAGAAGAATCCCTTCTTTGCCCATGGCAGACTCCAGGCGTTTGTCGCGGTAGACGATACAGGCAAAGTGGTCGGAAGGATTGCCGGGATCGTGAACGGCCAACATCTCGAAAAGTACGACGACAAGGTTGGTTTCTTCGGATTCCTTGAATGCGAAGAGCGTTACGAAACAGCCGCAAAGCTCCTGGATGCTGCCGCTGCATGGATTCTTGACCAGGGACTGACTGCCATGCGCGGCCCCGCGAACCCCACGCTCAACGATACCGCAGGCCTTCTCGTAGACGGGTTTGACCGCAAGCCGAGCTTGCTAATGCCCTACAATCCACCATACTACGAGGAGTACCTGCTTCGGTGGGGTCTGGGTCGCGTGATGACCATGTGGGCCTATTACCTGCATGCCAAGTTTGTCAGGACGGAGCGCCTGAGACGGGGAGCCGCAATCGTACACCGTCGTAATCCGGGGCTTTCCATCCGCACGGTGGACATGTCTCGCTTTGACGAGGAATTACGCATAGTGCGAGAGATCTTCAACGAAGCCTGGGCCGACAACTGGGGGTTCGTGCCGATCACGGAGGCCGAATTTGCGCACCTGGCACGCAGATTGAAGCAAATCCTGGATCCCAGAATGCTGTTCTTGGTGGAGAAAGATGGTGAGCCGGTCGCCTTTGTGATATCTATTCCAAATGTCAACCAGGCCCTCCACGGCATTCGTAATGGTCGCCTGTTGCCGTTTGGCATCCTGAAACTATGGGCTACGATGAAGTTGGGAAGTATCCGCGAGGTCCGAATACCCCTCATGGGAGTGCGCAAAAAGTATCAGGGCCGCGCATTAGATGTGTTGGCCGTGCTGGAGACTATTGAGAAAGGCCTAGGATATGGATACGAGGCTT
The DNA here is from genome assembly GCA_963665975.1 of Rhodothermales bacterium. Lineage (GTDB taxonomy): Bacteria > Bacteroidota > Rhodothermia > Rhodothermales > Bin80. The sequence goes on from OY762508.1 coordinate 2,208,202, forward strand.
GCGAAATGGGCTGGGTGCTGGACCACAACCATGTGCTGCGCAACCTGATGGAGGCGATGGGCGGCGTCGTGGACAAGGAGTACGCCCTGTTCGAGAAAAGCCTGGCGTAACCACCCCCTGCTCTATAGGCCGAAATGCCGCAGGAAGGTGAGAAGCGCGTCTGGGTATAGAAGGATCGTGATCAAAAGCCCTCCGAGTGCACCACCCAGGTGTGCTTCATGGGCTATGCGGCGTGAGTCTCGCATGGACCAGGCCGAAATGACCACGAAACCGATGGCGAACAGAAACGCTGGAATGGGAACGGCACCGAACAGATACAGGAGGTTGAATGGCTCGAAGAGGCAGTAGCCGAAAAGCACGCCGCTGATGGCGCCGGAGGCGCCGACAGCGTTGTAGCGTTTGTTGTTGCGCTGGAGCCACCAGGTCAGCGCATGGGCAGAGAGCTCAGATCCAACATAAAGGATGAGGAAGCCCCAGGCGCCGAGCCGGGATTCGAGCGCCGGGCCAAACGAGTACAGCGTAAACAGGTTGAACGCCAGGTGCCACAGTCCAACGTGAACGAAGCCAGCCGTGATAAAGCGGTACCACTCGCCGTGTTCGCGAATGCGCGCAGGCCGGAAGCCTAGGCGCTGGATAAGGAAAGGGTCAGAGAAGAGGGCAACCGTGCTGACGATGCCGTTCGCCACGAGCAGCAGCACGGTGATGGGGGCGGATAGCATCGGTTGCGGACCTACTGCACAACACCGGCCGAAGCCAGAGACTGGAATATCAGACTCCCGTCTGCGCTTCCAAGTAACACTTCTGCACAGCGCTCGGGATGCGGCATCATGCCCAGCACGTTGCCGTCCCTGTTCACGATGCCGGCGATATTGCGCGCTGATCCATTGGGATTGGAGCGGGCTGTTGTAGAGCCATCCAGCTCACAGTAGCGGAATACGACCTGCCCGTGGGCCTCCAGGTTGTCCAGGACGGCATCGTCCGCAAAGTAGTTGCCTTCCCCGTGTGCGATGGGGACACGGATGACCTGGTCCTGGCTGAGGGCGCATGTAAATGCGGTGTCCGTGTTTTCGGTGCGTAGATGCGTCCACTTGCATGCAAAGCGAAGCGAAGCATTGCGCAAGAGCGCCCCCGGCAGCAATCCGGATTCGCACAGCACCTGGAAGCCGTTGCAAATGCCGAGGACCAGTCCCCCTTCGCCCGCGAACCGGATCACATCCTTCATGATGGGTGAAAAGCGCGCAATCGCGCCGGCACGCAGGTAATCCCCGTAGGAGAAACCGCCAGGGACAATTACCAGATCAACGTCGCCTAACCGGGTCTCCTTGTGCCAGATAAACTGCGTGCGGAAGCCGAAGACGTGTTTCGCGGCGTGATAGGCATCGTGATCGCAGTTGGAGCCGGGAAAAACGATAACGCCGACGCGAAGGCTCATGGGAATGGAGTCAGATGCAAGCGCTCGGTCAGGATTCATCCTTGACCATTTCCAGTTCGAGGATAATCTCCACGTTGTGTCCAACGACAAAGCCCCCGGCCTCGGTCAGCCGATTCCAGGCAAGGCCGTAATCCATCCGATTGATCTCGGTGGAAGCTTCAAATCCGGCGCGCTCCTGATCCCCCATCGTGGCGGTCCCGAGAAACTCTGCGTCCAGTACGACTTCCGTTGTGACATCGCGAATGGTGAGATCACCAACCAACTCGAACGTGTTGCCATCCACGGCTCGGACTTCCTTGCTCTGGAAGGTCATTGCAGGAAACGCTTCGGCGGAGAAGAAATCCGGGGACCGGAGATGATTGTCCCGACGGTCATTGTTTGTAAACACGCTGGTGGTCTGTATGGTAGCCGAGGCGGAAAGCGTACTGACATCTCCGTCAGTCATCGAAATGGAGACATCATAGTCCCGGAAATCTCCCCGGACATTCGATATTCCGAGATGACGGACCTTGAATCCGATCTTTGAGTGCGCGTGGTCAACGGACCAGGAGTTCGCGCGTGACGCAGGCTCCGGTGTGAAGCCGATTGTCGCCAGTAAGGCAATCGCAAGAATAGGGACAATCAGTCGGGTGCGCATGACGGTAGAGATTTTCTGAATCGTGGTGAGGAGCAACTCCAACCGTCTTAGTGTGCCATTGGATCCTAAGCCGGATTACAGAAACCATATGCATGCCGAGGTCAACTTTTTGCACGGAAACTCGTTCTTGGAGACGTCACATAACGTTGGCGTCTCCATGATACCGAAGGAATTATTCCAGAAAATTCGTCGCATCGAGATACGTACGAAAGGACTGGTCAACAACGTTTTTGGAGGGGAGTATCACTCTGCATTCAAGGGCAGGGGGATCGAGTTCTCAGAAGTGCGGCCGTACCAGTATGGCGACGATATTCGCGCAATTGACTGGAACGTCACCGCGCGCGCCGGTGATACGTTTGTCAAGATCTTTGAGGAGGAGCGCGAGCAGACGCTCGTGCTGTTGGTGGACATTTCAGGGTCGAGCGACTTTGGGAGCCGTCACAAGTTCAAGCGTGAAATGGCAGCCGAGATCTGCGCCATTCTTGGCTTCAGTGCCATACAGAACAATGACAAAGTGGGATTATTGCTGTTCTCTGATCAAATCGAGCTGTTTGTGCCTCCCAAGAAAGGGCGGAGGCATGTTCTCAGGCTCATCCGTGACCTGTTCGCCCACGAGCCTCACTCGCGGCGGACGGACCTCGGACTTGCCCTTAACCACATTCTGCGTGTAATCCGGCGACGCTCCATCGTGCTCATAGTAAGTGATTTTTTTGATCAGGGTTTCGAAAAGCCTCTCGGTATGGTGGCCAAGCGGCATGATGCCGTGGCGATACATCTGCGCGATCAGCGGGAGCAGGACATACCGGCAGTGGGCCTTCTGGAGATAACCGACCCTGAAACAGGGGAGACGGTCGTCCTGGATACGGGGAGCCGCCGCACGCGCCAGGCCTTTCGCAGCGATGCCGCATCGCGGCACGAGGCGCTGGCCACGCTCCTGAGACGATCCCGCGTCGACCACGTGGAAATTGATACCGAGCATGACTGCACCGAGCCACTAATCCGCTTTTTTCGAAGTCGCTCCAAAGTGATCTGATGTACACGCGCTACGTGTTCAGTGCTTTCATTTTCCTCTTGGGCGCCACACTTCCTGCGCGCGCCCAACGCGTGGAGGCCCGATTGTCTGCGGACACCGTTGCTGTGGGCGACCGCTTTACGCTGACGCTCGTAGCCGTGCACGGATTTGATACGAGTCCCTCATTTCCGCATGCGGGAGCCACAGACTCCGCGTTCGGCGACCTGGAGGTACTGGATCTGCTGGCATCCGGGACTCTGCCGCTGGACGAAGGAGCAGCGCGCCTGGACAGCGTCGTGTATGCAGTGACCACCTTCGCGTTGGACACGGCGCGCGTGCCGCCCCTGGCGGTTTCGTTCAACGGCGGCGTAGTGATCGCAACCTCGGACTCGCTCCTTCTGCCGATCCAGTCGCTGGTTCCTGAAGAAGCGGCAGCGATCCGTGAGCTTGCAGGATTGGTAGATTTTTCGGGCCCGGTATGGCCGTACCTGCTTTTGGCATTTGCGGTGGTGACCGGAGCGGGACTCCTCTATTATTATATGCGGCATCGTTCTCATCCGCTCGAAATCACTCCGTCAGTGGAAGAGACAGGGCCTTCGCCCTACGAGCACGCCCGCACACGTCTGCGCGCGCTGGAGACGGCCAACACAGACACCCCGGACTATGTCGTGGCGTACTTCGTGGAGCTCTCCGATGCCTTGCGCACGTATTTCGAAGATGGTCTTGGCGTGCCCGCGCTTGAGTGCACCACGCGGGAGCTGGCAATGGAATTCAAGCGTCCGTCCGTTCGTCACAAGATGCCCGGAGGAGTGCCGGAGCGCGTCCACGGCGTGCTGTCGTTGGCGGACCTGGTCAAGTTTGCGGACGTTATGCCTCCGCAGGCGCAGAGCCGCTCTGCGCTGGTGGAGGCGCAGGATGTGGTGGAGCGCATCGAGGCAAAGCTGCGCCAGTTGGCGTTGGATCGTTCACGCATCGAGCCCGCCCCCGCACCTCACATCGCCCCAGCCGATTAACCAGGCATGGAATTCGCACAACCTGAGTTCCTGTTTCTGCTTGCGCTCGTGCCCGTGCTCGGCGCATGGCACGTATGGCGTTCGCGCCGCCGGGCAGGGATGCAGTTCAGCAACGTCATGTCCGCGAGGGAGGCGCCGCGCGCGCTGCGGACGTATCTCGGAGGCCTGCCGTCGATATTGCGCATGTGCACGCTTTCGTTATGCATAATCGCGCTGGCCCGACCTCAGGTGCGGAATGTGACCCAGGAGCGGTATGCAGAGGGTGTCGACATCATGCTTGTCCTGGACACATCGACATCCATGCATGCCCAGGATTTTCAGCCCAATCGCTTCGAGGCGGCGCGCGAGGTCGCAGCGGAGTTTATCGGTGGACGAATTTCGGACCGCATCGGGCTCATTGTCTTCGCTGGCAAGGCCTACACGCAGACTCCGCTGACGCTCGATTATCAGTTTCTTCTGAAAATGCTTGGTGAGGTGGAAGTGGGCACGATCGAGGACGGGACGGCCATCGGGACGGCGCTGGCCACGGCCGTAAACCGGCTGCGCGACACAGAGGCGACCAGCAAGGTCATCATCCTGCTCACCGATGGGCAGAATAACCGGGGAGAAGTGGACCCCGTCACGGCCGCCGACCTGGCGGCGGCATTGAATGTGCGCATCTATGCTGTCGGTGTAGGAACCTACGGCGAAGCCCCGTTCATCGTCGACCATCCCTTCGCCGGCAAGCAACGCCAGATGGTGCCCGTCGAAATTGACGAGGACATGCTGCGGGCAGTTTCTGGGAATACGGGCGGAACGTATTTTCGCGCGACAGATACCGAGGCGCTACGCGAAATCTACACACGGATCGGTGAACTCGAGAAGACGAAGATCGAAACCCGGATCTATACGGACTACGCGGAGGAGTACGCAAAATTCCTGTGGCCCGCCCTGGTGCTGGTTATGCTGGAGATACTGCTGAGCACGACACTGCTAAGAAGATTCCCCTGACTGCGCATGGCCTGGCTGCATCCCGAATATCTCTGGACGTTGTCTTTTGTGCCAGTAGCTGTGCTACTGTATCTGGCTGCGACATGGCGCCGTAGCGGTATAATGCGCCGCCTGGGTGATCTGGACCTGGTGCGGCGGCTGGCGTGGTCGGTTAGCGCACGGCGCCGGCGCTGGAAAGGAGGCCTGCTCGTGGTGGGAATCGGCCTTTTGGCATTGTCGCTTTCCGGACCGCAGGTCGGCACCAAACTGCGCGAGGTGAAGCGGGAGGGCGTAGACATCGTGATCGCCCTGGATGTCTCGCTCTCCATGATGGCCGAGGATGTGGCGCCAAACCGGCTCGACCGGGCCAAGAACGAAATCAAGAAACTGCTCGGGGATCTTCGCGGCGACCGGGTTGGCCTCGTCATTTTTGCGGGCGATGCGTTTTTGCAGTGTCCGCTTACCACCGACTACAGCGCTGTTCGCCTGTTCCTGGATGTGGCTAATCCAGCCCTTCTGCCGACACCGGGAACAGATTATCGCGCCGCCCTCCGTCATGCAATCCAGGCCTTCGACGCACCAAGTGCCGACGAGGAAGAAACACAGTCCAGAGCTCTGCTTATCGTTTCGGACGGGGAAAACCACGAAGGCAACGTCGCGGCAATACTGGAGGAAGCGCGGCAGGAGCGCATTGTCATCTTTGCGGCCGGAGTCGGTGATCCTGACGGAGGCCCGATACCGCTCTACCAGGGTAACCGACGGGTTGGCTACAAGAAGGATCTCAGGGGAGATATCGTGCATACGAGCCTGGAGGAGGCGGATCTCAGGCAGCTGTCGAAAGACGGAGCGTATTTCCGGATCGCCCGCACGTCGAGCTCCCTGCAAAAAATAATTTCGGCCCTCGAACGTTTAGACAGTACAGAATTTGGCAGCGAGGAATTCGAGGAGTACGACAACAAGTATCAGGGGCCTCTTGCGCTTGCGCTGTTGTTACTGTTTATGGAGGGCATTCTTCGCGATCGGAGAAAAACGGCCATTCGGGAGTAGCAGCTAATTCGAAACCCGCGGTGCGCCCATGAAGACCATTGCCGTCGTTCTGCTGCTTGTTGTTTTTCCACAGCTTGCCTCCGCCCAGGGTGTAAGGAAGCAGGGTAGGGAGGGAAACGAGCATTTCCGGCAGGATCGATACGAAGAGGCGCAGGCAGCCTATTCCGAAGGTCTGGCGCGGCTGAACACGGAGAGGGAAGACGACAAGACCTTTTACGGTCTCCAGCACAATCTGGGAGCGGCGTTCCACCGGCAGGAGGATTATGCACGTGCGCAGGAGGCCTTTGCCAGGGCCCTCGAGCGCGCGCCTAGCGAAGCGGAAGTTTCGCGCGCAGCATACAATGCGGGAAACAATGCGTTTCGCCAACAGGAGACTGAAGCCGCGCTGGCGCACTATAGGCGTGCCCTGCTTGCGAACCCTGATAACGAAGATGCGAAGTTCAACTACGAATTCGTAAAGCGGCAATTGCAGCAGCAACAGCAGGAGCAGAATCAGAATCAGAATCAGGAACAAGATCAAGACCAGGACCAAGACCAGGAACAGAACGAGGAGCAGGATCAACAGCAAGAGCAGGACGACCAGGAGCAAAACCAGGATCAGCAGGACCAGGAGCAACAGAATAGCCAGCAGCAGGACCAACAGCAGAATGAACAGGGCGAGCAGCAGCCCCGGCAGCAGCCGCAAGAGCTAAGTCGTGAACAGGTGGAGCGTATTCTAGAGGCGCTGGAAAATGAGGAAGAAGAGCTTTTGCGTGAGGTCCAGAAGGTAAAGGGCCGTCCGCGCCGGGTTACCAAGGACTGGTAAGAGTGACGGCGTGTCCCCAAAACAATGCGAATTGTGGCATTCATACGAGCCCGACTCTGGCTACTGCTAGCCATCTTTTCGGTGGGAATTGCGGGGCCACAGGCGCGTGGGCAGGGGGTGCAGGCGCATGTGAGTGCCACCACGATCGGAACGGAGGAGGCGGTCAGCTACACGATTGAGATTTCCGGGGCGCAGGTCTCGGACGTGGAAATCCCGCAACCACCAGAAACCGATGGACTTCAGATTCTGCAGACGACGCCATCGACCCAGACGAATGTCTCTTTCGTCAACGGCAATGTGACGCGGACGATCGGGTATCAGTGGAATTTCCGTCCCACACGGACGGGGACTGTGCAGTTCTTGCCTGCAAGCATAACGGTCGACGACAACACGCACGCGTTCGATGCAATCAGCGTTACCGTTGTGCCGCAGAGCCAGCGGCCAGCGCGTCGTACGCAACGCAGGTCGCCGTTCGACCTGTTTGGCGACGAGCCAGCGCCTGCGACAATCGGCACGGACGATGTGTTCGTGCGCGCAGTGCCAAGCGCGTCGTCGGCCTACCAGAACGAGCAGGTTACCATAGCGTATGAAATGTACTTCCGGGCTAACATGCAACCGCGCAACAGCCGCTTGGCGGACTCTTGGGACGCAGAGGGTTTCTGGCGGGAAGAGCTGGATGTGGAGACCCGTCCGATGCCGCAAACGCGCGTGGAAAACGGTCTGCGCTACAACGTAATAATCCTCAAACGCGTGGCGGTTTTTCCAACGCGCACCGGTGAGCTGACGGTGGACCCGCTCAGAATTGAAACGGAAGTCCTTGCTCCTCGCAGAGGCAACCCGTTTAGCCAGCCGTTCTTTTCACTCCGCAACATCTACGAGACCATTCAGCGTGGTTCGCAGCCTGTGGCCATCGATTCCAGGCCGCTGCCGCCGGGAGCGCCGGAGCATTTCACTGGGGCGGTCGGCGACTACACGCTGCACGCGGAGCTTTCGCAATCGGAGGTAGATGTCGGAGAGCCGGTTCAACTCACCGTGCGCATCTCCGGGCAAGGCAACCTGGCGACGCTGGACGAACCTGAGCTTTCGCTACCAGGTATCTTCGAGCAGTACGAACCGGAAATCAGCACATCGATCGATAACAAGGGTGCTGGCGTGCGCGGGAGCAAGACGTTCACATATCTCCTTGTGCCGCGCTCGAACGGCACTTTCGACATTGCGCCAGTCGAGTTTTCGTACTTCGATCCTGACGAAGAGGTCTATCGGACATTGCGGTCAGCCCCATTTACGCTCCGCGCCACCGGTGTAGCCCCCGAGGCGATTGCCGCTCCTATGACTCCGACGGGGTTTCCCGTGGACGACATCGCCAGTCCGCTTCCGGCGACACGCTGGATCCGCTACCCACAATCGTCGCTGCATCGACAGGCCTGGCCATATGTTGTGCTGGCCATACCCCTGCTCCTGATAGGCGTTGTCGCCGTATTGCGTCGACGTGCGACGCGTCTTGCTACCGACACGGCATATTCACGGACTCGGCGCGCGCATCCGCTCGCACGGAAGCATCTAAAGACTGCCGTGGCGCTAAAACGGCAGGACGAGCCCCGTGCATTCTACGAAGAGTTGGAGCAGGCGGTGCGCGGCTTTGTCGGTAATCGCCTGAATATCGCGGAACTCGGGTTTACTCGTCCGCAACTAGACGAGCATCTGGCATCGATCGGCCTGGACGAGGCACTGCGCTGCGCGCTTCTGGCCTTGCTGGAGGAGTGCGATGCCGCGCGATTTGCCCCCGCGCGCTCACAACCGGCGGAAATGGAGTCGTCGCTTCAGGCCGCACACACACTGATCGCGGACCTGGACGGGGCGTTTCGAACGAAGGGTCTGTAGGAGGCTCCCATGGGAATAGGTCGAGTGGTGCTAATGCAAATGCTATGGTGCATGTGCCTGGTGGCCGGCGTCCACGCGCAGGTGCCAGAGGCGGTGCGCCTCCTGGACGAGGGCAATCGCCTGTATGCGGAAGGTGCCTTTAGCGAAGCGCTGGAAACCTACGAGGCTGCACTCGGCCACGGCGTGGTCAGCGGTGCACTCTTCCACAACATGGGGAATGCATACTACAGGCTGGACAAGTTCGGGCAGGCATTGCGCCACTATGAAAAGGCGCACCGCATATTGGGCGATGATCCGCAGCTCCTGCACAACCTGCAGACTGTAGGCACACAAGTCGGTACGCCGTTTTCCGCACTGCCGGGGCCGTTCTGGGAGGCTCCGTGGAAGAAATACGTTGTCCGAAAGGGGCCGGGGCTCTTCTTCGGTCTTGGCGGTTTGCTGTACGTAATAGCCGCAATCCTGTTTGGCCATCGGATTTGGACGGGAATCCGAGCCGCCTGGCACCGGCGCGCTCTGGCAGTCTCACTGAGCATGGGGATCCTGCTGATTGTGGTGGCCTTTGCGGTTTCGGTAGATGCTGTCCGGGATCACAGGGCCGTGGTAATCGTCCGCGAAGCTTCACTGACGGATTCGCCAGATGCGGAGGTCGACGCCGAAGTGACCGTTCCGGAAGGCGTTATCGTGGATGTGCTGTCCACACAGGGAGACTGGGCCGAGGTCAGACTGCCAAATGGCGTGACAGGGTACTTGCCGCGGCCTGCCATCGGCAAGATTTAGGGATTCCCTGCGCATGGGCGCCTTTGGTGCAGTTGCACGATTCTCTGCGGCCAACTACCTTAGCCTGCAACAGTTTTCATCACATTGCTGCGCACAGGATGTCGGAGCACTCTTATCTCGTAACGGCCCGCAAGTATCGGCCGGTGCTGTTTCGCGAATTGGTTGCGCAGGAACACGTAACCGATACACTGAAGAACGCGCTACGCCTGGACCGGCTGGCGCATGCCTATTTGTTTAGCGGTCCGCGCGGGGTTGGCAAGACGACGGCAGCCCGGATTCTGGCGAAGGCCATCAACTGCCAGACGCCGCGTGATGAGCGTGCCGATCCGTCCGAGCCGTGCCGCACATGCACATCGTGTCGCGATTTTGAAGAGGGACGCAGCCTGAGCATTTTTGAGATCGATGCCGCCTCCAACAACAAGGTTGAAGATGTGCGTGAGTTGCGGGAAACCGTGCGCATCCCGCCACAGGGCAGCAAGAAGAAGGTCTACATTATCGATGAGGTGCACATGCTCTCGAATGCAGCCTTCAATGCCTTGCTGAAGACACTGGAGGAACCACCGTCTCACGCCCTGTTCATCTTCGCCACCACCGAGCCGCACAAAGTTCTGCCAACCATTCTGTCCCGGTGTCAGCGTTTTGATTTTCGCCGGATTTCCGTTCCGACAATCGTGCAGCATCTGCGCAAGATTTGCGCAGAGGAATCCGTCACCGCGGACGAAGAGGCATTGATCCTGATTGCGCGCAAGGGTGACGGCGCGCTACGCGATGCGCTGTCGGCTTTTGACCAGTCCGTCGTCCTCTGTGGCTCGAATCTCACCTATGCCGATCTTGCGAGCGCATTGCGCGTCATGGACGTAGATCTGTTTTTTGAGGTGACGCGCAATGTAACAGGGCGCAGCACGCGCGGGATGCTGGCTCTCGTGGATCGCATCGTACGCGCGGGATTTGATTTTCAGGAGTTTCTGTCCGGGCTCGCAGAGCACATCCGCAACTTGCTGGTGGCCCGCACAAGCAGCGACATGGCTCTCGTAGAGACCGCCGAGGCGACGCGCGAGCGGTACCTGGCGGAGAGCAAGGCATTCACCGAGACGGTTCTGTTGCGCCTGCTGACGGTCGTGGATGCGGCAGCGGAAGGCATCGCAGCCAGCTCCCATCCGCGCCTGAAGCTTGAATTGGCGCTTCTCCGGATGGCGGGGCTCAGTGACGCCGTGGATCTGAAAGAGGCTGTCGAGCAACTGCGCCACCTGCAAAAAATGGCCAACGACGGCAAATTGACGCCCGGTGTGGTTGCTGCACCAGTCGTCACGCCACGCGCGGTCCAGGCGGAATCTCCGAAGCCGGCTCGTCCGGCGGTGGCCGCCGAAAAAAAGCGTGAGCCGGCGCCTGCGCCGGTCATGGAAACCACCAAAGCGCCGCCGCCCCGCAAGAAAGAAGTGCCCGCGCCGCCCGGCGGTTCCGCGCAGAAGACCAACGTAACGGTCGGACAGCAGCCGACTCTGTTCGACCATGTGGATGAGGTCGAGCCGGAGGGCACAGTGCCACCCACCCAGGCTTCCGGTCCGGAAAAACTGATGGAGCTGTGGCCTGCTCTGGTGCGATCGGTTCAGGAAGAGAAAATCCAGGTCGGTGTGCTTCTGAAGAATTCCCGGCCGCTCGGCATCAGAAATGGGGAGCTTGAAGTCGGCGTCCCGAATGCGTTTCATCAAAACATGCTTGCAACGGATGTGAAGACGGTGCTGAAGCACTATCGTACCTTGTCCGGGCCGAATGTGGCATCTGTTGCCTATATCGTGCAAGAGGGTGTGCAGCCGGCGGTTGACGAAAAAGATGCGTCACCTGTAGATCCCAAGGAATACCTGAAACAGCAGCGGCAGGAGAACCCCGTGATTGATGCGATTTTTGAACAGTTTGGTGGAGAAATCGTTTGGTGATCGGTGGGTAAGTGCAATCTTATCGGAATTACGAGCTATGGATTTACGGGATCTGACCGGCGGGAATCTGAATATGGCCGACATGATTGGCAAGTTGGCGGAGATGCGGCAGACGATGGAGCAAGTCCAGAAGGAGTTGGATCGCCTGACGGTGGACGTAGAAGTAGGAGGTGGCATGGTACGGGTTACCGCGACCGGAAGTCAGCGCATAACGGCCATCAAGATGGAGCCTGCCATTGTGGATCCGGAGGACAGAGAAATGTTGGAGGACCTGATTATTGCCGGAGTAAACAAGGCTCTCGAAGAAGCTGGGCAGTTGGCGCGAACGGAGGTCCGTAACAAGGCCGGCAGCATGCTCATTCCGGGAATGGATCCCGGAATGCTCGGGCTGTAGTAGAGATGACACAGGGTTGTCACCTCCGTCGCATAGATTACGCTTGCCTGTCCACAAGACCGGGAGACCTGTGCTTATTTCGTCCGAATCCGTAGAAACGCTCGTTGAGCAGTTTACAAGGCTGCCCAGTATCGGCAGGAAGACGGCCCGGCGGCTGGCCGCCTTTGTGCTCAAGATGCCCAGGGAAGAGGTGCTGGCTTTGTCGGCTGCCCTGGTGGCGGTCAAGGATCGCGTGCAGCAATGCCCTATCTGTCAGAATGCGACCGATACGATCCCCTGCGCGTTATGCCAGTCGGACAAGCGTGACCATGGCCTGATTTGTGTGGTGGAGGAATCCGGTGACGTTGCGGTGCTGGAGCGCACAGGGGAATATCGCGGGGTATATCATGTATTGGGAGGCGTGATTTCACCGCTCGACGGCATTGGCCCCGACGATCTGAAGATCCGCGAACTGGTAAGCCGCGTGGCCGGGCCTCAGGAGGCCAATGGGGAAGAGGCGCGAGCCATTCGGGAGGTGATTCTGGCGGTCAATCCGACCGTCGAAGGCGATACGACGGCCTACTACATCGCGCAGCTGCTTGGTCCCTTCGGCATCCGGGTCACTCGTCTGGCGCGCGGCATTCCGGTGGGTGGAGACCTGTCGCACGCCGACGAGGCAACGCTGTCGCGGGCGCTGGAGGGTCGGAACGTAGTGGCCTAATCGGAAGAGCGGGTCGGCAGGAAGCCAAGGAGGTACCCCACAGCCACGACCGTCACGGCGCCGATAACATTGTGCCACAGGAAAGAGATCTGCGGTGCGCCGAATGTCACCGCGGCTACCGCGCCCATGCCGGCAATCAGCGCCAGGAATGCGCCGGTGCCCCGCGCCCCGGGTAGCATGGCCAGCAGAAAGACGCCCAGGATGGATCCATAAAAGAATGATCCGAACCGGTTGACCACCTCGATGAGAGAGCCTAGTGTCGCGGCAAAGGTGGCGACGAAGCATGCAAAGAGGCCCCAGAAGCCGGTCGCGAGCTTGGATACGTTCAGAAAGTGTTGATCGGATCCCTTGGGGCGAATCCATCGGCGATAAAAATCGATCACCGTCGCGGTCGACAACGAGTTGAGTTCGGCGGCGATGCTGGACATCGCCGCCGCCATGATTGCTGCAATGAACAGTCCTGTCAGGCCGAGCGGCAACTCACGCAGGGCGAAGCCCGGTATGATGTAGTTGACATCGCGACTGGACTCGCCAGACACGTCTTCGGCCAGTGCAAGGGCCTCGTCGCGAATGGCGAGGACATCCTGTTCCCGCGCGCGAAACACGTCCATGGCCTCTGCCGCTATTGCGCTGTCTGTGGCGTCCGCGACCGCACGGGCCGCCGTTTCGCGGCTGTCAAAGGCGTCCTGGAAGCGCATTTCCAACTGCGCATACTCTTCGGATTGGGCATTGCGGACGGCAGCCTCATGCGCGGGATTGTGGAGAAGTGGCGGCGCCTGAAACAGGTAGAAAACGAAAACGAGGACACCGATCAACAGTACGAGGGCCTGCAGGGGAATCTTCCAGTACGCACTCATCAGGAGTGAGCTGCGCGCCTCGTCAACGGAGCGCGCGGCAAGGTACCGTTGCACCTGACTCTGATCGGTCCCGAAATACGAGAGCATGAGGAATGTGCCACCAAGAACGCCGGACCAGAACGTATAGGTTTCGTTCAGTGTGAATGAAAAGTCGAAGGCCTTGAGTCGCCCCGTAGACCCGGCAATGCGCAGGGCGTCGTCAGGACTCACGGGCATCTTTACAAGTAGCACGACCACGACGGCAAGCAAGGCCACGACGATCAGAATCATCTGCTTGACATCGGCCCATGCCACTGCCTGGATGCCGCCGAACATGGTGTATAGCACAGTAGGGATGCCGATCACGGCCACGCTCCAAGTGAGGTCCCAGCCGAATACGGCGGAAAATACCACGGCTGGCGCGGCCAGGATGGTACCGCATGACATGCCGCGGGATAGCAGAAACAGAAAACTCGTCAAGGACCGCGTTTTCGCATCGAATCGCCGCTCCAGGTATTCATAGGCCGTAAACACCTTGGAGCGGTGCAAGAACGGCACCAGCGTCACTCCCAGGATAACCATGGCCAGAGGCAGCCCGAAATAAAACTGAATAAACCGGATACCGTCAGTGGCGCCCTGGCCCGTAGTGCCAATCATGGTGACCGCAGACAGCTGCGTTGCCATAACGCTCAGTCCAACAGCCCACCAAGGCAGACTCTGGTTTGCCAGGAAGTAGCCTTCTATCCGGTCAGTGTCCCGGGACCGCCGCAAGCCGTCCCAAACGACATAACAGAGGTAGGCGCCGACAATGATCCAGTTTACAGGATGCATCTAACCGTGGTATCGAGCCTGGAGGAACCAGAGGATGGATAGCGCTGCCAGCTGCACGGTCATGACCAGCAGAAGGACGCGCCAGAACGCATGCTTGTTGGACGGAGACATACGGAGCGCCAGATATGGCCGGGAGCGAGGGCTTCCGGCAGGGATGATCAGGATAATGTACCGTAGGCACGCAAGGTGGCACCGTTCAGGGACGCCCCGGCAGGGCCAGCCACGTAGAGGGCCAAGTCGACCAAAGATGCGGCATGGACGCCGCGCGCCGCGCCGTGATCTTCAAACAGAACATACGAGGGAGCGATGGCATGCGTAGTGATGCCGGCGGGCGCAAGCTCCTCCGCCAATGATTCCACAACCCGTACGACTCCGGCCTTCGCGGCGGCATACGCGGATTGCCGGGCACGTCCGCGATCAGCGCCCTGACCGGAGGCGAAGGCTATAAGCCGTCCCCCGTGAAGGGGCATGTGGCGCGCTGCCTCACGGAAACACAGGAACGTTGTAGTCAGGTTGATGCGCAGCAAGCGGTCCCACTCTTCGAGCGACGTTTCCATGAGCGGCGTTTCGGCCCACCCGCCAACAGTGTGGACGAGGACATCGACAGGGCCGAATGCCGCCTGTATATTTGCGAATACCCGAGCCGTATCGGCCTCGTCGGCAAGATTGGCAGGGAACAGGCGTCCAGGGATATCCGACGCAGCCCGATTCCGCACAATTGCGGCGACATGTGCTTTCTGATCGGCGAAGCCACGCGCCATCAGGCGGCCGAGCCTGCCAGCGGCGCCAGTAACGACCACAACGGGTTGCGTGCGTGCGGGTTCACGCATTATGGAAGAGCGGCAGACGTGTGGTCATGGATGGCGCGCCAACCCTCCGCGCGCTTTTCGAAGAGAAGCGTGAAGAGCCCGGAAGGCCGATCATGTTCCCGCTCGAGCTCATACGCCCCGAACACAACAGCATATTGCGGTGACAGTATGCGCACATCGCGGATGTCGAAGGTAAGCATTCCCATGGCGTCCCGGTTCGGGTAGACGCGGTGGTAGCGCTCCAGCGTTGCGGCGTATCCCCGCTCGACCGATCCACCAGAGGCGAAACGGAGGGAGTCCGAGTTCAGATAGCCCTCCATGAAGGCATCAATATCGCCCGCGTTCCATGCCTCCTGCTGCCGGAGTAGCACACTGCGAATAACCGCTTCCTCCGCTTCCGTATCAAGGTTTTGGCAGGCTGCGAAGACTACCAGAAACGCAAGCAATACACTGTGTCGCCATGCCATGGATCGCACCGTCTTGGAGCACGCCTGCGTCTCGCACACAGGCCGAATCGTGTAAGTTTACAGGAATCGCGGGATAAAAACGACCATGAAGTGCAGGTGGGCCGCCGAGGCCACCGGTAGTTGGCATGGCTGTAACGAGTTTGCTAATGGTCTGTAGCGGTCGCCTGTTCCCGGAATGTCAACGGGTGCTCACGCAGACAACGGCGCTTGCGGGAGGGAAGTCTCATGCAGAGAATGCCGCTGGCATGGAGCGTGTGAACATGCCGGGCATTCTTGCGTTGCAGCGGACAGACACATCAGGGGACCAGACAGAAGGCATAATATAGGCACATCGCGTTACGAGCACCGATAACGGCGGCCCGCAGGGGCCAGATCGCAGTTGTATTAACGACCGGTCGGGACTTGCTCGTTCGGGATATATGCAGGATTCTGTTCGCCCACACCACCCACTGAAGACGCTGGGCCTGCTCGTTGCAGGCGCATGCGCAGCCTGGATCCTGTTGGCCTCGTCTGTCGCCACAGGGGATGCGGACCTTCCCGGTCCTGTCGGGGAACGATTGTTCGGTGGCCCACTTGTCAGCATGGCACGTGCGGATACGGATACGGTGGGGTTGCACCAGGTCGATTCACTGCGGGCCTTTATCCGCACGTTCGGGTCGGATTCGTTACGGGCGCTCCTGGATGAGTTAGGAGTAGACTCCGTGTTGTGGGCGCTGGTCGACTCCATCGCGCCGGTAGATACCAACTACCGCGCCCAGCGGTATCTGGGATTTCTGTGGCGACAGCGCCGTACGGCCTCCCTGTTTCCACGTAAACGAGGCCCACTATCTGCGCGATTGCACAATAGCTGGCGACATGATCTCGACCTGGATTCCACGCAACTGCAGTACATCGCACGGGAGAGCGTAGCCGGAAAGGACATCCGGATACCCGTCGTGCTCGATGCGGAGCGGTATCGGGCAGCGAAGCTGGAAACCAGCTTGGACCGCAACTGGAGAGATCTAATCACTCGTCGCGCCCAACTGCGCAGAAGCCGCCGCCGCGGTGGACTGGGCCTGTCCATAACCGTGCCGGGAGGTAGTCAGAGTGGATTTACTACCATTTTCGGGAAAAACGAAGTCGACCTGCGCGTCACCGGCACGGCGGATATTCGGGCCGGCTTCAACTATCGCAAGAGCGAACAACAGGCCACGCTGGGAAAGCCCTCTCGAGTGGATCCGGAATTCAAACAGAAACTGCGGCTGGGTGTAACGGGCACTATCGGAGACAAGATGCAGGTGGCTGTAGACTGGGATAGTGAGCGCCAATTCGATTTTGAGAATCAACTGAAACTGCAGTACACCGGCTACGAAGACGAAATCCTTCAGAGCATCGAAGCCGGCAACGTGTTTCTTCAGACACCTTCCTCGCTCATCCGTGGCGGCCAGAGCCTGTTCGGCATAAAGTCCGAATTCAAGATCGGTGGCTTCCAGATGACTACCGTGGCAAGCCAGCAGGAAGGGCAGTCCAATTCGCTAACTCTCGAAGGAGGTGCAGAAACGACGGACTTCGATCTCAAGTCTACCGAATATGTCGAGCGCACCCATTTTTTCCTGTCCTATTATTTTCGGAATCGTTGGGAGGAGGCCCTCAGCAACCCTCCAACCATACTACTGGATGCGGTCTTTGCCGGCATTACTGATATCGAGGTCTGGAAGCTCACTCCGGTAAGCCCTGAAGAGCAGAACGTACGGCAGGTGGTTGCAATGGTGGACCTTGGCGAGCCCGCCGAAATCATTACGGCTGCGGACGCATTCACGGAAGCCCTGCGCCCGGAAAGCGAACTGGACCAATACTCCGAGAGCGAACTTGCCACTCAACTGCGCCCTGGCAGCGCGGTCCCGAAAGATTATCTGGAGTCTGGAGCAATGAACCAACCGCTGACGGCGGTAGACTTCCAGGTAGGTCAGTTCAAGAAACTGGAGGCGGGACGTGACTACGATCTGGACGAACTGCTGGGGTTTATCACACTCAAGCAGGTGCTTCAGGAGAGCGAGGCGCTCGCGGTATCCTTTCGGTATCTGGCCGGCGGGAGGGAGTATCAGGTGGGAGATTTTTCCTCGGAGACCGGTGGTGGCGACAACAGCCAGACGGGCGAACGCATCGTGCTAAAGCTGCTGAAACCGGTGAACCTCCAGCAGCCAGCAAGTCTCGGACAAGCAGAAGAGTTGAATCCGGCTGCCTGGTATCTGGAAATGCGGAATGTGTACAGACTTGGCCGAGGACTGCGGGCAACCGAATTCGTACTCGACATCGGCTACGAAGCGCCAGGACAGGCGGCCAGCAAGACAATACCCGGCGTTACCGGGCAACAGACCCTGATCCAGGTGCTAGGACTCGACCGGCTGAATGAAGATGGCGCCACCAAGCCGGACGACATCTTTGACTTTTTGCCCAACTACACGGTGCGCCAGGGAGACGGGTACCTCATGTTTCCCTATCTGGAGCCGTTCGGCAAACGGATGGAGGACCTTATTAATGCAGGTGGACTTAGTGAAGAGGACAAGGCCGTTGCCCGCGAGCGACTTGTATTTGCGGATCTGTACCGCAAGAAGAGGGTCAATGCGCGGCGTAATACCCAGTTGGACGTGTACCGCATTGAGGGATCGTTTAAGGAGAGTGTCCCCTCTTCCTATGATCTGGGTGCATTCTCCGGCGTTGTCGAGGGAGCGGTCCGTGTTACCTCGGGAGGAGTCGCCCTCACGGAGGGGACCGATTATATTGTGGATTACAATGCAGGGACTGTCAACATTATCAATCCTGCTTTCCGTACGGCTGGCCGCGAAATCTCGATTCAATACGAACAGAACGCCCTGATCAACCTACAGAAGAAGACGTTGCTCGGCGCACGCCTGGACTATTCGACGAGCCAGGAATTCGGGCTTGGCGCCACCATCATGCGACTGAGCCAAAAGTCTATCACGGACAAGTTTTCGATCGGCGAGGAGCCGATTTCCAACCTGCTGTGGGGTTTGGACGGGCAATTGAACCTCGAGCCGCGGTGGCTTACGCGCATGATTGACGCCTTGCCATTGCTGCAGACCAAGGCGCCCAGCGCCATTTCACTGGCCGTTGAAATTGCGCAGTTGCGACCGGGGCACACGCTGACGAACGCCTTCAAGGATGAACGTCGCGACCTACGCAAGATTGGCCGAGACTTCGATTCGGATGAAGTTGCAGGACAGTCATACATCGACGACTTCGAGGGGTTTGAAAACCTGTTCTCGCTCATGAGGCCTGGAGCCTGGCTGCTCAGTAGCGCCCCCGTGCTGGGGACTCCCGCTGGCGGGGCCGGGGCAAGTGAAGAGCTAGACAATAACCAGCGGTCTGCGATGGGATGGTACCAGCTCAATTCCAATACGCTGAATTCCTTCGGCGATCCCACCGACCCTGCCGTAGGTTTGATATCGCCCCAAAACGTATTCCCGAATCGGCAGGCTACCTCGCAGCAACGGGTGCTGACGACGCTGGACCTGTTCTTCACGCCACACGAGCGCGGGCCCTACAATTATAATACGGACCTTGGCGCCTTTCTGGATGACCCGAAAAGTGCCTGGGGCGGCATGACGCAGCGTCTGACGGAAGGAAATACGGACTTTACCGCCAAGAACATCGAATTTGTCGAATTCGTTTTTCAGCCATTCCCGGAGGGTGGTGATGCGGACCCCGATGCCCGGCTGTACATAGATCTTGGGTTGATTTCCGAAGATGTTATTCCGGACAACAAGCTCAATACGGAAGACGGACTGTCCCTGAGTGAGGGCGGACCGGTTGGGCAGTTGGCGCGCCTTTCGACTGGGCAGCAGGATCAGGTGATCAATCCGATCCGGGGCGAGGATCGCATCACAGAGGACTTGGGGCTGGACGGTCTGGCGTCATTTCCGAACAACAAGTTCGAACAGGAAGGCGGACTTGGTACGGAAAGCGCAAAGTTCACGGAGTTTCTATCGTCACTGGATCAGACCACCAGCGCCCGGTTCCCGGACCATCTTGCACGAGAAATAGCCAAGGCCAGGATTGATCCTTCCGGTGACGACTATGTCTATTTTCTGGATGAGCAATTCTATGGGAACAGCCAGTTATATCCACGAGGGGCATCCATTCAGCAGCGGTTTACGCACTTTTTCACGGGCCACGAACTGAATAGTTATGAGGCTCAGAAGAAACTGTCGTCCGCCACCGATCCCGTGGGCAACTCACGTAATCCGGATACGGAAGATATTAACCTGAACTCGGCCTCTGATACGGAAAACAGCTATTTCCAGTACGAACTGCCCCTCAGCATTGCAAAACTCGACGAGCTGGCGGAGCCGACCAGTGTGCAAGACTATGTTGTGGAGGAAATAAAGCGGAATGATGGGAAAGGCACAGGGTGGTTTCTGGTCCGCATCCCGGTGAAGGAATACACGCGCCGCGTGGGAGGCATCCAGGACTTCACGTTGATAGAGTCGATCCGAATGTGGACATCAGGCCACACTACGCCGATCACGCTACGGTTTGCGACGCTTGAATTCGTGGGCAGCCAGTGGCGCAAGTCGGATGCCGTCAGCCAGCACGACAATGAGGGGGAGATGCTGACCTCGGATGATCCGCTTACCGGGCCGCTGATCAGCATTTCAAGTGTCAACAACGAGGAAAACGCCACCTATGCCATTCCCAATGGCGCCGTCCGCACTCGCCTGCGGGAAATACAGTCCGGCACTGCTCTCGATGCCAGGGAGCAGGCAATGGTGATCAATGTGCAGGACGTCGAGCCTGGCCGCCAGCAGGCGATCTTTCGTGCGTATACGTCTCCGGAAGATCTGCTCAAGTATCGGAATCTGCGCATGTTCGTACATCTGAATGGCGAAATCAATGACCGGTTGATGACGGAAGAGGACCGTGGGAAGCTGACCTTCTTTATGCGCATTGGGTCCAACGAGATCAACGACTATTACGAATACGAGCAGCCGCTGACTCCGAGCCCGCTTGACATGCTGCCGACAGAGGAGATTGCCCGCGCGGACTATCTATGGCGCACCTATCAGCCCGATCCGGAAGGCGGATCGCACATCGATCTGAATTCGGTGAACATAGAGTTGGGCGCGCTCAATCAGCTCAAGTTCCTGCGCGACAACCACCTGGATTCCGACGGGATGCCATTCCCGACCACGGAGGTTTTCTGGAATGATGAGAATAAGGTGCTGGAAGGCACGGTCTCCGGCTTTGCGCCGCCGGGCACGCGTCTTGGCATAAAGGGGACGCCCTCACTGGCGCGGGTCAGCACCATCGTCATGGGTGTCCGTAACAGGGCGGAGGATGGAAGCGTCTTGACGGACGTAAACGTCTGGGTAAACGAATTGCGCGTCTCCGGTTATGATGAGAAAGTAGGGTTTGCAGGGCTAGCGAACGCCCGGATTGACCTGGCGGACCTCGCGAGTATCAAGGCACAGATTCGTGCGCAGACGGACGGCTTCGGGAGCCTTGAAAGCACACTGGGAGAACGAACGCAGGTAAACTCTCGGGATTGGACTGTGAACACGCAATTGAATGTGAACAAGTTTATCCCGGAGCGTTTCGGCTGGCAGTTACCATTGACGCTGGAGATCAAGTCGAGTACATCAACGCCCCGCTTTGATCCCAATCGGGGCGACATACGTGTCAGTCAGCTCAAGGAGGCCGTAGCGGCGGATACTACGCTTAGTCCCGATGAAATCTCCCGCCGACAGGCGGCGATTGAAGAGGAGGCGCAGTCTTTTTCCCAAACAAGGTCGTTCACTTCTCGCATCAGCAAGGCGGGCTCGCGGTCACGCCTGGTGCGCAACACGCTTGATGGCGTAAGCCTTAGCTATTCCTTCTCCGAGTCCAAGGCGCACCGGCCCACTACGCAGTTCAGAAACTCGTGGCGCTGGAGTTCCACCCTCGGATACCAGCTATCGGTGCGCAGCCCGCGCGTAGTGCGGCCGTTCTGGTTTCTCGATAGTGTGCCGATTATCAAGATTCTGGGTGGTCTCCGGTTTAACTATCTGCCATCGTCTTTCGCCTACACGATGACGGCTAACCGGAATTTTTCACGCTCGCGGCAACGACCCAACACCACAAGACGGGGAGGCAACCAATTGCCGCTGGAGGTCGCCTTCCCGGTAAGGCCGCAGCACAGGTTCGCCCATGCCCGTCAATTCAAGCTGCAATACAATCCGTTCGGCTTCTTGAATCTGAGCATGGACACCAGCACCAATCAGAGCCTGAATGCGGTCGGCGCCGACACATTGTATGCGGTGATCCTGGTAGACGAGGAGGGGCTGGAAACACGGATGGATAATACCACGCTGTCACGGCTGATTGAGGAAGGAGTCATTGAGGATTCGCAAGTAGGAAAAACAGCATTCGAAATCTCCGATATAAGTACGGTTCCGTCCGGCACAGTGCTGAAGCGTGCAGTCCAGGATAGTGGGCCGCACAAGGTTCGGACGGAAAACTACGACTCCCGGTTCACTGCATCGTTTCGTCCCCGTCTGCAGCAATACCGGTTTCTGAACTGGATGCAACTCCAGGACATTTCCTACTCCGCGTCTTTCGGGTGGAATAATGGGTCGGTCGGCAGCAACACGGGAGCCAGGGTCAGTTCGGGCGTTACAATTCGTGGCGGGATGACTGTACGGCCGAAGGACTTGTTCGAAAAGTTTGGCTTCTACAAGAAACTGCAGGAGCAGCAACGGGCGGCGGACAATGCAGCAGAGCAGCGGCGTGAACAGCGCACGCGAGAGCGTGAGGCGCGCCGAAGCGCGATCCGAGCCGAGCGGCAGCGACAGCGGGCGGCGGAGGCCGAAGAAACGCGAGAAGAGGAGCCGGAGGATCGCCCGGTGGCCATTCAACCTGAAGAGAGCGATACGACCCAGACGGGGCCTCGCTTCAGGTTGCCATCCCTTCCTAATCCGCTGCATCTCTTGCGCCGTGCGCTACTCGGCCTCACCAGCATCCAGGACGTATCGCTCACGTACACGCGGACGCTCGGTTCAGAAGCCTCCAATGTGGGACGTATCGATGAAGACGGAAACGTGATTGTCAATTACAGCTTGCGGGATGCGCTGTTGCGCAACCAGGGACCGTCGCTGCGCTACCGGTTGGGACTTGATCGGACGATTAGCGCTACCGCCGGTCGTGTTTTCAACGATCGCCTGCAGGTCACCGACGCGTTTTCAAACGTAAACAGAATCGAGGGTCGCACCACTTTAAATCCGTCCAATAGTCTCCGGATTGGATTGAACTGGTCTCTTGACAGGACAGGTCGTGAAACCCTCACCTATCGCCTCGGCGAGGACGGCTTGCCGCTCGCAGACACAACGCGCTACGGAGACCAGGGGAGATCCGTATGGGCTTTCGGGGCGTCATACCTGGATCTTTTCACAAGCCAGCTGTCCCAGTTCCGGAGTGACTGCGGATCGGCGTGTGGCGCCGACGGTACGTTTCCCGATACCGTACGCACAACGACGCTGACGAACACGGATATCTTTGAAGATTTTAATGCCCATTACCTGACCGGTCCGAGCAGGAAGATTGCAGGCTTTTTCGTTCCGCTGCCAAGCTGGACCGTCACGTACTCCGGTGCGGGCACGTGGCCCATCATTCGCTGGATTGCGCAGAGTGCTTCCATCCGGCATGGCTATGTGGCAGATTACAGCGCTGATTTCCGCTCCAACCTGCGCGGTGGCGAAATAGACGGATTCAATCTGGGTGGTGGCCCATTGATAGAATTCACCATACCGGAGGTGGAGATTGACGCCGTGCGCATCAATGAGCGATTCCAGCCGCTAATTGCGCTGGATATGAGCTTCAAGGGCAGCGTTCAGACGTCGGTCACCTGGAACAAGAGCAATACGTATTCACTCAGCACGACCAACAACGTGGTTGGCGAAACACGCACGAATGAGATTTCCATAACGGCGTCATACCAGAAGCAAGGGTTGAGGCTGCCGTTTTTCCGGCGCCCGCTGAACAACCGAATCAGCTTTTCGATCACCCTGTCGCGCAGTTCCAATAGCGACCGCAATTACTTTGTGCGCCGCGCCATGGAAGCTGCTGTCCTGAATCCAAATTTCGATCCTGCGGCTGCGCTCCAGGACCCGTATTCCAACCAGCTGACTAGTACCGTACGACTCAGTGCGGAACCCAAGATATCCTATCAGTTCAGTAACCAAGTGACGGCGGATGCGTTTCTGGAATACGAGCAATTCAACGGGGACAGCCGCCGCCTTTCGTTCACCTCAATTTCGGGAGGGTTTAACTTCCGGTTAAACTTCGCGCAATAATTTTTGTGTGAGAGCACAGAGCCATGGTTGCAGACAGACAACCGGTCGTTGCGTGCTGCCTGGAGCGGGTTGCCTATGGCCCTACATGGACTTTGCAACAGAAGCTACAAAACAGGCTTATTGAGGCAAAACGGAAGCAGCCGCCGGAGCACCTGCCGCACGTACTGTTGCTCCTGGAGCATCCGCCGGTCTACACACTCGGAAAGAGCGGCGATGCGCGGAATATGCTGCTGGACCAGGATGGCATGACGCGGCGTGGTGCACAGTTTCACCACATTGATCGAGGCGGTGATATCACCTTTCACGGTCCTGGCCAGGTCGTGGGGTATTTCCTGCTCGACCTGGACGGGTTCTATCGCGACTTGCACCGGTTTCTGCGTGCGTTGGAGGAGGTGGTTATCCGTACATGTGCGGACTACGGCCTGAACGCTACAAGGATAGCGGGCAGGACGGGAGTCTGGATCGGTTCCGATGCTGTCCCGGAACGCAAGATCTGCGCGTTTGGCATCCGCAGCAGCCGGTGGGTCACCATGCATGGAATGGCCTTTAACGTCAATACAGACTTGTCGTATTTCCAGCACATCATTCCTTGTGGCATCCAGGATCGAGGCGTAACATCGCTGGCTCGCGAAATGGGCCTGTCGTGCGACATAGGTGAAGTTCTCGGTCAGCTGATCAGGCATGTCGAGTCCGTGTTTGAAGCAAACGCCACCGTACTGAAGGGCGACGCCGCATTCGAATACCTGGAGGATTTGACTGAAACCAGGGATCTGCGCCGCACGCTCAGTCCACAAGCGAAATGCGGCTCAGCCCGCGTGTAACCAACCAACGAGCACATCCATGGCATCCTTCGATCTGGAACAATTCGCCAAGAGCCTGATAGCCCAATCCATGTTCTGTGCCGCGGATGTGGGCGTATGGAGCATAGTGGGCTTGATCGATCCGGCGAGCCATCGAGAGCGGTATGTGGCTACACTGGAGCCATCAGAGGAAACCTATCTCATTGAGGAGGCAACAGTGTGGGAACCTCGGACCGACACTCCGGAGAATGATGCGATCGGATACAGGCTGGCTACCGATTTTGAGGAGCACGGCGTATACGATTCAGGAGAAGAAGCCGCCGAGGTTCTACTCGCGCTGGCGCGTGCGGAAGGGCTCGAACCGGCCATTATGCTGGTCTACGATCTCCCGGATGTGGATTAGGCCGGCTAGGTGCCAGGACGGCCCATGCCAGCGCGGCCCAGCCTATGAGAAACAGTACGCCTCCGACAGGAATTACGGTGCCAAACAGCGATATGCCGGATAGCGCATACGCGTACATTGCGCCAGAAAACAGGACGATGCCCACGGCGAAGCAGATGCCTGCGACGAATACGGCCCGGCCCGGCCAGGTAGCGTATGCATAGGCGACCGCAAAGAGTGCGAGGGCGTGGACCAGGTGGTACAGCGTGCCGGTCTTGAATGCCTGCATCGGCTCGGGGTCCAGCGTAATGCTATGGGCACCGAAGGATCCAATGGCGACTGCCAGGAATGCGGCGATGGCGCCGAGCAGGAAAAATAGGCGTGGCATGTCCATTAGTGTACTCGAATCAGCGGTTGGGTGCGGCGTGCGTGTGGCGTGCGAATTTCCAGGAAGTATAGCCCGCGTGCAAGGCCGTGGGCGTCAACGACAGTAGTGTGTGTTCCCGGCAGATGGTGGTCGTTGTGATGCATCTGCAACTGGCGTCCGAGCGCGTCGAAGAGCAAGACGATCACGGGCATTCTTTTCGGAATTGTATAACGGATGGTGATCGACCCGACGAATGGATTCGGAAACGCCCGCGCAATGTGCAATCCGGGAGTTGCGAGCATCTCCGCTACTGCCGTTCCAATTGCCGCGAGCATTGTGCAACGCGTGGTATAGATGTGATCCCCGCGATTTGATCCGTCGCCATCGGCAGCGTTACCGGCAGCATAGACGGTTAAATCCCGGGATTCGCCTTCCGGGGGAACCCAGTGCACCGACCACTCCTGCTGCGCAGCGCCACCCGCCCTGTGGGTGACATAGTGATCCGCGACCAGTTGTGTGATCGTAGAATCTATCAGTTCCAGTCTGCCCGCATGATCATGATAGTCGCCCGTTGTGCCGGCTGCCTTAACGGCAAACTGAAAGCCTAAGACTGCGCGTTTGGCTTCTTCCACGCATACCACGATGTCGAGCGGCATGCCAGGCGTATACTCGGGGGCCGCGATGATCTGTACGCTTCCGCCACCAGTATTGACCGCCCCATCGTCGTGGCACCCGGCGGAGGTACATGTCCGCTCGGTAAGCGTGCTGGATATTGGTGCGCCGGTGCTGGACCCGGGTGCGCCAATCTTGTGGGAGACGGCCGCCAGCGGACTTACTGTCAAGCTCCAGAGGAGCAGTCCAGTGATCAGAGGAAATCTGCGTTTCAGGCCGCGGACCCGACGTGACGGCGCGCTTGCGTCATGGCGCGGGATCGTGAACCTGGAAAACGATGGGCTGACCATTGAGCTTCATGGTGTAGTTCCCCGCGGTAAAAAGGCCATTAAGCATGACATAGAGGCGGTATGGTCGCCGAACGCTGGCGCAGATGACTTCCTGTGGCCGCCGCATGGTAAGATTGGCCGTGACAATGTTGCCCGTGCGTTCCTGTTCGAAGGCGTGCAACTGCAGGCACCCGTCGGGAAATGCGCCCTTGATGAGTACTTCCACCGGGACTTCTTTTATTCCGGCCTCAAAGGGAGCAGGGCGCACAACGACTGAATCAAAAATAGCAGGGTAATAGGAAAACGTTGTTGTCTCTGGCTCAGGCGCAATGTCAACCGTGCGTCGTCCATCAGGTGCCTCTCCTTCGTAACGATGCCCAAACTGCTGATCTGGCTCGGTCTCCTGCGCTTGCCTCGGACCGGTGCAGCTTGCCAGTACCAACACAACACAGATCCAACGAGACATATTACCGGGGGACGGAAATGCTTGGAAGTAGAGCCAGGGCATCGGCGGCTGAGCCGTTCGGTGGGACACGTGCCACGGGGGCATCGCTCCACAGGCGCTCCAGATCATAGAAGGCCCGCCGTTCCGGGCTGAATACATGCACCACCAGATCCACGTAGTCGAGCAGCACCCACTGGCGGTGTTGTTCGCCTTCCCTGTGCCATGGCCGCTCCTGGCACGCGTACCGGATACGCTCTTCGATATGCTCACAGATTGCCTTGACCTGGATATCCGAGGCGCCACTGCAGATCACAAAATAATCTGCCACGCCGCTCACGGCTCGCATGTCGATAATGACAACATCGTCCGCCTTCTTGTCAAGCGCTGCATCGACCGCATGACGAGTTAGCGCGTCTGCCGGCGTAGAGGAATGGCGCCGCTTTGCGGTCTTGTCTTCGGCGACGGGATGATTGCTCGTGTCCATAGGCGCACTGGCGAGCCCGGTTACTTCTACTTGGGAAGAGGCTCCTTACTTGTCTCTGGATCGGAAAACGGCTGGAATTGGGCGTAGTCCTTGCCAATGATCACGGATGCATCCAGAAAGTAGTCCTGTCGAATATCTTGTCGGACACGACCTTCTGGAAGGCCGAGGCTCGTGGCGATTCGCTTGGCAATCTCCAGATTGCCAAGGCGGTCTATGACGATGGTTTCCGGTTCGTCAAAGGACGCGTGATTACCGACTTCCACGACGTCATACCCTTTAGAGATGAGATAGTGGCGCATATCCTTTGCGAGCCCGCTGACGCCTACCCCATTACGAACATCGACCTGAAATATTTGGCCGTCCAGCGGGTCTGGAGCTTCTACCGGGGTTACTCCTACAATTTGCGGCAGCACTGTGCCCTTGAGTAGCGCATAGAGCAGCCAAACCACAACGCCCCCGAGTCCTGCCAGGGAAAGGTTGAGTCCTATCTTGCCAATGCGCCCCATAAATTCGTCATTAGTGCAACAGGGCACGACACCGCACGGACGTGTCGCGCTGTACAGCGACGAACCGGGGCCTAGCGCCAGAACAGATTGCGGGAGTGGCCGCCGAATCCGGCTTCAAGATACATGTCACGGCCGTAGCCATAGCCATAACGACCGGGTCCGTAGGGATTCATATACGACCCGTACGGGTTCTGACGCACCTGCAAATGCAGTTGGAATTTCTTTGAGGGACGCCACGCAATGTCGGCGTTGCGCAGGAAGACTTTCGGCTTGTTGTCCTGGAAGCCGAGCGCCGTGGCGGCTTTATGGACAGGAGAATATGCGACGCTGACATCCACGCGGGCGGCCAATTTTTCGTTGAACTGCCAGGCCAGCGAGTTCGTATACATCCCCATCGAATAGCCCCGGCCACCGAACGAGCCAGCTGACATTTCGAAGGAATGGCTCATCTGGAATACGGACGGGTGGAATATCTTGTTGAGCACAGACCCCGCAGCGCCGGTGGCATTATACAGTCGGGACGATGCAGGAGCACCGGGTACGGTCTCCCGGAATTGGGCACTGGCCGGCAAGGCCAGGGTCACCATCAGGACAATCAACGCTAGCGTCGTGCGCATGGGACTCTGGGATAATAACGTCAGTGAGAGAACAGTATAGAACGAGGCCAATCCATAATCAAGCCCATACGATGCGGAGGCCGGATTGTTCTCTGTCTTGTCATCCCTGGTACGCCTTATCTTTGCATGCGCGGTGTAACTTAGAGGTCAAATCCTGGAGAACGTCTATGCGCAGTGAATCGTTACGCAGTGTGTTGGATAGTTTTGAGGAACGTCCTCTTTCGGTTCCCGAGGCGCCATCGGAGGCAGACCTCAAGCAGTGGCGGGACCATATCGACGAGATTGACCGGATACTCTTGCATTTGATTAACGAGCGGTCACGCTCCGCTAATGCGATCGGGCAGATCAAGCAGCATCTGGACTT
Source organism: Rhodothermales bacterium (assembly GCA_963665975.1). Classification (GTDB taxonomy): domain Bacteria; phylum Bacteroidota; class Rhodothermia; order Rhodothermales; family Bin80. The sequence continues at coordinate 2,236,979 of OY762508.1, forward strand.
GCCGATTTACGCGCCGCGGCGCGAGCAGGCCGTAATCGAGAACGTGCTCTCCGCCAACCAAGGGCCACTTTCCAATGAGGCGGTACGGAGAACTTTCGAGCGCCTGATTGACGAGACCCGGTCTCTTGAGCGGCAGAAATATCAGAAGTAGTTCAGGAACCAGGCGTCCCGCGACGCTTTGGGGGGCACAATTTCGGGCAAGCTCACAGGAAACGATGCGCAAGAGGTTACGCTGGGTTGTGGTGGCAGGAATATTCGCGGTTACCCTCGTGGGACTCGGCATCGGGGGCATGGCCATCATGTTTCGTGTCAATACGCCCGCGTACGAGGGGGTGCGGAGCGTGAAGATCCCGTACGAGGCAGGGTTCGAAGCCGTGTTGGATTCGCTGGAGGCGGCCGGTGTTTTACGCTCTCGCACATCGTTTGCGCGTGCGGCGCGATTGACAGGGTGGGCGGATCAAATCAAGGCCGGGCAGTACTCCATACCCAGTGGTCAATCGAATTACGCACTGTTGGAAAAGCTGCGCAAGGGGTTACAAGATCAGGTGCGCGTGAGGATCCCGGCCGGGTCGCATCCTGCAGCGATAGCGGCATCTGCCGCGAGCGATATGGCCTTTGACGCTGAGGCGTTTCTGGAGGCGCTGAAAGATTCGGCGCTTGCGGCGGAGTTAGGCACCGACACGCTACACTTGTTCAGCTATATGCTGCCCGAAACATATTTCTTCTACTGGCTGACCGATGCACCGTCGGTCATCCGTCGTATCAAGCGGGCGGCAGATGCGGAGATTGAACAACACGTCCGTGTGGAGGCGCTGGATGCAGAGACGGTGCTCAGCGTGGCGGCAATCGTCGAATGGGAAACCGGCATGGAGCAGGAAAAGGACACCATTGCGGGCATATATCTGAACCGGCTTAATAGAGGATGGCCCTTACAGGCAGACCCTACGGTGCAGTTCGGTTTGTTGGAGCGCGAGGGTCGCAAGCGTCGTCTTCTGACACGCGATTACGAGCTCGACCATCCCTACAATACGTATCAGTTTCCGGGTCTGCCTCCCGGACCTGTTACGAATCCGTCAGCCTCTTCGCTTGAGGCTGTGGCGCGTGCCCATCAGATGCAGCACGACTACATGTATCTGGTTGCCAAGCCGGGTGGGGGGCATGCCTTTAACACTTCTCTCTCCGGCCATCTCCGCGATGCCAACCGGTTCCATCACTACAGTCGACGGTTGCGACAGGAGCGCGCCCGTGAGGCTGCCTCACAATAGAATCATTCCGCCTGCGCTAGAACCAATAGGTAGCCCCGAGCACCACATGGTCCTGCGTGATGCGTTCATCTATCTGAAGTCCGGCGTCTTGGCGGGGCCCTGCGTCATCTTCCGGATAGGCATGATAGGCGGAATCGAATTGCGTGCCTATCCAGCCCACATCGATTCTAAACCGTCTGCTAATGTTATAGCCCAGGCCCGCTGTGTAGTAAAGCCGGTCCCTGTCCATCAAGGACCCATCGCTTCTCCGTGGGGCTGTCTTGCGGGGGTCCTGCTTAAGGGCTGCGCCACCGCGTAGTTCGAACGCGCCCAGCCGCACTTCCGCGGCTACACGCGGGTTAATGGTCCCCGTATAATTTTCATCGATGCCACGGTTAAGGTCATCGAAGAACGCCTGGTCCGTCTTGGCCTCGAAGCGCATCTGGCTCCATGATACAAATTCAGCATCTGCGAGCAGCGTGAGCATGCCCGATTCATACTGGAGTCCGGCGCTTACCCGCCAGGGGGTCAGGATTTCGTAGTCGTAAAAGCCATTGCCGATGTCATCATCGCGGCCTCCATACTCCAGGGTGGCGCCATCATCAAAACGAGTAAAATACCGGGTTCGGAAGGTTTCTTCGATGGTATAGACGGTAGGAGTCTCGATCGTAAGCCCGAGGCGCAGGTTGCTGGAGAGGCCTGCCGACAGGCCGGCTCGCACGTTGACACCTGCGAGGATGCTCTGCAGCGATTGCCGGTAGGAGAGATGATCGAAGCCCTCAAGGAGCCTCCCACTATCCAGCAATACGCTATAGTCATCCGCCGTATGCAGATTGCCGGTGTCATCTTCCCTGAACGTGCTATTGAAGTCATACCGACCGAAAGGTATGTTAATCGAGACTCCCGTCATCACGTTGCGGGCAATCTCGATGGCGGCGCCGAAGCTGATTTCGTGTACCGTACCCTCCTGCAGGATCTTTCCAGACTGATCTATCGGCTGTCCCGGCACGACGGCTTCCAGGAATGGGTACGCGTTCGGGTTGCTCTGAAGCAATTCGGGGTAGAATTCGACAAGGCCGGCATTGAAGGCGGCGTAGGGCAAGTCATCCAGCGTGTCGAGTTCGTCACCGCTTAGGCTGTATTCGCCATCGAAGGGCAGAAAAGACGTGGTGATTGTGCTGGACGAATTCGTACCATAAAAGTCGAGCTCCTGATTGAAGCTGTGGACCTGATTGAACGCTACAGCGGCTACGAATGAGCCTCTACGGGTGGGCGCACGGTATACATAGGCCATGTTTCCCAGGCTAGCGTTGGCGATTACCACTTGCATGTTGTTGGGTGTAAAGCCCGATATGCTGGAGGATGCCCTATCAGCCGTGATTCCAGTATTAAATGCACCGGAAAAGGATGAGGCCTGTATCCAGCCCAACCCTGCGGGGTTGGCCAACAGTGCCGCGTAATCAGCAATCCCGGAGGCGCCCGCACCCGCGAGCCCTGTCATCCGTGTTCCGGTGGCCGGGAGACGGTCTGTGAATCGAAATGCATCATCGATAGATTGCGCGGAAGCGATCTGCACGGATCCCAAGAGGAGCAGCGCGAACGTCACATAATACCATCCGGCTCGCGAGAGAGCAGTACGTGTCATGGCATCAGATCTTGTTTATATACAGTATTTTGACTCCTACTTGCGTATAAATGACTGGGCCAGCAACAGCCCGCGTGTGGGGATACGCAGGTATTCGGACAGGTGAGGACGACGTTCGGATCAGTTGCCGCGCCGCGAAGATCGGCTATTGCCGCTGCCGCGGGACGAGCTACCACTGCTTCGCGTGGTAGGCCGGCTGCTACTCGGGCGAGCAGTGCTTCGCGTGGTAGGCCGGCTGCTACTCGGGCGAGCAGTGCTCCGCGTGGTGGGCCGGCTGCTACTGGGGCGAGCGGTGCTCCGCGTGGTGGGCCGGCTGCTGCTGGGGCGCGCGGTGCTCCGTGTGGTAGGCCGGCGGTTGCTGGGACGAGCGGTGCTCCGCGTGGTAGGCCGGCGGCTGCTGGGACGAGCGGTGCTCCGCGTGGTCGGCCGGCGGCTGCTGGGACGAGCGGTGCTCCGCGTGGTCGGCCGGCGGCTGCTGGGACGCGCGGTGCTCCGCGTGGTGGATCGACTGCCTCTGGAACGCACGGTGCTCCGCGTTGTGGATCGACTGCCACTGGGACGGGTGCTCCGCGTGGTGGATCGGCTGCCGCTGGGACGTGCAGTGCTCCGCGTAGCGGACCGCGCACCGCTACGCACCCGCGCGGTCGTGTTTGATGAGGATGATGTCCTGGTGCCGACACGGCTGGTGTTTCTTGTCGTATTGCTCGACCCAGTTGGTCGCACCGTACGACCTCGGTTACGGCTGTCGGCATCCGTCCCACCGCGCACGGCATTACGCCTGGAATTCCCGGAGGCGACGCCGCCACGGGTCCGGCCGCTGCCCCACGTTGCGCCGCGACCCGCGTTGCGCAATGTTGCCTGGTCGTCATCGGTCAGTTGCACACCTCCTCTGCCACGTTCCGGTGAGTTGCCGACCCGGCCTCGTCCGACAGTCGATCCCCGTGGACCGTACCGAAGGCCTTGCCTGTAACCGCTGAAGTACGGGTAGCCATAGCCCCAGCCACTGCCGTAGCCGTATCTGCTGCCATAGCCCCAGCCATAGTCATATCTGCCACCATAGCCCCAGCCGTATCTGCTTCCAAGGCCCCATCCCCAGCCACTACCATACCCCCAACCGCGCTGATAGCCCCAGGGTGAATAGCCAAAGCCGTAATCAAACGGTGAATACCCATATCCATACCACGGGTCATTCCAGTAATTGCCAATGTTGATGTGAATCCCCAATCCGGAATTCCATCGGTCATAAGGATGGAAGGGGTAGCCATGAAATCTCGAGAAATACCGACGGTAGCGAGAATGCCGTGGATGCCCGTAGTACGTGTCGTCGTAATAGTCGTCTTCGTAGTAATACTGGGATACTATGACGCTGTCGCCATTATCCACCTTGTATTCGGCGATGCCTTCATAGTACGGGTCATCCTCGTAATACAAGCCGCCCAACTGCGTGTAGCATCCTGCCGTTGTAATGAGTAGTCCCCCCAGAATGCCCCAAAGGGCCCAGTCAGTACGGGGCTTTAGTGTGGCGTCTTTAAACGAAACGTTCATAGCGACAGGAAGATAGGTTCGTCTCGTGGGAGAAGGAAAGATACCACTCGCTCAGACAAGTAGCACATGCTACCAGCGAAGCTGGACGGTATCTAAGTCGAGACCTGCGCAAATACCGGGCCGAATCTTGCAGGCGGCTTCTGCATTGCATGGCTGGGACTCTGCAGTGCCCATGGTGTCCCGAAAAAAGAGCACAGTGTAGGCCATCGTCGACAACGGTGCCAAGACATTGCCAGGGCTAATCTTGATCACTTCCAAACAACACGGATGCATATGCAATATCGAACACTTGGACGGACCGGCTGGCCAGTTTCCGAAATCGGCTACGGGATGTGGGGCATGGCCGGGTGGACCGGATCGGACGACGAACAGTCGTTGCATTCCCTACAGCTCGCCGTGGATCGGGGATGCACGTTCTTTGACACCGCCTGGGCTTATGGGGACGGGCGGAGTGAGCAGCTTCTGGGTCGGCTCGTCCGGGCAAACCCCGACCGGAAATTGATCACCGCGACCAAGATTCCGCCCAAGAACCGCCGGTGGCCCAGCACGCGTGACCAACGCCTCGAAGACTGCTATCCGCGTGACCATATTCGGGAATACGTCGAGCGTAGCCTGGTCAACACCGGCCTGGATGTCATCGATCTCATGCAGCTGCATACATGGGAGGACGCCTGGCTGTCGCAGGACGACTGGGTGGATGAGCTGAAGAAATTGCAGGACGAGGGAAGCATTCGCGCAATAGGCATAAGCCTCAACCGATGGGAGCCGTGGAATGGCGTACAGGCCGTTCGCAGTGGTCTGGTCGACACGGTGCAGGTTATCTATAACATCTTCGACCAAAACCCCCAGGACGCGTTGTTCCCAGCTTGCCGCGATTACGAGGTCGGTGTCATTGCCCGCGTTCCATTTGATGAGGGGACGCTGACCGGTAACCTTACCCTTGAATCCACTTGGCCCGATGGAGACTGGCGCAACACGTACTTCGTGCCGGAGAACCTGAAAAGCAGCGTGGAGCATGCGGAGGCGCTTCGGCCACTGGTCCCGGACGGATCCACGATGCCCGCCCTTGCCCTGCGATTCATATTAGGCGCTCCGGAGGTGAGTACGATCATCCCGGGAATGCGCAAGGCGCGTCATGTTACCGCCAACATGGCGGCGAGTGGCGCAGGACCACTTGATGACGACCTGATGGCTGCGCTCGCAGCACACCGCTGGGACCGCATGCCGACCGAGTGGTCGCAGTAGCCGTACGTGCGGAACGGCAAGTCCTGGCGGAGGTTACACGATGGACTGCCCACTCACCTGCCCTTTCTCGCCGGACGCACCGCTACCAAGCGCCCTTTTCGTTTAGCACGCAAGTGGGTCGGATGCGCCACATTAGGGGGTACCCATGTGTTCTGGTTGTTGTCTTCCTGCACCTGTCCGCAACGGACAGCATGGCGCAGGCATGGGGAAGCGTTGAGGGCCATGTTCGGGCAGCGGAGTCCACGGAAGCGCTCGTTGGTATCACCATTCTGGTTGACGGAACCAATTTTGGGACGGCAACGGACGAGGATGGATGGTACCAGCTGCGGCTCCCCCCTGGTCAGTATGCACTGCGATTTACAGGCGTAGGATATGCGGCCTACGTGGATTCGGCGCTGGTCGCCCCCGACGCCCGTGTAACGCTGAATATTGCGCTCTACGTATCAACCACGGTGCTTGGCGAAGTTACGGTTGAGCAGGAGAGCGTTTCCGGGGCGGGCATACAGCAGGTCAGTCCGGAAGTGGTGCGCAACATGCCTTCTCCGTTCAAGGGATTCCAGGCGCTGCAGGTGCTGCCGGGAGTGGTTGCCAACAACGAATTATCGAATCAGTATTCGGTGCGTGGCGGCGGCTTCAACGAGAACCTGATTTTTCTGGATGGGTTTGAGATCCACATGCCATTCCGTCCCCGGCAGGGAGAACAGGAAGGACTCGGACTGCTGAATCCAGACCTCGCCCAGCGTATCACGCTGTACACGGGCGGTTTTCCCGCTCGCTATGGTGGCAAGATTTCGTCTACGCTGGATATTCAGTACCGCAAGGGCGAGGAGATGAGTGGCTCAGCTTACGTCTCCCTGCTGGACGCGGGTGGTACAGCGTCGGCGTCCGCTTTGGGCAGACGATTCAGCTGGGTTGTTGGTCTCCGGAAAGCGCAGGCCCGGCGCTTCTTTTCGACGCAGGAGCTAAAAGGGAACTATCAGCCGGACTACTTTGATGTGCAGGCGCATCTGTCCTACGAATTCGCCGCAGGCCATGCACTTGAGGCTACGGGAATCTGGGCCGATCACACGTTCCGGCTGGACCCGCGGGGTCGCAAGACATTTTACGGTATCGTTAGCGCTCGGCCGGATGTCCCCAGCGATCTCCGATCGGTGTGGATCGCCTACGACGATCGCAGCCGGGAGGAGGACGGATACGGCACGGGCTTCGTTGGCGTGCGCATGAAGAACCAGCTGACGGACGCGGTGCGCGTCGAACACGACGTGTCGATGTTTCGGACCCGGGAGACGGAAGCCTTTACGCTGATCGGTAACTCGATAATCTATGATGTGATAACCGATCCCGAAGCAGAATTGGACATGCTACCGCGTGGCAATGCGCGCCAGGAGGATTATGCCAATAACTTCATTGGAGTCACCACATGGACAGGGAAGGGCCGGTATATCCTTACGAAGACCCGACATGCTGCGGAGGCCGGATGGAGTGTGCGGCACCTGACTTTTGAGGACAGGATTGACGAAGAATCGGCGATAGAAGGGCATAGCCCGGACGGCGATGTTGTGCGTGTCATCGCCAGTACCCTCCAGGACAGCATCATGTTTGGGGAGCAGCAGGTCGGGTTCTACGCGCAGGATGCGATAGCCATGCTTCCGGAGGCGAACCGGCTGGTTGCGACCATAGGACTACGCACCGACTACTTCACGTTCAATAATGAGTGGACGGTCTCGCCACGCCTGTCAGCACGGTATGAGGCCACCGACCGATTAACGTTGACCGGAGCATGGGGACTGTACTACCAGGCGCCCACGTACCGCGAGCTTCGCGGTGCTCCCGCGCCGGGAGAATCTGTTCTGGGAGCACTTAACCATGACCTGCGGTCTCAGCGGTCTATGCAATTCGTGGCCGGTGCGGAGCTGTTTGCGCCTCGGCGGAGGTTGTACCTGCGTGCGGAGGCGTACTGGAAGCAGCTCACGAACCTGATTTCGTACACGCTGGAGAACGTGCGTGTAGAGTATTCGGGGAAGAACGATGCTACCGGCCATGTATACGGGCTGGACCTGCAGGTGCGCGGCGAATTCGTGCCTGGGTTGGAGAGTTGGATCAACTATGGCTATCTGGTTGCGCGCGAGCAATTTCTGCCGGACTTCCAGGCGGCCAACGGGCTGGGGATAATTGCCCGACCCACCGATCAGCGCCATACGGTTGCGGTGTTCGTACAGGACTACGTTCCGGCCGACCCTACGTGGAAGCTGCACATGCGGGCATTATTTGGCAGTGGCCTTCCGTATACGCCACCGGTGCCGGGAAGGCGAGTGGGGAGCGTTGTGACGCAGGTACCCGGAGATCGATTCTCGGCCCGCTTTCCGGAGTTTCGGAGGATTGATTTCGGGGTAACCAAGGCAGTAACCGTGTTAGAGCGGGCCATTCACTATCCGTTACGCCTTGAGCTCACCGCGGAGCTGCTGAATGTGTTTGACATGAACAATATCGTGGCCTATTCCTGGATACCAGATGCCTCCGGTGTGTGGCAGCGTATTCCGACGCGGCTTACCCCGCGGACGATTAACATTCGCTTGCGCGTCTCCTTTTAGAATGGAAGCTCTCGCCCGCTGGCTCAGCCGTCCATGTAGAACCGTTTCCTGCTGAGCAAATGGGCCTGTCGCGTTGGCTCCGGAATTCTGTAGCGAGGCGAACAGGCGAGGGTAAGATCCACGGCCTCTGACAGTGTTATCCTATGACCGACACTCACAAATACCGGACGGACGTGACTCCGGGTGCGTACGGCGGCGCCAACGACATCCCGCGTTTTCGCATCAAGGAGGGCGACCTGATGGCTTTTGGTGGGGCGCAGATTTTCGAATGTCCCGATGTATGGATTCTTGGCCACGCCGAAGGTAGGTATGCCGGTCTGTATGCCGAGATGGCAGGCAAGGCCAAAGCGGCGAGGATGGCAGATCCCATGCGCGTCGGTCATGATCACCTCCGGAGTGATGCGTAGTTGTTCCAGTGCGGGAAGAATGACAGGCATTTCGCGAAAGGACAAGAGGCCCGGAACGTACGGGTATGGAACGTCAGCGTGCTGGACTGCGCTGTCTATGACAGTGAGCTCTGGCAGGCGAAGGACAATAACAGCGGCCTGGGCCAGGTCTCCGCGTATACTAACGTCGATGCCCGCAACGTTGCGAGGAGCTGCAGGTAAAGGCTTTGAGTGCACTTCCGCAGCGAGCGTGTGTTGGAGCGCGATGGCATTCGCAGGAGTCAGGTCCCAGCGATGCGGATGGAGAAGGGTAAGACGCATGGGGGGAAATTAGGCACGGGTTCCGCGTTCATTGTGCAACATACGGGGCCCGGTGACGGGTTTCCGCTACATATTCTTGCTATGAAAGCACTCTTCTTCGCCCTCTTGTTGATGATGCAGGTAGCGCCTGTGCGGGCACAGGAAGTCGAAATGGAGAACAAGCGCACATCGCCCAGGAAGGCTGCTGTGCTCAGTCTGCTACTGCCGGGGCTGGGGCATCGGTATGTTAATAACGGTAGTTGGCGCGGGGCGGCTTCGTTTTTCGCATTGGCCGAAGCGGGATTCTGGCTCGGTATGATTGGCGCAGACTGGCAACAGGGGCAGACCATCGAGAGTTATCGAACGCTTGCAGCGAGTCGCGCCGGTGCGGATCTTGCCGGCAAGGATCGCCGATTTCTGGTTAATCTGGGGCTGTATCAGTCCTCCGATGCATTCCGGGAGGACCATTTGCGGCGACGCCTCTGGGATCAGGTCAACTATGTCAGCGCCCCAGCCTTTCAGTGGCAGTGGAATACCGAGGAGGATCTCAGGACCTATCGAAGTCTCCGTGAGGAGGCGGACACGTGGGCGCGTCGGCGCACGTTGCTGATAGCGACACTGGCAGCCAATCGTGTTCTGGCCGCCGTAACATCGGTACTGGCGGCGCGCCGCCGCAATAATGCCGCGCCCGTGGTTACACTGTCGATGACGCCACCCGCGCCGCGAGAGGAGTGGCCACGCCTGAACGTGGTTGTTGGCTTCTGACTATACAGGCGAATTGGCGCATGGGAGCCTGAATGGGATAGTATAACGCCGTCATACGCGTACATCACGCACGGAATACAGAACGTGCCCCGGTCGCGTACCGACGCTCCGTGTGCGCTCTTGCTGTCGAGATGTCCAATAAACACCCGTGCCTATGCGTCCGGCTATGCGTGCAGGAATTCACATGGCAGCCTCTGGCTGGAGTTGCATTGTAATATTGGGGAATTACAAAGAAGGGTGAACGTCACTAAGTGCGGTGAAAATACTATTTGGGGTTCGGTGAAAACACTATTAGAAATAGGGTGTGACCTGTTTACTTGCCTGGCGGAAAGAAAATTCTTTCGCTTCACAGCAACCGTTTAGCCAATTAAGAGCACGAAGAAAGAAATCTATCTGTTATTGATGCGCGACCTGGAAACACGCTCCGCGGTGTGCGTTGGGGCGCTGCCCGGTTAAGCGATCAAGTTAACAATGGCCGCCAGTAGGGCCTCACCATGCGACACACCAGTCAATATTGACTACCATTCCAGAGTATCCATTGCTCTTTGGGCACAATGCCTTGTGTGCTCGTCGCGCGAAAAGAGCACGGAGTCGCTACGGTGCTCGCGTACCAGATCGCACAAGTCATCCAGCGCATTTGCGGGAAAGAGGCATCTGCTGCAGCGGGACGACCATACGCGAGCGGTTTTCCTTCCCTACGTGGGCCCTATACAGTTAAAAGCGAAAGGGTGGCAGCGCCGTACATACGTGTGATCAGCGAGCCGTATCCGTATCATTGCGAGGTGTACGCAGCCCTGAAGCTGGATTCAGTACCGCTAAACCCGCAAATCATTCCGATCGTAACTGGCCTAATAAGAAGATCTCAAGGCCAGGGTGCGCGCTCGGGTCGTCAAACGCCTCACTTCAACAGAGAAGGCAGTTATGGTGGGCAGTAGTTGCGGGATCGTCTGGCAGGCATACCACCGTCGGATGCCGCGTGTGAACTACGGAATCATGGAAAACCCTGTCACGACACGTAGGCGGCTACGCTGCATGCGGAGAGGCTTCGCGTGGATCGTTAGGCCATGTTCGGCGTATGCCATCCGCCAAACATTATTGGCAGGCAGGCAATAGCAGGGGTCCTTAGCTCAGTTGGTTAGAGCGCTACGTTGACATCGTAGAGGTCGATGGTTCGAATCCATTAGGACCCACAGGTGCGGAGGCGACAACAAGTGGAGGGAAGAATGTTGGGATTGAGAACGCAGACGGAGCAATCGCGAAATTGGGTCGCAAGGGGTGCTAGAACTATGCAGAAATGGGTTGGTGTTGTCCCTGTGAACGGCGCGCTGCCGTGACGAGTGTGGTATCCAATGGGCGCGGCCTGCAATCGACGCCCCGCTTGATTGGAATGGCGCCAAACTGTGTACATTTAGGATTTCATGGTGAAATGAATGCCTGCTGCGTATCTTAAGGGGTGCTCTTTGCAAATGACAGGATCCTCCCGAAACCGGTTCGTTCGTATCTTGATGCTTTCCGGGCCCGATGGGATATCATCACGGGTCACTTTCCCCAACAGGTATTGTTCGCGATAATCGCGTCCTGTACAGGCAATCGGTCCCGCAATAAGAACTGTTCAGCACAGGAGCAATCGCGTTTCCGGGAAGATCTTGCTCACATTGATGAAGAAAACCGTGTCACCATGACCAGGCGGGAGCAAACGGCCATACGTAGGAATGAACGCCGCTTGACACGCCAGGCATGATAGCCGGCCTCGCCACACCTCGGAAATATGGGGAGGCTCGCATTCGCAATCCGTTGCACTTTTTGGAGGTAAAACCATCGCAAAACACAGACGAACCCGTATCAACAATGACATTCGCGCCTTGCAGGTGCGCGTCGTAGACCCGGAGGGTAATCACGGTGTATACCACATCCAGGATGCGCTCGATTTGGCCAGGCGACAGGACTTGGATCTTGTTGAGATCGCGCCCAATGCTGATCCACCGGTCTGCAAGGTCATGGACTTCGGAAAGTATCTTTACGAACAGAAGAAGAAGGAGCGGGAAGCAAGAAAACGCCAGCATCACACGCAACTGAAAGAGGTGCGATTTCGGCCGCGTACGGACACGCATGACTTCGATTTCAAGACGAAGCACGCCCGCCAATTCCTCGAAGAGGGCAATAAAGTACGTGCATACGTGCAGTTTCGCGGGCGCGACATCATCTACAAGGAGCAGGGGATGATCGTGCTGATGCGTTTTATCGATGCGCTTCAGGATGTGGCCAAAATAGATCAGGCTCCGCGAATGGAGGGCCGCCGCATGACGACCATCCTGGCGCCTATGAAGACAAAGTGACCTGTCAAGAAATTGCGGATTTTCGGGTCCGTGCGTTGCTATGCCTCATAATAGAGGCCTATCTTCGACAGTTCGGCCCTGTGGGGGAACGCCTGGCCGCTATTTCCGTTGACGGTGCGCCTCAATAACCAGGCACGATCCAGACATACGGGTTCCCATGCCTAAAATGAAAACCAACAGCGGCGCCAAGAAACGATTTCGGCGCACCGCCACCGGGCGCATTAAGCGCGAGAAGGCTTTCAAGAGCCATATTCTTACAAAGAAGGACGGCAAGCGCAAACGCAATCTCGGTAAGAAAACGCTCGTTGACAAGACAGACGAACCGCGCATCGTGCGTTTGCTGGGAGGCTGACTTCACGCTGAATCCGGAATCTATCCGAAAGGACACTCATGCCACGAGCACGCAACTGTGTGGCTTCGCGTCGCCGCCGCAAGAAAGTACTTAGCATGGCCAAGGGCTACTGGGGAAGCCGCAGTAAGCTCTACACGGTAGCCAAACACGCGGTCGAGAAAGGACTGCAGTATGCCTATCGTGACCGCCGCAAGCGCAAGCAGCAGTTTCGGCGCCTGTGGATCGTGCGTATCAACGCCGCAGCACGTCTGAACGGCACGACTTATTCCCGCCTGATGAGCGCACTGCGCGAAGCCGGCATCGGTCTGAACCGGAAGGTGCTTGCTGATCTTGCCATGCACGAGCCCGCCGCTTTCGCGCGCGTAGTGGAAGAGGCAGGCGCAGCGTAAGGCGACCATGCAAATCGACAGTTCATTCCGGTCTTTTACGGGCGCCCTTCCCGGTCAGGGGCGCTGATACGGTGTGGAATTTATCTGCTCCACAACAGTCCCGCCCCTGCATCTGCAGGCCTGGCGGGATTTTTTTTGATGCGAATGCAGTATGGCTATCGAACCCGAGACATCTCCCGACACTCCGTTAGTTGCAATCGTCGCAGCCTTGCTGGAGGAAATCGCCGCGACCGCCGTCGTTTCCGAGGCGGCGTGTGAAGAGTTTCGCGTGCGGTATCTGGGGCAGAAGAATGGCCTCATTCCGAAGCTGTTCAAGCGCATAAAGGAAGTACCGCCGCAGGATCGGCGGGAAGTGGGGCAGCAGTTGAATGCGCTCAGGGAGAAGGCCCGGAATCGATTGGAAGAGGCCAAAAGCGCACTGCACGCACAGCCAAAGCAAGAAGCGATCGACTTAACTCTGCCCGGTCGGCGGGCAGCGCCGACCGGCTCGATCCATCCATTGAGCCAGGCCATGGGCGCCATTACGAACATCTTCAAGCGCCTGGGTTTTTCCGTTGCGGACGGCCCGGAAATCGAGGATGACTGGCATAATTTCACCGCGCTCAACTTTCCGGCAGACCACCCTGCGCGGGATATGCAGGATACTCTGTTTGTCGAAGCTCCCGACGCTGCAAGCGGAGGCGTCATGCTGCGCACGCATACCTCACCGGTGCAGATTCGCGCCATGGTAAAGGGCAAGCCCCCATTCAGGCTCATCGCGCCAGGGCGTGTGTATCGCAATGAAACCGTCACCTACAAGTCGTATTGCGTATTCCACCAGGTCGAAGGGCTGGTCGTGGATGAGGGGGTGACCATGGCTGACCTGAAACATGTGCTCTTTACATTTGCCCGCGCTTATTTCGGAGAAGATGTCGAATTGCGGTTTCGTCCCAGCTTCTTTCCGTTTACCGAGCCAAGCGCTGAACTCGACATATGGTGGGTGCTGCCTGATCATCCGCAAGGCGGCCGCTGGATGGAAATCCTGGGTTCCGGCATGATAGACCCCAATGTGCTGGAAGCCGTAGGCATTGATTCGGAGCGATATACGGGGTATGCCTTCGGCATGGGTGTGGAGCGTCCCGCCATGTTACGCTACGGCATTGAGGATATACGAGCGTTCTACGAAAACGATGTGCGTTTTCTGGCGCAATTCTGAGTTGCCCGCAGGTACACGGACCAATGAAAATCTCGAATAGCTGGCTGACGCAATACGTGCAGCATCCTCTGACAGGGGAGGAGCTCGGGCATGCGTGTACCATGAGCGGGCTCGAGCTTGAGGAACTCAAGACCTTCGGCACGCCACTCGATGGGGTCGTCGTAGGGCATGTGCTATCGGTTGACCGGCATCCCAATGCGGATCGGCTTACGCTCTGCCAGGTGGACATTGGAGAGGCCGACCCCGTCCAAATCGTATGTGGCGCGCCCAACGTTGCCGCCGGCCAACGCGTACCCGTGGCGCGCGTCGGAGCCCGGCTGCTTGTCTCCGATCAGAAGCAGCCAGGTGCGAAAGTGGAAATCAGGATTCGCAAGAGCAAATTGCGGGGTGAAGTGTCGTTGGGCATGGTCTGCGCCGAAGATGAGCTCGGCCTCTCGGACGATCACAGTGGCATCCTGGTCCTGGATGACAACGCTGCCGTCGGTGCTCCGTTTGCCGCCTATCTGGAAGCCCGAGGCATCTGTGCGGCGGACACCGTGCTAGACCTTGCCATAACACCGAATCGGCCGGATGCCATTTGCCATATAGGGGTCGCACGCGATGTGGCCGCGTTATGCGAAATCCCCCTGCAGCGCCCGGACGTCCGCATCCCTGAGTCCGGAGGAGAGGCCGCCGAATATGTACAGGTGGATATTGAATGCCCGGATGCATGCCGCCGATATGTGGCCCTGGTGGTGCGCAACGTGACCGTGGCCGTATCGCCGCTGTGGCTTAGAAGACGGCTCGAAGCCATCGGGCTTCGCCCGATAAACAATATCGTCGACATTACTAATTACGTAATGTACGAGTGCGGGCAGCCGCTGCACGCCTTTGATTACGATCGCATAGCCGGCAATCGCATCATCGTCCGGCAGGCCGGTGGTGGCGAGCAGGTTACCACGCTGGATGACAAGCAGCGTACGATTCCGGAAAATACGGTGCTAATTTGCGATGCTGACAGGCCCGTAGCGCTCGGTGGTATCATGGGAGGAGCTAATTCTGAGGTAAGCGCCAACACCACTACGGTGCTTATCGAGAGCGCTTGGTTTGATCCTTCCATAACCCGCAGGTCGGCCAAAAAGCTCGGCATAGCTACCGACGCATCCTATCGGTTCGAGCGTGGCGTGGACGCGGAGGGACAGGCATGGGCTGCAGCGCGCGCTGCGGAGCTGATGGCGGCGCTCGCAGGTGGCGCGCCCGTACCCGGATTGGTGGACTGCCATCCGCGGCCCATGATCATGCCAACCCTGGATTTGCGACTGGCCCGTATTGAGGAAATCCTGGGTGTTTGCGTGCCGTCCAGTGCAGTGATCCGGATTCTGGAAGCACTTGGATTTGGCGTGGAGGCCCTGGGTGAGGTGCTGCGTTGCCGCGTGCCCTCCTTTAGACCCGATGTGGAACGCGAAATCGACCTCATAGAAGAGGTGGCCCGTATTCATGGATATGATGCAATCGCCGAGCCTGCATGGACGTCGCTTCCCAATACGGTGCCGCAGGTTCGCTCCCAGGACAGGCTACGGAATTCCGTCGATCAGCAACTTGTCGGCAGGGGCTATCGGGAAATCGTTTCCAACAGTCTGATAGCAAGGGAGGAAGCCGACCAGTTTGCGGATCCGGTCCTGGGTGTTACCGGCGGTATTGTGGAAACCCTGAATGCCGTTTCCCGAACCATGACGACGCTCCGACCCAGCCTGTTGCCCGGTCTATTGCGGGCAATGGGATTCAATGTGAGCCACGGGCAGTCAGCCCTGCGCTTTTACGAGTTCGGGCACATCTTCCAACAGTCCGATGGCGCGGACACTCCGGTTACTGGCTATGAAGAACGCGAATCGTTCCTAATGGCCTTGACAGGGGCGGAAGCTCCCACGGGTTGGGACCAGAAGCCGCGAGACGTGGACTTCTTTGACCTGAAGGGAGACGTGGCGTCGTTACTGGAAGTGCTTCGGGCGCCAGACGTTACCATGACAGCACATTACGAGGCCACTCCGCTTATGGACTATCATATGGTCATACGGTCGGAGGGCAAGCGCTTGGGATGCATGGCGCGCGTGCGGCAGGAAGTCGCACAGGCGCACGGCCTCAGGCTTCCCGTCTATTTCGCCGAGTTCGACTGGACACTCTTGGTCCGCCAATGCGATGCCCATCAGGAGCGCAGAGTAGCGCCGGTGGCTCGTCATCCGGTGGTCGAACGCGACATCGCCCTCGTCATCGGTAGAGAGGTTGCCGTAGGTCCGATGCTCGGTGCGATAAGGGAAGCGGCAGGGGCACTGTTAGGCGTGGTCGACGTGTTCGATTTGTACCAAGACGCTCGCATCGGAGCGGCGCACAAGAGTGTGGCATTCTCACTCCGCTTCCAGGCGGATAGGACGCTGAAAGATGCAGAGGTGGACCGCCTCGTGGATGCGATCGTGAAAAAGCTCAGTCAGCAGTACGGCGCACGATTACGACAATAAGCATAGACTTGGTGCTCCGGTGTATTATTTTTAGCTTTCCCGGTTCACGTGTAACCTGACAAGCCGCAAGATGTACTCTACGTGCTGCGGAGCATGCACGAGAGATTTTCAGATACGCCATGAATGACGATATGGACCAACATCAGGATGTTCCTTCCAATCTGGACCAGGCAGAGCATGCCCAGACTATGCGCCCTGTGGTCTTGCTCCATGGGGTGGAATCGCTGCAGCGTCTCCGCGACCGTATCATGAATACGTTGCAGGAGTTGGAGCGACTGCGTTCCAACAATGCCGAGCTTGCCGAACGCATTCGGGAGCTGGAGGAGCGACCCCATGTGGACCTCGACGGGACGGTGCTGGCATTTGACGAAGACCCACAACAGTTGCGCGAAAAAGTGGAAGGGTTCATCAGGGCTATTGACACCTACATAGCCAAAGACTCCGGGTGACATGGACAAGGCAATACGTGTAGTAATTCTCGGGCGGGAATACCCGCTGCGCGTCCAGGAGGACACCGAAGAAAGCACGCGCGCGGCGGCTGCAATTGTCGATGCTCGTATGCAGGCTTTCAGGCAGGGGCATCCTGCGCAGTCGGATGTCGTGACTGCCGTCGTGGCAGCGTTGTCTCTGGCTGATGATCTGCAGACAGCCAGAAGGCGGCAGCACGAAATGGCGAGCAAGGTTGACCTGGAACTGCAGCGCCTGGATCGGGAGCTGGAAATGGCGCTCGCGGCCAGATAGCCGCGGGGAACAGCCCCGCTGTGGCGCCTGTAACACGGCGCAGTGCAACTGGCCGGAATCCGCAGCGGCGCAGGCATATGGAACCGACATTTCCACCAGAGGGAGCTATCCTTCGGATTTGGACATCAGACCTCAACTCCGTCATCGGCGGAGCCTCCACAGACACTCGATGGAGCCGAGGAAGGCGGAAGGATCCGAGCAGTTCCCACCGTGTATCTTCGGGGTTCTACAACCCACCGCTGCGGCTTCGGGCCACATGCTATTGACGGCCACGGCAGGCGTGGAGCCAGCCGGGGTGCTTGATATTTGTGGCAGTAGGATCATGTCCCCAACAGACGAACGGACACCATGGACCCAATGACAGTTATGCTGTTGTTGGCTGTCGCTCTGATTTCATTCGGCATAGGATTCACCCTGCATAAAGGGCTCGTTACGAGAAAGGCCCATGGCGTGGTCGCGCGCGCCAGGGAGCAGGCAGACAGGCACCTGTCGGAAGCCCGGGAAGAAGCTGCCGTGCTACGCAGGGAGCACATCGAAAGCGCCAGCGCGACACTGGACGAAAAGCGCAAAGCTCTGCAGGAAGAGCGTAATAATGCCGATCGAGCCTTACGGCGATCAAGGAAGAAGCTCGCGCGACGCCACGACAAACTAAACGATCGCACCAGGCGCGTCAACGAACGGGAATTCGTGCTGGACGAGGCGCAGGATGTCATTGATTCGCTTCGCAAGAAGGTCGATCACACCCGTCGGCAGGCAGATCAGTTGCGCGCCAACGCCAATACCGTGCTGGAGGAGGCCATGGCGCGCCGCCAGGCCGTCAAAGAGAAGGAGCAAGGTCTCGAAAGACGTGCGCAGCAGCTGGAGTCCAAGGGTGAAGAGCTAGGCAAACTCGTCGCAGAACAAACACGGCAATTGGAGCGGGTTTCCGGCCTGACCGCGGAAGAGGCGCGCGAGACTCTGCGTACGCACCTCATTGATGAAGCGCGACTCGAGGCATCGGCGCATATCAAGGACGTGCGGGATCAGGCAAGACTGACCGCCAACCGCGAGGCGCGAAAAATCGTCCTTTCTGCGATACAGCGTACAGCGGCCAGCCATGCTATCGAAAACGCCGTATCGGTGGTTAATATCCAGTCGGATGAAATGAAGGGGCGGATTATCGGACGCGAAGGGCGCAACATCCGAGCGTTCGAAGCCGCTACCGGCATAGAGGTCATCGTAGACGACACGCCGGAGGCTGTCATCCTTTCAGGGTTCGATCCCGTTCGACGGGAAATAGCACGCATTGCGCTCAACAAACTGGTGCAGGACGGAAGGATCCATCCCGCCCGCATCGAGGAGGTGGTCAAGAAGACGACTGCCAGCATGGAGGAGGAAATCATTGAGATTGGCGAGCGGGCGATCATTGAGCTCAACCTGCACGGCCTGCACCCGGAGCTCATCCGGAATATCGGGCGAATGCGGTACCGCACGAGCTACGGACAGAACCTGCTCGCGCATTCCATTGAGACCGCGCGTATTGCGTCTATGATTGCCGCAGAGGTGGGACTCGAACCCACAAGCGCACGGCGCGCTGGACTATTGCACGACATTGGCAAGGTCATCGAAGACGCCGAGGATCAGCCGCACGCCCTGGCGGGAAGGGATTTCTGCCGACGGTACAAGGAGGCCGCAGACATCTGTAATGCGGTGGGAGCGCACCACGACGAAATCGAAATGACGGCGCTGATTTCTCCGGTCGTCCAGGCCGCCGACGCGATATCCGGTGCGCGTCCCGGCGCGCGACGCGAATCGCTGGAGGCCTATATCAAGCGCCTCGAAGAACTGGAGCAGATGGCCGGATCATTCGACGGCGTAGAGCGCGTGTTCGCCATCCAGGCCGGACGCGAAATCCGTGTAGTGGTGAATCACGAGCGGATCTCGGACAAGAAAGCAGCGCGGCTCTCAGACGACATTTCGAAGCGGATCCAGGACGAAATGCAGTACCCCGGACAGATTAAGGTCACCGTGATACGCGAAGTTCGCTCGGTTTCCTACGCGAAATAACCACACCACACGCACTTATGGTACGTGCCTTACTACTTGCAGTCGTCACCGTCGCCCTGGTAGGCTGCGCATCCAATCCGCGGGCGATGTTCGAAGAGCAGGCCCGGGAGATAGCGCAGAGCGCGCTCATTATTGATGGCCACATTGATGTGCCCTACCGTATGACGGAATTTGAAGAGGATGTCGCCGGTGTCACGGTGGGGGGAGATTTCGACTATCCAAGAGCCATCGCCGGCGGACTGAACGCGCCGTTCATGTCAATCTACATTCCGAGTGATCGACAAGAGATGCCCGGTGCCGCCAAGGCGCTCGCCGACTCATTGATTGACATGGTGGAGGAGATGACCCAGCGTGCTCCAGACAAATTCGCCATCGCCCGGAGCGCGGCAGACGTGCGAAGGCACCAGCAACTGGGATTGGTCTCCCTGCCCATGGGTATGGAGAATGGAGCTCCAATAGAGACGCTGGACGATGTGCGCTATTTTCATGAGCGCGGCATTCGCTATGTCACGCTAACACATGCTCGGGACAATCACATCTGTGATGCATCTTATGATTCCACACGCACATGGGGTGGCCTGAGTCCGTTCGGCGAGGCGGTGGTAGACAGCATGAATCGGATGGGAATTATTGTCGACGTTTCCCATCTGACTGACAGCACGATTTACCAGGTTCTGCGTCGATCCAGGGCTCCGGTGTTTGCCTCCCATTCATCCGCGCGCCACTTTACGCCCGGCTGGGAGCGAAACATGAGTGATGACTTGATCCAGGCGCTTGCTGACCGTGATGGGGTCATCATGATCAGTTTCGGCTCCACATTTCTGCGTGGCGCGTACCAGGAGGATAGCCGGAGTCTCGGAGACCGCATCGATGCTCACCTGGCAGAGCAAGGATTGGCATCTGGAACCAGGGAAGGGGCCCTGGCGCGGGAGGAGATGCGCAAATCCAACCCCATCGGCACGCTCGAAGATGTGGCTGATCATATCGATCATGTAGTCGCGCTGGTGGGCATTGATCATGTGGGCCTGGGCTCCGACTACGACGGAGTTACCGCGCTGCCCGCAGGACTGCACGATGTGTCTACATATCCGGACCTGGTTGCAGAACTCCTGCTTCGCGGATACAAGGACGAGGACATCGAAAAGATCCTCGGAGGAAATGCACTTCGTGTGTGGGAGGATGTAGAGCGTGTTGCGATGGAGCTGCAACGATCGGGGTGACCGCGCGCTACACGAGGTGCGTCTTCCAGTGGCCGAGCCGGAAGATCCAGATGCTGATTACGGCCATGGCGGCCTGGGTGGCCGCGATAGAGGCGAAAACTCCTGAAACACCCCAGTCCATCGGATAGGCGAGGACATAAGCCGAAGGTATCTGAATGACCCAGTAGCAGACAAAATTGATCCATGTCGGCGTCGTCGTGTCGCCCGCGCCGTTAAAGGCTTGCACGATGACCATGCCGAACGCGAACAGGATATAGGTATAGCTGACAATACGGACACATTGCCTGCCGATGGCCACAACACCGGTGTCACCCGTGAAGATGCTCATGAGCGGTTCGGCGAACAGGAACATTCCTACCGCGACGAGTCCCAGAAACGCCATGTTGGTGAAGCTGACCACCCAGACGCTTCGTTCGGCTCGCCCGGGTTCGCCGGCCCCGAGGTTTTGGCCTACGAGCGTGGCCGCGGCGTTGCCCATGCCCCAGGCCGGAAGCAATGCAAAGACCAGGATACGTATGGCCACCGTGTAACCAGCGGCAGCAATCTCACCGAAGGTATTGACGAGGCTGAAAAGCACCATCCAGCTCGCCGTCGCAATGAATGTTTGAAAGGCCGCCGGCGCGGAAATGCGCAGGTAGCGCTTCATGATGTCGAACGCGATACGGCTTTCCCGCGGGGACAGACGGATGCGGCTCTTGCCGCCGAACAGGAGATAGCACTGATAGACCACGCCGAGTCCCCGGCCGATAGAAGTGGCTACGGCTGCTCCCGTGATTCCCATTTCCGGAAACGGACCCAACCCGAAAATCAGTAGCGGGTCCAGAATAATGTTGAGGAGATTTGCAAAGAACAGGGCTTTGAGTGCGAGAACAGCATCGCCTGCTCCCCGAAACATGGCATTGATCAGGAAGAGAAACAGAATGACCGCATTGGTGCCGAAGAGGATCGCACAGTAGGTGGACCCCAGTTGCACGACCGGCTCCGGCGTGGCGATCAGGCGGAGCATTTCCGGGGCGAAGAATATTCCTGCTACGCTGATAGGCAAGGCGATAACTCCGCCAGTAACGAGAGCCTGGAAGGCGACCAGCCCAGCTCCTTCCGGATCTTTTTCCCCAATGCGACGCGCGACCATCGCGGTGACTCCCATGCTGAGTCCAAAGCCGATAGCGAGCACCAGGATGATCAGAGACGCTCCTGCGCCTACGGCGTTCAGCGCTTCCGCCCCGAGCTTGCCCACGAAATAGGCGTCCACGAGCTCGAATACCGATTGCATGAGCATTTCGAGGACCATGGGAATGGCCAACAGGCAGATGGCGCGCGCCATGCTACCTTGCGTGTAGTCCTTGTGTCCGCCTCGGAGAACAAGGCGGACCTCAGTCCACAATGATGCCCGATCGGGTGGCAAGAGGGGCTCGGACATCTCGACAAGAATAGAGAGGGAAGCGGTGGGAGGTTACGCAGGCCCGCTGCAAGGAATTGCGACGCGGGACGAAACATACACGTTGCTCCCTGTGATATGACGTCGCGGCAAGACTGCCGATGCGGGCGTTGCGATCTCGCCTGTAAAGAAAGCGGTCGTTCTCATCATTTATTCACGACCGATACGCGCGAACACCCGGACGGATGCATGGCGCGGGCTCGTATTACTTCTCTCCGCCACCGGTGGTGCATCCGAGGTCTGCAAGGAGGGTGTTCAGTCCCGATTCCAGACTATCCTGCTTCTGCACGTTTAGGGCGTGAAAAAAATTCAGGCGCGTTTTGCGCTCAATGGTCCGTATGTCCGTTTGGAAGCGTTCTTCGCAGTAATCTGCGGATCTTTCTGTTTCTTGTTCAAAGATAAACGCGGCAGTCCTGGTATTATCGCCATCTTTCGTGGCGATGATCTTCCAATAGCCACTCGGCATGAGATGTACTTCGTCGGCGTGCGGCAAATACGGCATTGGCCGTTCATAGAGTGGCCCCGTTATTACGTAGACGCCTCTGGTCTCGGAAGCCTTCGCGAGGCGCCGGACCGCGGTCTCCAAGAGGCGCCATGCTCCCTGGTTCAAGGTACTTCGTTGGGGTGTGATATTCGACAGCAGATTGGTTTCTTCCCAGAAGGGAGTACCCGAAAAGCTGGCTAGCGGTGCCTGGTGGCCCCGGTCGGTGCCAAGCGTGGCGTGGGCCTTGTAGTAGTCCGCGTATTCCAGGGTCTCGCTCTTTGCGAGCACGGAATCTGCCCGCATAAATCGCTCCTGAGACTTTCCAATCGTGCTGCTCGTGACTCGGTATGCCACCCAATCTGCGAACTTGGTCACGTCATTCGAACTGAGCACATAGATATTCCGGACTACAATGTCGTTGCTGGTGGGCGATCCCGCCGGGCATCCATGCAGGCAATGGTCGGTATGTATCTCCTGTCCGGCACTGGGCAGCGTCCACAATGCCATAAGCAATCCGGCGCCTATGTACAGGCCGCACGTCGCGCCAAGCTTGCCAAGAGTCGTCATGCGCTTTCGTATTGGTTGCTCAGCGCCATCATAGCGCGCAGCCGGCGCACCGCCACTCTGCTAGGTGCGAAGCTGATCCATGACGTATGCAGGCACGGATTCCTTGGGAATGCGGGTTTGCTTGAGTGTGTCGCGGTCACGCACTGTTACGCTGCCGTCGGCGGCAGTGTCGCCGTCCACGGTGATGCACAGCGGTGTGCCTGCTTCGTCCATACGACGGTATCGCTTGCCGATGGATCCCTTTTCATCATAGAAGACGTTCAGATGGTCTCCCAGATCATCCGCAATCGAACGTGCGGTTTCTGGCATGCCGTCTTTCCGGACGAGCGGGAAGACGGCGGCCTTTATCGGGGCGATAACGGGGTTAAAGCGCAAGACCGTGCGCGGCCCGCCCTCCACGTTTTCCTCCGCGAAGGCCTCACAAAGTAGCATCAGAATGGTCCGATCGAGTCCGACCGAGGTTTCCACAACGTAGGGGACGTATCGCTGTCTTGTCTGCGGATCGAAGTATTCCATCTTCTTGCCGGAATGCTCCTGATGACGAGACAGGTCATAGTCCGTCCGCGAATGGATGCCTTCTACTTCCTGCCACCCGATAGGGAATTGATATTGAATGTCAACGGCGGCATCGGCATAATGGGCCGGCTTTTCGTGGACATGCCACCGCAGGTTGTACTCTGCTATGCCGTTACTGATGTGCCACTGGAGACGCTTTTCTTTCCACTCCTCGTAGGCTTCCATCTGCGTGCCGGGCTCCACGAAGTACTGCATTTCCATCTGCTCGAATTCACGCATCCGGAAAATGAACTGTCGCGCAACGATTTCATTGCGGAAAGCCTTGCCGATCTGGGCGATACCGAAGGGGATCTTGAGGCGTGCCGTATCCCTGGCATGGTGGAAATTGACAAAGATGCCCTGCGCCGTCTCCGGCCGTAAGTAAATGGTATTGCCTGCCTCCTCAAGCGCTCCCACGCGCGTTTCGAACATCATGTTGAACTGTCGCACATCGCTCCAGTCAAATGCGCCGGAATCCGGGCCACGAATCCCTTCTTCCATAATGATGGCATGCATGGCCTTTGGCATGTCGTCGGCGTACAGGGCGTCGACAAGGCGGCGATAAACGCTCGTCGCGTGCTTGTCACGGCCCTGGGCGCGCAGCCGTTCGATATGGCCCTCAATAATCTGGTCGGCCCTGTAGCGCCGCTTGGATACCTTGTCGTCAATTAATGGATCGTGAAACGCGTCGACGTGACCAGAAGCCTTCCAAACCTCAGGGTGCATGAGGATGGCGGCGTCTACGCCGGTAATGTTGTCGTGCCGATACACCATGGCCTTCCACCAGGCATCGCGTACGTTACGCTTCATTTCGACGCCCAGCGGGCCATAGTCATACGCGGCGCTGAGGCCACCGTAGATTTCCGATGAAGGAAATATGAATCCGCGGCGTTTGCAGAGCGAAACAATGTTATCGAGACGCTTGGTCATCTAATGGAGGCAAGGGTGATGGATCGGAGCAACAAAATTAATACGTAACCGAGGCTCCGTCAGCCTTATTCGGTTGAATACTAAGTGAGAATCTCCCGGATAGCGGTCACTCGGGAGGCGAGTTATAACTCACGGACAAGCCCGTCGAGCATGGCATCATTGGATGGAAACTGCTGAATGTGCCGGACCAGCGCCTGCATCGCATCGATGGGACTGCGGCTGTTAAGGGCACGGAAGAGCCGGTGGTGTTGGTGCAGTTTGTCACCCAGCAGCAGTTCTTCATTTCGTGTGCCAGTCTTGCGCAGGTTGACGGCTGGCCAGATGCGTTTGTGCGCCATCTGCCGGTCCAGGACGATTTCCGCATTTCCGGTCCCCTTGAATTCTTCGAAGATTACTTCGTCCATACGGCTACCGGTTTCGATGAGTGCCGTTGCCACTATCGTCAGTGAGCCGCCACCTTCGATATTACGAGCCGCCCCGAAAATCCGGCGTGGAATCTTCATCGCCCCCGCGTCCAGTCCTCCGGACATGGTCCGTCCTGCGCCTTCGCCCCACAGGTTAAACGTGCGGCCAAGCCTGGTGAGCGAGTCGAGGAGGAGCACGACGTCGTGTCCCAGTTCCACTAGGCGCTTGGCATATTCCAGCGAAAGCACCGAAACGCGTACGTGATTGTTTTCATCCCGGTCGCTTGAGGAGGCAAAAATGGTTGCGCTGGTGGAACGCTTGAAATCGGTAACCTCTTCCGGTCTTTCATCTACCAGTAGCGCAACCAGCTGCACTTCGGGATGATTCTGCGTCATAGCATCGGCGATCTTCTTGAGAATAATCGTCTTGCCGGTACGCGGTGGGGCGACGATCAGGGCGCGTTGTCCCTTTCCTAGTGGGCAGGCCAGATCAATGACCCGCATGGTGATGTCACCCGGGCTCTTGATGAGATTCAGTTTTTCATCGGGATAAACAATGTTGCCGGATTCAAACTCGCGCGCTTTCGCCCATTTCTCCGGCTTGACGTCCATGACGGACAATACGTGGTGCACTTGCATGTCGCCCTTGCGTCCGGGACGCAGTGTTCCCTCCAGCACCACACCATCGCGTAGTTTGTCCCGCCTGATGACTTTTGGGGAGCAGAACGGATCGTTGTCCCCTTTGGGGATGTCGGGACGAAGTTGGCGGATAAACCCGAATTTCTTGTCACCAATTATTTCGAGGATACCGCGAAATGGTTTTTCTGCCATACGACAGTATTGATTAGTAGAAACGTAATGGAATTGCTTGATGCCCCTGGATCAGCAGGCGAGTACATCTCCTTCCCATGCATAGGAATGCCATTGGCCTGTTGCACAGGGTGCCTGTGCGCTGTAACGTCTGGTGTGGGCGTTGGACCTTACTTGCCCCACCAGCTAAAACAGCCTCATCAAACCGGGTGGTGCTACGCAAACCGGCGACTGTTTGCAGACTCCTCCATCAGGAGACTTCTGGAGCGTATTACGCGGAGTCTGTGCCGCCAGACCGCAACCATGGGAAGGGAACGATATCTTACCCCCCGTATGACGCAGGGCAAGATAACTAGTTTCATGACGCGCGACAAGGGAGGACTAATGCCTCTTAAGACCCAACACGAGCATATGCTGAAAATCGAGCGGGAGCTCTGGAACCGCGGGTGCCAGCGGATCGCAGGAACCGATGAGGCGGGAAGGGGCTCTCTGGCGGGCCCGGTCGTGGCGGCGGCCGTCATTCTCGAAGAGGGCGTCAGGATTCCCGGCGTGGACGACAGCAAGAAGCTGCGCCCGACAGCGCGCGCAGCCGCATTCGACCGCATTCATGGCACCGCGTTTGCCATCGCCGTGGGTGTATGTTCGCCGGCAGAAATCGATGCGATGAATATTCTGTGGGCGGCACTGGAGGCCATGCGCCGTGCGGTTGCAAACCTGCCAACGAGCCCCGATATCGTGCTGGTAGATGGAAACCGGTGTTTTCCGCAGTCACGGTGGCCGCAGCGGGCGGTGGTGGGCGGCGATGCCCGTAGCCACACGATTGCGGCCGCCTCCATCATCGCGAAAGTGACGAGGGACCGCTTGATGCACTGCCTCCACGAGGAGCACCCGGCGTACGGATGGCGCACCAACGTAGGCTATCCGACCTCGGCACACTACGAGGCGCTGGCGGCGGAGGGGCCAACACGGCACCATAGACGGTCATTCCGTCTCACGCGTCGTTGATCGGACGATTGCCGTGGTGCTGTCGCAATGCATGGGCAATTTCGTCCGCCGTCTGGTCAGCAGGCAGGTGGTCCGCCGAGACTGTGATGTGCGCGCGTTGGTAGAAGGGCGTACGTCGGATGAGCATCTGCTCTATGCGGTGCTGCAAGTCGGCAGGCGAGAGCAGTTTGCCCGAAGCATCCAGAAGCAACGGTCTCTTTGTTTCCGCGGCCAATAATCTCTGGGCCAGTATTTTGGGATCGGCTGTGAGGTAGACGACAATTCCGTGATTCAGGGTCCACTGGAGATTATCCTCGACCGCCAGTGCGCCGCCGCCAGTAGCGTATACGGCCGGTCGCAGCGCTTGCCGGAGTACTTTGGCCTCCAGTGCACGAAAGCGGTCCTCGCCGTCGTCGGCGAAGATCTGTTCGATAGATCGCCCGGCGCCTTCGGCAATCGTCTCGTCAAGATCCACAAAGTCCAACCCCATCCTCTCGGCCAGCAGGGGACCGACCGTACTTTTCCCACACCCCATGTAACCGGTCAAATAAATACGTTGGGTGTGTCGAGACATAGCGATCCGGGATCCTGTCTGCGTGGTACGCCCCGTGCGCGAAAAGCTTTCCTGGGCCATTCGACTACGAAGATACTTATGTGGTTGTGATGCGTTATTGTGCCTGCTGGCACGCGAGGTCCGACCACTTGACACTATCCTGGTATGATGACCTACAAACTTGTCATTGAGTATGACGGCAGTGCGTACTATGGCTGGCAGATACAGCTGGAGCAACCTACCGTACAGGAAGCGATTGAGGGGGTGCTGGCCATTGTATTCAAACAGCCGACCCCAATCGTTGGGTCCGGACGCACCGACCGAGGCGTGCACGCACGTGGGCAGGTAGCACACTGTGTGGCGCCACACGTCGTCGATCCTCGCCGCTTGCAACGTTCTCTAAATGGGCTGTTGCCAGCGTCGATCGCGGTCGTGTCTGTGACGAAGGCTCTGGAAGGGTTCCATGCGCGCTATGACGCTCGGAGTCGCCGGTATTGCTATTATGTATCTGTGGGTCCACGCGCTCTGGATCGGCATTGCCGGTGGACTGTCCGCCCGGCACCGGACTTCGAGGCCATGAACCAGGCGGCGGCGCACCTCGTTGGGACCCATCACTTCGGCGCCTTCTGCCGGGCACGCTCTGAAACCCGCAACAGGATGTGCACTGTCCGGCATGCCCGGTGGGTTCCGGAAAATCGTGCCGGCGATTGGTACTTTGAGATCATTGCCGACCGTTTTCTTCATGGCATGGTGCGTGCGATCGTTGGCACACTCCTGGACGTTGGCCATGGACGGCGCGATGAACGTGATATCCTGCGCGTGATGGCATCTGGAGACAGGACACAGGCCGGTGCTGCGGCGCCATCGTGCGGCCTGGTGTTGGAGCACGTAGGCTATGATGAGCCGCTTATGCCGGCGACGAACCGGGAAGGCGTCGGATCGTAGAATCGGTTCCTGTCTTGGCTCGAAAGCTCTTCCTAACGTGCACGCACTCTTTGTCAGGCATACCGGCGTTCTGGGCGTGTTGTTGGCGATGATTGCAGGTGCCTGTGACCGTCCGTTCGTGGATCAGGCGCCCCCGCACATTGAGTTTCTGGAGCCCGACCTCGGAGAAGTCCAGATAGATCAGGTAGTGCAATTCAGCATTTCCGCCACGTGGTTCCGCTCCATCCGGACGGTGCGTCTGAACGGCATGGAGGCGACGCGGGCTGGCGACCAGTGGGAGGCCCGGGTAATCCTGAACAGGGGGCTAAATCAACTCGATGTCGAAGTCATTGGTGCGGACGACGAATACTTCGCAGCGAAGGAATATGCCTTGCACTTCCCGTTTGCGTTCACGCAAAATGCTCCTGACCTCCCGGAGGGAAGAGGTGGCCACTCTGCGGCGTATACGCGCGCGGGTCTGTTGATTGTCGGGGGAGCACGACGTGCGGGTGGCGCGGCGCAACCCGATGTGTATGTCCTGCCTCCCGGGGGTAACCGTTTCGTGACCAGGTCCGGTCGTCTCCACTATGCGCGCAGTGGCCACACCGCAACACGGCTTCCTGATGGGCGTGTGCTCATTCTCGGCGGTAGTCGCGTGGATAATCCGGCTTCGGTCGAGGACCTGATCGAGTACGCCGAGTTGTATGATCCGGAAGCGGACAGCTTTATTGTGGTCCCGGTCGAGGGGCAGCCAATTCGGCGGACCCTCCATACAGCTAAGCGGCGCACCGTCGATGAAGAGCTTGTCGTCGATTTGTACGGTGGTCGTGGCGACACGCGCTATGGATCCGATCCCTTCCTGGGGGTGCGACGTGACTTTCGTACGTTTGCGTTCAGGGACGATTCCTTGTTCGCACGCAACGGGATCGACTCGGCTCCTTATCTTGACGACGCCATTTTCGGGCACACCGCAACACAATTGAATCGCGGACCTTATCTGGTTCTGGGAACGCATTTTGACGGGGCATTCATCGACGCAGCCAGTTTTCTGTTGGAGCACGATACCCCTACCGGATTGCAGATTACGCCCGCACCGACTATGCTGACGGCCAGAACGCGGCATGCCGCGGCAACGTTGCCAGGCAATATGGTCGTGATATTCGGGGGTCGACAGGGCACACCGCGAAACATCGTTGTGCAGGCTGAAATCTATAGCGACGAGGCACGCCGATTTTTCAGGGTTCCATCGCTGCGGCCTATAGTACGAAGGTTTGGCCACACTGCAACCAATTCGTCTTCCCAACGCATACTACTGGTAGGCGGGTTTGGCCTAGACGGAACCAGCTACTCCGCATCCGAGTTTTTCCGCATTGATCGAGACAATTAAGATGGCGCAACCCATGGATATCAGCCAGATTTTGCGGTGGATCATCATCGCGATGGTAATTATCATCATTGCCTTGTTGCTTGATGCCGTACTCGGCCTATTGAGTTTTCTGGCGAAAGTGGCGCTGCCAGTCCTGGTGGTATTGCTGGTCGTGGCCAT
Source organism: Rhodothermales bacterium (assembly GCA_963665975.1). GTDB lineage: Bacteria > Bacteroidota > Rhodothermia > Rhodothermales > Bin80. The sequence continues at coordinate 2,266,666 of OY762508.1, forward strand.
TGTACTTCGGTTTGTTGGCACGTTGCGAGGCCGCCGGTAGTGCCGGAGTGGCGTCTGGGATCCGTATGAGTCTGTCTACGCTCCTTGAACCTGACCGCCGCTGGATGCGGGCGGCGCTGCGGGAAGCGGAGCGCGCCCTCGAAAAAAAGGAAGTGCCGGTGGGCGCTGTTGTGGTAAAGGGAGAACGAATAATCGGCCGTGGACATAATCTTGTGGAGACGCTGCGCGATCCGACTGCGCACGCGGAGATAATTGCCATCACAGCAGCCTGCGAAACGCTCGGTGACAAGTTTCTCAGTGATTGCTGCCTGTATGTTACACTGGAGCCATGCCCGATGTGCGCGGGAGCAATCGTTCTCGCTCGCATGCGTCGGCTTGTGTTTGGTTCGTTTGATGCTCGTGCAGGCAGCGCATCGACGCTGTACAATATCCCGCAGGACAAGCGGCTGAATCATCGCGTAGATATCGTGTCGGGCGTCGAAGAAGCAGAGGCCGCCACACTGTTAAAGGCCTTCTTTCGGAAACGGCGAGAAACCTGATAACACGTAGGCTTGACAGCCGCGAGCCTTCTGCTGCCTGGCAGGATCATGTCATCGGTACAACCTCGGCATAGATGTATGTGGGATCTGGGCGGGCGTCTTGCTCGTCGGAATGCGTCTGGATTTCTCGTCTGACGATTGCGCCCGGGCGGGCGTCAACAGGTGAAGTAAACATGGGGCCGTCCACCACGCACGTGTGAAATTCGCCATTCTCACCCAGCGGGTCGACGCTTGCAGGCAGTGCAGCGAGAAGCTCGCGGTCAAACCACCGTCCAGCCACATGCGCTGGCGCTCTGCGGGGATTGACGGCAGTTACGATCGCTCGGAGTCCGGAGGCGATCATTTCCTCGGCAAGCACGGTGGTGTCCCGCCCCCAGATCGGAAAAATCGGAGCAATCCCGGTGCCGCGGAGCCGGTCCTCGCGATAGCGGCGAATATCTTCGAGAAAAAGGTCGCCAAAGGCGAGTGTTAACGCAGTCTGGTGCCGGGGGAGCGCTCGCATGCGATCAAGGAAGCTCGTCATCGCGGCTTCATACTGCAAATTCGAGCACGGATACGGTATGGGTATTAGGTGCAGCGGCACACCGAGTCGCGCAACCTGCTCCTTGAGAGCCCATATTGGCGTCGAGTGAATGGAGACGCGTTCGAAATGCTCGGTCACCGTCGTAAACACACCGCGGACATCATAGCAGTCGGGTGCTTGCCGGAGGGTGTGAAGGGCCCAGGCGGAGTCCTTGCCAGAAGACCAGGAGACCAGAACAGGAGTAGGGGGCATCACGGTGCACACGACAAGTGCAGTAGGGACTGCGACCAAGGCCGCTCGAACAAGGTAGCTGTTACTTCCCAGAGAATACTAGAAGATATTATAAATATGCATGTTGTACTTTATAAGTCTTGGCGAAAGCACTACAATTTGATTCTTTAGGCCCTTGTAACACCGACCAGAGTTGAAATCCCATAGTGCCTTACCATACCAGGTAAATAATTCCCTAAGCAGTCGTTATTATGACGGCCATCGGTAGCTTTGAACGGGGGCAATCCCATGACAGATACGGCAAGGGCACGCACAAATAGTCGACTTTCTTCGGGATCAGCGAAGTACTTCAGGGTTGATCTCGGTTATAGACAAGTGGCCGCTTTAACGTTAAGAGGTCTTCGTTCAAGATCTTGATGGGACTCTGTTATACTCTGCATAGCGAACAGAGGTAACCAAAGTGATTGCTGGTCCGGCTTCTACAACGCGGCATGCTGGTCACAGATTACCACTATAACCAGGCAGAAACCCAATCGAAGCAACTCATGGATCAGATCAAGCAATACGAAACGATCGCCGACGCGTTCGCGGTCTCAATGGCGCTTCCGTTCCGCGAGGCCATCGAGCAGCACACTCTGAGAGAGCTTCTGGGAGATGTCTCCAGGGCGAACGTAGTTGACATGGCCTGCGGCGACGGGTTCTATACACGGTGGGTTAAGCGGTCCGGAGCATTGACGGCGATGGGCCTCGATGTTTCCGTCGAAATGATTCGTCGCGCGGAAGAAATGGAACAGCGCAATCCACTCGGATGCGAATACCGGCAGTCGGATATCGCCACGGCTGTTGTGTCCAACCCCGTGGATGTGGTGATCGCTGTGTATTCCCTCGGTTATGCCCGAAGTGGTGCGCAACTCCGGCAGTTCTGCAAGGCGTGCTACCATGCCTTGCGCGAGGGTGGGCGGTTCGTCGGGCTCAACGACAACGTTCGGAATCCTCCTCCTACGGGCATCTCGTGGAGGAAATACGGATTAGAGAGATACTGTCCGAATCCACTTTCAGAGGGTGACCCGGTTCGATATACGATTATCAACGCGGACGGGCAGCGGTTCGATGTGGAGAATTTCTATCTGAAGGGCAAAACGTATGAGGATGCCTTCGAGGCAGTGGGATTCAGTGAGTTTCGATGGATCGACGTTTCGTTGGACCCAGCCGAGCATCGCAATCCGTTCTGGGATGACTTTCTGACTCACCCACCCATCGTCGGGTTTACTGCTTCCAGATAGTGGCATCAGCGGCAGACGCTTCGTCATATCCGTCTGGTGATCGGCCGGTTGAGTTAGCGGTCGATTCTCGGGCGTGCCGCGCCGCGCGCATGGTAGCCCATCTGAGCGAGGATTACTACGAGATGCGCGCCATGTTTACCAAGATCTGTACTGAGTGCGGGGCAACATGATCACGAGTGGTCCCTGCCTGTCGGATTTTACGTCATGGCCACGGTGGGTATTTCGCGGACGTTACTGTCATACGATCCTCATGACGCGCTTTCTTCTTCTTCCTGCATGCTTCATGATCATGGTAGGCTCGTCGAGATGGTTCCTCCAGAAAATCCAGTACCCAGGATTTTCTGGTCAATTACGATGAGAATATGTCCCGCCCGCAGTTGATGGCGTGCGATGATGTCAGTGGAAGCCACGAATTGGGTCTTGCTTGATGCAGCATGGTAGAGCTAAACAGTCGCCACTGGGACAAAACAGAGCGGTAGGGCAGAGATGGCCGATCACGGCGAAATGGGATATGCTGCGTGTATGCCGGTAGACTGTGATGATAGAAACACGTAGGTCAACGCCACAGCAGGCCACATCTAAGCATTTCCGAAAGATCCAGGACCAACTACCGCAGCGAGGTCGTGATGAGTGGTTAACCCAAGCCACGTGTCAGCACAGTGTCCATGATTGTGGCTGCCGTATCAGCCGCTTCACGGGTTACGATCATGGGTGGCGCCAGGCGTACGGCGTTATTGCCACAGCCCAGTACCAGCAGTCCGCGCTCGAAGCAGTTGCGCTCAAAAGTGCCTGCTTGTCCATGTTCCGCAAAAGCAAGGGCGAGCATGAGGCCCCTTCCGCGCACCTCGCTAATGGCATCATGGCGTGCGGCAAGCATTTGTAACTGCGCCCCGACATAGGCGCCCATCTCGCGGGCATTCTCCATGAGGTTATCTTCGACAAGGTCCAGGGTTGCCAAGCCGGCAGCGCACGCCAAGGGGTTGCCGCCAAACGTGCTGCCATGACTGCCACGCGGCCACGTCATGACCTTATCCTTGGCCATCATGGCGCTGATGGGAAGCCCTGATCCAAGCCCTTTGCCCAGCGTTATGATGTCTGGGACGATGTCCCACTGCTCCATTGCAAAGAAAGTCCCCGTTCGTCCCATGCCCGTTTGGATTTCGTCAGCGATCAAGAGGATGCCGAATTCGTCACACACGGTGCGGAGGTGTGCGAAGAATCCTGGTGGCGGCACGCGATGGCCACCTTCGCCCTGAATGGGCTCGACGATAATGGCGGCGACCTCCTCCGGTGTCACGGTGCGCTTGAAGAGACCGCGAAGATGGTGCTCGATACCTGCGCCATACGGCACGTGATGCACGCCTGGAAGATGTGGACCAAATCCTGCACGTTGCACCGCCTTGCTGGCCGTCAGGCTCATCGCACCGTAGGTGCGTCCATGAAACGCTCCCTCGAAGGCGATCAGGTGCGCGCGTCCGGTGTGGTAGCGCGCCAGTTTGATAGCTGCTTCGACGGCTTCCGCCCCGGAATTGCCCAGGTAAACACGCCATGCATCTTCTCCCGGACACAGTGCAGAGAGTCGTGTGCACAGCGCGGTGTAGGTATCATAGTAGAAGTCCGTACCACAGATGTGGAGCAAACGCTCCGTTTGCCCCCGGATGCGCGCGACTACTTCCGGATGGCAGTGGCCCGTCAAGGTTACCGCAATTCCGGACATGAAGTCGAGGAATCTGTTGCCGTCCACATCTTCGATGACCATGCCCTCGCCACGGTTAACCACTAGCGGGTAGGCCTTGATAAGCGATCGGGAGGCTACGTGTCCGTCTGCTGCAATTGCAGCCTGCGCCCGCGGGCCAGGCAAATCCGTCACGATGTGGGGTAGACGCATACAGCTGATAGGAGAAGGGTCACAATACGTTAGTGGGATGTTCATAGCTTGTCGGGGCAAGCGCCAAGCTTTGCTAATGCGTGTGCATAGGCGTTGTTCGGGAGAGTGAGGGCCGGCGCGGTACCTGCCAGAATGCTCCGTCGCCGAGCGAACGTAATGCCACCGGAAATCAGCCGCCGTTACACGGTGCAGTAATCCCATGGCAGGAGCATCGCTAGCCGGGTCGGAGGCGCTTGAATATACAGAATCGCAGGGCTCCGAGGCGGGAAACAGAGGCAGCCATCCACGGGTTCGGAGCACATTCTTCGAGTGTGGACCTGAATGCATGTAGGACGTGGAAATTTCGGGTGTTGAAGCAGAAGCGGAATTGTTTCCAGTTTCACGATTTAGGGACTCTTGCGGTCTATATTGGCATCAGCTACTTATCCATCCCTTCTGTCACATATCCGACTGTCGGCGGCGCACGTTGAGGACCCTTCACGTGAGTATCGGTTAGGCTTGTATGCACTCTTGCAGCCTGGCATCAGAAGTCAAAAGCGATCCACTTCGTTCACCGTGAACACGACGTGCCACGCCAGGAAATCGTTCAGTCTTAAAACGCTGCTTACTTGACAAATGCACGATATAGCGCCAATGAAATCAGTCCTTTCTCAATCAATTGTCACATTTAGTCGTTGGGAAGCCTGATTCGGGAATCAAAATACTCCCCAAGCAGACCCAGAAAACTTGCGTTGAGGTGGAATTGCCTCTGATAGCTGTGCTTTCGATTTGCTACGACAGCATGGATGTTGGTTCGCAATTGGTCCGGCGGAATTCACAGGTCGTTGCATGGATATCGGGTGTGTGCACTATCATCGTTTCACCGGCTATCCATTTGCTTGAGGTCAGAGTATCTTAATCTCATTACGGTCGAAAAACTGCAGCATAGGCATAATGGCAAGACTTTACGCGCACAACGCATGCAGGCATCTCTTGCTTCTGGCATTGCTTGGTATTGCACCAATCGCCCAGGCGCAGCCTGTGCCAACATCCCTGTCCGGAACCGTCACGGATGCCGAAACCGAGGTACCGTTGCCAGGTGCCAACGTCTACATTGAGGCTATCGCACAGGGTACAACCACTGACGGGGATGGGGCTTACCACCTCTTCGGCCTAGCATCTGGAAGCGTCATTATTTCATTCAGCTTCACCGGATACCAAAATCAGGAAATTACGGTCACGTTGACCGCTGGAACGGCACACACTCTGGACATCGCCCTGACACCTGGCGTGGAGTTGGATCCCATTCAGGTGACGGCTGGTCGGCGACAGGCGAAGGCTCTCAATGCTCCAGCATCTGTGGACGTGGTTGGCATTAGGGATTTGAGCGAGGAAACGGGGCCGACGGCCGTAACGGCGCTACGCAATCTTGCTGGTGTTGACATGGCACAGACGGGTTACGACCGGCAGGAAGTGGTTATTCGCGGCTTCAACAATGCGTTCACCGCAGCGCTGTATGCCCTGACGGACTATCGGCAGGCCGCCGTGGCAGCGCTTGGGGTCAATAGTCACAATATCATGCCCAGCCTTGGCATCGATTTGGAGCGTATCGAAGTAGTTCGTGGACCAGGTTCGGCATTGTACGGTGCGGGTGTAGATGCGGGTGTCATTCACTATATCACAAAAGATGCGTTTGCCTATCCGGGCGCAACCGTTTCAGTAGCCGGTGGGGATCATTCCTTTCTTGATTTTCAGGGACGCGTTGCCGGAGTAATAGGCAACAAGCTTGGTGTTAAGGTAGCAGGAGCGTATATGAATGTGGACAATTTTCAGTTAGAGGGTTGCCCGGCGTCTGTTTTCGCTGCACGCCGTTTTGAGGAATGCCCGGATCCGCACGACGCTCAGCAGATTGCCGCATACGGTGAGCGGGAGACGGCGACGAAGCGACTGAACGTCTACGGAAGCCTGGAATACAGGTTCGGTAGCCGCACATCCCTGTTGTTCAATGGTGGCCATTCCCTCAGTTCCGGAACTACGATTACCGGTATTGGCGTCAGCCAGGCAGATAACTGGGGCTACACCTTCGGGCAGTTGCAGTTCAAATCCGGTGGCTTTTTCGCCCAAGCGTATATCAACCAGAATGACGCAGGGGACACTTACCTCTATGCAGGGGATACGGTGGTAGATAATGGCAGGCTAGTGAATATGCAGGCACAGTATGATTTGTCCTTGGCAGGCGGGCGTGAGCAACTCGTTTTCGGCGTTGATGTAGATCTCACGCGCCCCAATACGGAAGGCACGATCCATGGTCGCTTTGAAGAAAGGGACCACATAAATGAGTATGGTGCCTACGTGCAGTCCTTGACTAGAATCGGCGACCGTCTCGAACTGATAGTCGCAGCTAGGAGCGACTACAGCAACGTCGTGGACAATATCCAGTTTTCTCCACGGGCGGCCCTCGTCTACAAACCGGCACCCGCGCACAGCATTCGGGCGACGTTTAACCGCGCCTTTTCCTCCCCGCTTGCCACGCGGGTATTTCTGGATATAGTTGCCGGACAAATTCCGGGTACCGGCATAAGACTCCGGGGACACGGTGCTTCCGAGGGATTCACTTGGGAGCGAAACACTGACTTCCTAGCGCTCGGGGCTCCAACCGATCTTGTCGCATCCAGCCTCGTGCCCGGTTCCGAGGGGGCGCCGGTTCCTGTTGGTCTGCCAACGGGCGATTTGTATGCGGCCATTTATCGCGGACTCGCTGCCGTCCCGCCTGCAGAATTAGCCCGTCAGGTTACGGAGGCAGGCATTCCGATCAATGCCGCTACTACCGCAGTGCTTGTGCAGCTACTGAGCCCCGACGTCACGGAGGTAACCGGTTTCAGCCCTGGTGTGATGGGTCTGCTCAATCCAACGACAGCGGAAATCGAGACGTTTGTCACTGATCTGCTACCACTGCCTCCGCTTAGCCAAACGGTTTCCCAAACGTTTGAAATAGGCTACAAGGGTATCGTGAATGACCGAGTGCTAGTTGCATTCGATGGATACTTTGGCCGAAAGAAAAATTTCATAGGTCCGCTGAGCCTGGAGACTCCCTTTGTAGTGGTGCCGACCCTGTCGCAGGACCTGACCAACGACATCGCACTTGGAATTGTGAATAACACCGTACTCGCCGGAACACTGGATGCAGCCGGATTGGCGCCCGAAACTGTGGCGGCTCTGCTCGTGCAACTAGCCGGACAATCCGGCGCGTTGCCGTCCGCTTCGACACCAGTGGCAATCGTTCAACCGGTAGAGAACAATTTAGGTGCAGGGCATGTGCCGGAGTTGATGCTCACGTATCGGAATTTCGGAAGTATCAACTATTACGGAATTGATGCTGCAATTCAGCTGATCGCCTCGGAGAAGCTCGAATTCTTCGCCAACACGTCGTGGGTTAGCGACGATTTGTTTGACAATGAGGAATTGAACGAACCGAGCAAGAACGTATCTCTGGCGCTAAATGCATCTCCATTGAAGATAAAGTTCGGCGGCGCCTTCCGGCATCCCAGCGGTCTCACCATCAATGGATCGGCGCGATATTCGAAGGGTTTCCCGGTGCGTTCCGGCGTTCATGTGGGGGACATTGACGATTATTTCCTCGTGGATATGGGTGTAAGCTATAGGTTTGGCTCCCGAATGGAGGGACTGCGGATCAACCTGGGTGTCTCCAACTTGTTCAACAGCAGCCACAGGCAATTCATCGGTGCGCCCAAGATCGGCCGAGTCACAGTCGCTCGGCTCACCTATACGTTCAATTTTCCGAGTTAGACGGGAGTGCGGACATTTTGCAGGCGGATCAAATCGCCGCTTGCGAATTGCACAGGAACAGCATGACAGAACTCTCCCACATCTCCGAATGGCTCTCGTAGATTAGGGTATCCAACGCAGAATCGGAGGCGCCGTAGGGTGAAACAGGGGCAACCATCCTCGGGGCTGAAAGCGCATTTTTTCGGATGCGGACCCGGATGGACGTGGTAATCATTGGAGCGGGGCCCGTAGGACTGCCCGGCGGACATCATCCTTACGGGGTTACTTGTGATTAGCAAACGCGTTCATCCTATCGGGGTCTGTTTCAATGGTCCACTACTCAGGAGGACCATGCGCCATTTCTCATTGAATCACGGTAGAGTTTGGCTTTGCTCTGTCCTGGTGTGTAGTGTAGCTGCAGCGTGTGCAAATCCCGAGTCAGAAATCGGCGAGACGTCTCGCGCCATTCAGGAATTGGATGTGCAACTGCGTGACGTGCTGATCCTTGGAGCAGACGATTCCGCTTCGCCCGAATATCTATTCGGGGCGCCTCGTTTTGTCGTGACCGACAGTCAGGGTCACATTTATATAGCCGATGAGGCGGTCATGAATATCCGCTCATATGATGCTGCCGGTCATTACCTCCGTACTATTGGCCAGCGCGGACAGGGGCCTGGTGAGTTCCATAGCTTCACGGGAATGACGATCAACAGGCAGGATGAAATCATCACACTAGACAGGGGAAATGCACGGTTTACGCGCTTCTCCCCGGAGGGGAAGGAACTGGATACGCACCCATCACGAATGTGGGCCGTGAGCCGGATACACCCATTCAGGGGAGGCTATCTCATTCTGAACAATCATGCAGAGGGAGAAGGCGTCACCGATTACCTGTTTCGAGGCTTTAATCCTAATTTTCAGGAAACCACGGTGGTGTTTGGCAGCGCGGACGAAATAATCGACCCGGATGAAATGCTTGAGCAGACCTCTCTATCGGCGGATCCCGGCTCCTTTATCTTCATGGACAGCGGCGTGCTTTTTGCACCGTCCCTCTACGAGGGCAAGCTCTATCTTTACACTGAGGAACAGGGGCAATGGAAGCAGGCAAGGCAGTTTCTCGGACACGTAGGCATAAGGAGATCGTATAAGAAAATTCTTGACGGCCCCATGGACACGGAGCATGTCGACGCTTTGCTCCGTTATGCCGGAAAGGATGTAGGTGCTCTGGTGCACAATAGCAGCAAAGGGCTTTTTCGCCTGCAGGATCAACATATTGTTCACTTTACCTTCTGCGAGTTCGGACAGGAGCGCCTTTTCGGTGTGGAAGTGTTCGAAGAAGACGGATCCTTGATCGGATACGGCGTCATTGACCGAGTACCGCTAACGGCCCATGGAACGGCCAGTCTGAAGTTGCGTGTTGTGTGGAAGGATGACCAGGATCGTTTTTACATTATTGATCAGGAAGAAAAGCCTGTAATTCGGGTTGTCGAACTGGAGTTCGGACCAATTTCCAACACTTCGGAGAAGGCCCAGAGATAATGCCCCCGCGTTTGGACCAGTACTAGCTGGCCTCTTCGCATTATGTTGCCATAGCTACTCGGTCGTGGACGTTCCTGGATGATATTGTTCTAGACGCTTGGCCACGAAATTGCGTCCCGCGCGGGCGCTGCGGGTATGGATGGAGTATTTCCCGCGTCCGGCCTGGCGCAGTTCGACGAGACTGGCTCCCCGTTCGGCCAGGCAGGGGGTCGCTCCCGTACCGCCGCTGTGCCCGGATCCGTTTGGCAATCTGTCCCGCGCACCGCCCGAAACATGGCATTACGGAGAGATGGTAGGGTGCAAAGGGGAAGGTGAGCACCTGCGCGGTCACCCACCTCCTGATAGAATAAGGAGGGTTCCCATACCCTTCGCTTGTAAGGAATCTCCTATCGCCTCGACGATTCGTAGTATGCCACGAATCCAGCGCCATTCTGTCCTCACGGCAGACGGCCGAAATGGACGACTTCAAACGGATTCAGTATACAAATTCAGCGGAATGGGTGGGCGCCTGGTATTGCGTCATTTTCAGTTGTTTTCGAATGTCAGGCCAGTGGTTGATTGACGGGTTTGCAGATGCGTTATCAGCGCTGTGCGAAGTATCGGAGTCTCCGCGCAGTTCGGGTTTCACGTAAAGCGCTCTTCCGCGTCCAATAACGACAGCGCAACCCAGCGATGCAACTGCTCAGGATTCGTCCATCGCTTGATGCACGGCGCCCGACTCGACTATGGAGATTCTCAATGCGGTTCGGCAGCGGGAAACAGAGGCAACCATCCACGGGTTCGAAGCGCACTTTTTCGAATGCGGACTGGGACGGGATGTGTGACGTGGTAATCATCGGGGCGGGGCCCGTAGGACTGGCCTGCGGGATTGAGGCCAAGCGCAATGGCCTCGATGCGGTAATCGTGGATAAGGGCGCGCTCACCAATTCGCTGCAGGGCTACCCCCTCAACATGGAGTTCTTCTCTACACCGGAGCTTCTCGAAATTGGCGGCCATCCGTTTCCTACTCTGCGCTACAAACCGACGCGACAGGAAACGCTCGAGTACTATCGGCGCGTGGCATTACAGGAGGATCTTCGTCTGCGCCTGTATGAGCGCGTCCTCGAAGTAAACGGGCAGAGTGGGGCCTTCACGGTCGTAACACAGAAGGGCGCCATTACGTGCCGGAAGGTGGTTGTGGCCACGGGATTTTTTGATATTCCGAACCGGCTGGACGTCCCGGGCGAGAACCTGCCCAACGTTACGCACTACTACCGGGAGCCATTCCCTTATTTCCGGCAGCGCGTTGCGGTGATTGGGGCGAAGAATTCAGCGGCCAAGGTCGCCCTCGAGTGCTACCGGCACGGGGCGACGGTCACGCTCATTCACCGCGGCAGCGGTCTGTCTGACCGTATCAAGTACTGGATATTGCCGGACATCGTAAACCGTATCAAGGAAGGGAGTATTACAGCGTATTTCAACACAAAAGTGGTCGCCATTGAACCTGATCGGCTGGTGCTGGATACGCCGGACGGACGTGTCGAAATTGAAAATGACTGGGTGCTGGCCATGACGGGCTACCGTCCCGATTATTCGTTTCTGACCACGCTGGGCATTACCATTGGGGACGATCCCGCGCGCACTCCGAAGCACGACTCAGAAACATTCGAAACCAATCGGCGCGGCCTCTATCTGGCAGGGACCGTCTGCGGTGGACTGCGCACGAGCCGCTGGTTTATCGAAAACGGACGCTTTCATGCGGGACAGATCATGCAACATATCACTTACGGAACGGTGGAGCCGCTGGCATTGCAGCAGCGGGTATGGAAGACGGCCGAGTAGTGGTGAACGAGCTACCGCGCCACGACAACACTGCGGCTTACGACGCTATGCGAGCCCGTGCCGCGAATGAAGTAGATGCCGGACGGCAGGGTGCTGCCCGCAAGCGTGAAGACATGGCTTCCTGGGGTCAAAACGCCGTCGTGCAAAAGGTGAATACGGCGGCCAAGCATGTCAAAGACGGCCAGCGTCATATGCTGCAAGCGGGGGACGCGCAGCATGAAGCGAGTCTCGGTCTGGAATGGATTGGGATGCGCGGCGCCTAACACGACGCTTCCGGGTAGCGTGTCCCGGGATCTGGTTGTTACAGAGGGCCCGTAGAGGCCGAACGCAATAGCATTCCGGGTGTCCTGGATGCCCTTAATTCCCTCTACGACATTGTATGCCGCAATACCGAAGTCAATATCAAGGTCATCGTGTGACCCAAATACTCCGTCAGGGCCGGAGCCGATGAAGGTGTGCAGGGCCGTGCTGGCATCCATGAGGTCAGTTCGATACGCTGGATGTCCCGTATGGAAGTTGGCAAAAAGATGGCCTGCCTCGTGCGAGACGATGTTACCGACCGCGGTACCGAGGGCATCAATTATGCTGGTCCCCGCGCCGAAGTCGTCCGCTTCCAATGACCCCAGCATGTCGGGACCGGTCAATCTGTCAAGGAGCACGATTGCCGTTTCCTCGGTCACAAAATTGCCTACATCTACACTCTCGGCAATACCGATCGTATTCAATCCCAATTCGTGGATTGTGCCGCCTATGATTATGCGACTCGTGTTCGGGTCACCCCAGGGGTCCGGGTCATCCCGACTGTTTCGAAGCTTGAGTTGAAATCCAGGATTGGCGCCCATGCGGATATCGTCTGCCAGATTTTCCGTCACCGTGGCGAGAATGCGGGTGATGACGGCGTCTTCATCGCCAGCGGGGTCCAGGCCAAGGCGGCCAAGGGATGCGGAAAGCGGAGACAGCGTGGCCATGCTGTTGCCCCCGAGGATAGCTTCCGCATCATACACCGCGCCGTCGAAATCCAGGAACAGTGTCTGTGGCGTTTGCGCATATTCGAGCCGTGGACGGCTCCGTTGCAGGTGCAGAGTATAAGCACCATCACCCCGCTCCACCGCGACGGCATAGGGTCCGTCATCTCTGATTACATAGGCGAGGTTGGCATTGCCGCCAAACCGCAGACCGCTTCCGAGCGGATACAGTACGCTCAGGTCGAATGTCACGCTTATGTGCGCTATTCCGTCACCGTCAAACACAGTGATCCGGTGCGCCCATCCGTGTACGGAAATGTTTAGGATGTCCCCCGCGACGAGATCGAATCCGAAGAAGTCTACGTCACGGTCATCCACGCTGATGGTTATGTCATAGGGCCCTTCGCTACCCGCCTTCGGCCCGGAGGCAGAATCAAATGGATCGCCTGGCCAGTCGCTGTTGATGCCGCGAACTAAGACGAAGTACTCATCCGCTGTTGGAATGACGATTTCAAGAAAGCTGTCGTGGTCGCCCCGAAATCGGTCGTCGTTCTCGAACAGGCGGACGCCGGCGCTGTTATACAGGCCAACTTTGGTGTCCAGTCGGGGATTGACATTGTGGGACGTTTCTGTTTTCGCGGTAATGACTTGCCCCGCTTCAAGACTGCCGACATGGTAAAAGTCATAGTCGCCGGTACCGATCCCTTCCCTGCCGTACGGGCCGTCGCCGATGTACGCGTCTGCTCGAATACTCTCTCCCGACACTAGGTTTGTAGCAAGAGCCAGCGGGATGGCGCCATCGTCAGCTTCTGTGATGGTGCCGAGGTCGCGAGGTGCGGGTGGTCTCAGCGTGCCAAGGAGTTCTATCTCCTGAGACCTGCCCGCAGACCAATCCGGTAACCACTCGGCAGTCGATTGCACGTCGTTCCAGCCACGCGCATCAGCCGGCTCCTGTTCTTCGACAATCGGGTTAGCCTTGGGCAACAGCCTTTGCACTGATCTGCCAGCTTGCATGCGGGCTTGCCAGTAGGCCCAATCGGGCTCTACTTCAGGAGGAGGAAGACTGGTATAGGGGTTGGGAAGGCGATTGGAGGCCACCGGTTGCGCGTGGACCGCGAAACCTCCTTCGCTCCACGTGAGCACGACTATGAGTATGGCGAGAGTGGCTCTGGGCGACATGGGTCCGGAATAGCGGGTCTACCGGACAAATTCCCACAGTTTGCGGTACTGGGGATTGGCAGGGTCACGCTCAAGCAGTCGTTGAACGTATCTCCGGGCTTCCGGCATTCTGTTCGTATTGAAATACAGCGAGGCCAAGTTTGCCAGAGACTGCTCGAGGTCGGGATCCAGGGCCAGGGCGGCAATGAAATCTTTCTCCGCCCCGGCAAAATCACGCAACAGCACACGCGCGTAGCCGCGGTTGTTGTAGGCCTCAGTAAATTTAGGATTTGCCGCAAGCACAGAGTCCAACACTGCAATGGCCTGGCGTGGAAGGTTGTCCTGGGTATAGGCCGCTGCAAGCCGACTTCTGAACCGCAGGTGCTCGGGAGCGCGGCGCACAGCGTCCTTCAAATAGCTGCTGGCCTCCTTCGCCCTGCCGTCTACCAGAAACGCCTCCCCAATGCGGTATGCGGTCCAGGCGTCTTTGGCTATGGCTCCTGCACGCACCAACTGGATGATTGCAGAATGCTCTCCCCGTAGAAAGTGGGCCTGAATCAACGGGCCGGTGATGTTTTCAAAAGAAGTGTGGTTTCGGGCGCGCTCAAGGAGGGCAGCGGCAGAGTCCAGAAAGCCCGGGTGGTTGGTGACCTGTTCATAGTAGGTCATATATCCCCGTGCTATGTCGGTGAGCGCAGGATCCTCATCCACGAGACTGGCCAAGCGGACGAATTGCCGCTGAGCATGCTTCGCTTCAGCCGTCAGCACTTCCTCCGTGTTGCTGCCTGGTCGCCGTATAAAGTGGTCGGTAATGCGCACATGCGGTATGTCCACAGATCCCGATGTCGGCATGTGGCATGTCACACAGTTGTCCTCCGCCTCCTGGCGTTTGGCCAGGGTTTCGGTGCAGACGAGGGGTTCCGGTAGTGCGGAGTGGCACGTCTGGCAGGTCTGCCGATAGTGGTCCGCGCCGAGCGTTTCGATGCTGACATGCGGATCGTGACAGGTGATGCACGTGAGCGGTTCGGTGTTCTGCGCGCGTGATTCCAGGAAACATTCGCTCTGCCGGAGCCTGTCCGGGTGGGAGGCCATCACGAATTGCCGCAGGCTGTCTTCGTAGCGCGGCCAGAACACGTTTTCAATATCCACGAGGCGCTTTCCCGGGCGAAAATCGGCGAAGGTGAGCCCCTCCTCTGGAACTGCCGCACCCTGCAGGTGGCAACCCTGGCAGATGTCGAATTGGAGATCAATGGGCAGCTTGCCGGGATTTACGATCGTGTTCTGCCGGTCAGCGCCGGATTGAATGGCCTCTATGTGCACACTGCCGGCCCCATGGCAACGCTCGCAGTCGATGCCGTGCGGTACGGCGTCGTATTTGTTTTCCGATCCCTCTACATAGGTCGGCATGGCGTTGTGGCACGTGATGCACTTGAGCGGAATCGGGCGGTCAAAGCGAAAGTTGTTCCCGTCCTGGAAGCCGGGAGGCAAATCCCACCGTCTGTCCTGAGCATACCACGTCATGGGCATCTGGTAAAGGTAGCCTCCTACGTCCATGATATGCGAATTGGTATGCTGGCCCGAGCCGACGATGTAGTCGATTTTCTCTGAGCGTTGATACACCGTGTCGCGACCTGACAGGCGGTACTCCTTGATGAAAAGGTCCTGTCCGCGATGAAAGGCCTGATAGTACAGATCCTTGTGAGGGTCGTATACCGGTGCGGGATCAGCAAAGTCTGCCGCACTGTTTTCCAGCGTTGCCGCTTCCCATGACCGCCCCATTTGGGACAGGGTATAGCTGGCGTACTTGTCGGCATGACAACTCTTGCATGCCTCGATGCCTACGTAGGCCGCATCCAGGTTGCGGTAAGGAACGGGAGCCTCGTCCGGGGAGGCGCATGCAGCAAGCAGTAACAGGAGCACATGGCACACGTGCGTGGCGCGAGTGACCGTCATGGGAACGCGGGTTATCGTACGCGAAGGCTTGATGTACACGGTCGTCTGCATGATCACGAAATCCGATTAGTCTCTCGGCGCGAGCGGGGAGAGACGGAAATACGCTCCCGGAATGTATTCTTGTTCAGGCAGTATGTTCATTCGAAGCTCTTCTCAGATTCTGTCCTGACTGTCAACACACTGGTGTGTCCAGACTGAGGGCCCAGAGATGGCCGGAGGCCAGAATTCCTATAATGTGCGTCGAACAGCATACGGGAGGGGCTAAATCGCATCGATGATCTGTTGCGCGAGCGCATTTCCAGGATCGATTGTGCGCGCCTCTTTGGCGTATGCACGCGCTTCTTCGTAGTCTTCGTTGCGGAAGTGCGCCAGAGACAACTTCAGCAGGGCTTCCAGGAACGTGGGATCGACCTCTACGGCGCGTGTCAAAAATACAATGGCCCTGCCCAGATCATCCTGATCCAGATAATAGGTCCCTAGGTTGCTAAGCGCGGTAGCGCTCTCGGGGGCGGCCTCGACGGCCCGCCTAAACTGTTGCCCGGCCTTGTCGAGTTCGTGCATGCTGGCATATAACATGCCCAGGTTGCCCAATGCTCGCGGATGATCGGGGTCGAGTTCGAGGGCGCGCAACAAGGCACGCTCTGCGTTCTGGAACGCACCCTGCTGCAGAAAGGCTGTGCCCAGATTGTAATGAGCGATAGCGAGGCGCGGCATTTCTTCCGCCGCCATACTGTATTGCTGCGCGGCCTCGTCCAGGCGTCCACGAGTTTCCAGGAAACGGCCAAAGTTCAGGCGGATGTCGGCCCGGGCGGGCACATGCTCCAGAGCGCGCCGGTACAACTGTTCGGTTTCCTCCGGATTGCGGCCGGCGAGCTCGTAGGCCTGTGCCAATGCATTCAGACGCTCCGGGACATCCGGATTATGCAGTATGGCCTCGGCCAATGGCGGGATGGCTTCCTCTACGCGGCCAAGGCGCCAGTGGGTCAACCCCAACTGATATTCTGCCTGTCCGGTAGTATCGCTTGCTTCCGCCAGAGATTCCCTGATCAATTCGATGCCTTTCTCGAGGGCTAGCGTGTCGGACCGTTGCGTCCCCAGTACTATGTAGGAGCGCGCCAGATAACGCCGGCCGTCCATGCTCTCGCGGTCCTGTTCGAAGTAGGGTACGAGTGTGGGTGTGTCATGCGATGCGCGTGGCGCGGGCAGCTCTTCTGCGACGACACGGATCCAATGATCGGTGAACGAAGCATGCGGCACGTCTTCCGGCTCCACGCGTGGCATGTGGCAGGATATACAGTTTCCGGTGTCCGTGTGCGGGCTGGCATCGGTAGTGAAAGTTATCGTGCCTGCTCCATGGCAGGACAGGCAGGCTTCGTTGAAATACTCAGGTCCCTTGTCCCTAAACCCCTCGTGTGGATTGTGGCAGGTAATACAGGTCAATGGGTTTGGCTCCTGCGCCGTGGCAAGAAAGCAGGCGCTGCGCTTCATTCGATCCGCGTGCGAAATAACATCGATAGCCCCGGGATCCATGGATACCTCTTCGTAAAACAGGGCGAGATGATCCTCCAGGCGCTGAGAGGGTCTAAAATCAAACGGGCCCCGCCCGTCCCGCAGAATCGACACCGTAGTGTGCAGGTGGCACTGTTCACAGACGTCCAGTTTCAGGTCCTCATCCAGATGCGCGGGGTTAACGATCGTGTAATCGACCTCGGAGGCAGGATCGGGACTGGAGAGGCGTTCCTCTACGTGCAGGCTGCCAGGTCCATGGCAACGCTCGCACCCGATTCCCTCGGGTACGTCGATATACTTGCCTTCGACAAAGGGCACCGTCTCCGGATAGCTGTTGTGGCAAGCCATGCAGCGGTCCGGCACTAGGCGGTCGAACCGTTTGTTGTGGAATTCGTAGCCCGGACTAAAGTCCCACCGTGCCTTTTGCGCATACCAGGTAAGTGGCAATTCGTACAGTCGCCCGCCGGACTCAGACAGGTAGGTGCGCGCCGCATGGCCGCTGCCGACAACGAAGTCCATGCGCCGAGGGAGCCGATGGGTTAGTTCGCCAGTTGAATCAACGCGGTATTCTTCTTGCCAGAAGTCACCGCCTTGTTCATACACACGATAGTAGAAGCCGCTTTCTTCATGCCAGAGGGGAGGTGCGTCAAAATTCTCGACAGTGTTCTCTCGCGTTAGCCGATAATAGGACTGTGCCATACCGTGCTCCTGGAAGCCTCGCCAGATGTCTTCGTGGCAGTCGAAACATGCCGAAGACCCGATATACTCCGCATTCACATTGCGAAATGCCGTGATATCACCTGGGGATTCCCTGTCTGGCAAGCGGTCTCGCGTCGGACTGCAGGCCACGACTGTAACCGCGAGTGCTAGGACGAGAGCACACCGGATGCGCGCCATGGTATTGAGGGAGAAAAGCGGCAAGATCGCCCCGTTGTCAACGGCCTTGAAGGTGATTGCGTGTACGCACAGCCGGTTAGGAGCTCCTTGAGACTCTCGCACGTTGGGACTACCTTCCGTCATCCTGATTCCAATAAGATCATGAAAAGATTCCTCGCATTCATATGCCTGTCGTGTTTTGCGCTGCCATCCGCGGCCCAGAGTGGGCGCATTCCGGTTGCTGCTGAGAGCGGAATGGTTGTGAGCAGTCACCACATCGCCTCGGAAGTTGGCAACCGCATTTTGCAGCGGGGCGGCAACGCGGTGGATGCGGCTGTTGGCACGGCGTTCGCCCTTGCGGTGACGCTCCCGTCTGCCGGCAATATCGGGGGTGGCGGGTTCCTTGTCTATCACGGGGCGGACGGCCATGTTACTTCATTCAACTTCCGGGAAAAGGCGCCGCTTGCGGCAACACCCACCATGTTCCTCGGTGAGAATGGCGAGATTCGAGATAATAGTAACCATGAAGGCCCTTTGTCGGTGGGTGTTCCGGGGACCGTGGCAGGTCTCTTTCTGGCGCATCAGCGACTGGGAAGGCTGCAGTGGAGCGAGCTCGTGGAGCCAGCTATCGCCCTCGCCCAGGAGGGGTTCCCTTCTTCACGGGACATGCAGGGGATCCAGCGGCACATCAGTCAGCTCACCGATTCGATGTATTCAGCTACGCGGGAGGCTTTTCTCAAGGACGGACACACGCCGTATGCTCCCGGTGAAACCTGGCGCCAGCCAGACTTTGCTGAGTCTCTTCGTCGGATACGTGACGATGGTCACGACGGCTTCTACCATGGCAAGACGGCGCAACTGTTGGCCGCATTCGTCCAGAGGCACGGTGGCCTGATCACGGAGGAGGATCTGGCGCGGTATGCGGCTGTCGAGCAACGACTGATCCACGGCGTCTACCGTGGCTTTGACGTATACGCGATGGCTCCGCCGAGCAGCGGTGGCGTGGCGCTAATCGAAATGCTCAATATCCTCGAGGGCTTTGACCTCGCAGGGATGGGCCATAATTCGGCACAATACCTCCATGTGCTGACCGAGGCCATGCGACGAGCGTATGCGGATCGCGCAGAGCACGTGGGAGATCCGGCGTTCAATCCCGACATGCCGGTCCCGCGTCTAACGTCCAAGGCGTACGCGGAGGAACTGCGGGCTTCCATTGATCTCACCCGCGCCTCGGAGAGTGATTCGTCAGATTTTGCCCGCGTGTACGTGACCGCTGAGAGCGAGGAAACCACGCACTTTTCCGTCGTGGACGGGGAAGGAAACGCGGTATCATTGACCTACACGCTTGAGTACAGCTACGGCTCACGACTGGTTGCTGACGGAACCGGCTTTCTCTTAAACAACGAGATGGGAGACTTTAATCCGGTGCCAGGACGCACGGATACGCGCGGCCTAATAGGCACGCCCCCCAACCGTGTTGCTCCCGAGAAGAGAATGCTCTCCAGCATGACGCCCACCATTGTAGCGAAAGATGGTAAACCCTTCCTCATAGCAGGAAGCCCCGGGGGGCGCACCATTATCAATACCGTGCTGCAGATAATCCTCAATGTGGTCGATCACGGCATGAACGTCGGGCAGGCCGTCGAGGCGGCGCGCATCCATCACCAGTGGCTGCCGGACGTGACGAGTTTCGAAAGATTCGGAATTTCAGTGGATACGCGGCGGCTCTACGAGGAGCTCGGCCACTCCGTCCGATTCCGGGGAACACAGGGCCGCGCCCACTGCATTCTTATCGAGGACGGTCTGCTGTACGGCGCCGCGGACTCGCGGAGCTACGAAGGCCGCGCCGTAGGACATTAGGAGGACCCGGCATCTTCCTCCAGCAAGATCGCCGGCACCTCAGCCTCGCGAATCATGTGATTCAATGCTGGCAGGTCTGTGTCCAGGATTCTGCGGAGTGCTGCGAGTTCTGCGTCTATTCGCCGCGTTATGTCGTCTCGCACGTCGACAGCCTGTTCGGTGGGCCGGTAATTGCCAATGGCCGCGTAGCGCGCGACGCCTGCCAGCTTGTTGTTCAGGCGAATCGGGAAATTGAGCGGGTCCTGACGGCTCTGATTCCTGGTCTGATAGAGAGCTTCCTCTATCCGGGTGATCTTGTCTACAAGGGCATTGCCAGCCTCCGCAATGGCTGGTTTATCCGTGTGCGCATCCGGGAGCCGGGCAATGATTTCCTTTACCTGACCACGCACGGTGCGAATGCGCTTGATTGCCTCGTGGGTTTCGGTGAGCTTGTCTCGAATGCCCAGCAGAAACTCAAATTGCGCTTCAAGATCCTCCTGCGTGGCAGTAGAACGCGGATCGTTCCTGATCTCGAAGGCTGCATCGATAGAATCGCCACCGGCAACAAGGCGTGCGACATACGTGCCGGGGGCTGCGGTGGGCCCGCTCACGGAGCCAGCCCACATGATCAGACCATCGAATGAGGCAGCGTCTTCGTACCGCATGTTCCAGGTAAACGAATTCATGCCCGCACGCAAGCCAATTTCATCGTCTGCGGGCGTGAACGTCTTGACAACATCCCCGTCCGGCTCCAGTATGCGCAGCATGACGGTGTTGCTATCCGGGGCACTCTTGAAAAAATACCGCACGGTTACGCTCCCGCCCCCTCGGATGCGGTAGGCGGGACTGGCGTCAAAGAGCCAGATATCGCTCGTGACTACGGCGTCTGTCAGTTGGTGGAGGGGTGTCACGTCGTCCATGACCCAGAAGCTTCGCCCCTGTGTTGCCACAACCAGATCGTCCTCTTTCCATGCCAGATCGGTAATCGGAACGATTGGCAGATTACGCTGAAAACCCGTCCAGCTTGCGCCATCGTCGAACGAGATATACATCCCCGACTCAGTTCCCGCATATAGAAGTCCGGGACGCTTGGGATCAGGCTGGATGGCCCGCGTAAAGTGGAGATCGTCGATGCCGGAGGTGATTCTTGTCCACGACTGGCCGTAATCCGTAGTCTTGTACAGGTACGGGCTGAAGTCGTCCAACTTGTAGCGGGTGCCCGCCATATAGGCGCCGCCTGACTCGAAGGGGCTGGCCACGATGTCATTGATCATCATCCACTCAGGCATGTCCTCCGGCGTAATGTCCGTCCAGTCCTGACCACCATTGTGCGTGATGTGCACGAGGCCGTCGTCCGAGCCCGTCCAGAGTACGTTCGCGTCGTGGGTGCCTTCGGCAACGGTGAATATGGTCGCGTAGTATTCCACGCCCGTATTGTCCTTTGTGATCGGTCCGCCGCTAGGTCCGAGTTTCGAGGAGTCGGCCCGCGTGAGGTCCGGGCTGATCATCTCCCAGGACTGTCCTTCGGTCGTACTGCGAAACAGGTGGTTGCCGGCGGTATACAGCACATCAGGGTTGTGCTGTGAAAACAGGATGGGAAAATTCCACTGAAACCGATACTTCATCCCTTCGGCGCCATGCCCCATCGGATTATCGGGATACACGTTGACGGCCCGTCGCACCCCCGTTGTGTGGTCGACACGCGTGAGATATCCGCCATACGAGCCGCCGTAGACGATGTCAGGGTTGTCCGGCTTGGGCGCCAGCCATCCACTTTCGCCGCCCGCGGTCGGCTCCCAGTCGCGCTCGTTGCTCCCGTTGGACGTATGCAAGATGCGGACCGTGGAATTATCCTGCTGTGCGCCCAGAATGCGGTACGGAAAGTGGTTGTCGGTCGTGACGCGATAGAATTGGGCCGTAGGCTGGTTATAGTACGTGGTCCAGGTCTCGCCTCCGTCCATACTAACCTGTGCACCGCCATCATCGCCGATGATGAGGTGGTTGCGATCGGCGGGGTCGATCCACAGGTCGTGGTGGTCTCCGTGCGGAGTGGCGATGCTCTCATAGGTCTTGCCGCCGTCTTTGGATCGCCAGAACTGAACGTTGAGGACATAGACCATATCCGCGCTTTCTACGTCGGCATAGATGCGGGTATAGTACCAGGCCCGTTGCCGTAGATTGCGATCTTTGTTGATACGTGTCCACGAGGCCCCTCCGTCCTCCGACCGAAATACGCCACCCTCGGCAGCTTCGATTATCACCCACACGCGATCCGGGTTGACAGGAGATATCGTAACACCGCTAATGCCGAGAGTGCCACTCGGAAGGCCATTGTCGGTGCCGGTGATCTCGGTCCACGAGTCGCCCCCGTCGGTGGACTTCCAGATTCCGGAGCCGGCGCCGCCGCTCTCCAGGCTGTAAGGCGTACGAATGACACGCCACGCGCTTGCATACAGAATGCGCGCGTTCGTTGGATCCATCGCCAGGTCCACGAAGCCTACTTCGTCGTTGATGTAGAGAATCTTCTCCCACGTAAGCCCGCCATCGGTGGTGCGAAAGATTCCTCGTTCTTCGTTGGGTCCGGAAAGGTGTCCGAGCACGGCGGCATAGACCAGGTCAGGATTCTTCGGATGAATGCGGATGCGTGGGATGCGGTGGGAGTCCTCCAGCCCGATGGCTTCCCAGGATTTTCCGGCGTCAAGGGACTTGAACATTCCGTAGCCGTGCGATACGTTGCCTCGGACGGTCTTTTCACCACCACCGGCGTAGATCACGTTCGGATCCCATTCACTGACCGCCACGGCGCCAATGGAGCCGCCGAAATAGCCGTCCGATATATTCTGCCAGGAATCGCCGCCCGTTTCAGATTTCCACACGCCGCCGCCGGTGCTGCCGAAATAGGCCTTCATCGGCTGTCCGGGCACACCGGTGACGGCGGCCGAGCGCCCACCCCGATAGGGGCCAATACTGCGGAAGGTGAGTGCGCTGACTAGCGACGTATCATACTGGACGGTCTGAGCAAAAAGATCCGGCGCGCCTGAGATGAGCAGTACCAGGCACGCAACAGTGACGCGGAGTGAGTGGTTCAATGACATATGGGAGTCGCAATTGCGTAGGGTGGGGTAAAGAACGATGATACTTAATACCGCACTCATAGGTTACCGTTGCCTTCATTGCCTCCTCGGACTTGCCCAAGCGCAGGATGGGGTCTATGTTGCCAGACGTCTACGCAAACTTGTATCAAGCACATGATCGTTCACACGGAAGCCGTCGTGCTGCGCGGCATGGCATTTCGGGAGTCAAGTCGCATTGTGACACTGTTCACGAAAAAGAAGGGCAAGATATCTGTGCTTGCCAAGGGAGCGCGGCGCATGAAGAGCCAATTCGGGTCTACGCTTCAGCCCATGTCACACGTCCAGGCGGTGTACTATTACCGGCCTTCCCGCACCTTGCAGGTGCTCAGCGAATGCTCACATGTAAGACCGAATCATCGCATCAGCAGTAGCATTGAAAAATTGAATGTAGGATTGCGCGTGGTGGAACTCATGCAGGCCCTGCTGCAGGAGGAGGAGCCTGATCCGCAGCTATTTCGTTTGTTGGTCAATGTTCTCACGCATCTGGACGGGGCAGAGCAGAATGCGGAGCATCTCCTTTATGGATTCCAGATGCATTTGGCGGCGGGTCTTGGGTTTGCTCCGGATTTTGACAGTGGCCTCGTGGACCGACTGGACGAAGGCGGTGGACTTCTGACACTGGATACAGGGACCATTCTCCCCGCTGGGGTAGAGGCTGCGCCCGCGCGTCCGGCGTCACGTGCAGCCTTGCAAGCGTTTGCCTTTTTCGCACGGTCGGCATTGGACGCCGTCACGCAGGTGTGCCTGCCTGCCGCCGTGGCTCGCGAACTGAGCAGTCTGATCGAAGTCTACATGCGCTTCCATGTCGAAGAAGCCTATCCGGTGCGCAGCGAGGCAGTCTTTCGGCAAATGAAGAAGCGGATCTAGCGCTGGAACGCTGACAGAGCCTTCCTGTTGACATGGTCGCCGCGACTGCGCGGAACTTGTGACTGAAGCTTCCTATATGGCCGATCACCCTGCAATCAAGCAACTCGTCGGCATAGATGTTGGCGGGACGTTCACCGATTTTGTTTTTCTGGCGGGTGACCGGCTGGAAGTATTGAAGGTGGCCACTACCCCAGAGGATCAGAGTCGGGCAATAGTGGCGGGTCTCCGCACCCTGGACGTGGCGGACACGGCCACGGTAGTGCATGGGACGACGACGGCGACCAATGCGCTCCTGGAGCGTCGGGGGGCCCGGACCGCGCTGCTTGCTACACGAGGTTTTGCGGACACGCTTGCCATTGGTCGACAGGACCGCCCTGAACTCTACAGCCTTTCGCAACAACGCGCTCCGACTCTTGTGCCAAGAAGCCGGCGATTTGAGATTGTCGAACGCCTTGGCGCGGATGGAGCGGTGCTTTCTGCCTTGGACGAGAGCGCCCTTGCCGCTATCGCCGATACGCTGGAGTCTGATGATGTCGAGAGCCTCGCGGTCGTTTTTCTGTTTTCGTTTCTGAATCCCGAGCATGAGCGCCGCGCAGCATCCGTACTCCGCAGCAGATTGCCACAGCTATCGCTCTCGTTGAGCGTCGACATACTCCCGGAATACCGCGAATATGAGCGTACGGCGACGACCGTGATTAACGCGTATGTCCAGCCCCTTGTCGGCAGCTATCTGAATATGCTCGGGGCGGCGCTCAAACGACGCCGGGTGTGGGTGATGCAGTCCAATGGCGGCACCATAGGGATTGCTCAGGCATCTGTCCATGCTGCCCGGCTGGTGCTTAGCGGGCCTGCCGGAGGTGTGGTGGGCGCTTTCGAGTTGGCGCGACGGGCTATGCAAGTCGACGCGCCTCGCCTGTTGACCTTTGATATGGGTGGTACGAGTACGGATGTCGCGTTGTGCCCGGGAGAGATTCCTCAGACCACCGAGAGCATGGTCGCGGATCTGCCGCTACGGCTACCCTCCACACAGATCCACACGGTAGGGGCCGGCGGGGGGAGCCTGGCTCGCATGGATGCCGGAGGTATCCTGCGCGTCGGACCGCAGAGCGCCGGGGCAGATCCAGGTCCCGCATGCTACGGGAAGGGTGGCGAGGATGTGACCGTTACGGATGCCAATCTGGTGCTGGGAAGGCTGGATGCACGATATTTTCTTGGAGGCACGGGGTCGAAGGCACTGGACGCCGATGCAGCACACCGAGCACTGGAGCGTCTTGGCGCTGGACTGGGCATGGGGCCGGAAGAGGCGGCGCTCGGTGTTATTCGCGTGGTCAACGCGTCCATGGAGCGGGCTCTCCGCCGCGTGTCGGTAGAACGCGGCTATGATCCACGCGGTTACGTGTTGGCGCCGTTTGGTGGCGCAGGGCCCCTACATGCCTGTGATCTCGCAGAGGCGCTCGGCATCCGGCGTATTATGGCGCCACCCCATCCTGGGGTGTTAAGCGCGCTCGGCCTGTTACTCGCCGATATCGTTTGTGACCGCTCACATACTGTGCTGACACCGCTGGACAGGCTAGTGGAGAACCCCTCCCTGTTGCATGCGGAGCTTCAGGCTCTGACAGAAAGCATCAACGCAGTGTTACAGCATGAAGGAGCGGTCCCGGTGATGGAAGCCTTCTTGGATATTCGCTACACGGGGCAGAGTTACGAATTGGAGATCCCTCTCGCCTTGCCGGCTGTGACCGAGCACATCGCGCAGGTGGCAGAGAAGTTCCATGGATTACACGAGCAGCGATATGGATACGCCACGCGGGATCGCGCCCTCGAAGCCGTTACGCTGCGTCTCCGGGGTCGCATACCGGGAGCGCGGCCATCGCTTGCTCCAGAGCCGGCCTCCTCATCGCACGTAGCGGAGGCGAGTCTGGGTGCTAAACCCGTCTGTTTCGGTGCGGAAGGCCCGGTAGAAACGGCCTGCTACGACCGCTCGCGCCTGCGGCACGGCCACTTGTTGCACGGCCCGGCTGTTGTCTACCAGTACGATGCCACGGTGGTTGTCTCCCCAGGGTGGCGCCTCCGGGTAGATGCGTGGCGCAATGCGTGGATAGAACGGGACTGAGTCGCCATGTCACACCTGGATCCAATCCTTCTGGAAGTGTACCGCCACCGTTTCGCGGGTGTAGCGGAAGAAATGGGCGTAACGCTACGGCGTGCCAGTTACTCTCCCAACATCAAGGAGCGACTGGACTTTTCGTGCGCGTTCTTTGACGCAGACGGACGCCTGGCCGCGCAGGCAGCCCATATTCCCGTGCACCTGGGCGCCATGCCCGCCAGTGTTGCGGCCGCCCTCACCGGAATTGCCTCGTGGCGACCGGGCGATGTAGTGGCGCTAAACGACCCGTATGAAGGTGGCAATCATCTGCCGGATATTACGATGGTGTCGCCCGTCTTTGACGCCACAGAGCAGGACATCGTGTTTTTCGTCGCAAGCCGCGCTCACCATGCGGACGTGGGAGGCATGACGCCGGGATCATTGCCGTTGTCCACCGAACTCTACCAGGAGGGGATCATTATTCCACCCGTCAAACTGTATGCGGCAGGTGTGTTGAATGAGGATCTGCTACGCATTATTCTGCGCAATGTACGTACGCCAGACGAGCGTCGCGGTGACCTGGCCGCCCAGCGGGCCGCGCATGCGGTCGGGGAGCAGCGCCTGCAGGCGCTTATGGCGCGGCACTCAAAGGAGGAGGTTCTGCGATATGTGTCACACCTTTTGGGCTACAGCGAGCGCCTGATGCGTGCGGAAATCGCTGCGTGGCCGGATGGCAGATACGCGTACGTGGATGATCTCGAATTGCCAGGTGCAGAGCGAGCCACTATACGTGTCACAGCGGAAATTCGCGGAGATACCATCACGCTAGATTTTGAGGGCACCGATCCGGCTGTGCATGCCTCCCTCAACACGGTTCCGAGTGTTACCGAGGCTGCATGTTACTATGTTGTGCTGTGTCTCGCAAAAGAAGACATTCCCGTAAATGGAGGCTGCTTCGCGCCTGTCCATGTGATCGCGCCCCGCGGCAGTCTGATCAACGCGTGCGCGCCAGCGGCCGTGGCCGGCGGCAATGTCGAAACGTCCCAGCGGATTACGGACGTGGTCCTGGGGGCATTGGCGCAGGCCCTTCCCGATCGGGTTCCGGCTGCCAGCCAGGGTACGATGAATAACGTGACTATCGGAGGTCTCCTTCAGGACGGCACTCCGTACGCCTACTACGAAACCATCGGTGGAGGAATGGGGGCAGCCCCGGACATGGATGGCCTGAGCGGTGTCCACGTTCATATGAGTAACACGCTGAACACTCCCATAGAAGCATTGGAATTGGCTTTTCCTTTCCGGATCAGGGAGTATGCGTTGATTGAAGGAAGTGGCGGCAAGGGCAGGCGGTACGGTGGTGAAGGCATCGCCCGCGAGTATGAAATCCTTCGGGCCGCTACCGTGACCATGCTCAGTGAGCGCCGAGTGCTGCAGCCGTGGGGGTTGGCGGGCGGGGAGGCCGGGGCAGCGGGACGCAACATTCTCGTTGCCGCGGACGGCAGCGAGGAAGTGCTCCCAGGAAAGTTCTCGCGCCGCCTGGCCGCGGGAGACCGGCTGCGCATCGAAACTCCGGGCGGTGGCGGGTGGGGCCGCGAAGAGGCGTAGCCACAGGATGCACCTACGCTGCAACGGGCTCCGTGCTGAGAAAATCGCGCAGGACCCAGTGCAGGATACCGCCGTGGCGGAAGTATGCGACTTCCACCGGAGTGTCCAGTCGACACTGCGTCGTAAACCGGATCTCGGAGCCGTCGGCTTTCGTAGCGACGACATCCACTGTCTGTCGGGCTTCGAGCGTGTCGTCGAAGAGTATGTTGAACGTCTCAGTCCCGTCGAGGCCTAACGTGGCGGCGGTTTCTCCGACTTTGTACTCAAGGGGCAGCACGCCCATGCCGATTAGGTTCGACCGGTGAATGCGCTCGAAGCTTTCGACGATCACCGCCTTTACGCCGAGAAGCAGTGTTCCCTTGGCGGCCCAATCTCGGCTGGATCCCATACCGTAGTCTTTGCCTCCGAGAACTACCAGGGGCACCCCGGCCGTCTGATAGCGCATGGAGGCGTCATAGATGGGCATCACCTCGCCACCATTTGGGAAGTATGGAGTGATGCCTCCTTCGGAACCGGGCACCAATTGGTTCTTGATGCGGATGTTTGCGAATGTCCCACGCATCATCACTTCGTGGTTGCCGCGCCGCGACCCGAAGGAATTAAACGCGCGCACCTGTACGCCCCGGCTCTTGAGGTACCCGCCAGCCGGGCTGTCTCCGGGAATCGCCCCCGCGGGCGAAATATGGTCGGTTGTCGTAGAGTCGCCTGCCTTGACGAGCACACGTGCCCCTCGAATAGGTTTTAGGCCCGACACGTCCCGCGAGAGCCCGATAAAGAAGGGAGGTTCGCGGACGTACGTCGAGTCTTCTGTCCAGGCATAGTTCGAACCTTGGGGGATTTCGATGGCGTTCCATGTGTCGTTGGAAGTCTCGATGCCCTCGTATTCCTTCAGGAACATGGCGGGTGTGATAGTCTCTGCAATGGTGGCTTTGATTTCTTCGCTTGAGGGCCAGATGTCCCGGAGAAAGACATCGTTGCCTGCAAGATCCTTTCCCAGTGGTTCATGCATGAGGTCTATGTTGACCGTTCCGGCAAGCGCATAGGCTACTACAAGCGGCGGCGAGGCCAGATAATTGGCTTGCACGAGGGCGTGGATGCGCCCTTCAAAGTTCCGATTCCCAGACAATACGCCGGCCACGATCATGTTGCTCTCACGGACCGCGTTGGCGACGGGTTCGGGGAGCGGTCCGGAATTGCCAATACACGTCGTGCATCCGTAGCCGACGAGATCAAAGCCGAGCTGGTTCAAGTAGGGGAGCAGCCCGGCATCGCGCAGATAGTCGGTTACGACCTTTGATCCTGGCGCCAGACTGGTCTTGATGGTCGGACGGACAGAGAGACCGCGTTCGACCGCTTTCTTCGCCAGCAGGCCTGCCCCGATCATGACGCTCGGATTGCTCGTGTTGGTGCAACTGGTGATGGCCGCGATTGCGACGTCGCCGTTTCTTAGGGGTACGATCTGCCCTTTTTTGTCTACGAATGATGCGACATGGTCCAACTCTTCCGCTTTCCGCCCAAACCCTCTGGGACCCACAGGTCCTGTAAAGGAGGCGTGAAACGATCCCTTGAGCCCTGGCACGGCGATCCGGTCCTGTGGCCTCTTTGGGCCAGCAATGCTTGGCGCAACTTCGCCGAGATCCAGGTCGAGTACGTCCAGATAGTCCGGCTCCGGAGACTCTTGCGACAGAAACAGGCCTTGTTCCTTGGTGTAGCGCTCGACCATTTCGACCAGATCGCTACTGCGTCCCGTGCGTTGCAGGAAGCGCAAGGTTTCGTCGTCAATCGGGAAGAATCCCATCGTTGCGCCATACTCCGGCGCCATGTTGCTGATGGTTGCACGGTCGGGCACGCTCAGCGCGGATACTCCCGGACCGAAGAATTCGACGAAGCGGCCCACGACTCCGTAGCTGCGAAGGATTTCGGTGACGGTAAGCACGAGGTCGGTGGCCGTCGCCCCTTCGGGGAGGGCGCCATTCAGGCGAAAGCCTACGACTTCCGGCATGAGCATATAGATCGGCTGCCCGAGCATGACCGCTTCCGCTTCGATGCCGCCTACGCCCCAGCCCATCACACCAAGGCCGTTGATCATGGTCGTGTGGCTGTCGGTGCCAACGAGTGAGTCCGGGTAGGCTACCGGCAAGCCATCCTCTTCACGCGTCCATACGCACCGCGCCACGTATTCGAGGTTTACCTGGTGGCAGATGCCGCTGGCGGGCGGCACCACAAAAAAGTTGTCGAATGCCTGCTGGCCCCAGCGCAGGAATTCGTAGCGTTCTCTGTTGCGACGGAATTCGATTTCCGAGTTGAGCCGCAGTGCCTCCTGTATGCCATAGTGGTCGACTTGCACGCTGTGGTCGATAATCAGGTGGACGGGCACCCGCGGATTAATGGCGTTTGGATCACCGCCCTCGCGCGCCATTGCCGACCGCATGGCGGCCAGGTCCACCACGGCGGGCACGCCCGTGAAGTCCTGTAGAAGCACGCGGGCCGGGGAGAAGGGAATTTCCCTTTGTTCGGGGGCGTCTGCGCGATATTGGGCGAGGCTCTCGACATCCTCCTGCGTAACGGTAAATCCGTCACATCCGCGCAGGAGCGCTTCAAGCATGATACGGATGGAGAATGGCAGGCGATCTATGGCGAAACCTTGTTTGGCGAGCCGATCGAGCCGATACAGATACGCGGAGCCGGAACCTGTTTCGAATGTGGTGCGGGCTCCGAAGGGATCATTCTTTCGCCTGGTGGTATCCATGATCGCGCAGTAGTTGAAATAGCGTGCGTTGAGTACTGATAATGGTACCCGTTTTAAGCCGCATTGTTCGTAGGCTCATGACAAGTGCGAAGTGATGGACAGGCGGGACCCTTCCCGCATGTTATGTGGTTGTAGGCTGCAGCACAAGGGGCTATAGCTCAGTTGGTAGAGCGCCTGAATCGCACTCAGGAGGTCAGCGGTTCGACTCCGCTTAGCTCCACAGGATGGCAGATTTATATTGGGTTGGGGAGTTAGGATGATGGTCGCCTCATCGTGCTCCCGCCTGATTCTTAGCACGGGCTTCACGGTAGGTTGAATCGTGCGCGTTCGATATCCGAACTGGCTACCACACTTCTTAAATTGAGCAGGAAAAGCTAGGGTAGCCAACTAATCCGGCTCTCATTGATCGAGATATCTGGCACGTTCCCGGATGGTACTACCGCCAATCGGGGGTTCGAACAGCAGGGTTGGCCCAATGATGCCACGTATCCGCGCTGGACATCGGGCAACATCAACGAGAATGTCGAGCACCCAACCATGACACATTGTTGCTGGAAGGATCGAACTTGGGGTATTTCAAGGATGGGGCATTGCGGCAATTTTCTTATCACAGGTGTCAACGGATTTTCCAGCATGAAGCTACACCGAGGCGTGAACATCATGCAGAGATAGGCTTGGCGTCTAACGTACTCTGATTGATCAGAGCTCTTCCTATTCGGGAAGCTAACGAGGAGGATGTGCCGTCAATGATCGTCTGCAACACCAAGTTCTGCCCGTTTATGACTTAATCAGATTCCCCTAAGTTGATGAAGCTAGAGTTCAGCACAGAGAAAGCCCTGATCTTTAGAATTACGCATATTAATAATGTGCCTTGGATTCTGGAGAATGGGTTGCACTGTTCGAATTCAGAACAATTAGACCCATCCTTTGAGAGTATAGGGAATCCAGAACTGATAACTAAACGCCGAACACGAGCCGTTACCATTCCACCTCACGGAAGTCTTTCCAATTATATTTCATTTTATTTCACGCCTTTTTCAATGATGATGTATAATATAGTGACTGGCTGGGCGGGGATTAGGCAACGGTCGAATTCAGAAATCGTGATAATGACAACGTCTTTGCAGGAACTGGCCAAGAACGGGATCGCGGTGGTGTACACGGATAGGCATGCTTATCTGCAAACGGCGCGATTTTTCTCATCGATGAATGATCTCGACAATCTTGCTTGGGAGCTCTGGGAGGCAAGGGATTTCAAACGTGATTTTGACAATCCAGAAAAGACAGATCGATACCAAGCTGAAGCACTTATTCATAAGCACTTGCCTATTGAGTTTTTGTCGTGTATTGCGTGCAGTAATGAAGACACAGCACGGACCCTTCAGGGAATGAAGAAGTTAGCAGGAGTTGAACTGGAGATCGTCACACAACCGGACTGGTACTTCAAATGCTGTCGTTGAGGGAGGGAAATTTGCTCGACGCCGACGTTGAGGCAGTCGTTAACACCGTTAACACTGTGGGTGTCATGGGCAAGGGGATCGCTCTCATGTTCAAGGAGCGATACCCCAGAAATTTCGCCGCTTATGCGCGCGCCTGCAAGAGCGGTGAGGTTCGAATCGGCAGGATATTCGCTACGGATACCGAAGACCTGTTCGGTCCCAGGTGGATTCTTAACTTCCCGACAAAGAACCACTGGCGCGCGAGAACTCGCTTGGAATGGGTAGAGCAAGGATTGGAGGATCTCGTTCGAGTTATCAAAGAGAAGAATATCCGTTCGATCGCTGTTCCGCCGCTCGGGTGCGGCAATGGTCGTCTTGACTGGCGCGACGTGAAGCCGCTGATCATTGCTGCGCTGGAGGATATTGACGGTCTCGACGCGTTTGTCTACTCTCCAACAACAGAGTATCAGAATGTTGTCAAGCCGAGAGGCGTCCAAAAACTCACCCCAGCTCGTGCGCTCATGGCGGAGATGGTGCGCAGGTACTGTTTGATCGGCATCGATTGTTCGATCCTAGAAGTGCAGAAGCTTGCTTGGTTTATTGATCGGGGCATCAGGCGCATGGGCTTTGGTAATCTGCTGAGATTGAATTTCAGCGCAAATAAGTACGGTCCCTACTCACATAATCTCACAAAACTACTCGACAACCTTGATGGCAGTTACCTACGATGCAGAAAGCGTCTGGCTGACGCTAAGCCGGACGACTTCATCTGGTTTAATGAGGAAAAGAAGGATTTCGTAAAGGCCTACCTGAACTCGATGGATAAGCCTGATAAGCGTGTTGTGGAATGGGTTTCTGACACCATTGACGGATTTGAGTCACCGTATGGCATGGAACTCTTAGGGACTGTTGATTGGCTTGTAGAAAGGGAAGGGACTGAACCCACAACTGCTCGCATCTTGGAGGAACTTCACAACTGGTTAGGGGGAGAGGCTGCTGGTCGCCGCAAGGCGCGCATCTTCGATCAGCGTTCGATCGATCTGGCACTGGATCAACTGAGGCGCGCAAGACTCAATAATACCGCATTGTTTGGGACATCTTGTTGATGAACTTACTTGGGAGAAAACGCGTCAGTTCAACGCGAGACTAAAGGGGGCACATTGGAGTCCCTGTGATCGCCGGTACGGGGTTCAGGGCCGTTGATCACAGCTTCCATCGTGGCAATTCCTTTATTGTAGACGCACGATGGAGCCGGACTGAGACCCGGAACGAAGCGACGGAAGAGCTACTGAATCCTACGGATCAGCGAGCCAAGCCCTGACCCTGCTATACTTCCCTGCACACGGCTTTATCCGCTCTTAGATATTCATCAGTAGTCATAGTCTGTCCTGCTTTGCACACCATCCTTGCATCACGGCCCCTTTTTCGACGGGAATAACTCCGCGTCTTCAGTAATATGGGCCCATCTCGCCACCCTTACGGCCCAACCTGCCTCTTGAGAGGTATCAGTTGGGTTGTTTGAGCCACTGGCAGGGCTGTCCCATACGGGCGGACAGTCGAGATTCGCGATGACAGATTCGAGATTGCTCGGCGTTCACACGTTCCGGCCCGCATGGGCTCAGAGCCTCCCATTCAGCCCGTTAACCAACGGGGCTTCACACCTTGTCGTTACCTATATAATATGCTTTGATCGCTACCTACTGGGTGACAAGTGGTGCGGTATAACAGGACTCTAGGTTCAGCGAATGTTACGTTGTCGTTTGATGTCTTGCCCTATCTAGAAACGAAAGCACCTCATGTGAACTCGACTTGTTTCTTGTTCTACTATACTATTACGGGGCGTCCCACGGTTTCCAACGGGGTATCCAACGTGGCACGTTTGCCTTGTAACGCCGAAAACTGTCGCCGAACCGCTTTTCAAGGCCAGGCTCCTCTACCAATAAGAAGAAGACTGTGCAGAGCAGAAAAAAGACGCACATCCAACCAAGTAAGTACCATGAGCCCAGGAGTACCGATTCGGCCGCGAGCAAGAGAAGCACGCCCGTAATCATGGGATTGCGGACATATCGGTAGGGTCCTCGGATCACCAGTTTCGTCGGCGGTGCCCATGGCGCAGGCGTACCCTTGCCAGTCGTCCAAAACAGGCGTACAGTCCGGACAGCAAGTGTGAAACCGAAAACCGCCAACAGCAGGCCGACCCAGAAACGGGATTGTGATGGGTCTGCCGGTATTACAGCTCCCGGCTTGTCACTCCACAGCCAAAGCACCACACCCGGAATATAAACGAGGGCTGTGCCCGGAAGGATGAATATGGCCTTGATCAATTCACGTCTCATAATGTCCTTAGTGCAACGTTTTTTTGGACTCCACCAGACCTTGTCTCTTCAAGTAGTGCTTGCTAATCCATTGCATACTCTCGAGCCTGTTCCAGTGTTTTGCCGAAGATATTGGGTGTGCGGTTCGCTTGTTCCAGCCGCACACTGATTTCCTCGTTTGCTCAGCCGGGAACGTACTGGCTGTTATTTATGCTCAGTGCTGCCTGACTCACCGTTTTCAGTCCTTGATCGTTCGCCGGAGACGATCTCTAACACGACACTGGTCTTGAGGTCTGCAGAAAAGGAGGGACGTTTTGCCATGGTACATGTCCTGATTTGGTGATCGAAAATCTACTATTTCCTGCTAAGCAATGTGTCCTGGGAAAAAGAACCACTACAAACTGCAACTTGCCCACGAGCAACCTGCGGATCATGCAACGGCCCGTTTCAACAAAAGCGGGCAGCTAGCGCATGGCCATTTCGCAATTGACTCGGCTGGTATTGATCCCGAGCCAACACGAACCCGGCCGCAATACATACGAGCACGCTAACCGGATCGCCGGGATCTGCGGTCGCGATCCGTGCGGCCCGTGGTGGCATCTGAAAGATCCAGGCCAATGCCAAAGGTCGCTTGATGCCCTTCGCTACCAGGAGAGATTGCAAGCATGAGCTGATTGCCGGTCCGACGGAAAATGCCGTCGTTGGGGTTTCGGGTACTGCGCGCGCCACGTGCTGCATACGGCGGCTGGGCATGCACCTGATCGGTTAGTGCGTCGTCGAAGTAGAGTTGCGAAGTGAACTCGTAGGCGTTGGTTTGCGCTACCTGCGTGCGGATCTTGAAATGGATGTGCACCGCACGGCCCCTATACCAACCCGGATAAATTGTCGTGAATCGCGCCGCGCCGTGTTTATCGGTAAGCTGATATCCACGAAGGAATTTCTGGCTACTCAGGTTCCCTCCTGCACTCCGATCCCGAAATGCCGAGTATCGGCCATCGGCATCGCATTGCCAAATGTCCACTCTGGCGCCAGGTAGCGGTGCACACTCTTGGTTGTCAACCCGGGAAACCTGGAATGTCAATTGTAGCGGCAAGCCAGGCATGGGGGTTCCAGTCGAAGGCTCTGTTCGAATATCGGACCGGTCAAGTTCGTGATCGGTAAAGAAGGGTCCCTCGGTCTGCTCAGGACGTACGACGCAGGATGGCAACGGTACCCCACTCGCGAAAGCCAACCGGTTACCTGCGCGGTCGCCGGATATTGCCAGTAAGGCGGCCCCAGCCGCGCCGATGACCTGTATGATCTCGCGTCGGCTCAATATCCTGCCGACCGGCATATCGTCCAAATCCATGATTTCTCGCGGTGTTGGTTCGCCTGGGCAGGTATATGCCGCCGGTGGCGACAACATAAAGTCGAGACAGAGTCTTGGGATATAGACGAGTCTTCAGATCAGGACATTCCGTATACCCCAAGCAGATCCTCGTCATACCCTCCAGGGACCGCGCATGGGACGCGTGAGCAGGGCCGAAGCCTCGGCATCGCCAATGATCTCTTCCCGCTTTGGGTCCCAGGTCAGGGAGCGGCCCAACCGTATGGAGATCTCGGAGAGAAGGCAGGCGGTTAGCGCACTGTGGCCTATTTCGACATCGCAGATCGGGCGCTGGCGCGTCTTTACACAGTTGAGGAAGTCCCTCC
This sequence comes from Rhodothermales bacterium, assembly GCA_963665975.1. Lineage (GTDB taxonomy): Bacteria > Bacteroidota > Rhodothermia > Rhodothermales > Bin80. Next base: position 2,302,442 of record OY762508.1, read on the forward strand.
TGTGATCATCACTCCTATACAGGTGCGTGTCGCTTGCTTTCATTTCCAGGCTTAGCAAACGCTCGTCCGAGGCCCAGATGTCTCTTCTATTGACGCCTACCCAGCCTTCGGTGCCAATAAACTGTACCATGCCCTGGTGAGGGCCTTCCTTCTTGATGACGGGAATGTCTCCGTCATAGAGGAGGATCAGTTCGCTCTCGTCCGTCTCCGAAGCGGTGATGACCTTGATCGGGCCACTGCCGTCCTGCCCCAATCCCCAGTGGGCAATGTCGAAGTTGTGGGCACCCCAGTCGCTGATATGCCCGGCGGAATAGGGGCGCCATGCGCGCCAGGTGCCCGTCTCGGCATTGTAACCCCCGCTAACCCTTTCCGGGTGGTAGGGTGCCTGTGGGGCGTTGCCGAGCCACAGTTCGTAGAGGAATCCATCCGGCACGGGCTCCGGGCCCAGCGGGCACGGTTTGGAAATCCCGCCGACCCGCGCATAAACCTTCTGGATATCACCCAGATACCCATTGCGCGCGAGTTCACAGGCATGACGAAACAATGCATCTGAGCGCTGCTGACTGCCGGTCTGGAACACGCGGTCGTACTTGCGAACGGCGCGGACCATCTTGCGTCCCTCATAGATTGTTCTCGCAAGTGGCTTTTCGCTGTACATGTCCTTCTTGGCCCGTGCGGCAGCGATGGCCATATACGCATGCCAGTGATCGGGCAAGGCCAGGCACACCGCGTCAATATCGTCTCGCTCCAGCACCTGCCAGAAGAACGCATAGGCGTCGCAGCCCTGAAATGTGGCGTCCGCGCCGCGCTCGGTATAGGTGTCGTCCACGAATTGGCGCGCTGGCTCCCTACCCTTCATGCCACGCCCTGCGTAGTTATCGCCAGCCTCGTTTACGTCACACACTGCAAGCACCTGCACATCCGGCTTTTCGATAAAGCCCCGCAGGTTGCTCATTCCCATGCTGCCCATCCCGATGAAGCCCATCGTAATGCGGTCACTGGGCGCGGTGAAGCCTCCACGTCCGAGCGCCGAAGCCGGAATGACCGTGGGAAGCGCCGCAGCGCCGGCAAAAAGCCCCATGCGCTTGACAAATGAACGCCGGTTGAGAAAACGGTTAGTCATCGGGGGACCTCATGTTGCATTGCAGGATCACGAGTTACAAAGACAATATAGAACTTTGCTTGTATCCCTGGGTGCTGTTGCCTGCGCCTTTGCCACTCCGTACTTTGAGCACTTCTTCGCAATCTGACTGACCAGATATCATGCCCAATCCATGGACGGGTGTCGGCAATCCGTATACGCGCCAGGAAGTCCTGGACCGACTCCATGCGTCGCTTGACAAGGGAGAGCCCATTATCGTCGCCGGGGCGGGGACTGGAATCAGCGCCAAGTTTATTGAGAAAGGCGGCGCTGACATGCTGATCATTTACAACTCCGGTCGCTTCCGCATGGCGGGGCACGGATCTACTGCTGGTCTGATGGCTTATGGCGATGCCAACGCAGTAGCGATGGAAATTGGCGAATTCGAAGTGCTTCCCGTAGTCGAGGAGATTCCCGTCATCTGTGGAGTCCATGCTTCCGACCCACGGCGGCGCATGTGGCATCATTTGCTCGCGGTGAAGGCGATGGGATTCAGCGGGATCAACAATTTTCCGACCCATGCCATCGTGGACGGGCTATTCCGACAGATCCTCGAAGAAACGGGCATGAGCGTCCAGCATGAAATCGACATGATAGCGTTGGCGCAAAAGCAGGGCATTGAGTTATTCTCCATCGTATATGTCGCCACGCCGGACGAGTCTCGCCGAATGGCGGAAGCCGGCGCGGATGTCATCATAGCCCACGTGGGCACCACGATTGGGGGGTCTATTGGTGTTACGGGAGCGACGTGCACCCTTGAAGAGGCAGCTGCTCGGACGCAGGGTATCATCGACGCCGCAAAGAGCGTGCGAAAGGATCTGATATTTCTCAGCCATGGAGGCCCGATCAGCACGCCGGATGATGCGGCCTACATCAATGAGCATACGGGAGCCATGGGCTTTGTCGGGGCGTCGAGTTTGGAGCGCATGGGAGTGGAGCAGTCTCTTACAGATCTCACGCACTCCTTCAAACAGATTCCGTGCCCTGCAGCCAGAAACCGTTGATTACACATGCCATATTTTTTTCCGCAAGACGCTCTGCACCAGGAACCCGTCGCGCAGGGACTCAATGAATGGATTAACTATCCATCTGTGGATGCCCAATGCCCCGGTCTCTTTGCTGCTCGCGCGACGATAGCTCCGGACATGGGCCACGACTTTCACCTGCATCCGGGCCGTGAGGAAATCATCTACGTACTGCAGGGTGCCATTGAGCAGTGGGTAGGTCGCGAGCGGCGCATATTGCGGGTGGGAGACACGGCCCTTGTTCCTTCGGGAAGAGTGCACGCTTCCTTTAACGTGGGTGCGACGGAAGCGGTGTTGTTCGTGGTGCTGACTCCCGCTGCCTCGGACGAGCCGCTTGCGATCGATGTCTCCGCAGAGGCTCCGTGGAATACGCTACGTGCGGAATCCGACGCTACTTGACCGCAACCCCTGACGGACAACTACCATGTATAGACGGATCACGCTTCTCGCACTAGGCCTTGTACTCCTTGCCGGCTGTGCAAGAATGGCTGCACTGCAGTACGACACCGCGAATAATGATGTGCAGGAGCTGACATTGCAGCGGCCGCTAACACCGGAGCAGACGCTCACGCGCCTCGTGGTTCCGGAAGGCTTCGAGGCGAGGGTCTTTGCGGCGGAACCTGACATTGCCAATCCGATCGCCCTTGCCTGGGATGAGGCCGGACGCCTCTGGGTCGTGGAGTCGACCAACTATCCGCACGAGAGTGTAGGTGCGGAGACGGGCACCGATCGCATCACCATCTGCGAGGATACTGACGGTGACTACAAAGCTGACACCTTTATTCGTTTCGCGGAAAACCAACCACTTACGACGGCGATCACGATTGTCAAGGGCGGCGCGCTTGTGGGACAGGCTCCGGATATTGTATTCCTGGAAGACACCGACGGGGATGACCGTGCAGATCGGAAGACCGTCGTGATCGACGATGCGTTTGGGACGTTCGACACGCATGCCGTCATGAACAACATGAAGCTTGGTATTGACAACCACGTTTGGGGAGCGGTGGGATACTCGGGCATGTACACACCGGGGTCGGCGCCAGAGGCGGAAGCGAGGATCTTGGGCCGGGGTGTTTTCCGGTTCAACAGGGATGGCGCGGGCCTTGAGCCAGTCGGAGAGTTCAACAATAACACGTGGGGTCTAGGCATAGGCGAGGACAACACCATTTTTGGCTCCACTGCCAATAACAACCACGCCGTGGTGGTGGGCATTCCGATGCGATACGAAACCGAAAAGAATGTCGCCAATGTCCAGAGCCATTATCTGGTGGCGCACGGTTCCGAACGCGCACTTCAGCAGGTGGACTTTCGTGATGGATACACCGCAGCCGCCGGGGCCTTCCCGTACGCTGGACGTCAGTATCCGGAAAAATACTGGGGCGCCCTCATGGTGACTGAGCCAACCGCACATGTCGTCCATAGCGTCTATCTGGAGCCTGACGGGGCGATATACCGTGAACAGGAAGGTGCTATTGACAACGTGCTTGAGAGCTCCGACGACTGGGTTGCCCCCGTCTTTGCCGACATCGGGCCCGACGAGAATATCTGGGTAGCGGATTGGTACAACCCGGTCATTCAGCACAATCCGGATCGCCGCGGTATGGTCAATCAGATCTGGAATGCAAATGCAGGCCCGGGCAATGCCCACCTGAACCCGCTGCGCGACCGGCAGCATGGTCGGATTTACGTGCTCGCCTATACGGGGCGAGAATCCGATGGTCCGGAAAGCCTTTCTGCCGAGGACACAGACGGCCTGTTGGGCGCCTTGCAGAGTACCAACCAGTTTTGGCGGCTTACCGCGCAACGTCTGATCGTCGAAAACGGGCTCAACGATCTCGTTCCTGGACTTCTGGCGCTCGTACAGGATGAGAGTACAGATGCAACAGGTCTGAATGCCGGCGCCGTCCATGCGCTGTGGACCCTGCACGGCCTCGGGGCCATCGAAGGCGCAATTCAGGAGGTCAGGCGGGCGCTACGGCATCCGTCGGCGGCCGTGCGCAAGGCGGCCATTGCGGTGCTTCCGGCTGATGCTGCAACCGGCGAAGCCCTCGCGGAAGCCGGCGTTTTCACGGATGCCAACCTGAATACGCGCCTTTCTGCGGTGCTGCGCGTAATCGATTTGGGGGACGATGCATCCGCATCGGTGGTGGCCGCCACGCAGGCGGCCCGCGAAGGAGCGGATGAATGGATCGAAATGGCCCTCGACAAGCTCCACCTCGCGCCGGAAGAAGAGGAGGCTACAATCGCACAGGCATTTGAACCTGATGCACTTCCGATGGCTATGCTAACGCTGCATGCGCCGCCTGGCGTCATGCGATTCGAGGAGACGACGCTGCGGGCCTTTGCGGGTCAGCCAATCATGCTCGTCTTCAAGAACCTGCACACCGAGCCGCACAACGCCGTGTTTTTGCCGGCCGGGCTCGACGTGGACATGTTCGGGCGGGAGTTGGACGCCTACATGACCGATCCGAAAGCAATCGAAACCGAATACGTTCCTCCCGCCGCGGCGGACTGGGTGGTTGCCTCTACGGGAGTAATCGGGCTGGACGAGACCGTTACGATCACCATCGACGGCTTGCCCGAAGGAGCGTATACTTTTCTTTGCAGTGTTCCGGGACACTGGGCGGTTATGCAGGGCGTGCTGCAAATCGTGGAGGCTCCAACTCTCCCGCGCAACGATGCGGGCTGGACGTGGGAAGCCGTGAACGATTCAGGATTGCCCGGCATCGTATACCTCGGTGGCAGCATGTCTACCGGAAGGCAGTCTCATCACCACGCCCGTGTGTTCGGTTTTGCCGACGGGCAGGTGCTCTACGGCCAGGGAACCCGCACGTTTACGTATACCGAAGCAGCTGACGAAGCATTCGTTCAGGCACTCGACGGCGCTGGTTTGCTCGCCATGGCCAACAATAAACCGGTTGCGGACGCGGAGGCTCGCGAAGCTATCTTCGCGCATGTGGAAGGAGGAGGTTCGCTACTTTTAACACATCCTGCGTCCTGGTATAATTGGGGAGACTGGGAAGCGTACAATCGCGAACTCGTGGGAGGAGGTTCGCGAAGCCACGAAGCGCTTGGATCTTTCACCGTAGAGATCGTCCAGCCCAATCATCCGATCATGCGTGGCGTCCCGGCCTCGTTCGACGTTGTTGACGAGCTCTATAGAGCAGAGCTGAATCCGGATGCGGAAGCCATGGTGCTGGCCATTGGACGCTCGAAGACGACAGATGCGGTCTATCCTGTTGTTTGGGCGCGGCGCAAGGGTGAGGCCACCATCGTGGTAAACACGCTTGGCCACGACGATCGCGTGCACAACCTGTCTGCTTACAAGCAGATTCTGGCCAACGCCCGGGTCTGGCTATTGGGGGACGAGTAGACGCTTACGTCGCCAGAATATCTGTCAGACCTGCGGCAACACGGCCGATGGCCTCAGCTACGGTTTCGCGCTGGAGTGCGCCGTAGGCAATACGGAGGTACGGACGCGTCTTGACGCCAAACGTAGTGCCGGGTATTACGGCCACGTGGTAATCCTCGATCAGACGGCGCGTAAGCGTCACGGCATCCAGATCGGTGTCAACTTCGATGAAAAAGTAAAAGGCGCCACGCGATCTCGAAACCTTCACGCGGGGCCCGAGAGCGGAGAGAGTTTCGAGTACGAGTATGCGTACGTCCGCCAGCGGTCCCAGGTACTGACGGCAATAGGCAGAGCCGGCTGTCACTGCCTCCAGGGCGACCAATTGGCTTGGAAGCGGAGCACAGATTAGCGTGGTATCCTGGATCTTCTTGAGAGCCGGCAGCAAGATCTTCGGAACGGCCATGTAGCCGATGCGCCATCCTGCCATGCCATAGGCCTTGCTAAGGGAATACAGGGACACGGTATGTAGTCCCGATCCGGTGATGGACCCCGGCGAAAAGTGCACCGCGCCATCGAACGTGAAATACTCATACGCTTCGTCGCTGATGTGGTAACAATTGTGGGTCTTACAGAGGGCATTTACGTGTCGTAGCGTCTCGTCTTCATAGACCACGCCCGTAGGGTTGTTCGGGGAAACAGTGACAATTGCACGGGTGCGTGGCGTAATCGCCTGCTCCAAAGCATTCAGGTCCGGTTCGAAGGTATCCGTAGTTGGGACGATGACAGCGCGGCAGCTGGCGATCTGGATCGCCATTTCATGATTGAAATAGTAGGGCGCAAGTAAGATGACTTCGTCTCCGGGATCGGTGATCGCCAGGATCGTATGGGCGAAGGCCATGTTGCTGCCTGCGGTGACTATCACTTCCGTATCTGCGGAAATGTCGAGCTGGTTTTCTTGGGTGAGCTTGTTACGGAACGCATTGATCAGGGCCGTACGCCCCAGCACGTGGCCATAGCGGTGCAGGGAAGCCTCGCCCAGCCTTGCGGACATCGCCTGGAGGGCAGCAGGTGGCGGGGGGTAATGCACCATGCCTTGTCCAAGCGAAATGGTGCCAGGAGTGGCTCGTATGAGCCCCGCCACGAAAGACATGACGGGGGCCTGTACGACCTCAAGTCGATTTGCTGGCTGCATGGTCAACAGGATACAAGTATTTGGAGGCGGTCATCCGCGGGATTTCCGGGTTGCCGCCCCGTTCACAGTGGCGCGGAGTGAATGTTTCCTGGCTGGAGTGAGACTCATGGTTGAAAAGCAGTCGCGGCTGGAGCGGCGTCGTGTCTTCTTTCCGACGAAATTCTATTTTAGCAAGCGCTGCACCGCGTAGGTTCACGCACAAAGACTTTATGCGCACCCGTGTTGTCCATGCTTTGTGATGCTATTCTGTTTGATCTCGATGGAGTGCTGGTGGACTCTAACCCGATGTACGAGCGTCACTGGCAGCGCTGGGCCGCCCGGCACGACGTATCGTTCGCGGAAATCGCCGCTGTCCACCACGGTCGCCCAGCGGTGCAGACCATTGGGCTCGTGGCGCCTCATATGGATGCAGTTGTTGAGGCTGCCCGATACAACGCCGGTGTCGCCGCAGGCGGGAACGTGCAGGACGTTCGAGCCTATGCGGGCGTACATGCTCTCCTGGAGTCTCTTCCGGAGGATCGCTGGGCCATTGTGACGAGCGCCAATCGGGAGCTGTCTTCCCTAATGTTACGTGTTCTGAAGCTCCCCATTCCACGTGTACTGGTAACTAGCGACGATGTGAAGCAGGGCAAACCCGCTCCGGATCCATATCTCCAGGCGGCTCATGCCTTGGGCTATGCGCCATCGCGGTGTCTGGTCATCGAGGATGCACCCGCTGGCGTCGCGGCAGCAAGGGAAGCGGGAGCCCGCGTCGTGGCGCTGCGTACGACCAACAGGGCGGAAGCCCTGAAGGACGCGCATGCTGTCGTGGAGCGGTTTGCCGATCTCTGTGTCACCCGGGTGCCGGCCGGACTGGAGCTACGCTGGCAGCGATAGCCTCGCGCAAGCGCGCAGGTCATGCAATGGAGGTATACGCCCAAGCCCTACAACACAATGCTGTACGAATTCCTGAAACGCGGCACGTTCATCCTCACAAGCGTTCTGTTGCTTCTCTTTGCGGGGAGTTGTGACAGCCCCGCGCCCGGGAGCACCGAGCCGCCAGGCGAAGTCGTCACCGGCACAATTCATGGAACGCTTCCGCACGGTGGATTACAGCGGGAGTATATCCTATACGTTCCGGAATCCTATACGGGGGAAGAAGCTGTGCCCCTTCTACTGAACTTTCACGGCTATACCAGTAATGCGCACGGTCAGATGGGGTATGGGGATTTTCGGCCCCTTGCGGATCGGGACGGCTTTATCGTCGCGCATCCAATGGGTTCGCTCCTGGAGGACAATACGCATTGGAATGTTGGTGGCTGGACCCTGGAGAGCACAACGGATGACGTAGACTTTACTGACAAGCTGATTACGGCCATCGGGCGGCAGTACAGCATTGACTCGGAACGGATCTATTCCACGGGCATGTCAAACGGAGGCTATATGAGCTTTCTCCTTGCATGTCAGCTAAGCGGCAGAATCGCAGCTGTCGCGTCCGTCACCGGCTCCATGACTCCGCAGACGCACGAGGCGTGCAATCCCCAGCACCCCACACCTGTCATGCAGATTCACGGCACGACAGATGAAGTAGTGCCCTACGATGGGGACACGTGGACGCGAGGGATAGACGCGGTGCTCCAGTACTGGGTGGATCAGAACCGGTGCACGGCCCAGGCGGTCCAGCGTGACCTGTCGGACGTAAGCACAACGGACGGCAGTACCGTCAGTCATATCTTATATGGGGACTGCGACAACAGCGTCGTCGTGGAGCATTACAAGGTGGTGGGCGGGGGCCATACATGGCCGGGTAGCGGCGCGGAATACCCGGATACGAATTACGACGTGGACGCCTCAGGCGAAATCTGGCGGTTCTTCAGCGAATACGACATTAACGGGCGCAGGAAATCGGGTGGATGACGCCGGAGTAGGCGGGGCGAACATGGCGGCAAGGAAGAGCTTCCATGCCGAAAACACGGATCGCTGTTGCCAGGGTTTATTGACTGGCAAGACCGGGTCTTGTCCGGAGTGAATCGGAACCCTGCATTTGTGTGTACGTTGCCCGTGCAATCTACACTTTACACCACACCATAGCGTCGATTATGAAACGCATGCGAGTCTCCCTCGCGTCCACCATCGTTTCGGCCGCACTGCTCGTTTTTTGCAGCGCGCCCGTTTTGGCCCAACAGGAAACCGAGGCCAGCGATGACACGCGGGATCTACACATTAGCGTCGAGATGCGCGGTCAGGTCCAGGGAGAGGCGGACATGCTGGATTTTGCGCTGATCAATCAACTGGTGCAGATTCCGACGCTGCGTAAGCTGAAAGTTGAGCGTGATTCCCGCGACCCCGCCGAAATCGTTCATAATATCTCCGTGGTTCTCTGGTTCAGGAGCATGGACGCGCTAGAGGAATGGTACGAGGATTCGTCAACGCGCCAATTAATCCGCGACCTTGGTGGACCGGACCGCTCGAAGTTCGCCTTCCACATCGACGTGACCATGGACTGATGACAGCAGGTCTCGTCTATTGAGATCTGTGTGCACATCAAGCGTCTCGCGCATGCGCCAGTCATTGACGGCAATCCTCGCCAGGCGTGCGAGACGTAGCACGCAGCCGGGCTTGTTCCGCCGGAGCGATGTCGCTTCAGGGAGCGTTCGACCCTTGAGCGGATCAGTGGGGGGCGCAGGGAATAATGTTGAGACCGGCATGCGGGTGTGCGTGGCCCCACCCGTGTCCTTGTGCTTGCCGTTGATCAACTGATGCGCCTTGTGGGCTGCTCTCTGTATTCTAGGGCATCATTATAGGGAGTTGAAGATTTTCTGTTGGGTAGGGTACAGTGTTTTCAGTAGAACAATTGCGACCGGAATATGGCTCCGTGCATCCGAGCTGGTGGTGGGGGTTCCCGGTGTAGACCTTATCGGTGTATGCTCCGCGGAATATCATGGAAGTCAAGCAGTTGCATGACTGATGAGATGGCGCCGCTTTGCGAATGGGGCGGACACGGTAATTCTGTACTGGGTTGACTTGATCAACCTCTCCGAGAAGAAACTATAGACTCATCCGACTTTGAATTCAAGATGCCTGGTTATCGCGCATGCAAATAAGGCTCGTCAATAATAGGGTATGAGAAGATAGCGCCATATGCCACGAGCCATGGTGACTCACGTAAGCCCACACACGCATCCAAGCAGTTAAGCGATGGCTGATGGTGTGTAGTCAGAATGCAGGCCGCTGGCGAAATTGCGGTCGTGGGTCTGTATGCAGGATTTCGTGGCGCATTGCGCACATGCCACAACCCCGAGCCGGAAACAATGTGCTTCGCGGCGTCTACAACTTTAAGCGCAGTTGTTGTCCCTACCTGTCCAATCCTGCTTCCGCCATGTCACGATCGCCCTACGCCTCCCGATGTGTACTGTTCTTATTGACGGCGTGCTTGATAGTAGCCGCACCGGTCCTGGCGCAAGAACCGGCGACCTATGTGCTCCAGCCTGAGAGTGAGCTTTCGGTTGATGGCACGTCCAATACTGGTGACTGGACGGTAAACGCCACAGAACTCACCGGGATGCTAACCATGCAGGCCCAGGAGGATGCGGCCCCAAGTCTCCAAGATGTTCAGATTACGATTGCTGCCGAGGGAATCAAGGGCAGGAATATGCTGATGACCAAGAATATGCGTCGGACCTTGAAAGTGGCTGAGCACAAGGAAGTCCAGTACACGCTCAAGGAAGTGACCAAATCCGAAGAGTCTGATGGCGGGGCATTTTCGCTCGTCACGGTCGGTGATCTAACACTCGGAGGGGTGACCAAGGAAATCGAAATGATGGTGACAGGCGCCACGCAGGAGGATGGACAAGTGCATCTGACCGGTGATTATACGCTCCTCATGAGCGACTATGACCTGACGGACAGGAGGTTTATGTTTGGCCGATTTGTCCTCGCGGACGAAGTTACAATCAGTTACACGGCGAAGTTTGGGGTGGGAGAATAGGTTGCCGCATCTGCGGAATCTGAAGATTTTGGGGATGTCGTTTGACCATGGCGGGATCATAAACTGATCTATGCGCCGACTTGGATTCTTGCATAGGCTTTTTATGCCGAGCTATGCGCCGCGCATTAATTAAATTCCAATAATTTAGAAGATCTAATTATCGGCGCGATTGTGCACGAGAATTTACCTGAGGACCGCGTCACCGTGGTAAGCACCAGATGGTTTGGCTCAGCGACGCTTTGGCATTGTCCGCCTGAAATCGAACACTTTGCGGGGGTCTCATGGAACTGAATTTAGCAGGAGTGAAAAGGGTGTTGACGACGATGCATTACCTGTGCGGGAATGAACGGCCTATTGCTGTCCCACTGGAGTAAGACCAGAGCCCAGCCTGGCATAGCTCAAGCCAAATCCGAATGGAAAGAGTGGATCTGCACTGTCGAACGGCACGTCCTCCAATTGCTCCCGGACCGCACGCATGGAGGACGGCATCTCAAACGGAAGACGTCCCGAGGGCTCAAGTTTTCCAAATACGGCATCCAGGACTACTTCATCCGATGCCCCGAAATTGGCCAGAATTCCCGCGGCGCTCTCCGCTATTTCCGGGATTACGGCCGGGCGATCGAGGTAGATGTCTACTATCGTGGGGAGGGCCTGAGTGATCGAAAGTATCTGTTCCAGTTCTTGCCCCTTGAAATCAAGATCTCCCTGATGGAACAGGCCCTCAAGTATGCTGTTGCCGCGCGGCGGATCGTATGGCGCATGGACTCTGAGCAGTGCCACAGTGGCCGCGGCGGGGTCGCCAGTTACCGTAGCGTAGCGGGCCGCTACACTGCTGTCTACATTTTGTATATAGAGCCGCTCTCCTGCCCCGAGAGGCAAAATCGGACCACGGCCCATGTCCGCATTCTTCAGTAGCACAATCGATGCCTGCTGCGCCAATCGCCCCGCCTCCATGAAGGTGGCAGATCCGACTACACTACTAGCAGCACTCTCGTTGACGAATGGATCGTCAAAGAGTCCGAGCAGGAACTTGTCTCCAAGCAGGCGGCTCACGGACCTGTCCAGGCGCTCTTCCTCCACCCTGCCTGTTTCTACCAGCTCAACAATCCATTCCGGATTGGATTCTCCGCCGAACAAATCAATCCCTGCATTCAGCGCCTTCTCGACCCGGTCAACAGGTAACAGGTCTTCCACCCCCCATCCCGGCGACTCGAGGAGGGTGCGGCCCAGTACACGCTTGCTGCTGAGCACAGCCCAGTCTGTGCTGATGACACCCTCATATCCCATTTTGTTGCGCAGCAGGTCGGTTACGATTTCGTGGCTGAAAGCAAAGCCCACTTTCTCTTCCGTAATGCCCACGCCCACACCGTAACTCACCATGATCTGCGCAGTGTTTGCCTCCATGGCGCCCTCCACAAACGGCGCTACATGATAGTCGAACCTGCCGCCCGGATAGACCTGATCCTTGCCATAGGAGAAGTGCGCTTCCCACCCGTCATCCTGTGGCCCTGCTCCGGGGAAATGCTTGGCCATCGTTGCCACACTCTCGGTGCCGAGTGACGAACCTTGCAGTCCGCGGATGTACGCGCGACTCATGCGGGTTGTCAGGTCTGCGTCTTCACCGAAGGTGCCAAATATGCGTGACCAGCGCGGTTCCGTCGCCAGATCCATCATCGGATGAAGAGCGAGCCGAATACCTACAGCCATGTATTCCTGCCGTGCGATGTCACCGAACACCTCCACCAATTGCGTATCACGCGTTGCCGCAAGCCCAATAGGCTCCGGCCAATGGGAAAAACCACCAGCGAACATGGTCGCATCCGGACTGCTCGGATAGCCATGCCTCGGATCGGAGCCAATGGTTACGGGGATGCCAAGCCGAGTGCGTTCTGCGAGCTTCTGCACGCTATTGTGCCACTTCGCCATCGAGGCCGGGTCACTTCCCTGCATGATGTTGAAATGATTCATGTGGCGGCGCACAATCATCGTAGAATTGGTGGGAATCATGAACGTGAAGGGATTCTTCGGCGTCGGCCGCTCCTGGAGGGTGCCGTCCGGCCGCATGGCAATCATATTGATAAACATCATCCCCGCCTTCTCCTCGAGAGTCATCCTCGAGAGTATATCCTGCACGCGCTCCCCCACCGGCGCCGCTGCATTTTCGTACGGATCCATCACGCCGTTCTTGTTCAGATCCCGGTACTGTGTGCCGTCAGCCATTCTGACGGGGGCCTCCGGACCCAGGCGTGCCATCGCGTTTTCGGCAAGAACAGCATAGTAGGTGTAGAAGCCAAGTACCGCGGCACTTGCCAATGCGAGAAGACTGAGCATGACTATGGTAATGCGACGCATCATTACTGTACCTCCGAATTGGCACAATGCCATTGGCCTGCAGGAATAAGCTGCGGAACAGAATAAACGTATAGCCCAGACTTGTCAATAAGGCGGTAGACGAAGATGCATATGGCACAGATTAATATCTAATAAACAATTCTTTATATATAATTCCGGTAATTCAGTCGGATTATAGCTACACACTGTCAAGCACAGGCACTGTACTTCACGCGCGTGGGTCCTCGCAAGGTGGTCGGAGAATTTGATGGCGGGCGCATGCCTTTGGATGTTGGCGCACTGCTCTTGCGGGAGATCAATGAGAAGCGTAACATCTTGGCTCGTATAGCTGAGTGTTTCCCCGGCCGCCGAAGAAAATATGGAGACATCGAAAGAGGATGCGCCTCTTATTTCTCAAATGCGCTCCCCTAATGTTGGGATCGCCACGTGAAATATCCATGAGCCCTATAAGCGTGTTATACGCGAATCTATAAGCGCGCGCATAAAATCTATAAGCGCGCATAGCATTATGAGGCGAGTTCATAGAAAGCCCATCTACGCCCTCCACGCATGACCAGTTTGCCTGAATCGACCATCCGTCTTAGGAGGCGAGAAGCTTGATCTCGTCCTGTGCTGCATAAGTGTGTCACGTCCTGGTTACGGATGCGACCGTGTTGCGCAACATAATTGAGCACCATGTGCTCCTGTTGCGTGCGGTCGAATCCGGCCTGCCGTGTGTAGCCCTCGGGCTTTCCCAGATACTGGTAAATCGCTTGACTGAGTGTGTATGTCCGCCCCCGCTTAACGCCATGTGGCTGGATTAGCCCTGCTTCCACGAGTCGCTCTAACACGGAACGCGCTGCTCCCGAATCTTTCTGTATAAGCGCAGCGACCTCTCTCATGTCGCTACGACGCGTCGCCCTGAGGTGCGAGAGGACGAGCAGGCTATCGAGTGGCATGGAACTACCCATGCTGTTTTCCTGCTCAATCACCATCCTCAGAAAATCCAGATCCGCAGCCGCGCAACTCAACTCTACGACGACGCTGGAGGAATTGCTGCGGGCAAAGTTCGGTGCGCGGCGTCCGTAGCGGAGCAGCCCCTGGTAGATTAGGTCCACACCTCGACCCGTGCGCTCTGCCAACCCAATACGCTTGAAGGCATCGGCCAGCACAGGGTTGCGAGGTTTGGGCTCTACGACTAACAAGTTGTCTATTCCCACACCCTCAACGAAGCTGCCGGGGTTACTTACTGTTAACGCTTTCTTTTCCCAACGGATATAGACGGCGCCTAACTGCGTATAGTCGCGGTGCGTGAGAGTGTTGATCACGGCCTCTCGGAATGCCCGGTGATCCAGTACAGGCACGGATACCCGAAAAGTCCCACCTGCATCTCTTCTTCGACTACGCGGGCGCGATAGAACTGGTCGATGTGCTCATAGAGGCGCACGAGTGGCCAGCGATAGAAATCATTGGCGCGGACAGTGGAGCCGTCGAGTTCCTGCAATAAGACTTCATGGGAGGGAATGTACGTGCGGAAGGCCCCCTCGTTGCCGATGAGGAGGAAGCCAGCCACCGTAGGAACACGCTTTCCCCCTGCAGTGGAGGTCAGCCCCAATGCTCCATTCTGGGAATCATCGCTCAGGTCGAGGAGGGCGCGGTCTCCATGATATTGTTCGATGGCCTGCCGAATGCGCTGGCGCTCCACGGAGTCGAGATCCCCCAAGGTTGCTTCGATAATCGGAAGCGCGGCATAATCCAACTGTCGCAGGTAGGAAGCCCGTGTGGCAAACTCGTGTGGCAGGAAAGGGACACACTCGGGCGTTCCATCTGCGCGTGCGCGTCGTCGTTGCAGCATGCGGTCCGAAGTAGCCACAAGTTGCTCGGAACGGGGCACATGGATCGAGGCCACGCGCGTTCCTTCTTCTTCGATCAATTCTGTCCGGACACTCAGCGATGGGACAGTCCGGCGAGCAATAATGGCTGCCAGTTGCGTGAGATGCTCGTGTTCCGGAAGCAACCCAGTTATGCTTCTGTCGTCTTCGACGCCCAGATATAGTGTTCCGCCTTCGGTGTTGGCCGAGCACAAGGCAGCCAAGTCCAAGTCGCGGTCTGACAGTTTTTCCTGTCACTCTTGAACTCAATTGTCAATGACTCTTTGTCTGGAATACGTCGTGGCATGACAAACGGATGGGACGATAGACCACAAGAATAACATACGACCAATAAGTCAGGCGTCAAGTCCACTCGGTGATAAGACATTGGTATTGCGATACTTGCTGAGTCTGCTTTTCCGCATCGCCAAAGCAATCCTTGGTCTCACTTGTGGGGGAGAGGCGGTCCAAGCCTTCGTGCCTCGTTTGTAGATTCTACGGGCGAGAATATGTCGCCGCGTTACCGAGCAAGCAGCAGACGCCGTGTTGAGACGTGCTGGCCGGACGTCAACTGTGCGAAGTATACGCCGTTCGGCAGCGCGCCGGCACTCCAGACGTGTTCGTGGTGACCTGCGCCCAGATGTTGCCGTACGGGGATGGCTGCCACGCGTCCGAGCGCGTCAAAGATGACAAGCGTCGCAAAGCCTGGCTCAGCGAGTTTCCAGGATATCTGTGTCGCATCGTGGAAGGGGTTGGGGTAGTTGGTCTGCAGACCGAATTCCTGCGGAAGCTCCGCGCCTTCGGCCAGGGTGGGTGCCTCCTCTTGGCGTAGCGCGATCGATGTAGGCGCAATGCCGGCGGCAAAGCGTGCTATTTCCATTCCGTCGCGACCGTGGATGGAGACGTAGCCTGGGGTCGTAAACCCCATGACGCCAGGAGCCAGGCGCGCCGCATAGAATTGTTGCGTTTGGGCATCATAGGCGATCCCACCTACATCGTCCTCACCCGAGAGGGTGATCGTTTCCTGCATGGCATTGGTCGTCGTGGAAAAGACGAGGAGCTCCCGACCATGCAAGAGGAAGGCCTCCTGGCTGCCTGCGGAGTACCATGAATCCTGCCCCAGTGAGGCGGCGCCTGGCTGGAACTCAAAGTCAAACCGCTGCATGATTTCTCCCGTGGCTCCATTGAGTACCACTACGGCGCCGTTGATGCGTGCGATGACTTCCGTGAAGTCGTCATTGTAGATGGTTGCGCCTTTACAGAACACCCAGATGTCATGCTCTTCATCGATTTCCAAATGGCGCGGCCCCAAGCAGCCGAGATCAATAGAATCCACGACCGTGTCGGTCAGGATGTCGATCACCGTGAGAGTAGAGTCATTCCCGAAGCCGGAATTCGCTACGTAGGCGCGGCCGCGGGTTACGGCAATATCTTCCGGATTGCTGCCAACATCAATGGCGCCCAGAATGGTTCTTGCACCAAGATCAAGCGTCGTTACGGTATTGGAGTACAAATTGGAAACGTAAGCTTTGGATCCCGGGGCGACTGCCATGTAACGTGGGCTGGCAACGCCCGGAATCTGCCCGATTCGCTCGTGCGTGGCGAGATCAAGGATGTCCACATTTCCGGAGGTATTGGACATGACGTAGACGCTGCCGCCCACGAGCGCCACGCTCTGTACGAGCGTGCCGAAGTCTGAGAGGACTTCGGAGGCCTCTCCCGTGACCGGATCGTAGTATGTGATCGAGCCATTCTTGTCGGAGAAATTACCCTGGTTTGCCACGTAGATGCCCGTGGTCTGTTGCGCCACGGAGAGAGCTGGACATAGAATGAGCAGTGCGAGAAACAGCGATGATCTGTGCATGGAAGGTGGGTTAGTAGATGGTTGCAGAAAGTCCTATGCGCCCAAGGCGTGGAGGCATCGGGTAAGAGGGCATGACCTCGTATCGGAGATTGAAGACGTTTTCGGCGGCAGCGCTCACCGTAAGCGCAACATTCCCAACACGCTGGTCCAACTCCAGGCTGCCGTCAATAAGGGTGAACGGGACAAGGGACGAAGAGCCGTCTGTAGTGATAAAGCGTCTGCCTACGTAGCGCGCCGAGGCGCTAAGCCGTGCAAATCCCAGGTGTAGCGAGAGGTGGCTCTTGCCCTGATGGCGGGGCAGGAGTCGCACATAGGACGGCGCGGTCTGATCACTCCAGTCACGCGCGTCGGTCAGCGTATAGAAGAATCCACCGGAGAGGTGCGCCATCTCCCACCGCCACTCGTAAGAAGTCTCCAGACCACGTGAATGGATCCGTCCCAGGTTCACCGGCGCCCAGTAGCCGCCTTCTGACGGTAGCCACTGAATCTGGTCCGTTACTCGGGATAGAAACGCAGATGCCTCAAGCCTGCCACCCCGGTGTTCCAGCCGGAGGCCCAGATCCGTACTCCAGCCATGCTCGGGCCTGAGGTCACTCCTGCCACCCGGTTGCCAGAATCGGTCATTGAAGGTGGGATTACGGAAGAATCGCCCGGCAGAAGACTTCAGATGTAACGCCGGCCGGGACAGCAGGCGCAGGTTCAGTCCCAGGCGAGGGTTGAATTGCACAAGGAGGGGCTCACCCGGACGGTGGTATGCGTCAGCGCGGAGAGCAGGATAGAGGCGCAGACTCCCGGCGCGAATAGTTGCTGAAGCAAAGGCAGCCGCATACTGTTCGGAAGCGTTGCTTTGCAGCCTCGGATGACGGGCACGGGCATAGCCCTGCGAAAGCCCCGTAATCAGGTCGAAGTTTTCTCCTGACCGTAGTCGGACATCGGCGTCTAACGACGAGACAAACGTTCTTCCCGTATTATCCAGGTCAAGTTGCGGATTGACATAGCGCAGTGATCCCGACTGTGCAAGCCCGCTCAGACGCAGCCTGCCCAGGTTTCCGCCCGCGAGTACACGCAGGTGTCTGTCCCATTGCCGCTCATCGTCAGCCAGGATGGAGCCGATTGTCGGCAGCCCACGCTCCGAATCATTATACCACGCGGTCATGTGCCACGTCTCCATGGCGAAGGCGGAATACAGCGACAGCCGACGCCGATCAGCGCCTGTCCGGCGCACCTCCTGCGGTGGAAACAGGCTATTGTTGAGGTATGGCCAGTCGGCGCGAGCGGCATTTGCTTCGACCGCTACAACACCGGAGACGCTGCCAAGCTGGCCGGATGCCAACGCCGAGCCGGTACGCTCTCCGTACGCTCCGGCGATTCCCTTGACCGTGAGGAGCCTTTCGCCGGGACGGATCGTGCGCAGGTTCACCACGCCGCCCAGCGCATCGGTACCGTAGAGCGCGGATCCCACGCCGTGCATCACCTCCACCGATTGCAACAGGACGGTGGGTAGCAGCGACAGGTCGAGTTGCCCAAGTTGCGGACTTGCAATACGGTGTCCGTCCAGTAGTACCAGCGTCTGCGAGGCCGTGCTGCCACGAAGGGACATGGAGGCAAGTCCACCCCCGCCATAGCGCCGAATGAACACGCCGGAGCGCCGCGCAAGCAATTCCGCCATGTTCTGCGCGGCAGCTTCACTCATGGATTCGGCGTCCAACACGGTGACACGTGCCGGTGCCTCCAGGAGATGAGTGCGGAGTCGCGTGGCGGTAACCGTGACGGTCGGCAGACGGAGCGTGGTGTCTGCGAGTGACGGCTGCAAACCCTGCAGAAGGAGAAAAATGCGCAGCATAAAAAAGCCCGAATCTCAATCTTGAGGTTCGGGCTGCTGTCACCACGCGGAAACATCCATGCGTCAGGGGACACCATGCCTCGAACCTCAATTCCCGGAGGTGATCGGCTAATCCAGCCTTCGGCAGATCTCCTGACTCGCCACCTGCATGTTTCCACAGAAACACGCTGTCGGGGATACAGCATACAGCCTTCCCATCGTTAGACAGTGACTGCGTGCTACCAACATCCCCGAACTTCGGGTGGCCTACAGTTGCGGGTACAGTTCCGGCATGTCCTCAACAGCGGAGGCACCGGATTCCCTCTTAGCCCCGACCCTTACACGGGTTTGGGGACCGATAGGCCTATGGAAAGGAACTCGGCCAAACATAATCGTCCAAGGTGCAGATGTCAAGGAAAAAGCACCCCTTTGTCAGAGGAATTATTCGAATGTCATCGAAAGAGAGCAGTCAAGTGCTGTAAATTCTCCTTTCATAGACCAGGTCTACATTGCTTGCTGATCACGCCTGTTGCGCCTACTATTACTGCCGGGCAAATACGTACTCAAATTCATAGGTCCCATGAAAACAACGTTAACAGCAACCATAGCCATTATCCTTGCACTGGCCGTTTCGGCTGCGTACCAGCAGCCTCAGGCGCTGGAAGCCTGTCCCGAAGGCACGGATCCGTACGTGGAATACCGGCTCTTCTTCGGCCGCAGCACTGCGGACGGCACGGTGTCGGATGCCGACTGGGATGCATTCCTGGCCAGCGAGGTTACAAGCAGATTTCCGGAAGGGTTGACCGTTCTGGATGCCTACGGGCAGTGGCAGAGTAGGTTAAACGAGTTGCTCCGCGAACATAGCAAGATCGTGCTGATTGTGGCGCCGCCAGGGGGCTTAGCTAAGGAGCACGCCAAGTCGATAGCCGATGCGTACAAGAGTCGGTTCGATCAAGAATCCGTCCTGTTGGTGGTAACGGATGTTTGTGCTGCCTTCTAAGCCCCCGGTAGCGAAGCGGGTCGTCAATCCAGCCGATTCTTAGGACAGTATGCCGTGTACCACGTGGGCTTCCTCGACGCCTGTCAGCTTGTGGTCAAGGCCACGGAATTTGACCGTCAACCGCTCGTGATTAATACCGAGTTGGTGCAGTAAGGTAGCATTCAAATCACGGATATGGACAGGGTGCTCGACGATGTTGTAGGAGAAATCATCCGTCTTGCCGTACTCGTAACCAGCCTTTACGCCGCCACCGGCAACCCATAGCGCGAAGCATCGACCGTGGTGGTCCCGCCCGGAACTGGGGTGCCCTAACGTTCCCTGACTATATACCGTGCGCCCGAATTCGCCGCCCCATATAACCAGTGTGTCATCCAGCAGTCCGCGACGCTTCAAATCCTTGACCAAGGCAGCCGACGCCTGGTCTACATCACGACACTGGGCCGGCAATTGCGACTGTAGCGCTATGTGCTGATCCCATCCTCGATGGAAGAGCTGCACGAAACGTACGCCACGCTCGACCATACGCCGGGCGAGTAGACAGTTGGCGGCGTAGCTGCCGGGCTTGCGCGACTCTGCGCCGTACAGGTTAAAGACTTCGTCCGGCTCATCCGAAAGATCCATCAGGTCTGGGACGGCAGTCTGCATACGATAGGCCATTTCGTAGGCCTCGACGCGAGCCAGCGTCTCCGGGTCTCCCACGGCCTCCGCCTCACGCAGGTTGAGCGCTGCAAGGTCGTCCAACATCTTGCGCCGCTGCGCGCGCGAAACGCCCGGAGGATCGGCCAGGTACAGCACCGGGTTGACACCCGGGCGCAACAGTACGCCCTGATGGCTGGAAGGCAAGTAGCCGCTACCCCACAAGCGGGCAAATATTGGCTGGCCAGGATTCTTTCCCGTGCCCTGCGAAAGCAGTACGACGTACGCCGGCAGGTTCTCATTCTCGCTCCCCAACCCGTAGCTCAGCCAGGACCCGAGACTCGCATGTCCAATCTGCTGCGAACCTGTATTGATGAAAGTGATAGCCGGATCGTGATTGATCGCCTCGGTATACATTGACTTGATGAGGCAGATATCGTCGGCGATCGTCTGAATATGAGGCAAGAGGTCGCTGATCCACGTACCGTGCATGCCGCACCGGCGCATGGGCCACCACGGCGCCACCACCGGAAACGACTGTTGGTGCGCCGTCATGCCGGTAAGGCGCTGTGTGCCTCGCACGGAGTCTGGAAGCTCGGTCGTATGCAACTCCTGCTGCACAGGCTTGTAGTCGAACAAGTCGACATGCGAGGGACCACCGGACTGGAAAAGGTAGATGACGTGTTTCGCCTTGGGCACGAAATGTGGAAGTCCGTTCCTTCGGGGTTTACCCACCAGCCCCGGAAACAGCAAGGAGGCCAGGCCCAACCGGCCAATGCCGCGTGCGGCTTTTCCCAGAAAGGTGCGCCGTGTAAGCGCGCGCTCGTAGTGAAGGAGAGGGTGCATGGCAGCGTCAGTCCCTGGTAATGGTCTCGCTGAGATTGAGCAGCAGGCTGGCGACAGTCATCCATGCGGCATGCTCACGGGTGTCAAGCAGTTCGCTCCGTGGCGATTCCCCAATGCTTAAGTACTGCTGGGCGCGGTCAGGATCGCGCCCAAAGGTCGCCAGTTCTTCCTCGAGACGGTTTCGGAGAATGGTCATTGTGGCACGATCCGGCACGCGACCGGTCACCTCCTGGTAAGCAAAACGCAGACGGGTGTCGCGGTCGCCGGACGTCTCCAGTAAGACCCGCTCGGCGAAGGCCCGACTGGCCTCCACGAACTGGGGGTCATTGAGAAGCACCAAGGCCTGAAGAGGCGTGTTGGTGACCTCTCGCGTGACCGTGCAGACCTCTCTCGTCGGCGCATCGAACATGAGCATTGATGGCGGCGGTGCGGTTCGCTTCCAGTAGGTGTACAGGCTCCGGCGGTATAGCTTATCGGCGTGGTCCTGCACGAAGACTTGTGCGGTAGCTGGCGTGCTGCCATAGTGGCTGATTTCCTTCCACAGTCCAGCAGGCTGGTACGGATGTACGCTCGGACCACCCAATTGCGGGACCATCAAGCCACTCACCTGAAGGGCGAGGTCACGAATGAATTCGGCCTGCAAGCGGAATCGGGGACCACGCGCCAGGAGTCGATTCTGCGGATCGTGCGCCAGGAGATCATCGCTCGTAACGGACTGCTGGCGATAGGCGGCGGACAGAACAATCTGCTTGAGCAGGGCCTTAACATTCCAGTCGCTGTTGATGAACTCTACCGCCAGCCAATCCAACAGAGCGGGATGGCTGGGCAGGGCTCCTCGCATCCCAAAGTCCGCAGCTGTAGATACGAGCCCCGTGCCAAAGAGCATCTGCCAGAATCGGTTGACGGCGACACGCGCAGTAAGAGGATGATCCTTTTCGGTTAGCCAAAGTGCCAGGTCCAATCGAGATGCAGTCGCGCCGTCAGACATAGGTGGAAGGACAGATGGGACGCCCGGATCCACGCGGTACAAAGGCTGATCGTACTGCCCTCGGTTCAATACAAATGTTTCCCGCGGTTTTGCAGCCACGTTCATCACCATGGTGGAGTGTGTTCCGGTCAGCACATCTAGCCGCTCTTCCAGATTCTCGACTTGGTAGCGCAGTGATGCTACCTGTAGGCTGGTAGCCGCAAAAAATGCCCGGAGGCGCTCCTTCGCCTCCGATGTTCGTCGCGCCGGGTCGGTATATAGGATCTCCGCTTCATCCGAGGGCACTGATGAGCCGTCATCAGTGCCCTCCATCGCCAGGACCCGAAAATGTCCTCCAATCAGGTTGTCTCCCGCTCCAAAGTTCAGCATCAAGGTGACAAATGGCGTCTCAGTGGGATCGATCGGTTCCTCGAGGGTGAGCGTGATGTGCTGCGAACTCCGGTTTTGTGGGTGCGGAGACCAGCCGTTGATGCGCCGCTCGTCCAGCGCGGCATTGGCCGGATAGTCCGGGTGAGCATGACTTGCCGTCACGCGGCGAATAGGCTGCGTAAGATGAGGGTCAACTTGATCCGATGGCAGGGCATCCTTGCTGACATGGACGCTCGTTAATATGAAGGAACCGTCCAGTCGCGCCCCGTGGCCAATAGAGCCTTGGCGGATGTGAGGATGCGGGGAGAATATGATGCGGAGGCCACTGAGCGGCTGGCTACCGGCCTCGCCATCCAGGCGGAGCGACACATTGTATGCCGCGAGGCCGCCTGGCTGCCCGATAAACACGGAGCCGTCAGGAAGGATTTCTCCGGTGTAGCCGGAGTTAGGCGTGGTCACCTTAAGGACCCGAACCGGGTGCAGGGCAAGGCCTCGGCCGCGTTCTGCGAGCTCACGGCGCATGGACTCTTCCCAGACCGGTTGCTTGTGGTGGTCAGACGCCAGCGTGGCACGCAGACGGACGAGCTCTTCACGGATGGCCGTGATTTCCTCCTCGGACGCGAGTAAGGTGCTGGCCTGCATGGACGGCAAGGCATTCACGCCGGCATCTCCGTCAAGTCCACGATCTTCAATCGTGTTAAAGAAGGCGAAAAAGCGGTAGTAGTCCTGTTGCGTGATAGGATCGTACTTGTGGTCGTGGCACTGGGCACAAGCCATCGTCAATCCCAGGAAGACTTCTCCGGTCGTCTTTACGCGGTCAGCCACATAATTTGTCAGGTTCTCTTCGGGAATCGTACCGCCTTCGTGCGTAATCATGTGATTGCGGTGGAATCCCGTGGCCACCAGCTGTGCTTCGGTAGGCTGCTCCAACAGGTCGCCAGCCAGTTGCTCAATGATGAACGTATCAAAGGGTTTGTTCTCGTTGAACGCATGTATTACCCAGTCGCGCCACAGCCACAAATGGCGGCCCCCGTCTATAGAATATCCATTGGTATCGGCAAAGCGTGCTAGATCCAGCCAGAAAACCGCCATGCGCTCGCCAAAATGAGGCGAGGCAAGTAGCTCGTCGACCAGTAGCTCGACGGCATCATCCCGCGAGTCCTGAACAAATGACTGCACGCGGGCACTTGATGGCGGTAGCCCCGCCAGATCCAGGTACAGTCGCCGGATCAATGTGTAGCGGTCCGCCTCGCGGCTTGGCTCCAGCCCCTCGCGTTCCAGGCGCGCCAGGACAAAATGATCTATGGGATTTCTGGCCCAATTGCTGGCCCGCGTCACAGGAATATCCACACGGCTTGGCGGGATAAAGGCCCAGTGCGGCTTCCATTCTGCGCCCTGGCGAACCCACTCTTTCAGGACCTCTGCCTGATATTCCGTTAGCGCCCTAGGCGCTTCGGGCGGCGGCATACGGTCCTTCGCAATCGGTGATGTTATCCGCCGGATTAACTCACTCTTGGCAGGATCTCCAGGTACTACAACGCGCCGCGTGGAATCGTCCCGCAACGCAGCGAACAGGCCATGCTCAGTGTGTAGCTCCAGGTCGGCCTTCCTGCTCTCGGCATGGTGCCCGTGGCACGTGAAGCAGTGCTCGGCCAGAATGGGTTTGACGTGAAAATTGTAATCTACCTCCTCAAGAGCAGTCGCTCTTTCCTCTGCAGACGGTTCTCCCGAAGGAGAGCAAGCGCTGCATGTAAACAGAAGCACTAGTAGCAGCGCGCAGGTGAGATTGGCCTTAACTGCGGTTACCATGGCTATTGCATTGAGCGGCTTACCAGCCAATGCCGTAGTCTTCGCCGTGGTTGCTGGCTCCGCCCCACAGGGTGCCATGCTCCCGGTCAAAGTAAATGGCAGTAATGGGTCCTGACGTGCGTGCGCCGTACTCTATGTCGTAGCCCATTTCGTCCAGCCGGCTACGGACCCACGGTGGAACAGCGTCGTTGAGCAGAATGCGGCCGGGATGCTTTTCGTGCGCGCCGAAGGATCCGTAAAGCTGAAAGCTGTTGATGTTTGCCGCTTCAACAGACTCCTGGACATTCATGCCGAACTCGACCATGTTGAGGAAGAACTGCAACAGGTTCTGGTCCTGGCTGTCGCCTCCCTGCACCGCGAAGGAGAGGTATGGCATACCATCCTTCAGCGCCATACCCGGGGTAAGCGTGGCGCGTGGGCGCTTGCCGGGCTCGACGACATTATAGGGGTTTTCGGACGGATCCAGGACAAAGCTCTGCATCCGCTGGCTGAGCCCGATGCCTGTACGTCCGGCAACGACAGCTGGAATCCATCCACCGCTTGGCGTGACCGAGACTACCCAACCTTCCGCGTCAGCGGCCTGAATGGAAGTAGTGCCGGCATAAAAATCCTCCTTGTAATCCGTGTCCGAAGAAACAGGCTCCCGCGCGGCGGCCCACTGCTCAAGATGGTGCAGGTAGGGATTCTCTCCGTCCTGGAATGGATAGGGGTCGCCTGGCTTGGCATCAGGATCGTTACGCTCCCAGTCGATGTCTGCGAGGCGGGACTTGGCGTATTCCTTGGATAGCAGCCCGGCCAATGGCTCTTCCGGCGGGAAATACGGATCTCCATAGTAGAAGTCGCGGTCGGCAAAGGCGAGATTCATGACCTGGTAGAGGGCATGAATGTACCGCGCGCTGTTGTAGCCCATGTCCTGAACGTCTAGATTCTCGAGCATATTCAGCGCCTGCAGCATGACCGGCCCCTGCACCCACGAGGTGAGTTTATAGACCTCGATTCCCTTGTACTCGGTCATCACCGGCTCTTCGATGTAGACCTGCCATTGCGCTAAATCCTCCATGGTGAGGAGTCCTCCCTGCTCCCGCGTGCCACGCACCAACTCTTCGGCGACATCACCCTTGTAGAAACGGTCGTATGCCGCATAGATGGCCTCTTTGCGCGTCTTGCCAGCCGCAAGGGCTTCCGCTTCGGTGGCAACAAGTTTGCGCAGCGTAGCAGCGAGATCGAGCTGGCGGAAGATTTCGCCGGTCCGGGGGGCCTCGTGAGTCTCGCCGAAGTGCGGCAAGAAGATCGATCGCGAGTAGGGCCATTTCTTGATGTGTTCCTTGTTGCGTTCAATACTGGCGGAAGCTTGCGCTTCCATGGGATAGCCTTCGGCCATCTGTATCGAAGGCTCCAGGATATCCTTCAGGCTGAGCGTCCCATACTCCGCGAGCATGACCATGAGCCCACCGGGGGTGCCCGGTGTTACCGCGGCCTGGGCGCCGAACTCGGGTGGGTATTGTAATTCCTGTTCCTTGAAAAACGCGGCCGTAGCTCCCGTCGGCGCGACTCCGAGCGCATTGATGCCGACGACGTCACCGGTATTGGGGTTGTAGATGAGCGCCTGTGTTTCACCTCCCCAACTCAAGACATCCCACATGGTTGACGTGGCGCCTAACATCGCACAGGCAGCGTCGACGGCATTGCCCCCTTTGGCGAACATCATGGCGCCAGCGGTCGCGCCGAGCGGCTTTCCGGTTATGGCAATCCAATGACGGCCGTGCAGGACAGGTTTGGCGGTCTGCTGTGCGGCGACCGGCAGAGCGAGTAGCGCAATGAGCAGGAACGGAACACCGGTTCTATTCAGGGACATGCCTCCAGGAATTCGTGAGCGGACAAGCAAGCGTCCATACAAGGTACTATACACCCGATACAAGGTGCACGTGCTATCTGCTCTCGTGCAGGCTGAAACCAAGGGTGCGCCAGCGCGACTGCGCAATAACAGGAATGGCAGGTCGGTTGAAGCCTATAGCGTGCGCCTCAGGGGCTTTTCTTCCAAGTCTTCCAGATCTGTCAGGATGTGGCCCATGCGGTCTCGCTTGGTCCGCAGATAGGACTCGTTGATATCGTTGGCCGGAATTTCTATCGGAACACGCTCGACAATTTCCAGCCCGTAGCCGTGCAGGCCCACCCGCTTTGTGGGATTATTCGTCATCAGGCGGAGCTTGCGGATGCCCAGATTGCGCAGTATCTGGCAGCCGATGCCATAGTCCCGGTGATCCATTTTGAAGCCAAGCGCTTCGTTGGCATCTACCGTGTCGAGACCATCCTCCTGCAATTGGTAAGCGCGGAGCTTGTTCAATAGTCCGATTCCACGTCCCTCCTGTTTCATGTACAGGACTAGTCCCGTACCCTCCTGCGCAACGCGCTGCATGGCCTTATGGAGTTGCTGCCCGCAGTCGCATCGCTGGGATCCGAAGATATCACCCGTAACACACTGCGAGTGGACTCGCGTGAGCACCGGGTCATTCTCCGTCCAGGTTCCCTTGTACAGTGCCAGATGGGCATCACCGGTAAGTTGGTCTTCGAAGGCGGCTAACATGAATTCGCCGTACGCAGTAGGCAGCCGTACTTCCGCTACGCGCGTGACCAGCGATTCATTGCGCAGGCGATAGGCGATCAGGTCGCTAATCGTGATAATCGGCATATCGAAGCGCGCCGCGATCTTGCGCAACTCTGGCACACGAGCCATTGTACCGTCTTCATTGAGAATCTCCACCAGGACACCCACCGGCTGCTTGCCCGCAAGGATCGCCATATCCACCGTGGCCTCGGTATGGCCAGCGCGCCGCAAGACCCCGCCTTGACTTGCTCGTAGCGGGAACACATGACCCGGCCGGGCAAAATCGGAGGCCGAGGCTGAAGGATCGGCCAGGGCGCGGATAGTTGTGGCGCGGTCGGAAGCGCTAATGCCCGTGGTGGTATCATGCCGGTAGTCCACCGATACCGTAAATGGCGTGTTGTACAGCCCGGTGTTGGCCGCAACCATCATATCTAGGCTCAGGCTGATCGTCCGGTCGGCAGCCATGGGCGCGCAAATAAGTCCCCGGCCGTGTTTGGCCATGAAATTGACCAGTTCCGGGGTAATGGTTTCTGCTGCGCCAATAAAATCTCCTTCGTTCTCACGATCCTCATCATCGACCACGATGATGAGCTTGCCCGCCCGGATTTCGGCTATGGCATCTTCTATGGTATCGAAGCTGAAGTCCTGCTGCGCGTCTGTGGACTCCATGCGCGGCACCTCCAAGTGATCGTAGCAACGTCTATCCGGCTCACATGGCGTGAGCCGGCAGGCGAAACCAATAGAACCTACGGGTTGACAGTTCCGATCCCACTTTTCTCAACACGGAGCTTAACATTGGTGTGGACTTCGACCAACACACTGGTGTCGTCAACCTTGGTCACGGTCCCGTGAATACCTCCGGCTGTGATAATCTTGTCGTCTTTCTTGACCGCTTCGATCATCGCCTTGCGCTGGCTCTCGCGCTTTTTCTGCGGGCGGATGATGAAGAAGTAGAAGACCAGGAAGATGAGTAATAGCGGCACAAGCATGCCGAATGCGCCGAATGGGCTTGTTGCCTCCTGCAGGCCTAGAATCAGGAATAGGTGCATGGGATCAGGGTGAATTACGGAGCACGAAAAGTTGCTGGGCAAGGTACAATGTCACACTCACAGTCGCACGCACGGCAAGCATGCAAAAAAGAAGGGTAAGCTATCCGCATCGCGTCGCTACAACCTCCTACCGCTGCTGCCTTCCGGCCCTGACGGAGTTAAGAGGGAGCTGACCGTGCGGGACTCACCCTTCCCGCTGAAGTAACGTAACGTCTGCGTGTAGGTTTCTATGAAAGCAATGGCCAGGCATGCTCGGCGCAGGACTCCCCTGGTCGTAGTCTGTCAGATCATACCGACGCTGTCTACATCAATAGCGATCCGATATCCGCGCGGCGGCTTGCCGAAGTTCCTGATCACCAGACGAAGGCTTTCCTGCATGCCAGCGAAGGACTTCGGCGCTTTGAGGACAAGATGATGCCGGTACAGCTTCTTGACGCGCTCTATGAGGGCCGGCTCCGGGCCGAGAACCTGGATCGCAGCGGGCAATTCCTGGACGACCAGTTGTTTCCAGCGCTGCGCAATGTCGCCAACCTGCTTTTCTTCCGGCCCCCGAAACTCGACACCCACGATTCGGCCAAAGGGCGGGTAGCCGAGCGCCTTTCGATCCAGCAGCATACGGTCGGCAAATCCCGCAAAATCATGCTGAAGTACATGCCAAAACAGTTCCTCTCCCGGTTGCCTCGTCTGCAAAAGGACATCCCCGCGAAGATCGGCTCTCCCAGCTCTGCCGGATACCTGCATGAGTAGCTGAAAAGTGCGCTCTTCCGCCCTGAAATCGGGCAACCACATACCGGCATCGGCATTGATGACCCCCACCAGGGTCACCCGGCGAAAATCCAGCCCCTTGGCCACCATCTGCGTGCCGATCAGAATGTCAGTCTTACCGCGACCGAATTGCTCGAGAATGTCGCGATGGGCATTCCTGGTGGACGTGGTGTCCCGGTCCATGCGGGCGATTCTTGCCGCCGGAAAGCAAGCATCGAGCTCCTCTTCCACGCGCTGCGTGCCGGCGCCCACCTGCCGCAAGTCCTGAGACTCGCACGTGAAGCACACCAACGGCACCTTCTGGGCGAGACCACAATAGTGACACCGCAGATGATGTTTAACCTTGTGGTACGTCATGCTCACCGAGCAGTCTGCACACTGCGGCACCGCGCCGCACGCCTGGCATTCGATGACCGGAGCATACCCCCTCCTGTTCCGAAAGAGGATGACCTGTTCCTTGCGAGCGAGACGCTCACCTATGGCTAACCGCAGCGGCTCAGACAACGTCCCCTCGAGACGCCGATGCATCCGCTCTTCGACTAGATCCACGATCTGTATATCAGGCAGCGGAGCGGCCGCATGACCGGGGACAGGCACGCGCTCGGCCATTTCCAAAAGCGTATACTTGCCGGTGCGCACATTCTGGACACTTTCCAGACAGGGGGTGGCTGATCCCAGCACACAAACTGCCTTGTTCATGCGAGCACGCACCACCGCGACATCGCGGGCGTGGTACCGTGGTGGCTTATCGGACTGCTTGTAGGTGTGTTCGTGCTCTTCATCGACGATAATGATGCCAATATTTGATAGCGGCGCGAATATCGCCGACCTGGGTCCAATAGCTACCGTGTAGTGTCCGCTCAGCAAGAGCCGCCAGGCGTCATACCGTTCTCCAAGGCTCATGCTCGAATGGAGAACGGCAATCCTGTCACCAAAACGTTGGCGGAAGCGTTGTACCGTCTGGGGAGTCAGGGCAATCTCTGGAACGAGGACGATGCCGGTCTGTCCTCGGTCGAGCACCCGGCCGAGTGCGGCGAGATAGACTTCGGTCTTGCCGCTTCCAGTTACGCCGTGCAGCAGGAAGGTCCCATACGTGCGTGCCTCCAGCGCAGCGTCAATAGCGCCCAGCGCCTGTTGCTGCGCCTGGTTCAGCGTGTGGCGTGCAGTGCGGCCCAAGGAGGACGATGCATAGCCGGGCGTCCGGATTACTTCGCGCTGCGAAATTACCAGGATTCCCTTGCGCACGAGGCTGCGGATGGTCGTCGTGCTGGCATCGGTTCGCCGCATCAGGTCTTGCATGGCCGGAGCTTCTTCTCCGTCCCTGTTGGCTTTGGCCAGTGCAGTAATCACCGCCTTCTGTTTTGGCCCCCGCATCTGCTCGGTGAGATCCCTGGCACTGCCGGCATTCCGGAACGCCGGTACAAACCGGACCACATCCTCATGCTTTACTCCAACTCTGGCATTTTGGATCGTGCGCACCGAGGTCACCAGATGATCCCGCTCCAGGCGCCGAACAAGGGTCATCGGTACATCAATGCCTGCCTGTCTAAGACCACCCAACGTGGCGTGCTTGTGCTTTTCAAGATACCGGAATAGCGCCTGGACGGTGGCATGATCCTTCCACACGCCGCGCGGAATTCCTGCAGGACGTATGCGAACTTTTTCCTGACGGTCAATGCCTGAGGGTAACGCCGTCTTGAGCACTTCGCCCCATCCGCAGACGTAGTAGTGCGCGATCCAGCGCGTGAGCTGCAGCAGCTCGTCGGAAATGGCACGCGTTGTGTCGAGGACGTCAAGAACGGGTTTCAGTCGCGACGCTTCCTCGTGCGTGTCGGCATCGGCAACCTGTTCGGAAATAATGCCCGTCAAGCGGCGTTTGCCGAATTCCACAACAACGCGGCGCCCCACCTGCGCATCGTTCTCCAGGGCCTCCGGGACGAGGTACGAGAAGGTGGTTTCCAGGGGTAGTGGTAGGACGACGTGGACAATCACGGCGGCTTTGGCGGGCTAGGGTGTTGCACACAATACGGATGCGGAGTGACAGCCGCCTGTCACAGGGGCAAAATACTTCTTTCGCCAGGGCAAATCCGAGCCACTACTCCTGGTCTTGATCGGGGTCGTACAACATGCCTGTGCACAGACACATCTTGCGCTTCATGCGCGTGAGCACGTCAAAGTTTGGACAACTCTGGCAACCCTGCCAGAATACATCATCAGAGGTGAGTTCGGAGAACGTAACGGGTTTGTAGCCGAGCTGGGAATTGATCTTCATGACTGCCAGGCTCGTGGTAATTCCAAAAAGCTTGGCGTCGGGGAATTTTTCGCGGGAAAGTTCAAAGGCGCGTCGCTTGATGCGCTTCGCTAATCCCTGGTTACGAAATTCCGGTGCCACGATCAGGCCCGAATTGACCGCATATTTTCCGTGACTCCATGTTTCGATGTAGCAGAACCCAACTACCTGATCTCCGCAGACTGCGATGACGGCCTTCCCCTCCTCCATCCTCTGACGGATGTATTCCGGCGCGCGTTGGGCAATACCTGTCCCCCGCGCTTTCGCGGCAACCTCTATTAGTGCGGAGATGGTCTCCGCATGTCCATAGTCCTGCGTGCCAGCCACGCGGATATCGATCTCCGGCGCGTGGACCACATCCTCCGCAGAAGGTGCAAGGCCTACTTCGTCGTCTGTAAGCGGCAAGGGTATCACGGAAACGGGTACAATGGATATTATGCGAACCCCGATAAAAGCGCAGTGGGGAAAAGTGTTTCCTTGAGCATGGGCTGGTCCGTTGCCGGTTCACGTAGAAATCCCGGCGTATCCGTATCTTCGGTCTCGTCATTCAGGAGGTGGACTGCCATGCGAGAATGTCCGTCATGTGCGCTGGAGGTTGAGAAGGGGAACGATATCTGCCCCTATTGCCAGTATGAGTTTCCGGTCCAAAAGTCGTCCAGGACAATTATGGCTATTGTGATGGCGTTGCTATTGGCCTGGCCGTTGTACGAGGGGTTGAAACTGCTTTTTCGATAGCTACAGCAGCATGGAAGTATCCAGGACTCTATTCGGTGGACTTTCACCCGAGGATTTTCTCCGCGAGTACTGGCAGCGAAAGCCGCTGCTGGTGCGCGAGGCATTCCCGGATTTTGTTTCGCCATGTTCTCCCGATGATCTTGCCACGCTGGCCTGCATGGAGGGGGTGCCTTCAAGGATCATTCTGGAACAGGGAGGTGACATCCCGTGGGAAGTGCGGTTTGGCCCGTTCGATCCAGAAGATTTCGCCGGGCTGCCGGAGAAATACTGGACGCTTCTGGTACAGCAGACCGACCGTCATGTCCCTGCCGTAGCCGAATTGCTTGATGTATTCCGTTTTCTGCCGAACTGGCGCATGGACGATGTCCAGATCAGCTATGCTCCCGAGCATGGAGGCGCAGGCGCGCACATTGACAGTTATGATGTCTTTCTGGTCCAGGCCCACGGCCATCGCAGGTGGGAGATCAGCACTGCACCTGCTCCGCCCGACGTGGCGTTCGTGCCAGACTTGGACATAGAGCTGCTTGAGGATTTCAACCCGGACTGCGACTGGGTCCTGGCGCCAGGCGATCTTCTGTACTTGCCGCCGCGCCTTCCGCATCGCGGGACTGCTCTCAACGAGTGCATGACCATGTCGGTTGGGCTCCGCGCCCCGAGTCACCAGGAAATCCTGACGAGCTTCCTCGAACGGGCAGCAGACTGCACGCCGAGACATGCCTATTATACGGATCCGGGGCTTGCACCGAGCGCCGATCCTGGGCGTATTCGGCCGGCAGCATTAGCCAGGGTCCGCGCGATCATTCAGCAAACCGTTCAGGATCCCGACACCATTGACAGGTGGTTCGCATCGTATGTCACGGAGCCGACGCCCGACGCGGACCTTCCGTGGCCAGAGACACCCTGTACGGCCGACGGGGTTCGCGCCGCGTTGCAACAAGGAGCCTGGCTTTTCCGCACCGCTATAGCGTATTTCGCGTACCTGCCGGACACCGAAGGCGCACGGCTCTATGCATGTGGCAAGGAGTACATGTTGGACAAGGCATTGGCGTTTGCAGCTCCGCTTCTCTCAGGCAGGAAGCGCTTGACGCATTCGATCCTGGCGCCGCACCTGGCGATGTCCTCCTTCTGCGCGCTCCTGGCCGACCTGGTGAACGAGGGATGTCTGCAGGTAAATGAGGAAGGAGGTCTCGAGACATGATTAAACCCTGGGAGCGGTCAAGCAGCGAGCACTGCGGTGATTACAGGATTTTTCGTGTGCGGCGAGACAAGAGCATTTCCCCTCGTTCGGGCAAGGAGCATGATTTCTTCATCTTGGAGACAGCGGAATGGGTGAATGTAATTCCGGTGACTTCCGACGGCCAGATAGTGCTTATTCGACAGTACCGACACGGCACGCGTGCCGTAGAGCTGGAGATACCGGGAGGTCTTGTCGAGGCTGGTGAAGCGCCGGCAGTGGCTGGCAGGCGAGAAATGCGTGAGGAGACAGGGTATGATACCGAGACTATCGTACATCTTGGCACAATAGCCCCT
The DNA here is from genome assembly GCA_963665975.1 of Rhodothermales bacterium. GTDB lineage: Bacteria > Bacteroidota > Rhodothermia > Rhodothermales > Bin80. The sequence continues at coordinate 2,335,629 of OY762508.1, forward strand.
AACCCGGCCATACAGAATAACCGCTGCCACTACTACCTGGCCGCCAACGCGCGTTACGAGGGATCGCAGGCTCTGGACAGCGGAGAGGATATCGAAGTCTTGCTGGTGGATCAGGAAGACATTCCGGCGCTGATCGCGGAAGGCAAGATTCGTCACGGCATCATGGTGGCAGCCTTTTATTATCTGGAGCTGCACCGTATTGACGCAGGCGCTTAGCAAGGGCTGCGCGTATTCTGGCCGCCACCGTCCATGGGTCAGGGAATGCTACAGCGCTGATCATGGAGCAACTGCGGACTACGACCCGGTGAACGTGAGGGCGTCAAATTCTGTGGTAGTCGCTGTGCGTCACGACTTGCGTATGAAGTGAGTGGTTTGGTCCTTATGGTAGCATGACCAAGGGTTACACTTGGAAATGTCTGTTGGTAATGTGCATCACTGGGCGCTTTCCGTACTCTATCTGCCAGGAGGTATCCAAGCATGGGTTTCAGCCGGATATCCACACTATTCGGACTTGTAGCTTTAGGGGTCGGCTTAGTCTTCAGCGGGTGTTCCAATCCAACTCCGATTGTGTCGGATTTAGATGTGCTTCCTCTCCTCGGAGTGGACAGCCTGATGTTACCGCAGGATTACTTGGGAGGAGATGTTGTGTCAATGCGGAGACTACCAGATGAGTCGTATCTGTTTTCGGATTACATGTCACGAGCACTTCAAACCTACCGTGCAGGAGATGAGGCTGTCAGTCAAATTGGGAGACACGGTGAAGGACCCGGAGAATATCGCCGGCCCATATATGTGAGATTGGGCGAAAACGGTGAAATCGCTTTTTCGGACATTTCCAATCCCTTGATCAAGTTCATTCTTCCTGACGGTTCTCAAACTGGGGTTCTGGCACACGCGCACGGGGGAGGGAGGAAATTCGATCTTCTGGAGGACGTTATTTATGTCCAGAGCACGGAGCGATATCTGCTGTACGCATATGAGCGAACAGGGGACCAAATAGCCGAGCTTTTTCCAATTGATGAGTCTTATGGGCGGTTCATTCAACGTTTGAGTGGCGGTGGCGTCGCCGTCGCTGGCCATAGAGTGTTTACGATGAACAGCCTTGAGCCTCGCATATATGTCTATGACGTTTCAACGCAACGCACGAGTACGCTCAGTCCAACCGCATGGAAAAGATACCGTGCAAATCTTGACCGAGATCGAGTGGAAAGGATGACGTTGGAGAATTGGGATCAAGCATCTGATGATTTCGCTGTCTTCATGGATCTCGACAAGATAATCCTTGATAACGATAAGCTTCTTGTAACCACTCTGCGGTATCGGGGGAAGATGTTTCTCAACATTCTGCGGCTGGATGGTGAGGTGCTATACGAATGCGAAATAGACTCGTGGTTCGTTGGAAGTCAGCAAGATCTCTTGTTTCTTGTCGGAGTAAACGAGGATACGGACCAGTCTACACTACTCGCGTATCGTTATGTAAGTGAGGAGCCAGGAAAAGGAAATGAGGAAGTTCATTCTCAGCGCTAAATAGCGTGCTTCTGATTGCTTATTACATCTATAGTCATCCAGCATTTAATGCACTCTTAGCGGGTTGTGCAACCTTCTTGCGTAAGTGGAAGCTGCGATCAATTCTGTACGATTCTGGAGCCAGGTACGGTGCCTTCGCACACAGTGATTGGTGGAAGGGGCATTGGTTTGTAAACACTGTCCCGCATGTTCCGGTGGCCCAGCACAAATCCTTTGTGATCTTCCACACTTGGCGCGACGCGTATTATCTCACCGGACGCGGTGGGCCTTGGCTTTTATACTACGGTGCGTGCGTGCTCAAATAAGGGAACCAGGAAGTTCAATTACGTTGAGTTGGCTTACTCAATACAGTAACCGGCGATGCTTCCGACCATGAATGTCCGCCAGTAGCGGCATTGCTAGCTCGTCCAAACGAAACGCCAGCCTGCCTGATAAGCATTACCGGTACTCGTCAATCCGGGAAGACCACGCTGGTTCAGCAGGTGCTCCACCAGATAAGCCAACCAAGCAGATACGTCGCGAGCCCCCTGACAGGATGCTGATTGCTCGCGCGGGTAGGTACCGGTGTCGTGCGGAGAAGTGTTCAACCGGTATGGGTTAATCGCGTTTGGTGACAGCCGGACAGCCTGTTGTTCGCCGCCAGCCAGCCTTACCGCGATTTGCCGGACTCGCCGGTCTCGGCCTTCAGCAGTCTGAGGTCACGCGTCGCCTCAACCAGTCGGATGAACTCGCCGCGGTAGCCGCGCGGGTCGTCGCCCTTGCCGTTTTCTGCGAGTCTCACGACATCGTCCAGGGTGAGGTCACCCGCGTGTTCCGAGTCGCGAAGCAGCATGCCGAAACCAGCCACCGCCGTCGCGAACCGGAAATCGGTCGAAGGCGAGCCGGGCCGGTCGGCCACCGCCTGCTCCAGGAGTTTGCTCTTCGTTTCGTCGGGGTGCTTGTACCGGACCTTGACGTACATCATTTCGTCGTCGAACATGCTGGATGGCAGATCGTCCACTTGTGGCTGGTAGCGTAGTGCGTCCACCTCTTCACGCGGCACCGGCACGCCCTTGGGCACCACCTCATACAGCGCTGTCACCGTGTGCCCGGCCCCTAGTTCGCCCGCGTCCTTGGTGTCGTCATTGAAGTCCTCGTCAGCGAGCAGCCGGTTCTCGTACCCGATCAGCCGATATCCCGCGACCCGCGCCGGATTGAACTCGATCTGTAGTTTCACGTCCTTGGCCACGGTGAGGAGCGTGCCGCCCATTTCCTCCACAAGCACCTTCCTCGCCTCGAGCAGACCGTCCACATAATGGAAATTCCCGTTTCCGTGGTTGGCGATCTGCTCCATTTTCGAGTCCTTAAGGTTCCCGGTGCCGAAACCCAGCACGGTCAGGAAGACGCCGCTATCCCGCTCCTTCTCGATGAGGCGTACCATTTCCGCGTCGCTGGAGGCGCCCACGTTAAAGTCACCGTCTGTAGCCAGGATGATCCGGTTGTTCCCGTCGTCAACGTAATGCTCGCGAGCTGTCTCGTAGGCGAGCTTGATACCGTCACCTCCGGCGGTGCTTCCACCCGCCTGCAGGCGTTCAAGAGCGCCCAGGATCTCTTCGTGCTGGTTGCCCGGCGTGGAAGGCAGCACGAGCCCCGCCGCCCCCGCATAGACCACGATCGCGACCCGGTCCTGAGGCCTCAACTGGTCCACCAGCAGCGCGAAAGCCTTCTTGAGCAAGGGCAGTTTATCGTGCGAACTCATCGAACCCGACACATCGAGCAGGAAGACAAGGTTGCTGGGCGGAAGATCGTCGGTGTCGATCGACTGGGCGTGCAGGCCGATCCTGACCAGGCGATGCTCCTGCTTCCACGGGGCCTCCCACACCTCGGTGGCCACAGCGAAGCGGTGGGAGCCGGACACTTCGCCCCACTCGTAGGGGAAGTAATTGATCATCTCCTCGATGCGGACCGCGTCGACGGGCGGACGCTTGCCGTCCTGGATGAAGCGCCGGATATTGGCGTAGGAAGCCCGGTCGACATCAATTGAGAAGGTAGACAGGGGCGATGCGCTGACCAGCCGGAAATCGTTCTCGTCGATGTGGGCGTAAGACTCGGTATTGAACTCATGCCTGGCGAAGCAGCAGCCCTGGGAGGCAGCCGCTCTTGCTGCAACCCCCATCGCATCCATTCGGACGGCCTCTTGGAAATGCATCGCAGTCGCCTGCAAGGCAAAGTCTGCCACCATCGTCTGGCCCGTTATGACCGACACCTGCCGTTCCTGCGCCGCGTACCCGGTGATGACAACCCGCACGGTGTGTTCGCCAGCCGGGACACCCTCCAGCGTATAGTGGCCTGTCGCATCGGTCAGAGTGCCGATTTGAGCACCTTCGACCGTCACAATGACGCCCTGGAGCGGCTGGCCCGAAGCAGCTTCGGTGATTTGGCCGACGATTTTGCCCGTCGGCGTCGGGGCGGTTATTGCGGGCGTGCTCGCCAGGGTGAGCAGCGTGATCATTCCGGCGGCCCGAAGCATTACGGATTGCATCGGTTCCTCCTTGGATCCTGCGTGGATGACAGTAACGGCTCCATGGCGGCCACCTGGAGTCGGCGGCACACAAATGGAAGTCGAGTCAGAATAGTTACGCGCCAGCGTGGGGAAGGTTACGCATTTGAGGAGATTCGGCGAAAGTGGAGGCTGGCTTGACGCCCTCTTGGAACAGGTGGATCGAATGATACCACGCGCCGCTGACGGCCAATGTGCTCTTGTGTGCAACCGGTATTTCGTGGAATGAGGACAGGACTGACTAGATCGAGTCCTCCGCCATGGACTCAGGAGAAATTCCTACCGAAGCACATGCTCCAATATGCGCCGTTCGGCAGGCGGCAACGTAGCCCACGCGTGCTCAATACGCTGTCCGATACGCATCCAGCGGCGCTCGTCCGGTGACAACGTCCAGCGCGGGTATACGGCCGGCAAGAGGGCTGCGACCAATAGCAGAACAACACCCACTACTATCGCGCCACGCAAACGCTGCTTGCGATCCCGATGCAAGGCGGCCACGGCACCGTCGATCGCCGCGGCGCTCGCGCCTGTGCGCTGTGCGGCGCGCTCTACTTCCTTCAGCAGGGGAGCAACCTCGCGGCGGACCTCGTCGGCCGAAACCTTGGCCAGGCGTTCACGAAGGGATCCGCTCGGCCCCGTCATCGTCCGCGCGCGAGCGAAGGCTCGGCCGCTCGTGGCAGATAGCCAGCCGACCGGTCGACCCCTGCTGTTGGGAGCGCACGCCTGGAAGATCCCGCGCTGCGGGCTGTCATTTCCTTGTTCGGCACATCTGGCATAGCAGTGAATTCCGCATACGTCATCTTGTAACGGTGCTCCAACGCACGGCGGGATATCCCGGGCCCTATACTGCTGCTCTTGGCATACTCAAGGCCATCGGTAACGACCAGGCCGCTTTTCCGGGATTTCAATAGAAGACCGCTCCGCGCTAGGGCCCTGGTTAGCTCCGCCCAGGATGTTGCCCGCTGAAAGTCCGTCCCGGCAATTTCCTGCACCAGGAACTGGAAGGGCATCTCGCCCCGCTTTGCACAGGAGCGCCAGGCCTTCCTGCTCAGTGACTGGCTTCGGTCTGGAGGCGTTTGCCCATCGAGCCGAAAGAGGCGACTGGGCACTTCCCGGAATCCATATGCGCGCTCATTATGGCGCGTGTTGGCATGAATCTGTCTCCAGTATAGCCCCCGCGGTGCAACAAGGCAGGTCTGGGGATGGACGCGGTTGGCCATGATATGCACGTGCGCGTAGGGCTTGTCTTCATGGGCAACGATAGATGCCTGGTGGGCGCTGATGCCCAGGTCCTCCAGCATGCCACCTGCGATCGTGCGCATTTGCTCTTCTGTAGGATGATCCTCCGGGGCCCAGGAAATAGACAGATGCAGTACAGGCTTTTGTACCCGGTCATTGGCGCGCGCCTGAAACGTCATTTCGCGGGCGGCCTGCTGAAGAGTCTCAGCATATACGAGGTTGCGGTGCTCGATCCACGCAGCGCGAGTCGGCTCAGCGCCAGGACCTTTTTCCTGCTCCAGATAACCTGCAAGTTTGGTGAAACTACGCAGATGGAACGCCATCCCGATCATAGGTCGTACTTCGTCAAGCGATTAATCAGTTGCCGCATGGCGCCGAGAGCTTCCATGCATTCGCCAGTTAGAGGCGGGTCTGCGTCCTGACATGCGCACATACGCTTGACCTGGCGTGCGGCAGCGAACACTTCGCGCGCAAGCACTTCATTGGCCTGAGTGCGCAAGCGGTGCCCAAGCGCCACCCTGCGTACATAGGCCGAAGGCCTAAGACCGGCATCGGCGGCCCTGGCGGCAATACAGTCGTACTCCTGCGGGTTGACCGTCATCCGGATGGTGCGTTGCTTGCGGTTGCCAGAGACCTCCAATCGTGGTGATGGGTTATGTGTCGTCGTGTACGCAGATTATGCGGGCGAGTGAATGCATCCCCCCAACCATACCAAGCATACGCCCAAAATTGACCGCGCGCCGCTATAGGGTGCAACGATACGGACAAGAATGCCCAAGCGGTCAGGGCCCACCATTAGCCGGAAAGTGACAGAATTCTGGATCCGAACAACAGACTCTGGTACGTTCTGTATTTTCATGCCAGTTGCAACTCCAAGATCGCACGCATAACATAAGCCGTTCGCTGTCATGCAGAAATGCTGGCGGCGCGAAGTTTCCTTTTTGGCCCATCACATACAGGCTGGAAAATGAGCTCGAGCAGCACCGAACCACCGGAACTGGTATTCGGCTCGCAGAGCCTCACAGGGTGGCGGCGACAGTACCACGACATACTCTTCGAGGACCACACACCCCTCGCCAAGACCTTCGACGTCATACTTATCTTGGTCATCATTGCCAGCGTGGCCGCCGTGATGCTCGAAAGCGTGCCCCAGATTGATGCCCGCTACCACGTCCAACTCTACACGCTCGAGTGGGTATTCACGATCATATTTACCATCGAGTATATCCTGCGGCTGGTCTGCGTAGGCAAGCCCCTCCAGTACGCCCGCTCGTTTTATGGCATCATCGACCTGCTTGCCGCGATTCCGACCTACTTCAGCGTATTCCTTCCGGGGATACAAGCCTTGCTTGTTATCCGCCTGCTTCGCATCCTGCGCGTCTTCAGAGTGCTCAAACTCGTGCAGTACCTCTCCGAAGCAGACGTCCTCCTGGATTCGCTGCTGACAAGCCGCCGCAAGATTACCGTCTTTATTGTTGCCGTGCTCACCCTGGTCACGGTGCTTGGATCATTGATGTATGTCATTGAAAGCGGCGAATCCGGCTTTGACAGTATTCCCCGCAGCGTATACTGGGCCATTGTCACACTCACCACTGTCGGCTACGGCGATATCTCGCCGCAGACGCCGGTTGGTCAGGCCGTTGCAGCGCTTATCATGATTATAGGCTACAGCATCATCGCCGTGCCCACAGGGATTGTAACCGCCGAAATGTCGCGCACGCTAAAGGCGACGCGAAAAGGATGCAACGGATGCCGCACCAAGGAACACGAAAAGGATGCCCTGTTCTGCCGGAAGTGTGGAGCTAGATTGTAGGCCGGCTACGCAGCCGGAAGAAGGGTTTCCGTAGCGGGCTCACGCAGGTTATACCGCGAACTCATCACGCGCGCATACGCGCCGGCGGTAGCGATTAATAGCACATCTCCTTCCTGCGTAGCGGGCAGACGCCGGCCCCGACCGAGAATGTCTCCGGTCTCACAGATCGGACCCACAATGTCGGCCGTGAGTGTGGCGGGAGCATCCAGGTTTGTCAGGTTGTAGATCTTGTGGTACGAACCGTAGAGCGCTGGTCGGATCAGCGAATTCATACCCGTCTCTACGCCCACATAGTGCAGTCGCCCTTTCCGCTTGATCTGCGTGACGCGTGTAAGCAGCACGCCAGCCTCCGCCACCAGGTACCGCCCCGGCTCTATCCACACAGATAGCTCGGGATACGCCGAAGTAAACAGCGCAAGGCTCTCATCCAGTTTCTTCGCGTCCAACGGCAACACGCCTGGACGCTCCGGCACGCCGAATCCGCCGCCGATATTCAGGAATCGGACATCTGCAAATCCCTCCGCGAGTGACGCCAAAAAGAAGGCCGTCTCCGACCAGGTGCTAGGCGTGAGAATGCCGCTTCCGACATGCGCGTGCAGGCCCACAATGCGCGCTCCTATTCTGTCTGCGCATGCTCTCAGACGGGGGAGCTCCGACGGCACCACGCCAAATTTTGACTGAGCGCCTGCCGTCCGGACATGCTTGTGATGTCCGTGGCCTCGCCCCGGGTCGATGCGGACGATCAGATCCTGTTCCGTGAACACGTCCGGCCACAATTCGAGCGGGCGCACGTTATCCAGCGTTACATGCCCCGCTTGCGCAAACCCGCCTGCATATTCCGCCACGGGCGCAAAATTGGGTGTGAACAGGATGCGGTCACGATCCAGATCCGGGAACAGCGTGCGGATATGCGTAAGCTCTCCCGGGGATACGCACTCGAATCCGAGCCCAGCTTCGTAGAAAAGCCGTAACACACCCGGGTGGTCGCAGGCCTTCATTGCATAAAAACATCGGGCTATGGACGAGAGGCCCTGTGCACGCGCGGCGGTATCCAGAAGCGTGGTTGTGTCATACACATAGCGTGGCGACTCCTCATCCGCCAGCGCCAGCAGGTCATCGCGGCGATCGCGCCACCAAGCGGTGCTGCTCGCCGGGGTCTCTGGAGCGAATAGCTCCCGGTAGCTCGGACCGAAAAGATCGTCGGTGCCAATGCGACTGAATATCTGCGCATGCAGGCGATCTACGATACGCTCTACCTGGTCTTCCGCAACCACGAACGTAAGGTTGAGATCGCTGGCTGCCTGCGAGACCAAATAGACTTGCTGCTGGTCCAACGCCTCCAATGCCGGGCCCAGCTCGTGCAGCACGGCGCGGAGGTGGCGCCCCACCAGACTCACGGCTGCGCAGGGTCCGATCTGGCGGGCCTCGCAGATGCCGCTGAGGGCTGCCAACAAGGCCTCCAGGGTCGCTGGATCAAGCGCCGGCCCGTCAATCGGGTCAATGGTTACGGTGACATTGGTTTCAGACGTCGCAACCAGGTCAACGGAGACGGAATGCCTCTCGAAGATGCGGAATGCGCGTGCCAGGAATCCGACCTGGTGCCACATGCGCGGCGTCTCCATCGCAATGAGCGTGACGCCGGTGCGAGCGGATATCGCCTTGACCTGCGCGCCATAGCCCTGCACATCGGCAGCAATCACTGTGCCGGGAATATGCGGCGCGTCCGTGCATCGAATATGGAGCGGGATGCCTTGGCTGCGCAACGGGTCAATGCTGCGCGGATGCAAGATATCCGCCCCCGTACTCGCCAGCTCCTGCGCCTCGTCGTAGTCGAGCTTTTGCAACAGACGAGCAGATGGGATTATATGCGGGTTGGCCGCGAACATGCCCGGCACGTTACTCCAGACTTCAAGCCGTTCCGCCTGCAGCATGGATGCCAGGTAGGCTGCAGACGTATCCGATCCGCCCCAGCCCAAGAGCACGGTGCGTCCAGCGCCATCGCTGGCAATGAAACCCTGCGTCAGCAGGACGTCTGCATCTACAGCCGCCAGCTTCTCCTGCAGTTCCGGATCCGGATGATAGTGGCAGTGCGCGGAGAGATAACGAGCCTCGGGGATGGCGCCAGGCTCCAGGGCGGCGCGAAGCATCTTTCGGGCGTCACACCATGCGGTGCGTATGCCCTGGCTGGCAAGAAAAGCCGCTCCGAGGCGTGTAAGCATGAGTTCGCCCATGGCCAGGACGCGAGCCTTGAGCGGTGGGCTAACCTCATGCGTGAGCGAAATTCCCAGTACGATCCGCTCCAATTCCTGGAGGTCCTCGTCCAAGAGCGCATCGCCGTCCAGACCCAAGTTTCGCGCGAGGCCCAGATGCCGATCCCGGATGTCGGCCAGCAAGTGCTCGCCCGCACCACTCCGCGCCGCGCCCAGGAGCGCCTCCAGATTGCGGGAAACCCGGGCGACTGCCGAACACACGATAAGGGGGCGCTGCCCGACATTGATGCGCTGCCGCGTAATGTCAGCAATGGTTCGCCAGCACGCCAGCGTAGATACGCTGGTGCCACCGAACTTCATGACAATCCAGGGGAGTGCAGTCACAGCACAGTGATGCTTACATTGTCTAGCTCATGCATGACAAACCAACTGCCCGGGCGCGTCCCCGGCCACTCGCCATGCTTCTGGAAGCTGTGTGGCAGCTGCTGAAACAAAAGGTGTTCCCAACGCCGTCGTCGGATACTTTGTTCAATCCGTACAGGGATGTCCATCCGGACATTGACCAGCCATGTGCGTCGGATATCAGACGGGAAAACATGCGCCGGTATCTGGCCACCTATACCGTGCGGCCGCCGATCTTTTTGCTAGCAGAAGCCCCTGGACCGTGGGGGTGCAGGTTTTCAGGTGTGCCCCTGGTAAGCGAAGCGCAACTCGTCGATTCAGACTTCCCACTGTGTGGCGCTCCGACAAGCAGAGCCGAGACACCCCACCACGAATATAGCGCCCGTATTTACTGGCGCGTGCTACGCACTTACTTTCCCAAGTTTTTCACCTGGAACACCGTGCCCTATCATCCGCATCATCACGGGAAGCCGCTGTCGATCCGTACGCCGACAGCAGCCGAAATCAATGCGTCGACCGACGTGTTGGCCGCACTTGTGGGAGAGCTGAAGCCGGCGCGTATACTTGCTATTGGCCGCAAGGCGGAGCGCGCCCTGCGCATCACGGGGACGCCGGGGACCTATGTGCGTCACCCGTCACAGGGCGGAGCCCGGTTGTTTGCAGAAGGCGTCGTGGAGGCGTTCCAGGCTACGTAGGCGCCCGCCGCTTGTTTGCACACACGATGCGCCCTATGTTGCCACCGGTAAGGTGCACGGGCCATGGAAGTCGAGCCACATCGTATGAAGCCTGCCGACAGACAACGGGCAATCGTTCTTGCACTCGAATCCAGCGACTGGTGCCGCGCCGAAGACCTGGCGCAGAAGCTACGCGTGTGCGCGCGAACCGTATATCGCGACATTGAGGCGCTCCAGAATGCCGGGCTACCGGTCGTCGGGGTTCGCGGGCAGGGGTTTCAACTCAGGGAAGGATTCTTCCTGCCGCCCATCACGTTTACCCTGGATGAGGCCGTTCTCGTGCTGGCCCGTGCTGGAGCCGCAGACGAAGTGCCGGGCATCGCATACCAGGCAGCGGCCCACACCGTGCGCGCCAAGTTGCTGCGCGCCCTGCCAGACGATCTGGGCCACGAAGTGGCTCGGCTGCAGGCGCGGTTGCGCGTGAGCGCCGCGCACCCATTTGATCCGCCAGGGCAACGCGAGGCCCTGGCGCTGATTCGCCAGGCGATGCACGAGACGCGCGCCGTGCGCAGCATGGTACTCCAGCAGGAGGTGACGATAAATCCGTACGCTCTGGAACGCGTAGCGGGGGTGTTCTATCTGGTAGGTCTGGATCATGCCCGTGATAGCGTGCGCTACTTTCGGGTCGATGGCCTGACATCACTGCGCATGTTATCGACTACCTTTACGCTTCCGGCGGCCTACAGGCGACAGGAGACCAGGCAGGAGCCGGCAGGGGCGCTCAGTATTGAGGTCCGCTTCGATGCGCAAGTCGCTCCGTGGATTCGGGAGGCGCCCCCGGTCTTTGCTTCCAGGATGGAAGATGTAGGCGATGACTTGCATGTTACGCTGCATGTGCAACAGGAGTCAGAGGTACTGTCCTGGCTGTTGAGTTGGGGAGCCAGAGTGGAAGTGCTTGCTCCCGCGTCACTGCAACGACGACTCGCAGAGGAGGCATCGGCACTCCTTGCATACTACCAGCGACCGTCTACGCTTTTCATCTGACACGAATGGGCGATCTGTTTCGGGACGCAGCCCGGCGGCTTCTGGCCACCAGGGCTCCACTGGCGGACAAGATGCGGCCGCGTACCCTGTCCGACTTCGTTGGACAGGACCATATTCTGGGTCCCGGAAAACTGTTGAGACGTGCAGTCGAAGCGGACCGCGTAACGTCGCTGATTCTGTATGGACCTCCCGGAACGGGCAAGACGACACTTGCCCGCATAATTGCAAACAACACACAGGCGCGGTTTACCTCCATGAACGCTGTCCTTTCCGGTGTCAAGGACATTCGCGCGGCGATTCGGGAAGCTACCAACCGCCTGGAGCTGCACGGTTCGCGGACCATACTCTTTGTGGACGAAGTCCACCGGTTCAACAAGGCGCAACAGGATGCGCTGCTCCCACACGTGGAAAACGGGACCGTGGTCTTTATCGGTGCGACAACAGAGAATCCGTACTTCGAAGTCATCAAGGCGCTGGTGAGCAGGTCTCGCGTCTTCGAACTCCGATCGCTCAGTGAAGACGACCTGCGCGAGGTTGCCCGGCGCGCGATAACGAGCGATCGTGGCTATGCGGGGAAGAACGTGCGACTGGAAAACGATGCGCTCGCGCATCTGGTGTCTACGGCCAATGGCGATGCCCGCTCGCTGCTGAACGCACTGGAGCTTGCCGTCGAAACCACGCCCAGCACCGCAGATGGAGCCATCCACATTTCGCTCGCGGTTGCCGAAGACAGCATTCAGCGCCGGGCGGTGCTCTATGACAAGGAGGGTGATGCGCACTACGATACGATCAGCGCATTTATCAAGAGCCTGCGCGGCAGCGATCCTGATGCAGCACTGTATTGGATGGCGCGCATGGTTTACGCCGGCGAAGATCCCCGATTCATTCTGCGCCGCATGCTCATCTTCGCCGCGGAAGATGTCGGGCTTGCCGATCCGCATGCTATAACCGTTGCCTCTGCAGCTGCGCAAGGGTTCGAGTACGTGGGGTTGCCGGAAGGGCAGTATCTCCTGGCGGAGTGTTGCCTGTATCTGGCGACCGCCCCCAAGAGCAACAGCACGCTCGCCTACTTCGACGCGCTACGTCATGTACAGCACGAAATCACGGGGGAGGTGCCCAATCCCCTCAAAGATGCCAGCAGGGATAAGCAAGACCTGGGACATGGCAAGGGTTACCGATATCCCCATGCCTTTCGTGATCATTACGTGGCACAACAATATCTTCCGAAGACCATGCAAGGAACGTATTTTTATACACCTGGCAGCCTGGGATACGAAAAACAGGTACGTGAGCGACTGGCCGCGCAGCGGGAGCGTGACAAGGAGGAGAATCTGGAACGGCGCGTCAAGCGCTACGGTGGCGACGAGGCCTGACATGCTGCGCATTTGAGATTGAGGAGACATTCCGGTATTCTCCCTCGAATCGTAAGAGGATACGAAGCAGAAGAATGCTGCGCGGATTTGCATTGGCCGTAGATCGCCTGAACGAGTGGATTGGCCGCGGGACATGGTATATCACTCTGGCCATGGTTCTGGTAGGCGCCTATACGGCGGTAGTGCGCTTTCTTTCGAATCTGGCCTATACGAAGGCAGGCGCCGAAACCGCGTTCGACCGCATTCTGTTCTCGGTTGGAGAAATAGCCTTGCGCCTGACCTCCAACACGGTAATCGAACTGCAATGGTACCTGTTCAGCCTCGTATTCCTTCTCGGAGCGGCCTATACGCTCAAGCATGATGCGCACGTTCGCGTGGATGTGTTCTACAGTCGCCTGCCGATGCGGAGCAGGGCATGGATCAATATTGTCGGCACGGTGCTGTTCTTGATTCCTTTTTGTGTGCTCATGTGCTGGACGTCCTGGTCTACGGTCGTGGATTCATGGGCACGCCTCGAAGGCTCTCCGGATCCGGGAGGATTGCCCCGCTACCCGCTACTGACGGTCATCCCGGTCGCCTTTCTGTTGTTGATGCTCCAGGGTGTTGCCATACTGATCCGCGAAATCAGCATACTGCGAGGTCCTCAGCCGCCACCATCGGTCACGTAATTGGAACCTCCTGGCATACCTGCGACAGGACACTTCTGAGGGGATGAGAATATGGGGTATGAATGGCTGGCGCCCCTCATGTTTGTCGTAGTGCTGCTCCTGATATTTTCAGGATACCCGGTGGCATTTGCCCTCGCCGGTGCCTCCATCGTGTTCGCCATATTCGGGGTCACCACCGGGTACTTTGACTGGCGTCTCATGCTGGCGCTGCCTGATCGGCTCTTCGGCATCATGTCGAACTACGTCCTGTTGGCAGTCCCCTTTTTCATCTTCATGGGGACCATGCTCGAAAAGAGCAGGTTGGCGGAAGACTTGCTGCAGTCGATAGGCCTGCTCTTTGGCCCGGTACGGGGCGGACTTGCACTGGCGGTGGTGTTTGTTGGCGCGCTCCTGGCGGCAGCCACGGGCGTGGTAGGAGCCTCCGTCGTTGCAATGGGGTGCATTTCGCTACCGGTTATGATGCGGTACGGATACTCCAATGAGCTTGCAAGCGGCGTGATCACGGCCTCCGGGACGCTGGGCCAGATTATTCCACCCAGCGTGGTGCTTGTCGTTCTGGCCGATCAACTCGGCGTCTCGGTCGGGGACCTCTTCATCGGCGCTCTGGCGCCGGGTCTGATCCTGGCCGCATTGTATGCGTTCTACGCAGGCGCGATCGCATTCCTGCGACCTGCGATGGCGCCGGCGCTGCCAAAGGAAGCTCGCGCAATATCGCACAGGGAGCTCTTCCGCAGGATCTTTCTGGTTATGCTTCCGCCGCTACTGCTTATCCTCGTCGTGTTGGGAAGCATCTTCGCCGGCATTGCAACACCGACGGAATCGGGCGCGCTCGGCGCCCTGGGAGCCATCTTGCTTGCGGCCATAAACGGGCGGCTTACGTGGACCGCGCTGCGCGAGACGATGCAGGATACGGCGAAACTAACGGCCATGGTCATGATGCTGCTCATCTGCTCGACGGCCTTTGCACTCATATTTCGAGGACTGGATGGAGGAATCTGGATTGAAGATCTCTTGACCGGCCTGCCGGGGGGCGTGGTTGGCTTCTTGATCCTCGCTAATCTGGCTATCTTCATCCTGGGCTTCTTTATAGATTTCTTTGAGATTGCCTTCATTATTGTTCCGCTCCTGGTCGCGCCCGCGGCAGAGCTTCTCGCGCCGATGCTCGGGGTGTCCGCCACCGTCGCCCTGGTATGGTTCGGCGTCATGATAGGCATGAACCTTCAGACGTCGTTTCTCACCCCGCCATTTGGCTTTGCGCTCTTCTACCTGCGCGGGGTGGCTCCGACCGAAGTCCAGACCATCCAGATTTACCGCGGCGTCGTGCCCTTCATCGGGATCCAGTTGTTGGGCCTGCTGCTACTCATCCTCTTCCCCGAAATGGTAACCTGGGCGCTGTAAGCCCCTCTTTACGAGGCCTTCCTCCCGTAGACGAATGACGCATAGGTGTGCTCTGCGGTCTTGAACCAGCTCCATGCGCTGTTTCGCCAGGCCATGTAGGCATCATGGATGCTGGCGTAGGCGGGATCCGACCTTCCGTCCTCCAGGATGGCCTCCGAGGTTTCATGCGCCGCCTGCATGACGTCGGCCGGGAACGTGCGCAGGTCCGTGCCCGCATCCAGCAGACGGCGCAGCGCGGGAGGGTTCAGTGAGTCGTACAATGCGACCATGTTGAGGTTTGCCTCCGCGGTTGCGACCTCGAGCATATGTTGGTAATCTGACGGCAGGCCGTCCCAGTCCTGCTGGCGTACATAAAAGGTCAAGGCCGGGCCAGGCTCCCACCAGCCTGGGTAGTAGTAATACCGGGCGATTTGGTCGAATCCCAGTTTTTCGTCGTCGTACGGGCCGGCCCACTCAGCGGCATCGATCACGCCGCGCTCCAGCGCCGGATAGATTTCACCGGCTGGAATCTGCTGAACAGTTACGCCAAGTTGGTCCATGACGCGCCCTCCAATTCCCGGAATGCGCATCTTAAGGCCGCGCAGGTCAGACAACGTGTTGAGCTCCCGGTTGAACCAGCCGCCCATCTGCGTGCCGGTGTTTCCGCCAGGAAAGTTGCGCACATTAAAGTCCGCAAACATGTTTCGCGTCAGCTCCAGTCCACCCCCATGGTACACCCAGCCGTTGTACTGCCGGACGGAAAGACCGAAGGGCACCGTGCAGTCGAAGGCGAGTGCGGGGTTCTTGCCAATGAAATAGTAACTGGCGGCGTGTCCCATCTGCACGGTGCCCTTCTGGACAGATTCGAGGACCTCGAACGCCGGGACGAGCTCACCGGCAGGGTAGGCCTGTATCACGAATCGCCCCTGGCTGAGTTGCTCCACGCGTTTGGAGAGGACTTCGGAGGCGCCGTAGATGGTATCCAGTGATCGCGTAAAGCTGGAGGCAAGCCGCCAGCGCAGGCGTGGCCCGCCGGTCTGGATGGTCGGAGCACCGCCTTCGAGCTCCGGCGAGCCGCATCCCTGCAGTACCGCACCTGCGGAGAGTGCCAGCGCCGCCTTTTTTACAAATTTCCGTCGCTTCATGCGAGTCCTCCTAGATGCTTGGATTACAGGATGCCTGCAACATACGAACCAGCCTCATCCCCGTGGACGAAGCGGTCGCATAACGACCTCGGAAATCAAATAGTTGTCCGGGCCCTCCAGCACATGCACAACAGTTGCAGCAATATCCTCGGGCTGCATCGGGTTGGGCGTTCCGCGCGATCCCGAGCGCTTGCCGAAGTTCGTGGCGATGGAGCCGGGACAGATGCTCGTGACTTTGATGCCGTCTGCGCGCAGCTCCTTCATGATAGCTTCGCTGAACCCGCGCAAGCCGAATTTTGTGGCATTGTATGCACTAAGCCGGGGATTACCCACAAGCCCGGCGATGGAGGCAATATTTATAATGTGTCCTCCAAAGCCGTCTGAGGCGTTCTGCGCTTTCATGACCGGTACCGCCTGCCGCGTGCAGTAGAAGACGCCTGTGAGATTTGTGTCCATCTGATCCCGCCAATGATCCGACGACAGCGTATCGACAGGATTAAACCTGCCGAGTCCTGCATTGTTGATGAGCACGTCGATGCGTCCCGCGCGGGCCATTATGCGCGCGAAAGCGGCCTTGACGGCATCCTCATCGGTAACGTCACACGGGATGGGAATGAACGGGGCGCCAATGTTTTTTCGGACCGCCTCAAGGGCTTCCGCACGCCGGGCAAGCCCATAAATGACTGCGCCCTTTAGCGCGAGTGCTCGCGTAAAGGCAAGTCCGATTCCGGCACTCGCGCCCGTGATGACGATGACTCTGCCCTTTAGATCCATTGGTGTCTATGTTGTAACCGGGGTGTCGATTGCGCGCGTTCAACAGCCGTGCGCCTGTTTAGGCTCCCGCCTGTATGCATGTCCAGGCCATTGCGCATTGCTTCCCACCCCGTGAACGACGTAGGTTGCAGACTCAACGCCTATCGGAGCTGCCTGATGGATTCCCTACAGGAAGGATTTTCCCGCCATGTGGCCTGGACGAGCGATAGCCCGCTGGGGCTTGTGGTCGATTATGCCGAGGGACCTTATATCGTGCTGCGGAGTGGGCAGCGCCTGATTGATTTCATTAGCGGGATTGCCGTTTCCTCCCTGGGACATCGGCATCCACGCGTCATCCGCGCCATCCGAGAGCAGGTGGATCGCCATCTTCACGTGATGGTGTACGGAGAATTCATTCAACAGGCACAAGTCGAGTACGCCCGTCTGTTGTGTGCACAACTTCCGGAGCCTCTGCAGGCCGTGTATTTCACGATGACAGGCACCGAAGCGAACGAAGGCGCCCTGAAGCTGGCGAAAAAGGCCACTGGCCGCACGAAACTGATCGCTTTCGAGCGTTCCTACCACGGAGACACGCACGGATCTTTGTCGGTAACCGGCCGGAGCGTGTACCGGGACCCATTCCTGCCACTGCTGCCAAACGTGGAGTTCTTGCCGTTCGACGACACAAGAGCACTCGCGGCTATTGACGTGAGCACCGCATGCGTAATCACCGAGCCGATTCAGGGAGAGGGTGGTATTCGTGTGCCCTCCGCGGACTGGATGCAGGCGCTGCGCGCTCGGTGCACCGAGGTTGGGGCGCTCCTCATCTTCGACGAAATCCAGACCGGCTTCGGTCGCACAGGCACCCTGTTCGCCTTCGAGGGATTCGGCATAGTGCCCGATATCCTGACGCTCGCCAAGGCGATGGCCGGAGGCATGCCGCTCGGTGGATTCGTGGCCAGTCCGAAGATGCTGGAAGTCCTTCGTCGTGATCCGCCACTGAGCCATGTTACGACCTTTGGAGGCCATGCGGTATCCTGCGCAGCGGCTCTGGCTACCCTCAAGGTCCTGCTGGAGGAGGACCTTCCGGGACAGGCTCAGCGCATCGAGACGTACGCGCGCGAACGACTGCGCCATCCTCTAATTCGCGAAGTACGCGGCCGGGGAGCCATGCTCGGCATGGTGCTGCGCAACAGCGGCACCACCGCGCGCGTGGTGCGCGAGTGCCTGGGGCGAGGCCTGCTCCTTGGATGGACCCTGCACTCGGATACGCTGGTGCGCCTGGCGCCGCCGCTAAATATCAGTAGCGCCGTGCTTACTCGCAGTCTTGATATTTTAATGGCAGTGCTTGATGACACGCGGGTGCATGACGAGTCATAGATAACCCCGTTCGCGAAGTGCTCCGACGAATCGCTCGTAGCCAGCCTCGTAGGCATCGCCGGGTTGCGGCGCAAACGTGCGCGCGGGCCGCGCCATGTGCTTCATGGCTTCCTGCAGGGAACCCCATACCGTGGCGGAAGCAGCGAGAACGGCGGCGCCGAACGCTGCTTCGGGGCATCCTGGCCGGTGAAATACGCGCTGGCATACATCGGCGCGCAACTGCATCCAAAGGTCGCTGCGGCTGCCGCCGCCGGTGCTATAGACAGCGCCTGAGGCGCTGCCGAGCGCAGCGTCGAGCACTTCGTATCCCAACCGCTCTGTATAGGCTGTGCCCTGGAGGCAGGCAGCATACCGGTCTGTGCCATCCGTGGGCGGCTCGATGAAGCCGGTAGCCATGCCATGGTGGAAGGGGAACCGTTCCCCCTGCCGAGCAAGCGGGTACGCAATGTGTGGGGATGGTAGCAGGCCCGACGCAGCCTGGTCCAGCACCGCAGAATCTTGTCCCGGGAACCAGGCGCGTATCCATCCTGCCCCGGTATTACTGGCGGCGCCGGGAAGCCAAAGGCCTCCGGGTAGCCTGTGGGAATATATGCGCCCGTCCGGATCGGCATACGGGGCACGCGCAAACCCTTTGAACACTAGCGTTGTGCCGAGAGTGGTGCTGTACCCTCCAGCGCGCCGGGCGCCGGAGGCGATGGCGCTTGCTACGCCGTCTGTGGCGCCAGCAATGACCGGAATCCTCTCCGGTAGGCCGGTCCGTGTCGCAGCCGCAGCGGTGACGCAGCCAGTCTGCGTGCCCGGAGGTGCGACATCAGGAAGCCGCGCGCGCAAGTCGGGCCAACTGTCCAACCATTCAGGCCATACCTGACGTTCCGCATCATAGCCCATCTTGAGCGCATTGCTGTAGTCGGAAGTCCCGAAGATTCCGGTGAGGCTGCCAGAGATGTAATCTGCAGGATGGATGAGGTGCGCGACGTTTGCAAACACATCCGGTTCATGTTCTCGCACCCACAGCGCCTTGGCAATGGAAAAGGAGGACGAAATGCGACGGGTGCCATCTGCAAGTGCGCTGAGCGTATGGGCCTCGCGCTCTGCCCGTGCATCGTCGTACAGCAGGGCAGGCCGAACGGGGCGCCCGCCTGAATCTGTACAGACGAGCGTGCCGGAAGTGCCATCTACAGAGACTGCGCGGATTGCGCGTGGGGCTACACCCTGCTTCCACAGCGCATGCAGCACGCAGTCTACGGCTGACTCCCACGCGGTGGGGTTCTGCTCATGCCTGCCGGCGGCAGACCGGTCGGCGGCGAGAGGCGTGGATGCCGCGCCGGCGATCGCGCCATTTGGCGCGACGGCAAGCGCGCGGACGCCGCCTGTGCCAACGTCAATGCCAAGAGCGAGAGGCAGCATGCAGAGAACCCTTCGCTAGGAGGCGCCACCGGCGCAGGATGCTCGCAGCATCCCCGCGCACATGCGGAGGGGGAGGGATTCGAACCCCCGGTACCTGACGGCACGCTGGTTTTCAAGACCAGTGCATTCGACCACTCTGCCACCCCTCCGTAAGACGGAAAAAGCCGAACCAGTGTCCGGCTTTCCAAGAGCGGAGAGGGTGGGATTCGAACCCACGATGAGCTTTTGACCCATACTCCCTTAGCAGGGGAGCGCCTTCAGCCGCTCGGCCACCTCTCCGAGATGCTAATATAACCGCAAACCCGCCCAAGTACGTAAACGCGTCAACTGACCTCCTCTAACGCGTTAGCGCCGCTTATGATTTCCAGAATTTCCGTGGTGATGGCACTCTGCCGCGCCCGGTTGTACTGCAGGCGCAGCGTACGAAGCATTTCTCCGGCATTCAAGGTCGCGTTATCCATGGCGACCATGCGGGCGCCTTGCTCGGCCGCATTGGATTCCAGCAGTGCGCGCCACAGCTGATAGTTGAGATAGCGGGGCACGAGGATGTCCAGAATTGCCCGCGCATCCGGCTCAAAGATATAGTCTGCCGTGTAGCTCTCCCGGAACGTCGGCGCGCGGGCGCCTTCGGACTCCATAGCTGGCGTAAGGAACCGTTCATGCGGGATTGGAAGGAATGGCTCGACCACGCGATCCTGCGTGATCGTATTACGGAATTCATTATAGGCGACCTTTACCTCGTCCCATCGACCTTCCAAATAGCCGCTGGTGGCAAGGTCTCCGATCGCCTGAGCGGTGGTAAAATTCAGGTTGTGGAACACGCCGCGAAAGTCGCCCACCATCTGGTAGCCACGCTTGGCAAAATGCTCGTGTGCCTTGTTGCCAACTCCGATAAGGTGCAGCCTGCCAGCCTCCTTATGGCTTGCATAGTTGGAGACGATCGCCTGCTCGACAGTCTTGATTACATTCGCGTTGAAAGCGCCGGCAAGCCCCCGATCTCCGGCGATCACGATGAGAAGGACTCCTTCCATGTCCGCCCGCTCAAGGAAGAGTGGGTGGGAGGAAGGATCAAAGCGCCCCTGGTGTTTGAAATGACCGATAATTTCGCTGATCTTGAATGCATAGGGGCGCGTCTTGAAGATGTTCTCCTGTGCGCGGCGCAGCTTTGCCGCCGCTACCATCTTCATGGCTCGCGTGACCTGTTGCGTGCTCGTTACCGAGCCGATCCGGGTCCGTATTTCCCGTAGCGTAGCCATGGTATCCGCAGTGGTGGAAAAACAGGTCTAATGGGATTGGTAGAGTTCCACCAGACGGGTGGTTTCCTGCCGGAACGCCTCTTTGGTCTCCTCTGTAAGTTGACCGGTCTCCCGAATGGCCTGCAGCGCCTCCGGTTGCCGGCTCCGCAGGTTCTCCAGCAGCTCTTCTTCGAAGCGCTTGATATTACGCGTCTCAATGGCGTCGAGGAGCCCCTCGCTGCCACTGAAGATGATGGCGATCTGCTCTTCTACCGGAACGGGCGCGAACTGGCCTTGCTTGAGGATTTCGACGAGGCGCTCCCCGCGCCGGATCTGGCGCTGCGTCGCCGCATCTAGATCAGAGCCAAACTTGGCGAAGGCCTCGAGCTCACGGTATTGGGCAAGGTCCAGTCGGAGCATGCCGGCCGCCGATTTCATGGCCTTGATCTGTGCATTACCGCCGACGCGGCTGACAGAAATCCCGACGTTGATCGCCGGGCGCACGCCAGCATTGAACAGGTCCGGCTCGAGATAGATCTGGCCGTCCGTGATCGAAATAACGTTCGTGGGGATATAGGCATCTACCGCCCCTGCCTGTGTCTCGATCACCGGCAGGGCTGTGAGCGAGCCGCCCCCCTTGATACGACCGCGAAGCGACGGGGGAACGTCGTTCATTTGACTGGCTACCTCCTGGCTCGCCGTGATCTTGGCGGCGCGTTCCAACAGGCGGCTGTGCAGGTAGAATACGTCTCCGGGATAGGCCTCGCGCCCAGGCGGGCGCCGGAGCAGCAGCGAGACCTGGCGATAGGCCACCGCCTGCTTTGACAGGTCGTCGTACATCACCAGCGCGTGGCGTCCCGTGTCGCGGAAGTACTCGCCGATGCACGCCCCGGCAAACGGGGCAATAAACTGGAGCGGTGCGGCGACCGACGCGGGTGCGTTTACGATCACGGTATACTCCATCGCCCCGTTTTCTTCCAGCGCGCGCTTGACCTGGGCGACGGTAGAGGCCTTCTGTCCGATGGCGACGTAGATGCAATAGACGGGGGCGTCTGTTTCGTACGTCGCCTTCTGGCTGATCATGGTATCGATAAGTACCGCGGTTTTGCCGGTCTGACGGTCGCCAATGACGAGTTCGCGCTGTCCGCGGCCGATCGGAATCATGGAGTCGATCGCCTTGATCCCCGTAAACAGCGGCTCAAATACCGGTTCGCGGTAGATGACGCTCGGCGCCTTGCGCTCGAGCGGCATTTCGCAGGCTTCCCCTGTCAGTGCTCCGAGGCCGTCCAGAGGTTGCCCCAGCGGGTCGATAACACGCCCGAGCATGCTGTCGGTGACCTGGATAGAGGCGATCCGCTCTGTGCGGCGCGCCTGGTCGCCCTCCTTGACCTTGTCGGCGCCGCCGAAGAGGACTACACCAACGTTATCCTCTTCCAGGTTCAGCACCATGCCGGTGACTTCCCGCTCGGGGAATTCGACGAGTTCGCCGGCCTGGACTTGCGAAAGGCCGTACAGCCGGGCGATGCCATCGCCTACCTGCAGCACCGTGCCTACTTCGTAGATATCCGTTTCCGCAGTAAAGCCGCCGAGCTCCTGTCGCAATACGGAGGTTACCTCATCGGGTCGAATCGCCGTTGCCATTATAGGTATCGCAAAGATTGAACAAAAGAGATGTCCGGGAGCACTACACGTTGGCGCCCAGGTGGGTCCTCAGTCGCGCCAGATGGTGACGAACGCTGCCGTCATGGACGGTGTCACCCATACGGATGACGAGGCCTCCCAACAAGTCAGGGTTGCAGGTAACATCAAGGCGTACGCGTTGTCCCGTACGCTCTTCAAGGGCCGCGCGGAGGCGCGCGGTATCGCTCTTCTGCAGTGGTGCGGCTGCCTGAACGTGGGCAGTAGTCACGCCCTCTTCCTGCGCGCGCAGCGCGTGAAACGTCTGTACGATTGCAGGCAGCAAGTCTTCGCGCTTGCGCTGGATGACCAGGCGCAAAAAGCGCATGGTCACGGGGTGCACTCGGCTTTCAAACAGCGCAACGAGGACCCCAAGCTTCTTCTCGCGGGAGACGACCGGGCTTTTCAGGCTCAGCGACAGCTGGCGGGAGGCATCGATGCTTTCTCGCACCAGGTCCACATCGTCACCGATGCGCGGCTCGTGAGTCGACTCGCTGTATAGAGCACGGGCATACCGTCGTACGACAGGATCATGCAGCATGGCGCACAGGGTCAATTCGGCGAGTAATCACTGATAAACCGGTCAACGAGGCCTCGTTGCCGCTCAGCATCCAGGTTTTCGCGCAGGATGTGCTCTGCTGCCTCGATGGCAAGCAGTGCCACCTCTTTCCGGAGCGCCTCCAGGGCGCCATCGCGCTCTCGGGCAATGTCCTCCTGGGCCTGCAGGCGCAGGTCCTTGATCTGCTCGCGCGTCTTCTGGACTTCGTCAGCGCGTACGCGCTCCGCCTCTTCGCGAGCCGCATGGACGATGCGCTGCGCTTCACGTTCGGTATCGCGGAGGGCGGATTCATTGCTCGCCGCAAGTTGCCGACTCTCCTCCATCGCCTTTTCGGCGCGTTGCAGCGCGTCATCAATGGTGCGTTCACGCTCTTCGAGCGCACCTGTAATGGGCCCCCAGGCGAAGCGCTTGAGGATCCACAAGAGCAACCCGAACACGATGCTAAGCCAGACTACCAGGCCCAGGTTCGGGCTCAGCAGGTTTGCGGCAAAAAATGCAATCACAGTCAGCCTCCGAGTTCAAGAGGCAGGTGCCCGCACGGGCGCCTAGGCCTTGATGTTGAGCAAGAAACAGATGACCAGTCCGAAGAGCGCCACGCCTTCGATGAATGCGGCGGCAATGATCATCGCCCTCTGAATCTCGTTGGTGGCATCCGGCTGGCGGGCGATGCCCTCCATTGCCGGGCCCGCCAGGCGCCCGATACCGATACCTGCTCCCAGGGCGATCAACCCTGCGCCAATGCCGGCGCCAAGCCACGCCAATCCAAGTGGTTCCATGACAACTCCAGAGTTTTACGGTTAATGAGTGGGAGAGAGGCCTGCTTCCCCGACAGATTCGGGGGCATGCTCATGGGTCTCTTCGTGCCCGTGTTCGGCAATAGCCATGCCGATAAAGAGCGCAGAGAGAATGGTGAATATGTACGCCTGAATGAAGGCGATAAGGATTTCCAGGAGGTACACAAACAGCGTGAACGCCAGACTGGCTGGCACTACGCCGTATCCAGCAACGGGGCCGAACTGCTGATTTAGCATGAAGATCATTCCGATCAGACTCAGGATAACCAGATGCCCCGCAGTCATGTTGGCAAACAGGCGGATGGCTAGCGCAATCGGCTTTATAAACAAGCCCATGACTTCCGTCGGGATAAGCATGAGCTTGACCAAGACCGGCATGCCCGGCGGCCAGAACACGTGCAGCCAGTGGTCTCGGGAGGCGTTGAACTGCGTGAGGAAGAAGGTGCATGTCGCCAGAACGGCGGTGACCATAATATTGGAGGTCGCTGTGGCTCCGAACGGCACCAGACCCAGCAGATTGCACGTCAGGACGAAGAAGAACACGGTTAGCAAATACGGCAGGAATTTCCGGTAGCGGTCTTCGCCAAGATTTGGCCGAGCAATGTCGTCGCGCACGAAGACGATGAACGTCTCAAAGAGGTTTTGCACGATGCCTCGCGGCGCAGAGCTGCGTCCGACGCCGCGCTTGTAGCGCCCGGCAAGATTCAGGAAGAGAGTCAGCAGCATGCCTGCCGCCAGCATGGCGAAGACCAGGTGCCGCGTGATAGAAAGGTCGATCACGACACTTCCGGAAGCGGGCACCAACTGCACATCCAGATGCTTTCCGCTGGCAATGAGCGTTTCCACAGAGCTTGCCTGCGCAGGATCGCCAGTAGCGTGCTCGCCGTCGTCCTCCTTTCCGTGCTCGCCCCCGGCTACGAATTCTCCAGACCGCAGTGCCGCCGCTGTGCCTGTGTACAGGCGCAGGCTCATTTCCCCGGCACTGTCGCGGACCAGCAACAGCCGCGGCAGTTCTACCTTGCCGAGCGGCTCAAAGTCCATATAGTAGCCGTCCGCCGTATGATGGAGTGCATCAAAATCCTCCTCCTCGCCAGTAGCGCCACTGGGGTTGGCGAGCGTGAAGCCAGATAGCAGAATGAATAGGATCCCGCTGAAGCTACTCATATTGAGTGACTTAATCCTGTTGATCCATGCGGATAGCGTACCATATCTCTACGGCCATAACGACAAGTATGGTCGCCGCAAAGGCACCAATAAATGCAATGGTTTCTACGGGTATCCAGATGAAGACAACGGCGATAACGCATATAGCCACCACTATTCGGATGAACATGCCACCCAGGATGATGGTAGTAAACTGTTGTACGTTACGTCCCTTGGAGAGGCGGACCCCCAGGAGGGAAGCCGCACCGTACAAGATGCCGATGCCCATTCCCAAGGCAACACTCCAGAGCACCATGTTCTGCCCTCTCGAACCGCATTGAACCGCAAACTACACAAGAAGACCCCGTACTCCGTGCGGTGAAGGGTTGAATTATACATGAATGGCGCAATCAGGGGGGGCGCTTGCGAGAAGCGCTGTTGAGATCAGAGACCATTCGGTACAAGCGGGCGAAAACAGACACGATGCCCAGGATAGCCAGCACCAGAAGAATCCACGGCTCGGTGCCAAGCCACTGGTCCAGCAGATAGCCAGCGCCGACAAAGAGGCCCATTGTGAGGGCTATCTGCACTCCGAAGGACAACAGCGGCGCGATTTCGCGCATGCTTTGTTGCCAATCACCTCTGGCGCGCGTCACGATGCTGTCGCGGAAGATGACAAAGGCTCGGTCTCTTTGCGCGCATCGGGAATTGCAAGCGTCTTGCTGTTAATCTGCCCACGCTGGCCGGTCTGACACTCGCCGTTAAACATTGCGCCCTCCTCCACAATCAGGCGACCGGTCTTGATACTGCCGGAAACGTCGGCCGAACTGCTCAGGCACAGGATTTCCGAGACGACCAGATCGCCTTTAACGCGTCCGGCAACGGTGGCATTGGCGGCGAATACTTCACCTTCGACCGAGCCTTCTTCGCTGATGACGCAGCGTCCCTTGATGTCCAGACTACCCTTGACATGTCCGCTGATACGAAGATCACTGGCCGCTTGCACGCTGCCTTCAAAGGCGGAGTTGGCTGCGACGATGGTCACCTGAGCTGCGGATGGTTCGTGCAATGGTTTGGCCATTGATTGGTTGGTCTCCTTGTTGGTGCTGAATCGTGCCATAGGTTACATGAGCATCGAAGCAAAAGCCACCGAAGCTATGTCTTGTTAAACGATAACGGAATCAAAAATAGCATGCATGACACAAGAAAGTCTACATACCCAACAGATACATGCGTGGATCCTGCGCCAACCCGTTATTCCACAATTCAAAATGCAGGTGCGGCCCGGTGGTGTACTCTCCCGAGTTGCCACTCAGCGCGATGGCCTCCCGCAGGCTAACGCGGTCCGCCACGCGCTTGAGGAGGCGCGCATTGTGTTTGTACACCGAGACGACCCCGTCTGCGTGCTGGACGGCGATGGAATAGCCGCCTTTTTGTGTCCAGTCTGCCAGAATTACGTATCCATCTCCGATCGAACGTACCAGGGATCCTTCTTCGGTCGCGATGTCTATCGCGTAGTGTCCTGTAGCAGCATCGAACCCGCGGCTCAGGAATCCGGTGACGGGCGGCTGGGCCGGCAGCGGAAGGCGGGACAGCCACCCGCCGTCGGAAATCATTTGCAACGGCATTTCCGACGCAACCGGCAAGTGTGTAATAGGCCATGCCGGCTGCTCATGGTCCGTCCGGTTCTGCGACAGCGGCTCGGCGTTGTATCGCCCGTCTGCGCGAGCAGAAGGCGACCCGTCTATGTTTATGCGTGATGCGGTTACTGTCGAGGTGTCAATTTCTCCAGTGATTAGCCTGCGGAGTTGCTCCACATACGCGCGCTGCATTTCCAGCGAGTCTTCGAGACTGGCCAGCCTTGCGAGCGTCAGCCGGGAATTATTGCGAATTTCTGTTCTGCTAATCCCTGTTTGAAGCGCATTGGTCGGCAGGAAGATGACAACAACGGCAATCACGAGTGTAATGCCGGCAGTATACAGTACCAAGGCAGTGCGGAGCTTGCGGGGCTTAAATTTGAATTGCCGTACCGGCGTACGTGAGCCCTCATCATAGATCAGGATCGAACGCACGGCATCCGAACCACGGAAGAGGGAGCTTAGAAAAGACCACATGGTGGTAGCGAAAATTCGTCCGGTAAAAAGGATGACATCCGGCGTGTGGTACGCCGCAATGCCACAAGGAATCCACGCCGACCGTTACCGAAAGACGATTTCCGCAATACGTGCACGGCCGAGTTCTTCATTCAGACGGGCCAGCCAGTCTCCACGTTGCAGGTTTAGTTCATGTCGCCAGGCAGCGGACCTGATTCGGACGTGCAAGCGATCCTTGGTTATCCAGACCTTCTCGGTCACGGCGTTGATCGGTGCGCCGGCCAATGCTGCCCACGTTTCCATGATGGTGACTTCTTCAAACTTCTTTCGCCAGCCCGCGGCGTCGATCACCGTTTGCAGCACTGCGCCGACCGGTTTGGGGTCTCGGACAACCATTGGGGTATAGAACACAGTGTGGGCAGGAGAGTTGGTGGATCACAATATACGAAAGGTACGTTCGGACGAACTGTTCACGCTTGCATGAGACGCTTAGGATGATGGCCGCCCCCAGGATGCCGCATGGGCGCTATGCCCCGTCACCGACGGGATTGCTGCATCTGGGTAGTGCGCGCACGGCGCTCGTGGCCTGGCTTTCCGCGCGCGCGGCCCGCGGCCGGTTTAGTCTGCGTATCGAGGACATCGATCGCCCACGCGAAGTGCCGGGCATGGCGCAGGCGATTGTGAATGACCTGGCCTGGCTCGGCCTGGATTGGGACGATGCACCTGTCCGGCAATCCGAGCGCCATGTGCACTACGAGGCCGCACTGGACCAGTTGCAGCGCCGTGGCAGGCTGTTTCCGTGCCGATATTCACGTCGGGATCTGGAGCAGATTGCGACTGCACCCCATGGGAATGAGCGCGTGACGCGGTACCCCGCGTCCCTGCGCCCGACGGACCTTCCATCGAACTGGTATGCCTCCTTTCGGAAGACCACCGGAGATGCTGCCCTGCGCTTCATGGTAGCGCCTGGCGTCGTAACGTTCGACGATCACGTCTTTGGTGCGACCACCGAAGACGTTGCCAGCACCGTCGGAGATTTTGTGGTCTGGCGCCGGGACGGGATCTGGGCCTATCAGTTTGCTGTCGTAGTGGACGATCTGTTGACCGGGATAACCGAGGTCGTGCGCGGAGCAGATCTATTGGATTCGACGGCGCGGCAGATTCTGCTTTTCCAGGCATTGGGCGGTGTGGTCCCGACCTATACGCATGTTCCTCTTGTGGTAAATGGGGACGGCCAAAAACTCTCCAAGCGCGATAAGGCGCTGAGTGTGGCCGCGCTCCGGGATGCGGGCGTGGATGCCGAGACCGTAGTTGGCGTGTTAGGTGCTTCGCTGAGACTATTGCCCGAGGTGAGACGTTGCAAGCCAGAGGCGCTCATAGCGCGCTTTGACTGGAAGCGGATTCCCAGGGAGCCGTGGCGACTCTCGTGTTGGCCTCAACGTCTTTAATGGGAGCATCCGTACGAGACATGCACGTGCGGTCGTTACCTGAGCGAATTTCCACGCGGCTTGTACCGTGGGACCTGGCCGTGTCCCTCCAATATTCTGCATTTACCATGTTCATTTGTCGTAGTACCATAGTTGCACTTGGCATGGTCATTGCGCTGCCTGTCGGCAATACGCTGGGCCAAGTGCTTCCCGATACGGTGCGCGTGACTCTGCGCTCAGTGTTACAGCGAACGCTTGCGGTGAGTCCTGAACTGGGCGAGGCGCGGGCGGGCCAGGCATTCGCAGAGGCTCGTCACAGTCTGGCGCGCGCAAGCCGCTATCTGACCGAGTTCAGTGGTTCATCGGTATTTTCAGCAGTTCCCGGGATTGACAATCCCAATGGCGCTGCGCGCGATGCACTATACCTGGATCCCGCCGTGCGCAACGATTTCGACAATCTGGCCCCGTTCGGTCAAGCGGAAGTCACGCTACTGCAGCCATTGGCAACATGGGGACAGTTGGGTGGCAGTATTCGTGCGGCTGGCCATGGCGTCGAAGTAGAGGCGGCCGCGGTACGGACGCGCGAGCTCGCGGCGGCGCTTCGCGTCGCGGACCTTTACTATGCAGTTCTGCTGGCGGATGATCTATACCGCCTGACCGACCGGGCTGGCGACGTAGTGCGCCGCGCCATGGGCGAAGTCGACCGGCTGCTTGCAGAAGGCGATCCGGGTGTGGACGATGCGGATCGCTACGAGGTGCTGATGACCGAGCAGGAGTTCAACATGCGAGCCCGCGAAGTCGCAGAGCGTCGTCAGACGGCGTATGCGGCATTGCGCCGGCAGCTGCGGGAGGAAGGGCACATCGTGCCGGAGATCAGCGGGCTGCAGGCGCTGCCTTTTGTTCCTGAGGCACTGGACACATACTTCGAGATGGCGTTGCGTTTCCGTCCGGAGGTTGCGCAAGCGCAAGCCGGGTTGGCCGCACGCGACGCACTCGTGCGTGTAGCACGGTCCGATTACTATCCGCAGTTCGTGTTCGGCATTTCTGCAAGTGTTGGCTATGCCTCCAACCGGACGCGCCAACCGACGCCGTTCGTCAGCGATGCGTTTCGCCGTAGCAGTGTGCGCACCGGGTTTGGGTTCCAGCAGAAGCTGAACTTTTCGCAGACGCGCGCCCGCGTTGCGCAGGCAGAGGCAGAACGGGAGAAGGTGCGCCATCAAATGGAGGGCGCCAGACAGCTGGTCCTGTTAGAGGTCGAAAAGGCGTATCGCGACGTACTGGTGGCGCAAACAGCGCTGGTGGCTCAGGATTCCTCGTTCGCCATCAGCAAACAGTGGCTGCGCGTGGAATACATTAACTTCGACCTGGATCTGGGCGACACCGAGAATCTCATCAAGGCAGTGCGCGCCAATCTTGATCAGGAGGCGCGGTATTATGAGGCGGTCTGGCGCTACAACAGCGCGGTGCTGCGGCTGTTATTCCATGCAGGCATTCTGGTGGATTCGATTGAAAATGGCACGCTTCTTGAATAAGTCAGCATACACCGACAAACCACACTATACTGGTCCTATGTCTATTCGCCGTCTCCTGGGAGTAGTCCTTATTTGCCTGCCTATTCCGGGGCTTGCCCAGAGCCCGGAAACGGAGGTGCGCGTCTTCCTTCAGACACGTGATCGCGACATCAAGCAGGCCGTAGCGCGCCTGGAAGGCGGCACGCAGAAGGAGCGGGATCGTGCAGCTTCGCTCATCAACGATCAGATTGACTTTGCGGAAATGGGTCGTCTCGCGCTCGGCGACTACTGGAGTGATCTGACAGACGCGCAGCGTGCAGACTTTGTCGCCACCTTCGGTGCGATCGTGCGCGGGCAGTCTCTGTCAGACCTCACCGTTTACAATGCCGTCGTTACGATTGATTCAATTGGCGTCAGCGGCGCCAAGGCGTATGTGCGAACGCGTGCAGACGTGGAGGGCACTGCGTTAAAGGTGGAATATCTGTTGCGCCGCAAGGAAGAAGCGTGGTGGCTATACGATATTATTCTGGACGACGTGGGGACCGTGGAAGGATATGCTATTTCATTTCAGACCTATATTCGCAAGCGGGGCTTCGAGCGATTCATGGCAAGCCTGAAGAAGAAGCTTCCTCCCGGATAACAGGAATGACGCGGGCAGGAATCCCAGAGCGCGAATACCAGTACGATACCAAATTTGGCACGGTGCCGGCAGGCCGTGTATCTTGCTGCCTGTTGGGGTAGTCTCACACGAGAACAAACACGTGTCGGAAGAAGGGTACGTCCTCCATTCATACGGTTCGGATGCGTATGTCCGGCACGCTGTGGCTTCGGTAGTCACACTGCGTCGGCACGACACTGCGCGTCCTGTGGCGCTGTACTGCCCTCCGTCCCATCGTGACGAGCTGCAGCGCCATGGCCTCGCGGGCATGTTCACCCTGATTGAGGACTTGCCCGAGGATCATCGCTCGAACCTGGGTTTCAAGCTCCACCTGCACCGGTTCATGCCCTTCGAGCGATCCCTGTTCGTGGATGCCGACATGGTGTGGTGCCGCGACCCTGATCCACTGTGGACGCAGTTATCGGTGTATCCATTCACGGCCACGGGGGTGGAGCGCGCGGATTTTTATTTTGGCGGCCCAAAGGGGCTCCCGGTAATCCTTGATATCCTGCGTGACCGGCGTTATCGAACGCTTCGCGCCTTTGATCTCACGTATTTGCCACGTGTCCAGGCAGGCATGATCTATGCGCGTGATCGGACCATAGTCCGGGAAGTGAGTGATCTGGCCAATGGATTCTTCGCTCGGCGGGCCGAGACGCATTTCCGGACCCGGTTTCTGGAAGGGCGCTCCGAAGAGTCCTGCGAGTGGAGCCTGGCAATGGCCATGAGTACGCTGGCGCTGCCTACGTATGCCTGGTTGCAGGGCCACAATAGCCCACAGCTGGATTTCGTGGAAGGGATGACCGAGTACGGTGAGAATTTTACCGAGGTATCGTGTCACTATTATTGTGACCGGTTCATTTATGACATCCGCGGCATTCCCAACCAACGGTTGCGCGACTTTCTCATTCGCCTGGCAGGGGGTGTGCTGCGGCGACGGGATATGATCCTTGTTACCCCGTTTGTGTTACACTTTAGTTGGTTGCACGCGAAGGAGCCTTTCCATGCCTTCGTGCAGCGGACCTGGGTGCGCCTGACCGAGTCTCAAGAGGGGCCGAAGTTGGTCGTAACCGGCTAGCCTATGTGTGTATGGCAAGGCGCCATGCGAAATCGATGGCGTTTGCCGCCTCATCGGAGAGTGCGTACAGGACGAGTCCTGCGATAAACAGCAATGGCAGAGGTCTTGCAAACACAAACAGGAACACCATCGGTGTTTGGACAAAGCCGATCGTCACACAGTCGCGAAGGGTTCGAATGGCGGCCCAGAGATCCATCAGGATCCATAGTCCAGCTACTGCGATCAACATCGGGGCAGCGTACGCGAAAAAGAGCGACGATACTGTCAGCGAGGCCAGCAGGAGCAGGAGGCAGGGCCAGTGCGTCATCAGGACCAGGATGAGCACCTGGGCGGCCTCGAGGGGATGCCTGCGCCGAATAGCTTCCGAAAGAAACGCCCCCCACAGGGAAATCCCCAGCGCATAGATGCTGGCGAGTGCAAAGATCAGCCCGAGGGGTCTCGCCAACAGCATCTGGACCATGCGTTGTTCCGTGACAGGAAGCGAGTCTACCAGGTGGTGCAGCGCAGTTGTTTGTTGCATCGTTTGCAGGAACAGGCTGCCTGTCACGCCCGCGCTTATTGCGAGGACAATAAGGAGCAGTACGCCAGAGCTGGCGTTAATTTCGCGACCGATGCGCACTGCTTCCTGATAATAGTTGTGCGCAACAAAGTATCGCAGCGTGACCCCACGGAATTGCCGCATAGACGCATACCAGATCCCAACGAGAAAAAGTGGCAACCATCCGATCAGAAAATGCCACGGGAAGGGTTGTGGCGTCGCAGTTCCGGTCTTAAACGCAAATATGTGCTGCGTGTCGTTGTATATGCCTTCCAAAACAGCGCTTGCCGGTCGAGGCAATCCGTTCGCGGCGAATAATCCGTAGTGCTGCACGCCGGGCTGCGGGAGCTCGCCACGGATGGTCAGTTCTTCCCCATCACGCCACCGGTGTACAAACACGGCCTTCGCCGATGAGGATTGGTCCAGTAGTGCAGGCAGGTGGGTTTCGAGATAGCGCGCCTGGGACTCCACCGAGTGCGGTTGGAGAAGGCCTTCCTGCCGATTGTCCACCCACGTTCCGAGCGCACCGATCCCGGCTGGTGTATCGGGGTGGTGGAGCATCCATTCCTGTAGAGCAGTCTTCGGGTCATTGGCGTCGCGGGTCTCGAGCAGCACGAAGTCTACGGCGGCGGCGCAGCGGTCGCTTTCCACAAAGACGGACGTATAGTATACGCGGGCGTTCCGCACGGCGCGCACGCGTCCGGCGAGTTCCTCGACATAGTCGCATGCGCGCTGCGCGCTGGTATCGCTTCTTCGGGCGATCCCGAAGTGTCGCGTGGAAGAAAAGTGTGGAGCGCGCGCAAGCGCCTCCTCAAGCTCCCTCCGAACGGAGGCCAGCGTATCGAGGAGCTGACTTGCGGCGAGTCCGGTTACCGGCAACTCCTGGAACAACTGCAACCCGAGGGTGTCAGCCATCGCAAGTACGATCGTGTCTCGAACAATACCGGTACGCACGGCCTCGATGCCCCTTCGCTGCATCAGAAGGAGGTCATTTTCGGCCTGTAGCCGGTTGGCCGGCATCTGCCAGACGACACCCTTGAGGGGCGCATCCTGTGCGACGCCGGACCATGCCGACATCGCGGTGCCTAGAAGCAGCAGGCTCAGGCCTGCTATGTGCCCAAGGTGTTGCACGTTCTGGCGTCTGCGCCTGGTATATTCCGGGGTGCTAGAACCTGGCAGGCGTCCTGTGCCCAACCAGAAAGACTGCATTGGCAAGCAGCAGTCGGCCGCTGTACCAGAAACCCCGGAAGACAGGGTTGTCGAGGAGATAGATAACTTCACCGCGTCCCAGTGCCTCGACGCCGAACAGCAGGGAATGCTCGAGCGGTTTCAACGTCTTGGCGCCGGCGAACCCGCTGACGCGGGCGTCCGCTCGTAGCGTGCCAACATTCCATGCGTCCTTGAGGTAGGAAAACGCGGTGTCGTCACGCTTTAGCGTGAAGTAGGTGTCTCCATAGCCGAAGGCCAACGGATGCGTATTGTCGAGATGGGCTTTAAAGACCGCGCCTGTTACACGCTCGGAAATGGCCTGCCGATTACGCTCCCCATAGATGCGAAGCTCCTGCATGGAGTCCTTCTTTGCCGCGTCCGTGTCGTCATTCTTCTTGTCTTCCTCCTTCCTCTTGAGGCCGAAGCCGTCCTTGCCTGCCAGGAAGCGAGCCGCGCCTTCCAGGGCTATCAGCCGGCCACCATCCTTGATCCATGCCAGGACCGCCTTCAAGCGCTCCTCCCCAAGCACATCGGAGTAAGATCCATGGGGTAGCACGATGACATCAAAGTTGAACAAGTGGAGGCGTCGGAAGGCATCGGCCTCCACAAGGGTCACGGGATAGCCAAGGAGCGCATCGAACCAGTGCCACAATTCTCCCAGACCGTAGGAGCTCACGGCAGTCCCGGCGACGACGGCGACGCGCGGTTTCTTCAGAAACGGAACATCTGAGGAACCGAAGTCCACGCCGCGGGAGACCTGCGTCGTGCTGACAGCGTGAAGTGGTTGGTTGAGCGCAGAGGCTGTCTCGCGGACGATGCGGTCAAAGTCTTCGCCGAGACGTTCGTTACCGGCGCGCGTAAGGATGAGGGTACCCGCCGCATACTCTCGACCTCCGGTCGTAAAGGGCTCTTCCGTGAAGCGCACGCGGACTCCGGCCTGCAGGAGCCTGGAGAGAAGCTGTGCGTCCTCGAAGCTTTTCCATTCCGCCAGATAGGCTGCCGGACGGGTCACAGAATCGGTCGGTACAGGCGCAGGCTCCGTCCCCACCTGTTCGGATGTTACACGCGCGGCAAGGGCGTAAGCATCGACGCCGTACACGTAGGGGAGCGCCCATGCCGTTATGTCGTAGCTCAGTGAGTCGACAAGCGCGGCTTCGGGTTCGAAGAGGACACTGGCAAGCACGCCTTTGGGCTGCGCAGTGCTTACCAGCATATCGCCGGGGGAGATCTGTACGGGTCCCTCCTGTCCTGTTCGGTAGGAAAAGCCACGTTCCATACGGGAAACTGTGGCATGACCAAACGTGATTCCCTGGAACTCCAGATGCCGCTTAAGTGCGCCGAGCCGGTCGAGGTTCTGGCCTGGCTTGATGACGAAGGATTGATAACGACCGGGAGGCTGTTCCCTGCTTTGCCGGAAATAGGCCTTGAACTCCGAAACGATGCGCGCGCGGTGCGTGGCGGCAGTCTCAATGGTGGACAGGCTGGTTACCTTGTGGTGCTCAAGGCGGTCTCTCAGGGTGAGCGTGTCGCCCTCGGTGGTCACGATCCCCAGTCCCGCGCGGCTCGAGCCTCCCTGCTCATAGGTCATGCCGATCGCGCCGTTGAACATGGGCCACGTATCCCCATAGCCGGGATAGAAGAGGTCAAAAATCTGGCGGGTGAAGAACAGCCAGCCTTGCTGGTCGAAATAGCGTGCATGGTTGTCGCCGATGAGTTGTTGCAGTTCGCGCTGCCAGGGTGTAATGGCAGCATGGTACGGTTCGGCGGCCGGCGCAAAATAGTAGGGCTGATCGACACCCTGTTCGTGAAAGTCCACATGGATGTGGGGCATCCACTGGTTGTAGTGGCGCAGGCGCAGGCGCGTTTCGACCTGTGTGCCCCATGCCCAGTCGCGGTTAAGGTCGAAATAGTAGTGGTTGGTGCGGCCGGATGGCCACGGCTCCGCGTGCTCGCGCGCATCGGGGTGGACATCGGCCTTTTTCCCGACGGTACGATTAAAGAAGTGCACGTAGCGATCGCGACCGTCGGGATTGATGCACGGGTCGAGTATGACGACCGTTTCGCGCAGCCACGCCTGCGTGTCTGCCCTTGTGAGCGCGTAGAGCGTGGCCATGGCCGCCTCCGTGCTTGCGGCTTCGTTGCCGTGCACGTTATAGCTTAGCCAGACAATGGCGGGCGCTTTCGTTTCGTCCAGTTCGTCCAGGCGCAGGTTGTTGGACTGAATTTTATCCATTCGGCGCATGTTGTCCGGTGAGCTTACCACGGCATAGACAAGCGGCCTCCCCTCATTGGTCGTGCCATACCGGGTGAGCGTGACGTGGTCCGCCTCTGCTGCTACATGCTCCAGATAAGCGACCACCCGGTGGTGTGGCGTAAAGTGATCGCCCAGTGCATAGCCGAGGAATTCCTGCGGAGATTGCAGTTGCGCCCTGGCCGCCGGTGGCCAGCCGAATAGCAGGCACGGTAGCATGCAGGCGACAAAAAAGCGGTAGACTGCCATAATGGATTGGCGAGTGATGCGGCCTACGCCGCGCGCAGGTCGCGTGCTTGTAGTTGCAGCGAGGTGTTGCCTCTGAAGGTATTTTCTTCGACGGAGAATACCATTTCGATGGCGTTTCGGCTTTTTTCGGCGGACCGGGCGATCGAGAGTTTGTCGCCTTGCCCAAAGGCGATCACGTCGAACGCCACTCCGTTCTGACCCACCCTCATTTTTAGATGTCTGCCGCCGGCGCCGACGGTGCGGCTTCCACGCAGCACTTCCAGATTGCGGGCCATAAACAGGGGTTGCGCGTTTTGGACGCCGAAGGGCGCGAATTGGCGCAGGACTTTCCAGAAGCGGGGTTGCACGTCGCTCAGCAACAGTTCAGCGTCCACTTCCAGTGCGGGCATCATCAATTCCGGGCGCATCCGCTCCTTTACGGCGGTATCCAGGCGGTCCCGAAACGCGGGTATGGCATCTTCTGTGAGGGTGACGCCGGCGGCATAGTCATGGCCGCCGAACTCAAAGTCCATCTCCTTTCTGCAGGTTGCCAGCGCGTCATAGATGTTGACGCCTTCAATGGAGCGCGCCGAGCCCTTAACGCCGCCGTTTGCGGTGCAGAGCACGACCACGGGCCTGCGCACGCGCTGAACTACGCGCGTGGCCACGATGCCTAGCACACCCTGATGCCAGTCCGGCTTATGTAGGACGAGGGCATGCCGTATTTTTGCGCCAATCTGGATTTCGGCCATGCGCATGGCTTCCGCGTGAATTGTCTCGCCCAATGTGCGGCGCTCGATGTTGACTGCGTCCAGCTCTCTGGCCAGCGTGGTGGCTTCGTGCTCCGATTCCGAGAGCAATAGGTGTACCGAGCGTGTAGCGTCACCCATCCTGCCGGCGGCATTGATACGGGGCCCGAGTTGAAATCCCATCATCCGGGTGTCTGCCTGTGCGAGGTCTGCTCCTGCTACGCCTGCAAGAGCGGCGATGCCCCGTGTCGGATGTTCGCGCATCCGCAGGAGCCCCTTGCGCACCAGTATGCGATTTTCACCTTGCAGGGGCACCATGTCGCATGTTGTAGACAGCGCCACGAGATCGAGATAGGCATATGCGTCGTCTGGCGACTGGCCAAGGCGCATGAGCACGGCCTGCGCGAGTTTTAGGGCCACGCCGCATGCGGATAGCTCCTTGAACGGGTATGAGCAGGACTTCCGCTTGGGATCGAGGACGGCCACGGCCTGCGGGATTTCGTCGCCTGGCGTGTGGTGGTCGCAGATGATAAGGTCTATATTTTGCTGGCGGGCAATTTCTGCTTGTCGGGTGGCCAGGATACCACAGTCGACCACAATCATGAGTGTGGCGCCACGTTCTTTGGCCTTGTTTATGCCATCTTCGTGGAGACCGTATCCATGCACGAAGCGATCAGGGATAAAGAAGGACACGTCCAGGCCGCGCGCGCGCAAGAAATGCGTCAGCAGCGCCACGGCCGTTGTGCCATCCACGTCATAGTCTCCGTAGATGAGCACGTGTTCGCTCGCTCTTATGGCATCGGCAACCCGCTGTGCTGCTGCGGGCATATCCTGCATTTGCAGGGGATCATGGAGGGCATTCAGGGATGGGCGAAAAAACTGCCGGGCGGTGTCAAAGGTATCCACGCCACGCAGCACCAGTGCACGGGCAAGCGCTTCGGGTATCCCCAACTGCTCCTGGAGTGCAGCAACCGCGCCAGAATTCCCCGCATCACGCATGACCCAACGGTACCCCATGTCTTCCTTTCCTGTGTGATGATTACCGAAAGCAGTTTGTCAAGCGGAAAGTACGAATCAGCATCTTCATTGCGGCCTTGAAAAATAATCGATGTTTTGTCTTACAGTACTCCTGACATGGTCTGGACGTATTCCAACCGCGTGATATTGGCATCGCCCTAATGGGCGGCATGTGCCGCAGGTCCAATAATTTTACAACCCTGGGCGGGGGAGACCAGTCATCGTCCAACTACGGAGTTTTACCTGCTCGTCACGTTTTCAAGAGCGTCCTGTAGCTTCCCATGACATCGGATCGGCTGTATTGGATGCTTGCGGTTGCCGAATGTTATGAATGTGCTTCGTAGAAGTGTGGCCTCATGTTTCCTGGGACCACCACCAGAGGCAAGTACCGCGCAAAAGTTCTTGATTGGTTCCTGTGTTGCGATCCATTCGTCCGCCTTGTTTGCGCTACTCTGACGCTGTCTGGCGGCATGCGCAACATCCGCTGCGCCACGCTTCATTTCTATAGGGACAACCCAGCCACCTGACTCATCCGAGACAAACAGGAAGTCGGCACGCGACTGATCCCCAGGAAGGCCGGCCTTATCCAAATCGACAATAAGGTTGGGCGTGGGTACACCCTGTTTGTTAAGGGAGCAGCCACTTTTTCTTAGTCTGGTTCTTGTAGTTGACTCTTCCGGAACGTTCGCGCGGATCAGAGCAATTACTGACATAACTAGTCCTCTAATCGATCCTGGATCATCCGTGTCCAGTCTTTATATAGCGCTTCTGCAACTGCACTGAAGTCGGTAGGATACAGTCCTGATTCATCGAGGTTTATTCTTTGAACCGTAGAGCCTCCAGGATACTGTTCTTTCTTGAATAGCCAGGCGCCCACCTGTTCGGGGTACAACACAACATCCCCACCATCAATTTCCTTCCGGCTCGACTCTGGCAAAGACGACAGGTTAACGAGGTTGGCGAGTGCCTCCAATATCCATTCACTATGTGTCGTCACAATTACGCGAACACCCGCGGTAACGATTGCCGCAAGTTCGCGCGTGAATTCGACTTGTGCGGCTGGATGTACGTGCGCCTCGGGCTCTTCTATGATCAAGACATCGCCGGGCCGTACGTAGTGGCGCAGATACAGAACTATAGGGGCTAGGTCCGAAACCATGGAGGACGCACTTGTAAGCGGCAACACACCATCCCAATGCATCGGCCGATAACGGAATTGCGGAAATCGAACCGGCGAGGAATTGTCTACGAGCACGGAACCATCCAGGATGCTTTTTTCGATTCTGGCGCCAATTACGCGTAGTGGGTCAGATTCTCCGTTAGAATCGTAGCCGTTTCCAGACTCGAGTGGCTCAACCAGCTTTGACAAGAAGTCTGCGACGACCCCTGAAAACATAGGCGGGACTTGCATGGAATTTGCAACCACGCCTAAGGATGCGTGCACGAATGCTGCGTGCGCGCGCATAATACCCGTTCTGTCTGCCGGGAGGTAGTACGCCGTGCGGTCAAATGGCCTGTATACGGTGGGTTGAAAACAGTCGACCCAATGTGCCAGGAGATCTTCTACCAGATGCCGTTCTTCATTTTCGTTGAGAGGGGTGTTCGCCCGGTATCCAGCAACTCGCAGTGTCTCTTCCACTGCTTCATTAGAAAGCTTCATCGGCATCGCCTCCGGGATGCTCGTTTGCAGCCTGGCTCCATCCGCATCCAGAATAATTTTGTGTTCAATGATTGGCTCCGTAGAGGCATCGGAAGGTGTACGCATGATAATACTCGTGCTACCAGACGCATTCTTGCGCGGGAGCATCGCGGCTTCAAGGCCAAAACAGCGAGCGATTTCGGTTCCCAATCCCAGTTCGTTACCGTCAATCGCCGAAAATATCGATCGCAGGGCCGCTGTTATGGATGAAGGAAGTGAGTAAGGACCGTGCTGGCCCTGACCCTGCCCATGCGCAAGAAAATTTCGTAAAATTCGGGGTAGTTCGGCCACCTCTTTTCTTGTGTTTATTGGAGCCCCGGGCAGACCGTCCAACACGAACTGGCGAGTTACATTTAAGAGCTGATATCCAAACACTGATCGACGCTGACAAAAGAATCGATGCAGGGCGTATATGAGGACAGCCAGGAAGGATTTCCCAGAATTGCTCGGGCCGACAAAAACTGACAATGGACAGAGATCAATGTCAGCCCGGGTTAGGGGCCCGAAGTTTTCAACCGATAACACTTGTTTATGGCAAGAAGACCGATTGTGCTCGACTGTCGCCGCAGAGCTATCCTTATTTGGCAGGGGGTGTGCGCCCGAAATGGTCACACAATAACTGAAATATGAATTTTACGGCCCAATTGTGCACCGGTTCAATAATCGTTAAGGTACGTTCTCTGTTGTTCTGACGGTATGGATTGCCAGCACACGGCCGTGCAGAAACCTCGAATACCAGTCGTGGTATCTGGCGACCGTATGCACTCTCGCAGGCCGGCAATAGCCAGAGGAGTAATTGGTGCACAAGAAAGAAGGGAACGCGTTTCTGATCCTGCTGGCGCTCTGGTTGATGGTATTCGCGGCAAGCAGCCAGGTAATTATCATCGCTCCCATTTTGCCCCGCATTGGCGAAGCCCTGCAGGTTACAGAGGCACTACTGGGTCTTCTGGGCACCGCGTACGCCCTCCTGCTATTCGTCTTCGCCTTGATCACGGGTCCCGTCTCGGACAAGATAGGACGGCGTTCTATCCTGCTCATCGGATGCGGGAGTATGGCAATAGCCCTCGGCCTGCACGCGTTCGCGGACAATTTCTGGGCCTTGCTAACCGTACGATCACTGGCTGGCGCCGCCGGTGGCATCCTCAGCGGATCCGCGGTAGCGTATGTCGGTGACTATTTCCCCTACGAACGGCGCGGATGGGCGAGCGGATGGGTCATGAGCGGCATCGCCTTCGGGCAGATTCTTGGTATTCCGATCGGGACCATCCTCGCGGACCAATACGATTATCGCATGCCGTTCACGGCGTTTGCCGGAGTCATGACCGTCGCGTTTCTCGTGGTCTGCTTCTTCGTGCCCCAGCCTGGTGTGAAACGCGATACGCGCGTTTTGACCCTGAAGAGGGCATTGCGCAACTACGGAAGGCTACTCTTGCAGCGAGATCCGGCAGGAGCAGTTGCAGCCTATATCCTGATGTTTCTCGGTTATGGACTGTATGTCTACTACCTGCCGCTCTGGCTGGAGGGTGACGTAGGGCTGACCGGGACCCAGGTAGCGTCCCTGTTTCTGGTGGGAGGGCTGGGCAACGTCGTGGCCAGTCCGGTAGCCGGGCGCCTCTCCGACCGCATCGGACGCAAGCCGGTCGTCGCGTTCGCTTGCTTCGGACTCGGCGCGCTGGTGCTTGTGACTACGGTAGTAGTCGTGGACCTCATAACTGCCTACGTGCTATTTGGAGCAGCAATGATACTGGGTACCATTCGCATTAGCCCCTTGCAGGCGCTCATGACGGCCATCGTTCCCGAACAGAAGCGAGGCATCCTGATGAGCCTGTCCGTAGCCATGGGGCAATTGGCCTTTGGCCTGGGAAGCGCGCTCGCCGGACTCACGTATACTGCCTGGGGGTATGCAAGTAATACCGTTGCAGCAGCATTGTGCATCGTACTGATGGCCGTCGTGGTGAGCTTCGTGATGTCCGAGCCTGACATCTAGAGACTAGGAGATGGAAAATGACAGGCCTACCGACAATACTTCCCGCATCTGTAGTGCACGCGTGATGTCCGTGTCGTACCGGGCGTGGTACTCGAAATTCACCTGCAGCCAGCGGTTGACCTTCATGGTCACGAATACTTCCCACGAGGCATCGGGCTGTTCGGGCTTGTTGAAGGAGGCGAACAGGCTGAGCGTGGACTTGAGGTGGACGTTGCGAAAGATCTCACCATCATAGCGGGTGACGGCCTCAAGTCCCGCTTCGATACGCATCGCCCTATCCGGATCGACGCCAAAGCGGTCGCGCAGAGATGCCGTGGTGACAAGCGTCTCCTTGGCGCCCAAGCCAATGCGTTGTGTCAGCTCGGATATCGGCGCAAAGGCAAAGCCGGCCGCCTGCATGAACGTTGCGGGCGCCAGAAACGTCGACACACGTTCGGGTGAGCCCCCCTTATAGGTGAACCCGTTTGCAAACTGCGTGCGAACCGATGTGGCGAGCGTCGGATGGAATCGTCCGAAGAAGCCGTCGCCTGCATACGTAAAAGTTGCCCCGATATGAAGGAGATCCTCCGCCTTGCGGACGCCCATCGAGTCCTGCTTGACAATGCCAAAGGAGATGCGCGCATCGTGCTGGTGCGTCCATCGCGAACCTTTGCGATCGGCCTCCGCATGGAGGCCGCCGCTCATGGCAAACGAACTGATCCCGCCTTCTGACCAGTTCTGAAATCCCGTTTGGGCAAAAGAAAGACGCCCGGAGAGTGATTGAGTCCAAGTCTGCGACGTGTCGATCGCTGCATTCTGACCCAACACCGCAGCAGCAGTCGCATGCAGGCACAGTAGCAATAGGAGTCCCGGCCCGATCCTGGACA
This sequence comes from Rhodothermales bacterium, assembly GCA_963665975.1. Taxonomy (GTDB): domain Bacteria; phylum Bacteroidota; class Rhodothermia; order Rhodothermales; family Bin80. The sequence goes on from OY762508.1 coordinate 2,377,899, forward strand.
TTGGCGTGCCTATTAACCGGCACGCGTTCCCACGCGGCCCATGGCGACCCGGGTCCGATTGCGGGCGCGCTCCAAGGCGCGCTCGGCGCGTGCACGGTCCACACTGCTGTCCGCAGCCGCGAGGCGCTCTCTGGCACGCTCTTCCGCCGCGCGTGCACGGTCGACGTCGATATCGGAGGCATGCTCGACCGTTTCCGCGAGCACAGTGACCACGTTTCCAATTACTTCGACAAAGCCGCCACTTGTGGCGAACGTGATCGTCTCGCGCGCGTCCTGCGCAAGTACGAGCGTGCCTATGCCTATCGCCGCAATCATGGGCGCGTGGTTGTACCGAATCTCGAACGAGCCTCCGACGCCTGGAGCACTAATGCCGCGGGCTTCGCCCTGGAACACGCGCTTGTCAGGCGCGACGATATCTACGTGCAACGCGTTCGCCATATGACAACCCAGGCGTGCTACTCGTTTAGCATGGCCTCGCCGGCCTCAATGACGTCTTCAATGACGCCCTTGTAGGTAAAGGCGCCCTCTGGCAAATGGTCGAGCTCGCCACTCAGGATCATCCGGAAGCCGCGGATGGTGTCTTCAATCTTGACGTACTTGCCGGGCGTCCCGGTAAACTGTTCGGCGACGAAGAGGGGCTGGCTCATGTAGCGCTCGGCGCGCCGGGCGCGCTGCACGGCCTGCTTGTCTTCATCCGAAAGCTCGTCCATGCCCAGGATGGCGATAATGTCCTGCAACTCCTTATAGCGCTGCAACAGCTCCTTGACATCCTGCGCCGTTTCGTAGTGGTCGTCGCCAACGACGCGTGGCGTGAGGATGGTGGAGTTTGAATCCAGCGGATCGATAGCGGGATACAGGCCCAACGACGCTATACGCCGCGACAGGACGGTCGTGGCGTCGAGATGGGCGAAGGCCGTGGCTGGCGCCGGGTCTGTGAGGTCATCCGCGGGGACATAGATGGCCTGCACGGATGTAATCGAGCCGCTTTTGGTGGAGGTGATGCGCTCTTGCATTTCACCCATTTCCGTGGCAAGCGTAGGCTGATAGCCTACCGCGCTTGGCATCCGACCCAACAGCGCTGATACCTCCGAGCCGGCTTGCGTAAAGCGGAAGATGTTGTCAACAAACAAAAGTACATCGCGCCCGCCCAGGTCGCGGAAATATTCCGCAATCGTAAGCCCGGACAGTCCGACACGCGCCCTCGCGCCCGGCGGCTCGTTCATCTGGCCAAACACAAGGCTGATATTGCTCTCGTTGATCAGATCCATGTCGACCTTGGAAAGGTCCCAACGGCCTTCCTCCATGGCTTCCTTGAACGCCTCACCATACTGCATCACACCGCTCTCGATCATCTCGCGCAAAAGGTCATTACCTTCGCGCGTTCGCTCTCCAACACCAGCGAATACGCTGAGTCCTTCGTGCGCCTTGGCGATGTTGTTGATGAGCTCCATGATCAACACTGTCTTGCCCACGCCGGCGCCGCCAAAGAGGCCGATCTTGCCGCCACGCGAATACGGCTGGATCAGATCCACGACCTTGATGCCGGTTTCCAGCATTTCGACGGTCGTCGAGAGTTCCGAAAACGGCGGCGGTTCGCGGTGAATAGGCAGACGGGATTCTGCAGTCGGCTGCGGCAGACCGTCAATGGCCCTGCCCACCACGTTAAACAGGCGACCACGAATATCCGGGCCCACAGGCATGGCAATGCCCTGCCCTGTGTCGGTGACCTCCGCACCACGCGTCAGTCCGTCGGTGGAGTCCATCGCGACTGCGCGGACGCGGTGCTCGCCCAAATGCTGTTGCACCTCGAGGACGAGGACGCCCAGATCACCCCGGTCAATTTCGAGAGCGTTCAAAATACCAGGGACCGAATCAGCGGTAAAGGCTACGTCAACCACGGGACCTACAACCTGTACGACCCGGCCAGTAGCGGAAGCTGCTTCCATGTACGTTTCAGAAGGGTTCTGACGTGAATATCTCCGGTAGATGTTGCTTTAGCTTGCCAATTTAACGCGCTTGGCGCGGATCGGATAGCGGAAACTCTGGGCTGCAGGCAAAGAATTAAGGAATTCACAGGTTTATCCGGAGTGCAAGGGGCTTGCAGGGAATCCGTTATATTGTATTGCAAGCCCTGCCAGCTGCCTTCCAAACCGCCTGTACAGACATGACTCGTAATCGGATCTTGTTCTTTGCTTGCATCTCACTGCTTCTTGGCGTGACGGCCACAAACGGCCAGACACTGCCGTCGGTTGCCGACAAAGCGGCCTCTTTTGTCAAGCAGGACGGGTTCTTTCCCGTGTACTGGGACGAAGCTGGCGGCAAGGTCTATCTGGAAATCTCCGGCATGGATGAAGACTTCCTCTATGTCTCTTCGCTCGTAGCAGGGCTGGGGTCCAACGACATCGGCCTCGATCGCAGCCAGCTCGGCGCCACGCGCCTGGTCCGCTTCGAACGGATTGGTCCAAAAGTGCTCCTCGTCATGCCCAACCTGCGATATCGGGCTGTCAGCGATGATGCCGCTGAGCGAACCTCGGTCCGCGAGGCGTTTGCCGAGGGCATTGTGTGGGGCTTTACCGTGGAGGCGGAAACCGATGGCCGTGTGCTGGTCGATGCGACGGCCTTTCTGGTTCGCGATGCACACGGCATCGTGCGCCGGCTGCGCGCCACACAGCAGGGCCGCTATGCGCTCGACGACAGCCGCAGCGCTCCCGTGCCGGAAATGTTGAAGGCATTTCCCGACAACACCGAAATGGAAGCGCGTATCACCGTAACAGGCGACGACCCCGGCGGGTTCGTCCGGGATGTAGCCGCCGATCCCTATGCCCTGACCCTGCGCGTGCGCCATTCACTGGTCCGCCTTCCCGGTCCTGGATATGCGCCGCGCGCCTTCCATCCTGGTGCGGGCTACGGCGCGCTGACCTTCCGCGACTACGCCGCACCAATTGGCGAGGACATGGTACGCCGCTTCATACGGCGCCACCGGCTTGTAAAGAAAGACTCTGCGGCTGCCGTCAGCGACCCGGTCAAGCCTATCGTGTACTATCTCGATCCTGGCACGCCCGAGCCTGTTCGCAGTGCGCTACTGGATGGCGCTCGCTGGTGGGAGGCGGCTTTTGAGACCGCAGGATTCTCGAACGCCTACTGGGTGGAGCTGCTGCCGCCGGACGCGGATCCCATGGACATCCGGTACAACACGATTCAGTGGGTGCACCGTGCCACGCGCGGCTGGAGCTATGGCTCATCAGTGACGGACCCGCGCACCGGCGAGATCATCAAGGGACACGTCTCGCTCGGCTCGCTGCGCGTGCGGCAGGACTATCTGATCGCTGAGGGCCTGCTGGCACCGTACGCAGATTCCCTGCGTGGAGGCCCCGCTTCGCCAGAGGCTGATCCGATGCTCCAGATGGCGCTGGCGCGCATCCGCCAACTTTCAGCGCACGAAGTGGGCCATACGCTGGGACTCAGCCATAATTTTGCCGCCTCCACAACGGGCCGCAGCTCCGTGATGGACTATCCCGCTCCCTATGCTTCGCTGACCAGTGATGGGCGCATTTCGCTCGCGGACGCCTATGCCACCGGCATCGGAGAATGGGATAAGGTGGCCATTGCCTACGGATACAGCCAGGCGACGCCAGATGCCGATGAAGCGGCCATGCTGGCAGAGATTCTTGCGGGGGCACACGAGCGGGGCCTTCGCTATATCACCGATAGCGATGCACGCCCGGCCGGAGCGGCGCATCCGGCTGCCAATTTATGGGACAACGGCGGGGATATGGTTGCAGCCCTCGACCACGAAATGCGCGTGCGCGAAGCCGCCCTGGCCCGCTTCGGCGTCTCCACCATACGCGAAGGACGTCCGCTGGCCACGCTTGAGGAAGTACTGGTCCCGCTATACCTGCGCCATCGCTACCAGATCGAGGCGACCGTCAAGATGATTGGCGGCAGGACCTATTCCTATGCCCACCGCGGAGATATGCAGCCGTTGCCGCGGTTCATCACAGGGGCAGGTCAGCGCTCCGCGCTGGCCACGCTCCTGAAAGTCGTCCAGCCAGACGCGCTACGCCTGCCGGAAAACATTCGCACGCAGATTCCGCCACGTCCTCCAGGATTCGGGCACCATCGCGAGCTGTTCTACGGACATACCGGGCTGACATTTGATCCGTATGCGCCCGCAGCGACCGTTGCAGGGCTCGTGCTCGGCCTTGCCGTGCACCCGGAGCGGGCAGCTCGCTTGGTGTATCAAAACGACGTGGATTCCCGCCTGCCGGACTTTGAAGAGGTACTGGAAACCATCAGCAGCGAAACATGGGGACGCCGCATTCCGGTCGATGCCTATGCCGCAGAATTGCAGCGCGTCGTCCAGCAGGTCTGGATTGACGAGCTAGTAGGTCTTGCGGCAAACGCGGCCGCAGCACCCGCCGTTCGCGCGATGACTACGCAGAAGCTCCGCGAAATCCATGGCTGGCTACAGGAAAATCCAGGCTCGCGAGATGACGAAGAAACGATTGCGCACCGGGCCCTGGTATTCGACCAGATAGATCGCTATATCCTCCGCGATTACCGGCCGGGCGAGACTGCGCGGCCGGCCGCAATGCCGCCTGGATCACCAATCGGAGAGCCGGCTTATGTGCTGCGCCGCCGCCAGCGGGAGGCTGTCCTAGAGCACCTTTCCATCCTGGCTTGCAGCGTGGAGTGACGTGGCGGCCTCGAACTACAGGTTGTCGAAATGTGCATAGCCGCCGGCGGGCAGCGGTTTCACGCCGGTTGCGGTTGCCAGGGTCACTCCCTCGTCCCCGGTCATATAGCCCAGCAGGCGAAACGAGCCGGGGTCCAGTGCTCCAAGCGATTCTTCTGGCACGGTAAAAAGCAGTTCATAGTCTTCGCCGCCAAACAGGGCGTAGTCATGGGCATCGTCGCCGAATATTTTCGCCACGCGGAGGGTTTCTGGCGCTATGGGGAGCCAGTTGGCATCGATTTGCGCGCCACACACGCTGCTGTTGCAGAGGTGATGCAGGTCGGTAGCCAGTCCGTCGGATATGTCAATCAGGGCGGTTGGCTGTACGCCGCGTTCGTTCCAGTCCTGGATGGTGCGCAAGCGGGCGACAGGCGCCAGATGGCGTTGCAGTACGTATTCGAACGAGCCCAAATCCGGACGATAGTCCTCCTTTTGCTCTCGCATGGCCCGGGCTTCGCGCAGCATCAGGCGAAGCCCGGCATGCGCGGCGCCAAGATTGCCCGTGACGCAGATCGCGTCTCCTGCGACAGCACCACTGCGGTACGTGATTCGGTCGGCCTGCGCTTCTCCCAGCGCGGTTAGTGTTAGTGTGAGCACCTGCGCCCTGGTCGTATCCCCGCCCAGGATGGTCACGCCATACGCGTCGGCGGCGTTGTGGAGTCCCTGGTAGATCGCATCCATGCGAGCAACGGCCGTTTCGGCAGGCGCCCCCAGCGCTACGGTAGCATACCGCGGCAAGGCGTTCATGGCCACTACGTCACTCACGGTTGCCGATAGTGCCTTGAAGCCCAATAGCTCCATCGGTGTAAAGATCTGTTCAAAATGAACCCCTTCCACCAAGGCGTCTGTGGTGACGACCTGCACACGGCCGTCCCCGATGTCGATGACGGCGGCATCGTCGCCAATGCCTTGCAGTACCTCGGACGCGCGTGAGGTGCCCACGATGGCGTGCAGCCGTTCGATGAGGGCAATCTCACCGATTTCATCCAGACGTGTGGCGGTTGGATCCATGGGTTGTGGTTAGTAGCGGCAGACAAATCTTGCCGAGAAGTGTCGGCTGCGACGCGCCTGTGACAGACGGAAGGTTGGTTGGCACGCCGTTCATGGTTTCGTGCGCGAGCACGGCAAAGCATAAGGCCTCTTTCGCATCGGGATCCACACCGTATGTGTGCAGCATCCGGACAGGAACAGGGTCAAACGCCCGGCGGAGCTGCTGCACCAGAAACGCATTATGCCGGCCGCCACCAGAAAGCAGCACTGCATCCAGCGGATGATCCGCTGCAAGAAATTGCGTATAGGCCTGATGGACAGACCGGACGGTCAGCATGGTGGCGGTCGCCATCAGATCCTCAGCTGGAAGATGTTCCCCCCATGCAAGCAGGCGATCGGCATAGTCCTTACCGAAATATCTCCGGCCGGTCGATTTGGGAGGTCCAGCGGCAAAGTAGGGATCCTTCAGCATCCTGCCCAACAGGTCCGCGTTCGGGCTCCCGGCCCTGGCGATGTTGCCGCCTGCATCGAAGGGGCTCCCAAAGAGTCGCATGGCCAGGCCATCCAGCACCATATTCCCCGGTCCGGTATCGAATGCGTGCACGGCTTCCATGCCGGCCCCGGCGGGAAGGACGGTAAGGTTGGCAATACCACCCAGGTTCAGGAGGCCTCGCGTTTCGGCGTCATCGGCAAAGCGGATATAGTCGAAGTAGGGCACCAGCGGCGCTCCCTGCCCGCCGAGCGCCATGTCGGCGAGACGAAAGTCTCCGACCACAGGCGTGCCGAGCACATTCGCCAGGACGGACGGATCCCCGATCTGTAGCGTGGACCGGATGGCAACACCCGCGCACGGAGTGTCCAGCGGCGCGTGGCACACGGTCTGTCCGTGTGATCCTACTAGGTCGAGGGCACCGGGTGCCAATCCGGCAGCATCCGCGGCTACGCGCACGGCATCCGCATAGGCATGCGCCAGGCGTACGTTTGTCTGCGACAGAAGGGTAACCGAGCACCGCTCCGCATGTGCTAACTCCATCAGGAGGTCGCGCAACGCCGGCGGAAATGGCACGCAGACAAAAGCTTTCTGGTCTATTTGCATGGCGCGCCCTGATCCCGAAAGCTTCGCCACGATGGCGTCGATGCCATCGATTGACGTGCCGCTCATCAGGCCGGCAACCAGTCGACTGTGTTCCGGTGGAGCATGCATCATGAGAGGGCGGGGAGATAGTTCACGCACCCTCGTCATTGATACGCCCTCGCATGTCGCGCGCCTTACCCAGATATTCGCCCGCCTTTTCCGGGTGGAGCGCAGCCAACTGATCGTACGTGTCGGCTGCTTCTGCATATTGCTTTTGCGAGGCGTAGATACGCGCCAGTGTTTCAGACACCATGCCTTCAAGATCATCTTCCAGCACCGGTGCCTGCATATCGTCGGATTCTCCGAGGGGCATGATGCGAGCAGTCTGCAATTCGGCGATCAATCGGTGCAGATCGTCTATTTCCTCAAGAGAGTCCGTGGCCAGAATGGCATCGATATTCTCCTGAAACGTATCGGTGAGCACGAGCATGGGTGCGCGCTCATCCTGCCTGGTTACCACGTTGCCGGATCTCTGCACGGCGTTCCAGGCAATACGGGCATCTTCCGACCGTCCCGCGACTTCATAAGCGCTGGCCAATAATGCCTGCGCATCGGCATCGGTGGGCGTTTGTTGCAGGTAGGATTCCAGGTCGGCAAGGACTTCTTCCGCCTGGCCTTGTGCGATAATGCGCGCGGCTCGTATGAGGACGCTGCAATCCATGGGTGATTGCTATTGGCTTCTGTCTAATATACAGCAATGCGGGATCACTGCCGACGGCGAGGCAGCCAGATCTGCTGCACGTTATAGATGGTCACCAGCGTGAAGGCCAGCGCAAATACGGCCTGAAACGGTGTGGCAGCCCATGCTCCCTGTGCGCTGATGGCAACGAGACCTGCCATGCAGTATAGGGCAAGCAGGGCTTCCAGCCACATGATGCCCGGAATGCGCCGGTCGGCATAGCGTGAGTTCCACCACGACTCTGCGCTGTACTTGGGCGTGCGTACGAATGCGGAGCGCTTGCCGCGCAGGCCCTGCCAGATAGCGCGCGTGTTGCTCAGCGCCATTCCCATGCTGCCGGCCATGAATAGCGGGAAGAGCAGCAGGCGCTTCCCCCAGTTCGGATACAGTGCGCGCTGGGCCATGAGTTGGGCGACAAAAAAGCCCATGAATCCCGCCATGCCGAGTCCCATGAAGGCGAAGTACACACTTCCCGGGCCCCGCCCTGCCGCCTCCAGGAGCAGGAGCGGCGCATGCAGTACGGCGGCCAGCGTCAGAAACGGGAACACGACATGTGTGGTCAGGTGCAGAGTGCCCTCAAGTTTCACCCGCCACGGCTGAGTTGATTGCCACAGCGCCCCGAGGAGCTTGCGGGCAGTCTCGACGGCGCCTTTTGTCCAGCGAAATTGCTGGTTTCGCAGGGCATTGATATCCGCCGGCAATTCAGCCGGAGCCTCCACATTCTTCAGCAGCCGAAACTGCCACCCCTTGAGCTGGGCGCGATAGCTGAGGTCCAGATCCTCAGCCAGCGTGTCTCCGTGCCAACCGCCCGCATCCTCTATGCACTCCCGGCGCCAGACGCCCGCGGTGCCGTTGAAATTCATGAAGCATCCCGCCCGATTACGCGCATACTGCTCTACCGCAAAATGGGTATCAAGTCCGAAGGCCTGTATGCGGGTGAGCAGCGAATCCTCGGCGTTCAGGTGACCCCAGCGGGCTTGTGCCATCCCCACAGACGCATCGTCAAACGCCGGCAGCACCTGGCGCAAGAAATCAGGTGCGGGCACAAAGTCCGCATCAAAGACAGCGATACGCTCTCCGCGCGCCGACCGTAAGCCATGCTGGAGTGCACCGGCCTTGAAGTCGGTACGATCCTTTCGGCGAATATGGTGCATGTCCACACCGCGCGAGCGCCACAGGTGCACCCGTTCCGCGATGAGTTCCACTGTTTCATCGGTTGAGTCGTCCAGAATCTGGATTTCCAGGAGACCTTTTGCGTAGCGGAGTCGTGCACATGCGTCAATGATGCGCTCCGCAACCAGTGCCTCGTTATACAGTGGCACCTGTACGGTGACGGGGATCGCGGGAAGATCCGTCTGCGCAGGATGCGGGAAAGGCCCCGGCAGCAGCCGGTCATTTCGTCCACACACCACTGCGAGCCAAAAGAGGTTCAGTCCATACACCGTGAGTACGGTCATAGCCAAAGCGTACAACACGGCAATCATATCAGAGGAGTTCTGAGGAGATCGCTTACCAGTTTGATGTGGCGGCCGTAAACAGATCTTCCGCGATGTTCTCCAGCGCTGCCAATGCAGCGCCTTCTTCCGCCTCAAGGCCCCCACTCAGCGGGTCGTAATCATCAAAATTGCTAAACGTGCGCTCCATCGCTTCGTCATCCACTTTGTTGTAATACCGGGCGGCTACCGATACAGTGACTCGATTGAACTGCGCGCGCTCTTCGCCGGTGACCGACGTCGGTGCGTTATCGTAGCGATTGATTTGCGTAGTCAGGATAATGTCTGCATCGTCCTCACTTGTGACGAGCGTCAGGCGGGTTTGCCTGACAAATCGCTCGACAAGTAGTTCGGTCAGCGTTTCGTCGAGTATGCTGAGCGGGCTCATACTGTTGTCTTCCGCCAGGGGAATGGCGATGGACTGCAGATGGGCCGGGATAGAGGCTCCGGTAAAACTGTAGTAGCCGCATGCGCTCAGGGTGAGCGGCATTAGAAGCATCCACAGGCACACACGCGGCATACCTGTGTCTGCGTTACAGGCCGTCCGCTTCATAGCTCTTGATTTTTCGATATAGTGTGCGCTCGCTGATGCCAAGGGCCTTGGCCGTCTGCCGACGGTTTCCGCCGTTTAGTTTCAGCGTGTTAAGAATCAGGGCGCGCTCTGTACTCGCCAGTGTGGCATCTTCCTCGCCTGGAACATCGTCCTCCGGTTCGATAGCATAGGTTACCTCACCGATGGGTTGATCGTTTGACTCCCCCAATAACTCCACGTCTCCGATTGTGCCGGGCAGTCTGGCAATCGCACGGCTCTCCGGCGCGGGTGCATCGCCGCTCCTCATGGTGTGGGTTGCTGCAGCGCCCGCTGCGAGAGCCTCAATCCGGGCTTTGAGTTCCCGGATGCCGAGGCGGATTTCCAACAGCATGCGATAAATCAGTTCGCGTTCGCGATAGGCATCCGAGTCGTCGGGAGCGGTGCGCGGGACCGGGAGCAGGGATGTAATCTCCGCAGCTCCTCGTTTGGCGGTAACCCCTCTGAGGAGCGGCCGGATGGTGTTCGCGTTGACGGCGGCACCCCGGTGCAGGACGACAACCTGTTCGGCCACGTTACGCAATTCACGTACGTTTCCAGGCCACCGGTACTGCCTGAGGAGTTGGCGCGCGCCGTCGTCAAGGCGGCGTCCGGGGGAGCCGTACTTCTGGGTGAACTGATGCAAGAAGGTGTCGAAGATGGGGTAGATATCTTCCGCACGCTCTCGCAGGGGTGGGATACGAATGATGACCGTGCTCAGGCGGTAGTACAAATCTTCGCGGAATCGCCCTGCCTCCACTTCACGGCCGAGAACCTTGTTCGTGGCCGCGATAACGCGCGTATCCGTCTTACGCTCTTTCGACGAGCCCACGCGGTTGAACGAACCTGTTTCGAGGACGCGCAGTAGCCTGACCTGCGCAGCGGGTGGCATTTCGCCGATTTCGTCGAGAAATACCGAACCGCCATCAGCCTCTTCGAAGAGGCCCGTCCGGCGGTCCGAAGCACCGGTATAAGCCCCCTTTTCGGCACCGAAAAGCTCTGACTCAATCAGACCCTCGGGGATAGCACCGGTGTTGATGACCTTGAGCGCGCTATGCCGTCGGGGGCTGAGTTCATGGATGGCCTGGGCAATCAGCTCTTTGCCAACACCGCTTTCGCCCTCAATGAGCACGGAAATATCGGTTCGCGCCACCTGCCGTGTACGGTCGATGACCTGGCGGATCGCGGGGGATGACCCAATAATGCCGAAGCGTTCCTGAACGGCCTGACGGTCCATATATGATGCGCGGGATGGCTTCTTTCTCACAAGAATTACAACGCAAACAGGCTGCAAAAGTGCCTGTATCTATATAGGGGCGTACATGGCGGCAGGGACTGCCTCGCCAAACAGTGTTGCGGATGTGCACCCTTGGATTTGCACCTGAACGTACTGGCCTCTAGAGTGCTCTTCGCGTTCGAAAATTACCATTTTGTTCGTATCCGTACGCCCGCGAAGCTGATCCGCGCTGCGCTTGCTGGGGCCTTCGACCAGAACGGTATGGACGCGTCCTATCTCCCGCCGGTTATTCTCCAGCGAAATCCTGCTCTGCAGGTCAATGATTTCGCCAAGACGGCGCTTTTTGACCTCTTCCGGCACGTCATCCTGGTACTTGCGCGCGGCGTACGTATCGGGGCGCTCCGAGTACAGGAACATATAGGCATGGTCATAGCGCACATGCTCCATCAGCGCGAGCGTGTCGGCATGCTCTTCTTCGGTTTCCCCGCAGAAGCCGGCGATAATATCGGTGGACAGCGACACGCCCGGGCACAGTTTGTGCGCTCGCTCGGTGAGTTCAATGTAGTCTTCAGAAGAGTACCCTCGCCGCATACGTTCCAGCATCTGCGTGTTGCCGTGTTGAACGGGCAGATGGATGTAGTTGCAGACATTTGGCTGCTCGCGATGCACGGCCAACAGTTCGTCCGAGCAGTCTTTCGGATGGCTGGTCGAATACCGTATGCGCAATTCCGGCGCTATGCAACTAATCCGGTAGAGCAGTTCCGGAAAGCCCACTTCTCCTGTGCGATACGAGTTCACGTTTTGCCCCAACACGGTCACCTCACGGTAGCCGTCCTCGAACAGCTGTGCGCACTCGCCGAGAATGCTATCGGCAGGGCGGCTCCGCTCGCGGCCGCGCGTAAAGGGGACCACGCAGAATGCACACATATTGTCGCAGCCCCGCATTATCGAAACAAAGGCAGTCACGCCGTCGGAGCCGTAGCGTACGGGCGCGATGTCTGCATAGGTTTCCTCTCGCGAGAGTTGCACGTTGACCGCGGCCTGCCCGTTGCGTTCGGAGGCATACAGGAGACGTGGCAGATCCCGGTAGGCGTCCGGCCCGGCGACGATGTCGACCAGGCGCTCCTCTTCGAGGAGTTTGTGGCGCAGCCGCTCTGCCATGCACCCGAGAACACCGATTACCAACCCGTTTCGCCGCTTCCGCTTGCGGGCCCGGAAATAGTCCAGGCGGCGTCGCACACGCTGCTCAGCCTTGTCCCGAATGGCGCATGTGTTCAATAGCACGATGTCCGCCGCCTCTGCGTCGCGCGTGAGCCCGAACCCGCTCTCCTGAAGCACGGCAGCTACGATCTCCGAATCGGAGACATTCATCTGGCACCCGTAGGTCTCCAGATACACGTTGCGTGCACGTTTGCTTTCTCGCGCAACCACCCGGCGGGCGTCCACATCACCCAGTATGTCCAGTTCGTGGAGCATGAGGAGATGGCTATGATTGAGGCGGCTTAGCAAATTGAAACGCATGCGCCCATTGGAATGTTCACGCATTCGGGGATGGATCATATCCCCTGGTGCGCATCGTACGCGCGATTCTTTTCATAATAATTCGTTATGCTATGGGAGTCTCCCCAATTGCCACCCTTAACTCCGAATACGTGATGCGCACTGCTTTTGCACTTCTGATGTCGGTCTTCCTGGTGCTTCCGATTCTTGCACAGGACAGGCCTGATCCCCAGAACCCGGACGGCGAAGAGGGGGCGACCCCGCCGTCATGGGAGGTTCGTCTTGACAAGCCGTCCGACGATGTCGTTATAGGTGCTGACAAGGAAACGGCCGATATCTGGTTCGTCAACATGACACCGGGCTGGCATATCACTACAGGTCCAGCGGCCATACTATATCATCCGGCCAATACTGATTCGGGCGCCTATAGTGTCACAGCGAAGATATACCTGTTCGATCCTGGTGAGCGAAGGGAGGCCTACGGCGTCTTTTTCGGCGGGCAGGGACTGGACGGTGAGGACATTCAGTATGACTACTTTCTATTGCGCAACACAGGAGAGTTTCTGATCAAGCGCCGTACTGGCGCAGGAACGTCCCTGATCCAGGATTGGACGGCGCACGAGGCGATACAGATCTACGGCCCTGATTCGGAGAGTTCGGTGGAGAATAATCTGCGCGTCGATGTGATGGCGGAAGAAGTGGCTTTCTCTGTCAATGGCGCAGAGGTGGCCCGGATGCCACGGGCTGATCTCTTGACCGATGGCATTGCCGGTCTGCGGATCAATCACGCCCTTAATGTACACGTGGCGGAAATAGCGGTCACGGCTGCGGAAGAGTAGTAGGTCCTTGCCGGGTGGGCGCGTGGTGTTCGAGATAGCGCACGACGTATTTGCCTACCATGTCGAATTCCAGGTTCACATGCGTGCCGGGCTGCCATGTGTTGCAGTTTGTTTGTGCGTAGGTGTGCGGAATGATGGCCACCGCGAGCGAGGACGGTTCGAGGTGGGCCACGGTCAGGCTTATGCCGTCAATGGTGATAGAGCCCACGGGGATAACGTAGTGGGCATACTGCGGATCGAAGGCAATGTGAAATAGCTTGCTCGCGCCGTCGTCCTGCGCCTCACGTATGGTCCCCGTAGCATCTACATGCCCCTGAACGAGATGGCCGTCCATGCGGCTGGTGGGTTGTAGTGCGCGCTCCAGATTGACGAGCGTTCCGTCGCGCAGCGATCCGAGCGTCGTTTTGCGCAGGGTTTCGGCGACGGCGACGACGGTGAACGTGTCGTCCTGTCGCTGGACCACCGTCTGGCAGGCGCCGTTTATGCTGATACTCTGGCCGGCTTCAAGAAAGCAGCCAGATTTGTTCTGATCCGCAGCGTTCTGTCATCGTGGTACTCCGCGCTACTCGTGATGACGCCAGTCTCTTCAATGATGCCAGTAAACATGGGAAGGTCTCTTGGTCTATGGCGCCGCTAGCAGGCGTGTCGGTACCCGCGGAACAGCACATCTTCGCCGACCCGATCCCAGGAGTGTTCCGCAAACGTCAGCGCGTCCGCCAGTTCGGTAACGCCGAATCCGTGAAACGACGGGAGGCCGGAACCCAGAATCCTGGGCGCCACGAACACGAACAGGCGGTCAACGAGATTCTCTCTCAAGAGCGCCGTGGCCAGTTGTGGACCGGCTTCCACCAGCAATGACAACAGTGGCAGGTTGTGGTGCCCACGGTCGCGTCCCAGGCTGTCCAGAATAGCGTGGAGGTCCAGGTGCCCGTCTTTCTCTCCGGGGATCATGAGAATACGGCCCCCGGCTTCCGCGAGCGCGCGCGCGTAGGGGGGTTCTGTCAGACCGACAATGGCCGTGGTATGGTCGGCGTGTTTATCCGAAAACACCTGCAGGCCTGGGGGCAATGCCCCGGCTCGGTCGAGGACATACCGGTGCGGTTGGTCGCCGGTTGTAAGGCGCACGGTTAGGGCGGGATCGTCCTGGAGGGCGGTGCCGCTGCCGATGAGCACACCGTCGTTTTCAGAACGCCATTTGTGGACGAGCGTGCGCGCTTTCTTCCCCGTAATCCAGCGCGAATTCCCGCTTACGCCGGCTATGCGTCCGTCGAGTGTCTGGGCAATCTTGAGGGTTACCAGGGGTCGTCCTGTAGCCACATGGTGCGCGAATGCCTCATTGATCCGCTTGCAGGCCGACTCCAGGACTCCGCCAGTAACTTCGACGCCCTGTTGGCGCAGGCGTGCGGCTCCGTGGGCGGCCATCGAATTCGGGTCGGTCATGCCGAAGACCACGCGGGAGATGCCTTTCTTGAGAATGAGGTCGACGCACCTGGGAGTTTTTCCCACGTGATTGCAGGGTTCGAGATTTACATACAGTGTCGCCGTGCGCAGCACGTCGCTGCCGTGGCGCCGTTCGACATCGCTGATGGCACGAGATTCTGCATGCCGACTGCCGAAGCGCACATGAAACCCCTCCCCGAGCAAATCTCCGTCCTGGCCGACGAGCAGCGCTCCAACCCTTGGGTTCGGAGATACGCGGCTCTGCCCCTTTGCGGCAAGCTTCAGGCAGCGCTGCATCCAATACTTGTCCCGGTCGGGGTGCACGGCTGATCTTGCTGGTGGGGGAGCTCGTTGTGCTGCCGGTGCATGAGCACACGGAGTCGGGTCAGGCGTCGCGCGAGACACATTGAAACGCCGCGCTGCGCAGGTGCGTTTCACACGCGTGCGATGCCATGCAACTGGGAGTATGTTTTCAATCATTCGATCGGCTTGGACCTGGGCGGTGCTCATCGCGCTCATGATGCTCTGGGTGCCCCTGGTGGCCCTCGTGCGTTTGTTTGATCGGGACCCGGCGCGGTACGTCACGGGATTTGTGTTCCGCCGGTTGGGAATGACCATGACGAGGGTGAATCCTGCCTGGCGTATCCACGTTGAGGGCGAGACGAGCGTCGATCCCCGGTACCCATATGTCGTGGTGTGCAACCACCAGTCAATCGCGGACATTCCCATTATCAGTTGTCTCCCCTGGGAAATGAAATGGATTGCCAAGGCGGAACTCCTGAAGATGCCGATATTGGGATGGATGATGCGATGGGTGGGGGACATTCCCGTCGATCGGGACAGCAGGTCAAGCGGTGTGCGCGTGCTGGTTGCTGCCCGGCAGTACTTGAGAGACCGCTGTTCGGTGATTTTCTTTCCGGAGGGCACGCGTTCGCGCGACGGGCGCCTGTTTCCATTTTCGGATGGAGCATTCCGGCTTGCTATCAAGGCGCAGGTGCCCGTACTGCCGCTCGTTCTGGACGGTACGCACGGCGCGCTTCCCAAGGATAGTTGGAAATTTGGCACGGTGAGCGTAAAGCTGCGCGTCCTTGCGCCTGTACAAACGTCGGGCTTGCGGGCTGGCGATGCGCCGGTGCTGCGCGAGCAGGTCCGCTGCGCCATCGCTGCGGAGCTTGCCGCCTGGCGCAGGGTTTCCCCGGAACAGGTGCTGGCGGAAGACGGCTGAAATGAGCGGTAGGAAACAGAACGCCCCTGGCATGTTTTAACGCGCAAATGCCCCGTAGCTTAATTGGCAGAGCGCCTGGCTCTGGACCAGGAGGTTCCAGGTTCGAATCCTGGCGGGGCAACGGAGGGTTGTCGTTACGGTGAATTAGTCTTGTTCCTGACCAGAACAGCCAGGATTCCTGCGTAGCGACGGCGGGTGCGTTCAAACCGGCCGAGCGCGGGGGCATGGAGCGTCGATATCGCTCCATCCAGATAAAGGGCATTGGGACAACCCAGCCGGTCGCGAAAGAGTGTGGCAAAGTCATGGAAATTTACCGCGCCATTGGTAATTGCTAAGACTATCGTTCCGTCGGCACGCACGCCGATGCCACTTCGGAGCCGGCAGTTTCGGGATCCGTCCTGGAAGGCGGGGTGGATATCTCCATCGGACACCAGTAGCGGGCCGGACTGCAGGGCATAGATTACCGCGTCCTCCTTTGCGTCAAAGACGGAGGCTTCGACAATCCGGGCGCCTTGACGGGTCAGGGTGAATATCCCGTTTGGTTTGAGGTAGAAATTGCCTTCGCCATCACGGAGGTTCAGCGGAACGGCGATCTGGCCCTTGTCGATGAAGAGTCCGGTAGGGACGTAGCCTGGCTCGTAGATTCCGCCATTGGTCAGAGCGACCAGGCTGTCGCCTTGCGCCAGGATCCAGTCTTCGACAGCGCCGAGCGTCAGGAAAGGATGGCCGTTGGGGTCTTTCCAATACAGGCGAATGCTATGAACGTCGGGGTCGACTACGAGGACATCGTAGGGTTGGCCTGGCTCGAGTACACAGGGACGGTTCTTAAGGGCCTGCCGTAGAGAGGAGCAGCCAGTCGCCATGGCCAGGCACAGCAACAGTGTAATCCTTGTGGCAGAGAGCATGGCCGCGTATGGTTTGCAAAGCCGGGTATGCACGGCGGTGGCAAGGGTTTCGCAGGTGGGAGGAGTTCCCGCTTTGCCAATAGGCTTGCTCTTGGGTGCGCGGCAGCGTATATAACCGGAGCCTTCGATTTTTCTTGTACCGTTTTTCTGCTATGTTCGATTCCCTGCTGCCCATTGCCGAGGCTGCCCGGCAGGTCGGCGTGCATCCGTCAACGCTGCGTCGTTGGGCGGACAGGGGCGATGTGTTGGTGGTAGTGACGCCAGGAGGCCATCGACGCTTTCCGCGTTCGGAAATCGATCGCGTGACGGCTCTTCGCTCGGGCGCCTTGCCCGGCCGTGTAGCGATTTCGGCCTTGGAGCACACGGCGCTTACGCACACGCGCGCCGAAATCGCACAACACGCGGACGAGCGCTGGATCACGCAACTGGACGAGCAGGACCGAGAGAAGCAGCGACAGATGGGCCGGCACGTTATGGGACTGATGATGCAGTACGTATCGGTGCCGGATAATGGCGAGGACCTGCTGCAGGAGGCCTACCGCATAGGTCATTCCTATGCCGCCATGGCCCAACGCACGAGCCTCGGGCTCAGCCAGACGCTGCAGGCACTGATGTTCTTCCGCGAAAACGTCATCGAATCGGTAGTGCTGGTCCCCGCCGGTGACCGAGCGCGACCGCGCGCTAGGGAGCGCCTCCTTCGGCGTGTGAACACGTTCCTGAATGCTGTGTTGTTGGGAGTCACCGAGTCTTACGAGCATTGACAGGTAGCACTATACCATAACTACGCGCCCTTATTGTATACGAGGATCTGCCACAGAAGTGTGTTGTGGCGGAATATCGGGACCAGCCCGCGCATACGGAGGAGGTGGTCTACCTCTTTTGGGACATGCACGAACGCCCGGAACGAGGAGCGGCGCAGGCGCAGCAGCGTATTGCATGTGGCAAATGCCATGCGTGTCCACCATGTGCGCCTCGGATATACCAGCCCATACAAATGTCGTGCACGGTCCGCGGAGCGTGTTACGAGGGCCTCCATATTCTGGTAGCAGCAGATGACCCGGTCGAGCGTTACTATATCGGCGGCGCTGAGTTGGTCTGCAAGCGCCACAAAATCCCCATGGTGCGTCTCCAGGTGCTGCGCATGTCCCTGCCGTGCGGCTTCCTCGCGCGCGGCGTGCAAATAGGCCTGTGATGCATCCACGCCAACAGCATGTGCGGCGCCGGCCTGCAGGAGTGCGTGCTGCATGGCGCCAACGCCACCGCCAATATCGAGAAGGGTCCGGTCACGGACGCCAGCGTGCGTTAACGCGTCGATCAACATCTGCGCCGTGCGCACGGGGCCTTTCTTTCGATATCGACGCAGGTCTCTGGCTGCGACGCGCCGGTTAAACTGTGCTTCGCATCCGCACGTGGACATGGGGTGACTCGCGATAGTCGAAAGCACCCTAAACGTCCAGAGCCCCTGCATTTGATCCATCCACGCGTCACGGCAGGACATTCTTGCGCGGTGGCGTCTTCAGTTATACCTTTAGCCGGTTCTTGTTGGACACGGCGCGATCGGATCAGATGTCGCGCAATCAAAATAGATATGAAGGCAGCACCAGGCACTTCAGATCACCCGGTACGGATCGCAATTCTGGGGGCCGGGCCTGCCGGCTTCTATGCGGCAGGGCATCTGCTCAAACTGCCGCAAGTGGTAGAGATAGACCTGATCGATAAGTTACCGACGCCGTTTGGGCTCGTGCGCAGTGGGGTTGCTCCAGATCACCAGAAGATCAAGAATGTCACGCGGGTCTACGACAAGATCGCACGTTCGCCCGGGTTCAGGTTCTTTGGCAATGTGGAATACGGGAAGCACATCATGCTGGAGGACCTCAAGCGGCACTACCACCAGATATATTTTTCCACGGGAGCGCAGATCGACCGGAGGCTCGGCATTGAGGGCGAGGATCTGGCGCGCAGCTACTCAGCCACGGATTTCGTGGCCTGGTACAATGGCCATCCGGACTACCGGCACATGCACTTCGATCTGTCACGCGAGTGTATAGCCGTCGTCGGCGTCGGCAATGTCGCGGTGGACGTGAGTCGCATATTTTGTCGCACGATTGAGGAGTTGGAGCGGACTGATATTGCCGACTACGCCTTGGAGGCGCTTGCAAACAGCAGGGTAAAAGAGATCTATATGTTGGGTCGTCGTGGTCCCGCGCAGGCAGCTTTTACCAACCCTGAGGCCAAGGAGCTCGGTGCAATGATAGGGGCGGATGCCTATGTGTTGCCAGAGGAGGCTGCACTGGATCCTCTTTCCCGGGCTATTTTCGAGCAGCAGACTGACCGTGCGACGGCGAAGAAGGTGGCGATGATAGAGGAGTTTTCCAGGAAGCAGCCCACGGGCAAGCCGCGGCGGCTTACGATTCGCTTTTTGGTGTCGCCGGTCGCATTCCAGGATGACGGCGAAGGCGGCGTGGGTGGCGTGCGCCTGGTCAAGAATGAATTATATGAATCCGAAGATGGCCGTTTGCGGCCGCGGGCTACGGACAGGAGAGAAGAGTTGCCTGCGGAGGTTGTATTTCGCAGTGTCGGCTATCGCGGGGTGGCTCTCCCGGGATTGCCGTTCCATGATGCATGGGGCGTTGTGCCGAATGAACATGGCCGCGTGATCAATCCCGAGAATGGAGAATGCGTGCGCGGCGTGTATGTCGGGGGATGGATAAAGCGCGGGCCAACCGGTGTCATCGGGACGAATAAGCCGGATGCTCTGGATACGGTCCGGGCGATGCGGGAGGATCAGGAAACGGGACAATGTATTGATCCCATAGAGCCTGGAGCGATGGAGGCGGAAGAAACTATTAAAGCGCGCCAGGCGCAGTTTGTTACATGGGAGGATTGGGAGCGTATTAATGCAGTGGAGGTCGCTCGCGGGCAGGCGGTGGGAAGGCCTCGCATAAAGTTTACGCGGACGGAGGATATGCTCGCGATGCTCGGGAGCTAGCGACAGGGTGGAGGGGAAGGATCGTAATGGAATCGTTCGATAGGTGTGCAGAAGAGCCAGCCGTGGCTCCGTATTTCTCGTCTTCCGCGGCACGCAAGCGCGATACCAAAACGGGGAAGGTTTCGTGCATCGAACCATGTGCATTGCTGGAATCCTCCGGCGTGTGGCACCGCATGTGAGTCGCAGCGCAGCAGCGGTTGGGTAAGGCTTTGATGTCGCGAACACCAGGGCAAGAATAAAAAACATGATATGGATACATATTTTTTGCACATTATGCGCAATACGTGTATATTACATTTATGATGATCGGGATTCTCCGTCAATCGTCAACATTAGCTACATCCGCTGATAACCACAGACTCCGCAACCATGCCCCTTTCTGCAAGCCCGATGCGCTCCCAACACAGCCCACGTCGGCAACACCCGCTACCTTCCGTTCCACGCCATAGGATGGCTGTCCTGTCGCACGACATAAAAACGCCGTTAACCGCCATACAGCTTTATAACAGTCTTCTGAGCGAAATGGGGCCTGAGGACCCCGATCGAGCGGCGTATCACAGGATCATCGATGATCAGGTGGCCTGGCTGGCCCACATGGCGGACACCGTGTTGGGTGGCGCGAAGCAGGGTAACCCCGGGGCAGGCCTTACCGAGCTGCTGAAGAATACCGCCTGTGTTTATCACCGTCTGCACGCTGGCAGAGGCTACTCGTTCGTCCTGGAGGTACCTGATCATCTGGCTGCGGTTACGGTCGACAGGTGTGCGATTGAACGTGTTTTGAATAACCTTCTTGATAACGCAATCAAGTACAGCATTCCGCACACAATTCGCATTCGCGCATCGGAGGAGTACCGTGGGCTTGAGCGTTTTGTGGCCATTGAAGTCACAGATCGTGGGCGGGGTATCGATCGACGGTTTCTCGGACGCATTTTCGAGCCACAGTACCGCGTCGATCCCAACGGTGAGATCGCAGGCAGCGGCCTTGGGCTGGCCATTGTGCGCGACATTGTTGAAACGCGAGGCGGCCGACTGGAGGTCGCAACGGCCTTGGGCGAGGGTTCGACGTTTCGCTTCCTACTTCCTACAGCATTCCAAACCCAGCACAACCATGCGTTCGCGTTATAACTCATTACGAAGAACCTTTCAGGATGCGTCTCCGCGTGTTTTCCTTGCCGAAGACGAGTGGTATACAGCCAACGGCATTCGAAATCTTTTTGGCCGCGCGGGATACCTAGTCTTTTCTACGGAAAACGGTAGTGATGCCGTCCGCCTGCTAATGGCTGATGCCGAATACGACGTCGCCCTCCTCGACGTAACGATGCCTGGGATGGACGGCTTCGAAGTATTGACCCGAGTCCGTGGAGCGGGCGTTATGACGCCGATCATCATGCTAACGGGACGGGCGACCGAGACTGATCGCGTGCGGGGGTTGGGGCTGGGCGCTGACGACTACCTGGCAAAGCCATTTAGTGGTCAGGAGTTACTGGCTCGCGCCAAGGCCGTACGTCGGCGGGGTCGTGGGGCAAGCCTGTTACCGAAGAAAATCCGGGTTGGTGATGTCATAGCGGATTTTGAAAGTTTTGCAGCACGACGTGCTGACGAATCGATACACTTTACTCCACTTGAATGGGCGGTACTGCGACATATGGCGCACCGCAAGGGCAAGGCGGTTTCGCGGGAGGAGTTTAACGTGGAAGTGTTGAAGATCCCTGCTGACATCGAAACACGAACGATAGACCGGCATGCCTATGCGTTGCGGCGTAAGATTGAGGGTAATCGACAGAAGCCGCGCCATGTGCTTAGCGTGACTGCTGTTGGCTACCGGCTGGCGGATTTTGAGGTATTGGAATACTAGTGGAAGCGCCAAGCCGCGGGATCCCGCGCTATCGATTTCGCTATGGAATTGCCAGAACAAGAATTGGAAGCTGATTCCCTGGGAAATCAAGCATTTGCTGCTGGGTCGACAAGTAATCGGTCCATTGCAGCGACTGCCAGCTGCTCCTCTTCCCTGGCCAAACTTGCCGCAATCACTCCCAACAGGCGCCTTAGTTATGACCGCCTTCGCCGCCATGCTCGTCTCGCCCGACTTCTGCATGGGGAGTCCAGCCGTCAAAGCTCGTATCCTTGGCTTCCAACTTGACGGCTCTTTGCTGACCGGGGGCTAGGTCGCCCGGTGTTGTGGGGCCGAGTTCGATGCCATTCGACAAATGAACCTCAACACGAACGCTATTCAAGGTTTGGCTCGTGGTGTTTTCTACAATGCCTGTGAAGGAATTGTCTTCCGCATCGTAGGCAATGACGAGCCGGACACCTTTTCGGACGACATCGTAGGTCTCATCCAGGGCATACTCTTCACCTGACTCTTCACCTGACTCTTCGCCGCCTTCCTCTCCATGCCCTCTCTCACTTCCATGCTCCCCTTGCCCCTCAGAGGTGGTTGCTGCGGATTCATGCTCACCGGATTCGGACGTGCCAGCACATCCTGCACTAACTGTGACGAACAGGATTACAAACGCGGCAATCGATCGTTGACAGAATCGCATAGTCAATACTCCTTCGTTGGGTGCCGAGTGGATGATGGCGAGCGGGATCAGTATTGCTGATTCGCCTGGCGCTACGATACGTGTGCCTGTTTGTTTCGCGTTGCACTGGCCGCGTCAATAGACTAGGTGTGCAGATTCCGGACAAGAGCCTCATTCCGCCAGTCCCATTCACCTCCATCAGAAGCAGTTCATGAATCTGGTGGAAACCCCCTTCCTCGCAGCAGAGATACAAGATAGGGAGGAAGCCATCGGAATGAACGGACGCAGACGCACCCCGTCAGGGTAGAGTACCTCCAGTATTGCGCTTGCACATGCGGGCAGGCGAACCAATTACCAGGAATACCTCTGATGTAACACGCGTCACCTTCCGCAATAGACTACCGCCTATCTGCGATCAGACGACCAAATCGACCATTCTCCAAACAGATGGCAGCGCAGCTTGGCCCACTGTGTGGGCTACACTAGACCATGTGCACCGCCCCACGCCAATCGGAGTTGAATACTAAACGGACCTATACTGGAAGTCATGTGAATAAGGTGGGATGAGCAAGGTTGATGATCCATTATGGTTGCGGGATGGAACGCGTGCGGATCTCGGGTCTCATTACGACGGAACGTCTCCCGAGCAAATGACAAATATGGGCCAGAAAAGGACTTGCAATTTTTCGGAAGGAACCCGGATAGGCTTGATCCTCTACCGGCAATATCGACTACCTGATCGGCACATCCACAATGCCAATGTCCTTTCCTGCAAGGGCATTGATGGGGTTAGCAAATTAAAGGCATCATCCTTTTTGTCCCTCTTTCGGCTCTATCCGATCCTTGGACATTGTCGCCAACCTCAAATCTAATTGACGTTTATCATCAGGGGTTTAATGCGAGGCAGGGTATAACTAGAGCGTAGTGTGGTTGTTTAATGCGAGGCAGGGTATAACTAGAGCGTGGTGTGGTTGTTTAATGCGAGGCAGGGTATAACTAGAGCGTGGTGTGGTTGTTTAATGCGAGGCAGGGTATAACTAGAGCGTGGTGTGGTTGTTTAATGCGAGGCAGGGTATAACTAGAGCGTGGTGTGGTTGTTTAATGCGAGGCAGAGTATAACTAGAGCGTGGTGTGGTTGTTTAATGCGAGGCAGAGTATAACTAGAATGTGGTATGGTTGTCTAATGCGAGGCAGAGTATAATTAGAGTGTGGTATGGTTGTTTAATGCGAGGTAGAGTATAATTAGAACGTGGCATGATTGTTTAATGCGAGGCAGAGTATAATAAAGAGTGCGTTCGTGGGTCTAATTGTACGCAGGGCATAATACGGAGCTGCTTCCGTTCCTGTCGAAGGCCGCAATGGCATAACAGGATTCACATGCCTGACCAGCGATGAACTGCCCCCGTAATCTTCAGCCTTCCGCTCAAGCGCCAATATAGTCCGAGTCGGTTTTTCTTAGGGTTTGTAGCGTTTCGCATAGGTCCGGACATTGGTGTCTTAGGGCTACACGCGAGTGGTTCGGCGCACAATTAGAACCAGTCGTGGGGCGTGCTGCGCAAGGGAGGAAGCTGTTTCTGCAGGAGATTACATCTTGGCCTACGCGAGAGAAATCGGACAAACAGCCGATTACGATAAGCCGATTGCGCTCCACAACCTCACCAAGAGTATTACTCAGGTTATTTGTCAAGAACTGGATTCTGGTCAATTAAGGGCAGTCCTGACTAGTGCATCCAGAAACGAACCGATCTCAAATTACACGTAGAGGTGAGCAAGCAGCCGTTTTTTGCAAAGCAATCTTTAGCATAACCGCTATTGAGTGAGGATTTTATCAAAGACTGCCTTTAGCATGGAGGCAAAGTCCGCTGTGGAAGCTTGAAATATCAGATCACGACGTAACAACAGATTCGGTATCGTGAAACAGGTCGATATATTCTTGATACGCAAAACTCCGGTAACGAGTCCGCTGGGCGATTTTGCGCAAGATTCCGCAATCGACCATCCTCGCAACCAATTTGTTGGCCGGGACATACGTTGTTCCCATCACTTTTTGCGCCTCGCTCACCGAAATTATTGGACGTTCATAGATATGATCCAGTACACGATAGCCGTTAGCGGCGGCGCGGCCAAAGTTGTCTGTTATCACGCGCCGATGTTTTTCACGGAGAGCGAGTATTTTCCTTGCCGTGTCGGCAGCCTGTTTACTCACCACCTCGACGCCGCGCAGGAAGAAGACAAGCCACCGTTCCCATGCCCCAGCGTTGTGTACGGCATTCAGTCCATCGTAGTACTGCTGTCGGTGCTGCTTAAAATACCAAGACAGGTAGAGGACAGGTTTAGCCAAGACCTTTCGCTCACAGAGCATAAACGTAATGAGCAGTCGCCCTACACGGCCGTTGCCGTCCAAGAAGGGATGAATCATTTCGAACTGGGCATGGACCAGCCCGATTTTGACTAGTAGGGGCAAGTCCGTGTCAGCATGGATAAATCGCTCCAAGTGCGACATGTCTTCTGCGACTTGGTGGGGTGGAGGCGGGACGAAGCTAGCCTCCTGCAGCGTGCGGCCGAAGGGTCCAATCCAGTTTTGGCTTTTACGCAACTCACCGGGCATGAGATGGGCCCCCCGGGCGCCTTGAAGAAGCCTGGAATGGATTTCCCGGATCAGCCGAATCGAAATCGGCAATTCCTTCAGTCTTTCGAGGCCATGGTTCATGGCGGCGACATAGTTCACCAGTTCGTCTACGTCGCTCGTTCGCCGTAGTGTGGACACACCCTCTTCAGCCGCCAGCAGGTCTGGCAGTGTGCTCTGCACCCCTTCAATCTGGCTCGACAGAACAGCCTCCTTGCGGACATACATGGGAACGAACAAGTCCGGGTCTGGCAGCATCTGCATGATGCCGTCTAGGCGGCCTAGAGCGCGGTCGGCCTGCGATAACACAACCTGTAACTCTCCGGTAATCGTGATGGATGGATTAGGCGGCAGGGGTGCTGGAATGAATGCCCGGTAACCACCTGGCTGTTGCCTGTACATCCCTGCGCGACTGGCATAGTTGTTCTGGCGATGAGTCATATTACTATCATGTAGGGTGTAGAAGGCGCAGGGTTCAGTCGTGGAATGCCAGAATACTTATAATATAAACATATTTTATGATTGTGCATAAAATATGATTAAGATCTTAAATCCGTTCTTGTCGAAGGTAGCATTGCACAGAAGGATCTAAACTCGTACCGGCCACTGAACTTATCCAGCATGCTCGCAGTCTTTCATTCCAGTGCTTCCATTACTGGATATCCCGTGCGTTGCGTAAGGCACTATTGTCGTTCCCGGGCCTAACCACTCGAAAGACATGGCGAAAATCACCTTGCATCCAAACGGGCCTGAACGCGTACATTATCAGGAGCCTCAATAGGATTTCGGGTTATATCCTATGCTCGTGAGCGTGCGCACCATTCGAAAGGACTTCGCTGCGCCATCGTCGCGATAACTGGCTACGCAGGCTGAAACGCGAATATCCATGGGGCGCGTCGGCACCCTCATAACCATGAATAGGAGACTACACAGACAATGTTTTTTGACCCGCTCTACATTGTGCTGATGATCCCTGGGCTGGCGCTCTCGCTGTGGGCGAGCGCCAGGACCAAGCGAGCGTTCAGCAAGTACGGAAAAGTGCGCGCACGCATGACCGGCGCCCAAGCCGCCCGCATGATGCTGG
This sequence comes from Rhodothermales bacterium, assembly GCA_963665975.1. Lineage (GTDB taxonomy): Bacteria > Bacteroidota > Rhodothermia > Rhodothermales > Bin80. The sequence goes on from OY762508.1 coordinate 2,403,866, forward strand.
ATCGCGCGGGCTTGCACGATGTCAAGATCCGCCGCGCCGGAGGTTACCTCTCGGATCACTATAATCCCGCCACCAGAAGCCTTGGCTTATCGGAGGAAGTGCATGACAAACCTTCGATCGCTGCCATTGGCGTGGCGTGCCACGAGGCCGGGCACGCGATTCAGCACGCAGAGGCTTATTCGCTGTTGCAGCTGCGGTCGTTACTCGTGCCAACTGCCAAAATCGGCTCTAACTTTGGATATTTTGCAATCATCATTGGCTTCTTTCTGGCCTCCTCGGGGTTGATAGTCCTGGGAATTGTGTTGTTCTCAGCGACAGTTCTTTTTCAACTGGTGACGTTACCGGTTGAGTTTGACGCAAGTAGGCGAGCCAAGGTGCTTGTCCTGCAGCATGGCATGGTTACTTCACGGGAGAGTGAAGGTATCCACAGAGTGCTCGACGCCGCTGCATTGACGTACGTTGCCGCTGCCGTGTCCTCCCTTCTTACGCTATTATATTTCCTCTTGCGGTCCGGACTGCTGGGCGGCCGCCGATAGAAGTTGGAGCTGTGATTGGCTTCCTTGCAACATGGTGTAGGGGGAGGCTTCCGGACAGGACCGAATACATATGGATTATGCTCTACTGATCCTCCCGCTCAATTCGATCGTTCAGCCTGGCTAGTGCGACGAAGAGTTGTTCAAGTTCTGCGTAATAGGTGTCCTCTGCAAGAGACTCCTTGCGACCCTTCAGCGCAACAATACTGTGTTCAAGTTTCTCTTTCTCTCCTTGTAACAGCCCAGCGCCGTGTTGTCCACCTGCCAAAGTAGTCGGGCGTCGGAAATGCGTAATGGCGGCCAGATTTCCCTCCGCAGCAGACTCTAGCTCCTCCAGACGATATCCCTGGCCGTCGCCCGTGTCTTCCAGTAAGCTGTGCTCGGTGGCCAGATGGCCCGAAGCGGTGAACGACTCCGCCGTTTTCAATGCAGCATAATAAAACACCTCCCGGACGGTGAGGCTGCCATCCTTGTCCAAATCGGCCGTGGAGCCATGCATGGCTTCGACAAGAAACTGGGGAAAGACAGTCCGATTACGCTGCGACGGAGTGCGCGTAGCCGTGATTACAATGCGCTCTGGCGCACTGAGCGCTTCAATGAATGGAGCACTTGCGCTCGTCGTATTAATGAACACAATGCGGCCGGCGCCCAAGGAGCCTACCATCTCGGCATAGTCCCCGTCATGCAGGTCGCGGCGCGGAATATTGAACTGTGCACGCTGCCCATTAAAACTGCCGTGCCCGAATAGCAGCACGAAGACGTGATCGTCGGGCGTGACCCGATCGGCCAGTGATGCGAACTGTGCCTGAATGTTCTCCGCCGTCGATATTCCCGCAGTAAAGGATTCGGCCTCCAGAGCACGCTCAGCAAACACCACGATCTGGTCCGCCGGGAACTGAAAGCGATCCCGAAATGCCGTGTATGCTCCGAACAGGTTGGCACGAATCTGCTCCGTGTTTTCCGGGGTGCCCCCAAGGCCGCCAATGAGAAGAGCATGCTGCGCCCGTGCGGCCTGCGGCCACAGGAGAAAAAGCAGCGGTATGATAATGCGCAGTCTTTGCATTTTTATGGCATGCCCCACTTCCGCCTATAAGCCCACTCCGCGCAGAGGAGCAACACGGCAAGCAAGAATAGCAGCGGCATGTCCCACAAATACTCCGCGTGAAAAATCGACGTGCTTGAACGACGATTGCGCAGGTTGTCGGCAATTGCCGGAGCCTCATCAGCCGTGTAGTAACGGCCACCGATGGCTGCTAATTCCTCCAGCAGGGTGCGGTTCTGCGTCGCGCTGTAAAATTCCTTTCGCTCCGGACGGACCAATAAGCTCCGCTGGTGCTGGCCGATAGCGCCCGCTTCGTCCTGCGCGAATACATCCAGTGAATAGATGCCTTCCAGACCTGGCAGGACCGTTGCTGTATAGGTCCCACCCGTCGTCAGCGCTTCGTCAAAGTGAATTTCACGGCGCTCACCACGGGGATCCGTCAGGATACCACTAACGGTTGCTTCTCCCTGCGGCCGATAACCGGCATCAAAAACTTCGACCGCAATGGGGATCTCGTCTCCAGGCGCAAAGCGGCCGCGGCCCCAGGTGATGTTGACACGATTGGGGGCCGACGCGGCGAGCCAGCGTGCCAATTGCTGCCAGAACCGCTCGTGACTGGTATCGTCGGCATCGCGCAGCATCTGCCACCGCCAGGTGCTGCTGGTGGCGAGCGCCATACTTCTGCCCTTGCCGTAGCGCTGCACGATGAGCAAGGGCTCGCGCTCTCCGTACTGGTCATCGGGCTTTTCCGCAAGAACCTGCGCGCCCGGCTTGACGCGGCCCAGATAATTGATGCTGGTAAGCTTTGGCAAGGCGGCCCAGCGCGTGCGGTTTGCCGCAAGCTCTGGTGTAAAACGCAAGATCGAGCTCTCAAGTCCGGTTGCCGTAGGCGTAAAGGCGAAGCCGTTTTCCTCGTCGGACGGGCGGACGGGGTTCTTGAACCGGCGAGGAATGACTTGGCTGCGCGCAGCATCCAACTCCACCGGCAGCAAATCCGCAATCGGAGTCCGCATGTAATCCCCCTCGGCAAAGGCCTGCCTGCCACCCATCATCAGAAAACCACCGCCCCGCACGCGAACAAACTGCTCCACCAGGCGCAACTGTTCAAGCGAAAAGGCCGATGCCTCCACATCTCCGAATATCACAGCCTTGAACGCATAGAGGTCTTCAGCGTCAACCGGAAATCCGCCCGACAATTCGTCCGTCGTGCGGATCCCCTGTCGGTACAGTTTGCCCGTGCCCGTCCGCGTGATCGACGTAAATTCAACGACCGTGTCATCCTCCAGAGCACGCTTGATGAACTTGAAGTCCTGCCGCAAATGCCCTTCGTAATACAGTACACGCAATGTGTCCTTTCGTGCATCGACCAGCATGTGCAGCGCATTATTGGCCAGATTGCGCTCGCCGGGCGCTCCCTCGACGACCATACGATACTCATGAGCACCTTCGCGTTCATGCTCAAAAAAGAAGGCGAACTGGTCGATTTTGCCGTCCCCCTTTAGCCGGCGCTCTTCGGTTAACACGATGCGGTCGCCGTCATAGATGTTGAATGATACCGGCTGTGCTTCATCCGCCCAACTGCGCACCTTGATTTCAATTTCGGCGCCGGCCGTCTCGCCGACACCGGGAGTTACTACCACATCCAGCAATTCACGCTCACGCTCCGGCTCCGGGTCGCCAAGGCCGATGATATGGAGTCCGATGCCCAGACTCCGAAGCTCCTCCACTTTGCTGCGCGGCATCTGGCCACTGTTGTCCCCGCCGTCTGTGATGAGGATCACACCGGTCAGCGGCAGCCCCCGAAAATCCGACAGCACCCGGTCCAGCCCGACAGACAGGTTCGTCTCATGCCCGTAAGTCACCGCATTCAGACTGTCCGAACGCGCAGCGTCTTTGCTAAAGGCGTACGTGCGCACCTTGAAATCCTCCCGGATTCCGTTCAGGATGCCGCGCTGCTCATCATAGAGCAGTATGCTCGCGTCGTCGCGGCGCGTCTCTCCAAGTGCACCGTCAGGCAGCGACATGCTCTCGGATGCATCGACGAGTACTGCCACAAAGTTCTCGTCCGGGACAACGTCCGGCGTGATCAGCGTGGGTTCGAGGAGAGGCAGGCTGATCAGCACGAGAGCGGCCAGCCGAAGGCCGAGCGACACCGCCCGCACACGAGGCGTGGCATATGCCCGCATGCGGCGGTAGCGTAGGACAAGGAAGACGATGATAGCCAGGACCAACCCACCCCACCATAGCGCGGCGAATCCGGCCTGCAGCCCGATCTCTCCTTCCGCAAACTGTATGCCGCCAAACTTGAACAGGGTCTCTAGCATACGCTACGGAATCCTGCGTTGGCTCTTCGACAGCCGCTCGTAATACTTCTCCACCATGTCGCGGTACTCCGGTGGCACGTCTCCCTTGCGGCTTCCGTAGAGCTTTTTCTCCAGTTCCATTGCATCCAGTTGCCGGGCGAGTGTGACCTCCAGTTGTGACAGGGGATCGTAGATGCGCCCATCAAAGAATGACTTTGCTGATTCCTCGTCCAACAAGACGCCCGTATGGTCGGCTCTGGTCAGCGCACGCTGGATACCTGCGAGGGCCTGTTGCATGCCGCCCTGTCCACCGCTCTCTTCCTGAAGGCGCCCGAGCGTAGCACGTATGCGCTCCATCTGGCTCTGCATGCGGGCCTGCGCTGCTCGGCCCTGCCGGTCCTCTTGCGCGCCGCGCATTCGGGAGGCCTGGGCCTCCAGTTGCTGCAGTTCGGCTTCGAGATTGCGTAAGTCATCCAACGTACGCGCAAGCGTCTCTTCTTCCGTTACCGGCAGGCTGCTTTCGAGTGCGCGGCGCTCTCCTTCCAGGCGCTCAAGAGAGGCGAGAATGTCCTCCTCGATGCGGGCAGCACTGTCCATCCACCCATTACGAATGGCCTGGCGAGAATCCAGCATCCGGTCCAGAAGCCGGTCCCGTTCGGCCTGCTGGATCAGGTTGCGGAGAGTGGTCGCCAGCTCCGCATCTTCGGCCCGCGCCTCCTGTTGCATGCCTTCGGCCCGATCCAAAGCCTCTTCGGTCGCATGGATCAATTCCTCACGCTCCGCTTCCATCGGGTCGAGCGTTTCGTTCTGCAGACGGCCTTGCTCTCTGGCCTCGTCAATGGAGCGGCCCAGCGACTGCTCTCGCTGTTGCAAGGATTCAAGATCCTCGGCGAGACTCTCTACGCGTTCGCGCAACGAGCCGCGCATCGCGCGTTGCAAGTCTTGCCGGAGACGGTCCAACTCGTTGAGCGCCTGCTGTTGTCGGCGCAGCGCCTCTGTCATGTCTCCCTCCCGCAATGCGCGTTCCGCCTCCTGCATGTTGCGCATCGTCTGGTCCAGACGTCCCTGCATTCCGCCCGACTGCTGTATGTCGCGGGAGAGGGATTCCACCTGATTGCGAAGATCATCCTGGTCGCGCTTAAGCCGGTCGACGAAACGCTTGCGGTCTTCGCCTGCCAACTGATCCGGCTGGTTACGATCGGCAAGGCTCTGCTGCCGCTGGGCGAGCTCCTTGACCTTCTGGAGGGTTTCGTTGAGCGCCTCGCCGCGAGCGTCCTCAGAGCGCTGCTGCTGCACCTCGTACTTGTCCTTGGAAATATCCAGCTCCAGATCCATGAGCTCAGTCATCCGCTCCTCGGTAGCAGACATGCCGCCACCGCGGCCCCCCTGCTGCCGCGCAACCTGGTTTTCCTTGTTCAGCGCATCGGCGCGAAGCAGGTGATTCAAGGCCCGCCGCTCAGGGGTTAAGGCCTGTTTTAGCTCCTGATCATGCAGGTAGCGCACCGCCTCGGCCATGGCCTCTGTGGCCTTGCGTAAATGTTCGACGACCTGTTGCTGCTCCGAATCTCCACGCAACTCAAGGGAAAATGCCGTAGAGTTGATGCGCTCCTCGATATTCGCCTTCAAGTTTGCCTGCGCCTGTGATAGACCCGTTACGGATTCAGCAAACTCCGCAGCGTCCATGTCCTCACGTTCCCTCAAAAGCTTCCAGGTTGCAGCAATAATGTCCTGTTGACTGAGCACCAGACCACTCTGCCTTTGGGCACTCTGGTTTGCGCCAGCATTATTGATCTGGGTATAGTTTTGATCGAACGGGATGACCTCAATGAAATACATATCGGTCGCCTCGGCAGTGGCATGCAGACCGTCGCGCGCTTCCACGTAGTACGTAATGATATCTCCCGGCTCCAGCATGTAGTCCTCCAGGAAGAACAAATGCTCGCCGGAAACGCTGCGATCCCCACTTCCCAGCATCAGATCAACGGACTGCTCGTCCTCGCCGTTTACCGAGTAAACCAGTCGCAAGGCAACCACGCCGAAGTCGTCTTGCGCATCTGCCGCTACAAGAACTTCTTCGACAGCGTTTGCCCGTGTGTCCCGCCCCGGGTCGGTGAGCGTAATACGAGGCTTCTCATCCGGGACCGGAACGATGCGGTGCTGGTCAGGAAACCTGTTTTGCTTGTTGCGGGCGTCGGTCAGGCGTATGGTGTACAGATCTTCCTCAGCGAGTTTCAAAGATCCGCGGAATGCGCCACTGCCCATGGCCTTGAGCACAATTGTGCTACCGTTAGAGCGGTCCATCACCGCCTCCTGCACTGTTCCAATGGTCTGCACGCGAATCTCCACTGTGGACCCGAGCAGTCCCCGAATGTCACCGGCGTTTTCCTCGGTGCGTGCCGGAAGTCCCGTGTAATCGGGATAGTGATAGGTAACATCAATTTGGTCTACCGCGGGGAATACATAAATCGCAATGCGATAGGGATCAGAACGCGTTTTCCCTACCTCGACGAAGTAGTCTATCGGCTGCTGGATGTCAAAGAACTCCTGCAGATGGGAGCGAGCGTCCAGCCCTCTGCGCATGACAGCGCGCGACCAGTCCTCGTCCCCTTCACGATACACGATCACCACGTCCTCATTTGCCTCCTCTGCAAGTGTGACAACAATGCGCTGTGTATCACCCCGTTCGACTTCAACATTGCCAGGGGCGATGGTCATGAAGGATTGCGCACCGGTAATTGTCAATCCCGTAGGCGCAAACCGGATCTTGTCCAGGGACGTGAAACCGAAGATGACAAAGGCGAGCACGCATAGCGCCGCGGCGCCACTAAGCAAGCGCTCGCGCAGGCGATCTACGACTGAATCAGGAAGGATCGAGCCAACCTGCCGCGCTGCGTCCTCCAGGAGTTCCCGAAGCACCACATTCCTGCCCGTCGCGCCACCGGCTTCCACAGCACTGTTTAGCCGGTCCTCCAGTCCGGGAATCTTCTCTTCCACGTACAGAGCGATCTGTTCGTCTGACAGCGTGCGCATCCCTGGACGTAGCACGAAGCGCACGGCCATCCATAGCACGAGTGTTGCGGAGATCATACCTCCGGCCACCAAAAGGACAGGATTGCTGCTCCATCCCGTATACACGAGCAGCAATATGGTCAGGCATAGTAGCAGGACGAGCACGGTAACGGCCGTGCCCTGAAGGATGGCGCGCCGCCGGTAGCGCCGCCGTACGGTCCGCACAAGTTCAGTTATAGCCCTGTCTGCCTTTCTCATGCTGCCGTTGGATTAGAGCGTTGCATGGTGCGACTGGCGAGGTGCGACTCCACCACGAATAGCACCAGTAATACGATAATTACCACGCGCCAGAGTTTCTGTTCTTTTTCCTCGTCCCGCACGAGTAGCGCGGCCTCTTCGGGCACGGTCGCGACCTCGTCGTCGCGAGCCGCTATAGCGGCGTACGCCTCTTCCTCATTGCGCGTCTCAAGCAGGGACTCACGCGGGTCTACGTTGACAGAGAAGAAAAAGGTTTCCCGAGCGCGGGCAGCCGCATAATGTCCCGGAATCCCGGTCTCCCGAAAAAAACCCGTTCCCGACGAGTCAACAACAACCCTGAACACGTTGCCATCGGGAGCTTGAACATCCCATTCCTCGCCAACACGTCCTCTTAGTGGAACGGGTGCGCCAACGGCATAATTGTGCTGCGCCCCTGATGGACTGTAGGCGTAGAGCGCCATCTGGTACAGGAATGGCAGGTACAGTTCATGCAGCGCAAAGTCTGTCCACTGCGTACTGAAGCTGGTCGTATACACGAGCACCGTGCCTTGCCCGACACGCCGTTCCAACAGGAGCGGGTCTCCGGTATCGTAAGTAGCCAGGACCGAAGCGCCGGAGTCAGGCTCCACGCGCAGGTAACGCCGAAACACAGGACGCAAAATGCCTCCTCCGCTTGCAATGGCATCGAATACAGGGTGGCGTTCCTCGACCTGTCCGATAATAGCGTCGGATCCCTGGCTTGCCCGCGGCGTCACGACGCGGTCCGATGTCCCGATGCCCAGTTTCTGCAAAGCCGCGGACCAGGCCTGCGGACTGGTCTGGTCCCCGAAGGAAAGAATTACGCTGCCTCCTCGCCTCGCCACACGGAGGAGCGTAGCGATCTCCGCTTCTGTGCATGAGGCGAAATTTGCGACGATTACGATATCTGGATCCCGGATTGCGGCGCGCTGCAAGTCCCCCGTCTCAAAAGAAAAATGGGCGTCTTCGCCAAGTGCGAAAGCACTTGCCAGAAAGAAGGCGTCACGCCGGTCCGGCCCGCGGTCAACGGCAAGAATCGAAGGGCGGTCGGTCACATGAACGGTGAAATAATAGCGGTTGTCAGCCGCAAGATCGTCTTCCCCTAGCGACAATGAGCCCTGGAAAAATCCCATACGTGATGCAGTCTGTCGGAAAGTAACGGGGCTCGAAGGGGTGCCGGACACAGTGCGTTGGGCCGCCAATTCTCCTTCCATGTTGAGATCGACAACTTGCTCCGTGTGAACGTCTTGGCCTTGCGATTCAATGCGTGCGTCAAGCCGCAGCGCGACGGCATCACCAGTTCGGCGCGTGGAGAGCTCGAAGGCTTCCATGTAGGTGTTACGCAAGTCGTCCTTGGTGATCTTGACGGGAATGAAGTCGATTTCCGGACCCAGGTCGAAATTTTCGAAGGACCCCGAAAAGCCATTCCGTTGAAAATCGGAAATCAGCACCACCACTCGGTCGTCATGCCGTGCATCTTGAAGGATATCAAGTGCAAGGCGCAGCGGTGTATGAAAATCGGTGGTTCCGTAGCCGGGCGAGAGGCCGCTGACGACAGAACGGTGAAGCGCATGATCATCGCTCAACGGCGTCAGTTGCCGTGCTGCGTCACTAAATCTGATCAGGGACAATTCGTCCCCGTCGCTTGCTGCGTCGATGCGATCGACAAGGGCGTTCCTGGCCTGCTCAAACACGCCGCTCACCTGCATGCTGTAGGAGAGGTCGACCAGGATAGCAACGGACTGCTCCTGCCTGTCCGCAACAAAGGGAATGCTGTCCTGGGGAATAAACGGCCGTGCAAACGCGAACGTGAGGAGCAACAGCATGGCGGCTCGCACGGCCAGAAGGAGCAAATCGCGGAGACGGCGGCGTTTGACGAGCTCCTTGGGCGTGGCCTTTAGGAGCATCAGGGAGCTGAAGGGGACCCTGCGCGCCTTCATCCTCCGCACGAAGTGAAACAGCACGGGCAAGAGCACCGTCGCTGCGCCGAACAGAAATAAGGGAGTAATGAAAGACAAGGCCGTTTGTGCTTTGTTACGTTCTCTGCCGCGCTCGGGAAGAAAGGTAATTGAAAAGCGCGTGGTCCAACGGCTGATCTGTTTTCAATAGCGCATAGTCTACGCCAAGGAGCGCACATTCCTTGCGAAGGCGCGCTTGAAACCGCTCGAAATTCTCCCTGTACAGCTGCCCGGCACGCTCTGCCTCGACGAGGAGTCGCTCGCCGGTTTCGAGGTCCTCGAATTCCACGATGTCCGCATATTCGAAGGCTACCTCCTGCGGATCAAGGACATGGAAGACCAGGACATTGTGTCCATTGAAGCGGAAATGCCTCAATCCGTCGACCAATGTGTCGGGATCAGAGAGAAGGTCGCTCAGGATGACCACGAAACCACGACGGTGTTGTCGTTCGGCGATTTCGTGCAAGGGTTTTTCGAACGCGGTTTCCGCGCCAGGCTCCGCCTCCTCCAGATGTGTAAGCAGGGTATGCAGATGCCCCTTGCTGCTCCTGGGCGGTACGCTTGTCCGAATGCTGTCGTCAAACAAAGTAAGACCCACTGCGTCGCGTTGCCTAATCATGAGGTAGGCCAACGATGCTGCAAGATAGAAGCAGTACGTACGCTTGGTGATCTCGTGCGATGTATAGTCCATTGAGCCGCTGATATCCAACACAAGATGTAATCTCGTATTGGTTTCGCCCTGGAATTCCTTTACGTACGTACGGTCCGTACGCGCATAGAGCTTCCAGTCCACTCGCTGGAGGTCATCGCCGGGCGTATACGGCCGATACTCCATGAAGTCTACGCTGAACCCCTTGTATGGGCTACGATGCAGACCAGCGATAAAGCCTTCCACCACGCCGCGCGACAGGAGCTCTAGGCTCGATATACGAGCGAGCACGTTGGGATTGATAAACCGTGTAGCGGCTTGCGGCATTTGGGTATATCAGGAGGTGCACAGGTCACCGTATGGATTGACCCTGATGGCCACGGGTTGTTTCCACACCCGCATCTGGTGCGGCTCTTCGGCCCGTGAATCTTTGTGTGCTGCACCTCACCGGCGTCCGGAGTTGATCTTGGGCATTGAAAACAGAAAGCCATCGCATGATACGGATTACTTTCCTTGTGGAATCCTGGATATAGGGCTGACGTTAAACCTTGTGTGGCAGACAGAAATAGAGTGGCCCGAATGGGCTCTTCCGCCGACAATTCAACGCAACTGGGAATTCAGCATGAAACGACGCGTCTTTGTTACACGGTTCATCGCGGCGCTGACCGTGGTAACCGGTCTTACGTCGTGCGACCAGCAGATTGGATCTGACGAAGTCACCGTTGGAGTAGTCCTCCCGCTATCGGGCCAGTATGCATTGACCGGGACGGGAATGCGCAATGCTATGGAGTTGGCGCGCAGCGAGGTCAACGCGTCTTCACTGCTCAGCGGCACACAGCTTGCCTTTATTATCGAGGATTCCGAAAGCACCCCGGAGGGCGCAGTCCGGGCATTCAAAAAGCTTATCGAGCAAGACGGGGTTCCAGCCATTCTGGGTCCGTACACTTCTGCGTCAACCGACCAGATCATTTCCGTGGCGCACCAGAATAGTGTAGTCACCCTCAGTCCAACCTCGGCGGCGGAGGGTCTTGGCGCCAAGAGTCCGTACCTTTTCCGCGCCACCATTACGGTGGGGCGCATTGCTCCTACCGGTGTTCGCGTCACCAAGGATGTGCTGCAGTACAAGAGTGTAGCACTGATTCGGAATAGCGCCGACACCTTTTCCCGCAGTAGCCATACCAGGATGCTCGAAGAGTTCGGGAAGTTCAGTGATGTCACTGTAGTAGCTTCGGAGGAATATTCGCGGCCGTCTACCAGCGATCTCCCTGACCTTTCTGCACAGCTGACCAGCATCATGAATGCCACGCCCCGGCCCGAGGCCATTTTCATATCGGCATTACCGCCAGGACGCTCAGGGATCGTAACGCAGGCTCGCGGGATGGGAATCACGGATATTCCGTTTATTAGTGTGCTGTTTACGCGCGATGACATGCGGCGGATCAACGCCGTTCAGGAAGGAGGGGCCAACGGTGTGATCACGCTTACCGCATGGATTGCCGAGGCCGAATGGCCGCGTAGCAAGACGTTCGTTGCCAACTACATGGCGCAGCACAACCAAGCACCTACCGGCCAGGCCGCAAGGTCGTATGCGGCCGTCCATATTCTTTCCGAGGCGATAGCCAACGCTCCGTCTTTTGACTCGGCGGCGATCAAAGACGCTCTTAATGCGCTGAGCAACCACGAGACGCTGGTCGGTCCGTTTTCGTTTGATGGAAACGGTGATGCGGTCTACGATCCTATCGTGGGGAGGGTCAAGGATGGCCAATTTGAGGTGCTGGGGCAGTAGCATGCCAGAGATTTACAGGGTTCCTATGCGTCCTGCAAGCAGGAACTGAATGCACAGATCGACTGCAGGCCGGACCGCTAATGGCCGCGTTCGAACCACGCACCTCTGGTTAGCTACACTGAGACTATTCGTAGCGATCCGGGGTCAGTGTGTGCGGGAGCTTAGTCGTCCGGTTCCATCTTCCAAAACGCAATGCCACCGGCCTGGCGGCCAGTCTCGGCCACTGCCACGAGTCGCCTGGCGTGCAAATCGATGATGTCCACGGAGCCAGGCTCGTCGCCAACGCCCTCAACCGATACAAAGGCGTATCGCCCGTCTGGCGAAACCACGACGCCGTGTGGAATCCGGCGACTGTTCTCAATGCGCGAGATCTCTTCGCCAGCCTCCAAATCAAAGATTCCTGTAGCATCGGCCGCTTTTAGTGTGACGATGAGCAGACTGCCATCGGGCGTAATCGCCACATTATAGGGGGCGCCAACTGCCGCAAAGCGCCGCGCGACCGCCCATTGGGCCAGGTCAATCTCCACGATTTCGTCGGCGCCGTTATGGGCCAGATACACGAAGGGGTGTTCCGGATGCGGCTGCACCCATGTCGGTTTGGTACCTGCTCCTGTCTGCAGGCGTCGCGCAATGGAAAATGTCACCGCGTCCATCTCGAAAAGCCCCCCGGACATCATGGCCACAGAGTAATGCTTGCGGCCATCGGGACTCACACGTGAGCCATGGGGCATCACGCCCGTCTGCGTACGTGCCACCTCGGTCATGGCCACCGGGTCAACCACGGAAATCGAACTCGCTTCCATATTCCCGTGCAGATTGAAATTCGCTACATACAACAGTCCTGTAGCAGGCGACATCTCCATCGTTGCCGGAAACAAGTCCAACTCGACGGCGCCGAGCGGTTCGCTGCCGCCGGTGGCATACTTGACCACGCTCCCGAACGGCTGGCCGTGTGCAACGGACACGAACCAAAAGGCTCCATCCGGGCTTACGGTCAGCCCGTGCGGGCCTTCGATTTCATGGGGCAGGCTGCCCACACTGACGGTCTGGACGACGTCCGCGGAAGTGCCGTCAAATCGCACGAGTGCGACGGTGTCTTCGGACTCCGCCGCCACGTAGACGTAGTACTCCTGTGCAAGAGCGCCTGGGGCTAGGAAAGCCAGGCATGCGAGAAGCCCAGTTGCGGCCGCGCAGTTCTTCAGGAGCGCCGAGGCACGGAACGTGGCCTTTGGCGTTCCAGCCCCCGTCCCGCGCGCGGGTTCTTCCAAAAACTCACGTACTCGTTTCATGATATTCTTCTACAAGACGACGCCTGACGTGTTGCCTCGCATAGCGAGAGAGGGCCTGCGTGATGTTATCCTGACCTGTAGCCTGGATTCCGTGGGCCCTGCCTCCTCCGAATCCATTCTTGTCATAGACGCAGCCGAGGTGTCGACGGGACGTACGCACGTACCCGCGGAATCGATCGTCAATATTGATCCTTACATCCCTCCCAAGCGCGTCGCGGCGGCTGGCGGGATTGTCGTGCGCTATAACTCTCCCGCTCCCGACATCCTCCTCATTCTTCGCAACGGCAATTGGGAACTGCCCAAGGGAAAGTGCGATGAGAACGAAACCGCACGGCAGTGCGCCGAACGCGAAGTGGCGGAAGAAACCGGTATCCAGGATCTCGACGTCTTTCACGAAATTGGAACGACGATCCATACATACGAGCGCAAAGGGTATTGCTGCGTCAAATACACTACGTGGTTTCTCATGCGGAGTCGTGCGACAGATTTCTTGCCGCAGGCGGACGAAGGGATTAGGCAGGTAGTCTGGGCGCCATGGCCAGAGGCGCAGCAGCGCCTGGCCTATTCTTCGCTGCGTACGTTTCTGGGCAGCCTATCCAACGAGTTAAGCTGCTAGCGCACTACGACGGCAGCATGGTGTCTGAATCCATGCGCACCTCCAGACTGCCGTCCAGGATGCCGGGCAAGTCCTTGCCAAGAAACGCGTGGCGCCATCCGCGCGATAGCGCATGGTCTCGACGCGGGCCTCCGGCGACGTACGCGGATACCTCCTTGCGACTCGCCAGGAGTGCGGGGTCAATGCCGCAGGCAAGACTCCGGCCCATGACGTACGCCATAACCAGATGGACGCGTGCGGCATGGACATTGTTGTCAGGAAGTCGTTCGGGGAGCGCAGCCTTCGCCTCCGGAGCAATGGCAAGCGCGCCCTGGACTATGTCCAGCAACTTCGCGCCATACCGTGAAGTTGTGGACCGATCAAGAATCCGAATACCGGTTAGGCGGGACATCTTACGGGGAAGGCGGCGAGCGATCTCCGCGAGCGCCTTGTCGGAGGCGATACGACCGCGAGGACGGTCTCTTAGGCGCGCCTCCGCCTCGCGCCATGCGGCGAGCTCGCGCAGCACCGTGCGCTGACGCATCGTAAGTCGACCGGCACCGCCAATGCGGCTGTAACAAGTATTGACGTCGACCTCTTCGTACAACGACGGGTCATCGTAGGTCGCCATCTCCTCTTCCAGCCAGGCAATGTGCCCGCGCTCCCGTGCACGGCGCAGGATTTCGGTGCGCGCAGCAAGCAAGTGTCGCACGTCGTCTCGCGCGTATCGCTCCTGCAGATCAGTTAGCGGGCGCTGCAGCCAGTCCGAACGGGTTTCGGTCTTCGGCAGCGTGACATTCAACAGGTTGTGAAGGATGGCGCCCAACGATCGCGTGGCGCCCAGTCCCACAAAACCCGCGGCGCAGCGCGTGTCAAACACGTTGCAGGGATAGGCGCCGGTAGCACGGCGCAAGATGATCAGATCCTGGTGGGCATCATGGAGTACTTTGACTACGTGTGGCGCGCGCAGCACGGATCCGAGAGCGGAAAGGTCTTCCAGAGCGGTCGCGTCTATTAGATCGGGCTCGCCACCGGGCCACGCCACTTGCACGACCCCGAGGCGCGGATAGTACGTGGTCTCCCATATAAACTCCGTGTCCAGGGCTACAGCCGGCGCCGTCATCAGGGTATCGGCGAGCCGGACCAATGCTTCCGGGGTGTCAATCATGCGGCAGGTGGTAGGCAGGCTGTGGCAGGACAGGTGGAGAACAAGTCGGCGCGCCGCAGGTTGCTGGCGGCCGCTACGAACCGCATCGCAGACGGCAGCCTACGATTAAGAAGACCCGAAACCACACGTGTGTGCCGGTGTTGGTTGCTACGGCGCAGGTTCTTACCTTTGGCCGTCAAGGAATTCTTACCATCGTCGTCAGGCAGAATCATGCCATATGTCGTAGCAGAGCCATGCATTAATTGCAAGCACACCGATTGCGTAGAAGTGTGCCCGGTGGACTGTTTCTACGAGGGCCCCAATTTTCTCGTCATCCATCCGGATGAATGCATTGACTGCAATGCATGCGTGCCCGTCTGTCCCGTGGAGGCCATCTATCCGGATGATGAACTGCCGGAAGAATGGGAGCACTACACGCAATGGAACCAGTATCTGGCCGAAAAATGGTTGAATGACGGTTATAATATTGTTGAGCGGAGCGAACCGTTGCCCGAAGCGGAACTGTGGAAGGTCCGCGACAAGTCCGAAGAGGATATTCTTGACTGGGAGTAACGTGGGTCAGGTGCCCGCGGAATAGTCGGTGGCGTATGCCTGCTGCTCTGCAGTCAGCGTGTCGAGTTCCAGGCCAAGTGTCTGCAGCTTGATCCCCGCGATGTGCTGATCGAGCGCCTTTGGAAGATCGATCACGGCATTAGGCAATGACTCGCCCCGCTGGTGGCTCTTTACCAGTTCGAGGTGCGTGATGAACTGGTTGGCGAAGCTCATGTCCATGACCTCAGACGGATGACCCTCCGCAGCAGCAAGGTTCACCAGGCGGCCCTCCGCGAGAACGTAGATTTTTCTGCCGTCCGCAAGCGTATACTCGCGATTGTCGGGGCGTATGACGCGGTCGTCGGTGGCGAGATCGGCCAGTTCAGCAAGATTCAGCTCCACATCGTAATGTCCCGTATTGGCAACCACGGCGCCGTCTTTCATGGCGGCAAAATGGCGACCGCGAATGACATCCTTCATGCCTGTGGCTGTGACGAAAATATCGCCGACGGAGGCAGCCGAATCCATTGACATGACGCGCATCCCTTCCAGCGTGGCCTTGAGTGCAGCCGTGGGGTTGACCTCTGTAACGATCACGTTTGCGCCCATCCCCTTGGCCCGCATCGCGAGGCCACGACCGCAGTGGCCATAGCCGGCGATCACGAAATTCTTACCGGCAACCAGGACCGACGTGGCGCGCAAGATGCCGTCAATCGTTGACTGCCCGGTGCCATACACGTTGTCAAAATCCCATTTTGTTTCGGCATCGTTGACCGCGTAAACAGGGTAGAGAAGCTTGCCGTCCGCAGCCATGGCGCGCAGCCGGTGGACTCCGGTCGTCGTCTCCTCGCTGCCTCCTATGATGTGCTCCGCCAGATGCGGAAAGCGGTGGTGGACCGTGAAGATGAGGTCGGCGCCATCATCCAACGTCAAGTGGGGCGGCTTGTCGATCGTACGGTCAATGCTCCAGTAGAATTCCTCTACGTTCTGACCATACCACGCGTAGATTTCTATTCCCTGGAGCGCCAGCGCAGCGGCGACTTCGTCGTTTGTCGACAGGGGATTGCAGCCGCTCCATGCGACCTCGGCCCCGCATGCGGCAAAGGTCTCCACCAGGACCGCTGTCTCCTTTGTGACATGCAGACAACCGGTAATCTTATAGCCCGCAAACGGCTGCTCCACGGTGTATTTCCGCCGCAGTTCGGCGAGCACGGGCATCCGGCTCTCCGCCCATTCAATGCGCATGCGCCCGGCATCCGCCAGACTCAGGTCTCGCACCTTGTAGGCGCCTTTCTTGTGATCCATTCTGTTATTGGCCGACCAGGCCCATAAGTGATAGTGAGCGCCGTGATACCCCTGTCCTGCGGCGGCGTTTCTGGCGTGTTCATGTAATGCGTGGCATGTGGCGCAGGCGCACTAAAAGAAGTAGTCGCAACTAACGGGCCAACACCATTTGCTCCACCATCTGCACCGCATCTGTCATCATTCGCAGGATATATACGCCGGCGCCAAGGTCGCCCCCGTCAAGGGTCACCGAGTACGTGCCAGCTTCCTGCTCCGCATCCACCAATACGCGGACACGCTGTCCCAGGATATTGTACACTTCCATGGTGACAGGCATGGTGGCCGGCAACGTGTAGGTGATAGTGGTGGTATCCCAGAACGGATCCGGAAAATTAGCGTGCAGGGTGAGCTCGCGCGGGAATTCAAACCCGGTTCCTGTCGTAGAAAACGCGTAGACTGCCTTCATCACTTCCCAGGATGCTTGATCGTCCGCCTGATTCTCCACGCCATAATCCAGCCGCAATCGCACCTGCTCGCCACCGTGTGCCGCGAGGGTGAACGTGGTTTCCTCGGCCTGCGCCGAGCTGCCGGCAAACGTAGGCTGTCCGCGCATTGGGTGTGCGCCGGTCGGTTCAAAGACGGCGTTATAGCCTTGCGCAGGCAGCAGGTTGGTCCACGTCACACCATCGTCAAGCGAATACTTGACGTTGCCAGCAGATCCCGGCCCGAATCGGAAGGACTGCGTCAGCTTCAATGTCACGAGATCCGCCCCCTCCGGCAGGTCGACCGGCTTTAAAACAAGGCTGCTAACGGGGGTTTCGGCGGCGCCGCGGATCGTGTAACCCGTCCCGCGCGGCTGCCAATGCCCGGAGATCCTGACGCCGGTGAAAGCAGGATGCTCTTCGCGGAGGTGTACTTCGAAAAGCAATGAAGCGGCTTCCTGATCAGGCACATGCACGACATTGCCGTTGAAGTCGCGGATCAGGAAGCGGTACGACAGGTTCTGTCCTGCCGAAAGGTGGGCTGGCGTCTCCAGCCTGCCTTCGAAACGGGTCAAGGCGTCGCGGGCCATGTCCAGGCGAACCTCTCCAGAATGCAAGCGCGATTGGTTGAGATCTACACTATATGAGGCTACCACAGATGCCACTCCCACGTTGTCTTGTACGTCGATGACAAACGGGGGAGCAGGACTGCCCGCTGTAGCTTCCATAACTTGCATGGGGGAATGCAGGATTTCGGGTGGCTCGGTGTCCAGTGGCTCCGCAATGATGATCCGTACGTCGTCGATCATCCAGCCTGCAAAGTATTGCGACGTGTTGTCGTTTCCATCATCCATCCCAACATCAAATCGCAAGTTCAGCTTTCCACAACAAGGGAGACGAACCAGCGCACGTTGCCATCCATAACTGTACCCGCCGAAGGCTTCTTCACCGGCGAGTGGATTATTACGCCCGACTTGGATACTCCCCGTATAGCCGCCGACGGGCTCCAGCAAGAACCAGTGTTGGTCGTCTAGAGAAGCCTTGATGTTTCCTCCATCCCACAACGCAAGGGTTGGATTAACGCCCGACTGGTCGGAGTTTGAGAATTCGAAGTCATGCCAGTGCCAAAACTCCAGAAATGCCTGGTTGGCTTGCGGGAGTCTAATGGGTGGCAAATCGAGGATGGCGCGCCTACTCTGAGCCCCATAAGGACCGCCTACAAGAGTGCCTATGACGTGTTGGCCTGAATGCGCGACGGCGGTGCCGTACGTCGGCGCTCCACGCTGCCAGATGCCCGAAACCACGATCGGCACGGGCAATTCCCAATCGTATCGAACGACCACTCCATCCGTGGAAACGCTGAAGACATACGGCGGCGCGTCTTCAGTCGGAAGGGTGACCTCGTTTGGAGGATTCGCCGCGTCGCGGGCGTATAACCGGTAGCGTATCATGCCGCCATCCGGCACTGCATGATTCGGAAACGCCCCTGTAAATTGGTCCTGGCTAACGTGCAGTGGGAAGGCGCCGCCAGAAAGACGCCCTCCGTGTGGGTCGTGCACATTAAAATCCACCCAGACGGAATCAACCAGCGTATCGTCGGTGACTACCGCCGCGATGCCCACGGGCCAATGTCGTTGGGCCACGACCTGCAGGGGATCATGCGCAATGACCGGTGGGGCCCGGTCAAGGACCACGGTGAAGGAGTACGTTTGCTCCGGTGCATCTGCAGGCAAAGAGCTGGTTAGCCCGTCCAGGGCTGTGGCCTCGATATAGTAATCTATGTCCGCGTCCTCAGAAGGAAGCGTGAGTGACAGGTTGTAGTCTCCATCGGGAGCCAGCTCCATGGCGAGCGCCCGAAACGCTCCGCCATTGACGCGGTGATGGTGCGTGACCGTCGAGATCGCCGAACTGGTGCCCCGGACGGTTGCCGCAAAAATTATTGTGGCACCAGAATTGTACTGGCCGGTTTCTGGGTGATGGGAAATGGCGGGTGGGGTCCGGTCGAGGGTCACGCTGAAGGAGTACGTTTGCTCTGGCGCATCTGCAGGCAAAGAGCTGGTTAGCCCGTCCAGGGCTGTGGCCTCGATATAGTAATCTATATCCGCTTCCTCAGAAGGAAGCGTGAGTGACAGGCTGTAGTCTCCGTCGGGAGCCGGCTCCATGGCGAGTGCCCGAAACGCTCCGCCATTGACGCGGTGATGGTGCGTAACCGTCGAGATCGCCGAGTTGGTGCCCTGAACGGTTGCCGTAAAGGTCACCGTGGCGCCAGGGTTGCGCCGGCCGGTTTCTGGCTGATGGACAATGGTGGGTCCGTATCGATTGAGATCAACGAGTCCTCGCGCCGCGAGCGCATCGAGGAGCCGACGGCCGTCGGCTCCGCCGTACAGGTCCACGTTTGCCTGTACGAGGGCTTCTGCAGCGTCCATGAAGGTGACCGAGGGGATCAGGTATCGCTGCGCGTAGACGTGCAGGTGATCCGTGACGGTCTTACCAAGGATATCATACACCTCCATTATAGAAGTGGCCCAAAAGACGCCATCCGTATACCAATCTACCTCACGACACGGTCCAATAGCGCACTTGACATCTCCGGGGTATATCCCCTGGTGATTCAGCCTTCGTCCGTCCCACGTCTCATTCCCATCCCAGGAAAATACTTTTCGCCAGTCCTGTTGCGGCACCTTTCCGCTTTCGATAAGCCCCCGCGTGTACGAAACAGCCCAGTAGTCAGACCATCCTTCATGCAATGCACGACCCTCACCGGAAAAGAGCAGCCCTGGCGCATACATGTCCAGAATGGCATGGGCATATTCATGCAGGATAACTTCTGCGTCTTCTGCATCATCTATGCCCCCGTCGCCAAATGCCAATGCGTACAGGGAAGACAGGAATTTGCTATTGTCTGCTGTTCCCAGTCCGTGGGGATTGACGCGTATGGCCGGAAGATCCTGCCTGAAGCCAAAGCCGAGCGATACCAGGTAGCGCTGGCTCTTGTCTATGTGGTAATAGGCCATTACGGCCTCGAATAACTGATTGGCGCGCGTATACTTGAACGCATGCGGATCGGCCTCGGCGGGCACCTCGGAGGACACGCCGCCTAAAGATGGCGATCCCGATATCCGTACATACCGGCTTTCAAGACGGTACAGTCCGTCCGAGCCCTGCGTAACCGTGAGCGGGACCTCTACACGCTCGTTGTTGAGCGCGGCAACATCTGCGTCGTCCTGGTCCGTATACTCGCCCCCGTACGAAACGCCCGCGCTGGTGAGCGGGTCGGGGTCAAACACTAGTCCCGTGCCTTCCGTAGTGGTGCGCCGTGTCGTGGCGTGGTCCTCCCATGTACCCTGCTCAGCCGTGAGAGGCTCTATGCTCAGGCTCCGGCGCCCATGCATGACGCGATTAAGGAGAAACACGACCTCTCCCGAATGCGCATCAATCAGGACTTCCCACTCTGCCGGTATATTGTCCGGCCATGCAGTGACTCGCCAGACCAGGCGTGGTGGGGACCCCGGATACACGAACAGCTCAGCGCTGTCATTTTGTGCAGATTCCGTAGAAACGGCCTGCCGGGCGCGGGCCTCTGCTTCGGATGCACCAATGGAAGGCTGGACGGAAACCAACCCCGGCGTGGACAGCTCAGGTGCATAACCACTCAGCACCATCGTTGGATTTCCGGCAGCATCCGTGTTCACCTGGATGAACCGGTTCAGCACCGGAACACTCTGGTATACTTGTTGGAACGTCAGATGGTGGCTGTATTGCTCTTCGATAGCGCGCACAAGGACAAAATCGTCGGCAGACGGCCACCCGAATTCGTCTGCCTCTACGTTGAGATACGCGCGCGCCGTGCGTTCTACTGTGGCTTCCAACGGCACGCGCCGCCCGATACGATACTGGGCGCGCAGGACTCCGGTGTCCGCATCGCGACGTCCGCGATCCACAGTTGTCGTGCGAAACTGCAACGAAGGATCGGCGCTCACCACGAAAGATTGCACCTCCTCGGGGAGGGTCTCGATCACAAGACGGGCTTCCTGGGCCAGGCTGATCCTGACTGAAAGGACGAGTGCAAGTAGCCCGCAAGAAAGTTTCATGGCCCGCTCGCTTTTATGCCGGCAGCGTGCGCGGTGTAACCATGCAGCGATAGGGCGCGCGGTCCCTACACAGGTTGAAGTTCGGATTGTCGGGCCAGGCGATGATTTTGAAGTTCCCCGACCTTGTCAAGAGCCTCCCACGTAAACTCGCTGCGGCCGAAATGTCCATACGCTGCCGTCCGGCGATATACGGGCCGCGTGAGTTGCAGCCGTTCGATTATGTCTCGCGGCTTTAACGGAAAGATGTCTTTGACGATCTGTGTTAGCTTTGGGTCTGACACCCGGCCCGTGCCCGCCGAATCCACGTGAATAGAAACGGGCTTGGCAACGCCGATGGCGTAGGCAATCTGCACTTCAACAGAATCGGCCAGGTCGGCTGCGACCAGATTCTTGGCTATATGCCGGGCCGCATACGCTGCCGACCGGTCTACCTTCGAGGGGTCCTTGCCACTGAATGCGCCGCCTCCGTGCGCGCCGCGTCCGCCGTAGCTGTCAACAATGATTTTGCGGCCCGTAAGTCCCGCGTCGGCCGCTGGCCCACCCTCCACGAAGCGCCCGGTGGGATTGACGTGGTATTTAATGTCGCCATTGAGCAAATCGTGGCCGATTACACGAGGAACAAGGATGTTCTGGATGTCGTGATTGATCCGGTCGCTCGAAACCCAGGCCTCGGTTTGCGTGGACACGACAATAGTGTGAATCCGCCGCACTGTTTTTCCGTCATCTTCATATTCCACCGTAACCTGGCTCTTGGAATCCGGCAGCAGGTAGGGCATTTCCCGGCCGCGCTTGCGGATTTCCGCCAGCGTCTGTACCAGCCGATGCGCCAGATGCAGCGGCAGGGGCAATAATTCCGGAGTTTCGCGGCATGCGTAGCCGAACATCATTCCCTGATCGCCCGCGCCCTGTTCTTTTCCCTCCCCGTCTACACCCTGCGCAATGTCAGGACTCTGCTCATGTATGGCGTTAACAATATGGCATGTATCGGCATCGAAGCCGATTCCTTTCTTCGTATATCCGATGTCGCGGATAACGCCACGCACAATAGGCTCCAATTCTACCGTGGCATCCGAGCGGACTTCACCTGCGAGAAAAACCTGATCTTTGGTGACCATCGTTTCCACGGCGACCCGGCTATTTGGGTCACCCTCCAGGAACGCATCAAGAATAGCATCCGAAATCTGATCAGCAACTTTGTCGGGGTGTCCCTCGGATACAGATTCTGAGGTAAAGAGGTAGCACATAAAGCAGACACAGAAATGGGGTGGCGGGGTTAAATGGAAGATAAATGCGCGCAATAAACAGCCAAAACAAACGGTCATGGCCAGTATTGGTTTCGGCATCTGTACCGCGCAATTGCTTCCACGTGCAGTTCGCCGTAATTTACAGCGCTGTCTTAAGTTTGAAAACCTAATCGGGACCACGGCGTTTCAGCGCACTTTCAACCACAAAACGTACCCCCAAGAGGAAAATTATGGCAGATATGGCAGATCTCGAAGCCAAAATCAAGGCGATCATCGCCGACAAACTTGGAGTCGAAGAAGCGGATATCGCTTTCGAATCTTCGTTCACCGATGATCTCGGCGCGGATTCGCTCGATACGGTGGAGTTGATCATGGAGTTTGAAAAGGATTTCGACGTCACCATTCCGGACGAAGACGCGGAGAAGATTGTCACTGTCGGAGACGCCGTAACATATCTCAGCGAAAAGACAGCGTAGCACTGCGTTCTGGCACCGGGAACGCCGGGTTCTGTTCGGTGCACTGGACCAAGTTTTGCTATTCTCTGGAAGGATTCATGCCGAACAGGCCTCGCAGGGTTGTTATTACGGGCATGGGAGCGCTAACCCCGATTGGTGATTCTCCGACAGCGGTCTGGGAGGCCATGATGCGGGGCGAGAGTGGGGCGGCGCCCATACAGTCCTTTGACGCGTCGAACTTCGCCACGAAGTTTGCCTGCGAACTCAAGGGGTATCAAGCGCTTGACCATTTCGGGCGCAAGGAAGCACGCCGTCTGGATCCGTTTGCACAGTATGGAATCATTGCCGCGGAGCAGGCCATCGTGGATTCGGGTCTCAAGCCGGAGGCGATGTCGCAGGACGAACGAGACCGCGTAGGTGTCATCATCGGGAGTGGTATTGGGGGGATGCATGTCTTTCATACGCAGGTGGGCACCTACACAGAGCATGGTCCACGTCGTCTGTCGCCGTTTTTTATTCCGATGCTCATTCCAGACATCGTAAGCGGACATCTCTCTATCCGGTACAATTTCCGGGGTCCGAACTATTGCGTGGTGTCTGCCTGCGCCACGGGGAATAACAACATCGGCGACGTGCTGATGATGATTCAGCGTGGGCTAATCGATGTCGGTCTCTGCGGTGGCACCGAAGCTGCGGTCTCCGAAATGGGCATCGGCGGCTTCAACGCCCTGAAGGCCCTGTCCACGCGCAATGATGATCCCGCCGGCGCCAGCCGACCCTTCGACCAGACACGCGACGGCTTTGTGCTTGGGGAAGGAGCCGGCGTGCTGGTGGTGGAGGAGCTTGAGCACGCGCGGGCCAGGGGGGCCAGGATCTATGCGGAGATCATCGGTATTGGCATGAGCGCAGACGCCAATCATATTACCGCCCCGCATCCAGACGGACACGGTGCGGCGCTAGCCATGCGCAATCTGCTGCGAGACGCGGGGCTTGAGCCTACCGATGTGGACTATCTCAATATGCACGGGACGTCGACGCCCCTGGGCGACTCCGCGGAAACCAAGGCAGTGAAGACCGTCTTCGGCGAGCATGCGTATGCCATGAGCCTGTCGTCAACAAAGAGCATGACGGGACACCTCCTGGGTGCGGCAGGCGTCGTAGAGGCCATTGCTACGGTACAGGCGATCGGCCATGACCGCGTACCACCGACGATCAATTTTGTGCACGCCGATCCCGAGTGCGACCTGGACTACACATTCAACGAACCCAAAGCGCGCCGTGTCGATGTGGCGATTTCGAACGCGTTCGGCTTTGGCGGACACAACACGTCCCTCGCCTTCCGCAAGTATGTAGAGTAGGGTGCGAGTTGGGAAGCAGAAAGGCGCGGACCCCTTCCAAGAGGTGATTCATGGGTGTGCGTATCGGTGTTTTCACCATTCTGGCCCTGCTTGCCTGGCCCGTGTGCGGGCAGGACAAGAACAACGGCGAAGCTGCGTGGGATATCGAGGCAGCGCGGGGCAAGACCTCGGAGGTAGCCTTCGCCACACAGGAAGGCACCTGGATGAATCTGGACGTCAGTCCGGACGGCAAGGAAATCGTTTTTGACCTGCTGGGAGATCTCTATCTGCTCCCAATCGACGGTGGCACGGCGCGGCGGATCACGAGTGGCGCTGCCTTTGATGTGCAACCCCGTTTTAGTCCCGACGGGTCGCGGATCGCCTTTACGAGCGATCGTGCCGGCGGCGACAACATCTGGATTATTGGGCGGGACGGGAGTGCTCCCACCCAGGTGACGAAAGAATCCTTCCGCCTGCTCAACGGCCCTGCCTGGACGCCCGACGGCCAGTATATCCTGGCGCGCAAGCACTTCACGAGTACGCGGTCTCTGGGTGCGGGCGAGGTGTGGATGTATCATGCCTCCGGGGGCAGTGGATTACAGCTCACCAAGCGCAAGAACAACCAGCAGGACCAGGGTAATGACATTGCAGTCAGCCCGGACGGCCGCTATGTCTATTTCAGCGAGGATATGAGCGGAGGCGAGACATTCCAGTACAACAAGGATCCACACGGTCAGATTTATGTTATCCGGCGCCTGGATCGCGAAACCGGCAAGATCACAAGTCTCATCACCGGGCAGGGTGGGGCTGCGCGGCCACAGCCGTCCCCCGACGGGCGCCAGATCGCTTTCGTGCGCCGCGTGCGCGACAAGAGCGTGCTCTATGTGTATGACACGCACTCTGGAGCGCAGCGCGCGGTCTATGACGGATTGAGCCACGACCAGCAGGAAGCCTGGGCGATCTTTGGCGTCTACCCCGGCTTTTCCTGGACGCCCGACGCGAAGCATATCATCATCTGGGCGCAGGGTAAACTATGGCGCCTTGAGGTTGCGACTCGCACGGTGGAGAACATCCCCTTCACCGCAGACGTCGAGCAACGCGTCACCGAGGCCATTCGCTATGCCTACGATGTAAGTACCGAGACTTTTGACGTCAGGATGATTCGGCAGGCTGTGACCTCGCCGGATGGCGAGACGCTCGTTTTCCAGGCACTGGGGCATCTTTGGAAGAAAACGCTGCCGGACGGCGTGCCCACACGGCTGACCGATACAGATCACTTCGAGCACGAGCCGGCATTCAGTCCGGATGGACGCCACGTTGTCTACACGACCTGGAGCGATGCTGAGCTAGGGACGATTCGCAAGGTTCCACTCGCTGGGGGCAGCACGACCCTGCTCACCGTGCGGCCGGGTTACTATCATATGCCCCGCTACAGCCCGGACGGGACAAGAATTGTATTTCGGCGCGGCGCCGGCAACGTGCTTCTGGGCACGCTGCACGGAACGGAGACCGGGCTGTACTGGATGGATGCCGAGGGCGGCGATGCGCGTCTGATCCGCGAATCGGGCACAGATCCGCGTTTTGACGCTACCGGCGAACGGATCTATTTTCTGTCTGGCTCGGGGCTTTCCAAGGAGTATCGCAGCGTGCGACTGCATGGCGGTGATGAGCGCGTGCATTTCAAGCTCAAGTATGTTTCGAGCGTGGTGCCGAGTCCGGACGGCCGCTGGGTAGCCTTCACCGAGCTCTTTAACGCCTACATTGCGCCACTTCCGGTTACAGGTTCGCCCGTCGAGCTCTCCAAGGACACCAAGGCCATTCCGGTCGTGCGGGTAAGCCGGGATGCCGGGCGTGATCTGCACTGGTCGCAGGACAGCCAGCGGTTGCACTGGATGATCGGGCCGGAGTATGCCACACGGGAGTTGTCCGAGAGCTTTGGATTCGTGGACGGCGCGCCGGGCGAACTGCCGCCGCCTGACTCTGTAGGGATCCCCGTGGGCCTTGTGGCGCGTACCGACACGCCGACCGGCGTAGTGGCCTTTACCGGGGCGCGCCTCGTCACCATGAAGGGAGACGAAGTCATACAGGACGGCACGCTGGTCGTGGAGGGCAACCGGATTGCGGCTTTGGGGCAGCGCGGCGAAGTGCCGGTGCCCGAAGGCGCCCATGTCATTGACGCCGCGGGAAGAACCATCATACCGGGCCTCGTGGATGCGCACGCACACGTCAACCACTTTGTGACCGGCCCGCTTCCGCAGCAGAACTGGGCTTATTTCGCGAACCTGGCTTTTGGCGTCACCACGGCGCACGATCCATCGGCCAATACCGGCACCGTCTTTGCGCTATCGGAGATGATCAAGGCCGGCGTGATCGTTGGCCCGCGGATATTTTCGACCGGCACCATCCTGTACGGCGCCGACGGCGACTTTAAGGCCACAGTCAACAGCCTGGACGATGCGCGGTCTCACGTGCGCAGAATGAAGGCGGTCGGGGCGTTTTCCGTGAAGAGCTATAACCAGCCTCGCCGCGAGCAACGACAGCAGATTCTGCAAGCGGCGCGGGAGCAGCGCATGCTTGTAGTCCCCGAAGGAGGGTCGACTTTCTTCCACAATATGACGATGATCGTAGACGGCCATACCGGCATTGAGCACAACCTGCCTATTGCACCGTTGTACGAGGACGTGCTGCAGCTCTGGAAGGCGACCAATGTGGGATATACGCCGACGCTGGTCGTCAATTATGCCGGGTTGTCGGGCGAAAAGTACTGGTACCAGCACACCAACGTGTGGGAGAACGCACGACTCTCCACGTTCGTCCCGCGAAGCCTCATTGACCCACGCGCTCGCCGGCGCCTCATGACCTCTGACAACGACTACCACTACATGGAAGTCGCGCGCCAGGCCAAAAAGCTCATCGATCAGGGCAACATTGTGCAGATCGGAGCACATGGGCAGATGCAGGGGCTGGCGGCGCACTGGGAACTGTGGATGTTTCATCAAGGCGGCATGACGCCCCACGAGGCGCTTCGCAGCGCGACCCTGCACGGCGCGCAGTACCTCGGGTTGGACGGCGACATCGGATCGCTGGAGGTGGGCAAACTGGCGGATCTCGTGGTTGTTGACGGTAACCCGTTACGCGATGTTCGCCTCTCCGAGAACATCACGCACGTGATGGTAAATGGACGCCTCTTCGATGCGACAACGATGGATGAGACCGGCAACCATCCCCGCGCACGGAATCCGTTCTGGTGGGAAAAGGAAGAGGTAAGCGACAGCTTCGTCTGGCACGCCACGCATACGCTTTCTTGCGGGCACCACTGAGCGTTCACTCGTTGCCGACCAATGCCCGGTTTGCGCACTGATCCCGCTGGCAGTGCCCATACAGGTTCAGCGCGTGCCGGGTGATATTGAACCGGTAAATGTCGGCCACCATTTGCTGGATGCTTTGGATCCTCGGATCGCAGAACTCCATGACGGCCTGGCAGTCCAGGCAAATGAGATGGTCGTGTTGCCAGTAGCGATAGGATGGTTCGTACTTGGCTTGCGCATTTCCGAACTGATGTCGCACCACCAGGTTACATTCCAGGAGCAGGTTAAGCGTATTGTATACGGTGGCTCGGCTTATGCGTCGTCCCTGTGACTTGAGTTGTATATACAGTTCATCCGCATCCACATGGCCGCTGACTTCGCAGACCGCATCAAGCACGACGAAGCGCTCTGGCGTTCGACGCAATCCGCGGTTTTCGAGGAAGCTCCGAAAGCGGTGGTGAACTTCTTCCAGTTGCTCTTTGGGTAGAGCGGGCATGGCGGCTGAGGTCGGTCTCGCCAAGAGTACGGAGTCCATACAATGGCTCTGCGTGTGTGTTCCGCCAGGGAACACCCCGATGCTTCCGACAACCTCTTGACAAATAGATCAAAATCTCGTTATTTCGACGGATACACCGATGTTGTGCGCTGTATATGGTGGCAGCTGTGCAGTCGGGCAAACCCAGCGGAGCTATATGAATACATTTGATTACGGCTACGATGAGGACTGTACCGACGATGGCCGTATTAATGATCTCGTAGCTGCATACGAGCAGCGCGGGAAGGCGGCTTATTTTGACTCCGATGCGCTGGAGGACATTGCTTCACATTATTTTGAATTAGGCGAGCTCGAACGGGCTTTGATCGTCATTGATCATCTGCTAACGGCGCACCCGTTTTCTTCTGATGCCTGGATGCGTCGCGGTGTGTTGCTAAACAATTTGGGACGCCACGAGGAAGCCTTGAGCTCGTTTGACCATGCAGTGCGAATCAACCCGGCAGACACGGAGACCATTGTAAACCGGGCGCTGACGCTCGACAGCCTGGGGCGCACGGACGAAGCTCTTGAGGCCTTCGATGTAGCGCTGCGCTATGATCCACTTTACGACGAAGCACATTTTGGTCTCGGTGTGACGCTTGAGCGAGCCGACCGCATAGTCGAAGCCACACGGGCTTTCAAGATCTGCGCAGACCTGAACCCGGAGCATGCAGAGGTGTGGTATGAACTGGGTTTCTGTTACGATCGCATGGGCGATGATCGTCAGAGCATACGATGCTACGATCGCCATATCGATGGCGACCCATTCTCCCAGGATGCATGGTACAACCGGGGCATCGTGCTTAACCGTATGGAGCGCTATGAAGCGGCGATAGATTCCTATGACATGGCGATCGCCATCCAGGAAGACTTTGCGTCGGCCTACTATAATCGCGGCAATGCGCTTGCTAATCTGCGCCGGCTGCGCGAGGCGATGGAGAGCTATGAGCAGGTGATTGCGCTCAAGGGACCAGATGCTTCCACGCTCTGTAACATGGGACTGGTGTATGAGGAATTGGGTGAGCGGGACGCGGCCATCAAGTTTTTCCGGCGGGCGCTTGTCCAGGATCCGCACTTCCCCGAGGCGCTCTATGGGCTCGGCTGTTCGTATCACGCACTGGAGCGCTACGAAGATGCTCGCTCCTGTCTAAACAGAGCGATCCATCTCTTCCCGGATTGCGGCGAGTTCTGGTACGCGAAGGCCGAAACAGAATACAGTGCCGGAGATGTGGCCATGGCGCTGGCCGCCTACGAAACCACCGTTAGGCTCGACTGCACCAATCGGGATGCCTGGTTGGACTATGCGGAAACTCTCTTCGAGACCGGGCGCTACGAAGACTCGTTGGGAGCGTTCAGGCACGCGGTGGAGCTAGACCCACGATGTGCGGAGGCCTGGTTCCATCAGGCCAAGTCCCTGTTCGCCCTGAACAGGAGAGAAGAGTGCATCGCTTCGCTCCGCAATGCCTTCCGGCTGGATCCGGCAAAGAAAGACCAATTCCGGCACATCTATCCCTACCTCCACCAGATCGGCCATTTCCGCAAGCAGCTCGGAATTGACTGCTGACGTTCCGGACACCTTCTGTCGCGCGGAATCATGAAGTGGCTGCGACGCTTGTACGATTGGGTGCTCGGGTGGGCGGAGACTCCGTACGGGGCGCTGGCTCTGTTTGTGTTGGCATTCGCGGAGTCGATGTTTTTTCCGATTCCGCCGGATGTGCTGCTTATAGCTCTGGCGCTGGGGTGTCGTCATAAAGCGTTGCGCTTCGGGCTTATCTGCAGTGCGGGATCGGTCTTGGGAGGCATGGGAGGCTATGCCCTCGGTCACGCCGCCTGGCTCGCCGGAAGCGGATTTACGCCGCTGGCGCAGTTCTTCTTTGATCACATTCCAAGTATCACCGAGGAGGCCTACTACCGGCTCGGTGAGCAGTACGAGCGTTGGGGCCTCGCCATCATTTTCACGGCAGGATTCACGCCGGCGCCCTACAAGCTCATCACCATCAGTGCTGGTGCCTTCGATGTAAACTTCTTGCTCTTTGTACTCGCTTCACTAGTCAGCCGGACTACGCGGTTTCTGCTCGTAGCGGGCTTGATCTGGCGATTCGGTCCTGCGGCGAACACGTTTATCAACAAGTATTTCAACGCACTGGCTGTGCTCTTCACCGTGCTCCTTGTAGGCGGCTTTCTTGCGATCAGGTTATTACTGTGACGGGGAAGTCGTGGCCCGCCATCGTCGCACGTGGATACCGGCGAGGGTGCTACGTACGGAAAGGTGCGTGAGAGCCATGCCAAGGCTGCTGGATTCTGCTTTGCGAGGTTGGATCAAACACATTCGTGCATAAGCACAAAGAGGTTGCCCGCATCGCTGGGATCAACCTGGCCACCCGACACTATGGCGCCTGTTGTGGCCTACTTTGCCAGTGTCGCCATGCTGACCTGCGTGGCGCCCGCGCCGATGGCCTTGATCGCATAGACGCCGCTGGGCAGATGGCCGGCCTCAAAACGGAAGTCGTGGGCTCCGACCGGAAGATGCCCATTGTGTAATAGCGCTACTTCACGCCCATGCAAATCGTACGCAGCTATCCGGACCGCCTGCGCTTCCGCCAGGCTCAGGGTTACTAGCGCATTGGGGTTGAATGGATTGGGATATACACTGGAAAGATGAAACGATTCCGGGACTTCCGCCTCCTCCTCGGTCGATACCCGGGAGCGATGATTGGTGGCCTGCAACACAAAC
The DNA here is from genome assembly GCA_963665975.1 of Rhodothermales bacterium. Lineage (GTDB taxonomy): Bacteria > Bacteroidota > Rhodothermia > Rhodothermales > Bin80. Next base: position 2,434,475 of record OY762508.1, read on the forward strand.
AGGCCCTCATGAATACTGGAAACGATAATGGTATTGCTGTCGAAAAAGGGGTACGCGCTCCAGGCTCCCAAGAATCCTGGGCTGTCGTTGTCTGGAACCGTATCAAAAAATCCGATTTCTTGTGGCGCATGTATGTCTTCGATGTCAATGATTCGTAACCCGGACCTATAGTTGGCCTGAAAAGCATACCCGTTTCTGATATAAAGATTGTGATCGGTAGATCCGACCGGATTCTCGAATGGCCGCATGAAGATCGGATCATCCAATACATCAATGTCCCAGATTATTGTACGTGTGTAGCCGAGTCCCCGCTCGTCGAACTCGTCATTCATAAGAAAATACTCCTGATCCTTCGTCAGCCAACCCTGATGTGCGTACCCTACTTCGGGATAGGACACCGATGCGATAAGCGTGGGATTTTCCTTGTCCGTGACGTCGGCGATGCTGAGACGGGTTTCGTTAGATCCCAGACAGATTTCTCGACCCTGGTATCGCTCGTCAGGTCCGCGATAAATCACGCACTGCACGTCATGGGTGTATCCACTGTTGGATCTTCCCGAATTGGGGTCATTGAAGCAGCCGGCGTAGGTGGGATTCAATGGATCCTTGATGTCGATCATGTGGAGCCCTACTCCACAGTTTGGCCCATTCGTGCCGCCCCTGCTGCCAACTACGTACGCGAAGCCGGTTTCCTCATTGATGGCAATATTGTGTGCCGACGCAATCCCGTCGTAATGGGCTGATCCAGAGAAAAGGCGGGGCTCGGTCACGCCGCGCAGCTGCGTCAAATCGAAAACCTGAACGCCATTTTCAGGAAACCCTGAAAACCCATCCACAACAACGAACATGTGATCCCGGTAAACCTTCATGTCACGCCAGATCGATCGGGTTAGGGGATTATGTGACCGTAAAGTACCTGTCACTACAGGGTTTATCGGATCCGTTATGTTAACGAATGAAACGCCGTGTTCCATTCCGACAAGCGCGTATTCGTCGCCGGTATCCGGATCCGTCCATCCCCAAATATCATTCAGATCTGTTATATGTACATCGTCTTCAGGAGACACAGTGGCTCGGAGATCGTCCACGGACAGCTTCGCCAGCAGGTCTATGTTACTGCAGGCAAAACCGGACGCACCCCCAGAGACACACGCGTGTCGCTGCCCGATAATGGTGGATTTGATCGCGGAATCACTCGAGGATTGCGCAAGCGCAAGGTCAGTAGCGCCCATACAGAGCGCGAGCAGGAAGCACAGACCGTGTCGTTTCATGAGATCACCGCAAAAGGGGAGTGTGGGGACCGGCACCGGATCATGCACTAGCTATGAACAATGGTCATAGCAACAAAATCAAATTTGTTCCCTAAAATTGGGAACAAATTCATAGCTCTTCCGGGAGTCTGTCTGATTTTCAGGTCTTGATCCGGTAAGGGTACGATCACCGAGGAGAATACCAATAGGTTGGTTAGGTTTGCTCCCCTGGATTGCGAAGCCTGGAATTGTTACCGTACGCGGCCAGAGATTCTGCGCAGTTAATATCGTGTAGCGCGATTCGGCGTGGATCTTGTCGAGGCGGTGGGTCCGAGCGTCTTTACGCTGGTTTGTTTCGGCCGGACCCGGGCCTACGCCACCGACGATGGTGCTGGCACTATTGCCAAAACGGTCATGCAAGAGGTATGCATCTGAGTCGCAAGTTCAGGTAAGTCGGCCGGGCTGATCTGGCATGCATGTGCGCGTGTAACAATCACCATCCGGGTCATTCTACCACCACCTTCCGAATGTGGCTCAGGCGGGAGATAGGAGACTTGGTCACGCAGATATTGCATAAGGCGATGGGCCTCACTTTGTCGGTTGCGGTGAGACTGGAAGGTGCGAAGATTTGGGCCCGTGCAGGCATATGGCATTCGGGCTGGAAACGGGTGCAAGAGATGGAGCAGCATTGCCGGTAGGAGGCGGAGACGCTGCTACGCATGGTCGAGAAAGCGCATCAGCGTGCGGCCAGTTAAGAAGCCGCGAGTACGAAGATTGCTGGTAAAATGCCGGAGTCGCTCCGGGACAAGGATCAGATACCAATGATCATGCGGACTCCGATACTCGGCCTTAATCCTTGTCCTGCTCACCAGGAAACAACAATCACTTGTGATGTACTGTTAGACAACCCCCGTGTACACAGCCATGGTTGGCAGTGGAGGCGACCGATGCGGTGCACTGTCGGCGTCTTCGGTAACGGATAAGTAAGGGAATTATATACCTGACTGAACAGGCATATGGTTCTGTGCAGTTGGAGTGCTTAGTTGGGCGGTTAGCCTTTCCAGGGGCGCTCCATAGCGTCCATTCTCCCCTGCACGAAGGCAAGATTCCCAGCCTTCCAGGGACAGGCCCTGCGAGAGAACGTTTCGGGCAGCGTTTACGTCACGGTCGGCACGATAGCCACATATGCATACGTACGTGCGATCGCTCAACTTCAAATCGGTCTTGCGATTGCCGCATCGTGCACACGCTTGCGACGTGTATGCTGCCGGAACTCTTACGGCTCGACCATTGGCCCGCAAGGCCTTTTGCTCAAGCATCAGTTTCACAGTTCCAAGCGACTTGCCAGCAAACGAACGGTTTAGTCCACGCTTGCGGTTGCCACCCTTCCGCATCAGATTCGCAATCTGCAAGTCCTCCAGAACCAGATTGGCGCTATGGTTTTGGATGATGTCGGATGTAATGCGGTGGCACGCGTTTTTGCAACGAATGCGGTTGCGCGTCATTTCTTTCTGGCGCGCCAGCTTCTTTTTGCGACGGCTCCGGCTACCCTTGATGGCTTTCGATAGCTTGCGCGATAGCTTCCGTTCGCGTGCATCGCTTATATGCTCCGGTTGATATTGCGTGCCATTGGACAGCGTACACACGGCTTTCAAGCCGAAGTCAATGCCAACGGGAGCACGCGTGTCGGGCTCGAGCGCTAGTTCGTCCGTCTCGATAACGAGTTGGATATCGTAGCCACTTCCGAGCGCGTGGCGAACGATACGCCAGTGCTTTACGCTGGCGGTTTCCAAGACGCCTTGCTTGTCACGGAAGCGTAGTTTGCCGACACCCTTGACGGACACATAGTATCGGTCGCCAGATCTGTTGACCGGCCCGTCCGACTCGAACGATCGTACGTTTTTGCGGAGACGTGGGCGTTTGCCCTGACTGGCAAACAGCTTTTTGTAGCCCTTGTGAACACGTTTCAGGATGGATCGTTGCGGCTGCACGCCCCACTGTCTGGCGGCTCTTGATCCCTTGCGACACTCGGTGAGTACCTTGTACAAGTCAAACGCACTTGTGCTCTCTCCTGCATCCCACCATTGGTCGCGGCAATACGAGACTGCTTCATAGCGCAGCCACGTGAGGTGCGCGAATAAAGCGTTCAACCTGGCGCGCATCGGCTTTCGCACACCAGTTAATCGGTATGTAATCGTCTTAAACACAGATGCTTATATTTACTTGGATGCATAAGGTTCCATCCCTTTCAGTTTGGTATATAATTCCCATAAGTAACGGGTCCGGTTGAACAACATCAGACCAAGCGTTCACAAAACCGAGGATCAAGTCCGTGGTAGAGCAAGCACGGACAGTGCGTCATGGGTGCAGACGCCAGGTACCACAGTGAACCGTTGATCCGCGTATGCCTTTAAGTCTGACCGTATTGGGTCGAATGCGGGACCATACGAGTCTGTATGCGCCGTGATGATGGCCTTGATGTGTTACGCCAACAAAGCGGATTTGCACGCGCCGGTACGCAAGGACGGATGATCAACAACTACTACATACTGCAGGCTCTAATCCGCGAATGGACCGCTTACTTGCCTGGTGGAGTGATCGAAGAGGTCTATACGCAGGAGCGCGGTACGCTCGCAATGGCGCTCATCCTGCCGGACGGGCCCAGTACCGTGCATATTATGACACGCCCGCCTCTGGTGGGTATCTTCCGGACTCCATCGCACAGCAAGGCGAGACGCAACGTGGCGAGTGTATTCCATGCCGCTTGTGGTCGCAGGATCGTCTCTGTACAATTAGCAGACCGGGATCGGCTGCTACGTCTTGTCCTTGGCGGCGGCATGGATATTAGGGCCATCCTGTACGGGTCGCGTGCCAATGTCTTTCTTATAGGCAGCGACGGATCCGTTCAAGAGGCCTTTCGTAGCGGCGCGGAGTGGGCAGGCGAGGCCCCACCGGAAGCCCGTCCAGCTCCGCAGGTTGATACGCTGGATACCTTTCTGGAGCGATGGCAACCCGCAGGCAAGACGACCGCGCAGGCGGTGGGCCGGGCGTTCCCGCTCTTTGATCGCAACCTTGGAGAAGAAGTAGCCTGTCGCGCGGACTTGGCACTGCGGCCCGCATCCTCTCTCAAGGACGCAGACCGGAGGCTGCTGTTCGCCATGGCGATGGACTTAAAAGACGAACTCGCAACTCCAGCTCCGCATATCTATGGAGATCACGCGCACCTGTCCATCATCCCATTGCACCACAGGGCAGCGGAGCGCACGGAGGCCATGGACACCGTAGACCATGCCGTCCTGGTATTCAGCAAACGGGTACTCGGAGCGGTGCGTCTGAAAGAGCAGCGCGATCCGATGATAAAATCCCTTACGCGAGCACTGGCCAGCATGCAGCAGCGAGCAGAGCGTATGCGACGGGAGTTGGACGCAGCATGCCGCGCGGACCGATATGAGCGGTGGGGACACCTGCTCATGGCAGTATCCATAACGCCTCCTCCTGGAGCAGAATCCATCACACTGCCGGATGCCTTTGAGGACCACGCTCCCGTCCGAATCCCGCTGGATCCGGCGCGCAGTCGCATCGCCAATGCCGAACGGTACTATAGAAAAGCGCGTAAGGCGCGGCAGAGTAGGGAGCATCTGCATGATCGCCTCGTGCACACGGAATCCCAGATCGGTGATTTAGCAACGCTTCTCTCTGCAGCAGGCGCCGCGAAAACCCCGTCTTCGTTCAAGGCATTCCTCAAACTGGAGAAAACGCGCCTCGCCAGAATTCTTCCCGGACCAAGTGCAGGCGCACAACTGCCCTTCCGCCGGTACGCGATTCGGGAAGGATATGAAGTATGGGTGGGACGAAACGCCAGGGAGAGCGATGTACTGACGCTCCGCCACGCGCGCCCGTTTGATTACTGGTTGCATGCGCGGGGTGTGCCAGGCTCGCATGCAGTGCTGCGCCTCCCGCGCCGCAATGACACGCCGCCCAAAGCCGTATTGGAAGCTGCCGCTCGGATTGCAGCCTACTACTCCAAAGCGCGGAGTAGCAATCTGGCGCCGGTCATTGTCACACCACGCAAGTACGTGCGTAAGTCAAAGGGCGCCGCCCCGGGCCTGGTGATGGTTGAACGGGAAGAGGTGCTGATCGTCAAACCAGAGCTGCCCACGTAAGTTAAAGCGGCGCTGCGCGATTGTTTCGTCCGGTGGTTGCCACATGACATGGCTCGAAGCTTGCCTGTTGGGATTGTTACAGGGACTGACGGAATTCCTGCCGGTCTCTTCGTCGGGACACCTCGTACTCGGACAGTATGTGCTCGGAATCGAGCCGTCCCACGCCGGGGATGTGACCTTTGAAGTGTTTGTGCACTTCGGCACGGCAATGAGCATCGCGACTGTATACTGGCGCCGCCTGGGGACGATCACGACCAAGACACTCGGCGCAGTGCTACGTCCAGGGACGTTGCCCGTCCGTTGGAGCACCGGTGAGGCCCGGCTGGGAAGTCTGATCTTGCTCACGCTAGTGCCGACCGGACTGGTCTATGTACTATTCAAGGACGCGCTGGAGGCGGCCTTCGACAGCCCGACGCTCGTGTGCGCCATGCTGCTGGTGACCGGCGTGCTACTACTCTTGACACTCGTACGCAAGGATCCGAGCGGAGAAATTTCCCCGATCAAGGCCCTGGTGATTGGAATTGCACAGGCCGCCGCGATCATACCGGGAATCTCGCGCTCCGGCGCGACGATATGCGCGGCGTTGTACCAGAACGTGGAGCCGGAAAAGGCGGCCGATTTCTCGTTCCTCATGTTGCTTCCTGTTGTCCTGGGGGCAACGCTCCTCAAGAGCCTTGAGATGCACGGCGACGTGGCCTGGCAGGCGCTCCTGGCAGGGAGCACGGTGGCCTACCTGTCCGGCATGGTCGCCATTCGCCTTGTTCTCGGTATAGTTCGCAAAGGTCGCATCCACTGGTTTGCATATTACTGCCTGGCGCTGGGGACGATCGGGCTTTTCTATCTGCAGACCTGAGGAAACGCATAGCCTATCTCAGTAGTCGTTACCTTATAAATCTGCGCAGGTGTCACTTCCGCAGGCCTCTTGCGTAGCGACTAAAGCACAATCCTATGGCACTATGAGGCTGACGGCATACGACAAGAAGGCGCGGCAAGAGGTCGAACAGTGGCACCGGGGCGGTGCTTCCGTGCTGGCCCAGGCCTTGAACATTGTCATGAAGCCCGTTGACTGGGTGGTGGAGCAGGCCGTCCCCGCGAGCCTTGTCGACCAGATGGGCGAGTATGTAGAACAGTTTCTGTCCGCCCTCAACGATGCTTCAAAATGGGCTGTTGATTCCGAGAAGGTGTTGTCCGCTGCGGAAACCGTGGGAATTTCCGTGGAAGACGTGGAATCGTTGCGGGACCAGCCCCTCGAAACACTCGACGAGCTGGCGCAAAGCTTCTTCACCGAAAACACAGTGATGGCCGCGCTGAGTGGTGGGGGCACGGGACTGGGCGGCGCCGCATTCATTGCCGCGGACATCCCGATCCTGTTTATGATCAATTTTCGTCTCATTCAGCAAATCGGAGCCTCCTACGGGTTTCCGATGCAGAGCCCGGAGTATGGCCCCGTAGTCCTGTCGATCTATAATGCCGCCACCTCAAACGAGCGCATCGCACGGGGCGCCGCCATGCGTGAGGTCAGTGTGGCAGCGGCGGCGTTTGCCAATAGCATGGAGTACCGTGGCCGCGTACGGGGGACCATTCCGGATCAGAGCCGCCACCTGCCACGCGAAATCGCCAAGAACCTCGTCGGACGGAAGCTCCTGCAGACTATTCCGCTCGCGGGCGCCGCCATAGGCGCCGGCATCAACTACTGGTTTACGAGCGAGACGGCGCAAACAACCTACATGCTCTTCCGCGGGCTGTACATCGAGTACAAGGAGCGAGTTTAGCACGCACGTCAGGTCTTTTCTACAGCATCGTACCCATCATGTCGCTTGTTGCCATCGTCGGTCGCCCGAACGTCGGCAAATCCACGCTGTTCAACCGGTTCACCGAGTCCAGGGAATCCATTGTGGATGACCAGCCTGGAGTGACGCGCGATCGCGTAACCGGCGATGCGGAATGGAACGGCCGCAGATTCTGGCTCGTGGATACCGGCGGGTTCGTGCCCCGCTCTGCGGAGCGGTTTGACCGCGCGGTTCGCGAGCAAGTGCTGATCGCACTCGAAGAAGCGGATGTTGTGCTCATGGTGGCGGATGTGACGACGGGCGTTACGGATCTGGATGCCGAAATGGCGAGGCTGCTTCGCAAGAGCGACAAGCCGGTGCTCGTGGTTGGCAACAAGGCCGACAATGCCACCCGCCGCTGGGACGCGGCAGCACTCTACGCACTGGGCCTCGGACAGGTCTACCCGGTAAGCGGTGTAAACGGTTCAGGCACGGGCGAACTGCTGGATGCGCTCGTAGACGCCCTGCCTCCGGCGGTGCCAGCCGCAGAGCCGGATCGCAACCCGCGCATCGCCATCATTGGCAGGCCAAACGTGGGCAAGTCGCTTCTTGTGAACGCCCTTCTGGGCGAGCCGCGGTCCATCGTGACCGAAGTCAGCGGCACCACGCGCGATGCCGTACACTCGACATTCAAATTCCACGGCCAGACCCTGGTGCTGGTCGACACCGCCGGGCTACGCAAGCGCGCCCGCGTGACCGAGAACATCGAATTCTATGCAAACCTCCGCACCGAACGGGCAATCCGCGACTGCGATGTCGCTGTCCTGCTCCTGGATGCTACTCAAGGCTTGGAAGCACAGGATATCCGCGTCCTCAAGGAGGCCGAGGCGCTGCGGAAAGGATTGGTAGTGGCCATAAACAAGTGGGATCTCCAGGCCAAAGAGACCAACACGGCGCGCGATACCGAACAGGCCATCAAGGAGCGACTGCAGACGCTGGCCTATGTGCCGGTCGTATTTATTTCTGCGCTCACCAGGCAGCGCATCCACAAAGTGCCAGAAATAGCCCTGCGCGTGCTGGGAGAACGCGCAAAGCGGATTCGCACGGCGCAGCTGAATGAGGTCATGCAAGCGGCGATCGCCAGGCACCATCCGCCGAGCTACCGCAATCAGCACGTACAGATCAAATACGTTACGCAGGTGCGTACGAATGCACCTGTATTTGCATTTTTTTGCAACCACCCGAAAGGCATTCGCGAGTCCTATGCGCGGTATCTGGAAAATCGGCTTCGCGAGGCCTTCGGCTTCGAAGGGGTGCCGATATCACTGGTGTTTCGCGCCAAATCCAGACAGCACACGACGGAACTTTCATCCACGCCGTAGTTAATGTCCAGACGCTCGATGATTCCGAGGAACTGATGGCTGGCATCCCGAAGAACACGAAGCCCGACAACGAACGCGATCTCAATTTTTGGGAACGGCTGTATTTGCCCGAAATCGCCAAGGGGCTCGGCTACAGCTTTCGCAAGATTGTCAAAGAGCCGGAGTATACGTTCAAGTATCCGGACGAGCAGTGGGATCCGCCGGACAGCTATCGCGGGCGACCGGTGCTGGTCGAGGAGGAAGGGAAGACTCGATGCGTGTCCTGCAACCTGTGCGCAAGGGCGTGTCCACCGATGGCGATTTCGATGCAATCGAAGGAAGTGGACGACCCTACGAGCACGCAGGAACGTGAGCCTGCATGGTTTGAAATCAACATGCTGCGATGCATTTACTGCGGGTTCTGCGAGGATGTATGTCCGGAGGAGGCCATTGTCATGTCGAAGGAGTACGACTTGACGTTTCAGGATCGCGAGGAGGCCATTTTCGGCCTTGACCGACTCATGGTGCCCGTGGAGCGCCTCACCGAGCGCCTGGAGTATTTGCAGGAATATCGGAACCGGCAAGAGGACCCGGAGGCCTGGGAATTCAAGGAGGACAATAATCTCCACAGCCTGAAGGACCGCCACCTCCTGGACACGCTCGTGCAGGAAGGCATGACAGCCCTGGAACAGACGCACCTGCGCGAGGAAGCCCCGGTTGCCTCCAGCAACACCTGGGAGGGAGTGCGAGCGGACGAAGCGCCACCAGCCCCTAATGCCTGATAAGCGGCCGAGAGTGAACGCCGTGCGACAAGCGGCGCTCCTGGATCAATTGTGCTATCTCATCGAGGAAGTGGAAGCCTCAAAGGAGAGGCTGGCTCGTGTGCCGGAGGTAGTGATCCGTCAGCAGTTTGACGACCGGCCCTCGGTGACGGAGCTCTACGCCTCTATCGCCGCTTTCGACAGGGAAGTGCTGTTGCCCCTGGTTACAGGCAAACGCGCCACAGGCGCGGCGCATGCATGCGCCAGCGTGCTCGACGATATCCTGTGCGATGTGCAGGAGGCCCGGCAAGAGCTGGTGTCAGCGCTGGAGGATGTGCCACTGGAAGCCTGGAACAGCATGGTTACGCTGGAAGGTGATCATATGACGGTATACGAACTCTTGCAGACGGGTTTGCAGCGCAACGTGGACACGCTGCGCGCCGTCGCACGCCGACTGCACCGTAGCCCCTAGCGTTATATCATTGGACATGGCTGGCAACGCAGGTCTCACATACCAGGAATTACAGAAGGCCTTCCGGCAGCGGACATTCAAACCGCTGTATTTTCTGTATGGAGATGAGACGTTCCTGATGGATGAGTTGCAAGACCTGCTTGTGCAACACGCGCTTGAGGAGCATGAGAGGGACTTCAACTACGATCTGGTATACGGCGCTGATAGCGACGCTCCGGCAGTATTGTCAATTTGCCAGGCGTTTCCCATGATGGCAGCGCGCCGCGTAGTCGTAGTGCGCAACTTCATGGCGCTGAAACGCAACGTGCTTTTCAAGCATTACGCAGCGAAACCGAACCCTGCGGCTGTCGTGCTGCTGCTGTGCAGGCGCAAGCCCAACCTGCGGGTGCATCCGTACCGTGCACTCAAGCAGCATGCGACCTGGGGCGAATTCAAGCCCTTCTATGAGCGGCAGATGCCGCAATGGATTGCTGGCAGGATCAAGGAACAGGGTTGCCATATTGAGCCCAGGGCGGCAGCGATGCTGGCGGACTTTGTGGGCACGTCGCTGCGGGCTGCCGCCAGCGAAATTGACAAGCTGATCACCTACGTTGGGGACCGCGGTCGACTTACCGCCGAGGATGTGATCCGGGCTAGCGGCCAGACCCGTGAATGCAACGTATTCGAGCTACAGCGCGCCATCGTGGATGGGCGCGGCGCTGACGCACAACATATCGGCCAGCGGATGCTGGGTGCGGCCTCCAACAAGACCGGCGAACTCTTGCGGATTATAGCCTTCCTGCGTAGCTACTTCGCCCGCCTCTGGAAGCTCCAGGGTTGCCAGAGGCAGCAGCTGTCGCGAACGGAAATGGCCAGTGTGATCGGCGTGCAACCGTACCGCCTGAAAGAGTACCTGCGCGCATTGCGCTGCTTTCCCGGGAAGACGCTCGAAGAGGCCTTTTCGGCACTACTTGCGGCGGACTGTGAAATCAAGGGAGGCTCGCACCGTAGTGCAGCCCTGGTGCTCACCCTGCTACTTCGGCGGCTCGACGCCACCAGATAGGATTTGTCGGAACTGTCTCCTGCATTATGCATTGCCTGCACGTATGGTGAAACATTCTTCGCCACACGTCATACCCGGATCCTGCATGCGCTCTCCGCGTCAAACGCGTGTCACGGGAACCGGAACAAAACAACCCTAAGCGCCACCATAGTAAGCCCCCATCGCTCCCCTTTCGGCTGATCCCGCGTGTCTATGGCAGAAGGATACAATTGTACCGGAACTAGCGATTGCGCCCCCACATGGCTAGACGAGCTCCTGTGCGAATACGTGGATGGTGCCATGGATCACGCCGTGCGAGAGGCATTCGAAGAATGCCTGATGGTGGATCCTGTCCTGGCAGAGCAGGTGGAGCGCCTGCGTAGCGCCCGGTCGCTGTTATGCCGCTATCGTTGCCGTGCGCCCCGGGACTTGCGCGCGCGCGTACGCCAGCGGGTGGCGCTGGAAATAATGCGCTCCATGGAGGCCAATGAACTCCCCCAAAAAGAAGGGCGCACCGTGGCGGGCTCTGTCCTTGCCGTATTCGTGCTGGCGGGTATGTTCGCCAGCACGTCTTTTTTTGCGCTCCCGCCGCCCGCGCCCGTATACGTGGACAAACCGGCGCTGCGCGACGCCACCGTCCAGTTGGTCGCCATGACGCCACTGGACGTCACGCCAGCCGGCAAGCTGCCAGTATTCACGGTGGAATCCACGGGCCTGCCTCATCCCGGACAACTTCCCTGGGGTAACGAGGCCGCATTTCATCATACCATGCACAGTCCCTGATTGGCGCGCCAAGTAGTCAATGGCGCCGTGTTATCTCGATTGGGCCCTTAGCTCAGCGGTTTAGAGCGCTCGCCTCACACGCGAGAGGTCACAGGTTCGAATCCCGTAGGGCCCACGGCAAAATTCTGGTTCGATGACTAGCGGAGGGATCCACGGATGAAGCGGTACTCTTTCTTGACCTGCGTCATGGTTCTGGTTTGCATGCCTGCAAACGGGCAATCGTACTACTCGGCAGATCCTGTGCACATGGCCGCATTTGGCGGGGCGGTAGCTGTTGGGGACGGAGAGTTTTTTGTCGGCGAGCCGGTCAGTTTCAAGAACCCCGGACGGGTCCATGTGTACCGGCAAAACACGGACGGAGACTGGGAGGCGGCCGCCATCCTGTCGGCGTCCACGGCACACGTGAATGACAGGTTTGGTGGCGTGCTGGCGCAGGTGGATAATACGCTCTTCGTGGCGAGCGGCCAGAATGCCAGTCAGGGTGGCATTGTGACTGTGTTTGAGCGCGACGAGGCAACCGGGAACTGGGAGGAGGCAGGGCAGCTAAGCGCGCAGGATGGTGAGTCGGGAAACGCCTTTGGCGCCAGCATTGCTACGCACGGCAAGATGGTGCTCATCGGTGCTCCCAGGCAGGCAGAAGGGACGGGTGCAGTATACGTATTCGAGCGCACCGCGGAATCCTGGGAGCAGACAGGAGTGCTCGCACCGGAGGGTGAAGCGATCCAATTCGGCCGGGCCGTGCATGGTAACGGGGAGCGAGCAATCATTACCGCGCCGATGGGCGACGAGCGTGCTGTCTATATATATAAGGTGGATGCTGCCAGTGGCGCGTGGATATTGGAGGCACGCCTGGAACAGGGGGCCCTGCTTGCGGACCTTGGAGCGGCATCGACCGTAGCCATCCAGGAGGCGGAGGCGTTTGTGAGCTTTCCCCGCTCGGACCAGATTGGCGGAGCTGTGCAGGTGTTTCAGCTTGACACCGAGGCGAGAGTATGGCAGGCCGCCGGCAGCCTGAAACCCGACGTGGATGATGCATACGCCATGTTCGGCTCGACCGTGCAGGTTAGCAGCGACGAACTCTGGGTAGGAGCGCCGGGCTCCGGAGGGTACAGGGGAGCGGTTTATCGCTTCTCGCGGGGAGAGGTGGCGGGGACCTGGGAGAAGGTGTCCCGCTGGCAAGATGTCAGACTCAAGCCGCGAGACCGATTTGCCAGTGCACTGGCCGTACGCGGAGACGTGGCCGTCGTCGGAGCCTCGGGCGTTGCCTACGGCGAGGGCAGCGTGTTTGTGCTGGGGCGCACAGAGGAAGACTGGGAAAATAGAGGCGTCTTTTACGATGCGAAGAAAGCGATGGAGCCAATACTTGGATCGCAGATCGACTGCGACACAGGGACGGCGGCCACGTTCGAATGTGCGGAGGTGGACTTGGTGGCGTTCTTGCCGCTTGCAGACTTGGGCACGGCTCGCGGCGTCAGACTAAGCGATGTCTGGGGATGGACCGATCCGGAGACCGATAAGGAGTATGCGCTCGTCGGCCATTTGGAGGGCACTGTGTTCGTGGATGTATCCGACGCCTCGCATCCGGTATTCCTGGGCGAGCTGCCTAGAACGGAGGGGGCTCCGGGAAGCACATGGCGCGATATCAAGGTCTACAAGGACCACGCATTCATCGTAGCGGACGGCGCCGCAGCGCACGGTATGCAAGTCTTCGATCTCACACAATTGCGAGACGTAACGGAGGTCCCAACGACGTTTGAAGTGGTGGCCCACTACGACAAGATTCACAGCGCCCACAATATTGTCATTAACGAGGAGACGGGTTTTGCCTATTCGGTTGGTTCGAGCGCTGGAGGCGAGACCTGTGGTGGCGGGCTGCACATGATCGATATTCGCGAACCGGCTGCGCCGACATTTGCCGGCTGCTTTGCAGATCCCACTACCGGGCGACGGAAAACGGGATACTCCCACGACGCACAGTGCGTGATATACCACGGACCCGATAGCGAGCATACGGGTAAGGAAATCTGTGTCGGCTCGAACGAAACGGCGATCAGCATCGCCGATGTCACGGACAAAGAGGTTCCGGTGGCTATCGGATCGGGTGCGTATCCTGATTTTGGGTACGTGCACCAGGGATGGTTATCCGAGGATCATCGATACTTCTTCCAGAATGACGAACTCGACGAACTCAGCGCCAAGACAGATCGCACGCGTACGCTTATCTGGGACATCAGCGATCTGGACGACCCGGTCATGGTAAAGGAATTCTTTGGTCCTACTTCCGCCACAGACCACAACTTGTATGTGCACGGTAACCTGATGTACCAGACCAACAATGCCAGCGGACTGCGCATCATCGATATCGCCAACCCGGAAGATCCCGCCGAAGTGGGCTTCTTCGACACGACGCCTTACGGGACGAACGATGCGGGCTTCAATGGTACGTGGAGTAGCTATCCATACTTCAAGAGCGGCATGATCGTCGTAACCAGCCGCCGCGAAGGGCTTTTCATTTTGAAGAAACGGAAGTTGGATACCTGATCCTGCAGACCAGTAACCAGGTCATGCCCAGCACGGTCTCGTCAGATAGGCTGCCGGGATTGCTGGACCTCGTACCGGTAGACAGAGGCTGTTTGCAAGCCGTGGATTCGGAAATGGCCATGCGCTACAAGACCGACCCTGTGCCCACCCGAAGGGATCATTCCCCAGCCGACTGTGTTGTTACCAGCCGCTCATAAATCTGCGTCCCCTACAGGATAGAGAAGCTATGTACGTCCCTCGTCGCCAGCGCATGCTCGATCAGTATCTGAAGGAGATCGGACAGATCGGTCTGGTGACCCCGGCAGAAGAAGCTGAGCTTGCCCGTCGTATTAAACAGGGAGACGAAGAAGCACTATTAAAGCTCACGCGCGCCAACCTGCGCTTTGTTGTTTCTGTAGCGAAGAAGTACCAGGGCCAGGGCCTGCATCTTACAGATCTAATCAATGAAGGCAACTACGGCCTGATCAAGGCCGCCAAGCGTTTCGACGAAACGCGCGGTTTCAAGTTTATCTCCTACGCGGTGTGGTGGATCCGGCAGGCCATATTGCAGGCTCTTGCCGAACAGGGACGCGTGGTGCGGCTGCCGCTCAACCGCATTGGCACCATCAGCAAGATTCGCAAGATGAGCGCCCGGTTGTCACAGGTGCACGAACGGGCGCCGAATCTGGAGGAGCTCGCCACAGAACTGAATATCAATGTGGCCAAAGTGCGAGAGGCCATGCAGCATACGGGACGGCATTTGTCGATGGATGCGCCGTTCAATGAAGATGATGACAATAGTCTGTTGGACGTACTGCCAAGCGAAGAAGGCGTCTCCCCGGATGACCTGCTGCTAGACGAATCGGTAAAGATTGATATAGAATGTGCGCTCGGCCTTCTGCATGCCCGCGAGGCTGAAATTACGCGGCTGTATTTTGGCATCGGCAGGGAGCATCCGCTGACATTGGAGGAAATCGGACAACGATTCGGATTAACGCGCGAGCGCGTGCGACAGATCAAGGAAAAAGCGCTGCGCAAATTAAGACAGAAGCACCGCCGCGAGGATTTGAAAGCGCATATCGGATAGGATGCTACGCTTGATGCGTGGAATGCGGCATGGGTCGCCAACGTCTACCCTCTGTCTTACGTGCAACATCTGTAAGTACGTCAACGTAGCAATAGGCTAAGAACATCTACAGTTCGAGGTATTGCGGCGTACTTCGTCTCCTGCCAACCGAACAATCACACGAATTTCTCCCATGAAACGTCATATCTGCCTCCTGGCCTTTGCGCTGATGGCCCTGTCGCCATATGTATCACAGGCTCAGATGGCCCAACGGATCACTTTTGACGACGCAATCCGCCTTGCCCTAGACAACAACTCCTCACTGAAACGCGCGGCCAACACGGTGCGTCAGCAGGAAATCAACCTGAGCGCCGGTCGCGCCGCAATACTTCCCTCGCTCAACTTTTCGTCGGGTACATCGCGCAACTTCGGGCTGAACTTTGACCAGACTACCGGCAATGTCTATACCCAGTCTAGTGATCGGTTTAACCTGGGCGCCAGTATGGGCGTTACCCTCTTCAACGGGTTTCGGGAGTTCTCCGGCCTCCGGCAACTTCGCCATGGGCTTGCTGCGAGTGACGACAGCTTCGAGCGGCAGCGGCAGTTGGTCGTCTTCCAGGTCATGACACAGTACTTGGGGCTTATTCAGTGGAGTGAGCAAATCAAGATCCAGGGAGAGAATCTTGCTGCCCAGCAGCAACAGCTAGCTCAGATTGAGGAGTTCGTACGCGTGGGTTCGCGGCCGATGTCAGATCTGTACCAGCAGCAGTATGTGACCGAAAACGCAGAGCTTCTCCTGCTCGAAGCGCAGCAATCCTACCAGGTATCCGAAGGCAACCTGATCCAGACTCTGCAACTAGACCCATTCGGTGTCTACGAATTTGTGGTGCCCGATGAATCGGAAATTACGCTCACGCCCGAAGCCTACGACATCAACGCCCTGCTTCGGAGCGCGTTTGATCGGCGGGTTGACTTGCGCGCGCAGGAATCAATGATCAGGGCCTCGGAGCAAGGACTAAGATTCGCCCGCGGAGGCATGTGGCCAAGGGTGAGTCTCTCAGGCAGCGCAGGATCGGGGTATTCCAGCTTCCAGCAGCGTGCGGTCATCGAAAACGGAGTGCCCGTGCTGGGCCCGGACGGCAGGCCGATGTTCGAGGAGGTGCCGTTCGGGGATCAGCTTTCCAACAACCGGTCGCAGACGGTTAGCCTGAGCGTTCAGGTTCCATTGTTCAACGGGCTTCGCACCCGGTCGGACGTGCAGCGCGCCCGCGTTAATCTAGACAATGCCCGCCTGGAGCTGGAAAACGTGCAGCATCAGATTGGTCTTGAAGTACGGGAGTCCTATCTCGCTTACCTGAGCGATGAAAAGCGACTCGCGGTGACCGAAAAGCAGCTCCAGTCCGCGGAGCTGGCTCTGGAAGCCGAACAGGAGCGGTACAACGTTGGCGCGAGCACACTGGTGGAATTGACACAGGCGCGCGCCGCGTTCGTCCAGGCCGCGAGCAACCGCGCGGATGCCAAGTTCAGTTTCATTTTCCGCAAGCGTCTCATTGACTACTATGTTGGTGTGCTTGATCCGGGCGCACCCCTCTTTGAGTAACCTACCCTTCTCTCGCTAACACCATCATGGCCAAGAAAAAGCGCAGCACCCGTCGTCTCCTGTTCTTCCTTCTGGGAGGATTTGTCGTCGTCATCATTCTGGGGCTTGTCGCCTCCCAGTTCGCACAGAACGGCAACGATGGGGTAGCGGTGGAGATTTCCGAGGTAGAAGTGCGCACTGTTACGCAGGTGGTGACTGCCTCTGGTCGCGTGCAGCCGGAAATTGAAATCGTCATCAGTCCCGACGTGTCAGGCGAAATCATCGAACTGCCGGTGATCGAAGGACAGCAGGTGAAGCAAGGCCAGCTCCTGGCTCGCATCAAGCCGGACTTCTATGTCGCACAGGTGGAACAGGCCGAGGCCAGTCTGTCACAAGGACGCGCCTTTCACGCTCAGCGGCGGGCCGACCTGCTGGGCGCCGAACAGGAGCTTGCGCGGCAACAAAGCCTGTACGACCGAAAGGTGGTATCGGAAAGCGTGTACCAGCAGGCCGAGATCGCCCACAAGATTTCGAAGGCCGCAGTCGAGGCCGCCGAGCACTCGATTACGAACTCGGAGGCGTTATTGCGCGAGGCCCGCGAGCAGCTCAGCAAGACAGTGCTGTATGCGCCTATGGCCGGAAGCGTGAGCAAGCTCAACGTGGAGTTGGGTGAGCGCGTAGTGGGCACCACACAGATGGCGGGAACGGACATGATGACCGTCGCCCGGCTGGACCAGATGGAGGTCGAAGTAGAAGTCAACGAGAATGACGTAGTCAATGTCGCTCTCAATGATAGCGCAGCCATCGAGATCGATGCTTATCCAGAGCGCATCTTCAAAGGGCTCGTTACCGAAATCGCCAACTCCGCACGACTGCAGGGTGGCTTTAGCCAGGAGCAGGTCACGAATTTTCCAGTCAAGATCCGCATTACCGACGCACATAACGTCGACGCCCGCCTGAATGCTGAACTCGCAGCAGAGATCCAACACCACGCCGCCGTTCATGACGTACACAACCTCGACGCCGGCCTGGATGCTGGCGTTGATGCGGGGCTCGCAGAGGAAGCTCCGATCAGCACAGACGATCCGAGCTTTCGTCCTGGCATGAGCGGCACGGTTGACATCTTCACGCACACCGAAAAGGATGTCGTAGTCGTGCCTATCCAGGCCGTGACCGTGCGCGACTTCAATCGCGTGAAGAAAATCGGCTCAGACTCAACGGGAGTCAGCGACAACTCCTTACTACGTGACGAGGACCTGCGCAAGATCGTATTCATCGTAGACGAGGAAAGCAAGGCGCAGATGGTCGAGGTTGAAACGGGGATAGCGGACAGTCGCTTCATGCAGATTCACTCGACGCTGGTGGGAGGCGAGAAAGTGATTATTGGCCCCTACAGTGAGGTTAGTCGGACACTGCGCCCAGGCCGCATCGTGCGCGAGGAACGGGGAGTGCGCGCCTCCATAACGGGCTCTGTGGACTCGTAACCAGGACCAGCTACGGTTATTTTCATGCCTACAGCAGATACGCAGCGCGCGCTGATTCAACTGCGCGAGGTCAAGAAGATCTACAAGATGGGCACGGAGTTCGTGCATGCCCTGGACGGTGCAACGATCGACGTATATCCCAATGAGTATGTAGCCGTGATGGGGCCGTCCGGCTCGGGAAAGTCCACGATGATGAACATCATCGGATGTCTGGATACTCCAACCAGTGGCACATACCATTTGCGTGGTCACAACGTCGGCGAGATGACCGATGACGAGTTGGCCAATATTCGCAACAAAGAAGTAGGGTTCGTCTTTCAGACGTTCAATCTGCTGCCCCGTGTTACATGCCTGCAGAATGTGGAACTGCCGCTCATCTATTCCGGCAGGAAGAAGCGCAAGCGCCTGGAAATGGCCCACGAGGCGCTGGATTCCGTAGGTCTGGCCGACCGCGTAACCCACAAACCGAACGAGCTTTCCGGTGGCCAGCGGCAGCGTGTGGCGGTAGCGCGTGCACTGGTGAACAACCCTTCCCTGCTCCTGGCTGACGAGCCGACCGGTAATCTGGATACCCGGACGGGCGAAGAAATCATGCTTCTCTTCGAAGCACTCCACCGGCGTGGCAACACGCTGATGGTGGTCACGCACGAGGAGGCGGTGGCGCAGCATGCCCGACGGATCATTCGGTTGCGCGATGGCCTTGTCGAAAGCGACGTCCGGGTAGAGAATCCTGTCCTCGCAAGCCGGGACCTCGCGGCCTAGAAGCCCGTCGGACTTAGCTCTCCGGTTTGCGATTTTCGGGAGGATTCAAGCATCAGACACTCGGGACTTGTCCCCTCCTGTCCGGCGGCTCTTGGTCGAACTGCTTTGTAACCTGCCGGGGTCGTTTTCTGAGTTGGTTGATTCAAAAGGGACTCCATCACCCCCTGATCAGACCCCTCGAAGGGCATTGAGCCCCCTGATATTGTAGGCCGTGCATCGGGCCTACACGGATTGTATCGCCTTCAGACCTCGCGTCAGAAACTGACGAAAGCCCATGGTCTGATTGATAGTGCCAAAGACCGGTTTCGACCGTGCATCTCCCTCCTGCGGCACGGAGGGCACCAGGCACTCACACAAAGGCATGTGGTGCTCCTTGCGCCGTGAACTGATGAACGGAACAACCCCGGACGCCTCACAGGTCGCCACATTGCCACCGCTGAAGTAGCCTGCGACCGCTACCAGCGTACGCTGGCCTGATCCCCAGGGCACCGCCCACTTCTTGAACATTGGAAACACCACCAGTACGTCTTCGGGCCTCTGACTCATAGGGTGGATGCCAATCAGACGACTGTTGTGACCGACGACAATCTGTCTATCGTAGTACTGCTCAAACCCTCCCTTGTGTGGCATGATGCGGCTGTCCGCATCCGTCAAGTTGACCTGATCCGTGTCCTGCGGAGTGGTTCTTCGTTCCGGCTATTTTAATTTAGTACGGTGGAATTGGATATTCTCCAACTGCAAGTGCGGCAGATCGTGCAGTCCCGGTTAAACTCTCTCACCGTCTACCAGGGTGATCCATAGTAGTTCACCAGTAGTCCGATAATCTTCTGTATAGCAGCGACTTATCATCTTATATAGGAAACTCTCCGTCCCTTGCAGTCCATCGGCATCCCGTGTATTCTTCCCCGTGTAGTGTAGCAATAAGTGATACGCGCTTCGGGGAAGGAACGCATGGCCAAACGACCGAGAACGCTCACCGCCGCCTTCGTGCGCACGATCAGCCGACCCGGCGTGTACGGGGGGCGGGCGCGGCAGGCGGGGCTTGAGTCTCCGGGTCCACCGGACGGCGACGGGCCGCCTTACGAAGACATGGCGTCCGCGCGTCAGAATCGAAAGGAGGCTGACCTCGTTCGGACTCGGGCCGTATCTGGAGTTCACGCTTGCCGAGGCGCATCAGAAGGCGCCGGACAATATCAGGGCGGTCCGCCACGGCGGTGACCTGCGGGGGCGTGCGGTCCCCACGTTCGGCGAGGCCGCCGAACGGCCGATTGAGCTTTACCGGGACGGGTGGAAGGAGGGGAGTCCGCTTCCGGAGCAATGGGAGTCTACATTCCGCCTGCATGCCGCCCCCCTCCTCGACAAGGCGGGGGATCGAATCACGAGCGTGGACGTGCTCGGGTGCCTCGCACCGATCTGGAGCTCGAAGCCGGGCGCCGCCCGGAAGGCCCGGCACCGGATCTCCGCGGGCTTCCGCTGGTGTATCGACCGGAACGATCGCGCGGACAACCCGGCGGATCGGGAGGTCGTGGCGCTGCCGAGGGCGAACGGGAACGCGCCGAGGCATTATCGCGCGCTCCCGCACCTAGAGATTGAGGTAGCGCTCGGGGCGATCCGTCGGCTGAAGTACATCCTCCCGTCGGCCGTGTTGTGCGTCGAGATGATCGCGTTGACGGCGGTCCGGACCGGAGAGGCGCTCGGGTCGCGCTCGCCATCCGTCAGGTCGGCGAACGGTAGGTAGAGGAGCTTGTCCCTCGCCGGAGCCCGGTCCCAGCGAATGAATCGTAAGTCGTCGAGGCCCGATCCGTTGGACCGGACCAGCGCTGGCTCCGCCCCGCCACCACCGCCGCGCGCGGATAGGCCTGATCCGGGTCGTCCGCCGGAGTGGATCGGTAGAGTACTTCGGCAATTGAAGGCTCACCTGTGACCTTGCGAAGACAGCGCCGCGACCCGCGACCGCCGGGCCGCATTCGGACGCCCGCCGTCAACTTCCTGTGGCCTCACGAGTACGTCCCCGTCACCCGGATGCGGCGACGAACTGAAACACTTCTTCGAGCGGCTTGCCGAACACGTGGGCAATTCGGAACGCGACTTCGAGCGACGGCGAGTACTTGCCTCCCTCGATCGCGTTGACCGTCTGCCGCGTGACACCGACTTGGTCGGCGAGTTGCTGCTGCGTCATCTCGCCGTGGTGGAATCGCAGGGTCCGGATTTGGTTGCGGATGCTCGTCCCCGACTGAGCCACGTTCAGATCCCCCGGCTGTAGTAGACGATCTGCAACACGTTCTTCGCCACCTCGGAACCGAACAGCGAGATGAGGAGCAGGTGCGCCACCCAGACGCCGCCGACCGACAGGATCAGCGCGATGATGGCGCCGATGACCCCGACGGCTAGGATCCACGACGATCGGCTCTCTGCGCGCCAGTCGATTAGCCGATCGCGCTCGTCGGCCTCGTCCGGTCGGCTGAAGATCGACGCGACGACGTGTCCTGCGACGTTGACGGCCACGATGAGGACAATCGCCAGGGCGAAGACCGGCACGAAGGGTGGTAGAAGACTGACACCGTT
The DNA here is from genome assembly GCA_963665975.1 of Rhodothermales bacterium. GTDB lineage: Bacteria > Bacteroidota > Rhodothermia > Rhodothermales > Bin80. The sequence goes on from OY762508.1 coordinate 2,456,031, forward strand.
CGACAGCATGAAGCCGGCGACGACTAAGTACCCGCCCAGGCCGACGACGAGACTGATGAGTTGAATCCAGACACTCTTCTCCTCGAAGGACGTATTCATGGAGTCTCCCAATTCTGATGAAGTGACTGACGTAATTGACATGGTGTCCAAGATAGTTAATAATTTCTGACTTGTCAAGAATTATTGACATCATGTCCAAGCTATTTTACAATTCCTGATTTGTTAAGAATCATTGACATCGTGTCGGGCTACGCCGCGACGCCGTGGTCGGTCGCAGCCGAGTCTCCGTCCGTCCTTCCGTTGCTTGATCGCCCTCGTGCCCACTGGTACGATCCCACCACGGTGTCGACGCTTCCGGCTGTGACCACCAACAAGGACGAGCCTCTCTCGGCGGCGATGCCGGGCGCACTCTATGATCGTTTCGTGCGCGCGCTACGGGCTCGCTGCATTCGAACAATAGTACGTCCGTTAGGCTGAGGCGGTCGGGCACGCGATCGCCGGTCGCAACGTCGTGTTCGTCACGCTGACCGCATCGAGCAAGACATACTTCCACATCGGACTAGACAGACATCTCGAAGGACTGGATCGGAAACGATGTGACGCTGATCGGGGACGGATACACCCAGACAGACCGGCAATACGCAGGCGGCGGCGGTGGCGGTGCGGCGATTGAAACGGCGACTGAAGATACCCAAAGTCGCAACCCAGAGAGCCGGCTCGACAAGCGGCCTAATTCCGTTCCATGCAGCGGACGTCTTCAAGCTCGCGCTCAAAACGCACTGGCGTCTCCCTACGTGCTACGCGCACGGCCTGGAATGGCACGGTGTCTCCGATGATTTCGCGGCAGTCAACGCCTGGCACGAAAAGTCTGTAGCGCGCAACAACCTGGCCGGGTATCTCTTCAATGATCTCGAAGCGCAGATCGTAGCCACCCGTAGGGACGGGAAGAGCGGCCAGAAGGACCATTTCCGTCTCGAAATCCACCGGCTTGAATGCTTGCAGCGGTTGCAGGGATTCCGTGTACGTATCCCACGTTGCCTGGTCATAGATAACCCGCTCGGTGGTGTCCATGCGCGCCTGACTGCCACGCCCCAAGGGCACGAACGAGACGACATGTGAGATGGTGATTTCGGTTTCCTGCTCGGGAGGCAAGCATCCGGCGAGCAGCAGGCAACACGCACAGGCGCGAACGAACGCAGACATGGGCATAGACGTGTAAGAAAGCCCCCTGTACACCCCTACCGATACTCGGGTTTCGTGTGGGAACCTTGATGGTCGAATATCGTGTACATGTCTTGCCTTTGACACTAACTGTTATGGACCATGGCCATCAAGACCGTTGATGTAGACGCGCTAGTGGCGCAGACCGGCAATCTTTTCGAGACCGTCGCCATTCTTTCCAAGCGGAGCCGTCAGATTGCGGCCAAGATGAAAGCGGATCTTGACAATCGGCTTTCCTACTTCGAAGGTTTCGAGCCGGAGTTGGAGGATCCCCGGTTCCAGGAAGAGCAGCGGCGCATTTCGGTCGAGCACGAACTGATGCCGGAGCCGACAGAAATGGCGATAAACGAAATGTTTGATTCGGAGATTTATTTCCGTGACCCGCTGACCGAGGCGGACGAACAACTCTAAAAATCCGGGGCGTGTCCAGAAACGATTGTTCCGTTATATGGTAGGATAGAATACCGACGATGCTTTGATTGTTTTGATGGCAGATGATCGTCATTCGTGGCGCGCGTGAGCACAATCTCAAGAATATTGACCTGGATATCCCGCGCGAACGGCTTGTTGTAATTACGGGTCTGTCGGGTTCGGGAAAGAGTAGTCTGGCGTTTGACACCATCTATGCAGAAGGGCAGCGGCGCTACATGGAAAGCCTGAGCGCGTATGCCCGGCAGTTTCTGGGCATGATGGAGCGCCCGGATGTGGACCATATCGACGGGCTCTCTCCGGTGATCTCCATTGAGCAGAAGTCTGTCTCGCGCAATCCGCGTTCTACGGTCGGCACCATCACCGAGGTGTACGATTTTCTGCGTCTGTTGTACGCGCGCGCTGGCGTCGCACACTCGCACAGCACGGGACAGCCGCTAATCCGGCAGTCGAGCGATGCAATCATCGACAGCATTCTGGCGTTTCCTGCTGGCGCACGCCTGTTACTCCTGGCGCCGGTCGTGCGCGCACGCAAGGGGCATTACCGAGAGCTGTTCGACAAGATTGCCGCGCAAGGCTTTTCCCGCGTGCGCATAGACGGCGAACTCAGGGACATCGAGTCCGGCATGCGCGTAGACCGGTACCAAACCCACGACATAGAAGTAGTCGTCGACAGGCTCAAGATTACGTCGGAGATCCGGCCTCGGGTTAGGCAGAGCGTAGAGATCGCGCTCGGAATCGGATCCGGCTCGCTGATCGTCGCCATGGCGGAGAAGGGCGGCGAGGATCAATTCTTCAGTCGCCACCTGTACGATCCGGCAACGGGGGTGTCCTATGAAGAGGCCTCCCCGAATACGTTCTCGTTCAATTCTCCGTACGGCGCTTGCGGGGAATGCGGCGGGCTGGGCACAAAGCACCAATTCGTTGAGGAACTGGTCATGCCTGACTCCGAACTATCGATAAACAAGGGCGGCATTGTTCCGCTGGGCGCTTCCCGTGACACGTGGGTCTTTGATCAGATTCGTGCTGTCAGCAAGAGCAAAGGGTTCAGCATGGATACGCCGCTAGGCGCATTTTCCGCGGAGATGCGAAAGATACTCCTGCTCGGTGCGGGAGACGAGCAGTTCGCAATCCAGTACAGGTACAAGAATCGCACGGTTAACTACAAACACCGCTTCAACGGCGTACTGCAATATCTCGAGACAACCTACAGGAATACGGCCTCTGCAAAGCGGCGGGAGTGGGCGGAAGCCTTCATGCGATACACGAATTGCGCCGAGTGTTCGGGCGGCCGCCTGAAGGCGGAGGGGCTATCCTACCGATTCCATGGCTGCACTATTGCGGAGCTTGTCCGCATGGATCTGGATTCGCTGCTCTACTTCTTCCGCACGCTGGAGTTGGACGATCGGGTCTGGCGCATCGCGCACCCTATCATCAAGGAAATCATCGAACGGCTGACGTTCATGACCGACGTCGGTGTTGGGTATCTCAATCTCGATCGTCAGGCGCGGACGCTGTCCGGTGGCGAAAGCCAGCGCATCAGGTTGGCGACCCAGATTGGCACCCAGCTCACGGGTGTCCTGTACGTTCTGGACGAGCCATCAATAGGGTTGCATCCGCGCGACAATCAGCGTCTCATCGCGTCGCTCTTTCATCTGCGGGACATCGGCAATTCCATTCTGGTAGTCGAGCATGACCGGACGATGATTGAGGCGGCCGACTTCGTAGTCGACCTCGGCCCCGGTGCGGGAGAGACGGGGGGATACGTCGTGGCTGCGGCCGCGCCCCAGGATCTCGTGCGCGGCGCAAACGGCTTGGAAAGCCTCACTGCGGCCTATTTGACAGGCGCACGGTGCATACCAGCCGCCGAGCATCGACGCGAGCCCAACGGCAAGGCGCTCGTGCTCGAGGGAGCGCGCGGACACAATCTGAAGGGCGATACCCTGACGCTCCCTCTTGGACTCTTTGTCTGCGTGACCGGCGTGAGCGGATCGGGCAAGAGCTCGCTTATCAATCAGACGCTGTACCCGATACTGGCACAGCGTTTCCATAACGCCCTCGCGCCGGCGTTGCCGTATACGGGCATGCAGGGGCTGGAGCACGTTGACAAGGTCATCGACATAGACCAGAGTCCGATCGGACGGACACCCCGGTCCAACCCGGCGACGTACACGGGGCTATTTACCCACATTCGGGATTTGTTCGCGCTACTTCCGGAAGCAAAGATTCGGGGATACAAGAAGGGACGGTTTTCTTTCAACGTGAAGGGAGGACGGTGCGAGGCGTGTACCGGTGGCGGCCTCGTGAAACTCGAAATGAATTTCCTGCCTGATGTCTACGTGCAGTGCGAAACATGTAACGGTCTGCGTTACAACGCGGAAACGCTCGAGGTCCTGTACAAGGGCAAGAGCATCGCCGACGTTCTGGACATGCGCGTTGAAGAGGCGCTGGACTTTTTTGAAAGCGTCCCGAAGATCCACCGCAAGCTCAAGACGCTCCATGCGGTCGGGTTGGGCTACATCCGGCTGGGACAGCAGTCTACGACGATTTCGGGGGGCGAGGCGCAGCGCGTAAAGCTGTCCAAGGAGCTTTCCCGCCCGGGAACCGGGGATACGCTGTATATCCTCGACGAGCCGACGACCGGGCTGCACTTTGAAGACATCCGACATTTACTGGAGATGCTGCAGGCGCTCGTCGACAAAGGAAATACCGTGCTGGTCATTGAGCACAACATGGATGTGGTGCGCGTCGCCGACTACATTATAGACCTGGGGCCGGAAGGAGGGGCAGCAGGCGGCTATATTCTATTCGCAGGCAGCCCGGAAGCACTGGCCGAACAGGACACGTATACGGGGCACATTCTGCGCAAAGAGCTGCGCACATCGGCTCGTGCCATGGAGGCCGGATAGGGAGATGCAGGCAGGGCACAGGTGCGCTGTTTAATTATATTCCAGTATCCCCGTCCCTGACTGCCTGGTCCAATGTTGCGTTTTCCCCTTTTGACCGCACTTGCCGCCCTGATGTTTTGCATGGCCACACCGACGCTTGCGCAGGACACCTACCAGCGACCACCTGAAAGCCTTGCCCGCCTCGTCGATGCGCCTCCGTCACCTGCGGTGCGCCTAAGCCCGGATCGGCGACGAATGCTGGTGATGCATCCACCAAGCCTGGCCTCCATAGCGGAGCTTGCTGCGCCGGAGCTGCGTCTGGCGGGAATGCGCATCAACCCGCAGAACAACGGTCCCAGCCGTTCCCGTGCATATTTGAGGCTGGGAATCAAGTCCATGGATAGGAACCCGGAGCATCCGATCACCGGCCTGCCGGAGGGTGCGCGGATCCGTAACGCGACATGGTCTCCGGACGGTGCGCACATCGCGTTCACGGTGGACCAGGCGGATCGCATTGAGCTCTATGTGGCGGATGCAGAGACGGCCATTGCCAGAAGATTGCTGGAGCACCCACTCAACAACGTTGGAGCGGCCTACGCATGGGTGTCGGATTCTCGGTCGCTGATTGTGCGCGTCCTTCCCGCCGACCGTGGCGACATGCCGGAGCGGCCGCCTGCGCCCGATGGTCCCATCGTTCAGGAGAACCTGGGCGTCAAGGCGCCCGCGCGAACCTACCAGGATCTCTTGCAGAATACCTATGATGAGGTGTTGTTCGTCTACTTTCTGACCGCGCAGCTCATGCGGGTGACGCTGGACGGCGAAGCCGTTTCGCTGGGTGAGGCTGGAATGATCCGGAGCGCCGAGCCATCGCCGGACGGCAGGTTCCTCCTGGTGGACCGCGTGCACAGGCCGTTTTCGTATCTGGTCCCGGCGTACCGGTTTCCGCATCAGATCGCGATCTACGACATAGAGGGCAATGTAGTCCGTGAAATTGCCGATCTACCGCTTGCGGAGAGCGTCCCAACGGCATTCGGCTCCGTGCCGGAGGGCGTGCGTGCGGCGCACTGGCGCGCTGACGCCGCTGCTACGGTCGTCTGGGTAGAAGCACTCGATGCCGGCGATGCCAGCCGCGAGGCTGCATGGCGCGACCAAGTCTACACGCTCGACGCCCCGTTTGATGGAGATCCTACTACGCTTGTCACGCTACCATTGCGCTATGCGGGCATCCTGTGGGGCGATGATGACGTAGCTCTCGTCCGCGAGTCCTGGTGGGCGACGCGCAAGAGCCGACTGTATAGCATCAATCCGGCGAAGGCCGACGCAGAACCCGCCATTATCTTCGACCGCTCTACGGAAGATCGCTATGGTGATCCGGGCTATCCGCTCTTGCGCCGCACGGCGCAGGGTACGTCCGTCCTCCACATGCATGCGGATGCCCGCGCCATTTATCTGGTCGGAACAGGGGCATCCCCGGAAGGCAACAGGCCGTTTCTTCGCAGACTGGATCTGGAGTCCGGGAACCAGGAAGAACTATTCCGGTCCGAGGCGCCGCACTATGAGCGGCCCGTGACACTGGTTGGACCGGATGGTACGCTTCTGCTGACCGAACGCGAAACCACAACCGAGCCGCCCAACTACTTCCTGCGAGGGCTCACCGACGGCTCTCTAGGTGCGATAACGGCATTTCCGCACCCGTATCCTGCACTGATGGACATTCGCAAAGAGTCCATTCAGTATGAGCGCGAAGACGGGGTGCCGCTCAGCGCCACGCTGTATTTGCCAGCCGATTATGACATGGAGCGTGACGGCGCACTGCCTGCACTCCTGTGGGCATATCCGCGGGAGTTCAAGAGCGCAGACGCTGCCGGTCAGCGGAGTGATTCACCGTATCGTTTCAAGCGTGTCAGCTATTGGGGCGCCGTGCCGTATGTTACCCAGGGGTATGCCATTCTGGATAACGTCTCCATGCCGGTGGTGGGAGAGGGCGATCAGGAGCCTAATGACACCTTTCGGGAGCAATTGGTGGCAAATGCCGAAGCTGCGATTGCGGAGGGCGTACGGCGTGGCGTGATCGACGCAAGCCGTGTAGCGATCGGCGGGCACTCCTACGGAGCGTTCATGACGGCGAACCTGCTTGCGCACTCGGATCTCTTCCGTGCAGGCATTGCGCGCAGCGGCGCGTACAATCGAACGCTTACACCGTTCGGCTTCCAGGCGGAGGAACGCCTGTTCTGGGAAGACCCGGAGATTTACTACACCATGTCCCCGTTCATGCATGCCGACAAGATCAACGAGCCGATCCTGCTCATCCACGGAGAGGCGGACAACAATTCCGGCACGTATCCCTTGCAGAGTCGCCGTTTCTATGCCGCATTAAAGGGGCTTGGCAAGACAGCCCGCTTGGTGATGTTGCCGCACGAAAGCCATGGTTATCGCGCGCGGGAATCCATCTTGCACATGCTGTGGGAAACGCATCGCTGGCTGGAGACCTATATCAGGGATGCGGCGCCGCAAGAAGCAGTCCAGGGGTCTGATCGTGAGCCCGGCGCGCGCTAGACAGGTCCGCCCCCTTGCACATGCGCTACATTAGCCTTCGTTCGCCTCCTGTTCGGGCAGACCGTCGCGGATGACCACTTCCATGGCTTCCACGAAGCGGTCGAGTTCTTCGAGTGTAGTGAAGAGGTTTGGAGTCACGCGGAGCCCCTGGAATTCCTCGTGTATGATCGGGGTGACGATAATGCGGTGCTTGGCCCACAGATGCTGCCCTAGTGCCGTGGTGTCCACCCCGATGATTTCCACGTTGCCGATACAGCACGAAAAATCAGGGTTCAGGCTGGTGTGCAGCCGTACGCGGTCATGCGTGAGCAATCTGTTGGCCCAGTAGTCTCTCAGGTAGCGGAGTCGCTCCTCTTTGCGTTTTGCACCAACGCCCTGGTGAAAGGTTAACGCGTCCGCGATGGCGATGTAGTTGGCGGCAGGGTGCGTGCCGATTTCCTCGAACTTGCGGATGTCGTCATCCATGGGTTCGGGTGCCGCCATGAGTGGCCAAAGATCAGCAATTTTGTCCTTGCGCACGTACAGCATACCCGTGCCGTGCGGTGCGAGGAGCCACTTGTGAAGGCTGGTGGCAAAGTAGTCACAGTCCAGGTCCGCATGCGTGAAGTCAAAATGCCCGAACGTGTGGGCGCCGTCGACGATTACGGGAATGCCTCGCTTGCGCGCCATGCGCACGACACCCTTCACCGGCAGGATCTGCCCCGTGATGTTGATCATGTGGCACATCAGGATTAGCCGGGTCCGGGGGGTGATATTTGCTTCGAACAGGCGCACGATGCCTTCCGGGTCCTCATCCGGGACGGGAATCGGGAATTGTTTCAGCACGATGCCATCTCGCCGTTCACGTTGCTTGAACGTCGTGATCATGCGTCCGTAGTCCTGCGTCGTGGTCAGGACTTCGTCGCCTGGCTGCAGGTCCATGCCGAGTTGGCAGATCTGTAATCCCTCCGAGGCGTTGCGCGTGAGCGCAATTTCCTCCGCGTCGCAGCCGAACGCGCGCGCAATGCGCTGGCGCACGCCCTCGCGTTGCGGCTCCAGGATCCGCCACATGGTGTAGACAGGCGCCTCGTTGGAATAGTCCAGATGCCCCTTCATTGCTTCCTGAACAATGGTCGGGGAGGGGCTGACGCCCCCGCTGTTGAGATTGATCAAGCTTCGGTCCACCGAGAACGCCTGCTGGACCTCCAGCCAGAATGTCTCGTCCCGGGCAATTTCGGCTGGAGTGCCCGGCGTGTGCGCGATGCGCTCAAGGATGCGCGGCACCGCGCGCATGTTCAGTGCGGAGGCTAGCATGGGAAAGCCTACCGTTTGGACAAATCGTCGCCTGCTGACCATGGGACCCCTCTTGTTGCGAATTAGAACCCAAAGCAATACTATAATGTAATCGAATTTAGATGGAAGGCAAGACCTGTCAGGGCACTATTTGGCGCGGCCGTGAAAATTTTCAGTCTTTCACATTTCTTCCGGTCAGGATTTCCGGTGCTCTACTTGATTCTCGCCGCACCTTCGTGTCCACAGGGCGACCTGACCCGCGGGGGCGAGCCAGCCAGGATTCGGTCCGTTACGCTGGACGCCCGGAGTCCGCCTAGCGCAGCCATGCTGCCTCGGCTGAAGACACTGGGCGTGACGCACATCACGCTCATTCAATTCGGTTTTCAGTCGCGAATAGACGTGCCCGAACTCCGTATGCGCACCGAAGCGGACTGGTATAGCGAAAGCGATCGCGGGATTCGGAGCCTGGCCCGGCAGGCAGATTCTCTGGGCATGGGCGTCATTCTCAAGCCGCACATCTGGATCAGCCGCTACAATGCGGAGGGGCAGTCCCGTGCGGATTTGGGATTTGATGCGGAGCCGGACTGGGAAGCCTGGCAGGACCAGTATCGCACGCTGGTCTTGCATTACGCCCGGCTTGCGGAAGAGACAGGCGCGGACATGTTGGTGGTGGGCACGGAGCTGGCGCGTGCGGCGCGCGAACGCCCGGAGTTTTGGCGTGGACTGATAGCTGACGTGCGCGGGATATACGGCGGTGCGCTCACCTATGCAGCCAATTGGTGGGGGGAGTACGAGGACATTGCGTTCTGGGAAGACCTCGACTACATCGGTGTTCAGGCCTACTTCGAGCTGTGCGAAGACGATGCTCCGGCGAAGGCAGTGCTGCACAAGGGATGGGAGCCACACAAGGCGGCGATGCAGGAGCTGTCCAGGAAAACCCGGCGCCCCATTCTGTTTACGGAAATTGGCTACCGCAACGTGCCATCTGCGGCCCGAGAGCCGTGGCGGTGGCCGAACCGCAGCGAAGTCGGCACTGTGGAGCCAGACGATGCCTTGCAGGCGCGCCTGTATGAAGTTTTCTTCGAGAGCCTGTGGTCCGAGCCATGGTTTGCCGGAGCGATCCTGTGGAAGTGGCGAGCCGATACGAGCCGCAGACGCAACCATCTCGACTTTTCGCCTCAAGGCAAGCTCGCCGAGTCCGTTATTGAAGACTGGTTTACCCGTGGGACTGCCGACAGGGAAGAATAACAGGATCAACTGTTCCGCGTTCAGGTCAAACATGCTCCGAGCGTGCGCAACCCATGAGTGCTTTTGACCGGTATCGCAAGACGAAGCGCAGCGAGCGGCAGGCAGGCCGCCCGCTACATCCTGGCTCCTACATGCTTGCTGGCATAACGCTGCATTGCACACACTGTGACGCAGCCGAATTCGTGGAGGGGTCTGCGCAGCTAAACACGAGTACTACTTCGGCTTTGCTCGGTGTGGATTTCAAGACCGTATTTACTCTGCTCTGCACCGGTTGCGGCTTAGTGCAATGGATGACGCAGCCTCCCAAAAGAGCATTTACGGATTCGTCGCAATTCTAGCACTGTTTGCTACCGGGCGAGCCATGGTCTTTTTCCGATGCACCGCACTTTACTGGATCGCGCTCCTCAGCTTCGGGTGCGATGCGATGGAGTCGATACCGGAGCCGGAGCCGCGGACGGGGCGTGGCGCGACCCTGTCTGTGCGTACGCTGGGTGAGACCTCAGCCGCGGAGATAAGCAGCAACTTTGTCACGATTGGTTTGCCGGTTGCGGTGCGTTATGGCGTGACGACCTACAAGATTGTTTATGAAACCATCGATGCGACCGGATCTGTGACGACAGCGTCGGGCGCCATCCTGGTGCCAGCGGGAGTGCCGACACCCATGTCTCTGTTAAGCCTGGAGCACGGAACCGTGGTGCGGCGCGATGCGGCGCCTTCCGCAAGCGAGTCGGCTCGTCTGATAGGCGTAGCATTTGCCACCAGCGGCTATATGGTGGCTATGGCGGATTTGCTTGGGCTCGGAGACTCGCCAGGCCTGCATCCGTATGTGCACGCAGCCACGTCGTCAACGGCCGTGGTGGATATGCTGCGCGCCACTACAGACTTTGCCGCCTCAGAAGGGCTTGACCTTTCCGGAAAACTGTTCCTTGCCGGATATTCCCAGGGGGGATACACGGCCATGGCGGCCCACCGGGCTCTGGAAGCCGACCATGCCGACGAGTTTCGGGTCACCGCCTCTGCGCCTATGGCGGGGCCATATGACCTTTCCGGCGTCATGGCGATGGAGATGACGGGCCCCCGACCGCACCCGTCGCCGTATTATTTGCCCTACACGCTGCTAGCGTACAATGCAGTGTATCGTCTATATCCTGACGCCTCCGCATTCTTCCGGAGCCCGTATGACAAGCGGCTGCCGCCCCTGTTCGATGGGATGCATTCGGGAGGCCAAATCAACGCGCAGATGCCCAGAGTGCCGGGACACATCCTCCTGCCGTCGATCGTTGCGGAATTCGCGGCGGATGCGGACCACCCGTTCCGGCGGGTATTACAGGAAAACGACGTGTATGACTGGGCGCCTCGCGCTCCGATCCGGCTGTATCACTGCGCAGCGGACCAGTTGGTGCCATTCGAAAACTCGCGCGTCGCTCTGCGCCACTTACTGGCCCGCGGCGCAGACGTGCAGCTTATCGATCCGCTTCCCGTAGGTGATCATTTGGCCTGCGCCCCTTTGAGTTTCATATTAGCCAAGACCTGGTTTGACTCCTTCTGACGCTGTTCCGGTTGAGGCGCTGAAGAACATCGGTGAAGTAACCGCTCGCTGGCTCCATGCGGCGGGCATTCACACCGAGGATGAACTTCGCGAAGCCGGAGCGCTTCTCGCCTACAAGATCCTGCAGCGGCAGCAGCCGACGAAGGCCACTGTGCTTCTGTTGTATGCACTACACGGCGCGCTGGAAGATATTTCCTGGTCGCAGTTATCGGCCGAGGTCAAGGCCCGGTTGCGCAGTGAAGCCGAGGGGACTTTGGTGGTCGAGTGATGCCCGTGCTACCGTAACAGCACGACCTGCTTGCTGCTGCGCACGCGGCCGTCGAGCATCAGGCGAACAGCATACACCCCAGCGGCAAGCCGGCGTCCGTCTCCGTTGTGGCCGTCCCAGCGTGCTGTGTATTCGCCGGCCGCCATCATCCCGGCCGCAAGGGAGCGAAGTCGGCGGCCCTGCACGTTGTATACGGCGAGGTCTATCGGGTAGGAATCATCGAGGACATAGCGGATTGTAGTCTCTTCGCGGAATGGATTGGGATGATTGGATACGATGTACGCCGACGCCTCCGGCACGTCAGCAGCCCCGGTGGACGTGTTCGTGGGAGTGAAACGGTATAACAAGCCATCGAACGCGCAGATATAGAGTTCACCCGCCTCATCTTCGCCGAAGGATGCGATGTTCAGGCGGGTGTCGGTTAGTTCGGTGCTCGTGACGGTAGCGCCGTCCAGATTTAGGGCCCAGATGCGGCCGTCCACATAGTCGGCGTAGATGTACTGCCCTGTTAGCGTAGGCGCCCGCGCTCCTCGATACACATAGCCGCCGGTCACGGACTTGGGCTGCCCGTTGTGGGCGTATTCGGCGACCGGAAGCGTTAGTCCGGTTCGATCGCACCCCTGTCGGGGCCGGAAGCAGTGGTTTCCCTCCATCGTGTTCCAGCCGTAGTTGCCGCCCTTTTCGATAATATTGATTTCTTCGTATGCATTTTGGCCAACGTCGGCTGTGAAGAGGCGCCCGGTGTCTGCATCAAAGCTGAACCGCCACGGGTTGCGCAATCCATAGGCATAGATTTCCTCTCTATAGCCGAGGATATTGCCGACGAACGGGTTGTCGGCGGGTATGCCATAAGCGCGTCCGCCACTGGGCGTGTCGACATCGATGCGCAGTATGGCGCCCAGGATGGTGGAGCGAATCTGACCGTTGCCGAACTGGTCGTTGGCGCCCCCGCCGTCGCCGAGTCCTACATACAAATAGCCGTCCGGACCGAACGCAATCTGGCCGCCGTTGTGGTTGCTGGCTGGCTGCGCCTGGGTGAGGAGGACGGTCTCGCTGCCCACGTCTCCACGGTCCGGATCGCTTGCGCTCACGCGGTAGCGTGCCAGTACGCTGCGCCTTGGAGAAGACGCCGTGTAATAGACAAAAAAGAACCCATTGGCGGTGTAGTTCGGGTGAAAGGCCAGGCCGAGTAGTCCTTCTTCATTACCTGCGTCGCGGACACGGTTGCGAATATCGAGAAACACCGTGGCCGACGGGTTGGCGTCGTCCGTATCGAGGACCTTGATAACACCGGGCTGCTCGACAACGAAAATACGATTGCTACCATCGCCGGCGGCCTGCAGATCTACCGGGCGCGTGAAGCGATTATCAGGGAACGCCGGCTCAACTTGTATGCCGGACTGTGCCTGGACACTTGGAGCTCTGCACCCCGCAAGCAGGATCAGGCCGAACATACACATCCAGAGAGGTGCTCGCATCATGGTCAGCAAGATGGTCCGAAGAAGACCTTTGACCGTCAAATCTGCGCCAGTGTTTCGTGATCACAAGGGAACAGTGGCGAGCTGCCAAAGCGCGGGCATGGCCTCTGCACTCGGCCGCATAGATAGATAGCACGTATCTTGTTTGCGGCATCCAAAAAAACACCACTCGGGTTGCACGGCCAGCCACTATGATTACTGATCCTCTTGCTGTCTTCCTTGTGCTTGCTGGCGTCGTGTATCTATCCATCTTTCTGGAAGGGCGGTACCGTCTTTTCCGCGCCTTCAGCGCCGCGCTCGTAGGGATACTGCTCGCCATGATCCTATCAAATGCGGGACTCATTCCGGGCGACTCCAGGGCCTACGACCTGCTCATAGATCCCGGCGTTAGCCTGGGCATTGTCCTTATCCTGCTCAGCGTGGACCTGCGATCTGTCCTGGAGGCGGGACCCAGGATGCTGCTTGCCTTCGGAATCGGAGCGGTGGGGACCGCGCTTGGCTCGTTCTTATCGGCACTAGTGCTCGCGCCGACCGTGGGTCCGGAGACGTGGAAACTGGCCGGTCAGTTTACGGGGACCTACACGGGGGGCGGCGTCAACTTCGCTGCTCTGGGTCAGGCATTTGAAACGAGCAGTGAGCTGTTTTCCGCTGCTATAGCGGCTGATGTCCTGATTACTGCTCTATGGATGATGGTATGCCTGACGGTCCCGGTGCTTCTGGGGAGAAATCAGGACCGGCCGGACAGACAGCCAGCGCCAACTGCTTCGGATAAACCAATGACGCTGGAGCGCGCACTATACAGCAGCGGTCGTTCTATGGAGCTGGCCGATGCCGCTGCTCTGGCTGTGATTGCTTTCGGATCCGTGTGGGCCGCAAGCAGCCTTGGTGGGCTTCTTCCACAGATCCCGGAAGTGTTGTGGTTGACTACCATTGCCCTGGCGATTGCCCAGCTTCCGGTCGTGAAAAGGCTTGCTGGCGCGGCAATGTGGGGCTACTATCTGTTGCTGCTCTTCTTGTCCACCAATGGCGCCCAGTCGGTCGTCGCCAATATTGTCACGGTCGGTCCGGCTGTCGTCTATTTTGCCATTGGAACCGTCGTACTGCACGGAGTTACGATTTTCGGTCTCGGCAGGTTGTTTCGGATTGACTGGCCAACGCTGGTTGTCGCCTCGCAGGCCAACGTCGGCGGTCCACCATCGGCAATGGCGTTGGCCACCGCACGTGGCTACATGGAGAGCCTCCTTCCTGGAGTAGCCGTCGGTCTCCTGGGTTATGCGCTCGGGAACTACTGGGGCTTTCTGATCGGCTCCGTCGTGCGGAGCATGTTGTAGCGAGCCGGACCCTGTATCAAGGGGTTGGGAATATCACCAGACCGTGCCCGAACCGGGCACCCACACGTGAGACCCGGTCTATGCTAGGCATCGTGGAATCAATTGGGGTGGATCCGAGCGGGTCATGAGTGGTTAAGCCGACAATTTCGGCACTAACGGATCCTGAGTAGATGAAAATGAGGCCGTTGTCCTTACGGTCGACGTGGCGGGAAGCGCGGCGCTTAATGTGGGCGCATCGCAGGAAGCTGGCGATCGGTCTTGTGCTAATGGTGATTAACCGTCTGAGTGGGTTTGTCCTGCCGAGTAGCTCCAAGTGGCTTATTGATGAGGTGATCGGCAACGACCGCCTCGAGCTTTTGACGCCGCTGGCCATTGCGGTGGCCATTGCTACGGTCGTGCAGGCGGTTTCATCGTTTTCGCTCTCCCAGATCATCAGCGTCGCGGCGCAGGGAGCGATTATGGACATGCGTCGCCGGGTTCATGAGCATGTCACGCGCCTGCCGGTGCGGTTCTTCGACGACACGAAGAGCGGGGTCTTGATTTCGCGCATCATGTCGGATGCGGAGGGGATTCGTAATCTGGTCGGAACGGGCATTGTCATGTTGGTCGGAGGCGTGTTTACTGCCGTATTGGCCTTTGGAGTGCTTGTGTACCTCAATTGGCGGATCACGCTAATTACGCTGGTCATTCTTGCCGTGTTCGGCGCGGTGATGGTCTTCGCTTTTCGCAAGCTGCGCCCCATCTTTCGCGAGCGTCAAAAGATCAACGCCGAGGTCACCGGTCGCCTGGGCGAGACGTTGAGTGGCATTCGCATTATCAAGGCTTACGGCGCAGAGGCGCGCGAGCAGCGGCATTTCAGTGACGGAGTAGAGCGTCTGTTCCGCCATATAGCCCGCACGATCACGGGTGTGTCGGCGACCACAGCGTTCAGCACGTTTGTCATCGGCGTGATTGGTGTGGTCATGGTCGTCATGGGTGGCCGCGCAATCGTTGCGGGTCAGATGACGTTGGGCGACTTTGTGATGTACCTCTTCTTTATTGGTGTGCTTGCCGGGCCGATCGTCCAGATGGCCAACATAGGTACGCAGGTGACGGATGCGCTTGCGGGGCTTGATCGCATTCGCGAACTCCTCGAACTGGAAACGGAAGACGAGGAAGACGAGTCTCTCGCGCCCCTGGAGTCCCTGAGAGGCGACATTACGTTTGAGCATGTAGACTTTCGGTACGTCGAGGGTGCGCCTATCCTGCGTGATGTCTCTCTGGTTGCGAAGGCAGGCACCACGACTGCGCTGGTAGGATCAAGTGGGTCGGGCAAGAGCACTCTTATGAGCCTGATCATGGCCTTTATACGCCCGGATACGGGGCGCGTCCTGGTGGACGGGAAGGATTTAGCAACGGTGCGACTGAAGGATTACCGGCAGCATTTGGGCGTTGTGCTGCAGGAAAACGTGCTGTTCGACGGCACAGTGGAGGACAATATTCGGTTTGCGCGTCCGGAGGCCACGCGGGAGGAGGTGGAGAGTGCCAGCCGCATTGCCAACGCACACGCGTTTATTGAAGGGTTTCCGGATGGGTATGAATCTATTGTTGGCGAGCGGGGAATCAAGCTTTCCGGCGGCCAGCGCCAGCGCATTGCCATTGCGCGAGCTATTCTCGCTGATCCCCGTCTGTTGATCCTGGACGAGGCGACTTCCAGCCTCGACAGTGAGAGCGAGGCGCTTATTCAGGAGGGATTCCGCAACCTGCGTGAGGGACGCACCACGTTTGTTATTGCACACCGCCTGTCTACAATCCGCAGCGCTGATCAGATACTGGTCCTGGAAGACGGGGTGATCGTAGAGCAGGGAGCACATGACGAGCTCATGGAGCGCAACGGGCGATACCGCGAGTTGCACGACCACCAGTACCGCTACGAGCGAAACCTCTTCGTCAATCCTGGAGAGGATTTTATTCCGGAGCCCGCGCCTGCTCCCAAAGCAGTCTCACGTCGGCGGCCTTCCACCCCGTGGCAGGGACAGGGTGAATGAGTGCTCCACAAGTGTCGGAGCCGGATGATTTCAGACATCATTGTTGGTTCTTCTCCTTTTTCGGTGGGCAGGCCACCTGCGGACACCTTCGGGGTGGCGTGGTATAGATCAAGTCTTACGAGGTGAAAGTAAATGGCATGAGCTAACGGCCATTTGTTGCGGAAACAGCACACGTAGGCCGTTTTAAGTGTTGATGCCTTCCGCAGGGTCATTGCTCACCTTCAGAATGATCGTTACTAGAGGATGCCCCACAGGTGTCTTTTGATGGTCTGGGCACTCGCCCTTATCGGCTCAAGTCGACAACGCATAGCCCAGGACCTCCTTCGCTCGCCCTGATTCGTCGAAATCCTTCACGTATTTCGTAGCCAATGTTCACCACTGCGTGTCGGTTGCTTCGCAGTGACGCTATGGATGCGCCAAATCCGGGACTTGGCTACTCTCCATTAGCGATGGTCACAAAAAAGAATCGAAAAAACCCTCTTATGTTCACGCACAATACATGGATTAAATGTGTAAATTTGTGAGCGGATTGCAAGGCCGGAAATACCAAGAATACCAATAGCGGAAACCCCGCCCCGTGTTCTTCCTCCCTCTGTGATATAATCCCTATGTCTTGCGAGGTGCCGTAAATGAGATCTGATCAAGCCCGCAATCTGCAACTGCTCTCTTTCCCCGTTGCGTACGATACATGGGGCGCTCGTTCATCCAGGCTCCTCCTCACAAGCGAAAAACCCCATCGATTCAAGGGTTTTGCAAGAGGCTCTGCATTGTATCTTTGTTTGATATTCCTGGCATCCCCGGTCTTGGCGCAGAGTCCCGTACTCGAATCCGGCGGCTTTACCGAGACCGTGCTCAACGAAACTGGTCAGGTGAATGTGTCGGTTGTGGATGCGGTGGGATTTGGCCCGAATGATCACGGCCACAGGATTACCAACACCTTTCTGGCGAACACCGGAAAGGCCCGCCTGGTTCAGCTCAACGGGTGGGCAAAGTATCGGTATGACAATCAGAATATTACAGGGGGTAATGCGACCGGACTGATTCACCACTCATTGAGTGTAGGCAGCGGCATCTTTTGGACTTCGTCCGACCACTCGCCGACATACGAGTTCAATATGTCGAACAGACAATGGGAAGATGATGGGGACCGACCGTACCACTGGTCTGCGATAACCGCAGCAGGCTGGCTTGCGACACAAGACATCCTGTTCATCTCGTCGCTCGAAAATCCGTTACTTGCTTCAACCGGGCCCCGCCGGGTGCTCTACTGCGACGAATACCCGTTCATCCATCGAACCGACATCTGGATTCCGTTATGTGGATCGATGGACGATTACATTGCCCACAGTGGAGTAGCAAGCGACAGGACGATCTTCGTGGGGGCCATACAGAACGGGACTGAGGCTGCGAGTGGGGTGCGGGCCGGGGGCGCCTTCGAGCAGCATACGATCTATGTCGAATCTCCTGACGGCTCTACCTCCCATGCTACGCCGGTGCTTGCCGCTTACGCCACGAACCTCTCCGCCGCCAACCCCGCCTGGGACGCAGTCAGGCTGAAACAGGAACTGATGGCGTTGGCGACCGAAGAAATCCTTCCGCATTCGGACGGTGGGACGAGAGTGGTGAAGGTTATCCGTCCCGCGGCGGCGCCTACCTTTAGCGTGGCCCATCGGACGTTCACGGTAGGTGCGGAGATAGAACCGCTAGTGCTTCCCAAGGTGACCGTTGGCACAGCCCCGCATACCTACACGCTTACTCCCATGCTACCGGCAGGGTTGGTCTTTAGTAGCTCCACACGCACGATCAGCGGGACACCGACGGTGGTCACGGCCTCCGTATCATATACGTACACGGCGACCGGTGCTAATGGATCGGCCGAACGCTTGCTGTTTAACATTGAGGTTGTACCCGCCGTTTCGTTTACGGCTGGGGTTACAGATCAATCATTCCCGCGGGCGCAACACATTACACCACTCGTATTGCCCGAAGCCACAGGGGGAGTAACACCGATTACCTATACGCTTACTCCCGCGCTACCGGCAGGGTTGGTCTTTAGTGGCTCCACGCGCACGATCAGCGGGACACCGACGGTGGTCACGGCCTCCGTACCATATACGTATACGGCGACCGGTACTAATGGATCGGCCGATAGCTTGCTGTTTAATATTGAGGTTGTCCCGGCCGTTTCGTTTACGGCTGGGGTTGCAGATCAATCATTCCCGCGCGCGCACCGTATTACACCACTCGTATTGCCCGAAGCCACAGGGGGAGTAACACCGATTACCTATACGCTTACTCCCGCGCTACCGGCAGGGTTGGTCTTTAGTGACTCCACGCGCACGATCAGCGGGACGCCGACAGTGGTCACGGCCTCCCTACCATATACGTACACGGCGACCGGTGCGAATGGATCGGTCGATAGTTTGCTGTTTAGCATTATGGTGTATTCTCCCGTGGATGCTCAGCAAGAAGAATCTTTGCCGCTCACATTTGTCTTGCGCAGCAACTTTCCTAACCCTTTTCAGGAGGCCACGAACATTTCGTTTGATTTACCTTGGCCTGCTAAGGTACGCGTGGATGTTATAGACGTATCGGGGCGTCGTGTATTGACTCTGCCATCCCGGGATATGGCTGCAGGATGGGGGCGATCTATGCG
The DNA here is from genome assembly GCA_963665975.1 of Rhodothermales bacterium. GTDB lineage: Bacteria > Bacteroidota > Rhodothermia > Rhodothermales > Bin80. The sequence continues at coordinate 2,474,954 of OY762508.1, forward strand.
TCTAGACGGTGCTGGATTGGCTTCGGGTCATTATGTGTACCGACTCCACGTACAGTCACTGGAAGGTGTTGTAGTAGGTGTCGGTGTTCTTGTGCATGCAAATTGAGCCCTGAGACTGCGTACTTAGTCTGACGGGCAATCAGGCTAGCACTTGCAGTACATGTACGCGGATTAAGCGCAGCGTTTTCGGCGTCCAAAGGAGAGCCAGAGCGGTCACTTGGCTCCTGCTGCCCCACGGAGCGAATTGGCGCGCAGATAGACAGCCATCAGTGCAGGCACCAGGAGAATCAGTATTGCAGTTGTAATCATGACGCCGACTCCGAGTGACGCGGCGAAGGGAACCAGAAACTGCGCCTGAATGGCTTGTTCGAGAATGAGCGGCGTGAAGCAGAGAAAGGTGGTCACCGAGGTCAGCATGATGGGCCGGAAGTGTCCCTTGGCGCCATCAATGATCGCCGTCTTTGGATCCGCACCGTCTCTGAGCCGCTGGTCGATGAAGTCGATCATGACCAGCGAATCGTTGACGACAACTCCGCTGAGACCGAAGAAGCCCACGAATGATGCGGCACTTATAGCGAGACCGAGTACGAGGTGGCCAAGGTCTCCCGTCTGCTCACTTCGTCCAGATCCCTCGTTGCCTCTCTCACCGGAAAAAGAAGAGCCAGAAAGAACTCAATCACTCACCATCAACCCTAAGAATTAAACGTCCGTGAAAACGAGGTAGCTTCAAATCTCCACTCGTAATGGTGACAAAAAAGAATCCGAAAGTCATCTAATGTACACGCATAATACATAGATTATATGCGTAAATTTGTGAACGTATTGCAATGCCGGAAATACCAAGAATACCAATAGCGGAAACCCCGCCCCGTGTTCTTCTTCCCTCTGTGATATGATCCCTATGTCTTGCGAGGTGCCGTAAATGAGATCTGATCAAGCCCGCAATCTGCAACTGTTCTCTTTCCCCATTGCGTACGGTACACGGGGCGCGCGTTCATCCAAGCCCCTCCTCAAGAGCGCCCGTCGATTTAAGGGTTTTGCAAGAGGCTCTGCATTGTATCTTTGTTTGGTTGTCTTGGCATCCCCGGTATTGGCGCAGAGTCCGGTGCTCGTAGAAGGTGGCTTTACCGAGACCGTGCTCAACGAAACTGGTCAGGTGAATGTGTCGGTTGTGGATGGATTGGGATTTGGCCCGAATGATCACGGCCACAGGATTACCAACACCTATCTGGCGAACACCGGAAAGGCCCGCCTGGTTCAGCTCAACGGGTGGGCAGGGTATCGGTATGACAATGAGCTTATTTTGGGAGCAAATGCGGCCGGGCTGATTCACCACTCATTGAGTGTAGGCAGCGGCATCTTTTGGACTTCGACTGACAACTCGCCGTCCTACAAAACCGAGACGGCGAGCCAATGGGACGATGATGGGGACCGACCGTACCTCAAGATTGCGATTGTTGCAGCAGGCTGGCTTGCGACACAAGACATCCTGTTCATATCGTCGCTCGAAAATCCGACAATTGCTATAGGCGTTGGTGACATCTACTGCGACGACTACCCGCACATCCATCGAACCGACCGCTGGGTTCCGTTGTGTGGAAGTATGGACGATTACATTGCCTATAGTGGAGTAGCAAGCGACAGGGCGATCTTCGTGGGAGGCATATGGGACGGGACTGTAGCTGTGAGCGCGGTGCGGGCCGGGGGTGTCTTCGAGCAGCATACGATCTATGTCGAATCTCCTGACGGCTCTACCTCCCAGGCTACGCCGGTGCTTGCCGCTTACGCCACGAATCTCGCCGCCGCCAACCCCGCCTGGGGAGCAGTCAGGCTGAAACAGGAACTGATGGCGTTGGCGACCGACGAAACCCTTCCGCATTCGGACGGTGGGACGAGAGTGGTGAAGGTTATCCGTCCGGCGGCGGCGCCTACCTATAGCGTGGCCCATCGGACGTACACGGTAGGTGCGGAGATAGAACCGCTAGTGCTTCCCAAGGTGGCCGTTGGCACAGCCCCGCATACCTACACGCTTACTCCCACGCTACCGGCAGGGTTGGTCTTTAGCGGCTCCACACGCACGATCAGCGGGACACCGACGGTGGTCACGGCCTCCAGACCATATACGTACACGGCGACCGGTACTAATGGATCGGCCGATAGCTTGCTGTTTAATATTGAGGTTGTCCCGGCCGTTTCGTTTACGGCTGGGGTTGCAGATCAATCATTCCCGCGGGCACAACCCATTACGCCACTGGTCTTGCCCGAAGCCGCTGGAGGCGTGCCGCCGATTGCCTATACGCTTACTCCCGCGCTACCGGCAGGGTTGGTCTTTAGTGACTCCACGCGCACGATCAGCGGGACGCCGACAGTGGTCACGGCCTCCCTACCATATACGTACACGGCGACCGGTGCGAATGGATCGGTCGATAGTTTGCTGTTTAGCATTATGGTGTATTCTCCCGTGGATGCTCAGCAAGAAGAATCTTTGCCGCTCACATTTGTCTTGCGCAGCAACTTTCCTAACCCTTTTCAGGAGGCCACGAACATTTCGTTTGATTTACCTTGGCCTGCTAAGGTACGCGTGGATGTTATAGACGTATCGGGGCGTCGTGTATTGACTCTGCCATCCCGGGATATGGCTGCAGGATGGGGGCGATCTATGCGTCTAGACGGTGCTGGATTGGCTTCGGGTCATTATGTGTACCGACTCCACGTACAGTCACTGGAAGGTGTTGTAGTAGGTGTCGGTGTTCTTGTGCATGCAAATTGAGCCCTGAGACTGCGTACTTAGTCTGACGGGCAATCAGGCTAGCACTTGCAGTACATGTACGCGGATTAAGCGCAGCGTTTTCGGCGTCCAAAGGAGAGCCAGAGCGGTCACTTGGCTCCTGTTGCCCCACGGAGCGAATTGGCGCGCAGATAGACAGCCATCAGTGCAGGCACCAGGAGAATCAGTATTGCAGTTGTAATCATGACGCCGACTCCGAGTGACGCGGCGAAGGGAACCAGAAACTGCGCCTGAATGGCTTGTTCGAGAATGAGCGGCGTGAAGCAGAGAAAGGTGGTCACCGAGGTCAGCATGATGGGCCGGAAGCGTCCCTTGGCGCCATCAATGATCGCCGTTTTTGGATCGGCGCCATCTCGGAGCCGCTGGTCGATGAAGTCGATCATGACCAGCGAATCGTTGACGACAACCCCGCTGAGACCGAAGAAGCCCATAAACGATGCGGCACTTATAGCGAGACCGAGCACGAGGTGGCCAAGGACGACGCCGATGAGGCCGAACGGAATGATGGCCATCACGATGAACGGTTTAAGGTAGGACTTCAAAGGAATGGCCAACAGGGCGAAAATCGCCAGCAGGGCGAGTACGAAACCGCGATACAGGGCATCCAGCGACTCCAGCTGCTGCTGTTCGCCGCCGAAAAAGTAGGTCAACTCGGGGTTTGCGGTAGCCAGTTGGGAGAGAATCGTTTCTTCGAGGATGTTGGTCGCTGTCCCACCCGAGATTACGGTCTCGTCCACATCCGCTGTCACCGTTACGACGCGCTGTCCGTCCTGGCGTCGGATCAGCGGCGGTGAAGTGCCCATACTCATTGATGCCGCCTGGCTGATTGGCACCTGCCCGCCCGACGGGGTACGGATCAGGTAGCCCTCGACATCCGTGATCGCTTCGCGTTCGTCGCTGGGCAGTCGCGCGTAGACCCGGACCTCTTCCCGGTCGCGCTGCAGCCTCAGCGCCTCCACTCCGAAGAATGCCGCCCGCACCTGCCGCGCCATTGCCTCAACCGTGAGATCGAGCGTTTGCGCCTCTGGACGCAATTTCAGTTGAATTTCTCCGACACCCGGTGCATGGTCGGACTGGACATCGAAGACGCCTGTCAAGGTGCGAAGGCCGTCAACTACCGAGTCTGCGATTTGCACCAGGCGTGCGGGATCCGGATGCGACAGGACTGCCTCCACGGGACTGCCGAGATCGATGACCTCGCCGCTGAAGGCAATTCCCCGAACGTATGGAAGTATCCCGACTTCTTCCCGCCAGGCCTGCATGACGGCAATGGTGGACATGTCCCGTTGCTGGGCGCTCAAGAGCTTGAATTCGATGGTGGCGATGTTTGCCTGTGGATTCATAGTGGGTGTCGGGTCAAGCCCTCCTCCCTCCACGCGGGGTCTCTGGCCGACGGTTACAGTTACACCCGACAGCAGGGAGGGAGCATCGTCCGGTCTATCCTGATCCAGGCGTTCCAGGACCTGCCGTCCCGTCCGCTCCAGTTCCATCGCCACCTCGAATGTCCGCTCCGCAGGCGTGCCATCCGGCATTTCAAGAGTGGCTGTGACGAAGTCGCCCTCAACGACATCGGCGAACGTAGTTGGGACTATACCTGCCGGTACCAGGGACAGGCTGACAACGAATAGGCCAATGGTCCCTGCCACCATGACGGCGGGGTGATTCGTTACGAAGCGCAGTGCTCGATCCAGAGGGCCGTCCAGGAATCGGTTCAGCCATCGATCCACGGAGTCTCGCGTGCGCGAGAAGAACCGATCCATCATATTGGCTGGCACCCAGTCCGGTCCATGCAAGTGGGACAGGTGTCTTGGCAGTATGAAGAGCGATTCGGTCAGCGAAATCAGCAGCATACCGATGATGATCACCGGCAAGGCAGTCCACACTTCTCCGATGCCGCCGGGAATAAACAGCAGGGGCGTAAACGCCGCGACCGAAGTGAGAACCGCGAATGTCAACGCATTCTTGATCCGTCGCGAACCCCGGATCGCTGCGACGACTCCAGGCACGCCACGCATGCGTTCATAATGGATATGCTCGGCCACGACAATGGCATCATCAACGATGATGCCGATCGCCAGAAGGAAGGCGAAGAGAGAAATGGTATTAATTGCGAGGTCGAGCACCAGCATCACGGCCAGGGCCCCGATGCCCGAGGTGACCAAGCCGACGACGACCCACAGCGCGAGTCGTATCTCAAGAAACAGAGCCAGCGAAATGAACACCAGAAGGAGACCCAAAAGGCCGTTCCGGACGAGGATATCGCCCCTCTCCGAGTAGGTCTGGGAGTCGTCGTTCCAAGTGGTGATTGCGACGCCATCGGGCAAGGATGGGGTGATCAGGTATTGCCCCAGAGTCAGTTGATTTAGTTCGTTCGTAAACGGTTAGAGGTGGACCGTTGTTGACGTTGACATATGTTCGTATATAAAAACCGCACGCAGCTTTGGCAGATACTCGGCATTCGGAATCCGATGCAGCTTTGGTTCTATCTCCGTCAACGCCATCGCCATCCAACGATGCAGCTGGTCGGTGTTCACCCACCGTTTCACGTTGCGCAACCGGTCACCGATGCGGCTATTCAGATTCTCCATGCAATTGGTCGTCCGAAGGCTTTGCCCCAGCTCCCCGGCCACTCCGAGGCGTTGCAGGGTAAGCGTTTCCTCCATCCCCTCCATCAGACTGTTGGCCGCCAAGTTGTTCCAACCCGCCAGATCTGCGTGGATGTCCAACAAGGCCTGTTTCGCCTTGTGGTAGTCCGGTTCCCGGTAGGCTGTCTGCAGACGCTGTCTATATCGCCGCTGATCCTCTTTTTTTTTGAGGTGACCGACTACATTCTCCCGCTTGTGATAGCAACACCGCTGGATTTCCACGTAAGCGCCAAACACATCCTTGACCGCCTTCGAGAAGCCTTTTGCGCCATCTATCATGCACAATAGCCCTTGATCGAAGCGTAAGCCGCGTCGAATTAGATCTTCCTGCCTCGGCATTCTCCGACGATGCCTGTACAAAATCCAACACGACCTTCTCGCCCGTGCTGAACCCCTTGCACACAATTATCTGATGCTCACGGAAGTGTTTCCCGTCCAGCCAGATACCCACAAAATCGTACGCGTCAAAACGACGTTCCTTGAACGCCTCCAGCGCCTGTTTCGTATGCGCAAGGAACGTGCGTCCCACCGTAGAGGCACCCATCCCGTAGCTGTCAAAAAACGTCCTGGCCACCTGCTCGTAATTGCGCTGACTGATACCGAGCATCAGCGTCACCGACAGACGTTCGGCATCTCCCTTCCATTGCCGCATCGTTCTGTAGGTCTCCAGCGGACGCTCCTGGTTTGTGTTCCGATCCCGTACGCGTGGAACCCTGATCGGGACGCGTTCCCCTTGCAGACGCACCGAACCCGCATTACTGCCCCATCGCACGTAACCACTGGGATGCCCTTTGTCTCGGCTCCAACGCGCCCCGCAGAGCCCCGCAGAGCCCGGTCACCTCGTCTTCCAATGCTGACTCGGCCAACCACTTCTGCAGGGGTCCTATGGCCTGCAACGTCTCCATCTTGGCGTCTGCACGGCTCACATGGAAGGCCTTCATTAACGCATTGAACCCTTCTGGAGTCGATGCAACAGATCGGGATGGTTGCTTCATATCGTGGGGTACGGGTTGTGGTGGTATGAAGGTATGTGTGTCCAGCGAAGGCTGGTGTGTTTCGGCAGGAGTCAGTCCTGCCAGAGTAGTAATCAGAAGCTCTGTAGCTTGGGTAGCATGGAAGCGGGAGACCTAATTCATGAAGCCTACCGACAAGGCCTCCGTAAGGGAGGTTGCGAGTCATCGGGCCATAACGAAAGTGAACGCAGAGGTGGCCTCGTGAATCTGTTCCAAAGGCCGAGCCCTCATGCCTTGGGCGAAGGCAGCATGGAAGGTCGAAATCTGATTGACACGGCCGTTCCACTTTGGCGGGGTGGTAGCGATGGCACGATGACAAGGACACACCGAGCAACTGGAGAAGCCCTCCTCGCCCCGGCGAGAAATTGCCGGTGCAAGGTACGTGCTATAACCGGCAGCACCGGGAAATGCACGGAAGGTGAGCGGGTGGCGGAGCGGCGTGTAGTAGCGACGAAGCGGGGTAATGCCTGCAGAGCAAAGACGCCGCACTGTTGGTACGTTCTTTTTCAACAAGGGAGGCAGAGATGACATGACAAAGGCATCTATCAATCTGCAGGACCTGCGGAGGAGGATATACCTCAAAGCCAAGGCAGAGCCAGGGCATCGCTTCTGGGGCATGTACGTGCATGTCTGCAAGACAGAGTCGCTGCAGGAAGCCTATCGCATGGCCAAGCGCAACGGAGGTGCCCCGGGCATCGACGGACAGACGTTTGCGGCTATCGAAGAGGCGGGCGTGCAGCAGTTTCTGGAAGGCATACAGCAGGAACTTGTCACGCGGAGCTACCGGCCTGCGCCATTGCGTAGGAAGCAGATACCCAAGGGTGGGGGCAAGTACCGCACGCTGGGTATTGTATCTATAGTCAGTCAGGTTTTGAGGCGTTCTTAACGGGTTGTCTTCGGGTGAGACTGTCTGGCTATAAGGCCCAAGAGGAGCAAGCGCTCCGTTGCGGAGCCTGTTCGGAAAACAAGTCCACCGCCTGGCGCTTGTGCATACTGCAGTGTGGTTTGAACTCCGGCAGTCGCATGTGTTGCGGCTGTCGGAGCGTGCTTTCTCGAATCACACCGTTAAGCGCCATCGGCTCAGTACGCGTTCCGCCAGACGAAACGATAGTGGAGGCCCGCGAACTCGTTACTGTCATGCCCCAGAGCTCGACCAAATGAAGAAACCGCAAGCTTTGAGATGCACGCCATGCCTTGCTCTCGGAGGCTTACTTTTGTCTCGTCGGTCAGAGGTCGCCATCATATGAGGCCATTGCGAGCCTGTTCGGAAAAGCGATCGCTCGCCCGACGCTCATGCATGCTGAGGAGTGTTTTAGGCCACCACCAGGATGAGCCTGCATACAATACGCGCACATGAGCGACTACCCGCAGATGGGTAGCGTTTCGGGCAGGAGACCGACAAGACAATACCAATAATCTGCCTCTTGAGCAACCTATGCACACAACCCCCAAGACCTTCGCAGGCTGTGATACAGCCAAAAACAAGGTCGATGTCGTGCGTCGTACGGCCACCGGAAAACTGGCGCATCGCACGTTCGAGAACACGACCGCAGGCCACAAGAAGCTTGTACGGTGGCTGGGCAAGGGCCCGTACGCGTCGTGGTCGAAGCCTCCGGCGCATACAGTCTGGATCTGGCGTTAGCCTTGCACCAGGCCGATCGTATTGCCGTCATGGTGGTCAATCCGCGCGCGATCAAGGATGATCGTCGCTCGAAGATGGAGCGCTCCAAGACGGACAAGGTGGATGCGACCATTATCTGCGACTACGCTTACCGCATGGAGTTCGTGCCGTGGCAGCCTCCTGCAGAGGAAGTGCTTGCACTGCGTCAGATCGTGCGCCGGATCAACACGTACGTGGATGAGCTGACGGCCACGAAGAACCGTCTGGAGGCCGTATCGGCTTCCGCCACTACGTGCCCTGTGGTCACCAATGATCTGGAAGTCCACATCCGGCATCTGGAGCGCCGTATCGCCGAATTGGAGAAGCAGGCTATGCGACTTGTGGAAGGCGCGCCTGCGTTATCAGAGACCTTTGCGAGGCTGACCAGTGTGCGGGGCATCGCCACACGCAGCGCCCTCCAGCTCATGGCAGAACTGTTCACGCTGCCGGAAGGGCTTACCGTCCGCCAGTGGGTTGCCTATGCCGGTCTGGACGTACGAGGCTACACGTCGGGCGCCAGTGTCCATCGACCACGGCGCATCTCTCGCGTCGGCAACCCCCGCATACGGCGCGCACTCTACATGCCGGCCCAGGTGGCCATCATGTACGATCCGCATGTGGGCGCATTCTACGACATGCTGATAACCAGAGGAAAAAAGCCAATGGTGGCTGTCGTGGCCGTGATGCGCAAGCTGCTGCACGCCATCTACGGCATGCTCAAACACGGGATGGACTTCGACGGATCAAAGTTCTATTTGGTAGCCAAAACCACTTGACATTGAAGAGAGTGTTTTCCGACGATACGTGATCGCGTGGTGCAGGGAGCACTGAACGGAAGTTTGTCAATTTGAGAATTTGAAGAGACAACAAGTCTCTTATTAGTCGAGATTTACGAAAAATGCGGTTTCGCTATGTCACTACACTTTTGTGTGGGCGCTGCGTGCGCTCCTTTTTCGTGTAACGGTGCGGCTTAAGCCCCATGATCTGCGCAATATGCCGCCGTAGCGGGCTCAGATCCGTGTCCTGCTTCAGCAGGATACACCGGTCTTTCGTTTCCGGCAGCACCGTCGTGATCCGATGCCATGCGTTGAGCTCGAACTGAAGCGTGCCCCAACTGCTGTGGATGCCGTATTGCTTCAGTTTCGTCCGAATCAGCTGCACCGCGTGATAGGCCAGCACCGACAAGAAGAGATGGGCCTCGATCCGGGCGTCCTTGCTATGGTAGATCGGACGCAAGCCCAACTCTGATTTCAGGGAACGAAACGTGCGCTCTATCTCCGTCAGCCGCCAGTACGTGCGTACGACGCGTTCGAGTGACCAATCCGTGTGACTGGTGCTCAGGACATACCCGCCGGAGGCCTTCGTCTGCGTCTCGTACGCCGACTCGTGCGTGCAGATCACCGCCTTGGCGTGCGTGCTGTCCGGCTTCTTGAGCACCCGCACCTTGTACTGATAGGAAACCCGCTTGTGCTTTTCCTGCAGCCGACCCACCTTCAACTGCACCTTGGTATGGTCCTTCATGCACTTGGGTATGGAAAGACCCGCGTGCAATTTTTCGATCGCAGCCACAAACTTCGCCCGCTTGTTCTCCCGGATGCGGTCACCGGTGGCCTTCCGGGCCTCACTGTGCACGTACACCCGCAGGACCCCGTCCTGATTGGACAACTGCCATGCTCGGACGGGACGGGCGCCTTTGGTGTCCACATCCGCTTCCCGCTCCGGAGGCGCTGGCGTCTTGGTGCGCGCTACGCAAATCCAGTCCAACCGCTGCTCTTGCAGGTACGCGATGTTCGCTGCAGTTGCAATACCCGCGTCCATGATAACGGTGGGACAGGCGCCGTCGAGCTTCTCTATGGCCTGCTTCAGCGTGTCCGGTTCGCTGGCGTTGCCGGGTAATATCTCCACCGTGCGCGGGAAGCCCGACGCATCCAGGGTCAACGCCAACGTTACCAGCGGACAGTCCGTTCGTTTCTCTTTGCTGCGCCCGTACCGCAGGAGTTCTCCTTTCTTGCGCCCGGTGTAGAAGCTGTTGGTAAGATCATAGAACAGGATCGTTTCGCGGAAGCCAAACAGCTCCTTGGCATTGCCATACAGACCATCGATGATCTGCCGCCCTACCCCGAGGGGTGGTACTTCGTCGTGCACCGCAAGACCCTTCTCGACAAGCGGCTGATCGAGAAGACCTGGATGGGCGAGGACATCGTCGCCTGGTGCGACGACGAGGGTCGCATCTGCGTGGCCGGCGCATACTGTCCGCACCTGGGGTCGCACCTGGGACCGACTGTCGGGGGCATGGTGCGAGATGGCTGTCTCGTGTGTCCTTTCCACGGTTCCGAGTTCGACGCGACCGGACAATGCGTGGCCGTGCCCCATGCCCCCGCTCCCAAAGCCGCGAAGCTGGAGGTCTACGAGACCACCGAGATCCTCGGGATGGTCTTCGCCTGGTGGGGCAGCGGCGGCCGTGCGCCGCAGTGGCACCTTCCCGAGGAGCCGCCCACCGGCACGGACTGGAGCAGCCTGCGTTCCACGACGCTGCGGTTCCGGGGCCATCCGCAGGAAACCGCGGAGAACTCCGTGGACCTGGAGCACCTGGACTACACGCACGGCTATCACGATGTTGAACCGACCGCTCCCGTCACAATCGACGGCGCCTATCTGAAGAGCTGCTTCGACTTCAAGAACGTCCGCACATTTGATCAACATCCACTCCGAGGTCTCGGCCGTCACCCACGTCCACGGGTTGGGGTTCTCGTTTGTCGAAATCCACGAAAAGACGGTCGATATGGATGCGAGAATGTGGGTCCTCGGGACGCCCGTGGCGGAGATGCAGCTTGAGCTGACCCTGGTCACCCAGGTACGGGAAATCCGCAAGCCGGGGCAATTCTTCGCGGGCCTCGGGTTCCTGCCCGTGCCGCTGCGCCACAGGCTGATGAGTCGCTTTTTCCTGTCGGAGGAGAGGCGGTTCGTCCTGCAGGATATTGTCATCTGGAACCGCAAACGGTACAGGGTGCCGCCGCGACTCTCCCGGGCCGACGGCCCGATCGGAAAGTATCGCCTGTATTGTCGGCAGTTCTATCCGGAGATGTGGGGGAAGACGGCCGGAGGGGCGCGACGCCTCGCGCTGACTCCGGTGGACGGTGCACCGGGCGGCAAAAGGACAGAGCATCGGATCGCTGAAAAGACATCGTAGATGGCCCTGGCCAAGAAGGGCTCGACTGCGCCGGCGCCCACTCTGCCCGAATTCAGACCTGAAGGGGTTTGCGGGCCAGGAAACAGTACAGCGGCGTGAAGATACCCGTCTTGCCGCCCGCGACGTACGCCTCCGCGGTTCGATCGAGGAGCCGAACGACTTCCGTCGAGCCATTCGGAAAAAATCGCAGTACCTCGGCCAGCTTCGATCCCGCGATGATCGCCTTGCGGCCCCACGGAAGCCTTCGCAGGGCGTTCCCCAATGTCCCGTGGCGAATCTCCATTGGTTGATACCAAGGCGTGGAGGGTCCCTCCTGGACGTCCCAGTCGCTTCCCTCCATGACCTGAAATCCCGCAGCTTCGAGCGCGTGATTCACTTCCCCGAACGTGGCGATGTCGTGCAGCGCAATACCGCGCATGAGATCCTGCTTGACGGCCCGGTGCCGTCCGTCCGTCGGATCGAACCGGTCCGTCAAACACATCTCCTGACCCCAGAACAGGGCACCCGGCTTCAGTACGCGGAATATCTCCGCGAAGGCGCGTTGCTTGTCCTGCGCATGGCACGTTGACTCTATGGCGTAGCCATGGTCGAAGGTGTCGTCCTCGATGGCGCTCATGTCCATGAAGCTGCACGTCTTTAACTCCACCAGATGATCGAGCCCCGCCTCGGCGTTCAACCTCTTCGTCTCCGCCAGCTGGATCTCATTGATGTTGATTCCCACGACCCTGACGCCGGCCTCACGAACGACACGGCGCAACGGGCCGCCGATACCGCAACCAATGTCGACCACCGTCATGCCCTGTTCCAACTCCAACTTGGAGATCATCGCGCGCTGGTGCCGGACCTTGGACTCCTCGAGACTTTCATTGGGGTTGAGGGGCGCGAAGTGCAGGGATTCGCCCCAGCCCCACACCATGAAGGCGTTGCAAAGATCGTAGTAGTCCCTGACCGTTTCCGCGTGGTCGTAGCCGCCCGCGCCTTCGGCCTCCGGCACCGCCCGGTTGACCCAGCTGTCGAAGTGCCGCACGCGATGCGCGATGCCCGATCTCCGGTACCCATCCCACAGCGCTTTCGACAGTTCGCCCAGCCGTATTCCGGGGCGCTTCAAGCCAGCAATTCTAAGTTTCGATTCTTCCATGGCACAATAGGCTCTGTTTTGCGGTATGACGACCACATGTGAGTCGCCTCGGGGGATTTTGGGAGGCTGGGACGGAAAACGGGGAGCCAAATTGGAGGTACCACGAATTTGCTCCAGAGACACGACCGCCTTCCAGGCATCTGGAATCATCGTTTTTCATGGTTCTACTCTATTGACAGGTTAGGTTCTGGCAACGGCAGGCTGCAACGGAGGGGGATGGTGAACCAACATACTCTTCCAGAGACTGCGCCAGTCGGGAAAACAGAACATGGTTGTAACAGCCCGTAACTGTTCAAAGAAATCGCGTCGCGTCTGGTAGGATTCTCGGCATTGCTTCCACAACCCTTCTACACTGTCGAGCACTGCATGCAGGGCAAAGGCCAACAGGTTTATGGTGGCCAACATATTGGCCAGCCCGTTGTTGCCATGACCGAACCCAAGTTCGTCATTTTCGGGGTTTCTCTTAGCTGGAAAGAGTAAAAACAAGACATACTGGCCAATTTTTTGGGACTTATAACCCTGGGTGAACAAGACCTCATGTGAACTCGATCTCAAGCTGTGAGGATGGAAGACTGGTGAACCGGTCTCTATATTCTTGCTCAAAACCCGTTCCACCCGCAAGCTCCATGGCTTCGGGCGACGGAAACCCATAGAACGACCACAAATCAAACCGCAATTCCGACACCATTACTAGCCCGGTCGTGTCGATAGGGACACCATGGATGCATGCGCCAGATGGGGGCGGAATACCGGAGCCCTTGGGGAATTTGAAATTGCGCGTCATATGCAACGGAGGTCGTGTTCACCCAGGGTTATAAGTCCCAACTTTTTGCCTCCATTTTGGGCCTTTTGCCCCCATTTTAGTCCAATCCTGTGAATATATAATGAAATAGGACGGGTCAGGGTCGATGTAGTGCCAGTTTTTGTAGATTGGGGTGGTACGGAATGGTCCCATACCCTATCTTGGGGCAACGCCAACACTGTGCCACACCGTCCATGTACATCCGCGCCACCAAAACACACACCAAACAGGGCAAACCCCGATACAGCCACCGACTCGTACGCAGTGACCGGGTAAACGGAAAAGTCCGGCAAACCACCCTCCTCAACCTGGGCGTACACTTTGACACCCCCCGCGAACAGTGGGATGAACTGGTAGTGCACATCCAGCGTCTGCTGCAGGGACAACAGATGCTCTTCTGCGATCCCGCCCTGCAGTGCACCGCACAAACGATCGTCGAACAACTACATGCACGTGGCGTGCACGCAACGCAAGAGCCGGAGCCGGACAGTGTGCAGACGGTGGACCTGGATACGCTGGATCACCCGGAGCACGCCCGGCAAGTGGGGGGAGAGCGCATCTGCCTGCAAGCGCTGGAGGAGCTGGGCTTGCGGGATCTGCTAACCCAGGCCGGCGCCAAAGAGCGCGACGCGCGTCTGGCCGTGGCCCTGGTGGTTGCACGCATGCTGCATCCTACCAGTGAACGGGCCACCCATCAGTGGTTGGAGCATACGTCGGCGACGCTGGACCTGTTGGGGCTACGGCCCGGCCGCGCCGTGTCGTTACCGAAGCTCTATCGCATCAATGATCTGTTGTGGAAGCACCACGAGACGATTCAGCAGGCCTTCTTCCAGAAGGAGCGAACGCTGTTGAACCTGTCGGAGACGGTGGTTTTTTATGACCTCACCAACACCCACTATGCCGGCAGCCAGCACGGCGACTATCTGGCATACGGACGGTCGAAGCAAAAGCGTTCTGACTGTCCACTGGTGACGGTCGGACTCGTGCTGGACAGCGCCGGCTTTCCGCGCACCTGGGAGATCTTGCCGGGCAATGGTTCGGAACCGGGCACGCTGCAGGAGGCGATCGGGCGTCTGGAAGCCGGCGCGGACGACGCTAAGCCGACCGTGGTCATGGATGCCGGTATTGCTACCGAAGCGAACGTGTCCTGGCTTGGGGAACAGGGGTACGATTGGATCTGCGTGCATCGGGGGCGACGTCCACTGCCCCCGGAGCGGGAGCCGGACCATACCGTGCGGACCCAGGCCGGGTACGCCGTACGGGCGTGGACGCTGCAACAGACGGAGAAGGAGGCCTTGTTGTATGTGGTCAGCGAAGCCAAAAAGCACACCGAAGAACAGATCGTCCAGCGTCAGCGCACGCGCTTTGAAGCGGCTCTGACAGCGCTGCACGAAGGATTGAGGAAGCCCTACCATACGAAGCGGTACGCGAAAGTGGTGGAACGGGTGGGACGGATAAAGGAGCGACATGCAGGCATGTCCCGACAGTATGACGTGACGGTTGTTGCAGGGTCCGGCCCGCATGCGACAGCTGTGCAATGGACACGTAAGGCGCAGTGGGAAGAGGAAGACCAGGCCAAGGCCAGGGGAGGCTACGTGTTACGCACCAGTCATACGGACTGGGATCTGGACCGTGTAGTAACCACGTATTGGCGGCTGACGGAGGTGGAGGCCACGTTCCGCTCGTTGAAATCCGAACTGGGCTTGCGGCCTCTCTATCACTTCAAGGACGAGCGTATCGTCGCCCATATCAGCATTGCCATCTACGCCTATCATGCCGTGCAGTTGATGCGCACCCGGTTGAAGGCCAACGGCATCCACGCGAGTTGGGAGACGCTACGCGAGAAATTGAGCGTGTGGAGACGGGTAATGACGACCATCAAGGACACCAGAGGCCGGGTGATTGTGAATTGGCAGGATGCGCGTCCGGGGATGGAGCTGGATCGGATAGCGCGGATCTGTGGTGTCATTCCCAGCCTGTACCGAAGGCGGTACGTGCGCCAGGATTAGGGTAGATGTGGGATGGAAGAAAAGTAGTGCCAGGAAGGGAGTAGTACATCCTGTTTGTTATATGCTAAGAATATGTCTACATATACTGTTCTGGTCGCAAAGTGACGAACTTGGGCGAAGTTGTGCTTGAAGTTCTGCCCGTGTCGCGCGATGCAGTTGAAGCACTCGTTCTCGATCTTCCAGCGCGCCCGTCCACAGCGCGCTACCTCCTGCACGTTGTTCTTGGTCACCGTCAGGCTGGTGAAGAGCGTCGTGTAAAAGGTTCGTTTGTAGGCGCCATTGTTTTGACGTACCCGTACGGTCTTTTCCACCCACGTGCCGAGTACGGCATCGTCTGTGTTCCGAATGGGCAGATCGGACATCCAGCGATAGCGGTGCTCTTCGTAGCGACGCGTCTTCTTGTTCCGTACCCGTAGCCATCTAGTGCTCTGGATATAGCGCTCGTGCAGATTGTCGAACAGCGTGGCGTGCGACTTGGGTTTTACCACAAACAGGAAATCGGCATCCGCACCGAGCACATGTTGGCAGAAGGGATGTGTGGCATACAAGGCATCTCCGAGATACACAGGACGATAGCGGGCCATGCGTGCCCCCCACTTCGTCAACCATCGCTTGGCGGCATTGATCTCGCAATCCTGCTTGCGACGCTGCACCGACCGCTTGTCGCCCGGATCATCCTGTGTGCGAACAAACTCCGGCATCAGAGGCAACACCCGGTTGTGGCCCGGAGCCACTACAACCGCCGCCAGCATGGTATGGAAGAACCAGGGACGCTTGTCCTTGCCCGTGCGACGCGAGGAGCATTGCTGACAATGGATCTTCGGAGAGGAATGAAACTCGATGCCATCAAGCGCCACAAGCATGCGATCCCCCAGACGTACAAACGGCGAAAAATCCCCCTTGGAACGAAGCGTATCCAACAGGTCCAGAAACAGGGTCTGAAACGAGTCCGGAACCAGCCTGTCCAACAGGTTGCGAATCTGTCCGTCGGAGGGAATGCCCTGCATGCCAAACAGCGTCTGACAGTTGGAACGGGACTGGGCATCCTGCATCCTCCTCTGGAAGGCAAGAAAGGAGGGCGACTGCAGAAAGAAGCAGGCAAACGCACTCAACACGGCATCGGCCAGCGTATAGCGCAGATTGGGACCCTGGCGGTTATCCGCAAATGCATCGGCGACCGACCGTATGCGTGTTACCAGATGGCGCAGAATCGTCTTGGGCTTCATAGGTGTACCTCAGAGCAACAGGCAAGAAAACCCTGTATCAGGGCATCGAAGAACCGTTATTGCCGCGTCATACACCCATCATACACATACTTTCTGCTAAACAACTATTCCCGTAAACTCAACTCTCATCCAAATTCAGAATCGCTGGCTTCAAGCGGGTAGCTCGCGTCGCTGCTCCAGGATGCGGAACTTCAGCTTCTTGCTCGGCTTCATCGACGGGAACGGATTGAATCGGAGCTTCTGCACGAACTTCGCCGGCGACACCTCAACCGTGAAGTGATGCGCCAGCATCAGCAGGTTGACCGCCAGGTGCAGCTCCATCCACCGCGTGCCGAGACACCTGTGCGTGCCCAGTCCATACGGGGCGAACCCGAGGCTGTCGTGCGTATGGCGCGACGGCAGGAAGCGGTCGATGTCGAATTTGTGAGGTTCGGGAAAGACCTCGCTCATGTAATGTGTGGCGGTCAGGGCGATGTGGATCCGTTCCCCCAGGGGCAGCTCGTGGTTCTCTACCACGCAGGTATTCATCACGTTCCGAACGGACATGGTCACGATCGGGTACATGCGCATGCACTCCATGAGGAAGCGGTGCGTCACGTCGAGGTTGGCGGGGGTGAAATCCTCCTTCTCGGGGTCGCCGTTGGCGAACAGGGCATCTGCTTCGGCCTGGATCCTGGCGTAGAGATCCGGCTGCGACGCCATGGCGTAGACCGCGAGGCTGAACGTATCACCGAGGTACACGCTGGCAATCAAGGCTGCGGAAAAAGAGAAGAGCAGGTTGGACTCCGGGAGAAACTGCGGGTCGCTCGCGTGCAGGCTGAGGTAATCGTCCACCAGGTTCCGCGGGCTGTCCGCCCGTTGGCCGGGCGTGTTGACTTGCAACACCCGGTCCATCAGTGTGTCCAGGACTTTCGCCCGGCGTTTCATGCCCGGGGTATTCAACGTGAACTTGGGCAGGAGCTGGGCGATGTGCACGCTGAGGGCCCGTTCCTTGTACGTCATCAGGTCGTCCATGAGATCTTGCGTGTCTACGCCGATGAACAGCGGCGAAAGCTGGGCGTTCACCAGCGCCCGACACATGGACGTGGCGCGGTAGGAGTCCCCAACCGTCAAGCTCGCCATGTACGCGCGGCCCTTGTCGTAGAGCTGATCCATCTGCCCTCCCAGCCTCGCCCGGGAATAGGCCGGCGCCAGGAACTTGCGAAGCCGGAAGTGATCGGCGCCGTCCAGGGCGGGGAGGACGCCGGTCGCACCGTACACCTTCTCGAAGTCGCTGAAGTAGTCCCTGGTTCTCAGGTACTGCCGCCCCTGCTTGTGCACCCAGCGGTTCGTCTCGAGTCCGGCCAGGAAGGTCATGGGCTCCGAGAAGGGAGGGCGGACACGGAACACCGGGCCGTACTCCTGCGCGAGGTGCCCCAACAAGGCGTTCAGGTTGCCGTCTCGGACATGCGGGTTGGCCAGCAGCTTGCGCAGCGGAACCGTCGGAATCTTCTTGGAAAGAGCAGAATGTCTACGGACCGGGCCGACGAAGTTCCGAGAGACCGCATCGGCAATGGACCGGCCGATCAAGTCCATCTGGCAGATGAACTTGATGCGCTCCTCCGCCTTCTCATCGAGTTCAAAAATCAGGCGAAACACGTCACACGTATTGACGAGGCATACGATGACGACGTCTCTGGGGTCGGGAATCTCGTCGGTGAAGAGAAGCGTGCCGATGCGCGCCTTGATGAACTGGTCGGGCGTGCCTTCCGTAGACCTCCCGTACTGTTGCCCATGCAGGATGGAGGGAGCCAGCGTCCAGAATTCGCCTTCGTGGTGTTGGAGGATATCCCATTCAACCAGGCGCGCCAGAGTAATATCGATGATCGACTCCGCACGGGACGCGAGCCGTTCGATCCAGTACCGGGCAGTGCGTTGTTCCGGTGCGTCCACGATTTCCTTCAGGATGGGGTCGAGGACGGGATCTCCCGTTTCGGTCCGGTCCACGACGAACAGGGATTCCAGGTCCGAGTCGAGCCGCGACCGGAAGGAGAGTTCCGCCAGCACGCCGCCGACTACGGCGCAGTTCAGTTGCCAGCCGGGTACCTGATGGAAGTAGCCGCCCTTGTCGTCGAGAAGCATCAGGATGAGTTCGTCGACCAGGCTCAGGGGCTCAGCCGTCGAACTCTACGCCGTTTTCGCCGTGTCAGTCATCGGTTCTCGTCTCTCCGCAGCCGAGATGCACTACGCGGCACCCGCGCCGGAACGGCGCCACGAAAGCACCAGATGCAGATGCAGGGTGTATAGCGCCGGGACAACCATCATAAGGATAGCCGTGATGAAGAGAATGCCACAACCGAGCGACGCGGCAAAGGGAAACAGGAACTGGGCATGGATTGCGCGTTCCAGGATCAGAGGCGTGAAGGCGAGGAACGTGGTCACGGAGGTGAGCATGATCGGACGGAAGCGTCCCTTGGCACCCTCCACGATCGCAGTCTTCGGCGCGGCCCCTGACCTGAGTTTCTCGTCGATGAAATCGATCATCACCAGGGAATCGTTCACCACCACCCCGCTGAGACCGAAGATTCCCATGAAGGATATGGCGCTCATGGCGACTCCCAGGATCCAGTGGCCAAGGATCACACCGATGAACCCGAAGGGGATCACGGCCATGATGATGAACGGCTTGGTATATGAACGGAGCGGGATGGCGAGGAGCGCAAAAATCATGATCAGGGCGACCACGAACCCACGGTACAGTGAGCCGATCGACTCCAGTTGCTGCTGCTGTTCACCCCCGAACGTGTATGTCAAGTCCGGGTACACGGCGGCCAGATCCGCGAGGATCGAACCGGCAAGGATCTCGTTGGCTTCGTCGCCGGAAATCACCGAGGCGTCCACATCGGCTGTGACCGTGACGACGCGCCGGCCATCCCTGCGCCGGAGGGTCGACGGAGACATGCCGGGGCGCAGCGAGGCCGCACTGATGATCGGCACCTCGTCCCCGCCTGGCGTGCGGATCAGGTGGCCTTCGATATCGGTAATGGAGTTCCGCTCGTCCTCGGGCAGGCGCACGTAGACCCGTACCTCTTCACGGCCGCGCTGCACTCGGACGGCTTCTGCGCCGAAGAACGCGGCCTTCGCCTGGCTCGCCAAGTCTTGCAGGGTGAGACCGAGGGTACGGGCTTCCGGGCGCAACTCCAACTGAACTTCCGGGATGCCCGCGGCGTGATCCGACCGTATGTCGTATACCCCTGCCACGCTGCTGAGTCCGTGTACTACCGAGTCTGCGATCCGCGTGAGGCGCTCCGGGTCCGGATGAGACAGTACCGCCTCGACCGGGTTCCCCAGGGTGAAGATCTCGCCGCTGAAGGTGATCCCGCGCACGTAGGGCAGAACACCCACCTCCTCCCGCCACGCCTGCACGACCTCTCCGGTGGAGATCTGTCTCTGCTGCGCGCCGAGGAGTTTGAACTCGATGGTGGCGATATTGGCCTGCGGATTGAGAGTGGGCTCCGGGTTGAGCCCGCCCTCTATTCTCGATCCCAGTCCGACGGTCACCGTGACGCCGTTCAGCAGAGGTGGTGCATCCGCAGGCCGATCGCGGGAAAGCCGTTCGATGACCCGGCGGCCCGCCGCCTCCAGCTCCCGCGCCACTTCGTAGGTTCTTGGAGCGGTGGCCCCATCGGGCATCTCCAAAACGACCGTCGCGAAATCTCCTTCCACGTCGTCGGCCAGCGTCGTGGGAACGATCCCCGCGGGCAGCAGGGAGATGCTCAGCACGAGCATTCCGACGGCACCCGACAATGTCACGCCGGGCCGGTCCGTAGCGTACCGCAGGACCCGGTCCAGGGGCCCCTGCACGAACCGGTTCAACTGGGCGTCGACACGACTCTGGAGCCGCGAGAAAAATCGGTCTAAGGCATTGGCCGGCACCCATTCCGGGCCGGGCAGGTGCGACAGGTGGTTGGGCAGCACCAGCAGCGATTCCACCAGGGAAACCAGCAGCATGGCGATCATGATGATTGGCAAGGCCCGCCATACGTCACCGACGCCGCCCGGGATAAACAACAACGGGACGAAGGCTGCTACCGAAGTGAGGACCGCGAACGTCAATGGTACCTTGATTCTCCGGACACCGCGGATCGCCGCGGCGACGCCGGGTGTCCCCCGATTGCGTTCGGATTGAATGTTCTCGGCCACAATGATGGCGTCGTCGACGACGATCCCTATGGCGAGGACGAAGGAGAACAGGCTGATGGTGTTGATCGCCACGTCGAAGGCCATCATTGCGGCGAGGGCGCCGATACCCGAAACGGCGAGGCCCACGGCAACCCACAGGGCGAGCCTGATCTGGAGGAACAAGCTGAGTGCGATCAGCACCAGCAACAGGCCCAGGACACCGTTCTTCAGGAGAATATCGGCGCGTTCCTGATAGGCTTGGGATTCGTCGTTCCAAATGGTGATGCCCACACCGTCCGGCAATGCCGGGATCACCTCGTTCGCCAAGTGCTCGCGGACGGTCGTGGCCACGTCCATCACACGTTCGCCACCGGCCCGGTAGACCTCGACAAAAAGGGCGGGATGGTTCTGATGGCGGACAATCAGGTCTGCTTCCTGAAAGCCGTCGCGGACCCTGGCGATATCGCCGAGGCGCAGGACAGTGCCGTCGCGGCTGCTGAGAACGGCGATCTCCTCGAAGTCCTGCTGGTCATAATTCTGCCCGAGGGTCCGCACCCGAACCTGGGATTCCCGGGTATTGATGCTGCCGGCCGACAGGTCCAGCGAACTGCGTCGAATCGCACCTGCGATGTCGGTGAGCGTGAGTCCGAGGGCTCTCAGCCGGCGAAGCGGCACCTCGATGGAGATCTCGTAGTTCCGGACCCCGCTGACCTCGACCTGGGAGATGGAGGGCAGCGTGGTGAGGTCGCCTTCGATCTGATAGGCAAGTTCCTTCAGCGAGCGCTCGGAGATGGCGCCGTAGACGATAAGCCGCATCATGCTGAAGCGGTTGTCCATCTCCTGGAAACGGGGACGTTCGGCTCCGGCTGGGAAGGACTGAATGCGATTGACGGCAGATTCGATGTCGTCCAGGGCCCGATCCATGTCCGTACGGGAATCCATTTGGACCCGCACGGAGGCCATGCCCGGAGCCGCTACGGACTTGACCGCCTTCACGTCATCCAGCCCGCTGACCTGGTCCTCGATCTTTACGACGATCGACTCCTCGATCTCCTCCGGCGTGGCGCCGGGATAGGCCATCGAGACTTCGACATGGTAAAAGGGGGTGGTGGGCCAGGCTTCCCGATCAAGGCCCGTCAGCGACACGAGGCCGGCCGCGATGATGCCCATCATAAGGAGATTGGCCGCAATGCCGTTGCTCGCCATGTAGGCGATGGGGCCGCCGGGTTCGCTGTGGCTCCTGCCGTTCGCAGTCATTGTGCCGGATACGCCTCGGTCTGCACGAATATCAAGGTCTTGCCCCGCCGCACCAAAGATACGAACAGGATACTCGGTGCGCTTGCGTTGTGCACGGGCGGCCCTGACCGGCGGGGATCAGGGGCGAGCACCCTGGCCAGAAGCCCTAGCGGCCCGGAATCACCCGCAGCGTCCTGCCGTTGCTGTCGACGATGACCTGGGGTCCGCGGCCGACCTCGTCCCGCACTCGGATCAGGGGTTCGAGCGAGGCGTCGGCAGCGAGTGCGCCAGGAGAAGCTGGCAGGATATAGCGGGTGCAAGTCCCGTGGTATGAAGCTGCAACCAGGCACATATCTCCTTGATCCGAGCGCGGTCACCCGTGAGGGTGGACGCGAAGCCTCGGTAAAGGCGCGTGTGGCCAGGGCTATAGACTGAACTTCCAAGTAAAAAAGTAGGCAAACCCGGTGTATGAAGAGCACATTTGGGCGGAATTGCGGCAGACGAGAACCGGCCGTGAGCGCCGCCGACCGGGTGCGTTATCGGAGGGAGACGCCGAGCAGTTGCAGTGCTTGTTTCTGCTTCGGCGTGGGCTCGGCGAAGAGTTCGATGCGGCTCTTGCGCTTGCCGCTGGCGGTATTCTCTTCCAGATGGTCTTGGGAAAGTAGCGCCATATGGTCCATCAATGCCTGGAAGCTGGGTGCCGCCGTGCCGTCTGTGGCCCTGCGGGTGCGCGCCTTCTTCCGCGTAGCCGGTGATGGTGCAGCTGGCGCCACCACGCTCGTGCGCGCGGCTCTGGCGGCTTCTGCATCCTCTTCGACGAACAGCATCGGGGCCAGACGCTGTTGCATGTGCCACTGGACGTAGTAGGCCAACATGCACAGAAAGATGTGGCACTGTATGCGGTGACTCCGGTTGTGGTAGATGGGTCGGACCTTCAGATCCACCGTCTTGATGCTCCGGAAGGCCTTCTCCACCACGGACAGTTGCTTGTACGTGCGCACCGTTTCCTCTGCCGTCAGTTCGGAGACCGCTACACTGGTGCGCACGACGTAGATGCCGTCCAGCTTGGCTTCCTCCCGGATGGATTCCTCGTTGCGGCGGTACGAGAAGCTATCTTCGGTGATGGATACCTCGAAGTGCTTCTTCATCTTGTGCTTGCCCAGAACGGACCCGGCGCGGAGCGCGATCTTTTCCACTTCTCGCAGCGGCCTGTTCTTGCGACTGGTGGCCTTGACCAACTTGTCGAGATGCTTTTCTGTAGCCTGCAGCAGATCCTCCCGTTTGCGGGCTGCACGTTCGGCCTGCAGCGGGTTGCGGCATGCGATCAGGCGTTCGCCGGGATAGTCGTCACTGGTGATTTCGGCCAGATCCTTTTCATCGAAGAGCGACAGTTGGAAGCCGTCTTGCTGCGCCAGCGTGCGGATGGCCGGCTTGCGCAGGGCCGTGATCCAGTCATAGCCTGCAGGCCCTACCTCCTCGGTAAGACGGGCTTGTGTCAGCAGCCCCCGGTCTGCCACGAAGGTCACCTTGCGAAGACCGAAGCGATGCTTCAGCTTGTCTAGTTGTCGGGTCAGCGTAGTGGGATCGGCTACGGAGCCGGAGAAGACCTCCACGGCGACTGGTCGGCCCTCTTTGTCGCATAGCAGGCCGAAGTTGATCTGTTTCTTGCCTTTTTTGCGGTCGCGGTTGTAGCCGAACTCTGCCAGATCGGCGCCGGATCCTTCGACGTAGGTGGAGCTCACGTCACAGAGCACGACAGAGCCTTCGGTGAGGTGGCGTTTGGCGAGCTTCTTTTCTATGGTGTCCTTGCGTGCAAAGAGCCAGTCCATGGCCTCGTAGATCTCGTTTTCGTGCACATTGGAGAGTCCCAGTTCGTGTCCGAGGCTAGAGGATTCGCTTTTCATCTTGAGGGCATGGGCGGTGGCGAGCTTGCTGCGGGGGTTGAGGATGCGCGCTGTGATGAGGGCAAGCGCGATGTTGCGCTTTCGGAAGGGATTGGTGTCGATCAGTCGGTCGAGTTTCAGTTTGCGGAGGGTGCCGAGGGAAGCGGCGACATGCCCGTGGGGTAGGCGTCGGACGAAGGTGAAGCGTTCTTTGAGGGCATCGACGAGGTCATGAACGACGATGCCGCCCTGCAGGAGGTCGCGGATCTGGAGGCGAACGGTTTCGGGGAGTTTGGAGATGTTGGCGAGGGTGGTTTTCCGGGATTTTCCATTGATCCATTGGGAGGTGCGAATGAGCCATGTCGGGTTGGATTCTCGGTTGGGAATGCGTTCGACGTACATGGGCAGATAATGGTAATGATGGTTACTGTGTCAGGGGTATAGGTAATATAGGAAATAATGTATAAACATGCAAGATAAGCTTATAATGAACTGTACGATTAGGGAATTGAGATAAAATTGTGGCGGGTTATCACATGGGCAGATATGATTGAATCCATTCTGCTGAATAACCCATGACAATTGGAAAAATACTCGTTAGTTAGTACGCTATTAATAGCCTTTGTCCATAAAGATGGCCGGCATACCTACCTCTTCTCCTAAGTTCTTTAGGTAGCCGCAGCTCCCACAGTCAGTGGCGAACCTCGAAGTTCAGCTTAGGAAGGGTTGGGCGCGGAGGACTGCCGTTTCGAAATTGCCGCACGCACGCTACGCCTACACCGGTCCTCAGCCTGGCTACCATGATCGCACGCCCTCGGTTGCGACGGCATTAACCTCCCTTTCTTCCTTGAATGCGGTAAAATACTCCCCGATCTCGCTGGCGATAAATTGCTCGAGTTCGTCTGGTATGGCGCCGATGTCCGAAGTCGAGATCCCGGCGTGATCGAAAATGAGAGCCCGCGTTCCTTTGCCAGGCCGTCCATCAAGGCGAGAGACCACTCGCTACTATTAGGAACCTTGGCCGGTTAGTGGCCACGCTGTTTCCGACCATGTATGCGATAGGACTACAACGACATTCCCGCGAGACAGTCGCTCTGGCTTATGATTCATCTCCAGCGTCCGTTCGCACCGGCATGCCCTCGATGGCTACCTGAATCCCGCCCACGATAACCGCCTGACCTCCTTCGAGCGCGCCGGTAAGGAACACCTCGTCGTCCGACCGCTGCAGGACTTGCACGGGAACAATGTGCACAATGTCGTCGCGCACCGCCCAGACCTCGTTGCCGGGCCTGAGAGCCGATCTCCGCACCTTGAAGTACTTCTCTGGGACGAGTCCATCAATTTCGACTTCCACGAATTTGCCCACGAGGAGGGGCGGACCGCCCCGGGCTGTGGCTGGGCCGTCCGCGCCCGAACTCATCGAAGAACCTGCCTTGAAAGGATTCGGGACGCAAACTATCACATCGATTGTTCGTGTGCGTTCGTCGAGGGCTGCATCAGCCCGGTCTACGTAGCCGTCCCATGTGTAGCGCTTATCGCCGTACAGGGCAACCACGCGAGCCGGCACCTGCCTGTCGGCATTGCCGGCTTCCAGCTCCCAAACTTCCGGGATGAGCGCTGCGTCTGCGTCTGAGAGCGGGACTACCACTTCCACCGTGTCGGCCGCATACAAGCGTCCCACGCTGTGGCCCGCTGCCACGAATTGTCCTATATCCACGGACTCTTCCAGCACCACGCCCGCGAATGGCGCATGGACGCTGGTTCGCAAGAGGCCCAACTCGGCCTCTGCCAGCGTGGCGCTGTCTCTGGCCAGAGCGGCCTTGGCGGCCTCCATCTGCGGTTTCCACAACGCCAAGGGGCCGGGGTCGGCGGCGGACTCGCCGCCTTCCCGCAAACGTTTGAACCGTTCGTACTGGGAGCGCGCGATTTGAGCCTCTTCGGTGACTCGTAGCAGTTCAACTTTCTGGATGGCCACGCTTGCACGTGCCTGCTCGACCCTGCTGCGGTAATCGGCGTCATCGATTCGAAAGAGCTCCTGTCCAGGGCGTACCCGCCCCCCGCTCTGAAAGGCTGGGAGTACCCACACGACCTTGCCGGCGACTTCGGCCGTGATATCTACCTCAGCGCGGGAGCGAACGGTGCCAGCTCCGTAAACGGGTATAGAGCCAGCACCGGCAACCACGGGGGCCGTAGCCGCGAACGGAACGCGTGACTGGACGGTCTGACGAGCAGGCTCAGGTCTCTGAGCAATCAGTACGACAGCCACCGCCACGGATCCGACGAGAATGGCAACGACTATGATTAAGCTGCGTCTTCTGCTCATTGGTCCCGTCAGGCTCTGGCTCGTTGTTTCGACTAGTCTCTTGTCATGATCGCAATCCGCGTCAGCGGCAGGTTGTGCCGAACACCGGCGAGTGCGGACTTGGCGCTCAGGTAAACGCGCAACGCGACGAGGAATTTCCGTGCCTGGGATGTCGTGACCCTGGACGTGAGTTCCGGAAAGCCCGGTGTCAGGGGCACCGTGCAGGCTGCGCAAACACAACTCACAAGAACAGCCAATCGCCGAACCCAAGCGTGGTGCCGATACAACCGTGAAGCGGCCTCACGCCGAACTCCGGAATTCATGGACAATATATCCGCCCGACATGAGATAATCTACACCGCTGCGAGTGACGAGCACGTCGCTTAGGGACTCTTCTCTGGAATAATGCACCCAATGACAACCAGCGGGAAGTGCGGGCGTTCCGCTGGCGATAGTATGCCCGGTTCCGCGAGGCTAACCGTGGTACCTTCATCTGTTTTGTGTGTATGGCCCGCTGTCGGGGTGCGGCAAGGCCGTTGATTGGTAGGCGGATCATCGTGTCTCGGGCGAAGAGATTGTAACCGTTTGGGTCCATTGTCAGGTCATCTCACACCCGGGCACTATGATCGATGAGTCTCGTGGAAGTGCGCAGCTTCTCCTTGACGCAATTTAGCGTGGTCGACGGTTCCTGGTGCTCCGGTATTAGCCGACCGACCTGCTGATCATGGACAGCCTGTGCCATTGGTTGCCAGGGAATACGAAGCTGATCCCTGGTGCATTCATGACGGCGACATCGGTCGGCATGCTCGGTTCAGCGGGCACACCGAGCCAGATGCTTCACAGAGCGTCAAGTACGCGATAGGCATTGCATGTGGCCGCTGCCGAGGCGCGTCTCACCGGAGACATATTTGCATCGGGTTCGTGATCCCAGGCGGACTGACCCGGAGGTATGCATGAACCCGCAATTGAGTTTTGTTCACGTCAGTTCCACCGTGATTAGCTCGTTTCGTGGTGCTACTTGAAATACCTCGGTGATCACGCCCATTTCGACCATCCCGCGGTATACAGACGGGCCAATTGAAGGAGTTCATCCATGTCATTGAGCCTCTTGCAAAACCCCAATGAGCAACGCTGCATGGCTACAATAGTGTCACAGTAACAAGACTATAAGGCACAGTATAGTCACAAGAAATGTAATATATTGAAGTGCGCTGAGTGTGTGGAAACGCAAGGGCCTGCCCGCTCTTGGACTGCCGGCGCCAGCATTCCAGTTCCTCCCGTAATCCGCAATTGTTCAACCCCTGGCGGGCACCAGTTCACGCAAGGTCTTCCTCACAAGCAGAAAGACCTTCGAATCAAGAGCTTGCAAGAGGTGCCATTGTCCACGGTTGCAGAAGCCACCCGGTCGCTATATTACCGTGAAATTGCTGTTAAACTGCCTGGAAGATCCTTCATGCGAAAGAATACACCCTTGCCCTCCCCGTTTCCTGAGGGTTGGTACTACGTTGCTAGTCGTCAATCCATACTCAAGGCGAAACTGGTTCAAAAGACCTGGATGGGTCAAGAAATCGTCGCCTGGTGCGACGATGCAGGTCGCATCTGCGTGGCCGTGTCAGTCTGTCCGCACCTGGGGTCCGCACTGGGACCCGCCGCCGGTGGCCGGGTGCATAATGGCTGTCTCATCTGCCCGTTTCACGGCTTTGAATTCGACGTCAGCGGACAGTGTGTCGCCACTCCCAATGCTCCGGCTCCCAAGGCTGCGCGACTCACGGTATTCGAGACACGGGAAATCTCCGGCATGGTCTTCGCCTGGTGGGGAATCGACGGACGGCCACCGCAGTGGAGTCTTCCCGAGGAACCGGAGACCGGGGTGGACTGGTGCGAATTGGGGATACGAACCCTCCGATTTGCGGGGCACCCGCAGGAAACCACCGAGAACTCCGTGGATGTGGCGCATCTATGGTATGTTCACGGGTATGACAATGTACACAGAATAGATCCGGTAACGGTGGACGGCGCTTGTCTGACGAGCAGCTTTGGGTTCAAACGCTCTCAGACGATTGCCGGAATAAAGGACATCGTACTGGACATATTCGCAACGACCCATATTTATGGACTGGGATACTCGTATGTGGAAATTCACGAGCAGTCCATTCCAATGGAAGCACGGTTGTGGGTGCTCGCAACACCCGTCGATGGCACGCTCATCGACATGGTGCTGGCCAGCCAGGTACGGGAGATGCGCAAACCGAAGCGACCGATCGTCGGTTTGCGGTTCGTTCCGTTGAGCCTTCGCGCCCGGGTCATAAACAGGTTCATTCGATCAATGCAAGTGCAAGACGTTCTGGATGACGTTGTGATCTGGAGTCGGAAGCGATACTTGTCACACCCAAGACTGTGTCGGTCCGACGGTGAGATTGGGACTTATCGACGCTACTGCAGACAGTTCTATCCAGATCTTCGGGATTCCCGTCAAGACAGGGCAGCCCGACCGGTGCGCCGAGCAAGCAAACCAGGATGAAGCGAGGACAATCCTATGGGTCACGCCTGGTGGGGAGGCATTACATGAGCAATTCTCGACCATCCAGGAGGAGGCAGTCAGTGGTACGAGGCCGGCCGAGGAGGATTGCAATTATCGGTGCGGGAGTCTCGGGACTGGGGACGGCCTGGGCGCTGCACAAGCACCCCGACCGGTTCGATTTTCGACTGTTCGAAGCGCATTCTCAGGTCGGCGGCAATGCCATTACGGCCGATATGCCGCAAGACGATGGCACGGTGATTCCGTTTGATATTTCCGTCACCGCGTGCATTCCATCCGTATATCATCATATCCTGTTGTTCATGCAGCAGCACGGAATCGAACTACTCGATACCAGGTTCAGCTACAGTGTAAAGTATCATGGCGGTATTTATGCCCACGATTTTGACTCCGACATCAGGAGGCAGTTGCAACCGGAAATCGAGAAATTCCAGAAGCTTCTTAGGCGTTTACAGTGGTTTGGCCAACTCAACCACACCAAGTCCAGATTACTCAATGCCCTCAACCCGCTCAACTACATCACCATGGGTGCGGTGCTCAACCTGGGGAGGTTTTCCGGAGACTTCAGGTACAAAATTCTGAAGCCCATGTTCGTCAACTTCCTGATGGCCACGAACGTGTTCGACATGCCTGCATCCCTATTTTGTCGGTATCTGGAGTTTTTTAACATTGAACGCGCGACACCAATGCAAACCTGGGATATGGGCACGCGGCGCATCTATGAGAAGATGGCAGCTGCCTTCCGGGACAAGATATACCTTAACCGACCGGTGCGAAGGGTGTACCGGCGGTCACACGATGTGCTTGTAGAGGACCAGGACGGAAGGACGGAGATGTTTGATGATGCGGTGTTTGCGTGCAACGCGAATCAAGCACTGATGATACTGGACAGACCAACCTTCCTGGAGAGCTTCCTTCTATCTTCGATACGGTACGAAAGCGAACTCCACAATCATACGGTCGTCCATTCGGATGCCTCGATTCTTCCGGACAACGATGTCAAGGCACTCACCACCCGGAGCAACCACATCGAGCAGTACGGTGCCAGACCCGACAATTACGAAATCACCTACATCATGCACAATCAGCAGCCCTGGGCGGGTCGCTCGGACAAGCCATGCCTGGTGACCTACAACCCGATCAGCCGGATCGACGAAGAAAAGATCGTCAAGAAGTGGTGGTTTCAGCACATTGTGCACGATGTGCGTCACGTGGCTTTCCTGGTCCAGTTGTTTCGCTTTGTTCAGGGGAGGAGGCGGACGTGGCACTGTGGAGCCCACACGCTGATCAACAGCCAGGAGACCTGTTTCGTGTCCGGCCTTGTTACGGCGAGACAGATAGGAGCGGATTATCCGTTCCAGGATTCCGAAGCAAGGAAGTGGTTCAACTTCTACGGGCGTATGATGTACGGTTGGCGCTTCAGGAAAGCGCGAACCACAGTTGCTTAGCGGCGTAAGCAGGCACAGATGGACGGTGAACCCGATTTAAGCGACGACTACCTACACGTCGCACTAGGTCGTGGGAACATCGTGCAGTACTGGTGCCGCCTTTACCGACACCATAGTTTACGAGGTTCAACATGGAGACAGCGACTACACAGTTTCCGATTCGCCTTACGGAAGAGTTGATTCTCCTGATGCTCGACGAACAGAGCGGCTA
The DNA here is from genome assembly GCA_963665975.1 of Rhodothermales bacterium. Classification (GTDB taxonomy): domain Bacteria; phylum Bacteroidota; class Rhodothermia; order Rhodothermales; family Bin80. The sequence continues at coordinate 2,505,205 of OY762508.1, forward strand.
TCTGGAGATGGTTCCAGGCTGGGATTTCTCCTGTGTTATGGCGGGAGCCGTAATCGCCGATCTTACGCTGGAGGATCGAATCGACACCGACTTGACCACGCTGTATCTCACTGATTCCAGCCCAACCGGGGACAACCTGCTCGACCCGACGCTCAGGGAAATCGCCGAATCTCAGGAGACCTCGGATACGCAGTATTGGATTGAACGGAACACGGATCGGTGCGACGAAATCGTTTCGGTCACGCTGGAGCGTCTGGTGGAGAGAGGGATCCTTACCCACCAGAGTGGCGGATTCTGGGGACTTTCACGCTCCGTCTCACGATCGGGAATCTATCCGACCTCCGACCTGGGTGCCCGCCGGGAAGCGAAAGCAAGAATTCTGGGAATTATCCTGAACGACATAATCCCAGACCCGCGCGACGCCATCCTTATCGCGTTGATGCATACCTGCGGCGGTTTTAAACTACTGCTCTCACAAGAAGATTACGACGAGAGTCTTGAGCGCATCGAGCTTATCGCCAGGCTAGATTTAATAGGGCGGACGGTTGCCAGCGCAGTAAGGGACAGCACCATCAAACCAAAGATCCGTCGTGTTCTTCGAACCAAACCCATACCGAAGCTCCCAATCTTGGACTTCCTGCGACAGCGTGACTTTCGAAAGGGCAATATTCCCAAGGCGATGTACAACATCTTTCGGAAGCATGGGCCGGTCGTCAGATTTCCCTTCAAAATGGGCAAGGCTTCTCTGGTCGCCGTTATGGGGCCGGAAACCAATCAGTGGGTCAACAAACACGGGCGATTCTACCTTCGCTCAAAGGATTACATCAAGGATTTCGAAGGCGTGTTCGGCGCATCCCGTACCCTGCCGGGTATGGATGGTGCAGAACACTACAAGTTGCGCAAGTCGCTACAACATGCTTATTCCCGTTCTGCGCTTGCACGACGGCTACCGGAGTTGATCCACCACTGCAGAAGATCGCTGAGCCAATGGAGTGCCGGCGACGTTTTCCGCGCAACCGAGACGTTTCAGATCCACATAAGCAGTCAGATCTCGCATCTGATGATCGGTGTGGACTGCAGCGATTACGTAGACGAATTGATTCAATATGAACATCGTGCGCTGGTTACGCACGTGCAGGGCACGTTGCCGAGATTCATGCTGTCAACGCCCAAGATGAAGCGTTATCGCAAGCGTGTCGGTCAACTCCAAGAGGCGATAAGCGCATCGCACACGCCAGCGCAGAGGAAGGGGAAGCCACCGGATCTTGCCGACGCGTTTCTCGAAGTTCATAAGAGCGATCCGCAATTCCTGCCGGAGACAGACATTACGTTTCCTTTTGTCGCGTCCATGGTAGCCAGCCTGTATCTCGGCAGTGGGCTCGGCTTCGCCGTCTATTGCATGGTCCGACGTCCGGATCTGTACGCGAAGATTCACCGAGAGGCCGAGTTGCTCTTCGGAAACGGGCGTGCACCAGACGTCAAGGACTTTACCCTGGACAAAATCGATGTCACCCATCGCCTCTGCCTGGAGACCGCGCGTTTGTACCCGGTGATTCCCTGGCAGTTGAGAACGGTAATGAACCAATGCGTTGTCGCGGGCTACGAAATACCTGCTCAAACGCGACTACTGGTTTGCCAGACCGTACCCCACTACGCCGGAGATCTGTTCAAGAATCCGCTGGAGTTTGACATAGACCGTTATCTGGCGGATCGGGCAGAGCACAGGACGCCGGGTGCCTACGCACCCTACGGCCTGGGCACGCACACTTGCCTTGGAAGTCGGTGGGTGGAACTTCAGATGGCCGTCAATATCTTGCTCATCGCGTACCACCTGAAGCTGGAATTGACGCCAGCAAGCTATAAAATCGGAATCAATCCGTTCCCGACATCGGCCCCGAACAAGAAGTTCAAGTTACGGGTCGATCAAATCATGAATCCGATCTGAGAGCTCTAGCGCATGTAGGCGCCACGTTTGTAGCTGGATACTAGTGGTCAGTGGCGCCCTCCATGCGCTGATGGACCAGCCATGACTAAGCGTGCTGGATAGGTCGTTTATCACGGCTTCGGCAACTGAAGACATGGATGCGGTCGCCAGCGATTTCTTTATCTGGCGAACGCCACGCGGGGTTCGGTGCTCTTCTTTCTCCGCATTCCTCCAGCGGCTCTTGTACCCCCGTACTCACAGCCAGGCGAATTTCGCCGCGAAGATCAGCACAACCACCAGAAGTGCCCAGGAAATGTCGCGCCAGCGGCCAGCCAGGATCTTGATGAGCGCATACGTCAAGAGACCCAGGCCGATGCCGTCTGCAATGGAAAACGTCAGCGGGATGGCAATCACCGCAACGACCGCAGCGACAGATTCCGTTATGTCGTCCCAAGCGATGCGTGTCAGCGAGCGCGCCATCAGGCAGGCGACATACAGAATTGCGGGGGCCGTTGCATAGCTCGGAATAGATTGGGCAAGCGGGGAAAGGAACAGACATCCAAGAAAAAGCAGGGCCACGACTACGGCCGTGAGACCGGTCCTACCGCCGGCATTAGCTCCCGCAGCGCTCTCAATGTAGCTCGTTACCGGTGAGGTTCCGAGCAAGGCCCCGCCTACGGTCCCGACGGAATCTGCCACCAGCGCGCGCCGCATGCGAGGCAGTTTACCGTGCTTGTCAAGCAGCTTTGCTTCGTGGGCAACGCCGATCAATGTGCCCGTAGTATCGAACAGGTCGACGATCAGGAATGTCAGAATGATTGCGATCATGCTGCCTTGCAGTGCGCCGCCCAGGTCAAAGGCCAAAAGTGTGGGGGTAGGATCCGGCGGCATGGATGCAAAGCCATACCATTCAGAAACGCCAAGAAGAAGGCCCATGGCCGTAACGCCCAACATGCCGAGGATTGCGGCACCCGGCACACGTCGGGCGGCAAGCGCCGCGATGGCGCAAAATCCGATTAACGCCAGGATGGCGGGCGCTGCCGTCAGGTCACCGGTGGTAACCAGGGTCGCCTCGCTCGCCCGAATGACACCTGCGTTCCTCAATCCGATGACGCCGAGAAACAGGCCGATCCCGGCCGATATGGCAAGCTTTTGGCTCGTGGGAATCGCTTCAATAATCCATCTTCGAGCGGGAAGCACACTCACCACGACAAATAGCACGCCAGCTATGAAAACTGCCCCGAGCGCCACCTGCCAGTCATAACCGAGCGCTAGGACGACGTTGTAGCTGAAGAACGCGTTGAGTCCCATGCCAGGCGCCAACGCGATAGGGTAGTTTGCGTACAGGCCCATGATCAACGTGCTGGCGGCAGCCGCCAAACAGGTGGCGACAAACACCGCATCGAAGGGCATACCGGCATCGGCGAGAATCTGGGGATTGACGAAGGCGATGTAGACCATCGTCAGGAACGTGGTAACGCCCGCCATCACCTCCGTGCGCGGATTCGTACCCCGTTCGGTAAGCTTAAAGACGCGTTCGAGCGCTGTAGTCATGTGGGCGCCAGTCGGGAGAAGTATGAAATCGATGTCGTTCGCGTGCTCGTACGGATAACGGGAGGCCATCTAACGGCACATCATCCGGAAACCCATATGCGATACTGTGCAAAAATGTACGTTATTGGAAGAGAGCTTTCCATAAAAGACGGAGAAGATTCCATCGGACGCTTATTTGGGCATAGAAAGTTAAGAATTACCTCTGCTACCCTGTGAAATCGGCTTGGTTTTCAGGTTGCATTGGTCTTGAAATCAGCCTAATTCGATTGTGCCGTGTCTATTGTTCAAGATTAGTGCTTGTGCGTTACAACCAGCATGTAAGCGAATTCTTATGACCCCAAGGACGGCAGTTACATACCCAGGCTCGTCTCTGAGATTGCCAGACGCCATGATGACGCCTGATATCTAACGTGATATGGGGCACGAGGGCCGGGAGCTAAGCTTACGGTGAGCTTCCTTGGTTTGGAGCTAGCGCCCACTTGGAGCATTTCCCGGCTGCCTTAATCCGCATGCGGTGGCTGCTTGGCGCTGCGCTAACGCCATGCGGCACACCGACGTTGCGGTTGGGGTCGATGAATAAAAGAGTTCTGGGTTGTAGGCTACATTCTTGCGCCGGATGGTCGACAGCACGGCCAGGATTATTGCTGCGTGCTGAGCCTGGCCCGCGTAGTGTTGTGATTCGTGTTCTGCAACGATGCTTCATAGAAGTGCGCCACATCGTTGGGACGAGAAGAGCGCAACGCAGCATGAAAGGCGCGATAGGTTACAGCCTTGAGCTCACCGACGCCAGCCTTGTTGAGCCGTTTGTACGCCTGCGGCTTGCCTGCCGAGCTGCGTACCACGATGCCCAGTCTGCAGTACTTCCAGAGCTTCTGCTTGGTCGCAAACCGGTGTGGAGTCTGGATGAAAGCACCAAAGACATGGGCACCTACAGGTCCTATGCCCGGCATCTTCATGAACTGCTTGATCTCGGGGTACTTGTTGCCCAGCCGAATCATGTCCTTGAACGCCGCTTCCTGGGCTGCAAGTGTCGCATCCAGCACTGTATACAGGTGCAATAGCATGGCACGACGAGCCTTGTTCGGCAGCATATGCAGATAAGACTCGCGGTGCTTTGCGTAAAAGATGCGCTGGCCATCCAGCCGCAGCACGCCAGCGTGGTGGTACTTGGCTTTGATGCGATTCTTCTGACTGATCTGCTGATCACGCAGATCCAAGTAGAGTTGCACACTACTATTGAAAATCGCCCGGTACCCCTCATCGGAATGAAAGACAGGCTTGAGCTCGCCCAGCCGCAACAGACGACACAGGTTGTAGGCATCCTCCCGGTCGTCTTTGTGTAGGGCTTATCAGCGCGTTCTGCCTGGGATCCCACACGATGAGTTCATGCACATAGTCTCGTAGTGCTCCCGCCAGCCAGTCTGCCAGCGAAGATTCCTCAAGAGCCAGAGCTTTGCTGCGTGCCTTGATCGCCACGAGGTGGCTTATTAGCGCTGCTTCCGAGGATGGAAAGCGCTCGCTGAATAGAAGCCTGCCACAGGTATCCATGCCCGCCTGCCCGCAATAGCGGAAATGGGCGTCCAGGCCAAGGTACACCCGTTGTCGCATTCGGCACCTCCTGGTGATATGGTTCGGTGGTCGTATACGCTGCGTGTAACCGTACTTCCCATAGTACCTTATTTGTGTCTGCTAATCTTCGAACGGAAATCGGAGTCATTCAGCCAGATTGAGTTGGTACTTGGAAATCAAGGTTGCGAAATCCTGCATAAACAGAGGGAACACTATATTCCGTGGGGCATTCAGGGGCATTCAAACCTCAAGTCCTAAATTACTCCTAAGACACAACTCAATTAACTGATATGTCAATGAATTCTAGATGGCAGAGTGACACTGGGGGATCAGGCTCTGCCAGCACTGGTGTGGAGGAAATAGAAGACGTCAAGGAGGAAGAAGAAGAACCCGCCCCATATGACTTTGACATTACTTCCTATGGGGCGGACTACCCAGTAGATGCCCTAGTCAAGAGGCTTGACTCTGGCGACATCGTTATACCCACTTTCGGTCAGTACAGTGGAGAAGACGATCGACTTGTGGGCTTCCAACGAGAATATGTATGGTCAAAGTATAAGGCTGACAGATTTATAGAATCACTTCTACTCGGATTGCCAGTTCCGGGGATTTTTCTCGTGAGGGATAAGTTTCGCCGGTTCCTTGTTTTGGACGGGCAACAACGGCTCCGCACTCTGCAAGCATATTATCGCGGCGTCCTGAACAGCCGGGAATTCCGTCTCGGCAAAGTTCACGACAACTTTCGCGACCAGCGCTATGAGGATCTGGATGCACAAGATCGACGCAAGCTTGATAACAGCATCATACATGCAACGGTAGTGCGCCAAGACAGGCCAAGAGACAATCAGGACAGTATATACATGATTTTCGAGCGCTTGAATACGGGAGGTGCCAACCTTCAACCGCAGGAGATTCGGGTTGCGCTTTTTAACGGAAAATTGGCCCAAGTTATCCATCAACTAAATGAACAGACTGCGTGGCGCAACCTCTACGGTAAGAAGTCACGTCGGCTAAAGGACATGGAGATGATCCTTCGGTTCCTCGCCTTCTACTATCTAGGTGACCAGTATACTAGGCCAATGAAGACCTTTCTGAATCGATACATGGAGATGAACCGCAATCTTGAACTCCATAGCGAAGCTGAATTGCAAGAAATGTTTCGGGATACCACGACAGTGCTGGAGAACGTAGTGGGACAAAAAGCGTTCAAGCCTGAGGGCCGTTTAAATGCGGCAGCCATCGATTCCGTGGCGGCAGGTGTTGCAAAGCGACTTCAGCGGGGCCCGATCAATGATCTTGAGCAAATGGAGCACCAACATCAGAGGTTGTTCTCGGACACGGCCTATATTGATGCGATCAAGACAGGCACTTCAGAGGAGGCAAAAGTCGGGACTAGAATGCGGCTTGCAAGGGAGGCTTTCGCCGATGTCGAATGAGAGAGGACTTGTTGAGGTTGCGCTTTTAAAACAGCGTCTTGACGCAACATTCAGGCGCATTGAGAGTGTCGATCCTGACTCTCAGTTGCAATCAGATTTCGCCAAGTATCTGTGCGTGCTGGTTTCGGGTTATATCGAAAAGGCTATTGCCCAACTTTTGCAGGAACATGCCCGCCGAATCGGGGCTCCGACACTGCAGAGTTTCGTGGAAGCAAAAACGGAGAGATTTACGAACGCGAATTCCGAAAAAATCACGAAGTTGCTGGGCAGCTTTGATCGGCGGTGGCAGCACCAAATAAAGGAATATCTTACTGATGAAGGAGCAGCCGCGGTCAACAGTATTGTCCAAAATCGACATTTGATCGTACATGGGGGTGTCTCTGGAATCACGTATGTTAGTATCCGCGCTTACTACGAACAGGCTCAGCGGGTAGTTAATCGAGTGCAGGAGATATGTTTGGGCGAGGACGCCATGTGAGGCTGTCGCCCAAGGAGCAGCCAATCCTTTCCGCTAGCATGCGGAGTGAGATTCGTTATGGCCAGCTGGCATGATAGAGGGCCGGTTGTCTAATGTCCTATTTTGCGGCCCCCTGCGGTTTGCACAGCATAGTAGCGTGCGACCAGCACCTTTTCTGGTTCTCAGCGCACGGGCGTTGTGTACTGGCATAGACGAAGACCTCCAGCGTCCTCCCGTCAGGATTTCCACTAATGATATGCCATCGCAGCCAAGTCCGCCGCCATTTAGACCCGAGATGGATGTCCCGCGAAGCGTCATTCCAGTTAGGCATGTTGGGTTGCGACCGCAATGCGGCCGGCCACAGTGCGACTGGACATGCCAAGTATGGACTTGTCACCATAGGTGTCCTGGCGGAAATTCTGCCCGGTCGCCACAGTGGGCCGAGACTCATTTACAGTTTCTGGCCGCGCGCATCTTGGTCTGTATTGCTGTGGCGCACGGTCAATCGTCCGGTGCCATCCGCCACTATTTACAGATCCTCCCATACGAGTGCCGCAGCAGGGCATCGCGCATCAGGCACACCAACGTGAAATTGACCTTTCCACGGTGATTGGCGGCGGAGACAGTTTCTGTACAGCTCGTTGCTGTTGTGCGTGGACAGTGCGCCGTGGTCCTGAATGCACCCACTAACGCAACAGTTAAGCTGGTGGCTTGCCTTGCCTGCTGTCGTCCCGGCCTAGTGGCCTTGCGCTGCAGCCTGCGGAGCACAGTAGCCACCGCCGGATGCGCTCTGGGCGTGGAGTGGCCCGTCAATTCGAGAGCCTGCCAAATTGCGCAGAGTGTGGTTGCGTGCCACGAGTTGGATTTGTCCACGCGGTCAGTCAGGTACATGGCCACAACTTCGGGGCGAAGGGTAGTGCGGTGTACTCGCACTCGTCCACCCATCCATGGAAGCCGTGCCATGGTGCTTGGTAAGTGCGTACGGTGGTGGGGCCAAGGCGTCTGCGACCCGGACGGTCGCTTCGGATGGTATGGCCTGCAGGGCCGTTGCGGGAAGTGTAACTTTGTCCGTTAATTACGATTAAGCTTAATTGCCGCGCTGATGGTGGAGACTTGTCCTCTCGTATGGTTTAGCCGTTACATTGGAAATCGCACAAGGAGAACAGTTACGCCCCTCGAGCATCTACCAGCAAGTCCGGGACCGATTACCAATGCATATTCCGGTACGAGGTGCGGATTTGGCAAGGTCTCCATGGTCGCCGATCTCATGGTGAAGGACCCCGACGTGGAGAAGTTGAGAGCCGAAGTCTTTCTGCAGCATCGAGTACGAACTCGGCCCACGTGTTCAAGTGGAAAAATTTATTGATATTCCTGCCGGACCGTATCACAGAACAACATCAGCCCTCATGTATTGCCGCGTGCTATTGCTTCTCAGCATGCTCCTATTCGCAGGATGCATGGCAGACCGTTCGGGAGAAGCGGACCGAATGCCCAACATAATCATTCTCTTCGCCGATGACCTAGGGTACGGTGATCTGGGCGCCTATGGACATCCTACCATCCATACGCCGAACCTGGATGCCATGGCTGCCGAAGGCCTGAAGTTTACACAGTTCTACACAGGGGCCTCGGTATGTACGCCCAGCCGAGCGGCATTGTTGACCGGACGCCTTCCAGTTCGCAACGGAATGGCAGACGACCGGATACGCGTGATTTTCCCCCCGTCCGAAGGCGGGCTGCCGGAAGACGAAATCACCATAGCGGAAGCGCTCAAGACGCAGGGCTACGCCACAGCGGCCATTGGCAAGTGGCACCTGGGACACCAGGAACAGCACCTGCCGACCAGTAATGGCTTTGACCGGTATTTTGGGATCCCATATTCCAACGATATGAGCCCTGCCACGAGCCCGGGGAAGCGGGCACAGACCTATCCTGGCCTGCCGCTCATGCGCGATACGGAAATCATAGAAGAAGAGCCCGACCAGCGGCAGCTGACCCAACGGTATACCGATGAGGCCGTGCAGTTTATCCGCGAAAACCGCGACCAGCCATTCTTCCTGTACTTGCCGCATACGTTTCCGCATATTCCACTCTTCGCTTCCGGAGCGTTCGAAGGGGCCAGCAAGCGAGGGCTATACGGCGATGTGGTCGAAGAAATGGACTGGAGCACTGGGCGGATTCTATCAGAGTTGCGCGAACTGGACCTTGACACACACACACTCGTATTCTTCACCAGCGATAATGGGCCGTGGCTAACCGAGCATCTGGAGGGAGGCTCGGCAGGATTGCTGCACGACGGCAAAGGGACGACCTGGGAGGGGGGCATGCGCGTGCCTGCTCTCGCCTGGTGGCCTGGAACGATTGCACCCGGCAACACGACAGATGCGCTGGCAACCACCATGGATCTGTATGCCACAGCACTAGGTCTGGCAGGCGTTGACCTTCCTGGTGACCGTATAATGGATGGCGTGGATCTGACGCCAGTCCTGACCGACCCCGCACAGGATGTCCGGAATATGGTGTACTATTACCGGGGCACCCGCCTCTTCGCCGTGCGCCAAGGCCCGTGGAAGATGCATTTTATCACCCAGAGCGCATACATCGGAGACCGGCCCGTGGAGCATGACCCACCTGCGTTGTACCATCTCGAGCACGACCCATCGGAACGCTTCAACGTTTCCGAGCAGCATCCGGACATCCTGACGGAGATTCAGGCCGCTGTCAATGAGCACCGAGGTGCACTTGTGGTGGCGCCTTCCCAACTTGGAATTCCGGCATGGGAATGAATCGCTCTCACACAATAATCCTGTACGCAGGCGCGTTTTTAGTGTTGGGGCTTATCGGTTGCGCAGCAGAGCATGCTCAACTGCCTGATAATTACGAAATACCGGAAGGCATGGTGTTCGTGCCTGGTGGCAAGACCAGGATCGGATCGGAAACAGGTATGCCAGTTGAGCGGCCCGTCTTTTGGACTAAAGTGGATGGGTTCTTGATGGATGTCCATCCGGTGACTGTTGGGCAGTTTGCAGCGTTCGTAGAAGCTACGGGCTTTGTCACGGAAGCGGAGCGTTTCGGCAATGCCGGCGTCTTTGATTATGAAACCCGACGCTGGGTCCTGGTAGACGGCGCGATGTGGAGTCACCCGCTCGGACCGTCCGCGCCACCCGCCTTGGAAGATCATCCCGTAACCCAGGTATCCTGGCATGATGCAGTCGCCTACGCGACGTGGGCGGGTAAGCGCTTGCCTACGGAAGTGGAGTGGGAGCACGCGGCCCGTGGCGGGAGCAATAGTCGCACGCGCTATGCCTGGGGAGACGACATCGTGGTGGACGGAGCGCCGAAGGCGAATATCTGGGACGGAAAATTTCCGATGCACAATACAGGTGAAGACGGCCACCTGTATACGTCGCCTGTGGGAGCCTACGGCGAAACTCGGCTTGGGATGACCGACATGGGCGGCAACGTGTGGGAATGGACACTGGATTGGTATCGGCCATACGCGGAGCGAAACGAGTCCTACGAACCGAACCAGCAGAGCGAAAAGGCACAGCGGGGCGGCAGCTTTTTGTGCGAGCCCGGCTGGTGCCATGGTTATCGCGTCTCGGGGCGTAGCCATTCGACGCCCGAAACTTCCCTGTTTCATGTAGGCTTCCGATGCGCCAAAGACCTGCCTACGGACTAGAATCTCATAGAGTGTGTTGTGCAACATTTTATGCCGTGTTTCATCTAACTATAGGATGCACCCACCTCACAAAGTCATTCTGATGCCAGTATTTCTCAGGTCGTTTGTTACCCTCCTCCTTATCGGTACCTTGTTATCCGGATCTCATGACGCCCTCGCGCAGTCGGGCACCTTTTTTAACCAGCGTGACGACACCTATCCGCTCCTCGGTTTGAAACGGGCAAAAGAGGCGTATGAGACTGCCCGGCTGGAGTTCGAACGCCAGAAAACGTTATTTGACAAAGGGCTACTGGCCCGGCAGGACTATGACCGGGTCACGAGCAACTATTCGGACGCGGAGGTCAACTACCAGCAGTCGCTGCTGGCCGTGCTCTTCGAGCAGCAGTACGTGATTATCTCACAGGCTGTCAAGTATCAGGCAAGCGGCAATCGCAAGCGTGTCCGGCTGACGCTCGCCAACGCGACAGGGGGAACAGCGGAGTTCCAGAAGTTGATCGGGCTGGAGGACGAGTTGTTTCGCTCGCTGCAGCCGGATGTGATCAACAACATTTACGTGTCCCTCGTCAATGACGAAGACGCGATCATCAGTGACCCGTACGAGCACAAGCTCGACCAGCTGCTCAGCGGAGTGCCTGCTACGCTGGATTTTGGGTTACTGCAGGATTTGGATGCCGTAACGGTAGCCATACTGTACGGTGATGGTGTGCAGCAGAGCCGTAAGATCTTCCTGCAGAAAGATGCATCCGTGAACATCGCAGCCATTGAAGCGGAGCAGTTTTCCCTGGAGGTAGAACTTGGAGGCACGACCGATTATCCCATGACGCTGGAACTCTTCAGCGGAGTGTCCAACACATTCAAACTTGAGGTCGTCGGTCTGCCTCAAGAAATCAATCGTTACTTTCTCGATCCTACCTCGAACAACCGGCTGAGTCAGTTTCAATTTACCGAGGGCGTCAATACCCGCGAGGCCGCCCTCCGGGTATTCCTGCCCGAGAGGCCGACGGGCGATTTCGTCATCGACGAAGCCCTGTCCTTTTACGCACTGGCCATTCCAAGAGAGCGCGTAGACGAAATCGGCGACCTGCGGGGGGTCCAGATGACGAGTGCCGAGATAGAAAACCTGGGTGTTGGGCACGTGCGCCTGGAGCTCGTGCCGCGGGGCATCGGCGAAGTTCTCGTCCGCGCGCAGCAGCTCTTCCACTCGATCAAGCCGGATGAAACCGTTGATGTGAGCATAGAGATCGTCAATGAAGGGACACGCCGCCTGGATAATGTGCGGATCGAGACGGATCTGCCGCTGAACTGGACCGATGTCATTGACCCAGAAGTGATCGAAGAGCTTGATATCAACGAAGAGCGCCGCATCAATCTGGCGTTTACGCCTCCCGGCGAAGTCTCTCCCGGTCGCTACGAAATCCGGATTCGCACCTCGTCACTGTCGGACGATCAGCCCATCGAGGGCGAAGACAAGACTGTGACGATCCAAATAGAGCAGAAGACCAACATTCTGGGAACGGTGTCTCTCATTCTAGTGATTCTGATCCTTGTCGGGGGAATTGTGGTATTCGGTATTCGCCTATCGCGCAGGTAGAGTTCTCTGGCTTAATCACTTGACCATACATATGCTGGCATGACAGACTTGCGACCCATGATGGAGGCGGACGGCCTCACGAAACGCTACGAAGATGGCACGTTGGGACTGCAGCAGCTTTCTATGCAGGTTTTTCCCGGACAGGTTTACGCAATGCTGGGCGGAAACGGTGCAGGTAAGACAACCGCGATCAACCTGTTCCTGAATTTCATCGAGCCGACAGAAGGCGAGGCGCGCGTGGATGGTATCGCGACACACAAGGAGCCCTTAGAGGCCAAGGCCCGGTTAGCCTACGTGTCGGAAAATGTGATGCTATACCCGAATTTCACGGCGTTGCAAAACCTGGATTTCTTTGCGAGACTGGGTGGCAACACACAATACTCCAAGGAGGATTATCGGAGGGTGCTCTTGCGCGTAGGGCTGCAGGAAGAAGCCCACGACCGGCGGCTGAAAGGGTATTCGAAAGGGATGCGGCAGAAATGCGGGATTGCGATTGCAATTCTGAAAAACGCACCAGCGATTCTCCTCGATGAGCCCACCAGCGGCCTGGATCCAAAGGCGGCTTTTGAATTTATCCATCTGCTCCAGACACTCCGCGAAGAAGGCAAGGCGATTCTGATGTCCACGCACGACATCTTTCGCGCCAAAGAAATCGCAGATCTGGTGGGCATCCTGAACGAAGGACGCCTTGTCATGCAGCGCACACAGGATGACCTTGTCGGGGAAGACCTGGAGAAACTCTACGTCGAGTACATGGCCGGCTACATGGATAAAGCGGCTGCATGAGCACCCTGGACCTCACTCATCTAACCTCTGGCGAGGCATGTTCCGGATACTGGTAGAAAAAGAGCTGCGCGAAATCATTGGTTCCACGAAATTCGCGGTGACCTTCGGTGTGTGTTCTGTGCTGATCCTGTTGGCCTTTTATGTTGGGGCGCGCAACTATCAGGTAAGCCAGGCCGGGTATGAGGCCGCACGTGCGGAGAACCTCAAGCAAATGGAGGGCCTCACCGAATGGACGCGCGTTGATCATCGCATTTTCTTGCCGCCGCAGCCACTGTCGACCCTTGTGTCGGGGATTTCGAACGACGTTGGTCGAACGACAGAAATGCGTACCCAGGGTGAATTGCGCTCCGAAAACAGCCGCTTCAATGAGGATCCGATTTTTGCGGTATTCCGGTTCCTGGACCTGGAATTCATTTTCAGCATCGTGCTTTCGCTCTTCGCGATTCTCTTCGCGTATGATGCAATTAATGGTGAGAAGGAGCGTGGCACCCTCCGGTTGTCGTTTGCCAATTCCGTGCCGCGCGACCGGTATATTCTGAGCAAACTCGTGGGCGCCTTTCTGGCGCTCGGCGTGCCGCTACTCATCCCAATCCTGATTGGGGCAACACTGCTGCCAGTGCTGGGCATCCCTATGACGGGGAGCAGTTGGACTCGGCTCGGCATGGTGATACTGGCCGGCTATCTCTATCTGGGCGTGTTTCTTACGCTGAGCGTCTTCGTCTCTGCGCTCACCGAGCACTCGTCGAGCTCTTTCCTGTTATTGCTCGTAGTCTGGATTTTTGCCGTACTCATCATTCCGCGGGTTGCAGTGTTGATTTCCGGTCGCACCGTAGACGTGCCCTCGATAGACAAAGTGAATTACGAGAAGAATCGATTCCGTTCGCAGCTTTGGCAGGAGGACCGTGAGAAGATGAATGACTATTCGAGAGAAAATCCGCCGTCCGCAGGTGAGGACATGACGCAGTGGATGGAGGGCTTCCGGGCATTCATGACCGAGCTATCAAACGAACGTAACGAGAAAAGCCAGGAATTCGGCGGACGGCTTAATGAAGACCGACGAAACCGTGAAGTGGTCCAGCATCGCCTGGCGCTTGGCATTGCACGGCTTTCTCCGACATCCGTTTTTTCTCTTGCCACTACGGATCTGGCTGGCACGTCGCTGGAGCTCAAACAGCGTTATGCGGAAGCGGTGAACCGCTACCAGGAAACTTACGCCCAGTTCATAGAGGAAAAAACGGGCACCCAGGGCGGCATGTTTTTCATGATGAGGTCAGGCGGCGAAGAGGAAGAAGAGCCCGAAGAAATCGACCCGTATGAGCTGCCTGTGTTCGAGTACCAGGAGCCGACTTCCAGAGAGCTCGTAGGCGGCTCACTACTGGATGTTGGCCTGCTACTCCTTTTCAACATCGTATTTTTCGCCGGCGCCTTCGTTGCTTTTCTACGCTACGACGTCCGATAACCCCTTGCACGCAATCAACGGGCATCACCATGTTCTTCACTCTCTTCGAAAAAGAGCTTAAGGCTATCCTGCTGAGCCCGAAATTTGTGGTGACCTTCGGGATCTGTTCGGTGCTGATTCTGCTGAGCGTGCTTATTGGAGTGCAGGAATACCAGGCCAATGTGGATCAGTACGAAACCGCCATTCAGCTAGCCGATCAGGAAGTACGCGAGGCCACGTCGTGGTGGGGCATCAATAACAAGGCCTACCGAAAGCCTAACGCGTTGCAGATCTTTGCCTCAGGCGTCAATAATGATATCGGCCGCCTGTCGAACATAAGCACGTGGAGGGAAGTGAAGCTGCGCCAGAGTGTATATCTGGACAACTCCTTATTTGCGCTATTCCGGTTCATTGATTTCACCTTCATCGTGCAGGTCGTATTATCGCTCTTCGCCATTCTTTTCACTTACGATGCCATAAATGGCGAGAGGGAATCCGGCACGCTAAAGCTCACATTCTCTAATGCGGTCCCCCGCGCGCAGTACATTTTGGCCAAGTTCGCAGGGGCGACAACGGGGCTCATCGTACCGCTGCTCATCCCGATTGCACTGGCGCTGCTAATCGTTATGGTCATGGACGTCCCCATGACGGGTGTGGAATGGTGGAAACTGTTGGCGCTCATCGGCACATCATTGCTGTACTTCACGTTTTTTATCGTGCTGGGCCTGCTGGTGTCGGCCATGACCCGTCGTTCTTCGGTTTCATTCTTGGTGCTGCTTGTTGCCTGGGTGCTGTTCGTGCTCATCCTGCCGCGCGCCGCCACGATGGCGGCCGGGCAGATCGTACACGTACCGAGCATCGCCGAAGTAGAGAGCCAGAAGGATCGCTACCGTACAGATCGCTGGTCGTCATTTTGGGAGGAGCGGCAGGAGAGGTGGAGGGACAACATGGCTCAAATGGAAGGCATGGATGAAGAGGAGCGAGATGAGTATCGGGCCGAGCACCAAGAAGAGTGGGCTCAGGCCGACGACGATGCCCGGCAGTTAGCGCAGGAGGATATGGCCGAGTTTGAACGTAAGACCAACGAAGACCTGAATAACCGCAAGGGTGAGCAGGAACGCTTGGCATTCACCCTTTCGCGATTCTCTCCATCCTCTGCGTACCAACTTGCTACCATGAATCTGGCTGGTACGAATACTACGCTCAAGGCGCGCTACGAAGAATCCATGAAGGCCTATAGAACCTCCTTCTCGCAGTTTGTCGACGACAAGCGCGAGGAGGAGCGGAAACGGAGCAGGCAGCAGCAGAGTGGCCAGCGCACCGTCATCCGGTTTGGAGGTGGCGATCAGTCGCTGGACGTCAGTGAACTCCCCCGCTATGAGGCTCCCGAAAGCACATTTACGGAGGCCATCAGGCCGTCGATTGTCGACATCGGCTTGTTGGCACTGTTCTCAATCGTCTGCTTTGGGGGCGCGTTTACGATGTTCTTGCGCTACGACGTGCGTTAGGTGCAAAGTAGTTTGTCTATGGCCTCGCAGGCGCGGTGCAGGCGACGGCTGGGCGTGCCGCTAAGGAGCACGTGAGGCAGGTTGCGTGTGACCAGTTCAGAGCGGAAGCGTGCATGTAGCGTGGCGCGCGTGGCGGGTCCATCCCGTTGCCCCTCCTCCGGGATCCAAGGAATGTCGATGTCGGCGAGCAGGTACAGGTCACCGGCATGCTGCAGGGACAGGTTTAGAAGCCACGAGGGTTGTTCGCCGAAATAATGCCTGTGGTACAGGTAAGTGGATATCAGATCCGTATCCAGAAAAAGCACATGCTGCGCCTGCTCCAGGAGCGCCTGTTCCTGGGCCAGATGTCCGTCGGCAACAAGGCGCGAATCCGCTGGCCCCGGCAACGCTCCTTTATCTTCAACGAATGTCCGGAGATACTCCGGGGCCCAGACCGTTTCGTAGTGTCGAGCCAGCTGCCTCGCGAGTGTTGTTTTACCCGTTGATTCCGGCCCGGTCAAGACGACGCGCCGGGGAGAGCTGCCAACACGTTGCATGGTCAGCGGAGAGGCGTCGGAGGTGGGATTGCTATGGCCATAACCATCCAAATACGCCGGCAGTCAGCAGTCCATAGACAAGCCCGTCGAACGCAGTCTTCCATGTATGCGTACACGAAAAGCCATGCCAGATGCTGTACGGGAATAGCGCCCCGGCATATCCCAGGAAGGCGGTGGCGCCCACGACCTGGAAGACCTTCAGGTATTCGACGCCCGCTGGTAGCGTAGCGCTGCCGATGTAGGCGGCAAATATGGTAATGGCGAGCATATGGGCGAGTTGAAGAGCAAGCTGTCGTGGCATTCGGTTACCATTCCCTACAATCAACAGCAAGCCTACCGGCCCATTGTTTAGCTTTTCTATCCACGCTGGGTCTTTCATTTGCTCCGGGGTTTCTGCAAAGGGAAAGTGGTACTGGCCCGGCGCAAGTTCCTGTGATCGGATTGTATTGCTGAAGCCGTCCTCGTCGGTTATTGGGGCAAAATCGCCGCGATGGTGCGGCAGAACCATGTTCATGATAAAACCGGCGAGGTATACGATAATCGTGGCAACGAGGACGGGTAGCCACAATGAGAGCAAGCTGACCATGATGACCTCCACAACAGGGGGGAAGCAGAAGAGAAATATCAATGTATGGAAAAGAATAGATTAGTTTGCGCGTTGGAGCCTGTTGGCGTGACGCCATGGGAAATCGCGTGTGTTGATTGAATGGCAATGTTAGGCGACAAACTAAAATACTTACAGGGAATCAGCGGAAAGAGGGCCGAAGTGCTCAAGGATAGCGGCGTGGAGACATGTCTGGACCTGTTGCAATACTTTCCGCGCCGGTATTTGGACCGATCGAACCTTTCGCCCGTGCGCAGCCTGAAGGTGGACGGCTCGGAAGCCACAGTAGTAGGAACGGTGCGAGAAATGCAGGAGGTGGGTCGGCGTGGTCGGACCCGCTACGAAGTAGTCATTGAAGACGAGTGGGGCGACCAGCTCAAGGGGATTTGGTTCAATGGTGTGTCATGGATCAGCAAGATTTTTCAGGTCGGAGAGCGGGTTGCGTTTCATGGTAAGGTGCAGCGATTCGGGCGGAGTGCGGCGTCAATGGCGCACCCTGACTTTGACCGGTTGGACGAAGACGGCCCGGCGCTTGATACGGGTCGCATAATATCGCTTTACAAGGGTGGTATTGCCTTGCAGCGGGTGGGGCTAACGAGCCGGGTTTTTCGCCGGCTTCTCTTTCATTTGATCAAAACGCGCGGCCTTGAAATCCCCGACATCCTTCCTACCTGGATCCAGGAGAAGTATCATCTGATCGACGGGCGTGTGGCGATCAGGGCTGCGCATTTCCCGAAGAGTCATGAGGAGCTGGAGCGGGCCAAAGAGCGCCTGATCTTCGAGGAGTTCTTCTTTCTGACACTGATGATCAGGCAACAGCGCGCCATGCGGAAGGAGCGGCCGGGCCTCAGGTTCGGTCGGCCGGGAGACCTGGTTGGCAGATTTATTCGCGATGTCTTGCCGTTTGAACTTACCGGCGGTCAGACGCAGGCTCTGCGGGAAATCATCGATGATGTGACCAGTGGCAGGCAGATGAATCGCCTGATTCAGGGCGATGTCGGTAGTGGGAAGACAGTTGTTGCCCTGGCAGCGTTGCTGCTCGCTATTGATAGTGGCCACCAAGGGGTCTTCATGGCACCTACGGAAATTCTCGCTGAGCAGCATCATGCGACACTGAAGAAATTCCTGGATCCGCTCGGGTTACAGTTGTGCCTCTTGAAGGGTAAACAGGGCAAGAAAGAGCGCACAAGACTTCTTGCCGATATTCAGGAGGGACGCATCCATGTAGTGGTGGGTACGCACGCCGTTATTCAGGACAAGGTTGTCTTTCACCGGCTCGGTTTTGCTATCGTGGATGAGCAGCACAGATTCGGGGTGATGCAGCGTGCGGAGCTGTTCAAGAAGGGAGAGGGCGTGCATATGCTGCTCATGACTGCGACGCCCATTCCACGGTCGCTTGCCATGACGTTGTACGGGGATTTGGACGTGAGCCTGATCAAGGAACTGCCAGGCGGACGCAAGCCCATCCGCACGAAGGTGTTGTGGGAGACGCGGCGCGACGAATTGCATGCCCTGCTTGCTCGCGAGTTAGAGAAGGGCCGGCAGGCGTATGTGGTGTTCCCGCTGGTCGAGGAAAGCGAGAAAATGGATTTAAAGGACGCGGAGAGTGGGCTCAAGGACATGCGAGAGGCATTTCGGAATTATTCGGTCGGCCTGGTGCATGGCAAGATGCCGTCGACCGAGAAGGGAGAGGCCATGAAGCGTTTCGCGAGCGGCGAAACGGACATCCTGGTCGCCACAACGGTAATAGAGGTCGGGGTGGATGTGGCCAATGCCACCGTGATGGTTATCGAGCACGCAGAGCGTTTCGGTCTTAGCCAGCTGCACCAGTTACGCGGGCGTGTCGGGCGTGGCGGGGATCAGAGCTACTGTGTGCTCATGGCTGATTACCGGCGCACGCCGGACGCGCAGGCGCGTCTTGCCATCATGGAAGAGACCACGGACGGGTTCAGGATCAGCAACACCGACCTCAAGCTGCGGGGAGCGGGAGATTTTTTCGGAACCAGGCAAAGCGGTCTGCCGGAATTCAAGTTAGCCGACATCGTACGGGACGAAGAAATACTGAAGAAGGCCAATCAGGCGGCCGGTGAGATATTGCGAAAGGACCCGCATCTGCGCAGCGAGGATCATACCGCCACGAGAACATACTACGAGGACTTCTATCGGAATCCATCCCGCGGGACGGCAGGAGTGGGGTAGGAGACGGACGTGTGCGCGCAGGCCGGGTGGCGCGGAGCTTGGAACCTGTTCCGGCGTAGATTTGGTACATCAACGTCGCCAGTCATGCAGGAGTATATCGACATATTCGTAAACGGATACACGGGGTATGCCCGTTATCTCTGGCAAGAAATCACGCATCCCGCGTGGCACAATTATTTCTACTGGCTCATCGGGGTGTCGGCGTTTTTCTTCGCGGTGGAGATCTTTGCGCCGTGGCGCAAGGACCAGAAGAAATTCAGGAAGGACTTTTGGCTCGACCTGTTCTATGTGTTCTTTAATTTTTTCCTGTTTTCGCTCATCGTGTACAACGCCGCCTCTGATGTGGTCGTGCATCTCTTCAACGACTTCATCGGGCTATTTGGCCTCACCAATTTGGTAGCCATAGAGGTGGCTTCGTGGGCCGTATGGCTGCAACTCGTGGTGCTGTTTGTGCTGCGGGATTTTATTCACTGGAATGTACACCGGCTCTTGCACCGCGTGCCGTTTCTATGGGAGTTCCACAAGGTGCACCATTCTGTAGAGGAGTTGGGATTTGCGGCGCACCTGCGGTTTCACTGGATGGAGAACGTCGTCTACAAGGCGTTGGAGTACATTCCGCTGGCGATGATAGGCTTCGGCATCGACGACTTTTTTGTCGTGCACATTGCTGCGCTGGCAATCGGTCACTTCAACCATTCGAACATCACGTTGCCGCTTGGTCCACTCAGGTATGTGCTCAACAATCCGCAGATGCATATCTGGCATCACGCAAAGGCTTGGCCACACGAATTCCCCTACGGGATAAATTTCGGGCTAAGTCTGAGCGTTTGGGATTACTTGTTCAAGACGGCGGTAATCCCCCACGACGGTCGGGATATAGAACTGGGATTCCCAGACTCGGAGCATTTCCCGAAGACCTTTCTTGGCCAGAACCTCCATGGGTTCGGTCTCCCAGACAAGGAACGGGAGGAGTAACTCCTACATTAGTTCCCTGGGTACGCACAGCCCGGATTCAGTCCGACAGAATATGGGAGCTAAGCCGCACCATTCTCACTGGCACGACCGGCAAACCCGACGCCGTGCTTGGTACCCGGCGGGCTTGCGTCGATTCTTGCCCATGGGGTTGTCGCGCTACGGGAAGGTGCCCAGAGCGGCTGCGGGATGAATTGATGGTAGTGGATCGAGCTGAAGAGGTCAGACATAAGGACGGGATTCCTGTTGCCATGGACACCAACAAGTATTCCTGGTTGCATTCGGTCTGTAGGGCTGAGCCTGCGCCGTCGCAATGCTGGAAGAATGAGGAAGAACGCAATGTCGTGTGCCCTGCAGCGTGTCCCGGCACTCTCCAGAGACCAGCTTACTGCGTGACAACCAACTCATATACACCGATCTCTCTTTCGTCCGGGACACTGGAGAGCCGGATGTACAATAATCCAGCATCGTCGCGGGCCATTATCGGACCAGGCAAGGATAGTGTTCCCAGTTGCTCCCCTTCCATACTGGCCACGGTAGCAAAGTGATCGGAGGCTCGATCATCCCCGATCCGGTCATAGTAATCCGGGCCGTAGTTCGCAAAGTACAGAACAATACGCTCACCACGAACGATAAAGACCGAACGGGTCGTCGATGTTTCCGTCGCCAGCCTCATCAGTTCAGGAATGGGTGTGCTCACCGGTATTTCTTCTGTAGTGGGCTTCCAGGCCGGATGCTCCAGTCGGATGGTCCGGACCAGCGGTCGCTCGGCAGACGCAAGATCATACAGGTCTACTTCGTGCAACAGCGAATAGCCGACCACCATCAAGCCCGCCAATGAAATATCCAATTTCATCCACAAGTCGGCATACTCCCCCTCCTGATAAAACAAGGGGAACCGACCCATCATGGTGACCTCCTGTAACAGCGTATCCATGATGGCTACCGAATTCTGCTCTGGTGTCTTGCGTAAGACGGATCCTCTTTGCTGACTGACATCAACCGCCGGAATTACCAACCAATCATTGTAGTACGCCAAGCCATAGTGATCATTCCGATAGATGCCCTCCGGAAAATGCATGACTCTCAGGAAGCGTCCCGTTGTATCGAAGACTGAAAAACGGCTGGCTTCCTCCACAAACACCCTGTTGCCATGCACCACAACCTTGTCCGGTCTGTCCAACTCTCCCGGAGCTTCTCCCGGCGAGCCAAAGAATCGGACTATCTGGCCCGACCCGTCATACACGCCAATCTGATCGGCAAGTCTGTCAGGCACGTATACCCGAAACGGGGATGCGGTCACGGTAGTGGACCGAAAGTGGCCCAAGAACAGCGAATCCGTCTCCTCCAAGAGGAAGCTGCGAAGCTTTCGGAGCTCCACCGAAGGACCACTGGATTGTGGCGAGCCACAGCCTGCGACGGCCAGTAGCACAGCAAGAAGGATGGGTACACTAATTCGATGCAGCACGCCAATTGTGCGACCGATTAGCCGCCGAGACTGTGAACATTGAACAAGCGAGCCCTGTCCATCTTGTACAGGAATCCTACGCCGGTTGGCTTTCAAGGCGCACCCGTCCGATGGTGGAGACATTGCCCTGCTACCCGGTAGTCGGAGTAGGATCTCACTCCCGGGCAGGCATGGGGCAATGCATTGACAGGATCCGCCATCAAACCTGTAGGAACTACGGGGTGGCAAGCATGAAGATGCTCCGTTCCATAGTCCGGCTGTAAGGCTTGCGCGCGGGATGGACTGAAACGAATTGATCGGTACTTGGACGACCTGTAACGAAACGGGCAACGGAGAACTGGAATTGACGGCGCCACAGCACCTCTTGGGCAGCCTGGTTACCTGGGCATACACGTCCAGATTCGGGCAACGTCTTTCAACGCGGTAAGCTTTACGGTTCCAGTGCGAAGTTCCAGCGCTCAATGTGGGATTCTGAGCGACGGTCCATGATGTCCTTGATCTGTTTTGCGACATCGGGATATTGCTCTGCCACGTCATGCAGCTCGCCTACGTCAGTGGCGAGATTGTACAACTCGACCGGGGCGTCGGCGTCGTCATGTCCGCCGAGGCGGACTCCCTTCCAGTTGCCCATCCGGGCCGCCTGGGCGCCGTTCCAGGCACGGCCATGGTATTCCCAGTACAACTCCGACGGATTCTGCTGGCCGTCTGTGGCTAGAAGTGTGGGTAGGAAGGACACCCCATCAAGTCCTTCCTGTACGGTGGCGCCGGTGATGGCTGCTACCGTGGGGATGACGTCCCAGAATGCAGACACGTGGTCAGTTGTCGTGCCCGGAGTGATATGGCCAGGCCAACGGGCGATCATCGGGACACGGATACCGCCTTCGTAGACCTCTCCCTTGCCGCCCCGAAGAGTTCCGGCACTCTCGAACAACTCGGTGTCGACACCTCCCACATAGGTCGGGCCATTGTCACTGGAAAACATCACGACGGTGTTATCGGCCAGGCCTAGCTCGTCCAGTACCGATAGAATATGTCCAACATGCGCATCCATGCGCGTAATCATCGCGGCATACGCCGACTGGGGTCGAATATGGGGCAGGTATCCTTTATCGCCGAGATACGGCTCTTCATTGAACATCCCGTCGTATTGGGAAAGCTCCTCGTCCGGGACCTGCAGCGCCAGGTGTGGCACGACGTGAGGAAGGTAGAGCAGGAATGGTCTGTTGGCGTTGTCGCGGATGAAGGTTTCCGCCTCGTCCATCATGAGATCGGGCGCGTAATCCGGGCCCTTGTAGCGATCATACGCCGCGGGATCATTGGGGTCGTCTCCTTCGAACCGCTGGTGTGGATGGAAATAGCCGTTTCCAAGCGTGTCCCATTCGGCGTTTCGCCACAGGTGTGATGGATAGTAATTGTGCGCTTGCTTCTGGTCGAGATAGCCGTAAAAAAAGTCGAATCCCTGAAGATTGGGGACCCCGGTCGATTCCGGCCCTCCAAGTCCCCATTTGCCAATGATGGCGGTGGAATAGCCAGCGTCCTGCAGCATGCGGCCCAGCGTAAAGGACTCTGGCTCGAGTGGCAATTGCCCCCGTTCCTCGTCATCCGCAAAGCCACCCAGTTCGTAGTTGTCGCGTACGTAGCAGTGCCCGGTATGCCTTCCTGTGAGCAATGTGCAGCGGGACGGCGCGCAGACGGGACTTCCACTGTAGTGCTGCGTGAAGCGCATGCCCTCGGAGGCTAAGCGATCAAGGTTGGGAGTCTTGATCTTGGTCTGTCCGTACGATCCGAGTTCACCATAACCGAGGTCATCGGCGAGGATATAAACAATATTGGGCTGCGGCGCTTCTTGCTCAGGCGCAGCGCATCCCAATAGGAGGAGAAGGGGGATCCAGAAAAAG
Source organism: Rhodothermales bacterium (assembly GCA_963665975.1). GTDB lineage: Bacteria > Bacteroidota > Rhodothermia > Rhodothermales > Bin80. The sequence goes on from OY762508.1 coordinate 2,528,827, forward strand.
AGTCGATGCATGGTGTTCGCCCAGTTTGTTGGGCATGCAACATACTTCGACAAATCCTTGGCGTCAATAGTGTTGGCCAAGAGTCCGGGCGGCGGGTCTGCCGATTCCGGAGCTATTCTGCCCGAGATTGAACGCCATGGCCAGGGATTCCCATGGGGCGTCTCCGGAATGGTGCTTCGACGGCCGGGTCGGCGCGGATATCCTGCCTCACCGTTTCGGCGCGGCGCCAGAAACGATGTCGTTTGCGCCCGCGCCCTCCGTGTGGCGCACCGAGTTTGCGACGGGTGCGGGATGAGTGTGGCTTTCTCTTCATGAAACTGAAATAGTTGGCGTCTATACCATATAGTTGAACAAATCAATGTACTAGGGCTACATTTTCCCAACGTGATGTGACAAAGATGCGAGATGGGTGTTACTAACCAGTAACCGTAGTGTTAAAAAATCCTCATGAATATCGCAGGCTATTCCGGAACGCCACTGATCAAGAAGCTGGGGGTTAAGGAGGGGTTCCGCGTGTGTCTGATTGATGCCTTCGATGGGTATGATGCGCTGCTCCAGCCCTTGCCAGCCGGTGTGATCGTAGAGCGGGAGCCAGTCGAGCAGTGCGATTTTATACAGGTGTTTGTTCGAGAAAGGCGTGCTTTGCAAATGTGGCTACCCTTGCTCAAGGCCTGTTTGCTACCCAATGGGATGCTATGGATTTCCTGGCCGAAAAGGACATCATCTCTCGCCACGGACCTGGCAGGCAATATTGTGCGCGAGGACGGCCTCGGCGCTGGGCTCGTTGATGTCAAGGTCTGCGCTGTGAATGCCGATTGGTCCGCCTTGAAGTTCGTGTACAGGCTAAAGGATAGATCATTCCGTTGAGTTGATTACAACGGGGATAACCTGATACGGCCGATCCTCATCCTCGGTCGAATCCAGCGCATAAAACACTCCCCGATCTTCAAAGAAGATGTTTTGCAGCGTAACGTCATGTTCGGCGAGTAGGGTGCCTGAATAGCTGTATGAACGAAGGATCCATTTATTACCCATCAAAGAGAATACGGCAACTTGCTCATCTAGCAGGAACAGTTCGATCTCCTTTTCGATCTCTTGGATCGCCTTGCCGATGCTATTGAAATCTGTAGCCGTGGCATATCCTGAAATATCCCCAGACCCATGTGTCAGAGCAATATGGCCTATTCTGTCGCTACGCACGTCATAGCTCCATACCCTGTGTGAGTAGGGCAACAGAAAATAGATTACGCCATTTTTCTCCTTGATTCGCTGTGTTCGTTGACTCCGCATAGGCACCATCAGCAAATCCGCCTCAAGGTCAGATTTCCTCAAGCCCAGGTCTTTGAATTCTCCTGATTCGGTCAGTTCAACCAGAAGTGCAGTGTTAGAATCCATAGCCGCGTTGACACTGTTCCTGCCGAGGAAGAACGACGAGCCAACACGCACAACGCTGGAAAAGGAAACCAGTCCCGGGTCGATAGTCTCCTGAAGGCATGTGTTATCCTGAATGGAATAGCCTACGATCTTGCTGGATGAACGATCTAGAACAAATACGGTGTCCTCGACTACAGCATAAGATGTCACATCTTGAAATTCACAGGGACCTTGTCCGATGGCGCCTATTCTGTCTTTGCGCACGTTAGATGCAAGAACAAATATGCCATTGTCCCTATCGAAAACGAGTGACGAGTCGCCGGCAATTATTGTATAGCTACGGATATCGGAAATGGGAGGGACGCCTTGATCCAGGATATACTGCTTAGACTGCGCCATCCCGTCAGTAGCAATGCCGAGGCACGCCGAGAATATCAAGACCATTATTGTAGCAGCATCGCCTGGGAGGCGCGCAACGGCAGCCCTAACTGCAGGAAGTCGACGCTGGAATCGAATTCGTTGCATCGCATAGATTAACGTAATCCATTACCGTTGGAAGACACGGGCGATTGGGAATAGTTTCTTTCGGCAATATCGTAGAAGCAATCTCTGGTAAGGCAGGATTGCTGTTCCAAGGCCGGTATCCGATTAATTCACACTACCGTGCAGCCCGTGACAGGATTACTTGCAGGTCTGCCGTACCCGAAAACCCGGGTCCACTCATCGTACCCCGAAAACGCAGTCGGTCATTAGCCACGTTGCCCTTCAGGTCTCCAAGCGGTGGTGTCGTGTAGAGCAGTTGCAGGCTAAGAAGGGGATGAAGGTAGCTGCCTCCAGCGATCGAAAAGGATACTGCGCCCGACGGTCCTGTAACCGTTCCCTGGCCATTTACGTGCGTTCGATCCTCGGTCATGTGTAGCTCTACGCGGAATGTATCGATCCTGCCGGTCACATTTCTGGAGGGAACGGTGCCTCTCCAGGTGCCGGTGATCGATTCGCCATGGATCATCTCCTCTCCGGGGTCACCGGCATCGCAACCGGCTGCGGAAATAAATGTGACAAGCACTCCAAGGAAAACCCAACGGTTCATGGCGCTTGGCGAATTATTCGACGGCATGAAAAGGGGGCGCATGCGCCACGTGTGAACTGACGTTCCTGTGGTGCGCGCCTCCAACCTATCGCCGCGAGAATACTTGCATGGGATCATCATTCCTGGCTACGAGGATGAGAGGACCATGTGCTTCATCCTCTACAATCATCATGTCCCGAGCTTCTCCTGTTACAAGAAAGCCACTCATTCGTGCAGGAACGGGCGTGAAGCGCTGTGCTGCGTTTCCGCGTAGCAGCAAACCATAACTTGCGTCCGCGCGTCCGATTTCGGGGCGCATGCCGTGAAAATTTCCGGCCAATAGCAGGTCCATGTGCCCATCGGTGTCAACGTCATAGGCTGCGATTGCATACACCGGCGAGACTTGCGCCTCATAGGGCAGGGCTTCCAGGCGGAACATGCCATCACCTTGATTCCAGGCCACAGTCGTCTGAAGCGATTGCGCCGACCTGATTTCTGCTCCCTGCAATTCAGTCGTGGCAAAGATGTCTGCGACACTTTTTCCCGCATAGTCCTCATGCCGGGGGAAGCGGTCTGCCAGAAAGGGGAAATGACTCGTCATTTCGTTTCGCAAAAGCGTAGGGTAACTCTTCCCAGCTTCGTTCACCGACACGATCTGCTCCACACGATCGTCCCCGTCAAAATCATGAACGTGCATCAGGAGCGGTTTGTCAGGTGTGGCACGCCAGCGCGTATTCATGCCGAGATTGCCCAAGACCAAATCATCCTTGCCATCACCATTCAGGTCACCGACAAGCACGCGGTTCCACAAGCCCGTTGTACCCTCCAGGGCTTCTGGCGCCAGGCGGCCGCTCGTATTGCGGAATAGCGTAACGGGCATCCACTCGCCAACGATGATGAGGTCTTCATCGCCGTCCCGGTCTACATCCGTCCACGCTGCATCGGTGACCATGCCGATTGTAGCCAGCTCCGGCGCCAAACGGGCTGTTGCGTCGCGGAAGTATCCGTCGCCGTCGTTTTCCAGAAGAAAGCTGCGAGGCCTTGCACCGTAGAGCCAGGGCTCCAACCGGCCTCCAACGAATAGGTCTACATCGCCATCCTGGTCTACATCTGCCGCCTCGGCGCACGAGCCGCTCGTAGCAATTGATGGCGCGCGGTCCGAAGCCAGCTCCATCACGCTGCTACCTGCATTGAGGTATAGCCGATCTCGGAGCGCGGGCGCGCCTCTTGCATATTCGGTGCCGCCGCTAACCACGTAGAGATCCTGATCGCCATCCCCGTCAGCATCGAATATTGCAGCGCCCTGGTCTTCTGAGATTGAATTCCGGGCAAGTGCTGCCTCGCTTGAGCGCGTGAAGCCGCCGCCTGGCTGCTGTATGAACAAGGCTCCAGGCATTCCTTTAGCGCCGCCTACATAGAAATCCTTGCGCCCATCTCCGTTTAGATCTCCAGCAGCAAGGCGGGGCCCTTCTCTCGAGAGTAGCCTGGGAAGGAGCGGCTCCCGTTCAAAGTCTACGAAGGCGTTCTCTTCATGTGTATAATTGAGGTCCAGGACGCCTGTAATGTCCAGCAATAGTCGGTGCGCCAATTCGCGGTTCGTTCCTCCGCGGCGGAAGGCTTTGTTCTGCCCGATACGCAGCAATTGATTAGGCGCCACCTGAGTTTGAACCGACACCAGGCCATCTGGCCAGCGTACCACAACAGAATCCACTTCCTGGCTTGTCCCGAGTCCGAAGGTAAGTGTGGGGTCAACGGACGATTGAAACCCGCGTGTGGGTAACTGCTCCAGCGTTTGTACGCGCGCGTTCGAGTATACGGTAACTCTTGCGCCCACTGCGAACCGATTCTGGCCCGCACCTTCCAGCAGGACTTGCAGGTAGGCGTGCTTGCGCATGGTTGAGGCTTCATTACGATATACAAATGCCTCCTGGTTGACGTTGTTGACGACAAGGTCGAAATCACCGTCCCGGTCCAGGTCTCCATACGCCGCGCCATTGGAAAAGCTAGGGTTGTCCAATCCCCATTGACCAGCACGATTGGTGAAGGCCAGATTACCGTTGCCTGCAAATAGATAGTTGGAGAGCGGAGTAGACGGCAATTCCCGTATGAGCTTGCGCATATCCGTGCCGTTGTCCTGAATCCATTTCCTGATTGCCTGATGGTCGGCAAAGAACGCGATAAAATCCTGATTCGTCAGGTCCCGGTATATGCCATTAGCAACGAAGATGTCCTTGTTTCCATCCAGGTCGAAATCCGCAACCAATGCGCTCCAACTCCAATCGGTGGCGGCAACGCCTGCAATATTGCCAATCTCGCTGAATGTATCGTCACCATTGTTCAGATGAAGCATGTTACGCGTGAACTGGCGGTGGAACCCATTTACGATTCCGTTCTGGTAAGCAGTCCAGGAGTCATATGTCGTCGTGGTCTTGAGCCGGTAGTCTTCCTCTGGAAGCATGTCCGTAACGTATATGTCCATCAATCCATCATTGTTGACATCGGCAATGTCGGCACCCATCGACGACAGACTGATATGGCGCATCTGACTTTCCAGGTCTTCTCGGAACGTGCCGTCCTGATTATTGATGTATAGATAGTCACGCTCAAAGAAATCGTTCGACACATAGATATCCATCCACCCGTCTCCATCGAGGTCTCCCACGGACACGCCCAGGCCGAAGGCGATTTCGCTGCCATAAATTCCGGCTTCTGCACTGATATCGGTAAACTGCGCGCCGTCATTTCGATAGAGTTTGTCGCCTCCGCCTTCATGGCGCACGTTGCGCACATTCCGGACGGTAAAGCTGCTCAGCGGCCGTGACGTGTTATTCATCAAATAGCAATCCAGGTCGCCATCTTTATCATAATCAAAGAACGCCGCGTGTGTGGAATAGCCCGTATCAGCAAGTCCGTATTGGTGCGCCTGCTCCTCAAAGATCGGCATTCCGGCGTCATTGAGTCCCTGGTGAATGAATAGCTCATTAGCGCGGTCGTCGCCCGGGATATCACCGGAATTGCTTACGTACAGGTCAGGCCACCCGTCCCCGTTTACGTCGGCGATGCTGATGCCAGTGCTCCAGGCGTGTTCACCAGCAACTCCTGCCTGTTCCGTGACATCCTCGAAATGAAAATCGCCACGGTTCAGATATAGCCTGTTCGGCAGCTGATTAGCGGTGAAATACACATCCACGAGGCCGTCGCCGTTAAGATCGGCAAGCCCCACCCCGCCGCCATCATAGTAATTGCGGTAGGAAAAGACATTGAACGCGTGCGAGTCCTCAAGACGGTTTTCGAAGGTAATCCCAGTAACCGCAGAGGACAGCTCTGTGAAAAGAGCATCGCCGTCAGGCATCGGGCGCTCTCGTGACACGCAGCCTACCCAAAGGAGAAGGAGACCCAGGAAAAGGATGGCCGAGCGCTGCATAGTGGACTTGTCATTCTTATGCGGACGGCCCGGTTGCGTGGCAAAGGCCATGGGAGTCTCCTCTGTTGACAAAGCGCCAGAGATTACGGCACGAAGAAGGGAGTTACGCAGGAAAGTAGACAGCCTCCCCGCAACGCATATTAACCCATTTGGCATAGCCCTGATTGGCCTATGTCGCAGGTCAGGTCTAAAGTTTACTCCGCAGATACTGCTTTCCTCGCGGGCCTTTCACGTGGTTGCAGTGTCCACACAAGACTTCCAAGTTGCAAGGTTCGAAATGTGCAGGACAACCCGCAAAATCGCCGCTGCTTGCCAAACATTTAGTCCGTGTTCTCCTGGTTGCTATACTTCCGAAAGTGGTCCTGGTCCGTACGGCTGGGGGCGATTGAGATTACAATATCCCCTGACCAACTTCTTTTGTTTTCTGTACCCGCCGCTTTACAGGCTGCCACGCTCTTAGTGATATAATGAAGCCAATCCGGTTTCGGTCCACTTCGTCAACTGTTACGTATGGAATAGCGCAGTTGCAAACGGGTCGAACAACATGTTGCCCTCGTTGCTGGATGCCTTGATAATCCGTTGCAGTAAAGCAGATCGTTTATTGTGTGGCGTACCCCGTGCGTTCCTTTGCGTGCTCCTGAACTGGCCCAATATCGGAACACGCTGTCGCCTATAAGGCGTTTCAGTCTCGCCTGACCCACTGCAGACCATGACTGCTCGCAGAGTCAGAGCCTCAGAGACAAACGAGGTTGTTGAAGCTTAGGTGGTTAAAGTAGTACGATCTGAAAGTCCGGTTGTTTACGACTGGCAGTTGACAACCATGATCGATTCAGGCTTACTTCTAATTGAGATACAGGACGTTCCTTTCGGGGATCGCGTTTTGCGCAGGCATGAGCCGTTAATATTGAACCCCTCTAAATCGGAAGACGAAGGTTGTTACGTTTTGGACGTAGAGGAGTTAGACATGTCCTTTTCGGCTGAATCTATAGATGAACTTATCAGTGAAGTGGAGGGCCTCATAGCTGCCATGTGGAGGCAATACGTTATGCGCGAAACCGCACGCCTAACGCCGGGTGCGCTCGAACTGAGAAGGCGTCTTACAGATAACTACGGTATCGTGTAGGATGGCAAAAGCGCGTCGCAAGGTATTGAAATCACTAAAGAGCAAGGGGTTCAAAGAGGACACAGGGAGCCATCATATATGGCTGTTCTATGAAAATACCGATGGCATCCTTACCAGGATTCGCACCAAATTAAGTCACAGCAAGAGGTCCAAGGACTTGGGGGCTTATCATATTGGCAAAATGGCGAAACAATGCAAATTGTCAACACGGGATTTCGAGTTGCTCGCCAAGTGCCCCATGCAGCGGGAAGAATATGAAGCACGGGTGCAAGAGCACTTTTAGCCCCTAATCCCCCTGCAGCAATTCACCTGCCAGCCATTATAAGGCGCAAGTCATCCCGGAAGCTTGTCAACTCACCTGTGCACCTCCCAAAAAGAAGCCTAGCCGAGTGCAGGCAGGGCTTCTCCAGAAGACCGTATAGCACTAATACCCGGGATTCTGGGTCAGGTTGGGGTTGGCGTCGATCTGTACCTGTGGGATAGGGCCGAGAACGCGCCAGGGATCCGTATTGGACTTGAATTCCCACGTATCCGAGAATTTTCCGAAGCGGATCTGGTCTTGCCGGCGCGTGGCCTCCCACATGAGCTCGAATAGCCGCTCCTGCAAAAGGACTTGGTCAAAGTCTCCGGCAGCGTCAATGAGTTCATCGGGGTCAAAAACCCGCTCCCGGATCATGTTAATCTGACTGACCGCACTGGTGGTTTGGCCGAGGCGATGAAGAGCTTCGGCCTTGATGAGGTACATCTCAGCCAGACGAAGGAAAGCGTAGCTGTTGCCGTTGTCACCGCTGCTGCGGTCTGGGTCGATTTCCCACTTCAGCACACGAACGCCGGAGCGTTCGTCGACGTTGATCGGATCACCCGTGACCGGCGTTCCATCGGGCCGGAAATATCCTTCCGTGAACGTCAAGTCGTTACCTACACGGTCGAATAGTCTATCTCCATCGGCGAAGCACTCATTGCCGATACAGCCGTCGTTCGGTCCCGAAAACATCTGACCGACGAGGAAGATATTCTTGCGACTATCGGTGTCACGAAACTGGTTAAAGGTCTCAGCCAGCGTGGAGAATCCATTCCATGGCGATTCCGGGATCTGGTTATAGTGGAGTCCTCGCATGATGAAGTTGATACCGTAGCCTGGCTGTCCCAAATGGCCGACCGAAAAGATGATTTCCGGCGAGTTGTGATTGTTGATGCGGAAGTTGTCGTAGAAACTTGGAGCAAGCGTGTACTGGCCCGAATTCAGAACGCGATCAGCGGCGTCGATGGCATCCTGCCACCGGGCTGTGCCACGTGCGAGGCCGGCCGTAGACACCGTGCCGGTAAACACTTCCGCATTGAGGTATATTTTCGCTAGGAGCGCATCTGCAGCTCCTTGCGTGATGCGTCCTTGATTGGAGACATCCCAACGCAGGGGAAGGTCGCTGCGTGCAGCCTGGAGTTCGGATTCGATAAAGTCGAACACCTCTGCGCGGGACTGCCGAGCCGGAGGATTATCAGGGTCCGTAGCAGCGTCTGTCACGATCGGAACGCCGCCGAACAGATCCATCAGGAGATAATAATAGAATGCCCGCAGAAAGCGTAGTTCGGCCTGGATGGCGGACTTTCCGGGTACGTCGATCGATTCAAGATTGGCCAGCACAACGTTCGCACGTGCTACGCCGGTGAAGGCGTCTACCCAGGCGCCATTCCAGTCGACAGTTAGAGCGTCCCAGTTGTGCTGATGTAATTGCCGCCAGTGTCCACCGTCGTCCCAGTCGGTGCCGCGGGTGGGCACGAGCGTTTCGTCTGACGTGTGCTGGCTGATATTGTGGTAGTTCCACATCAGCGAGCGAAGCTGAGCATACACCGGGGCTAGGGCTGCGATGACTTCTTCTTCGGTACGGAAGAATTGATCCGGCGTGATGACACCATATGCGTCTTCCTCAAGGTCGGAGCAGCCTTGCAGCGAGAAAGTAGACACCAAAAGAACTACCAGACTCATGAAGCCTAGGAGCCAGATCTTGAATCGGGATTTGGTCACATTCATTGGAGTTAGGGATCTTCGATATGACGAAGAGAATAGGTCTAGAAGCCGAGGCTAATTCCGGCGGTGAAGGAGCGGGGCCGAGGGTAATTCGTGTAGTCAATACCAAGACTCAAGATTGGAATGTTACCGACGCTCGCGGAAGCTTCCGTATTGACTTCTGGATCCCAGCCGTTATAGGCAGTAAATACGAACAGGTTATTTGCCGCGACATAGATCCGCACCCGGCGAACAAGTCCTACGATATCACTAAGCGCATCAACATTGCTGATGGTGTAGCCGATTGTAAGATTCTCCACGCGGAGGAAGGAGGCGTCCTGGATCCAGCGTGATGAGAATTGTGGTGCTTCGGCTAGCGGTGTAGGATCATTCAGCGCTTCTTCCAGGAAATTTACGTTCGTGTTAGCGAGGTTCTTAGAGGTATATTCGATCCCCGTGTTGTTATAGACATCGCGTCCCTGCTCTCCGCGGAGGAAGAAGCTCAAATCCCAGTTTCTCCATGTCACGTTTGTTGTGAGTCCGTATTGGAAATCTGGCTGGGCAGCGCCAACCACCTGGTACTCCGAAATCGGCACATCCGAGCATGGCACTGAATCCCCGCTGCTGTTGCGGCAAAGCTGCTGGCCGGTTGCGGGATCAAAGCCGGTGAATAGTGGGGCAAAGAACGAACCGAAGGCGTTGCCGGGCGTGATGATCTGTGTGTTGATCTGGGAGAGGCCCGCGCCACTGGACCGTCCGGTAAAGATTTGGGTGCGTCCGCCGAGATCTTTGATTTCGTTCTTATTGGCATTGAAAGTGGCGCCGATTTCCATGTAGAGGTCACCCTTGTCGACGAGACGGGCATTCAGTGCCAGATCAAATCCGGTATTCTGCATCTTGCCCACATTGGCGAGGCGTGTGGGCACAGCGGCCGGTTGCGGGACTCCAAATTCCAGGAGCAGGTCGTCCGTATCCTTGATGTAGTAGTCCAGAGATCCATAAATCCGGTCATTCCAGAGTCCGAAGTCCACGCCGAAGTTCAACTGCGTCGTCTCTTCCCATTTCAGGTCCGGATTGGCGAAGTTGACCGGTGCAACCCCGGAAACAATGCTCTCGCCAAGCACGGCGCTCCCGGCGGCGCCGAAGATGGGGAGAGACCGCAGGTTGCCGATTTCCTGGCTTCCCGTGATACCCCATCCGATGCGGAGTTTGAGGTCGTTGACGGCTGCCAGGCCTTGTATGAAATTTTCATCAGACAAGCGCCAGCCTACCGTTACCGCAGGGAAGAGGCCCCACTTCTGATCGGCGCCAAATCGGGAAGACCCGTCCCGCCTGACGGAGGCAGAGAGAATGTAGCGTCCCTGATAGTCGTAATTGAGGCGCCCAAAGAAGGAAATGAGCCGGTTTGTTTGTTTGAAGGAGCCTATGGAGTAAGTCTCCAGATCCCCTGCGGCCAGGTTGTTGAAGGAGAAAACGTCACTGACGAATCCTGTCGTCGCAGCCTGAAAGCCTTCCCGGTAAAACTCCTGGAACGAGTACCCGCCGGTCAGGCTTACCGTGTGGTATGTATTAATCGTTCTGGAGTAGTTGCCATACACTTCCGCCAGGATCGAGCTCAGTTCATTGTTGCCCTGGCGCGCTTCCCCATTTACGGCCTGTCGCAGTGGATTAGCGCCGGGGATAAAGACGCGTCGGCTGGCCTGCTGTCTGTCCATGCCGATGTTGATCGTGCCTATAAGTCCGGGCACGATTTCGTAGTCGGTCTTGAGGCCTCCTAACAGGCGGGTTGTCTTGGTGTAGTCTTCCACCTGTTGCGCTAGAGCCACTGGATTACGCACAGAGGTCTGCCCGGCGATTTCGTAGAACGTACCGTCCGCGTTTCGGACGGGAAGCGTAGGGTTGTACTTCATGACGTTCGTCAGGAGGCCACCCGAGAATCCGCCAGTCTGCTGGAATGGCGCGCGGTTGTCATTAAAGAAGGATCCCGTGACACGCATGTCGAGGCGCAATTTGTCATTCAGCGCGCGATGGTTCACGTTCACGCGGCCTGAGACGCGTTCGAGCCCTGAATTGATAATGATGCCTTCCTGATTGAGATAGCTGACAGAAGCCCTGTATTGGGTGTCACCAGCACCACCGCCAAAGGCGAGGTTGTGATTCTGGGAAAGGGCGCTCCGTGTGACTTCGTCCTGCCAGTTCGTATTGGCGTCGCCCAGATTGGTGGTAGGCAGTCCTTGCTCCTGGACAAAGGTGCGGTACTGGGATGCGCTGAGCAGTGGAAGATCCCGGATAAAACTTGAGGAGGACACGTAACCGTCATAATCCACCTGAATCTGGCCATCACGGCCTCTCTTCGTGGTAATCAGGATAACGCCGTTGGCGCCGCGGCTTCCGTAGATGGCAGCGGCGGAGGCATCTTTCAGGACATCGATCGATTCGATATCGCTCGCATTGAGAAACACAAGCGGATTCTTCCGGCCGGAATCGGTGCCTCCGGTACCTCCGGGTGCGCTATTGCTGTTGTCGATCGGCATTCCGTCGATCACGTACAGGGGTTCGTTCGACGCACTGATGGATGTGCCACCCCGAATGCGGACGGTTACGGGAGCGCCAGGCTCGCCGCCACTCTGGATGATGTTCACGCCGGCCACGCGGCCTTGCATCAACTGCTCAGGCGAATTGACCAGTCCCACATTGGCGTCGTCGGCAATCACACGTTGGGCAGAGCCCGTTACGTTTGCCCGCTGTTGTGTCCCATAACCTACGACGACCACTTCTTCCAGAAGCTCAATGTCTTCAGCCAGCGATACGTCGATTACGTCGGTATCGGCTATGACGACAATTTGTGGTAGGTAGCCAACAAACGAAAAGACGAGTATGTCGCCACGACCCGCGTCCAGGCTGTACATGCCATTGTTATCGGTAGTCGTCCCCGTCAGCGTTCCCTGGATCTGGATATTGACTCCGGGTAGCGGGAGACCGGATCCTTCTTCGGTTACGGTGCCCGTGATCGTCCGATCCTGACCATAGGCCAGGCTCGTCCATGTGAGCATGAGTGCAAGGAGAAGCGTATATCTCACAGTCAATAGTGGTCGTTTAGTGATCAAAAGGAGAATCAGTTGCAGCAAGTGCCGGATCAGATGTGTTTCTGACCGCGGCGTCGAAGAAGACACACTGACATGCCGGAACCAAACGCATTTACGTGCACGACAAATGAGTAAGCCTCTTGGAAAACCCTTGATTTGAAGGTTTTCTCTGCTTGTGAGGAAAACCTTGGATGAACTGGCGCCCGCCTGGCGTAGAACAGTTGCGGATTACGAGAGGAACTGGAATGCTGGCTCCGGCGGCCCAAGACCGGACAGGCCCTTGAGTTTCCACACACCCAGCGCACCCCAATATATTACATTATGTATGTTCATTCTGTGGTTTTATATGTTATCTCTGTGACATAAATGTGACCAGGAATCGTTGATCATTAGGGTCTTGCAAGAGGCTCAGTCTTTATTAATTCACAAGAAATATCTGATTCCTGGATAGGATGGACTAGGGTCGAAGTCAATGCTTGAACTGTGGGGTACTCTACGATGAAACGACATACTACCCACCTACAGTGCAACGCTGGCACCACTGACGAGCCTCTCGTCGCACACCGAGTAATGTGCTACGGTTTGCACGGAAGGTTTCTGGTCATCATACGGTGGGTGTTAGAAATAGCGAGCGGTGACCGATGACTCAATTCGTCGCAGAACGTGTGCAGGAGACGACTCTAGCGAACGGCATCAAATTGTTCTTGGCGCACAAGGAAGTATTCCAGATACTCGGATAGAGCGATGCCAACCCGTACCCGCGCGATCCTTTACGACCAGCGGGCCGGAATCTGGACGGCGGCGATGTCAGCAGAATCCGCGACTGCCTGGCCGTCGCTATCGTACCACTTGTTGCCCTGCCTCCACGCAGTAATCGTCTCTCGGGTGCTGCTAAGCTTTACGGCATACGTTTGTCGTTCGACAGTGAGCTCTTCCAGGAGTATGTCAGCGTGGCTGCGCACACGCCGAAGGCGATGAGAGCCCGTGGGTTTAGGCTGTTGCATTTTCCCCTGCGCCGGCAGAAAAGAGGGTGAGTTGGATTGCATTTCGAAAGCGGGTGGGAGTTGGACAGGCGCAACGAAGATAGATCGCCAATCACGCTTGATTCTTCACAAGTTGCCCACAAGAAACGTACACGTATCCACATGGGAGCCCAGGACGCCGACGACAACACGGAGAGCAACCTTTTCAAAAATCCACGCGTACCAACGGGCAATAGCAATGAGCTGGCATAATCAACCTACAACAGGATCTATGGGCGTTGCTGTACTAGTCGGTACCATGAAAGGTGCCTTTGTCATGCGCTCAGCTAACGCGAGCCGAACAGAGTGGGATCTGGAAGGCCCTTATTTCAAAGGTTGGCAGGTGACCGCAGCCGGTCGCGCTGAGGATGGCAGGTTTATTGTTGGGACCTCAAGCCACGTGTATGGTGCAACCCTGCACGTCAGCCGCGACCTTGCAACCTGGGATATGATCGAACATGGGCCGCGGTATGAAGCTGACGAAGATCGTAAACTAAAGGAATTCTGGACACTAGCCACGACCCCGCTTGGCATTTTTGCGGGCGTCAGCGAGGCCGGTCTCTTCCACGCCGCCGATCCCTGCGGGCCGTGGGAGCAGGTTCGAGGCCTGAATGACCACGTGACACGTGATGCCTGGCAGCCGGGACTGGGCGGCCTGTGTGCTCATGTCCTGTTAGCAAACCCGCATAATCCCAGACAACTCTGGTGTGGGGTATCAGCGGTAGGTGTCTTCAGGAGCGACGACGGTGGCGAGTCATGGCATCCCAAGAATCGTGGTGTGACGCCAGCCATCGAAGACAAGGAGCACAAGGATATCGGCACGTGCGTACATGGGCTTGCCCTTTGTCCCAGGGACGCCCAGACGCTCTACCGGCAAGATCATCTCGGCATGTTTCGGTCGAATGACGGCGCAGAGAGCTGGCACGAGAATGCACTGGGGCTGCCCTCCAATTTCGGATTTGCGATTAAGACCGATCCGAACACGGGCACGCTGTTCTGCTATCCCCTGGAAAGCGACCACCATCGCCTTCCCGCCGGAGGGAAAATGCGTGTGTATCGGAGCACAGATGGGGGTTCGTCGTGGCATACTGCCGCGCAGGGATTACCCCAGGAAGACACTTATGCGACCGTGCTTCGCGGAGCAATGGATGTGGACGGCCTGGATCCATGTGGCGTGTACTTCGGCACCACGTCAGGGACCGTGCATACCAGCAGCAACAGGGGAGACTCCTGGCAGAGCATGAACTACCTGTTCCCCCGCATCCTGTGTGTTGAGGCATTTGTCATCTGACATGGCTGCAGTAACCATCACGCTACCGGTGCTGCTTTCCAGCCTGATCGGCGAAAAGACGATCGCTGTTGAGGCAGCAACCCCGTCAGAGGCGCTGCAGGAATTGGTGCGCCGCTATCCTGCATTGGACATGCTCCTCTTCGACGAAACAGGAGAATTGCGCGAGCACGTCCTCTGCTTTCATAATGAGGAAAACACGCGATGGTGCACGGATGGACTTCACCGCGCCCTTGCAGCTAATGACCGCATGACCATTATTCAGGCCGTAGCAGGAGGCTAGGGCGCCAGCGGCCAGGTCATACGGGTCATAGCACGCCGCCCATGAAACTGACTACACCCCAACTATTATGCCCGATATCGGAGCACTCGAGTGGCTAGACCTCACCGTCGATGACGCAGACAGCCTTCGCGACTTTTATACAGATGTCGTGGGGTGGAAATCAGACCCAGTCTCTATGGGCGACTATAGCGACTATGCTATGGTGACGAGCGGCGGCGATGCGGTCGCAGGCGTGTGCCACGCGCGAGGCTCTAACGCCGATTTGCCGGTGGTCTGGTTGCCATATTTTCGGGTGGCCAGCCTCGAAGACAGCCTGAAACGGTGCCTGGCTCGCGGGGGCGTCGTCATCACCGGCCCCAGATCACTCGGTCCGGGTATGCGCTACGCCGTGATCCGAGACCCCGCGGGTGTCATTGCGGCGCTATTTGAAGGCGCTGAAGACACGTAAATACACCACCGCTCTGACTGTGCCGCACGCCTTGACACTCAAGCTCCCCTCGGCTATTTTAACCGGGCGCGAATCCGTCACATTCAGACCCCCACTCCCATGGCCCCGGACAACATTCTAGCAGTAATCGTCGCCGCTCTGCTTCCCATGATTGTAGGCTCTCTGTGGTACGGACCCATCCTCGGCAAGCGGTGGATGGAGCTCATGGAGCTCACCGAGGAAGAAATTAAGGCGAACTTCAATCCGCAAAATCCTACGGAGGATCGCTGGTGATGGCGTTCGTCACGGCCTATATTCTTGCCATTCTAATGCAGGGAATGGGGCTGGAAGGCCTGATGGGTGGCCTCCATATCGCACTTCTCTGCTGGCTTGGCTTCGTCGTAACTTACGGCTTTCAGGCGGTGGCCTTCGAAAACAAGAAACCGGCATTGTACGTGATGAGCATGGCGTATAATCTCGTCACGCTGGCCCTCATGGGCGCACTCCTGGGAATCTGGGCATAGGGCCGGTACATGCACCGAGCTCCGGCACCCTGCAGATACCATGACTGCGTCCGCAGAACAAAGAGCCGAGAAGCTGCGCAATGTACTGAATCAGCACAGTCACCGGTACTATGTGCTGCACGATCCGATCATCTCCGACGCGGAGTTTGATAGATTCTACGATGAACTGAAGGCCCTTGAGGCGCAGTTCCCCTATCTCGTTACGCTGGATTCCCCCACGCAGCGGGCAGGTAGTGACCTGTCACCCGAGTTCGCCAAGGCGCGGCACGATCGTCCCATTCTGAGTCTGGCTAAGGCGTTCGACGCGGACGAACTGTCCGCATGGGAGGAGCGGAACAGGAAGCTTGAACCGGAAGCACTGTTTCGGTATACCGTAGAGCCCAAGTATGACGGACTCTCGATAATCCTCCGTTACGAAGACGGCCTTCTGGTGCAAGCTGCCACGCGCGGCAATGGAGAAGTTGGCGATATCATCACGCACAACGCGCGCACGCTGCCTACCATACCGCTCCGAATCCCGGTAGCAAACGGAGGGCCAACCCCGGCCGTACTGGTCGTGCGAGGCGAAGTGCTCTTCCTGAAAGAGGCATTCAAGGCGCTGAATCGCGCGCGCGCTGCCGACGATCTGCCGCTCTACATCAACGCGCGGAATACGGCGTCCGGGTCGCTCAAGCAGAAGGATGCGACCAAGACCGCCGAGCGGGATCTCACCGCGTTCATCTACGATGCTCTGATCGTCGAAGGCAGAATCTTGGCTTCCCGCCACGAGCAATTGGCCTATCTGGAAGAGTTGGGCTTTCTAACGCCAAAGGAGGCTACTCTGTGTGAGGACCTCAATACCGCAATCGAGCGTCTGGCTTGGTGGTCGGATAACCGCGACAGCCTCCCCTTCGAAATCGATGGCGTGGTTATCAAACTTGATGATCTTCCCGTCGCTGAGCGCTTGGGAGTGGTTGGAAAGGATCCGCGCGGAGCGATCGCCTACAAATTTCCATCGTCGGAAGAGACAACTACACTCCTGGATGTGCAGCACCAGGTCGGGCGGAGCGGAAAGATTACACCGACGGCTGTCCTAGAGCCCGTATTTGTGGGCGGAGTCACGGTAACCCACGCCAGTCTCCACAACTATGAACAGATCGCCGCGCTCGACATACGTATTGGGGATACGATCATGGTCAAGCGATCGGGCGATGTCATTCCCTATGTTACGGGCCCAGTCGTCAGCGCACGGATCGGAGAAGAGCGCATAGTAGGCGTCCCACAGCAGTGTCCCGTTTCCGGAGACCAACTCATACGGCCTCCCGGCATGGTAGACATCTACTGCCCGAATCCGTTGTGCCCGGAACGCATTCATCGAGGCGTAGTGTTCTTCGCCTCACGTGGTGGCATGAACATCGAAGGCCTCGGTCCGCAGACGTTGCAGCTTCTGATACAGGAGGGCCTACTAACGAATGAGGCCGATCTGTTTACGCTATCACTGGAGCAACTGGAGTCCCTGGAAGGCTTCGCGGAGAAAAAAGCTCGCGGATTGCTAGACTCTCTGGAGGAAGCAAAGAGCAGGCCTCCAGAACAGCTTCTGACCTCGCTCGGCATTCCAGGCATCGGCGAAACCGTCGCCAAGCTTCTGATCAAGGCCTTCCCGGATCTGAACGCGCTTCGGCAGCTCGCAGAAGAATTGGCACAATTGGAGGCGCGCGCTGTGGCCATCATGCCCAGACTTGAGCGCGAGGTGTTGGAAATCGCCATGCGCTACGCGCGCGCCAAGGATCCGGCAGCAGGCATCCAGCGTGCATTGTCGCCTGAACTCGAAGCCTGTACGGAGGATGAGCAAAAGGCACTCCTGGATTACACGACCCGCCTCCAGGAGCACGTGGCGCCACTATATGACCTGGAAGGCGTAGGGCCTACCCTTGTGCGCCAGATTGCAGACTGGTTCAGCGACCCAGACAACGGCGTCTTGCTGGACAAATTGCACGCGGCCGGGCTTCAGCTTCAACGCGAACCGGCCGCACAAACAGTCGGGACACTGAACGGGTTGTCATTCGTCCTCACGGGTTCGCTCCCAACGCTATCGCGCGTCGAAGCGAAGGCCTTTATTGAGCAGCAAGGGGGCAGCGTGAAGGGTTCCGTGAGCAAGAAGACGCACTACGTAGTCGCAGGCGAGAATCCAGGGAGCAAGGCCGCTAAGGCGCAGGCGCTGGGAATCTCTGTAATCACCGAGGAAGAGCTGCGCGCACTCACCTGATTTTGCAGTGACATCCTTGAGCATGCATTGAGGGGAATGGAGGTCAACGTATGACAAAGAAGGATGAACGAACCATCTTTCTCCTTGACGCGATGGCACTGGCATACCGTGCCTACTTCGCGTTCATGAGCAGGCCGCGCATTAATTCTCGCGGACTGAATACATCAGCGGTATATGGATTTACGACCACACTCATAAAACTTATCCGCGATTACAACCTAACCTACGGCGCTGTTGTATTTGACGCATCGGAACGGACATTTCGCAATGAACTGTATGCCGACTATAAGGCCCATCGGGATCCGCCGCCCGAAGAACTGACAAGCAACCTGCCACTAATCAAACAGATCGCAGAAGCACTGTTGATCCCGGTGTTCGAGGTCCAGGGTGTTGAGGCGGACGACGTGATTGGTACCCTCGCGAAGAAGGCGGAAGCATCAGGTGCCCGGGCAATAATCGTTTCCCCAGATAAGGACTTTCAGCAACTGCTGTCGGACAGGGTTTCGCTCTTCAAGCCGTCAAGGCGTGGGGAAGACTTTGATCATCTCACAGAAGCGTCGTTTCGGGAGAAATATGCGGTTGATCCCATCCAGTTCATTGATATCCTTGCCCTGATGGGTGACAAAGCCGATAACGTTCCAGGCATTTATGGCATTGGGGAAAAGACAGCTCAGAAACTGATTGAGCGCTACGGCACCGTCGAAAATCTAGTGCTGCATGCACCGGAGGTATCGGGCAAGAAGGCCCGCGAGGGACTCCTGGAGCATCCGGATATGGCGCATCTTAGCAAGACGCTAGTCACAATCAAGACAGATGTCCCAGTGATGCTGGACTGGGATGTCCTGAAACGCGGAGAGGTGACTGCGCCAGCTCCATTGGGGCTATTTCGCCAATTGGAATTTCGCACACTCCTGGACCGTTTGACAAAGGAGATACCGACCGGATCTTCCACGGAGTTGCCGGTCGACGAGGCTCCCAGGGCCGAATACGACGCGTCTGCGACAGACTTTCGCCTGATAGCAAGCAACGAAGAGCTCAAAGCGCTTGAGCGAATGCTGCGCAACCAGGAGCAACTGGCCCTGCATGCCGTACTTCCCGCAGGGCCTCCGATATGGCAGGATTGGGTAGGGATGTCGCTGGCGTGGGCCTCCGACTCGGCGTGCTACCTGCCTTTTCCGCTGCCGGACGGAACGACAAGGAACGAAGTGGTGCGCATCCTGGCACCCCTGTTCACCAATCCGAACCAGGGCAAGATCGGCCATGGCCTCAAGCCACTCCTGGTACGCCTGGCACTGGATGGCGTCATCGTGCGCGGACAACTGTTTGATACGGAAGTGGCGCATTACTTGCTGGCGCCAGATGAGAGCCACACGCTGGGCTTTGTAACTTCTGCAAAGCTTAATTACGAGCCGATTGATCGCGCAAAGATTCTGGGTAAGGGCAAGAATGTCCGCACGCTACGCGAACTTGCGCACGACGAAATTACGGTATCCGCCTGCGAAGAAGCAGCCCTGGCGTACAGGCTGAAGGATGTTCTCGCAGACGAGCTCAAGAAGCAAGGGCTGGCGAAAGTTGCGGCCAGAATGGAATTTCCGCTCCTCTACACACTGGCGGCGATGGAGGAGACCGGCGTTACGATCGATCCCGAACGCCTGCGAGTAATCGAAGATCGACTGACAATCGAAATCGCCCGCCTGGAAGAAACCATTATGGCGGCCGCAGGCAAGCCGTTCAACATTGGATCGCCGGCCCAGGTAGGCCACATTCTCTTTGAGCATCTGGGACTGCGGGTGAAGCAGAAAACCGCATCGGGCCAGCCATCCACCAAGGAGGAAGTGCTCCTCGACTTGTCTATAGACCACGAACTTCCGGGGCTCATCATCGACTGGCGTAAGGCCACCCGTCTCCAGAATGCCTACATCGACGGTCTGCGGCGGATGATCCACCCGAACACCCAGCGAGTGCACACGATATTCCACCAGACGGTAGCAGCCACCGGGAGGTTGTCATCTTCGGATCCCGGCTTGCAAAACATTCCGGTGCGTCGCGCAACCGGGCGAGAACTTCGCCGGGCGTTTGTTGCGCCAACGGGATGGTGCCTCCTCAGTGCGGACTATTCGCAAATTGAGCTGCGCATCCTTGCGCATATGAGCGGCGACGTCGGGCTTGCCGAAATCTTTCGCACAGGGCGGGACCCCCATACCGAAACCGCAGCCCGCATCTATGAAATCGAAGCAGAAGAGGTCACACGGGAGCAGAGGAGCCGCGCCAAGGCGGTCAATTATGGCATTCCATATGGCCTCTCCACGACGGGGCTCGCGCAGCAATTGCGATGCAGCCGGGAGGATGCCAAGTCACTAATGGACATCTATCATGCTTCCTTTCCCGGCATTGCATCTTTTCTCAGCAGCCAGGTGGAAATAGCCCGCGAACGTGGCTACGCCGAAACCCTGTGGGGCAGGCGGCGCTACCTGCCCGCAATCAAGGCGCGTAACCGGGCGGTACGCTCAGCAGCAGAGCGCATTGCCATTAACATGCCCATCCAGGGTACGCAGGCTGACATGATCAAACTTGCTGCCGTGGATATCCAGCGCTGCCTGCGGCAGGATGGACTAGTCACGCGCCCCATTCTGCAGGTGCACGACGAACTCGTCTTCGAGGTACCCGATTTTGAACGAGACGTTGTGCGCCCGCTTGTGCAAGTGCGCATGGCATCAGCGATGCCGCTGTCGGTGCCCGTCGAAGTAGACTTGAATTACGGGCCCACATGGCTAGACGCCCACTGATAGTCGAGCCAGGACGGGCACGTGATCTGACCGCCCCGATCCACCACGCTCCTCCACATCCACCCAGGCATGGACACTCCGTGCAGCGTACCCAGGAGTGGCCAGGATGTGATCGATCCGTACCCCGTCATTCCAGACATACCCGCGCGTACGGTAGTCCCACCACGTAAAGACGCCGGGTCCGGTGTTGTGCTTGCGCAGTACGTCAACGAGTTCAAAGCGTGAGATGATGTTCTCCAGCTTGGCTCGGGCGGCCGGGTCGGACAGCACTTTACCTTCCCATTCGTCGGGATGAGCGATGTCTACGTCTTCCGGAGCGACGTTGTAGTCTCCAGCGACCACGAACTCGCCATACCGCGTCCGCTGCTCCTCAAGGAAGGAGGCAAGTTTATCCAGCCATTGTAGCTTGTATTGATGTTTGGGTGAGCCAATACGCTGGCCATTTGGCACGTACACCGAAATCATCCGCATGCCGAAGAGTGTACCGGCAATAACCCGCGCCTCGTCGTCCAGGCCTGTTTCCACGTCCTCGGCAACCTGCCGGGACAGGAGGGCAACCCCATTGTAGGCGGGCTGTCCGAAGATAGCGGAGACATACCCCGCCTGCTCAATGGCTGCAAAGGGGAAGGTGCCTTGGGTAGACTTGATTTCCTGGAGGCACACCACGTCGGGCTTATGCGCATCCAGAAAATCGACAATCCGCTCGATTCGCGCGCGCGCCGAGTTCACGTTCCAGGTAGCCACCTTGATTACAGCCGATGTGTTCATGCGCACGAGTGTTGTCAATTGAGCAATCTCCAGGTATACGCATCTGCACAAGGCTCGTTGCCGGTCGGCAGACCCGGCGGGCATCGTAAGCAAGCAAGGCGCGGTTTTTTTGGCGAACTTGGACCATTAACTAAGGTTGCGGCTGCTTTCATGCGCTCCATTCCGGGTACAACGGCTTGTTGGGGACTAGTGCTTCTACTGGTGTCCTCGTGTTGGGCGCCAGCGGTGTCACGCCTGGACTGCTCCAACATTATGGTGGCGTCGTCGCCTGCTAAGGAACCCTTGCTGCAGCGGCTCTTCCGCGGGCCAGAAGAGCTCGCGCAGAATCCGGGACTGGATTCGGTGCGGCAGGACATTGTTGGCGTATGCAGGAGATTGGCGGCGATGACAGATTCTATGAGAACGCATGCTCTCACCGAGGTATCGGTAGCAGACAGCATCGCGTTGCTGAACTTGGCCGGGGTCGTGCGGCAGCAAGCCGCCGTGGTGAACCACGTGATTAATGTGCTTCGCGCTTCGAGCCCTCGACTTGTGGGGGCGCTGTCTGAAGCATCTTCGAATGCAGCGACAAGTCGTTTGCGGGATGCGGCAATGCGCGTAGAAGAAGTACCACTGTTGCAAGTGCCAGCATCCAGCGGCGTCCGTGAGTTGGACCGGCAATTGGGAGATGGGCTCCTCCGCCAGGACACTGCGCTAGCGGAAATCAGAGGCTTGGCCGATGCCGCCCGAGCACCCAGCGCCAGTCCGGCACGCGATGTATCCGCGCTTCTGGCCCTCGAGATCACTCTGGCGGACTCCGCGCGCACGATTCTTCTGGCATCGCATGCTCGGCTGCAGGCCGCGCGTGGCAGTCAGGACGCAACGCGACTGGATTCCCTTTGGGAGGAGCTGGACCGTGCAACGGCTACCTTTGAGGCGGCCCAGGTTTCCCATGCCGCGTTTCTCGCCACGCTCGGGGACGGAGGGTTCTTGCCAGTCGGAGCTGCACTGCCTGACCAAGCGCGTGCGCGGGAATTCGGATGGCATCTGCGCCAGACTGTCGGTGTGTGGGGTGCGCTACTTGGCATCCTGGAAGCCTCAAATAAGGAATTGTTGTCCGCCGCAGATGAAGGTGGTCGTCATGTCGCCACCCAGCTGTGGCAGGAAATCGTGCGACTGGCTGATGTCTTCCTGGTGCTGGATCGTGCCAGCAGTCGACTCGTGACGATGCAAGCCGCGGCGTTTTCAGTAGATAGCCTGCGCTACACATGGACGCAAATTCAGCACGAGCTGCAGCGTCAGCGCCAGGGCCTTGTCGTGCTGAATGGACACATGCAAGCTGTCCAGCACTTCGTGACAGCGTCATCAGAGACCACGCACGACGCACCACGGCTGATCCGCCAAACCGTTGCGCGAATGCACGAGGTCCAGCCGGCCATGGATATGGCAGCGATCTCGTTTATTGCGGCGCTGGGGACCGGAGTGCAAGAATACGGTGGAAAGACCATACTGGCCATCCTGGTCTTGATCGGGAGTTTTTTCCTGATGCGAGGCGCGATATGGCTTCTCGATACACTATCTGAGCGCAGTGCGGCGAGACGGCTGTTCTACAAAAAACTGGTGCCGATCGGGCGCCTTCTCATCTGGGGCATCGCGATATATGTCATTCTCGCCGAAATCTATCAGGTCGATCGCCGAGGTCTATTGGCTGCCATGACCGCCATTGGCGTCGCAGTTGGGTTCGCTGCGCAGGATATACTCAAGAATATCTTCGGTGGCATCCTCATCATCCTGGATCAGCCGTTTCAGATTGGGGACAAGATCCGGATCGGTGACGCCTACGGTGAGGTGGTTTCCATGGGGCTTCGATCAACGCGCATTGTTACGCCCGATGACAATCTTGTCTCCGTGCCGAATTCGCAGGTTGTTGACAATCAGGTGGCCAATGCCAATAGCGGCAGTCTCGATTGCCAGGTGGTTGTCGAGTTATTCCTGCCGGGATGGGTCGATGTGACCAGGGCCAAGGCAATTGCCTTCAGTGCGGCCGCCAATTCGAAATATGTCTATTTGGAGAAGCCCATCGTCGTAAACATCAGGGATGAGTTCAGGGAAACCTTCCTGACACAGTTGACTGTGAAGGCCTACGTTCTGGATACGCGCTATGAGTTTGCCTTGGCTAGCGATATAACCGAAACGGCCAAGGCCGAATTCCTCCGTGAGGGATTCTTCGATGCCATCGATGGGGATCTCAAGCCGATCATTGGCTAGGATCATGACTGAATCCGTAATTCCACCCGGTGTAACGGTATCGCCATCCGCGCATGCGGCGGCGGAGGCCGTGCAGTCCCATTTGCAGGTGGTGGACCAGTCTGCGCGCGAACAGTGGGAGCGATGCACGGCAGCGATCGCGAAGGACCTGTTTGACCCACTCCGTGCGGTGGTCGAACAGGCAGCCGCGTCCCACCGTCAACTTCTGGTCGTCTGGCGTCTCGACGAGACTGGAGCCGACCTGTGGTCGCGTGTTGTGGCCTATCGCGAAGCGGTGGCTACAGGTGTGGCTAAGCCAATCAGGACCGAGCTACCCCGGTTGAACCGTCGAGATCTGTTGGGGCAGAATGCTCGCGCAATGCTGTCTGCGTTGGCGCCGCTTGTGGACGAAGCAATGCCGATCTGCACGCTGCCGTGTCCTGATGTGCTTTTTGAGCCTGCCGCTGGCGATGGTCCCGTTCGCGCGCTGCGCAAGACCGGCGTGCGCGTTCGGCGGCGGATTCGACGCCGCTGGCTCGCGTCCACGGCGCCGTCCCTTCCGGAACGCACGGTACCACTACACGCGCTGTGCGAGTATCATGTGCACCAGCGTCTTGGTTCAACGATAGCATCGCTGCACGAACGGATTCAGGACCACGTTGCGACGTTAATCGGCCGCCTTGAAGTAGCCCTTACTGATTGGACGCATGCCACGCTGGAAGTAGAGCACCGCCTCGACCAGATTGGCCACCACCAACCAGCACATGCGCCGGATGCACAGACGGAAAACATCTCTTACGATAAAGAAGCGTTCACGACCAGCGTCCGTACACTTCAACAGGTGCTTGATCACGTAGCAAGCGCGATGGTGCTCCCTGAACTGGACGACACCGACAGGTTTGATGCCGCATCCAGAGACTTGGAGCAGGACCTTAAGTATGCCGGGACCTTCATGCTCGGGAAGGAGGCCCGCGTAGTGCCACCCTTGCGGCAACGTCCTGTGGCAATGATTGAGCGGATCCAGGGACACTGGATGGCATGGCATGCAGAAGTCGTCAACCGGCTTGTGTTGAACGAGCAGTTGACAGGTTTTCGGATGACGCTCCTGAACATCCATGATGCGCTCCTGGCGCGTATTGCTGATGTGACGCTCCGGCCTGTTCAGGAATCGTTTGCCCATGCGGCCAGCCAGCTACGGGAGGCTTCACAGGCCATCGAGGTTGCCGCGGATTCCACCAAGAGGGCCGCGCTCGCAGAAACCTTGCGCAAGCTGCAAGAAGAGGTGCCCCGGGCTCTGCGGGATGATCTCGGTGCAGTCCACGAGCTCATTGAAGTGGATCAAGTGCTCACCAAGCCAGGCGGAGTCGTATTCCAAATACTGGATGATGCGCTGCAGGCTTTACCAGCGCACGTAACCATACATGCTCCACCCCGCAATAAATTGGATATTTCGCCAGACCGGCGCTATTGGCAAATACAAGTTCGTCAGGAAATACGTGAAATATTCTCGTCTATTGATGAGCATCTCGCAGAGCTTGCCCAGCCGCTGCGCGACACGGTGGTCCGGATCTGGAGCGAGTCCGAGCAGGCAATCCGGATTGTGGAGTTCAACGTGGGAGTGGCGCTGGAGGAATTGGATGCTACAGGCACAGAAACGTCCGTTAACAATGCCCGGGGACTTGCTACCGATGGATTGCGACGTGCAGCGGAGTTATTGATGGAGCTGGCAGATTCTCTGGGTCAACCCTGGCAGGTTTTTGCTAACAAGGCCTTTCTGCAATTTCAGGAATACTGGGCAAACATTCATCGAGCTACGCGTGGGGAGGCATTCATTGAACAGCAGTGGTCAGGTTATCTGATGCGTTTCCGCCGACAAGCTCAAGGCGCTCTGCGTTGGAGTAGGGCAATGGCCGCACGTGTTTCGCAACAGGGCTGGCGCATTATCCGGCGAGGCCGGCGGCAGGCGCGGATGCTCTTGGAGCAGGGGCGCTCGGCGATTGGGACGGCGGCGGCGGATGAAGCAGATCGGCTGCGCACGCTGGATGCGATTTCGGTAGCCAATCTCCACCAGCTCCATGCAAGTATGCCGCTGGTGTATCAGCGGCTGTTTGCTCTTCAACCGGTAACGGAACCGTCACTTCTGGAAGGTCGCAACCAGGATCTCGAACATATCCGACGACACATCCGGCGCTGGCGGGAAGATCGTGCGGCAGGTGCACTCGTCTTGCCCATGCCCCCTGGCAGTGGACGAACGAGTCTCGTGAACGTGGTACAAGCGACGTTTTCCAAAGAGGCCGACGTGCATCTGTTGTCGCTGGAGGAGCGCGTGACCAATACCACGGCGTTTGCTACGCATGTGGCCGCCGCGTTGGGCATCGACGATGGCGCGAGAGACGGTCTCGAGACCCTGGAAGCCGCGTTGCTAGCCGCTCCACCCGGAAAACTTGCGGTGTGCGTAATCGAAAACCTAGAGCACCTTCTTCTCCGCACAACGAGCGGCTCTGAGGTTATCGAGCGGGTGCTGATTTTCTTTTCGCGCACGGACGCCAGGATCTGCTGGATTGTCTCGATGAGTGACGTCGCCTGGCACTTCCTCAAAAGCACGACAGGTGCGGCGACAGGTCTGGTCGCGGTTCACCGTCCGATTCCCCTGGATCGCGAGACGCTCCAGAAAATCATCATCAATCGGCACCAACTCAGCGGGTTAGGGCTACGCTTTGCCGAACCAAAGACGCTCTCTCCACTGCAGCGACGCCACCTGCGCCGGGTGCGCACCGAAGAGGCCACACAGCAGCTACTGTGTGGTTTGTATTTCGACAAGCTCTATCAGTATAGCGGCACGAATGTTATGCTCGCCCTGAACTACTGGCTACAGAGTGCGGAATACGACAAGCAGGCGGGTGTCTTAACCATGAAGCCAGTCGTCCCTCTTGACTTTCGGTTCTTCGAATCGTTCGACATGGCGAGAACATTTACGATGAAGGCTTTCCTGCTTCACAACACGCTAAGTCTTGAGGAGCATAATCGCATTTTTCGCATGTCGGATCCGGACAGTATTTTCGTGTTGGAATCATTGCTTAACCTGCGCCTCATTGTGGCGTGTAGCGGCAAGGACGACCTGCATATCGTTCCGGGTGAGCGCTACCGGCTGAATCCGCTCATTCTACATCCTACGATTCTCCTGTTGCGCGAGCGGAACGTGATGCATTGAGTCTATCTGCGTGATCCTCTCGGCAGGATTGAATAATGGTGGGCGCATCTCCTTTACTATAGTGCTGAAAGGATTAACATATATATATGTGTGCAAAAATGACCAATCTGTACTAGTGATTAAATATTCACTAATATTATGGCCTAGGAGGCTTTCACGAGGGGGTGGGGAATTGTGGGGAAAATGGTGACCTGCTAACTCTCATGTATTGCACGCAGGCGGAGGCTGTTTGCGACCACAGACACACTGGACAGTGCCATTGCCAGGGACGCAATGATTGGACTCAAGAGCAGACCAAAGAACGGGTACAGCACGCCAGCTGCTACCGGGATTCCGATCGTGTTATAAATGAAGGCGAAAAACAAATTCTGCTTGATGGTTCGTAGCGTACGCCGTGATATCTTGTACGCACGGGCGATTGTTTCCGGATCGCTGCCCATCAGCGTGACATCGCTGGCCTCTATCGCAATATCTGCTCCGGCGCCTATGGCGATTCCGACATCAGCCTGAGCAAGTGCGGGCGCATCGTTTATCCCGTCGCCGACCATGGCGACCACATGTCCTTCGCCCTGGAACGTGCGGATGAGCTCGGCTTTGCCGCTTGGCAGGATTCCAGCCGCGACTTGATCTATTCCGAGTGCCTCGGCCATGGCCTTGCCAGCGGTAGGCGAGTCGCCGGTAGCCATAGCCACCTTGATCCCCAAGTTGTGCAACGCGTCCACGGCAGCCTGTGACGTAGGCCTGAGTGTGTCGGCAATGGTCAGAACGCCGGCTGGTTCACCGTCTATGACCACCCAGACAGACGTGCTTCCGGGGCTGGCAGGGGAGGCCAGATCGCTGGTGGCAATGCCCCGCGATTCCAGGAATGCCAGGCTGCCGACGAGGATGTGGCGTCCGTCTGCCATCGCTTCAATGCCGAGACCTGCGGAAGATTCGAACGACTCGGCAAGGAATAGCGCCAAGCCCCTATTGCGGGCGCCTTCGGTAATGGCCACGCCCACCGGATGCTCAGACAATGCCTCGACGGACGCTGAAAGCTGCAGCACTTCGTTTTCGGTCCACGGTGCTACAACTGAGACGCCCGTTAGTGACGGCTGCCCTTCTGTCAGCGTTCCAGTCTTGTCCAGGACTACCAGGTCTATCGAACGTAGCCGCTCCACGGCGTCGGCCCCCTTGAACAGGATTCCTTGCCGGGCAGCTTCGCCCGTCGCCACCATGATGGCCGTTGGCGTTGCCAGTCCAAGCGCACACGGACACGCGATGATGAGCACAGACACAAACGTAAGTAGTGCGCGCGTCGGTCCTGAAGGAAGCCAGATGACAAAGGTTATCATGGCGACGATCAGCACCGCCGGGACGAAGATGCCCGACACCCTGTCAGCAAGCCGCTGGATGGGGGCCTTGCGGCGTTGCGCCGCGCGCGTCAGTCGAACAATTTGCTGCAGAGTGGATTCCGCGCCTACGCGTGTCACTTCCGCGACGAATGCTCCGTGCCTGTTTATAGTACTGCCAACGATGATGTCTCCGACCTGCTTTTCCACGGGCAGCGGCTCGCCGGTGAGCATGCTTTCGTCCACTGCCGAGGCACCCTCGATGATCCTGCCATCCGCAGGTATCTTTTCACCGGGACGCACGATGATATGATCTCCACTTCTAAGTTGGGCAATCGGAATATCCAGGGTTTCCGTTCCTCGGCGCACGCGCGCCGTCTTCGCCTGCAGGCCGAGCAGTTTGGCGATAGCGGCGCTTGTTTCGCCAGTGGCCCGGGCCTCCAACAGGCGGCCCATCAGGATCAGCGTCACAATGATCGCTGCAGCCTCGAAGTAAACATGGGGGGTGCGTCCAGCCGACGCGAACCACTCCGGCGCCAGTGTCGCCGCTACGCTGTATCCGTAAGCGGATCCAACGCCCAGCGCCACGAGTGTATTCATGTTTGAGGTCCCATGTCGCAATGCGGTCCAGGCGCCTGCAAAGAACGGCCTGCCTGCCCACACGACCACCGGCGTGGCGAGTGCCAGGAGCACATAGCGAATGCCCGGAAAATCCAGGGCGCCGTGCGCCATCGACAAAATCAATACAGGTGCGCTCAGTATCGCAGCGGCGGCGAAGCGCCGCTTCAGCGCTGCATATTGCTGCGTACGATCCAGTGGCACATGGCGCTCCACACCGGAGGCCATGTCAGCCAGGCCATGCGCACCTAGAATCCGGGATAATTCCTCTGGACGCACCAATGCGCCGAGGAACGTGACCACAACAGACCTGTCCTGCAGCTGTACGCTTTCGACTCCTGGTACCTCGTCAAACAGCGCCTGGAGCAGGCGCTCGCTCGTTTCCTGGAGCAGTGGAATGGTCAGGGTGTTCGGGCGCACGCCATAGCCGGCACGCTTCACGGCATGGACAATCCGGGATACATCACCGGTTGCCGCGTAACGAACGGAGGCTTCACCGGTAGCGAAGTTAACGCCGGCCTCCAGGACACCCGGCTCCTTTTCTAGCTGTCGCTCAATGCGCGCAGCGCAGGCGGCGCATTCCATGCCATCCACAGGCAGTAGCACCGTGCGATCTTCGCTTATGCCGATGGACATAGCGTGCGTTAGGCAGGTTGACAGAACGTGGAAAGAACCGGTTTGCGAAGAAAAGGTTACCTGGGTAACAAGTCTCCACATCCCAGCAAACAGTCTGCCCTATGAGTACGCGCACGCATATGCATGAGGAAGTCTTCCCTGTAGATTCGACAACACTGTTTCGGGTATTGCACACACCGAGCGCTGTACGGTGCTGGTGGGGAGCCGCATCGGTAATCATTGTGCCGGAAGTCGGAGGCAAATTTGTCGCTGCATGGGGCGCGAACGAAGACGCACCTGACTACGTCACCGTTGCCACGATTAGTGTTTTCGAGCCCGAATCCCGGATCGTAATGGTGGATCACTACTACACCGGCAAGGACGGGCCGCTTCCCTTCAAGGCTGATTTCGTTGTGGAGTTTGTTGTGGAGCCACATTCATCCGGCGCGCTTTTGCGTGTCATCCAGAGCGGATTTCCTGGCGGACCGGAAGCAGACGCCCACTACGCCGCCTGTGAGACCGGGTGGAAGGACACGTTTGCCGGTATAAGGGACTATTTGAAGTGAACGTCCGGTGAGGCGGTCTGGCTGACTAATCCGATTCAGGAATTCTGTCGGAGATCTCCTAGTTCATTTCATCAGGATCATAGGCATCGAACCGTTGAAGGTGGTGCCATCCGTACTGCGCGCACTAATAGTGCAAAAGTATATACCAGAAGAAAGGTGTTTGTCCAGAAAGCGAATTTGATGATCACCACGGGAAATCAAATCTTCATTCAATAGTGTGCTTATGAGTTGTCCGAGCAGGTTGAAAACCTTGACCGATACTTGAGCTTCTTCAGGCAAGGTGAAGCGGATCCAGGTCTCTGATTTGAACGGGTTGGGATAGTTTTCAAATAGGGAGAACGTCTGTGGCGCCTCAATCTCATTGGCAATCGTGACGGACGACGCTAAGTCTATGCCTTCGCCCCAGCGCGCAACTGCAACAACGCCATCATTTGCATTCGGACTGAGGTCCTTCACTACGTCTCCATTGCCTTCATTCATTCTCCAATAGCCGACCAGGCCTGCCTCATTACCGAGAAGTGCCACAGTCCTGCCATCTGACACTTCCGTTCCCGTACGAGTGATGTCCCACAGACGGACTTCATCGATCCTGCCCTGGAAACTGTAAATCTTGGCGCTGGAATTTCCAACAAACAAATCGTTAGAAACTTGATGACCAATAGCGCCGGTCAGCTCTCCCGTACCGTAAACGGATTGACGAATGCCATCAATGTACATTTCCACGCTTTCGTCTGACGCACCTTCTGCATTAAACGTCACAGCAACGTGTTGCCATTTATCCAACGAGATCGAACCCGATGGTGTGTTCCATAGGCTCCTCTTGTTGTTCTCATCCTGAAGGACAAAAGCCACGCTGTTAGCACTAAGCTCGTCGTCGTCAGCCGTTTCCTGCATGTAGATCCAAAAACTATTGGCTTTGCTTGCTATACGCGCCCGACCCCCGGTTCGCCTGCCCCAGCCCGAAGGATTAATCCATGCTTCAAACGTCATGGCTTCGCTAACGTCAAGGCTCGCGTGTTTAGGGATTTTCACAAGTTCACCCTGGTTTTGAAATAGCAAGGCGCTTTCGCCGTTGAATACTTGTATGAAGAATTCTTTGGTCAGTGAAGCAGAACCAGCAATTGACGCAACATTATTATTGGAAACCTCAAGAATAACTGTATACTGGCCTGGCTGCGAGTACGACCAGGTAGGATTTTGGTCATTGCTGTCCACTACACCATCACCGTCAAGATCCCAGGACCAGTGTGTAATGGCTTGTTGTGGGACGGACTGGTCGATGAAAGAAACACTCAATGGTGCATGGCCAGTCTGAAGGTTAGAAGTAAAAGCAGCAAATGGGGCGGTTATGCTGATCATTGCCGTCATCATATCAGAAGAATCGCTGATATCCCAAATCGCGACGTTCGAGGGAACAGATTCATAATAGGATCGGCTGCTTGGATTGCTCTGGTAATAAAAGCGACGATTGCCATGGGTACCAGGGAACGGATCACCGGCATCGCCCCGGCTTTCTTTCCTATCCAGTTCATCATTTCCGTCCGCTTCCTCAAGATCGACCCACTTATGCAATTCATTACTGTTGGTGGACATCACATCATCTACGTGCCAGATCAATAGCCCCGTACCGGGTAGATAGGAGTCAAAGCCCACGCGCTGACGGTTTTCCACCAGAAAATATTCTAATGGACTATTCGCAAAATTGATACGATAGACATTCTCAGGATCAGCTTCGGCTGGTGTAAAAGTGTAACTACCATCTGTTTCTATCAGCTGGGGAGAGATCCATTGCAGTTTCTTTTTGCACCATGCTGAGAGGTGGGCGGGCGCCCGACCTGCATCTAGCCAGTTACCGCTAGCCATGAGTCCCCACAATCCGATACCTGCAGAACTATCATCAATATCATATAGGTCGGGCAGACGAAACATCAGGTGCATGAATTCATGGGCAAGCACGCCCACGCCTGCCTGCCTGCCATACTGCTTTTCCGGTTGTACGGTGTAACGGCTGATTACCACTCCGTCAAAATTGCGGCTGTTCTCTCCCAACTCCGATTGGTGAGGCCAAATGAAGCGCGTGTCTCCCTGCTGCGCGGCCCCCAAACCCGCGTGGATGATTATAACTCCATCGCAATGGCCATCCCCGTCATTATCGTATTTCGAAAAGTCGACGCCACTGGCGTTGGCGGCGTCAATAGCCCCAGCCGCCAGTTCGCGTGCGCGACCCGTACCATTCTTGTCACCATAGTACAGTTGATCGTTCGTGCTCGTGAACCAGCCATATACGTCAGCATCAATACCGAACTGGCCGTAAGAGACTTCTCTCAAGTAATCGTTCAAACTGCCATGTGCACCGATCCCGCCGTGCCAACCAGGTTGGGTAAGCATTTCCTTCTTTGCTTGTATCGAGCTTTCACCAGATAGATCTGGGAAGTCAACCAGTAGAACAAGTATCTTCATGGTGACCGCATTCCCCCTGGTTTTTCGAAACAGGCGTTCCATCAGGAGGGCCGAGCCGGAGGGGTCAGCGCGGTGTGGATGCTGACTGAGGATCTCCTGAATCACCTGCTCACTGGGTCGTACATGCTGGCCAACGCGGTTCAGCAATTCAACCTCCTGGACAGAGCGCGCCTCGGGGTCATGTGCCAGGATGGCGGTAGGACTGAGCTTACCTTCGGCATCGCGAAACGCATAGACCCAAGCTGTGCCAGACGAATCACGTATGACCGTGTACCCATCTATGGTTTCGGCGTAGTGATACGTCTCGTCACCGAACAGACGAATCGTTACCGTAGTGAAATCAGGTTGTATCGCCTCAAAAGGGTACGGATTGGCTGGACCGGCCAGCGCACCTTGAGCAGGTGTAAAGGGACTGGAAGCTGCGAAAGGGTGGAGGTTAAGGTTGCCCCCAATACTAACAGGCGCGCAATAAAGAATGGTGGCAGCAGCCACAGACAGGAGCGAGTCAAGAACAATAATTCCCACGTTCCTGGCAAGACGCATTGACTTGTGGCCTCTTTCGTCGCGCATTGTTAGGACAGAAAATAAGGTACCCTTTGAGGCTCTTGCAAACCATCCAGAGTGACTGGTGGTCCCGGTGATCTAGTGGCACAGTTCCGTGCAAGTGGCTCGCATTTCGTGGATGAGCAGTACGTTTTCGCCGTCTCCCACCGAAAACACAGGCCGCGTTCGGCAAACTGCTAATTGTTTCTACAGTCATCCAGGTATTCGGACGCCCATTGCTGGTTATCTCCGGGAGAGACGGTATGCAAATGAGGTCCAAGAGGAGCAAGCACTCTGCTACAGATTCTGTTCGGAAAACGAATTCCCGCTTTGTGCTACGCATTTCGAAATGTGGTTTTGGCTTCAGCGAGTGCAAATGGTGCGGCTGATGCACCTTCATCTCGGCGACATGTCTCGTCGGTCGGTAACCGCCAATATAGCAGGTCATGCGGGGCCTTTCGGAATAGCACTGCCCCTACGCTCCTGTGTCGCAGACTCCTTGTCCTTGGAACGCCTATGGCCGGGCATAGGCGCGAAGACGGGCAATACGAGGGGCTCGGCGTTTGGGGCTATCCAG
Organism: Rhodothermales bacterium; assembly: GCA_963665975.1. Classification (GTDB taxonomy): domain Bacteria; phylum Bacteroidota; class Rhodothermia; order Rhodothermales; family Bin80. The sequence continues at coordinate 2,562,398 of OY762508.1, forward strand.
GCTAAATGCGCGGGCATCCTGTAGTTCATCCCGGACGAAAGCCTCAGTCCTTGCGATCGCAGCGAGAGTTTCGGGAGCTGGGGGATCAAATGTTATCCAGACAATCGACTGGGTGGCCACATCGAATTCCCACAACCCGATGATCCGGCCGCGATCCACGATTGCATGGTACGGCAAATCGCTAAGACTCGGACTAGCGGGGACGAGAAGGGGATGCGCTTTGTCGGCAGGGTCAATACAATTGCCCGCATCACGCCGCAACAGAAAGAGAGCATCCAAGCCGCTTACCAGGCTAACGTCCGGCTCTTCAGGTACCTGGTACGTTGCAAACGCCGCTAGCTGGCGCGAATGCAACAGACGCGTGGGATCGGTCGGCAGTGGCGCGAGATCAATCGCCTCGAGCGCAATCCGAGCTGCTCTGGCCCCCAATCCGGAGAACCAGCGAAACTCGCCTACCGTTGCCGGACCAATCCAGTCAAAAAACTGCACGGCCAGGCGCGTGTGGGCCTGCCCAAGCGTGGCGTCGTAGCCCGCACATGGATTGCGCTCCCAGCGTGCATAGCGATAGCGTTGGTTGTCCAAACGCCCTGTGGTCGAAATACGACGGATTTCTCCGCGTACCTGAAGATCACCCAACACCAGCGGAAGTGTCGTCGTCAGCCCTTTCCTCTTGCCCTCTTCTCCCAGGCTTCGTACCCGGTCACCCAGCGATTCCCGCAGTGTGGCCGGGTCCAGTGGAGCATTCGCCAGCGCATCCAGCACAGCGCGGGAAAGTCTGCGCTGCTCCGCTTCGGTTACGCCGAGCTGGCGAGCTTTTCTGGTTTCTGCTTCCTTGAAGGGGCGAGCTAATGTCAGTGCGAGCGCATAATCGTTAGCCCCCACCACGTAGGTGCAGCCCCGGGCGCTCGGGAGTTCCTGTATGTCCATGACCTCTACGGCCCGATCCACGCTCGCGCGATCATGTGCCCCGCGAGTGAATAGCGTAAGGTAGGGGCAGTCGCCGCCCACGGAGCGCGCCCAGCCTGTGCGCGCGAAGATGGTTGCCGGCTCGTGACCGGCAAGGCTATGGTCGAGACCTTGCGTATGCCACCACCAAGCCCGTAACTGCGCATGCTCATCCATGACTGCTCTCTGTTGTCTCCATGTGTCCCAAGGAACCCCAGCTATGTGAGGCCGTGCCATCCCCGCATTCTACGGTATCCGCGCCGGCAAACCCGCAAACGAGTCAATGTCTCCCATTCAGCCTGCCCTGTTTGACTTCTTCACCGACCTCCGCAATAACAACAACAGAGATTGGTTCCTTGCAAACAAATGGCGGTACGAGGCCTGTGTCAAAGATCCACTACTCACGCTCATAACTGATTTTGCTGCTCCGCTCGCGGATATTAGCGCGCATTTTAACGCGATTCCCAAAGTGGGAGGGTCCCTTTTTCGTATCTACCGCGATATCCGCTTTTCCAAAGACAAGCGCCCGTATAAGACGGCGGCAGGCGTGCATTTTCGCCATAAAGCTGGAAAGAATGCCCACGCGCCGGGATTTTATCTGCACCTGGGACCTGGGGAGTGCTTCGCGGCTGTGGGACTCTGGGGGCCTGACACAAAAACCCTCAATCAGATTCGACAGACAATCGTGAATGATTCGTCGGAGTGGGAGCGTGTAACGACGGATCCGGATTTCTCAGCGATCTACACCCGGGATCTCCATGCCGACTCCCTGAAGCGCGCGCCGCGGGGTTTCGACCCGGACCACCGTTTTGTGGATGACCTCAAGCGCAGACACTTCGTAGCATCTTCCGTGCTCACGGAGTCGGATATCTGCAAGTCGGACTTCCTGGAGGAGCTTGCGCGCAGATACCAGATCGCGGCTGGCTTCATGGAATTCCTTACGACGTCTGTAGGATTGCCCTGGTAGGAGTGTACTGTGACAGTGCTAGGCCCTGGCGCGTCTTAAGATGCGCACAACTTCGAGGTGATTGCGCCGCTCAGCCCAAGACAGCGGGGTTGCCCAATCCGCACCGCCGTTGATATCTGCTCCGTGCTCCAGGAGTAGCACTGCCATGTCCGCCAGACCGAGCCGGGCTGCCCATCCGAGTGGGGTTGACTGGTAGGCTTCCTCTGTAGCGTTGATATTTGCCCCATGCTCGAGCAAGATGCGTGCGCACGTTGTTCGGTTGGGTCGTGCGCGGCCTCGATTGTCCAAACTGCAGAGACTGTGCAGCGGTGTTGTACACTGAAAATCCGGCAGGTTCGGATCCATCCCGTGCGCAAGAAGCATATCCAGGAATGCGGGGTGTTCCCAGTAATAGGAACGGCATTCGGTCACCACCGGTCGCACTCGAACCCCGTTCTGTAGCAATCGAACGAGGAGATCCCGGTTTCCCAACCTGCATGCAGCGGCCAGGACTCCGCCACAACCTGCATGGGCCGACGCTGGCTCCTCGCGAACGCGCGCAATGACGGCGTCGTCTTCTCCCAGCCACGCCAGATCGTAGGGGCTGAGCTGGCCGCCACAGCGCATGAGGAGCCGTCGAATCGCAGGCGTCTTTGCGACAAACGTAGCGCTTCCGGATGCCTCGATCCAGGCATTTGGATCCGCGCCATAGTCGAGTAGCAGGGAGACCATCTTTTCATAACCACGCCGTGCCGCTGCATGGAGCGCTGATCCTCTTGGCGCCGTCCGGCCATCGGGCCAATTGGGGGACGCTCCGTGTTCCAGCAGGAGGGTTGCGACGTTGGGGGCGAATTCCACCGCAGCGGGCAGGGCATGCTTGCCGGATGGCCGCGCCGCCGTAATGGCATTCGGATCGTCATCCAGGATCCCCCGAACGCGTACGGCGTCACCGAGTGCAGAAGCAATGACGAGGTCGTAGCGGGCTCCTCGACGCAGAAGCAGGCGCGCGGTGGTCATGTCGCCCCGCACATTCCAGAAAGGACCTGTCCAAAGGGCAAGATCAATCGGTTCAAACAGAATAGGAGGGTATCCTCTCGACGAGGCGCGACCAGCGCCGTGGCGCGCATGGATGTCGGCGCCGCTGTCCAGGAGCAGTGTAGCCACTTCCTCGGCGGACGCGGCTACCGCCCGGTGAAGCGGGGAGCCGCCGGAATCGTCGGCCTGCTCCAAGAGTTGCTCATTCTCTCGTAGCAGGGCACGCACAGTTTCCGCATCATTCGCAGAGGCTGCCTTGTGTATAGCATGATCGGAGTTACCTGGTGCTACTAGGTCAGTCCATGTCTCGGCTGCGCGGCCCAAGAGCTCGGCGAGTTCGCCAAACCCGCGATCGCTGGCGTGCATACGAAGCGATGCATGGTCCACGATCTGCGTAGGGTCGGCACCGGCGTCGAGAAGGATGCGTGCAGCCTGCAGGCGTCCTTCGCGGACAGCAATATGGATCGGCTGCACGCCGCCGTATTCACCATGAACCAGACCGACGTCGCGTGCGAGCAGCGTACGGATGGCCTGCCCGTCGCCAGCCCGGGCTGCGCAGAGCATTTCCCAGGCATCTCGCTCCAGAATCGATTCCGGGCCTGGCGTGATCATGGATTATACGATGCCTCACTCTTTCGAAAGAAGGCCACCACCCCAGGCCACCCCGAGCGCTCCGAGAAGTGGATTCAGATACATGATCCACATTGGCTGATGCGCGTTATTCATCGCTTCCAACCATCCCGGATCCACCAGACGTGGGTCCGTCATCGTGGGCTCCCCGGTCGTCACGATGGTCACGACGCCCAGAATGACAACGACCGCAATCAAGTAGACAGGACCTCTCATCGACCGGGCGATCCGCTGGCAAACATTACCACCGACCCAAGCCGCGCCGAGTCCAACGACAATGCTGAGAATGAGCCAGATGGTAGAAACCTGCCATGATTCCGATCTGAATGATCCGTCGGCTCCCAGTACAAGGTATGCTGCAGTAAACACAACCATTATGCTCAGGGCCATTACGGCATATCCACCGATTACGCCAAGGATGTTTCGCAGCATGGTATTACATGGGTTAGGTTAGCGAGGCAAGTATGCCTATAGTGATACGGCGCACGCACGATTCGTTCCAATGCTTTCGATTGGTTCTCGCGAACCAGCATCCAGGAATCCAGTTCGCGACCTGATCCATCCCCGGCAAAATGGCTATCTGACAGGCTCTACCGAACCCGCGAATTCCGCAGCTATCGCTAATGCCTCGCGTGAGCGATGCAACATGAATCAGGCCTTGTGCTGCGTTACGCCAATATCCTTGCGGAGCTTTACGCTGGACATGCCGTAAGCGAAGGCATTCTTAAGGTAGATCACTTATGCCCATTTCGTCGATGTCAGGCGGCTGCATAACCCGGCCGGCCGTTGCAGGACGCGCATTGTTCAGCGCGGCTTACGCGATGGCGCGTCAGGCTCGACAGCTCGCGCCTGTTTCTTCTTGAGCAGGCGACTTCCCATCGCTATCCCAAATGCGCCGCAGAGCGGATAGAGATACAGTAACCACATAGGATGATGCGCGCCATCCATCCAGCTACTAAGTGCTTCTCTCCACTCGGGATCGATGGTGCGAGGATCAGCCATGCTCGGTTCGCCCACCGTGACGGCAGATGCTATACCGAGCAGAAGAACTGCAATTATCAGGTAGAGCGCACCTCTCCTTGATCTGGCAATGACCTGGCAAACCTTGCCGCCTATGGATGCCGCCATAATCGCGACGACAATGCTCAGAACAGACCAGGGCACGGAGATCTGCCACGAGTCAGGCTTGAACGCTATGTCCGCACCCACCACTAGGTATATTCCGCAATAGGTGGCGGCTTCGACGAGCGTCATTGCGCCATAGCCTGCGATTACGCCCACGAATAGTCGCATAAAGAAAACATCTGAGTGGTGGTGCAAAGAGGCTCATTCATAATCATACGAGCCGCGGTGCTCCATTGTGAGAAGTGGTGGCAAACCGCTGTGCGGTCTTGTTCCATCGCCAACGTGCTTCCGAGCCTTTCAGGTGAACACCCCCGAACCAGCGATCAATGCCGTTCAGCGCAACCGCATCACTTTCTCCCGCAAGCACACGCGAACCGTCGTGCGTAAGGGACAATCGCGCGTTTGGGAATGCGGAGTCGTCGTGTGGACCATGGATATCAATCAGGGGGTGTCCACCCGAGGCCAGATCTTTCAATGCGGCCCAATACGTCCAATCGCCCATGAATGGATGGTCTTCCTGCTCCCAGTGTGCTTTCAACAGCGCGACAGGGTCTTCTATGCCTGAGGCGATGGCTTCAAGAGCGTGGTGTTCCGTGCGACCCAGACCGTTATGCACAGAGGGAAACGACTCAAGGTGCCGACGAAGTGCTGCGGCCATGAACGGCAAAGGCGAGGTGTCTCTCTTCAGAAGCGTTACGAGACTATCGGGACTCGGCCTGCAAAAGGCCCACCAGACGGCAGTGGCAAGAAGGAGTTGCGCATGAGTGACGGACTGTCGTGTGCCGAATAGTGTGGTAACATGTTCCGGTGCAAGATCGCCAAGTCCGCGGAAGGATGGGATACCGGGATATCGGTCGATGCAGATCATCGACAGGCTGGTAGCAGACCGTTTCCTGGTAGCGAAGAAGTCCAGGATCTGCGCAATCTGCAATTGGTCGTACAGGTCATGCTCGAACCAAAGGACAATCTCATCATGCTCGTGAAACCACTCCAGCGTTTCATTGCGTTCCCGGAATGCGCTGAGCAGCGCGTGAGTCGTTCCCCAATTGCGACGAGAGAGATACTCGGCGCGCACTTGACTTAGTGCGTGCAGATTAAGCCCTGCGGGCACGGGCCCTTCATGTAGGACATCGCGCCACGGCAGAATGGTGCTCTCGAAACCCGCCGCCTTTAGTAGTCCTGCCGCTTCGTCACCATTGGTGATGTGGAGCATAGCGGCTCTGTTGAGCTGTTGCCGGGGAGTGTGGGTTGGTAACCGGTGTATAACGGCACCAAGATACAGGATGCAGTAGCAAGACGTGATAGACAGTCCTGATCGGTGTTCGAATGCCTGTTGTCCGGTAAGAAAAGGCTACGCGCAATCGCAACCAACTTCCATGCGGTCGGCAGTACGCGGACCAGCGGGTAGAATACGGCTGTGGAGATGGATATCTATCGGACCGCTCTTGAACGTGCCAATATTCTTCAACGAGACAGGCACCTCCGGCTTCCGTTACCGAACTCGCTGGTAGGTGGGCAACTTGCGCTCCAGCGGCCGCTGTAGTGGCACTGGCGGCCGGGACTTGTGCAATCCTTGCTTATTGATGTGTCCTACGTACCGGCCTAACACACGCACGTGCTCAAAAATATCCGGCTCGATATGGATGTCGTCATAATCGGGATTGGCGGGTTCCAGGCGCATTCCCGTTTCGTCCGTGTAAATTCGCTTTAGGGAAGTTTCCCCATTATAGAGCACGGCGCCGATTCCTCCATTCGGAATGTCATCGTCCACCAGCAAGACAAAGTCTCCGTCCTGAATATCTGCTCCCAGCATGGAGTGACCATATACTCGCAGCGCAAATATCCGGTGCAGATTCGGGAAGAGCGTCTCCAGCGTGATCGACCCCAGATTGGCCTCCACCGCTTCCTGTAGCTGGCCGGCGGTAATAATTCCACGCACGGGGATGCCGGCCGCCTTGGGATGCCTGACGTTCAGGTGGTATCCCATGTGATCGCGCCGGAGGTAATTCTTCTTCCACAGCGCCTTGAGATTCTGCGTTACGCTGTTGGGAGACTTGTATCCAAAGACGTCGACTATCTCGCGGTACGTCGGCCAGATTTCATTCTCCCTGATATATGTTTGCAGGAACTCAAGAAAAGCGTGTTGCTTGGCGGTTAATGACCGGCGACCCATGGTGCTTCCTCGTTTGCAGTGAGAGCTTATTACATAACATTATGCTATATAAACAATAATAATCATATATGCAACAGTTGCGTGAACTTCCCAAGTAATTGCGTCACGTCCCTGCCGATATCGATATCGGCCCACAATTACGGAGGCCGAACCGAGTCGATTTTCGTTGCATTCATCGGTCCATCGCACCCTGCCCCGTTGTCCGGGTCACCACCAGCACCAACTGCTCTGAATGGCCATGTGCGATTGCTACTTTTCTTCAAGCGGGGGCCCGAAGCATCAATAATCCTGTGAGGGAGCGAGCAGGTCAACGTACTTGTTGATGGAATCGTACCATGGAGGTATGCTAACTGCGGCGTAAACTGGTTTTGGGGTTTCCTCCGGGCGGCAAGTGCCTATTTCGCTAGCGTACTTGTTTGACACAAGGCAGTCCGCCAAGCCGCCGACGTATGCGACGCCTGCCGAGTTGACGGTGTCTGACTATGTGCTGGATTACGGAAGATTGCGGCCATGGAATAACTCCAAGGCGGTTACAGCCCTGTAGCCCTGGGACGTAAGGTCCGTTTGCTGAGACATGGCATTGCTCGCTTATGACGGTGTCCCATTTGTTCTGGTAATGATTAGGCATCGTAGCTTCTTTATTGGTTGTGCCACGGGAAACCCTTGGAGGAAGATGCCTGGGGGAGGGAGTAATGACAATAACCATGAAAGGCGTGATCACCAGTTCTTCGGAGCCGCTGCCGTGGGTGAAAGTCTTAGGAACAGTACTTGATTGTGCGTGTGTCCAGCAAAGGCTGGAGTGTCCAGCGGGAGACAGTCCCGCCAAAGTAATAATCAGAGCTTTGTAGCTTGGGTAGCATGGGAGCGGGAGACTCAACTCATGAAGCCTACCGACAGCGTCTCCGAAAGGGAGACGGCGAGGTGTCGGGCCATAACGAAAGTGAACGCATAGGTGGCCCCGTGAATGTATTCCGAAGGTCGAGCTCTCGCACAATGGGCGAAGGCAGCATGGAAGGTCGAAACCTGATTGATACGACCGTTCCACTTCGGCGGGGTGGTAGCGATGGCACGATGACAAGGACACTCCGAGCAACTGGAGAAGCCCGTCTCACCCCGGCGAGAAATTGCCGGTGCAAGGTACGTGCTATAACCGGCAGCACCGGGAAATGCACGGAAGGTGAGCGGGTGGCGGAGCGGCGTGTAGTAGCGACGAAGCGGGGTAATGCCTGCAGAGCAAAGACGCCGCACTGTTGGTACGTTCTTTTTCAACAAGGGAGGCAGAGATGACATGACAACGGCATCTATCAATCTGCAGGACCTGCGGAGGAGGATATACCTCAAAGCCAAGGCAGAGCCAGCGCATCGCTTCTGGGGCATGTACGTGCATGTCTGCAAGATGGAGACGCTGCAGGAAGCCTATCGTATGGCCAAGCGCAACGGAGGTGCCCCGGGCATCGACGGACAGACGTTTGAGGCCATCGAAGAGGCGGACGTGCAGCAGTTTCTGGAAGGCATACAGCAGGAACTTGTCACGCGGGGCTACCGGCCTGCGCCATTGCGTAGGAAGCAGATACCCAAGGGTGGGGGCAAGTACCGCACGCTGGGTATTCCGACGATACGTGACCGCGTGGTGCAGGGAGCACTGAAGCTGATTCTGGAGCCTGTCTTCGAGGCTGACTTTCAGGAGGGGTCGTACGGGTATCGGCCCAAGTGCACGGCGCATGCCGCTGTAGACCGAGTGAGAACGGCAGTGGTTAAGGGCATGACTCGGGTCATTGATGTGGATCTGGCAGCGTACTTCGATACGGTCCGGCACCACATCCTGCTCGGGAAGGTTGCCGCTCGCATCAGCGACGACGACATCCTATGGCTGCTGAAGCGGATCCTTCGGTCGGGTGGCAAGAAAGGCGTGCCGCAGGGCGGAGTGATCTCACCGCTGCTTAGCAACATCTATCTCAACGAGGTAGATAAGATGCTGGAGCGGGCGAAGGAGGTCACTCGGGAGCGGGGATACGAACACTTGGAGTATGCCCGTTTCGCCGATGACCTGGTAATCCTTGTCGATGGCCACCCTAAATGGGACTGGCTGGAGCAGGGCGCATACAAGCGTCTTCTGGAAGAGTTGGCCAAGCTCGATGTATCCCTGAACGTGGAGAAGACGAAGCGTGTGGATCTCATCCGAAGGGAGAGTTTCACGTTTCTGGGATTCCGGATTCGTCGGTACAAGACGAAGCGGGGCAAGTGGGGCGCTCTGACAGTGCCACGCATGAAGGCACGGACGAAGCTGCTACGCAGGCTCAAGGAGGAATTCCAACGTTTTCGATCACAACCGGTGGAACGGGTAATCGAACGAATCAACCCCATACTGCGGGGGTGGTTGAACTACTTCCGCATAGGGAATTCGGGACGATGCTTCGGGTACGTACGGAACTGGGTCGAGCAGAAGATAAGGCGCCACATGATGCGAGCCAGAGGACGCAATGGCTACGGCTGGAAGCGGTGGAGTAGGCGGATGCTGTATGACCGCCTGGGCTTGTATGCCCAGTGGCAGGTGCAGTACTACAAGCCGAAAGCGCGCCCATGCCAGCTGCGCATAAACTTTGAGACGTAGCCAACAGGAGAGCCCGGTGCCGGAAATCGGCACGCCGAGGTTCGACGAGGCGGGGCCTGGAAACGTGGTCTAGGATGAAGATTGAGGCACCGGTAATAGGGCGAAAGCCGCCGGCAAACAGCTACTCCCTTCATTTATAGACAGGCGCGCCAGGCCCCGACCCTACCATTGTCGAAACGCTTCGTCGTACCCGTAGGCACGCAGGAGAATTGCCAACCGTCAGCCTGCACTGTTTTTGCAACTGTTGGCTCGCCTACGTGCAGTAATCCGACGCGACGGATCAAATTGTATTGCTATCCAGCCACGGGCTCCCGCTCTATTGGGCTTGGCTGGGGAGGGTCCACGCAACGCCCGGTACCTGGTGGAACAGTCTTTCATGGAAGCCACCGGGATTCCCTTCCGAGCAATATTTCAGAGGACTGCCCAGCCGCGTGTCATCTCGCCTGGCAGTGTGTCACAAGAAACCAGGCTCATCGCCGCCACACTGCATGCAAGTCCCCGGTTATGGACTACATCTTTATGCCAAGGCTGTCCAAAACTCTGCGCCTGTCGGAGATTTCACCTGGGCGATTGCAGGCGGAGTCCACGAGCAGTCTGGTGCCAAATCTGGTCAAGCAGTACTGCTGGGCTGTCCGCCACGACTTCATCAGTGTGTTCATTTGTCCGACGGCTTCGTGGTCGCGTTCGTATTGTTCTATGTTCTCATACCTTCGGCGAAGCCGGACGGCATCATTGAGCACACCGATAGCCGATTTGAAACAGCCACAAACCGTGTTGAATTCAGCATTTAGAGCATCCTGTATTCGAGATGCCGCAGGATCTTGCCTTCCCTCTTGCTCTCTTGTTTGAGGAGAACGGGCCGCTGCTTCACGCGCCATTGGGGCACGCATCAGATTAAAGTCATGATTGACGTCAGCTTCCCCGGAGCTAACGAGCGTAACACTTTCGGATGTATAGCCCTTGTAGGCGACGGTAATGATGAATGTCCCCGCTGGCACGTCCCGCAGAACATAGCGCCCGATTCCATTGGTGACGGCAACGCGGAGTGTACCTACAAGATAAACGGGTGCCCCCACTATCGGATCGCCATAGTGCGCATCCCGCACCGCTCCGCTTATGGTTACGGTCTGCGCACCGGCAAGAGTCACACCGAGGAAGGACAATAACAACAGAACGGGTCGCATCATTCAGCGTCTCACAGAATCTGCGCGCTACAATCTCCCCACATGCCAAGTCCGGATGCCACGGCCTGGTTTCATGTATGGATAGCCCAATTTCACCATACGCCACGTGGCCGGACCGACACATGCCGTCGATCCGACCACGCATATTACTCCAGGCTTGGCGGCCATTCTATTTGATCAGGGTCATTTTCCTGGAAACGGAGCCAGCGTCAGTACTAAGCGTGTAGAGATACATGCCGCTCGCAACCTTAAACCCGGTATCGTTTCTGCCATCCCATCGATACTTGTACGTGCCGGCCGGCAAAGATTCGCTCACCAGTTCGATTACGGGCTGACCCAGGACATTGTAGATCACCAGCCTGACATCGGATAGTTGCTCCAGGGAAAACGCGATGTCCGTCGAAGGGTTGAATGGGTTCGGGTAGTTCTGATCCAGTGAAAATGTGCTGGGCAGATCATCCTCTTCCACACCAACATTTTGAAATGGAACCCATCTCGGATCTCCTACAGGACCACCTGTTTCACTCGCAGTAGCAGCCGGTGACATATAGCTATAGCGCAGATCTTCGTGTATGGGCCACTGGACATTTATCGGATCGTCGTCATTCTCGTACTGCCACCACTCGTCAAGGAAAGTGTCATGAGCCTCATTGTCTCTGAAGTCCCGAATGCGACTAATGATTCGCCTGAGGTACTCTTGATTCAGCAAAAGCGTTGGTGTTGTCTTGACGTTATCGAATTCCCGAATAGAGGGGTCTGCTGCCATCAATGCGCGCGTCGAATCCCCGACAAATTGATCCTGAAGTTCGATGGCAAGCATGGTGTCACGACGCACTTCGGTCATGCCACTGTCATTGACTACCTCCCACGCCCACGGCGGCGCTTGCCAGAGTGCCAATACCTGTTCATCGTTTACCCAGGCATTGTTATTAAAGGTGATGTTTCTGCTGAGATGATCCCAATGCCTTCCGGCAGCGATCGCCGTAGTGTCCGGCGCTTCCTGAGCGTTGATGTCCATCACACCTGATCCGCCTTCTATGCTACCCCATAGTCCAAAATAGAATGAGGACTGGCCGAAGATTTTAGTATTGTAAAACAGGTTGTTCGAGAACGTCATGTTATTGCCGCCTCGAGAGAAAAGCGGACGCATTACTATATTTACGAACGAATTGTGATCGACAAGCCCATGATTTACTTGCTCATAGATCACTATCGATTCACCCCAGGAATTCATGAGGCTACTGTTGGTGACCATCACCGTATCGATTGTGCCCATCCAGGACCCGCCTCCCCACAAAGATCCATTGGCGAAAATACCGCCCGCGTACGAGGGATAGGCTTTGAAGATACTGTTATTGACGAAGAAGTCCGAATCCTTGCCGAAGGCCATGAGTGTTATCTGGTAGCCTGACATAACAGTGTTGTCGATCACTGTCCTCTGATTGGTGCCACGTGCAGCCACAACATTCCAAACGTGATTACTCTGGTCGGCCATGGCGCCGTTAAAGAGCAAGTTTTCCAACGTCAGCGTGATATCGTCGCCATACAAGTCGAAATGGGCGCCGGGCCACACAGCTAAATATCTCGAAACTCCATCCGGGCCGGGCAGCGGCTGTATCGTGGCGGGAATATCACTAGCGTCGGTGGCATCATATGCTTGTCCACGGATAGTGAAGCTGTTGTTGACTCCAATCGGCTCGATCTGCAGGTAGACCTTACCTTTTTCCAGAACATACACGTCGTGGGCTTGCGTCCCGTCAGCAGACGTATCGGCCACAATTGTGCTTTCAAACTCCCCTGGCGTACCCGTCCACGGAATAAGCATTTCGGTCTGCGCAGTGGCTGCTACCGGCAACATCGCTACGATGAGCAATGCGCAAGTCAAGGTTGGTAACGATTTCAACATGGTTTTCAACTCGGTCTTGTGAGCCAGAAAGCTCAAGTGAAGGACAAAAACGCCCTAAGGTAGCGTGCCTGGCAGTTCCTGCCCTTGGTGTCGCTCTTTGACGTAAGAGAGCACCGAGTCGGGACCAATAGCCTATATATGGGATCCAGAACGCATCCGTTGTCTAATGATAGTGTGAATAGCACTGTTCATTCGGTCACTATTGTTAAAATAATATTAAGACTTTACGATCTGTCTCGACCCCTTGCGATATCCACCAAGCGGTGCGCTGTTGCAAGACAGGGAGATGCACCCTGCAACAGGCCGTGGGCGCTGCACAGAGCCGTCATCCGTAATTGTGTGCATCAATTCTGCCGATGGTTTTCGCTGCAAGACGCGCAGGGATCGGCAAGTCATGGGGGAAGAGCTTCCCGGAATCACGACGTGTCGTTCAACGCCGAGCTGCGCCCAGATCCGGGCTCAGAACAGGTCGGTCGGATACGGCTCTGCGCAACGTCCAGGCGACAGTGCCGCAACCTTCTCGGCACATGCTGCCACGCCTGGTGTGGGTATGGCTCGTGTCAGAACCTGTATCGGACCCCCAGGTCGATCGTCCTTCCGTAATTCTGTCGTAATCCAACGAATCTGGATTCGTTCAGAAACCTATTCACGTCTTCAGACGCCGTGATGTTGCTGACGTTGAGGTAGACATCCAGACCGCGCACGGGTAGTGACTGCTTCAGCGAGAGGTCCCATCTTCTGAATCCATCGCTTGATTCTCTGAGTTCGGGCCAGAAATTAGTTTTTCTGAATATATCGGACCTGTACAGCATGGACACTCTAGCGGAGAATCCCTTGTAGTCGTAACCGATGGCGAAATTCATGATTTGATCAGGCTGATCGATCAACCGATCCACGTAGAGCGTGTCCCTGTTGATACTGGTTACCCGCAATGGCGGACCAAAGTCTATTTCAAATTCTATGATCGTCCGGGGATACTTGACCTCTGAATTCGTAACTGTATAGTTGGCATTGAAGACCAGTCCGCTAAGGAAGCCGGGGAGATACCAGAAACGGGTCTGATAGTCGAACTCGAAGCCGCGTAACAGCACATCGTGCGGATTGTTGGAGACATAATTCTGGATAAACCCTTTCTCTATTTCTTCCGGTAGACCATACGGTTCCGCCTCTACTATGTATCTTCGCCCACTGGAAAAAATCAGGTCATCTATATTCTTTTGGAAGTACCCAACACTGAAAAAGCCGATGTGATTTTGAATGACGGAAATGCTCGCATCGATATTTCTGGAGAGTGCGGGCTTCAGGAAAGGATTCCTGTAAGTAACACTCCTGTTTGCACCCGCGATATTGTAAAGCGGAAGGAAATCGGCATAGTTCGGCCGAGCCAGAGTATGGGTGCGGGCGAAGCGCAATTCAAGCCAGCGCACGGGTCTGTATCGCAGGAATAATGCCGGGAGCAGGAATTCATTAGTTCGCTCCCGAGTGACGTTCTCGAACCCCGCGAAAGTATAACTTGGGATCACATTCTGCCAACCCTGCCATGAGTCATAGACCGTCTTGTTTCTTTCCCACCGCACGCCTGCAACCACGTTGAACTTAGAGCCGATATCGACATCAGCCATCACGTAGGAAGCGGTGTAGGTTTCTTCCCCCGAGTAGTCGAACAGGTTTGAATTCGTCTGGTGAAACGTGTGCGCAATTTCTTCCCAATACGTAGCGTAGCTGAAATTTTCGGTCAGGAAATCCGAAATGTCTTTCAGCAGGTCCAAATCTGCAAACGGGCCGAGGGCAAAGTCGCCATTCAGAAAATCGCCCTCCTTATAGTCCTCGCCGATAAAGGCTGCATAAGGCAAGCGTCGCACGCCCGGAAACCCGAATTCGCCAACACGAGGAAACGCGACAAGAAGTGAATCCATCGCTGGTTGCCAGACGTAATCGAGGCGTCCGGATTCGACCCCCTTGTCATACTCCCTGGCCTTCTTCCGGTATTTGGCTCCCACCCTTATTGCGCCGGACAGATACTTGAATACCCTGAAATCATATCCCAGATCGAGACGAGCAGCCGCTTCCGTCTCATCGTTCGCATCCCGATTGATGCTGTACCCATCAGCATAGACTGTCGCAAGGTCATTTTTCAAAAAGTCCTGGACACTGTTCACGTTCACACCCAGGACCAGTTTCGTGAATGCCAGGTGCTCTCGGAATCGCGCCACGAACCGGTTGAAATCCTGAGTCGACTTGGACAGGGACACCGACGCATCGATGTGGAATTTTGAGAAGAGCGTTTGGCTAAGCTCCAGGATATGCGTATTAACGGTGATTCTTCTATCGCCCCAGCCGGAGTTGTAGATTCGCCCGCCGGTAGCCAAGGCGTAGGATTCGAAGAATGTGGTTTGATCCGTATTGATCGAACTATTGAGAAAACTGTAACTGACGTTGCCTTCGGGTAGATCGAAATCGGCGACTAAAAGCCCATTCAAGCGGTCGTTCTTGCGGGTAATATCAAACAGACTGATTCCGGTAGTCCGCAATGCATTCAATGAGTCGAGTTGGGCATTTGGATTATCGTATGAAGCGCTCAACTCATGAGAACTACGGTCCCTGTTTTCGAGATCGATTAGGCCCAGCAATCCAAGACGATTCTTGAAAAACCGGTTGCTCACTTCAAGCACCAGTTTGTAATCTTGGTAAGACTGTCTCAGGCCGTTATACATGCCTTGTGCAAGGGCATTAATGTGAAATCCCGGCTCAGCCGTTTTCAGTTTGAAATTAACGGTTCCACCCAGGACATCGGCATCCTGATCCGGTGTACCGGCTTTGGTAACTTCAATGCCTTTAAGCATATACTGGGATACCATACTCAAATCGGTACTACGATCAGAAGAATCCGTTGCAGCCAGTCGTACACCATTGACCGAAAGGGCGTTGTATTTTGGTGACAGCCCCCTGATGACCACTTTATTGCCCTCGCCACCTTCGCGCTGCACCGTGACGCCCGGAATGCGCGCCACAGACTCCGCAGCGTTGGCGTCTGGCAATTCTTCAATTCTGTCGGAAGATACTATGTTGACCAGCGATTTTTCTGCAAGTTGCCTGTTGATGGCGTCCATCTGACCTTTCGCCTGAGCAGTGACGACTATTTCTTCGCCCTCGAGCATCGTATAACTCATCTCGAAGTCTCTTTCAATGTCAGTCTCACCTGTAACAATTAGAGTGTCGGATACCGAGGTATAACCAATGTAGCCTGCCCTGATTATGTACGTCCCTGCTGTCACGTTTGATATTACATATCGTCCGTCTTCGTCGGTGGCATCACCAATGCCTGCACCAATCAGAATAACATTTGCACCAATCAGCGGGCTGCGATCCTGGGCGTCTCGCACTGTTCCACTAATGCTGACGGATTGTGCGTGAGCAAGGTTCGCGCTCAGCAAAAGAGTCAACAGAATGACTGGTGGCACCGTCCGGCTTCTCATGATCCTATTGGTCGAATCCCTTGTGAACGCTCGGTACCGGACAAGATGAACAGGAGTGCTTGTGCAGTTGCTCATGCAATCAGGAATTGTTTCTAGTCATCCCGATACGGACCAACGGCCCGATCGGCGAAAAAGGCTGGTCGCCCATGGCCCCACAGTCCTTCAAGAGCACGGACACCGGCTATTGGCGCCACTTGCGAAGGCCGCGCCATGCCACTCGACAGTTTGCTAAAGTCGGCGCCAGACACTCGCCCAGGCCCCGCGCCCCGGAAGTCGCGTTTGTCATTGCAACGATACTCCTGCGTGGGCAACGACGACCGGCCTGTGTTGTGGCGTCTTTGACGGATACTCGGATGCACTAGTCCGCGACGAAGGTTGTTATCGAAGTGCATAGAGTGCGTACACAGAATATATCCTGACAGGATCGGATCAGCGGAGAGAGTTTCTGACAAGTCTGCCTGCCAGGCGGCTGTGTCAATCGTCGTCGCAATTCTGGCAGGCTGTGTCAATTGCTTAGCCCGTGCTAGCCGGAATGTACCGGTTTATCCGGTATGATGTTGGAGGTGGTGCAGCACGAGGCACGGAAGTGCACCCCTTTCGCATCCGTTTCCAGTGTTGTGACCAGTACACCGTACCCTCTCGTCTGGTCTAAGCGTCTTCTCCATAATTCAGAAGCTGGTACGATGTTGCGCGGCATGCATGAATCTGGCTGCCACCGACAGGGGAGCGGTCGGCAGTGTTTCCGCGGCTACCGCGACCACGTCAGTAGTAAGATGGGGTTAATTGCGGATCCGGGTCAGAAATCGCGTGTTTGGTTGTGCCTTACATGCGATTGCCAGGGCCGCCCTGAACCATCGCGGGGTTGCTTCATTGCGCCCGCCGCCAACGAGGCGGCTGTATGTGCGCTAAGGTCGTCGAGAACTCTTCTCCGCACCCGCCACACGTCGCTCTTATGCCATGCACAATCGGGCTTACAAGATATTTGTGGTACCTCACGAAATAATCCCGGAGGCAGTTCACGTTTGCGATACGATTGGTTATCCTTAGATTCCTGGGTCGGGTCTCTGCTTCAAGCCCCATAGTTACGCTCGGAAAAATTCTCGAGTTTTCTTTTCTGATGGGCGCATTACACAATATAGGTTGGCCAGACTACTGTCCTACCCTCCGAAGGCGCCGTCTGACTTGCCTGCTGGCCGACT
The DNA here is from genome assembly GCA_963665975.1 of Rhodothermales bacterium. GTDB lineage: Bacteria > Bacteroidota > Rhodothermia > Rhodothermales > Bin80. The sequence continues at coordinate 2,579,628 of OY762508.1, forward strand.
TTAACAGGCGTTTGTAGTAGGCATCACTGTCATCTTCTGGATAGCGCATTTGCGATCCGCTCTCTAGCAGCATGTCTACGATCGCGAGATAGGCAGTTTGGCGTTTCCGCGCTCCCCCCGAATACCGTGACCCATGCACAGCCCATCCCAGTGGGGAACTCCGGTGTGATGCATCAAAGACTTCCAGTGGGGCTCCACGGGCGATAAGCACGCGTGCGTTAGTCGGCTGACCAAACCAGGCTGCCTGATGCAGCGGTGTGCCGCCGTCCAGGCCTGGAGCTGCCAAATCTGCGCCAGCATCCAGTAGCAGTTCCACCGGCCACAGTTCAACCCTGCCAGCAACGTCTGCAAGCAGCCGGTCTTCTTCGGGGTTACCGGTACGGACTGCCTCCGGATGAGTGCGCAATAGCGCTGAAGCTGTGTCTCGATCCTTGCGGGCGACGGCGATTGCCAAGTCGTCCGGGATCGCGGTTGTGCAGTCGGCATGCTGCGACTTCAGGAATGCGCAGACCTCGGTGAATCCACGCCGCGCAGCATGGACGTAGGCAGTCTTGCCATTCGCCGTCTTTGCATCGATATCGGCGCTATGGGCAAGCAGGATTCGTACCGCAGACAGCCTTCGGCGACGCACAGCCACGTGAAATGGCGTCTCCGCATGCGGCCCCCATGGCAAATCGGGATCGCCGCCTCTACGCAACATGGTCCGTAATGTGGCGTCTCCAAGCCTGCCATAGCCAGTATCCAGGAATTCATGCAGATTCATTGGGAGCGGGTCTCAGGGTCAAGTCAGTGATGTATCAATTGGACGGGCCTTGCATCCCTTCTATTCCGCCAACGGATCATACGTGCCGAAACTCCATAAATTGCCTTCCAGATCTTCCACGGAAAACTCCCGCGAGCCATACTCGGTATCCTGCAATTCCCGGACGATATGCGCGCCTGCCGCGCGTGCGCGCGCATACTGTGCCTCGATGTCAGGCACGTGAATGTAGGTGCCATATCGGACTGCATCCCACGGGTTGTCGGGATCGGGCTCCCCTGGCAATGAGCCAAGCATGATCAGTCCACTTCCGAGTGTTAGCTGCGCATGAGCGATAGTATCGTCCGGTCCGGGAACCACAAATCGCTGCTCGAAACCAAATGCATCTTCCAGCCAGGCGATCGCCTTGGGGGCATTCTTGTAACGGAAGGCGGGAAAGATGTTGGGTTTCTCGGTCGACATATTTAGCTCCGTCGAGGTATTATCTGATTGATGGGAGGCGGAACATAGCGGATTCCCGAGTCACAAACTATATGACGCTAACGCCCATGGCGGAATTAAAGACGAAACAGACGACGGCGAGTGTGGCGGAATTCATCGCCGCCATCGCTGACGAAGATCGGCGCGCCGACTGCGAAGCGATTCTTTCGCTCATGGCGGCGGTCACGGGTGAGGAGCCCGCTATGTGGGGGACAAGTATCGTCGGCTTTGGGTCGTACAGGTACAAGTACGCTTCTGGTCGGGAGGGAGTATGGCCTCTGACCGGGTTTTCGCCGCGCAAGCGAAATTTGACGCTGTATATCATGACGGGCTTCGATCGATACCCGGAATTGATAGCCAACCTCGGCACCTACACGACGGGCAAGTCTTGCCTGTATATCAAGCGTCTGGCGGATGTGGATATCGACACGCTTCGGGAGCTCGTCGAGGCTTCCGTGCGACGGATGGAGAAAAAGTACCACAACCAAGTCACCTAAAGGCTCAAGAAGGCTTTTTTTCCCATCGAGGCACGCGGCTTCGCGCACGCCCATAATATCGCCGTAGCGCCTCGCTTTCGGGTTGCCTGAAGAGCGCCTTCTTCCAGTTGCCCGTGTCGGTCCCTTCCTCGTACCAGTGCACGTCGCCTCCGACAAGGGCTGCAAGCGGAACGCCGCCTCGATATAGGACCCTGTTTGTTGCGAGCGCCGGCACCCGGGTGCCGGGCGTCAGGATGCCAACCAGGTTTAGGGGATCCGCCGCGCTGATGCTGACAAATTCTGAGTCCAGGGCATCGCTCCGTAGCAGACCTGCTGCTTCTGGAAGCGCGAAATGCTCGCCCGGCACGCCGGCGACGAAGCGTCCGCCGCGTATTTCTCCTCGGGCTTCCAGGCGCCAGTAGATGCGCACCAGTTCGCGCCACGGAGGGAGTCCGTGCTCCCGAGCCAGGAGCCTTCGGAACACGATCCCGTATCTTCGCAGCAATAGGCGGGCAATGTCTTCCGTGCGATCTACAGGCTCCTCGTCATAGGGTTCTGTCAGAAACCACCGGCCAGCAGACTCTATTCCGGGTCTCTTACGGCGTTCATTCGAAGGCGTAAGCAGCGAGCGCAATCCGGCAAACCCGTCCGCGCTGGCGAGGCCCTTGGCGACAAGCTCGCTCAAGGCCGCCTCTACTTGCGTGGGCAACAGGCGACTCTGGTGTATCAGCGCATGGGAGAAAGAGGCCCCTTGGGTGTTGAGAATCGCGAATATCCGTTCTGCTGCTGCCGAGAGCATGCTGCCGTTGCGCGCCGTCTGCAGTAATCCCGCATGCTCCCGCAAGAACAGTGCAATGGGTGTGGAGCGAACGGGTGCCGCAGTGTCCGCTGCCACCAGGCGACCCCAGGCAAGGCGTCCCTGGAAGCATAGCGTGTCGAGCATGGCAGGATCATATTCGGTAACGCGCAGTGGCAACACGTCGGACTCCCATGCCGCAGCCTGCAGGGAGTATCCGTCCAACTGAGCTATGACGCCATAGAGCCCCTCGGTGCCGGTAACGCGGTAGCCCGGCGTGGCTTTTTGCCATGCGCACAGGAATCGCATGAACTGCGCCGTCGACACAGGTTGAATATTGGCTCGTAACCGACCAAGTGTGTATCGATGCATGCGGGCAAGCAGTCGCCGATTGCACCATTCGATCGTATCGGCCGAAGGGGTAAATGCGCCGCGGAGGATTTCCCCTGCGGCTTCAAGTCGGAGGACTGCTTGCTCAACCAGGTAGGTTGTCAGGCCCAGACGCTGGGCAATATAGTCGTTGGATACCGGGCCACTAATAGTGAGCAAGCCTCGCACGAACGCCTCGGCTGCCGCATCCTCAGGCGCGGTCACCTCCATCGGAGAAAGCGGTGGATTGAATTCCATGTTCCATAGCGCCAGCCCTTCGTGCATGCGCTCTCGGGGCAACCAGACAGCAAAATCTGACCCCTTCACCGTACCCTTGGCGGCTCGCCCGGAGGCGGCAAGCGACGCAAACAGATCCTGAAACGAATTGATATCCGCCGGGAGACAGCCCAGCGTCAGGAGCACGTCGTGCAACGAGTCTGGATCTTCCGGTCTTGGCTGTACCTCTTCAATCACGCGGAGAATGGCTGCTCCATCCAGGATATTGTCAGAGGTGGCTTCGAAGGGACGCCTGCGATGGACAGCCTGCGTTCGTCGCTCTTCGATTGGAGTATCGTCCAGAAATGCAAATGGGCTTGCGGTCAAGATCTCGTGCGCCAGCGGAGAGGGCTCCAGACCGTCACAGGTTAGTAGCCGGATCGCACCATCTTGCAGGCGGTCGAGAAGATCCCGCAGTCCGGCATGATCCATGACCAGTTCGAGACAGTCTGTCAGGGTCTGATCCACCAGGGGGTGTTCAGGTATCTCCCGCTCTCCGTCGACGTTTTCGAGGCACGCCGCGGCGTCGGGGAAAACCGCTACGAGGATATCCTCGGCCTGCATCCGCTGAAGTGGTGGCGGAACCTTCTTGCCGCCACGCCGCCGTGGCACGGCAAGGGCAATGTTCAGATTCCAGCGCCACCGCGTCTGAAACATTGGTGCGTCCAGGATGGCCTGTACCAGAGTGGTGCGGAGCGTGACAGGGTGTAAGTAGTCGAATACTTCTTCCAGAGGAAACGAATGTTGCGGTCCCAAAGACAGCAGAATGGCGTTTTCCGTTGCCGCCGCCTGCAGTTCGAAATTGAACTTCCGACAGAACCGTTTACGCAGTGCCAGTCCCCATGCGCGGTTGATGCGCGCTCCGAAAGGGGAGTGAAGGACCAGTTGCATGCCGCCGGCAGCATCAAAGAATCGCTCCAGAATTAATGTGTGCTGCGTAGGCAGTGCCCCCAGAAGTTGTCGGCAGGTAACCAGGTATTCGGCAATCTGGCGTGCAACGCCGTCGGATAGTCCACGTGTTTCCGTTAGCCAGTGTTCGGCCATTTCTCGGCTCTGCAGGTGCTCCTCCACCTCTTTCCGAAAGCGCGCTACGGCCGCCGACAACTCGTTGCTGCGCGCGGGTGCCTCACCAAACCAGAAGGGAATCGTAGGCGGTGCATCTTGGGCATCTTCGACGCGTACCACGCCCGCCTCCACACGAAGGATGCGCCACGCCGTGTTTCCAAGCTGAAAGATGTCGCCGGCGATGCTTTCAATGGCGAAGTCCTCGTTAACCGTGCCGACGAAGGTATCCTCTGGCTCCTGCACGACGCGATAGTCTGCCGAGTCAGGAATGGCGCCACCTGAGGTCAGTGCGACCATCCGTGCGGCTGGCCTCCCCTTGATGCGATGGTGTACGCCGTCGTGGTAAAGGAGCGCGCCACGCCTGCCGCGGTCGGTGATAAACCCGCGCGCCAACATCTTTGCAAGGTCTGCTAACAACGCGCGATCCAGCGCGCGGTACGGGTAGGCTCGCCGAAAGAGTTCAGTTAGGGCATCGAGTTCCCAGGCTTCAGTACTGGCCTCTGCAACGATCTGCTGACACAGGACGTCGAGCGGCATGTGCAGTGGGTGAACGCTTTCCAGCTCTCCGCGCTCCAGTGCATCAAGCAGCGCGACGCACTCCACGAGGTCATCTCGTGTCAGTGGGAAGAGCCGCCCTTTCGATATGCCATCGACCTGATGCCCTGCGCGTCCTATGCGTTGCAAGAACGTCGCGATAGAGCGCGGAGAGCCAATCTGGCACACGAGATCGACACTCCCGATGTCAATACCGAGCTCCAGGGAAGCTGTGGCGACCAGCACCTTGAGTGCACCCTCCTTCAAGCGCCGCTCCGCATCACGCCGTTGGTCCTGTGACAGGCTGCCATGGTGCGCGGCAACGGCGACATCTCCGAGTCGGTCTGCGAGCTGTCGCGCCAGTCGTTCCGCCATGCGCCGGGCGTTTACGAACACAAGCGTCGTGCCATGCTCAGTGGCCAGTCGTGCCAGTCGATCATAGATTTCTCCCCAGACTTCGTGCGATATTACTGCATCCAGGGGGGATGAAGGCACTTCGACGCCGAGGTCCATCCGTCGCCGGTGGCCCAAATCGACGATGGTGCATGGCTCGGCGGATGCGCCGACCAGGAAGCGTGCGACCTCTTCTACGGGTTTTTGGGTTGCCGAGAGACCGATGCGTTGCAGAGGCTTGCCAGCCACGTGATCCAACCGCTCAAGGGAAAGGGCCAGATGAGCGCCTCGTCGGGAGGGGAGTACTGCGTGGATTTCATCAATGATGACGCAGCGAGCCGTGCGGAGCGCTTCTCGGCTTCGCGCTGCGGTCAGCAGCAAGTACAGGGACTCAGGCGTCGTAACCAGGATGTGCGGCGGTTTCCTCGTCATGGCCGCCCGCCTGTGTGGCGGTGTGTCTCCGGTACGGGTGGCGGTTGTGATGTGCGGCGGTGAGAGGCCCGCGTCCAATGCCGCGCTCCTTATGCCGTCCCTTGGGATGGCAAGGTTTACATGGACATCCGTACTCAGCGCCTTGAGCGGAGATACATAGACAACGGTCGTCTCATCTGGCAAAGATCCAGATGCGAGGCCCTGCGCAAAGAGCCTGTCCAGTGCGACGAGGAATGCGGCGAGTGTCTTCCCGGATCCGGTGGGTGCCGCAATGAGCGTGTGGCGGCCTTCGCGAATATGCGGCCATCCCAATCGCTGTGCATCGGTCGCCGCAGCAAACGCAGCTTCGAACCACTGCGTCACGACAGGATGAAAGCCGGCGGGCGCCATATCTTCTTCGCTGATTGCGATTAGCCTTGCTGTTGCGTCTGTGCTGCTGGCAAGTCGTCAAACAGGCCAAGCTGATTGCCGGCAAGACGTCGGAAGCTATCGGTGTTAAGGGGTGGCCAGGAGGCATTGAGTCCGGCCATGCTGCAAGCCATATGAAACATACGATTAATGGTTTCTGCCCAAAGTCCTTCGCCTCGCATGCGGTGCCCGAAGCGACTGTCGGTAAGGTTGCCGCCTCTAATTTCTCGGATACGCTTCATGACCTTCTTCGCGCGTGTAGGGAATTCGGTTTCAATCCACTGTGTGAACAGCTCCTTAACCGGCCCCGGTAGCCTGACTATGGTGTAGCTAGCTCTCTGCGCACCATGTGCGGCGGCTGCTTGCACGATGCCGGGCAGTTCATCGTCCGTGAGGCCAGGAATGACGGGCGCGACCATGACGCCTACAGGCACGCCGGCGTCAGCGAGTGCTTTTATTGCCTCCAGTCGGCGTCGCGGCCGCGAGGTTCTCGGCTCCATAACGCTCACGAGATCCGGCTGCAGCGTGGTAATCGAAATCATTACTCGGACCAAATTACGCCGAGCAAGGTCTGTCAGCACATCAAGATCCCGCAGCACCAGTGCGTTCTTTGTGATGATGGCCACCGGGTTGCGGTGGCGCAGGAACACTCCCAGGCACCCGCGTGAGAGTCGGAGCTTGCGCTCAATTGGCTGATACGGATCCGTATTGCCGGACAGTGCGACTACTTGCGGCTTCCAGGAACGCGAAGCGAATGCCTCGCCAAGCAGCTTGGGCGCCTCGGGCTTGACCAGGATGCGGGTTTCAAAATCAAGTCCGGCTGAGAATCCGAGATATTCGTGACTGGGCCGGGCATAGCAATAAATACAGCCATGCTCACACCCACGGTATGCGTTAATACTGTATGTGAATCCCACGTCCGGGCTATTGTTGCGAGCGAGGATGCTGCGCGAGGCGTCTTCGAAATATTGCGTTGGGATTTGCCGGAGTTCGCTTTCCGAAAGCTCCGCAGGGTCGTATTCTACCGTTAGCGGTTCGAAACGGGTCTGCGGGTTGCTCGCGGCTGCGCGGCCCCGTCGCCTTGGCATGGGTTGCATTTCCATATTCCGTTCCGATACGGGTTCGATTCATACAACACTCATTGAATATACATATAATTTGTATATTATGTCAATGTGAGGATTCCTCCAAACACTGACCCGTCTAGCAGGTAGTGCACCAGCGGGTGAGTGGCATATTCTACAGTATATCATGGAAGCAATTGAGACCAGTTACCGTATGCGCATATTGACAGCGCTGGCCGTTATTATTATTGTCGCAATCCAATTGTGCTCGTCCCTACATACCTGAACAACCATGTCGCAACGTCACGCCTGCACCGTCACACGCACGATCGCTGGAAGCCCTTCGGAGGTATATGAAGCGTTTACGTGCGCCGAATTCCTTGCACGCTGGTTCGCTCCGAGCTATGAGGTAACGCTGAGCGTGGAGTGCACGGCGATTTCCGGTGGCGCCTATCGCGTACAGATGCATGATCAGGACGGAAACACGCATCCCGTCGGTGGTTCTTACAAGACCACTAACCCGCCTTATTCTCTTGCCTTTACATGGCAATGGGAGGCGGAGGCCTTCGCGGATATCGGCGAAACGCTAGTCAGCGTGGAAATCGATGAAGAGGAAGGTGGCTCGCGGGTTACGGTCAAGCATGGAGGGTTTCCGAGCGAGGAGGTAGCGCGTCAGCATCGCGCCGGGTGGATGGGAACGCTGGGGCGTCTTGTACACCTGTTCGCGCCGCCTTCCACAAAGCATGTAGCAACTACTCTGGCCCTTCACCGACTATTGTATCATAATGCCCTGCGCGGCGTGTCGGAGCAGGACCTTATGCGCCGGCCAAACAAGCATACCAATCATTTGTTGTGGCTAGCGGGGCACGTCGCTCACAAGCGCGCCACCATGGCGCAATGTCTTGGGCAGCATGTGCAGTCCCCCCTGGAAGTGTTTGACGCGGTGATTGCCGACACGGCAGTGTATCCGTCCTCCGACGAAGTCAAAGGCTTCTTTGGTGCGGCGTCCTACGCGATATTTCTCGGCCTGAATGCAGTTACGCCGGAAAATCTGGCCAAGCCTGCGTCAACGGACATGCCAATCAATGATGCGACGATTGCGGGGAAATTGGATTTTCTTCTCGACCACGAAGCGTACCATATTGGCCAAATGGCCTTCGTGCGTAAGTTTCTTGGCTATGAGGCAATGAGTTATCGGTCTGGGGCTACAGTGTGAGAATTACGGACACACTGTGGAGCGTTGTCGGTGAACGCCGTATTACAGGTGTAGCAGATTTCAGCATATGCCCAGGAAGCCTCCCACGATACAGGCCGATGCGGTAACGCGCCTGTGGTTGCATCGCCAGGGCTTTTCCGCCCCGCGTGGCTCGGTTGCACTATCCCGTGCTGCGCTGGTGAATCATCTTGCCAGAACCGGCGCGTTGCAACTCGACAGCGTCAATGTGGTGGATCGCGCCCACTATCTCACTCTGTGGAGTCGCTTCGGGCCTTATGATAGAAAGCAGTTAGACCGATGGGTGTACGATGAGGGGTTGGCTTACGAATATTGGGGGCACGAGGCATCCATACTTCCGATAGCACACTTGCCTATTGGCCTCAGGCGCATGCGCGGATTCCCTCCTGAACGATGGAGCGAGTCGTCCTGGTGGCAGAGGTTCAATGCGTCTGCTTCCTCCAAGCGCCGTGTATTGGGCAGATTGCGCAAGGAGGGTCCGCTGGAAAGTGCGGACTTCGAACGCAGGCCATCAGAAAAGCCGCCCTTGCATTTTTCCGCATACCCGAAGGAGGACAAACGCGCTTTACAGGTGCTCTGGCATGCGGGGCGAGTGGCTGTGCGTAGAAGGCGCCATTTTCGCCGGGTCTATGACCTTGCCGAGCGGGTCTATCCTACGGTAGAGCCGGTACGAACGACGGCATTAGAAGATAGCTGGCTCCTTATTGGCCTGAAGGGCAATGGCGTTGCCAGCGAACGGCATCTTGTGAATTACTGGACGGGACCGAGTCCGACGGCGGACTTGCGCAAGCGCATTATTGCGCGCAATATGAAGGCGAAACGCGTCGTCAAAGTGGACGTCAACGGGTTGGAAGGGACTTTCTATGCGTTACCTGAGGATCTGGACTTGCTGCGCGACGCGCCGGAAGCGCACGGCACCACGCTGATCTGTCCGTTCGATTCCTTGCTTTGGCAACGGCAAAGGGCGGAAGACCTGCTGGGGTTCCGGTATCGAATCGAGATCTATGTGCCCCCGACCAAGCGTATCTATGGGTACTACGTATTGCCCATTATGCACAACGGTCGCATGGTTGGGCGCCTTGATCCAAAGTTGCACCGCACGACCGCCGAATTGGAAATCAAGACCATTCACATAGAGCCGGGATTCCAACCGGATGCCGCGTTCAAAACGGGGTTTAGTAGTGCGTTGGAGAGCCTTGCGACGTTTCTGGGCGCAAGCAAAATCCGCACTCCCACGGGATGGACAATATTGTAGTGGCGCGGTGGGTGGTAGCGTCCGCTCCCCGCGCCACGAGTATGTGATTACGGCAGTATCTCCAATAATGTCCGGCTTGCTTCGGAATGACAGTTGTTGCAATATGTAGTCGGAACATACGTAGCAGTCTGTGATAGTGTTAACGCGCTTGTTGAGCGCGTTTTTTCAAGCCTATGAGTACGCTGGCAGCTTCCACTATCGTTCGCCTGGACTACGGAAAGGAAGGTCTTTCACTCGACCTTGCCGGTCTGAATACGACGGTCTTGCGTCCGCGGTTTATTTCCGGGTTACCGGACGAGCGGGCATCTTTTCAGGGGTCGTTGCGGAAGCCGTATGCGTCGCGTCCATTACGTGACATCGTGCAGGCCCACGAAACGGTGTCGATTGCCATTCCCGATATTACGCGGGCCTTGCCGAGTGACCGCCTGTTGCCTTGGCTCATGGCTGAGCTGGCGCATGTGCCGTCTGAGAATGTCTGCATCGTGGTCGGCACGGGCACGCATCGCGCCAACACGCGCGAGGAGCTTGTTGGCATGGTTGGCGCCTCTGTTGTCGAGCGCTACCGCATCGTCTGTCATGACGCCCGCGACAAGTCCACGATGCGCAAGGCAGGAGAATCGCCATTTGGGTACCCGGTGTATTTCAACAAGGAGTATGCGGCTGCCGACCGGCGCATCTTGATGGGCTTCATAGAGCCGCACTTCATGGCCGGGTTTTCGGGTGGATACAAGGCAGTATTTCCGGGAGTCGCCGATCTGGAGGCCATTCTTGAATATCACGGCTATGCGAACATTGCCCATCCGCGTAGCACGTGGGGTCTTTTGGAGGGCAACCCGACACAGGAGCACGTCCGTGCGGGGGGAGCGCTGCTTCCGGTGGATTTTCTGATCAACGTGACGTTAAACAGGGCACGCGCCATAACGCAGTTTTTCTGCGGCCACGTAATTGTAGCGCATGAGGCTGGATGTCGCTTTTCGAAGGATACCGCCATGGCGGGCGTAGAGGGAGCATTTCCGATCGTTGTAACGACCAACAGCGGGTATCCGCTTGATCTCAACCTGTACCAGGCAGTCAAGGGGATGACTGCTGCGCATGCGATCACGAAGCCGGGTGGCCTTATCATTACGGCGGCTGAGTGCCGGAATGGATTTCCGGATCATGGGGCGTTCAAGCAGCAACTACTCCGCTATGCTAGCCCGAGCGCAGCCTTGCAGGCGATCAGTGCTCCCGACTTCGCGGAAATCGACCAGTGGTCGACCCAGAAGCTGCACCAGATCCTACTCAACAATCGCGTTCAACTCTTGAGCGTGATCGACCAGGAGTCCGTGCGGCGCGTGCATCTGGAGCCGATCACCGATGTTCGTGCGGCCATCGATACGGAAATAGGCCGTCTTGGAGACCCTGACACAACCATCGCAGTCCTTCCGGAAGGTCCCCTGACTATTCCATATATCAAGTAATTGACACTTAAGCGATTTCAGTCCGTTGGTGCATTGCAGAAACCAAGCGGATTGGTGCGCGAAAGTAAAAGAGCGCCCTCCGACTTGTGAGGCTGTTGGTTGTGTATTTGCAAGGGTCTGTGCGAGGCAAGACCAACCCAAAGCGGCATTCGTGTAGGCCAAAAGGGTATTGCTTAGATTGCGGCTATGCAGAAAATATCATTAAGGGAAAGAGTTAGCTACGGGTTAGGGGATTTTGCCTCTTCCATGTTCTGGAAGTTGTTTTCTTTCTTCCTGCTGTTCTTTTATACGGATGTCGTCGGCTTGTCCGCCGCGGCTGTTGGCACCATGTTCCTAGTTACGCGGGTCTGGGATGCGGCCAACGATCCGATCATGGGCATGATTGGAGATCGTACCCGTACACGTTGGGGCAAATTCCGTCCGTATCTCCTGTTCGGCGCCATTCCGTTTGGTATAGTCGGGGCCTTGACCTTCACAACGCCGGACCTCGGCGCAACGGGAAGGCTGATCTATGCGTACGTCACCTACTCGCTCATGATGATGATGTATACGGCCATTAACGTGCCGTATGCCGCGCTCATGGGTGTGATGAGTGCTGACACGGGGGAGCGTACAACGCTCGCCTCGTGGCGATTCATTGGCGGTTTTGCAGGCGGCCTGCTAGTGACCGCTACAGCCAATTCCATGGTGGAATTCTTCGGCGCATCCGGCAATATGGCCAGGGGGTATCAGCGGGCGGCTATTGTCTACGCCGTGGTGGCTGCCGGTTTGTTCCTGCTAACGTTTGCCGGCACCAGAGAGCGTCTGAAGCCGGCGGTGGAGCGCTCGTCACGTCTCCGTGACGATTTGCGGGATCTGGCGCGAAATGGCCCCTGGTTTCTGATGTTGGGGGCGGGGATTTCGATTCTCATCTTCAACTCCATCCGCGATGCGTCCATTTTGTATTATTTCAAGTACTATGTGGGTGACCAGACGGTGCGGTTTCTTGGAGAGGTGAGTCAAGGTGTGCTGGCATCGGCATTCATGAGCTCGCTTCTTGCGGCAAGCATCCTCGGAGTAATACTCGCAAAGCCCGTTTCGGCACGCATTGGGAAGAAGCAGACGTTTATATTTTCCGGGATTATCACAACGGTTCTGAGCGTGCTCTTTTTCTTCCTGCCGCCGTCACAGATAGGAATGATCTTTTTGGTCAATGTGCTGGTGGGCATCGCCAGTGGCATTGTGTTGCCCATAATCTGGGCCATGTATGCTGACGTGTCGGATTACTCGGAGTGGAGGACGGGTCGTCGGGCTACCGGGTTGATCTTTTCGTCGTCTTCGATGTCCCAAAAAATAGGGTGGACCATTGGCGGTGCATTCGCTGGCTGGCTCCTGGCCGCCTTTGGCTTCGTTGCTAACGTTGTACAGGGAGACGATGCGCTTCTCGGCATTCGTCTGATGATCAGCATCATCGCCGGTGCGGGCGCCTTGCTCTCTGTCGGATTCATGCTGTTCTATCCGCTGACCGAGAGCTATATGACCAGGGTCGGATCGGAATTGGAGGAGGCCCGGGCCAGGAGTATGGATTGAGGAACGTACTCAGCGTTCCAGGACGGCACGGAGATGTTGCATCATGAATGCGGCGACGAAGCGGTTACCGGTCTCGTTAAGGTGTACGCCGTCGCTTGTCAGGAGGCCGTCGTGGCGTTTGTCGGTATTGTTTTCCTGCAGGTACTTCTCGAATGCCGCCCTGAGATCGCACAGGTGTGCGCCGGTTGATTCGGCAACCTGCCGTGAGATAGACGCATACTGCATGAGGCGTTGATTGACGGGAGCATCGCTGCCAGGATCCTCTCCAATAACGCTGGGGGTGCACAGGAGGACCGTTGCGCCGATTCCTTGTATGGAGGCGATCAGGTTGCGCAGGCCCGTTTCGTAGACATCCGGTTCGGTGCCCGTGGTATGATCGAACTCGAAATGGTGCCACACGTCGTTAATCCCAATATAAATGACAACGTGCGTGGGCTCTTTCGCCAGCACATCTGTGTTCAGGCGTGCTTCGAGATCAGGCACCTTATTGCCGCTGATTCCGGCCCCGATGACTGAGATCGATTTGTCCGGATAGGCAGCTTGCAGAGAATCTGCCACCAGCATGACGTAGCCGCCGGGCAATGCCCCTGCTTCTGTAATGGAATCTCCAAGAAAAACGATACGGATACCGGTCTGCTCCTCCGAGTCAACCTCCGTCTGCCCTGCCTTGGCGCAGCCACCAAGGAAGATGAGAAATGCGGCGAGCAGGATGGAAATGGAATCAGGTCTACACATGATCGCAATAGTTTCGATGTAGGGTGGATAATGCTCTGTCAGGTACAATCATCCCGGAACGGGCCCCGTAATATAGACGGTAGCCAGCCATAGATTCTCTTCTTGCGCTTTGGTATACTCGAAAGAGTTATGCCTCGCTGGCCCTGGTATTCTGGCGGATATCACAAGGCAGCGCCCTGCACACCCCGTTCCAATCTGTCCCATGAAGCACGTAATTCCGGTATTAACCAGTTTGATTCTGCTTGGCATCATCTCTGCTGCAACGTGTTCCGCACAGGAAGGCGGCCTGGATCCCACGATCCGTTCCGGTGCGACGGAGAAGGTTTCAGAGCATGTGTATCTGATTCCAGACGAAAAAAAACCTATCGTGCCGAACGTCGGATTCGTCGTCGGTGAGAAGACCACGCTGGTCATCGATACGGGCCTCGGAATGACCAATGGGCAAATCGTCCTTGTGGAAGCCCAAAAGCTTTCTGACACGGCCAGGTTTTATGTCGCTGCTACGCATACGCATCCAGAGCACGACTTGGGCGCCATGGCGTTTCCAGAGGATGCGACCGTGGTTCGGTCGGTCGGTCAAGAGCTGGACATCGAGGAGTTAGGGATGGGGCTTGCGGAACGCTTTGCAACATTTTCGGCGCGCACGGCAGAATTGTTGGAAGGGGCTTATATACGCGCGTCTGACATTGTGTTTGAGGGCGCCGTAACACTGGATCTGGGCGGCGTGCATGTTCGCATCCTTGAGGTAGGTCCGACGCATACACGAGGCGATCTGGCTTTCCTTGTCGAAGAAGATGGTGTGCTCTTCACCGGCGACGTGGTGATGAACGAGTTTCCCATGCCGCTCAGTTCGACATCGAGTGTTCGCCGCTGGCTGGACGCGTTGGATGAACTGGAAGCGCTGAATCCAACGCTGATAATTCCAAGTCATTACAGCACGGGCACGAAGGATATGATTGCGGTTTATCGGGATTTCTTCACCACGGTGCAATCCAGGGTAGACGCCCTTGCTACGGACGGCAAAACAGTCGAGGAAGTGGAACAGGTACTGCGCACGGAATTGGCGGCCAAGTTCAGTAGTTGGTCTGATCCAGGCCGCATTGCGCGCACAATTGCTGTAGCGTTTCGAGAGCGGGGAAAATAGCGGGGTGATCAGCAGGCTGTCTTGTTAGCCCTGGTATGCTCTGTACTTAGACGTTAGTTGCCAGCGGGAATAGGTCCATTGGTTGGCAGCGATTCTCAATTCAGGAGTTTTGCAAGAAGCTCCGCAGATCTCCCGCACACATTCGTCCACACAAATGGCCTTGAATCCTGTATTCGCAAGTATTGCAAGTCAAGCTCACAACTGATCATTCCGTTGCCAGAGACAAGTCCTTCAGAGAATGCTCTCAAGCAGAAAGCGTTGAATCCTGTCTCGGTTTGCCGTCAGGCTGGAAAACTGCTTATCGCAAATATCGCTGAAGCGAGCCAGCACGTTACGATTGATCGACTCCTGGTTCTCGAAAATAGCAAGTGAGCGCACTGGAATCTCCCACTTCTCGAACTGGAGCAACGCGATTGTGGCATCGCGAGTCTTACTGTCGCTGTTAAGGGCGCTCACTATAAGCGGTCGGTCCATAGCATTGATACGGCAATCCACTGTGTACTTGCCTTTGGGATCTCGATCAGGATGGTGCCAGCGAAAAGTCATGCGTTCTTCAGCGATGTTTTCGATCAGTATCGTCTTGAAGTCCTCAAAAAATGTGGACCGAACCCGTTCTCGCGACAGGAAGGATACATTGGAAATCTTCAGGATGGCTTGGACAAGGGAATACAGCGCATCCCCGAATCGCTCATTCGGTACGTGGAGCAGCAGTTCACCATCTCGATCTTCAATCTGGAAACTGGACAACGCGTTCGATATGATCGTCCGTTGTGTGCCGGTTTGAAGGTCTCTCTCATTACCATCAAAAGTGAGGTGCATATACGTGTGCGCCTCATCGGAAAACACCCATTGCCCTTCCTCCTTTCGCAGGACAATTGCCAAATTGTCACCATCGTCGAAAGAAAAGGGGGTGAAAACACGGTAGCGGTCCAACCCTTCTGCTACAAGTCGCACCTGCTTCGAGACCTTCTCGTGGAAGTCCTGCTCTATAGTCACTATGAACCTGAGCTACCCCTTTACAAATGAGTTGAGATGTGATTGGGGCGGACTCCCCAGCTTCACATCGTCGATCATGCGACCCAGAATATTCGGGTAGTCGCAGAAGCGATCAGTTTGTCCGGTGCCGGCCTTCTTGTGCATACCGATTGTCCAATGCCTGATTGACGACATTTCGTTTGAAAAGGTAAGTTCCGCCCGTACGTCTCCTGTCTGCAGAACCGGTGGATTTTGCAGGGTGCGTGGTGCGCGGGGGAGTTGACGTGCGCTCTGGGCTATCCAATCTTGTGCCAAGTGAACCACAGCCTGGATGCGGACATACACGACTTGAGCGAAAGCGTCTCAGTGGCCATACTCGTTTGTGAGCGTCCCGAATGCGTGGGCGCTAGCGTCATATGGGGCATGAGGGCCGGGGTGCTATCCTAGAATTCGAGCTTCCACACGGTGGAGCAGTAAAATGTCGCTGGAGCATGTCCCGGCTACCCGAATCCGCGGGCGGTGGTCGCAGGGCCCTATGGGTCAGCCGCTGCGCACACAGCTTCCACGGGCTGGGGTGACGAATAGGTGTGGGTTGTAGGCTACATTGTGCTTCCAGATGGTCCAAAGTACGAGCAGTACCTTACGCTGCGTGTTGAGTCGCGCAGCCGTAGGGTTACCCGTGCGGATCAGTGAGGTCTCGTAGAACTGCGACACCTCGTTGGGTTCACGGGTTTTCCGGGCGGACAGCCAGCACTGATAGCTGACGGCTTTCAGTGCACCTGACCCCGAGCGGTCGAGGCGTTTGTAGGCCAGAAGCTTGCCGCTGCTGCTGCGCTCCCGTACGCCGAGTTTGCAGTAACGCCATAGCTTTTGCTTGGTGGCAAACCGGTGCGGCGTCTGAATGAAGGCGTCGAACACATGCGCACTCACCTCGCCGATGCCCGGCATTTGCATGAAGCGCTGGATCTCCGGGTATCGCCGTCCCAGGCGGATCATGGCGGCGCGGGCCTCCTTCTGTACGCTGACCGCCGCATCCAGCAGCGTGTACAGCCGCCGGACGGTCGCTTGGCGGGCGGCGCTGGGCAGTTGCTTGAGGTAATACGTGCGGTTTGTCTTACTGAACACACGCGTACCCGCCACATGTACGACCCCCGCCTGGTGGTACTTGGCCTTGATTTGCGCCTTCAAACTGGCTTGGTTGCGTCGGAAGGCCAGGTACTGCTGTACCGCAATCTTGAAGTCGACGCGGTGCCCCTGATCGGAATGGTACACCGGGGTCAATTCGCCCAGTCGCAGCAGCCTACAGAGTTTATGGGCATCCGCGTAATCGTCCTTGTTGCCGCCACGGCTGATCAGCGCGTTCTGTCGTGGGTCACAGACGATGAGCTTGTCCACGTATGGGCGAAGGGCATCCGCGATCCAGCCAGCAAGCGCGGACTCTTCCAACACCAGCTGTTTCTCGTGAGCTGGCGCCGCCACCACATGGCTGATCAGGGCTGCTTGAGATGTGGTGAACGCTTTGGTGTACAGCAATCGGCCGGTAGTATTCATAGCCGCCAAGACGCAGGAGCGTGCATGGGCGTCCAGCCCGAGATAGAGGAGCTTGTGCATGAGTGTGTCGGTCAAGTGAGCGAAGCGAACAGTACAAAGTTCGCACCCGCTTTTCATTTGACCTAGAATTAACGGCAACGACAATTAAAATTTTCGGGACCTGAGTCAGTCTTGTGCGTGGACGGCCGGATTTTTCCAGTCGATCCACATTCGAGATGGTACGAGACTCACAGGTTCTGCTTCTACGCAGGTTGGTATTGAAGAAGGGAGAGTCCATAATGACGGCAGCGGCCAAGGCTGGCATGAGTGAGCCTACCGCGCGGAAGTACGTGCGGTTGGGCAAGCTGCCAAGCGAGACGAAGCAGCCGCACACGTGGCGTACGCGCAAGGATCCGTTCGCGGACGTGTGGGAGGAGGTCAAGGCCTTTCTGGAGGTCAATCCCAACATTGAGGTGAAGGCGCTCTTTGGCGAGTTGCAGCGTCGGTATCCGGACAAGTTCCAGCCGGGCCAGCTGCGCACATTACAGCGGCGGGTGAAGCATTGGAAGGCGACCGAGGGTCCGCCAAAGGAAGTATTCTTTGCCCAGGAGTACGAGCCGGGAGATCGCGCCCAATCGGACTTTACGTGCATGAACGAGTTGGGTGTGACGATCCAGGGAGAGCCGTTTCCGCATCTGTTGTACCACTTTGTGCTGGCGTATTCGAACTGGGAGACGGGTACGATTTGCCGTTCAGAGAGCTTCGAGGCGCTCTCGGAGGGTGTGCAGAATGCTCTGCACGCGTGTGGAGGCGCGCCCAGGCTGCACCAGACGGACTCTATGAGTTGTGCGGTACGCAAGCTGCGTGGCGGCAAAGAGGCTTTTACCGAGCGCTACCAGGCGTTGATGCGCCACTGTGGCATGGAAGCGCGGCATACGCAGGTACGGAGTCCGCACGAGAACGGAAAGGTAGAGCAGCGGCACTACCGGCTGAAGCTGGCGATAAGGAACCAGCTCATGTTGCGTGGTGGAAGCGATTTTGAGAGCCGGCAGGCCTATACAGTGTTTCTTGAGAAGCTGTTTGCGCAGTTGAATGCGCAGCGCAGGGAGCGTTTCGAGCAGGAGCGGGCCTTGCTGCGGCCTCTTGCGAAGCGGCGACTGGAGAGCTACAAGGCATTTCGGGTGCGAGTATCGAAGGGCAGTGTGATACGGGTTCAGAGCAACATCTACTCGGTATCGAGCCGGCTGGTCGGCGAATTGGTTGCTGTGCGTCTTTTCAGCGAGGTAGTTGAGGTGTGGTACGGGCAGCATCTCATGGAGCGCATGCCGCGGCAGTATGGAAAAGGCAAGCACCGTATCAAGTATCGGGATGTGATCGACTCGCTGGTGCGCAAACCGGGGGCGTTTGCCCAATACCGATACCGGGCGGAGCTTTTTCCCACACACCGGTTTCGGATGGCCTATGACGCGCTGCATCGGGCGCACAGAGCGTCTCTGAAGGCCGACAAGACGTATCTGCGTGTGTTGTACTTGGCAGCCAAAGAGAGCGAATCGGGCGTAGACGCTGCCCTGCGTGTGCTGCTGGAGGGCAAAGAGCCCCTTACGGTAGCGGCTGTAGAAGCGCTGCTGGATCGCATGGTGCAGAAGGCTCCTGTTCTTCTGGTAGCGCCTCCTGTGGTGGATCTGAGTGCGTATGACGGCCTGTTGGAGCCATCGACGCGGACTTCTCTTACCGTAGCACCATGAAGACGCTGACGTCAACAGAACTGGAGCGGGCGCTGCAGGCAGGGCTCAAGGAGCTCCGTATGCCGGCGATCCGGGCGTGCTGGCGGGAGAAGGCCGATATGGCCCGCAGGGAGGCCTTGAGCTTCGAGCGTTTCCTGTTGGAGCTCATAGAAGAGGAGCAACAGGAGCGTCACAGCAATCGCATTCAGCGTTGGCTGCGCGAGTCGCGGCTGCCGCTGGAGAAGACGCTGGACACATTCGATCGGGGCCGGTTGCCCTTGCGGTTAGACCACCATCTGCGTGTGCTATTGGAGGGAGGCTTTCTGGACCGCAAGGAGAATGTCCTGGTCTTCGGTCCTCCCGGCAGCGGCAAGACGCACCTGGTGTGTGCACTGGGTCGGGAGCTGATCTTTCAGCGGCGGCGCGTGCTCTTCTACAATTGCAGCACCCTGGTACAGGATCTGCTATGGGCCAAACAGCAGCTGCGTCTGCCCAAGCTCCTCAAGCGATTATCTCGCTTTGAGGCGCTCATTATCGACGACATCGGCTACGTGCAGCACACTCGGGAGGAGATGGAGGTGCTGTTTCTGCTCTTGTCGCAGCGCTACGAGCGTGGCAGCGTGCTTCTTACGAGCAATTTGGCCTTCAGTCAGTGGGAGCGCATCTTCAAGGATCCGATGACCACGGCTGCGGCCATAGACCGGCTCGTGCATCACAGCGTGATACTGGAGCTGAATGTGCCGAGCTATCGGCTGGAGGCTTCCAAGCGGCGCCAACAGGTCCAGGATGACGCCCAGAGCGCTGGGTCCTGACATCGTATAGACAGCCGTGAGGCGCTTGGGCGCTATAGGAAGCCGGGTAATACGTGGTGTTTCCAGGAGTATTGGTGCGCGGAATGCCACGCTGACAAGGTCTGTGGAAAAGATAATGTATGGCGTCTGTCTACAATTGGATTCACGCGTACCGGCCGGGGGCGAAAAAGCACTCGGCCTCTGTCTTTACAAAATTTTAATTGTCGTCGACCAAAAAAATAATTGACGTTGATCAAATGCCGCACCGATGCACAATGAATGCAATAGCCGTAGGAATTCACGTCTCAGAATCAGAACGACGGTAGATACAATGTCCAGCGATTCATGGTTCTGGATTCGTAATGGCCAAAATCTATTCTCTTGCGGCCAAGTCGTGTTCGATGATGTAGCTGCAGAGGCGTACCGTACAATAGTCTGCGCTCGCCTGTAGTACGATTTCGAGAATTCGATGGTGATCATGTATCGAGAAGAGTGAAAACAGTATGGATTTGACATCCCGTACCCCTCCTGATACCTTACAAGGGCTTCTCACTCACTTCGCTGAGGACCACCATGGCCCACCGCTCCCTGCTCTTGTTCGCGCTTCTGCTATTGCTGCCTGGATGGTTGTTTGCCCAGGATTGGCCGGATCCTGAAGACATACCGCCGGAAATCATTCAGCAACATTTCACCCCGACGCTTACCGCGATCCGCGCTGGCCATCTGATCGATCCCGAAACCGGCACCATCGCCGCCGACCAGATCATCCTGACCCGCTTCGACCCGCGTAGTGGAAAGAGCGAGATTCTGGACGTAGGCTCCAACGTGGAGATCCCGGATGGCGCCGAGGTCATCGATCTGACGGACCATTATGTGTTGCCGGGTCTGGTCGACACCCACGACCACCTGGCTATCACCTACAAGCGCATCCCGGAGAATAACGTCTACTACTTCACCATCATCATGGATAGCACGCCGATCCGTGCGATACAGGCGTTCTCCAACGGGTTTCAAAAGCTGGCCTCGGGTTTCACCGTCGTGCGCGACCTGGGCAACAACGGGAACTATGCTGACACGGCCCTGCGGCATGCTATTGAGCAGGGATGGGTACCGGGCCCGACACTCATCAACGCAGGCATCATCATCGGGGCCTACGGTGGTCAGTTTCACGAAGTCCCCGAATGGGAGAGCACGGTTTACCCCGAATACCTCAACGCCGACACAAACGACGAGATCGTCAAAGCCATCCGACAGAATATCCACTACGGTGCCAAGGTGATCAAGGTTTGTGTGGACTGTCAGCAGTATCCCTACACGGTGGAGCAATTGGAGCTGTTCGTAAAGGAGGCGGCAAATGCCGGATTGCGCGTCTCAGGACACGTGCAAACGACGGAGGGCGCTCGCCGTGCTATTGTTGCAGGCCTCTGGTCGCTTGACCATGCGAGCGCGCTTACGGACGAGTTGCACAAAATGATGGCCGAACGAGGCATTTACCGCGCCGGCACCGAAACACCGCTGACGTGGTATCGGGGGACCGAGGAGCGGTTCGCGCGGACTGTGAGGGGGCTCCGTAACGCCTATGAAAACAACGTGAAGCTCACCTTTTCCACCGACGCCGATTATTACGTTCCCGGCCTGCATCGCGGCGAGATCACCATCGATTTTCTCAGGACATGGAAAGCCGCTGATATCCCCGCGCCTGATATTCTGAAGGCCATGACTACCACGGGCTATGAAGCCTGCGAAGTCCAGGACGAACGGGGACCTATCAAGCAGGGCTTCGCCGCAGACATCATTGCCGTGTCGGAAAATCCGCTGGACGACATCGACGCGCTTCGGGATGTGCGGTTTGTCATGAAAGACGGCACGGTCTTCAAGCGTGATGGGATCGTGATGCCGATGAATTTCTTCCACAGTGGCCCGAAGTACGGCTGGCGCGTGCGGTAGCCGTACTTTTTTGGCGCAGGCTGTTCCTCCTATCCATGTTAATAATGGTGGCGAGCGCCTGCACTCTTCTCAGGCGGATCGACGCCAAGTATGGATACGGTCATGAAAAAGCCAGCCCTCATTTTCCTCATTCTCCTCTTCACATTTGGATGTCAGCCAACGGAGCCCGAGTCTGTAGAGACCATGGCTGACGAGTTGACGCCGCACCAGATCGTCTTTCAGACCAATCGGGATGGAAACACGGAGGTCTACGTCATGCAGGCGGATGGATCCGGCCTCACCAACCTGACCCACCACGATTCACTAGATTACCACCCCTCCGGGTCGCTGGATGGGGCAAGGATTGCGTTCATTTCGGGACGCGATGGCAACCGGGAGATTTACGTGATGGATGCCAGCGGAGCCAACGCCACCCGGCTGACGGACCACGATGCAGCGGACCTCGATCCATCATTCTCGCCGGACGGATCGAATATCACGTTTGACTCGGACCGAGACGGAAATGAGGAGGTCTATGTAATGCGTGCTGACGGTACAGACCTCAACCGACTGACCAATCATGAAGCAGTGGACAGTCACCCACTCTGGTCGCCGGATGGATCGAGGATTGCGTTCTACTCAAACAGGGATAACGTGGCGAGCGACTCGATGGATATCTATGTGGTGGACGCTGACGGCGCCAACCTCGTGCGGTTGACCGATCATGAAGCGGATGATCGGTACCCTTCCTGGTCCCCGGACGGCGCCCGTATCACCTTCAGTTCGGATCGTGACGGCAACGCCGAGATTTATGTGATGAATGCCGACGGATCGAATCAGATGCGTCTGACGCATCATGAGGGTGACGATTTGGCGCCAGCTTGGTCGCCGGACGGGTCGATGATCACTTTCGTGTGCCGCCTGCCCGACGGCAACATGGATGTCTTTCTGATGCAATCTGACGGATCCGGCCTCACCAACCTGACCGACCATCCCGCCTCAGACAGCAATCCGCGGTGGCTATTTCAAGGTGAGTGAGGCAGCAGAAACCGGGAGCCACTCGGCAGCACATTAGCGGATGCGCGTTGCCGAGGCTCAGACCTCTTATCCCGGACCACCGGATCCTGCGAACTGGCGTGCCAGGCCCCGACCCTACTATACTGGGTCAGGGTAACCAGAGGAGGAGTTGTCTCTTGCGGTACGGAGTACGCTCTGTACTTTCCGCTACGCTGCGGTCGAAGAGATGATGAAGACGTAGAAAAAGTATCTCCGTGCTACGACTATTGGCGTACCGCGACGGACATGAGGAGGGGTATGTCGAAGATTCGACGTATGGTGAAGGAAGGGTGAGGCATTTCCCTTGGAAGGGTGTTAGATTCGCAGTTGGTTCCATGAAGCAGTCGCGAAGAAGGGCTATGCCAGATCGTGAATCAAGTGAGCATACCCAAGTATGGGACAAGAAAAAACTTGCTTCCTTCAAAGAGAGGATGGCAGGGTTATTTCAGGAGTTACTTGAAATAGTTGAAAGCGAATATTTCTCTGACTGGGCTTTAGAGGAAATCAACGCCAGACTAAACAAAGACACGCTCACGCTTCGGGACTTGATTGCGATTATGAGTGAAGCTTGCGAGGACATGTTCGATCTGATAGCGTTGTCGGAAGAGTCCGCTGATCAAGCGGTCTACACGTTAAGTGAGATTAAACAAGAATTTGGGCAATTGTAAGCACTAAGGATAATCCCTTTGCCCGCATTCCAAATTGTGGAAAAAGAACAGGGGGGATCCATCCTATTTTGGTCATGGTCGACCCATTAGCGCCATGCCGGAACTCATTCTGACTTAGTCTCCACGCCAGCGGCTACGCAGAATCACAGAATAAGACCAGCCTGCAATCTTGGACAAATTAGACGAGTTGGGGCAGAATCCTTTTCCTGAATCTTGTGCGGAATAGAAAGGCGAACGGCGTCTATGGCTTATACGAGTATGGATTCATCGTGTGATCTACAAAATTGACGGTGAATCCGTGAACGTATAACGGATCGGGCACCGGTCAATCTGAGTGTCTCCTACCCGCGGTAGGATACCGATTTCGCGAGCGTGCCACCTTTTGAGGAATCTAGCTACACCATTGCGTCCTGCCATTAGGCGTGCAGGCGACGTTGGACTTGAGTGACATCACCGATCGGTCCGAAATGGCGCCGCCGGCAGCCCCTCCTCGTTGTACAGGTTTGCGCGGTCGGGATTGTCCGCCCAAGCATACCGTACGGCAACTGGACGCGCGACCGACGCACTCGACACGATCACGGCATCATCGACGATACTGGCGTCGGCCCACACGAATTTGCCGTCGGCCCCGGCAATGGCGAATCCCCCTAAAGAGGTCCCGCGCGCAACCAGGCCTGACCCGACGTGATCAAAGGACAGAATGACGCGACTATCTTCCACGCGGTGCTCGCGGAAGATCGGCCCGGAGTAGACGAGGTCTTCACTGTATGCGATATGTCGTGCAGCCAGCGCAAGTCGGAGCCCGACATCCTGCTTGTTGCGCGGATGAATGTCGTCAGCCTCTCCGATATCTGTCGTAATGGCCTGTCCTACGTTGGGAAGCGACAACGCTGCTGCCTGCGACTCGCGCATCACGGCCCAATGGCTTTCACCAGGCTCCGTCGGAGCGGCCCGAAAACTGGCCAGCGACACGAACAGGAAAGGAGCCGAGTCGTTGCCCCAGGCGGCGCGCCAGTTCGCAATCATGGACTGAAACTGCCCTGCATACCGCGAAGCATTTTCGGAATCGCCGGCATTGGATTCACCCTGGTACCAGATGAATCCCGTGATGGGAAACCGAAGAATCGGGTGAATCATCTTGTTGTATAGCAGAGTGGGAAGTTGATTGACTCCAGCAGCCGAGTTAATGAAGACCTGGCCAACACGAAACTTCCACGTGCCAGCCAATGGTATCGACGCCGTTGAGGTCTCCAGCCGAAGCTCATCGGCTTCGCCAACCATGCCTCCATTGCCGGCGCCATCCTGAACTCGAACCGCAATCGTATTCATGCCCGGCTGCAAGACGTCTTCGGGAATGTCGTACGAGCGCACATTTGTCCACCCATTCGTACGTCCTACGAGCATGCCGTTTATCCAGGTCATGTCATTATCATCAATTCGGTCCAGGTGCAGCGTACCGGTTCCGGACCCTATCTGATCTGCAGTCAGCGCGATGGTTGTGCGATACCACGACACGCCATCCAGATTCGGATATCCGGCAGATTCCCAATTACCCGGCGCCATAATGTCTTTCCAGGAGGCAGTGTCAAGCTCGGGGTCGGCCCATACAGCGACGTCGTCCAGTAGTCCCGGGTCAGTAGTTTCCGAGGCGCCGTACTCCTCAACAGCGCGCCGACGCATCTCCTCAATTTGCTGCTGATGGTCATCCAGGATGGCCATGATCGTGTCAGATGGCGTATCCAACATAGCCGGGGTCATCCATGCCTCAATACGGCTGCCTCCCCAGGACGTATTGAGAATCCCGATGGGAATGTTCACAGCGGTACGCAGCGCGCGCCCGAAAAAATACCCCACTGCGGTGAACGCCCCCACATGCGAGGCGTCGGCTGTGTGCCATTCGCCGCCTGCGAGCGAGGACTCCGGCGCATAGGCCCAGGAGCGAGGCACCTTGTAATGCCGCAGGAGCGGATCATTGGCGTTACGGATTTCATTTTCGGCGTCCGCCGACGCGGCTACGGGCCATTCCATATTGGATTGACCCGAAGCAATCCAGACATCTCCAAACCAGACGTCCTGGACGGTAATCGTTTCCTGCCCATCCGATATGGTAAGCGTGTGGGGTCCACCGGCAGCATTCGGCGCCAGTGCGCCTTCCCACGTATCGTCGGGGCCCGCTTTTGCTTCTACGGCTGCGTCATCGAGTCCTATGGTGATGGATGCACCCGCCGGCGCCGTCCCCCATACAGGAACCGTCACGTCGCGCTGCAGGACCACGCCATCCGAAAACAATCGGGATACGGTAAGGGAGACATCTGGACCTGGCTGGCCGGTGCCGACAAACAGGAGTGCAATCACGGGAAGCAGGATATGGTATTTCATAGCGGTGTCAGCTAAAAGGGTATCGGGGGAGCAGCTACGAGCCGATAATTCGACACGACAGTATCTACCTATCGGTAGACGATCGACTGGTTATAAGGAATAATCAGGGACTCAACGCCCACAAGGTGAGACGCCCACTCTACAGGGTCGTAGGTGCGTTTGACAAAACAGGCGTAGTGAGATGGCACGGCTGTCTTCAGGTCCAGCTCCCGAGCCGTCTTGGCAGAGCCGTCGAAGAATGGGAATTCTCCTTCGGTGGGATGCGTAGTCAAGAATCCGATTTTAGGATTTAGGGTGCGAATGGGCGCAAGCAATTGCTCGTGATTCGCAAAGGTGTGCGCGGGATCGCCTGAAATATAACAGACAATGCCACCGATGTTCAGGACATACCCCAAATGCTCGACATCTGGAATTGGGATACCGTCCTCGGCTATTCCTTGTGGCGGTTTGGCCCAGACGGCGTGAACCTGTATTGATCCGAGGAGTGCGTGCTCTCCTACCGTCAGCACAGTCATGGATCGCGCCCTAATCCCTGCCCGATTCACCGCATCAACACTCTCCACTGGCCCGACTATCTGCACCTCCGGGTATGCGGCTACGATACGTTCGATGGACTCGCAACAGGTGTGGTCGCGATGGTTGTGCGTAAGTAGCACATAGTCTGTTCTCAGGGACGCCTCGTGTAGCGGGGGGCGTGCATGCAGGAAGCGTTCGGGCCGGCGGTCGCGCGGGAAATAGGGGTCTACCTGTACAATCGTATTGTCTGGATGCTTGAACGCGAAACTGCTCTGCCCGAACCAGTGGATGCCTACAGAGCCAGTGGACACGGACAGGTCTTCGAACGGATGCATGATCAACTCAGGGTATGGTGTGTGCCCGCCATATGGATAGGGCCCTCACCGGCACGGTGCAGCAAGAGCAAAATGGACGCCGAATGGAGCCTGGCACGGAACGCGGAATAACATACGCATGCCAGGCCTAGGATTACATGTCGAAGTCGATCACTCGCCTCGCTGCCAAGGTACTTTACCGCCTTCCTGGAGATACCTGCGCAATGCTGCGGCCAACTGTCTGAAGATCTCCGGCTCATCAGCCGAGAGATCAATGGTTTCCTGGGGGTCTTCCTCAAGGTTGTACAATTCCAACGCGGAGAATGGGCTATTCTGCAGGAGCTTCCACGGACCTTGACGGACAGCTTCGATGGACTTGCCGTTATACCGAAGCCCACCTTCCCTTCGAGAAAAAAACAGATGGCGCTGTTCCCAATCCTGCCCTTCACCGCGCAGAGTTGGCATAATGCTCATTCCGTCGATAAAATGAGTAAGCGGTACGCTTGCTGCGTCCAGTAGGGTGGGATAGAGGTCCATCGTAAGCGCAGGATATTCGGATACTGATCCTGGCTGAATCTTCTCCGGCCATGCCACAATTGCAGGCACGCGTATGCCGCCCTCGTATACGCTCTGCTTGCCGTCTCGCAGGGTTCCATTGTTCGCCCCAACGTTTAATTGCCCGCCGTTATCACTCACAAACACGATTAACGTATTGTCAGCGTAGCCATGGGCGGTGACGGCTTGTAGGACTTGCCCGATACCGTGATCCATATGCTCAATGAGCGCCACGAGACGTGCCCTGGCATCGGCTATGCCGGGTTCACGTTCCTGGACGCGTTGCACCCACGACTCTGGTGGCTGAATGGGCGTATGCGGAGCATTGTAGGCCAAGTAGAGGAAGAACGGCGCAGAAGATTCGGTACGGCTCTCGATATACTGCACGGCCCAGGATGTGAATAGGTCCGTCGCATGTCCCTCTGGAGCGATCACCTCCTCATTGCGACGCATGTAATTGATGCCATGCCGACGGTGGAGGTAATAATCATCCATCATGTCTCCCAGGAATCCATGGAAAAATTCAAAGCCTCGGTCGGTGGGGCGGTCCGGAGCCGTGAGGCCCAGGTGCCATTTTCCGACCATGGCCGTGTGATAGCCTTTGCGTCTGAGCATTTCCGGCAGCAGGGTGACGTCGTCGGACAGGTCCCCCCAGTTGTCCTCGGCGCGGGTTCGGATAACACCGGGCACTCCGGCCATCGGCGGATAGCGGCCAGAGAGGAGGGAGGCGCGCGTAGGCGAGCAGACGGGGGAGTTGGCATAAAACCGATTGAACCGCAAGCCCGCAGCGGCCAGGCTGTCAATAGCCGGACTCTGCAGGTCTGTCGCCCCGTAACTGGAGAGATCGCCGTACCCAAGATCGTCAACGAGGATGAGGACGATATTGGGTGGCTGTTGGGCGTACACTTTTCCGAGTGGGAGCGTGACCAGGACGCTCAGGAGAACGGCGCAGTACTTCATGGCAATGGGATGAATGGACATGGTCAGGACGGCATGCCATGTGCTTGCAGTCCATGTGATGCTAAAAGGTGCTGGCCCACGAAAAATCGTAACGGCGGCACCGCCCACAAAAGTAGCTATTTCTGCGAGCCAAAGAGGATGGATTTCTTGATCCGCCTGAATTCCGTTTGTGGCGCGGCCCGATTTATAGGACTTGACCTGGATTCAGCACCAATTTTTCGGAGCAGGGCAATATAAAATGGGAACGCGTTGACTGATAAATGTGGGGTAGGTATGATATTGGTCCATGTCATCTATCTGCTAACGCGATTGATCATGCACTTTTTTCTGCCTTTTGCCGTGTTTCTCACGGGATGCGTGGCGGCCGTAGACACGCCCGAACCCTCCCCGTTCACGAGCGACCCCTGGCCAGACATTCGCGCTCAGCGCATTGCCTCACTACTACCTGATGCGATGGCCCAGGCGAGCGTTGATGCCTGGATGATCATCTGCCGGGAGAACAACAATGACCCCATC
Source organism: Rhodothermales bacterium (assembly GCA_963665975.1). Taxonomy (GTDB): domain Bacteria; phylum Bacteroidota; class Rhodothermia; order Rhodothermales; family Bin80. The sequence goes on from OY762508.1 coordinate 2,607,988, forward strand.
GCGCCCCATGTGGGGTGCGAAAACGCCGGTGGGTCGGCCGCTTTTCTGTTCTTTCGCACCGATACCGGTCTGCATTCCATCGCGGTTTCTCCTGCCGGTGAGGCCACAGCCCTGGCGGAGAAGAAGATCATGAACGAGGTAGTGGTCATCGAGCGTGGGGCAGGTTTGTGGCCTTCCGTCGAAGCCTTATTCATACGTTTCAATCCCGTTCGCATTGCCATTAACACCGGTCAAAGTCCCATTGCCGACGGTCTCTCGCACACCCAGTACGAATCGATGGTTGTGGCTCTTGATCCGGCATGGCTGGCACGGATGACATCCGCCGAGCCGTTGATCATGGCCTGGTTGGCAGTAAAGACCAACGAGGAAGTCGCAATCATGCGTCGGGCTGCGGCCATCACCGCGCGTTGGGAAGTGGAAGCCTATCAGGCCGCCGTGCCCGGAGTCACCACAGACCGCGACATTGCCGACTTCCTGGAAGCCAAAATGGAAGCCATGGGGGTGGGCGATGGCTGGGCCCCTGAGCAAAACCCGGCCGTGAACTCGGGCAAGGATCGGGGGCATTCACACCCTACTGATCGCGTCATCCAGCCGGGCGACTTCATCCAGATCGACTTTGGGATTCGGGTGTACGATCGGTGGGTGACGGATATTCAGCGGTTTGCCTACGTGTTGGCTCCCGGCGAGACGCAGGCTCCCGCCGAGGCGCTGGCGAAGTGGGAGGCCGCCCGCACCGGTAGTAGGGCTGCTTTTGCCGCCATGAAACCCGGCGCTAGCGGAGCCGATGTCGATCGTGCTCAACGCGTCTCGATGCGCGAACACGGGTCTATCCCGGTGATGTGGAGCACAGGGCACCCGGTGGGGTACTGGGCGCACGATAGTGGACCTGCGCTCAGCGGTGGAAAGGAAGGCGCCACGCCCCGAGGTCGGCAACTCGAAATCCTACGGCCGGGTATGACCTTCGCCTTCGATGGCTTTCATTCGTGGCCGCTGTCCGACTCGACCACCAAGACAATATCCGTGGAGGAGATGGTCGTCATCACCGACACCGGGGCCGAGTGGCTCACGGAGCCCCAGGAAGATCTGATTCTGATTCCTTCGCGATAGTACATTGTTATTTCAACAACACCGATCCACAGGACAATAGGAACTCAATTCTCATGAAGACTGATTCCCTGTTCACCTCACAAGCGAGGTCTTTCTGCATCGTACGCAGAGTCACACTGAGCCTGCTCACATTGTTCGTGTTCGTGTGGCCAGGCTATGGTCAAGACGCTCCATCCTGGGCCTCTGGTACGTGGGAGACTCTTCCTTCAGGAGAACTTCCTATGGAGCGCCATGAGCATGGCTACGTTGAAGCAGGGGGACTTTTCTATCTCCTGGGCGGGCGGGGCGATCGTCCGGTTCAGGCCTTCGATCCTGCCTCGCAGACATGGACTACACGCGGGTTGCCTCCGCTTGAAATACACCACTTCCAACCGGTTGAATACGAAGGCAAGATTTATGCGATAGGGGCGTTTACCGGAGGCTTTCCGACGGAGACGCCGATTCCCAACGTTTACAACTACGACCCGGCCAACGATCAATGGATGAAAGGACCGGAGATCCCGGCAGATCGACGCCGGGGCGCGGCGGGCTTGGTCGTCTATAACGACCTATTCTACGTCGTCTCAGGCATTCAAAACGGGCACACCGACGGCCACGTTACCTGGTTCGACAGCTTCGATCCGAAGACGGGCGTATGGGAACGTCTGCCTGATGCGCCACGCGCGCGTGACCATTTTCAGGCCGTGGTGATCGACGGAATGCTCTACGCCGCTGGAGGGCGGCGCAGTTCATACGCCACGGGCCAGACCTTTCACCTCACCGTGCCCGAAGTGGATGTCTATGACTTCGCGACGGGCATGTGGTCGACCCTGCCACCATCGGCAAACCTGCCGACCGAGCGCGCTGGTGTAATGGCAGTTGCGTACAATGGTAACCTTCTCGTCATCGGAGGGGAAAGCCAGCGAGGTTTCTCCCCGGATTCGACAAACCCCCCTGCTCATTCGGAGGCTGAGGTTTTCGATCCGTTGACGCAGCGATGGTTTGCCTTGCCGCCACTCAATCAAGGGCGGCATGCATCCCAGGCTATCCTTCACGAGGGGAAGATCTATATTGCAGCAGGGTCGAAAACGCTCGGAGGTACGGAGATCAATTCACAGGAGGTCTACACCCCTTCTCAGTAGATACGGACCGGACTTGCTATCTCACGGTGATTCCTGGCTTGGATCGGGAGAACGCGTAAACCGACCTAAACGCATGAAACACCTGCTATCGTCATTGAGCCGATGCGCTCACGTATTAACATTGCTTGCCCTTTGGTACAGCCTTGGAGGCGATGCGTTGGGTTCCTATGCGCGTGTCTCTACCGATGAAGGGGCCCGCTCGGGCGAGGAGACCGCAATCCCTTCCACGCTCTGCCTACCCGACAGGTACCCAGGTGATGACACAGGCGAAGAACTCTACAAGAAGGCCTGCGCAACGTGTCACGGCGCAGACGGGAAGGGTGCCCCAGCCACTTTACTAGGCTTCGATACGCCGCCGCCCGACTTTACCGATTGCAACTTTGCAACGCGCGAGCCGGATGCCGACTGGATTGCCGTGGCCCATCAAGGAGGCCCTATTCGTGGTTTCGCAGAGGAGATGCCGGCCTTTGGCGATGCCCTCACTGAAGACGAGCTCCAAAAGATATTGGACTACATTCGCACTCTTTGCCCCGACGACCAGTGGCCGAGAGGCGAGTTGAATTTACCCCGCCCGCTGATAACGGAAAAAGCCTTCCCGGAAGACGAAGCCATCCTGTCAACAACGATCGGGACAAAAGATCAGACCGCCGTGATCAATGAGATCATTTATGAAAAACGTTTTGGCGCCCGCAATCAACTTGAGGTGGTCGTGCCGTTCGGTTTTCAAGAGGGCAACGGAGGCGGTCAACTCGGAGACGTAGCGCTTGGCCTGAAACGCGTTATGTTCCAGAGTTTATCCAAGGGCGGCATTGTTAGCCTTGGTGGGGAAATCATTCTCCCGACGGGGCATGGAGATGGGGGCATCGGGAAGGGCATAACCCGTATCGAGCCTTTTGCTTCTTATGGGCAAGGCCTGGTGGCAGATGCTTTTCTTCAGTTTCAGGGCGGTTTAGAGCTCCCCCTGGAACGAGAAGAGGCTGAAGATGAGGCTTACTTTCGCGGGGTCTTGGGTAAAACCTTCACCCAGGGACGCTGGGGGCGTGCGTGGTCGCCCATGGTAGAGGTACTCGGGACACGTCATCTGGGGTCGGAAGCCGATTTGCAGGTGGAGATCGTACCGCAAGTGCAAGTCACCCTTAATCAGCGACAGCATGTAATCCTTAATTTCGGGCTTCGCATTCCGGTCGATGATTCCAGCCGCTCTACACAATTCATGATCTATCTATTGTGGGAGTGGTTCGACGGCGGCTTCTTCGAGGGCTGGTAGCGTCTTTCTCAAGTTAACACGAGATTCTGGTGATGAAAGGGAAGCTCTTCTCTGCAATCCTTGCCGCTTCAGTGGGATTGACGTTAGTTCATTCCTTGCTGTTCTCCGTGCCCGGCATGGCTCCTCCTGATGAAGATCCTCAGTTGTTCAAGACCAGTGCCGCGTGCTTGAGTTGTCACAATGGTCTGGTCTCTCCTTCCGGTGAGGACATCTCCATTGGCACGGACTGGCGAGCCTCGATGATGGCCAATTCGGCCCGCGACCCTTACTGGCAGGCCGCTGTCAGACGCGAGACAATCGACCACCCCGGCGCTGCGACAGACATCGAAGACGAATGTGCCGCCTGCCATATGCCTATGTCGCGCTTCGAAGCGCGCACTGCCGGGGACAAAGGACAGGTTTTTGCACACCTCCCCATCGGCCAACAGACAGGCCCAACCGATGATTTAGCGGCAGATGGGGTTTCGTGTACCATGTGCCACCAGATCACCGCTGAAAACCTGGGCGACGAAGAAAGCTTTACGGCCGGATTTGTGATTGATACACAGGCGCCATTAGGACAACGATCTGTTTTCGGTCCCTATGACGTAAATGCCGGCCTCCGGACCATCATGCATTCTGCATCAGGATTTCGGCAAGAAGAATCGCCTCACATCCAACAATCTGAACTATGCGCCACGTGCCACACCTTGATCACCGAAGCACTCGGACCGGAGGGAGAGGTTGTGGGCGAATTGCCTGAGCAGGTCCCCTACCTGGAATGGCGTCATAGCGCTTACCGTGAAGAGCAGAGTTGTCAGTCGTGCCACATGCCCGTCGTACCAGGGAGCACGGCCATCTCTTCCGTGTTAGGACAGGACCGGACGGACGTTTCCCGCCATGTATTCCAAGGCGGCAACTTCTTTATGCTGCGCATGCTGAACCGGTACCGGGCAGAATTAGGTGTAAAGGCCCTTCCGAACGAATTAGAGACCGCGGCTCAACGAACTGAAAATCATTTGCAATCCAATACGGCCCGCCTCTCGATAGAACATGTTGAACGTGAACAGGATGCGTTGACCATTGATGTTCGCCTTGAAAATCTGGCCGGTCATAAATTGCCCACGGGTTATCCCTCGCGCCGGAGTTGGATCCATTTTGCTGTTCATGATCCCAACGGCGACATCGTTTTCGAATCCGGACGCATTCAGCCGACGGGCGAAATCGTGGGCAATGATAATGACGATGATCCTGCGCGATATGAACCCCATTATCAAGAGATCACGCAACCCGGTCAAGTGCAAATCTATGAGTCGGTGATAGTTGACCTACAAGGCCGGGTAACCACCGGACTGTTGAGCGGTGTTCGCTTTGTCAAGGATAACCGGTTGTTGCCAAGAGGCTTCGACGCAGCATCCGCCTCCGAAGCTATCGCGGTCCATGGACAAGCACAGGAGGATGCCAGTTTCGTCGGGGGTGGCGATACGGTGCGTTATGTTGTCGATGTTAGCGGAAAGAAGGGTCCTTTTACCGTGCAGGCCGCGCTCTGGTATCAGCCGATTGGCTACCGCTGGGCTCATAACCTCAAGTCTTATGACGCCCTGGAAACCAATCGGTTTGTGGATTTCTTCGATTCGATGGCTGATATTTCTGGCATTCTGATCACCAGTGAAGAAGTGGTTATTCCAAGCCTTTAAAACAGGTTCGTGCTTGAAGCTACCCCGTTTTCACGGACGATTTGTTTGAAGCCACGCCGTTTTCACGGACGGTTAGTTCTTGGGGTTGATGGTGAATGAATTGGGCCATAATTGGTTTAATTGGGCCAAGGAGGCCGGAAGAAACCCCTGAAATTGAAGACAGTGCACATGAAAGATCCCTTATTCTTGCCAGATTCCACTGTTGTGGAAATTGAACATCCAACAAGAAACGTTTAGTGGAGGTTAGTGGCGACTTCCCTTCTTCACAGCCAAACCAGTTGATCGTTACTCTTTACAGTCTGCTGCGTTATCCCATCTACTCTCTCGCCAGCCGGAGATTATCCCGAATTCCCCACATTCCAGGCAATGCCAATGAATTGGATCTTGAACACTGTCGAGTGCGCCGATGACCTCTCCCGTGCAGCCTTTTGTCCGGCACGTGATATTGGTTTCGATACGCCACCGAGGGTCGGGATAGGAAATTGTCACAGCATAGATAACCAGTAATACAAAGCTGGCAAGCTCTCGAGCCTATTCAGGCAACACGTCGGGGATCTCACCTTCCTCATTCAGGAAGTGGCGAATGTCGGTGACGTAGCCCATTGTCAGGGGTCTCGTGCTTCATTCTTCGCCTTCGTCAACTCCCACGGTTAGACCCGTCTCACTCATGCCAGGTCGACAGGATTTGGAATCGATGTCTGATCGGATTCTATCCTGACACAGTGGACTACCTCAAGGACGACTCACGTCTCGGTTGACAGAATTAATAAACCTGGCAGTTCTGTACCCGGGGTGGGACTCGAACCCACACGTCCTCATCGGACAACGGATTTTGAGTCCGTCGCGTCTACCAATTCCGCCACCCGGGCAGGATGACGATTCTACAACGTCGGACGGCGCCAGGATCCACCCCCATAATTCGCCAAAAACCGGATAATGGACGCAATGCCCTCACGAAACCGATCTACGCCAAAATGCTCGTTGGGCGAATGAATGGCGTCAGAGTCCAGACCAAATCCCATAAGCACACTGTCCAGCCCGAGGAGCCTCTTGAAGTCAGCGACAACGGGAATGCTGCCACCAATCCGGGTAAAGAACGGACGCTTTCCATATACCGCGCCCAGCGCCTGCGCGGCAGCCTCCATCGCCGGACTGCTTGTGTCCACCAGTACGCCCTGCCCACCATGCAAGGCGCGAAAATCCAACCGCATCGTCTCCGGCGTGCGCTCCTCAAAATACCTGCGGATCTTGCCTGTAATCTCCTCAGGCGTCTGGTTGGGAACGAGCCGCATCGAGATTTTGGCACTGGCCGTTGACGGCAACACGGTCTTGGCCCCGGCGCCCGTGTAGCCGCCCCAGATCCCGTTGCAGTCCAGTGTCGGCCGCGCCGTGGCCCCTTCAAGGGCTGAATAGCCTGCTTCCGACTGTGTGTGGCGGACGCCAACGTCGGCCGCCCACCCGCTCGAGTCAAACGGAAGCTCCCGCATCGCGCCCCGCTCTGCATCCGTCAGCGGACGAACATTATCATAAAAGCCATCGATGGTTACGCGGTGGCCACGGTCATGCAATCCGGCAATAAGTCGCGCCAGGGCATTGATAGGATTCTCGATAGCGCCGCCGTAGGTGCCGGAGTGCAGGTCGCGATCAGGACCGGTAAGCGTGACCTCGACATATGCCAGACCGCGCAGGCCGCAGGTAATGGACGGAACGCCAGGAGCAAACAACGCCGTGTCCGAAATCACAACGATGTCCGCCTTTAGCCGCGCGGCCTGCTCCTCAATGAAATATGCCAGATTTGTCGAGCCGCATTCCTCCTCGCCCTCAAGAATATACTTGATGTTGACGGGCGGGCGGCCAGCGGTGCGCACGTAGGACTCGAGCGCTTTCAGGTGCATGAAGAGCTGTCCCTTGTCATCGCAGGCGCCGCGCGCGTACAGAAGGCCATCCCGGATGATGGGCTCGAAGGGCGGCGAATCCCACAACTCCAACGGGTCGGCAGGCTGTACGTCGTAGTGGCCGTACACCAGCACGGTCGGAAGATGCACGCCCGCGACTATTTCGCCATAAACGATAGGATGCCCCGCAGTAGCGATAACCTCTGCGCGGGCGCCAATATTCTGCAGGTGGTTAGCGAGCCAGTCCGCTGCGCGGCAGACATCGTCCGCGAATGCGGGATCCGTGCTGATTGACTGGATGCGAAGAAGATCCTTCAACTCCTGGATAAAGGCGTCTTCATGCGCCTGGGCGTATCGCAGAGCGTCCTGCATGGGATTAGGGAGATTATAGCTCGCTCTCGTCGCGCCAGACCTGGAGCTTCCAGGCCCGTGTGGTGTCGGCGCGCACGAGCACGAAGTTTACGTTACCGTCGCCCCGGAAGGCTTCTCCGCCCTCCAGGACAATCGTCAGGTTGAAGGAGCGGACGACGCGCATGCGCAACATGGCATCGAACGCCTGCTGCGACAGCACCTGATTCCATTGTAGCTGAATAAGCGCCGCATTCTGAAACAGCCGCCGCGTGGACTCCAGTTCCTGAATAAAGCTCCATTCGCGATCAATGCCCGCATCGTAGTCCGTGTACTGAAAAACAAACGATGAGTCAATGAGCGGCTCATATAAGGATAGGTCGCGCAGTTCGTACGCGTTGCGGAAATTAGTGAAGAACCCGTCGACCGTCCTGGGATCACCCAACAGGTCGCCAAACGCATCGCCCTCGCCCAACCCCGGAGCAAATGGATTGCACGCCCATCCAAGGCTCAAATGAGCAAGCAGAAGGCCGGGCACGATGATGGCCTTGTATTTCACGGGTCGTCCCTATTTGCCGAATTCGGCCTTGAGATCGCTCCAGGACGGACTGCTTCCCAGCTCCTGGTCCGCCCAGTGCTTTAGCGCCCAGAGGCCGTCGGCGCCCTGAGTAATCTCCCAAACGAGGCGCCCTTGTACGGTGTCAGGGACCCCCGTGCGGCGATGGTGTACTACCAACACATAGTTAGCGTCCAGCGTATAGCGCGCATCCCCAAGATCGGTTGTGCTCTCTTCCAGACGCAACAGATTTCCGCTGGCGTCCCCCGCGGCTTCGGCCATGGTCGTAAAGTAGCCGTTCTCCTCGGTGTGACCCCAGTTCGCCCACAGGGAGAGATTGCGCGCCTCCGCAACCGCCGTGGGCTCAAAGACCAGGTCCTGGTCGAGGGATCGCCGGTAGTTTGCGGCATTCATTTCAGCAATGGCCGCTTTAAGGTTCTCTATCACGACATCGGGCGCGTCCGGCTGAATAAACTGTCCGCTTTCGCCGATCGGCGGCTCGGGAGACCGCGGACCAAACAGGTCACAGGCCGCCTGGGTACAGGCGGCAATGACAATGAGAACAAAGAGTAGACTGCGAAGCATCTCGGCTGCGTATAGGACGGCGCCTGCACTCAGTCCATGACCACGCAGGCAAAATCCTCCAGTACGTCCTCAAGCGGACGCGTTCCTGGAACCCATCCGGCAACCCGGTGAATGACCTGGTCGAGGAGAACGTCCGGGCACGAGGCCCCGGCCGTCAAGGCGACATTTAACGGGCGGTGCTCGGGCAACCACTCATCGGTCTCGACGAGGGTCTTTGTGGAATAGTCAAAATGCCGCAGCCGGAGCGGAGACAACAGCTCTCCCGCATCCTTGATGAAATAGGTTGGTGCTACAGCGTCACAGAGCCCGACCAGATGGCTCGTATTCGACGAATTGTAGCCGCCCACAACAAGGGCGATATCTATGCCGTCGTCGAGTAGTGCCCGTGTAGCCTGCTGGTTTTCGTTGGTCGCATAGCAGAGCGTGTCGCTCGTATCTGCAAAGAAGTCGGGATTTCCATAACGGGCCACGACAGCTTGCCGCAGCAATTTCGCTATAGCCCTGGTCTCGGTTGCCAGCATGGTGGTTTGATTCACAACCCCTATGCGCTGGAGATCGCGTCCCGGATCAAAGCCTTCCGAATGGCGATCATGGAATCGCTCGAAAAAGAACGATGCGGACACCTCTCCCCGAATTACGCGGCACAAATCCTGCGTCTCCCCCAAATCGCGCACCACGACAACAGGAGAATTCTGGCGCGCGTGCGAGAATGTGGCCCGCGTCTCTTCGTGGTAGCGCTTGCCGTGTACAATAATGGTGTAGTTATTCTTTCCAAGCTGGTTGCTCCGCCGCCAGACCCGCTCAATGAATGGACATGTCGTGTCGTAGGTCTTGATGTCAATGCCGCGACGCTTCAGATCAGCCTGAATTTCCAACGTCGCTCCAAAGGCCGGAATCAGGACTATGTCTTCAGGCGTCAACGTATCGAACGGGATGAGCTGTTCGCCGGTCACAGATCGCAAGAATCGCATCCCACGGCGCTGCAAGTCCTCGTTGACGTGCGGATTGTGGATCATCTCGGAGAGCATGAAGAGCTGCCGGTCCGGGTTCTCTTCAATGGCGCGATACGCGATCTCGACGGCGTTTTCCACACCGTAACAAAACCCGAAATGCCGTGCTACCTTGAATCGTATCGGTCCAAAATCCAGCAACGATGGCGACAGGTCTCGCTTGCGTGGATCCTGACGCTGCCGGGCCTGCTTTACCGCAGTAATAATGGAACTCTTATAAAATCTCGGAATGTGAAACTGTCGTGGCATGAGTGGTTCTGCTACGAGTAGTTGATGGTAAAATGGTACGCGCCATACCGTTGCATTGTTCAGCAGGTGTGCTACAGGCGGCGGCTCAACTGCGGCTGCACCGACCGCTTGAACGCCATATACCGGTTGTCCAGTATCGCCTTCCGCGCCTCGGCCATAAGCCAGGCATATAGCGACAGATTTTGCAAGGAAGCAATCTGGAGGCCTAGGATTTCGCCGGCCATGAACAGGTGGCGGACATAGGCCTTGGAGAAGGTCTGCGACACGTAGCCGTCCAGACCCGGATCAAGCGCCGAAAAATCGTCACGCCACTTTCGATTGCGAATGTTCAACACGCCATCGGTTGTAAAGAGCATGCCATTGCGCCCGTTACGTGTGGGCAGCACGCAATCAAACATGTCAACACCCCGTGCGACGGCTTCCAGCAGATTTGCAGGCGTGCCGACGCCCATAAGGTAGCGCGGCTTGTCCATCGGCAATTCTTCGGTGACTACTTCCACGATGTCGTACATCTGCTCAGCTGCTTCTCCTACAGAAAGGCCGCCGATGGCGTACCCCGGAAATTCCATGTCAACGAGACGCCGTGCACATTCACGTCGCAACACCTGGTAGACAACGCCTTGGACAATGGCGAAAAGGGCTTGCAAATGCCCGTAGAGCGCCTCCGTTTCCGCGAAGCGTTGTTGGCACCGTGCGGCCCATGCCACCGTCCTGTCGTTGGCACAACGCGCATAGGCCTCCGTTACGTTACCGGGTGGACACTCATCCAACACCATCATAATATCTGATCCCAATACTCGCTGCGTATCTACTACCGATTCCGGCGTAAAAATGTGTGAAGAACCATCGATATGGCTTTGAAAGGCTACGCCGCTATCTGTAATCTTGCGACGATCTGCGAGCGAATAGACCTGGTAGCCGCCAGAATCGGTGAGCATCGGACGAGTCCAGCGCATGAATGTGTGCAGCCCGCCCGCCCGTTCCAGGATTTCTGGGCCAGGCCTCAAATAGAGGTGGTATGTATTGCCGAGAATGATCTGCGCCCGCACGTCCTGCATCAGTTCGCGAGGCGCTACAGCCTTTACGGTGCCTACCGTGCCGACCGGCATGAAAACGGGTGTCGTCACCATCCCATGGTCCGTTTCCAGACTCGCCGCGCGCGCACGTGATGCAGGATCCACGTGTTCAAGTGTGAACTGCATCAGGTTTCCTCCTTGCTGATACGTTGCCGCAGATACTCCAGCAAGACAGGGTGGTGCTTCGGGGGCAGTCCGATTGCATAGGGCACGCCATCGGCCCAAACGATCATCACGTCAGGCGTTACGCGATTCAAAAAGGACTGCGTTGCGGCGTACGGTCGGTACTGCCGGTAATAGCATAGCGCAGACACGGATACAACCTGCGTGATGGATGCATAGGGCAAGGCGGCCGTGCGCCGCCCCTGGCGCAAGATGAGATGGGTGTCGCCAGGCTTGATGACGGCCGCCGGCGCGAAGCCAACCACGCACGTGAGTACAAAGAGAAGCACACCAGTAATTTGGCCTGTCCAGAAGACCAAAGTGATCGAACTCCGGGGATCGCCCAACACAGCCGGGCGCAGCCAGGTCCATGCAAGAAAATTGGTCAGAATCAATGCGAGCGCAATGGCGGACAGGGAAAGCAGAAATAGTGCTTCGGCTTGGCGTGGATCGCGTACGAAGCGGCGAATACCGCCGCCGAGAAGCGAATGAGCAGGATGAAAACGAGGCGGCAGGCGGAGAGCATTCATGCCTGGAAGTTATCGCTGCTGCGTTCCTCGACCAGCTTCCTGCACGGACTGTAGCGCGGAGTCCAGGGCAGCAGTGCGTGCAGTCAGGCGCTCCTCCCACAACAACAGCGCACGCTCCTTGTCCTGTAGTTGTCGAAAACTCTCCGTGATCGCCTGTTCGCGGATTTCAAAGGAGGCCGGCTCCATATAGCCACGCTCCTCAAAGTATCGCTTGAACAACCAGTTGTGCTTGCCCGCCTCCATAAGTTCAGCAAACCGAAATGCGCCCAGGCTTCCCCAGTTCAGCAGGTTTTCTGCGCCGTTCGCCAATGTCCGCAGGTTGGTGGTAATGGCCTCCAGCGTGTCCATGGTTGCGAGCACGCGGTCATAGGCCGCCGGATCATTCAGCAGCCTGGCAATCGTGCCGTCGCCCTCATCGACCTTGGACAGGATGGATTGCACCCCCTCGGTAGCCTCTCTGGCCAGGTCAACCAGCGCTTCAGCGTCGTTACCGAGATGCTCCAGGAGGCGGTTACTCGCGTCAATGGCGTCGACCAGGCTGTTATACAACGCCGGATCGTAGACTAGCTTTCCAAGGGTTCCTTCGCCGTTTCGCACGTCTTCCACGATCCGCTCGAACGAAGTCGCAGACTGCTCAAACCGCTGCACTGATGCCAGCGCTTTGTCGGTGATTTCGTAGAGGTCGAATGGGTCGACACCCCTGATCGTCCTGGCTTCGCTTAATCCCTCAGGCTCGGACATACCCGGTGCTACCGGCGGGTTCACCAGGACAACGATCATTTGCCCGAGCAAGCCCTCGGTCTTGATCTGAGCTTGCGTGCTGTCATGGATCAGGTGCTGTGATGCGCTGCGGATGGCCATGGACACTTCAATCTGTCCGCCGGTAGTTGCAGGCAGCGCAACACTCTCGACGGCGCCTACGCTCACTCCCTGGAACTGCACATCAGCCCCCGAACGGAGGCCAGACACCTGATTGAAGTGGCTCTTGACGATGACCCGGTCGCTGAAGAAGAACGACCGGTTGGCCACGCCAAAGATAGCCGCGCCAAAAAGGATAACTCCCGCCAGTATGACCAATCCAACCCGAGCCTGACGTGTCATGGTAGTTGTGGCGTTAGGCGCTGCCAGATACTAGTAGAATAGTAAGCTTAAACACCAAAGAAGTTGCGGAGAGCAGTGTGGTTGCTATTCCTCAATGCCTGGAACGAGCCGCTTACGGCAATGCGTCCTTCATGCAGGAAATGCGCGGCGTCCGCGATGATTTCAGCGCACAACAGATCATGCGTGATGGTAACCGACGTTATGCCCCGCTCCTCCCGGAGGCGGACGATGAGTTGCGCTACAGCGCGGACGCTCGCGGGGTCAAGGCCGGTAGTTGGCTCGTCATACAGCAGTATGGCGGGCTCAAGCACTATGGCGCGCGCCAGCGCGACACGCTTGCGCTGCCCGCCGGACAGCTCGGCAGGGTATTGCGGCCCCATGTCAGGCAGGTTGACCCAATTCAGAGCCTCCCCGACGCGCCTGGCGCGCTCCGCAGGCTCCAGTGTGGTATGGCGACGCAGCAGGAAGTCGATGTTCTCAAAGACGGTCATCGAATCAAAAAGCGCTCCGCCCTGGAACAGATAGCCAATGCTCAGCCGTAGCGCATCCATGGCCTCGTTGTCCAGGTCGTTCACATGCTGGCCATTCACCCACACGGCGCCCCGATTCGGGCGGATCAGCCGCACGATGTGTTTGATGAGCACGCTCTTGCCGCTCCCCGAGCCACCCATCACTACGACCGATGTACCCCGCTCGACGTCTATCGACACGCCTCGCAGGACAGGATGGTCACCAAACGATTTGTGAATGTCTCGTAACCCAATGACGACGTGATCGGGTGGCGGCGCAAGATGCCCGCTGGATTGCTCGATTTCGGTCATAAGGCCGGGACTCAGAGCGACGTGGGATCAAGAAACAGCAGCGAAAGCCGGACCACGATGACATTAGCCACAAGGATCAATAGTGACGAAACCACGACGGCCTGCATTGCTGCCTGCCCAACCTCCCGCGTACCGCCACGCACGCTGTTGCCAAGATAGCAGCTCACGATGCCAACGATAAAGCCGAAAACAGCCGTCTTCCCCGTAGAGACGACCAAATCGGAAATATGGACACTCGAAAAGGCGCCGTCAATAAAAATCCGATAGTCCATGCCTGTGGCAAGTAACGAGTCGATATAGCCGCCCGTCAAGGCGATAATATCCGTGCAGATGGTCAGCACAGGAAACATGATAATGCAAGCCAGTACCCGTGTCACCACCAGGTAATGGTACGGCTTTAATGCGGCGACCTCGAGAGCATCAATCTGTTCGGTGACACGCATGGAGCCGATTTCGGCGGCGATGCCCGCTCCCAGGCGTCCGGCAAGGACAAGTGAGGTAATAACCGGACCAATCTCCTTGAATACGGACAGTGCCAACATGCTGGGCAGCACCGCCTCCGCGCCAAAGCGCACAAGCGTGCCCCGGCTTTGCATGGACAGAACGACTCCGATCGAAAGTCCCGTTACCAGGACCAGGATCATGCTCTTGGAGCCCGCCTCGTCCAATTGGCGGACGAGCTCGCGCCATTCAAAGGGCCGCCGCCAACACCGCTGGAAGAACGCGCCCGCAAAGGAGCCCAGCGCCCCCACCTGTTCGAAAAATGCAAAAAGCAGCGCGCGCATGGCATTCCGGATCAATACGCATACTGGTAGTACAGACTCAACCCCAACATGGAAGTGTCACTCTTCAGACGGGCAAGCAACCACCGAGAGAATTCATACTCAATGACAATTTCCTTGCTACTTCCCTGTGTGGTCGTCGTAAACGGCGCAGAGTCACCGGAAAACGACAACGGCCAACTTACCGCGGCAAAGAGTTTACGAGAAAGGTGTTTGCCAGCCGTGATAGTCGTGCCGCGTGCGCCCTCCTGGTGGATTTCCATGATATCCAGACCCAGCTCTTCTCCTGCAGCGTTGGCAATCAGGTTAGTGAGTTGAGCGAGCGCGAGATTGGTGCCGGATTCAAGCGTGCCGCCGCGTGACAACTGGAAGGACTCTGCGGCCGGTTTGCCGGAGGCAATATAGGAAATAATGTCGGCCTGATCGAGCTGCGTCGGCTCGCTGCGGAGTTCCAATTGCGGCTCCTGGATATGGCCCTGGACCGCCATAATGATGGTGACGGCATGCTCCGTACTGTTGAGTTCGCTTATGGCATAAGTAGCCTGGATGTCGAGCAATGCATCGAATATGTCGCCAGCGAACGTCACGCGCCCCGCGGTGATGTCAAAGCGTCTGCTAAACTGTCGCAAATAGCTCCTGTCCGGGATGATTTCAACGGTTCCGGCAAGCTCCATCTCCGCATTTGAAGCCTTGTTCAAGGCCAGTGCACCGGCAAGCAGGATATTCATTTCCGGGTTATGTCGGGATACGATCCATACGTCCTCCCCGACAACGACGTCGAGATCCATCGCCAGGGCGTCCAGGAACTCAAACGTCGTCGTGTCGGCATCCGTTACCCGCACATTGAAATAATGCTCAAGCATCCGGACATCTTCCTCGGTGAACACGACCGGCCCGTAGTCCTGATCATAGGCGTCGGCCAGCGGGCGGATGTCGCCATTTTCCAGATGCAGCGAGCCCGTAAGCACAGGCGCCGCCGTGGTGCCCCGAAGGTGCACGTCGGCGTCTATATTCGTGGTCACCAGCGGCGTGTCGATGGCGCGAAACGCGTCCGCGCTCGCCACCAGGTCAATAGCCCCGAGCGTAAGGCTTTCCAGGGCAATAGAGCCTTGCGCTGTTACCAGGCCGTCGTCCCTGTCGCCACTACGGGCAGTGACGGTGCGAACGAATACGGAATCGCCCGCAAAGTCCGCCGTCCCCTCCACATCCGCAAGCGTGATACCGAGGAGCGGAAGCCCCAGTTGGCCGCGGTCCAACGCTGCCGATCCGATCAGTCCAGGACGCTCCAACGTGCCCTCGACAATCACTTGCGCCGTAAGCCGTCCTTCGATGTCACCGAAAACCGCCGGATCCAGAAAGGGCTCTATCCATCCCACGTTGAAACTGTCGGCTCGCACAGAAAGCGCCACGTCGCTACTCTCTACTGGCATGGCGGCGCCTCCTTCGGCCAGTCGAAAGTCCACGGGCAGGTGGCCCGACATTGCGAACGTGCTCGCGTCGCGATGGGTAAGCGCGGCCTCTACTCCAAGCCGTTGATCTGCATAGTTCGTGCTCACGCGCATCGTTCCTACGGCCTCTCCGTGGGCCTCCACGGCGAAGTCTACGGAGCCGTCTAAGACCGGCGCAGTTGCGGGGCCACGAAGAAACAACTGCCCGTTCACCGTGCCGTCCAGGCCGTGCAGCTCAAACAGGTCGGCGACTGCGCCAACCCGAAAATTATAGACCGTAAGCCCCAGGCTCTGCCCGCCGCTCAAGTTGATGACGCCGTCGAGTGCGATTTCCTGGTTTTCTTCCACCATCAGCAGGTTGTTGACCCGGTATGCGTCCCCGAAGGAGACGCCTGCCGGCTGGTCGAGGCCCCAGTGGTCGTTTCCCAGCGTTACGTCCAGCGTTTCGATTGTGGCCTCGCGACGGGCAACGTCGGCCCGCCCTTCCAGCAGGGCATTGCGCTGGTCGTCCAGTGTGACGCTAGCCATATAACGCAGGCTGTCCCCGCGGAGGCTGATGTCGAGCACAGCCTGTTGTGCCGCGAGCGCCGGAACAGAAGCCCGCCGCAGAGTTGCGCGCACATCAACAGATGCTGGCTTCCACTTGCTTGCAGGATCGCGCGCAAGCATGGCGGAAATGCCAGCATCCATTCCCAGAACACGCACCTCGCGCATTTGTATGCTGCTGGCCTCGGCGCTGCCCACAATTAGGAGGGTGTCCTGGCGGCTGTGGACTGTTGCCCACAACGTGTCTCCGCGCAAGTCCATCGGCACACCCAGAGAGCGGAGCGGCCTGGCATCGCGGATGGAGCCATGCATCACCAACAATGCCTCCTTGGGTGCTGCGCCGAACAGGGTAATGGATCCGCCTCCATGCAGGTGCGCCGCACTTGAGGCGACCAGGAGCGTGTCGACATGTATCGTTCCGTCAGCCATGCGCAGCGCGGCGCGCATTGAGTCAAGAGACAGGTCTCCGAGTTGGGACCCGCTCGCGTCTATGTGCGCGCGCGCGAGCGTTAGCGTTTCTGCCGTCTGACCTTCGCCGGCGATGTCGAACCGGCCGTTGAGCAGTATGTTGGGTATCGAGTCCACCAGGAAGCGGCCCAGGTCAATATTCCGCACCGACCCGGACGCAGCATATGCTGGTCGCTCGTCAAACAGGCGCGCGACGAGTGAATCAAGACGAAGGTGCCCCTCTGCAAGGTCGAGGTCGGCCTGGGCCGAAAGCACACCGCGCCCAAGGCTGGCATGGATCTCGCCGCCTTGCACTGCGCCCCCGTTAATACGCGAGGAGTCGAGTTGCAGGCTCGCGACCGCGGTTGCGGTTTCCAGGGCGTCGCCGCGCACGGCCAGCGTATCTATGATTCCGTGAAGGTCCGTCTTGATAGCGGTCACGCCCAAAAGGGCTCCGAGGTCGAGACCAGAGAAGATGCCCTCACGCATCGCAACGACAGCCGTATCGCCAAACGGCCTGCCGCCGACGGAAAAGCGAGCATGGCCATTGGGCAGGTCCATGCGGGCGTCCAGGGTTAGTATGCCCTGTTGCAGGCGAGCGTCCACGACGGCGGAATCCACGGCCTGGTCGTTGATGTAGGAATCCCGGAGTGCAAGCCGCACCGTAGACAGGTCCATGGTCTGCAACTCCAGGCCATTCCCGACAAGCGACAATGTCCCCGACAAGTCGCTGTGCAGCCTGTTACCTGTGAGTGCAGCCAGGTCGATATTCCGAATGGAGCCTGCGGCAAGGGTGAAGGATGGGTGGGTGTCGAAGGGACGAAGCAATAAAGGGAGCGTAAACGAGCCCAATTCCAGGTCGGCGTCAGAGTGGAGCGCCAGTAGGCCGCTCTCGAGCCTACCCTGTATACGTGCAGAATGGATGGGGTGCGCGCCAACTGCGGATGGGAATATGTCGAGCCGAATGTCGCGGACGTGCTGCCCCTCACCGCGCAGCGAGAGGACGGCGGACACATGGCTCGGCAGGTCAACTCCGGCGAGCGCCGCTATATCCAGGCCCTGGATGGATAGGTCGGGCACCGAATACTGCACCGTGTCGCCGAGCGTGGCGTGCAAGCGTCCTTGCACAGAGCCGCTATCCGGCTGAACACGCCAGGCGGCTTCCAGCGCGCCACCTGCAAGCGTAGCTTCAAGATGCCCGGACACGAGCTCCAGTCGGTTGAGCCGGGAATGCGTGAGTACTGCGTGTGCGCTGGCGTCTGCACCAGCGCCGGTAACGCGCAGCGTGCCCGAAAGCGCGCTGCCATGTCCATCCAGAAAGCGGCCTATATCCAGCGAGTCGAACCGTCCCGCAAAATCATACGTGGGCGCAGGATCGAGTGGACGTGCCGTGCCGGTTATGGACAGTCCAGCCTCGGCGACCAGATGCACGGCAGCCGTGCCTCCATCAAGAGTAACTTCCAGGGATGCGGGGCCCACAGCGGAGTTATCGGACAGATCCAGTCGGAGCGCCCCCGAAAGGTCATACAGGTCAGGGCCTTGCAGGTGGCCACGCATCTCGCCATTGCCGAATGCACCGTCGACAGAGGCGTGTTCGATGCTATATTCGACGCCGCCCTCAATGGCTGGCGTCGCCCGGCCCTCCAGGGCAAGTCCGACTCCATTGGCCAGCGTGGCGCTGGCGGTGACATGCACGAGGTCGCCTGCGCTTTTTGCGCGTATGGACGCTGCGCTTTTGCGGTCCACAAAGGAGGGCAGGTACGGGGCGAGATCGCCCAACGCAGAGGCATCCAGTGTCAGATCGATATCATAGGGACGCCGACCAACGCCGGCATGTCCCCATACATGCACCCTTGTGTTTGCTCCCTCTATATGCACGCCGTCCAGCGTCAGATTCCCGTCTGCATAGGCTCCGCGCATTCGCAATGCGAGTTGCTCCGCGCTCCCGGGCAGGTGCAGGCGCGAAACCGCGGTGTCGGCTGCGAGGGCAAACGTGCCGCCCGAGCGCGCTGTGCCTGCGAGATGGTCGACCTCGGCAGTAAACAGCGAATCTGGAGCAAGCGCGGCCGTTAGACGCAGGCGCCTGGCGGCGAACGTATCGACGCGCACGGTGAAGCGGCCACTTGCGTTGGCCGTGGTGTCCTGCGGCAACAGGCCGAGCAGGTCCCAGCTTGCGTTTTCTGTGCGCGACATGCGCAGGGAAAAGCCGTTGATGGCCAGAGAGCGAAGATGCATGGATCCCCACAGGAGCGGCAACAGGCTGTATCGGAGACGCACCGTATCCACATGCGCGATTTTTGCAGAGTCCCCACGCACGAGGGTAAGGTCATGGATTTCGAGCGAAGTAATCCATGAGCCGCGCACAGAGCCCGCCTCCAGTGTGGCGCCGACGAACGGATCGGCACGCTGCAGGACTTGCGACCCCGCCCACTGGGAGCCCCACGGAGTTTGCAGTCCCGCCACGACGGCAAGCGCTATGCCCATTACGGACAACGCCACGCGACGCAGCGCCCTCGCCCACCGGTTGGTATGTTTGGTCTCCCTGGCCATGCGGGGTTAACAATCAGAACGCCTGTCCCAGGCTCACGTGCACATTCATGCGCTGCGATAAGGATCGCCTCGGCATTGCCAGGCCGTGGCGCGCCAGGAATGCGTTGCGCGGAGTCTGCAAGTCCAGATCGTCCGGGTTGAGCTTGACCGCTACGTCAAGCCTCAGGTACCCGATAGGAGTCTCATACCGGATTCCAGCACCGGATCCTACCTTAAAGCGGTTCCAGAACAGACCACCGGTATCACGAAAGCCGCAGTGCACGGTTACCTGCTCAGTATGCTCCAGATCGCGGTAGTATGCGTTCGCACAGGTCTCCGGTGCATTGGTCTGGCTGGAAACCTGGCCGGCATCCAAGAACACCGCCGCGCGCCAGGCGTTGCCGAAACCCGGAATGGGAAAGCGGATTTCTACGTTCCCAACCAGGCGGGCCAGTCCTCCGATCGGTTCATACTGGTTGGTGGTCGTTACGGGCTCCGCGGCATCGTATTGGATATCCCCATTGGCATCACGGGCAAACGCAGTGCGGTTAATCTTAGGCCCAATAAGCCCGAGGCTCCAACCCCGCACATCATTGGAGCCACCTGCGTAGAAACGCACGGGATCGAAACGGTCTTCCAGCGGGGCGACAGACAGTGGATCAAAAGACGTGGTCATCGTGCTGCCGGCAGCATATAGATGCACGGGTTGCCGGCTGCTGCCAAGCGGCCAGAGGCGTCCCGCGCCGAGGCGGAGGCCAATTTGAATCTTGCGCGTAACCGGGATATAGCCGGTGATCTCGAGGCCGGTTTTCATGTATTCCAGAGCAGGGTCACGCGAGCCGACGACATGGAGTAGGCCACCGCCCCATTCGACAAACGGGCGAATAAGGAAGCCGCGTTGCGGATTCAGAATATTGTTTGTCCAGCCCAGCGTGGCGCTGAAGGTGAGGTTTTCCTTGTTGTAGGCGTCGCGCGGCGATCTCTGGAGCTCCCGGGCGCCTGCAAACTGTGTTGCCCGACTAAGGCCATATCGAAGGCTCAACGTGCGATAGGTTAGCAGTTCGTAAATCAAGAGGGTGGTAATGCCATACTCGCGGCGGTTTAAGCCAAGCGCACGCGGCGTATCGCGCAGAAGCGGATCACGTTCATACTGCAGAAAGGACTCGAAGACACTGCTTAATCCATTGGTGAATATATAGGGTTGTCTCAGGGCGAGAGATGTCCGCAGGAGTCGCTTGACTTCGACGCCGAGGCCGGCGGATGCAAACAGGCCCGAGGCGATATCTGCGCGCCATGAGAGCGTACGTGCGCTGCCCAGGAAATTACGGTGCGACCATTGTGCATTGACGGTGACGCCTTCCTGCTGTTCGTAGCCCGCCTCCGCTGCAACATAGCGGGGTTTCGATTCACTCAAAGACACGCGAACGGTTACAATAGAGTCGCGAGCCTGCTGAGGGAGATCGACCCTGGCTACCTGAAACAGGTTCAGACCGAAAAGCTCGCGCTGGCCCGCGAGCAGGTTGCGGTGGGAGTAGGCGTCCCCCTCGGCAAACGGCAACTCGCGTCGCACAATACGGTCGCTGATCCGGTTGTTGCCTTCAATCAGAATCTCCCCTATGGTGCTCGCAGGACCTGTTTCAACCAGGAAGCTTATGTCAGCGGTGAGATAGGTGGAATCGATTTCGGCTTGCGTCTCCAGCGTGGCAAAGGCATAGCCCCTGTCCCGTAGCCACGTTAGCACTTGGTCCTGGATGCGGACAACGCCAAATGCCGTGTAACGGTCGCCGGTGCTGAAGCTGGTGCGGTCACGAAATCTGATCCATTCCGCACGCAGATCGTCCTCGAAAACACTCGCGAGATAATTCCAGTTCGCATAAAACCCCACGTCCTGTATAATGATGGGGTTTCCTGGCTCGACGGTAAAGCGGATGCGGATCGCGTTCGTTGTCACGTTAAAGGCCGACGCGCCGTAATCGATAAGGGGGCGGGGAAAGCCTTCCTGTTGGTACAGTTGTCGGAGCCGGACGACATCTTTTTGTAACTCCACCGGAAGCAGCAAATACTGCTGCGGAACGCGACCGCCGAGTCTGCTCCTCATGCGAACAAACCAACCGGGAGCCTGCGTGGCGATTTGGTCCTGCAGAGCTTCCGCATCAAAGATCGCCCGGTAGCGGTTCGTCTCTGGAAACAGAAACGACACGCGACGCACGAACGTGGAGTCGTTGACCTGGAAGAGCTCAGACTGCGCACGAGCGGAAGAGGCCAGGCATAGTAGCAGCAGGCAAGCGATGAGGAGGTGTCTCGCAAGACCCTGAAGTGTGGATTCCGATGGCAGAGGAAATTGCGTCACGCGCCGCCGCCATATGAATGGATAGTCGCTCTTTTCGGGGTGCCAGAGGCTTCCCGGACAGGCTATGCACTCGCCTTGCGCTCTTCGTAGATAGGATCGGCGCCGTCGGAGATCGTCGCGGCGGTAATCCGACAGACGCCGATATCGGTCCGGTCGTGGATGTTGAACATGATGTCCAGCATCGCATGCTCCATTACGGAACGAAGTCCCCGTGCGCCTGTGCCCAGCACCCTGGCCTGCTTCACTACGGCGTCCATGGCCTCGTCATCGAAGTACAATTTGATGCCGTCCATTGCAAACAGCTTCTGGTATTGCTTCAGCAGGGCGTTCTTGGGTTCGGTAAGGATGCGCTTCAACGCTTCGTCCGAAAGAGGATCAAGTGCAGTCATGACCGACAGGCGGCCGATAAGTTCAGGGATAAGGCCGTAGTGGAGAAGATTATCCGGCTCGACGTATTGGAGAATGCGTGGGTCATTCTTGTCGAAGCGCCTGGCCTGATCCGACAGAAACCCGATCGTGTTAGCGCTTAGGCGGCGGGCGATCAGCTCCGGAAGGCCCTCAAAGGCTCCACCACAGATGAACAGGATGTCGTGCGTGTCAAGATTAACGAGGCTCTGTTCGGGGTGCTTGCGTCCGCCCTTGGGCGGTACGCCCGCAATCGTTCCTTCCAGCACTTTCAGGAGAGCCTGCTGCACGCCCTCGCCGGATACGTCGCGGGTAATGGAGGCATTATCCGCCTTGCGAGCGATCTTGTCAATCTCGTCGATATAGATAATGCCGCGCTCTGCTCGTTCGACGTTAAAATCAGCCGCATGAAGCAGATGGGCCAGCACGCTTTCAACGTCTTCTCCAACGTAGCCGGCTTCGGTGAGCGCGGTAGCGTCACTGATAGAGAAGGGCACGTCCAGTATGCGCGCGAGCGTACGTGCGAGCAGCGTCTTTCCGGTTCCCGTTGGTCCGAGGATCAGGATATTGGATTTTTCCAACTCAACGCCGTCGTACTCGTGAAAATACTCCTGCGCCTCGACGCGCTTGTAGTGGTTATACACCGCAACGGAGAGGGCCTTCTTCGCGCGCTCCTGTCCAACGACGTATTCATCCAGCGACTCCTTGATGTTGCGGGGTGTCAGGCGCTGCCGTCCCGAGTTCTTCGACAGGACGGGACCGGTCTGTTCCAAGGGCGCGGCATCTTCTGCGACGATGCCGGACGCATCGCAAATGCAGCGGTCGCAGATGTAGACATCCGGTCCCGCGACCATGGAGGCCACTTCATGCGCCGTGCGTCCGCAGAATGAACAGCGGATGATGTCGTCGCCACGTTGTTTCGCCATGGGTCGTCAGGATAGAGGTGCGTGTCAGATTAACGGTCCTCGGAAACGGGATTGGGCGACGGGAACCGCACGCCGGCAGCCTCTTGCCACCGGGCAAGCATGGCCTGAAGCTCCTGCGCTTTCTCCGGATTGGAGTTCACAAGATTCACCGTTTCACCGGGATCGTTCAGCAGGTCGTAGAGCTCGCTGCGCCCATCTTCAAAGAAAGAGATGAGTTTCCAGGGACCCTGTCGGATTGCCCCGCCGGGGTTGCCTCCCTGATTGCCGTAGTGCGGGTAATGCCAATACAACGCATTCCGTTCCACAGGCTCTGTCCCACGCAAAAGCGGTGCGAGGCTAATGCCATCCTGGTGCTGCTCGGGGCGTAGGGGAAGGCCGGCCATGTCCAGCATAGTGGGAAAGAAATCGGTGCTGACAACAGGTTCCGCGACTGTGGCCATCGCGGGAGCCACGCCGGGCCACTTAACGATAAACGGTTCGCGTATGCCGCCTTCATAGAGCCATCCCTTGCCGCCGCGAAGCGGCAAGTTGCTCGTCGGATGCCCCTCGGAGGTGCTGAGGCCTCCGTTGTCCGACGTGAACAGTACCACCGTCCGGTCGGAGACTCCCAGGGAGTCCAGTGCTTGCAGCACGACACCTACCGCCTCATCCATGGCTTCCACCATGCCCGCGTAGATTGCGTGATTCTGCACCTGCCGCACCTTGCGGCTTCCCTCGGTACCCCAGGAATTGCCCGGCCAACTCTCTCGCTTTGCCTCGTACTTGGCTTCCAGGTCCGGCCGCGTCATGAGCGGCGTGTGAACCGAATAAAAGGACAAAAATGCCAGGAACGGAGCATCCGTACTCTGTGACACAAATTCTACGGTCTCTCTCGCCAACCGTGCGGGTAAGTGTTCGCCTTCCGGGCCGTCTTTCAGGCGCGGGTTGTCATAGGGCGTGAAGTAGCGTCCCCGCCCGTACGGTCCGCCACGCTCCCAGCCACCCCGATTGATGGCAAAACCGTGGTCTTCGGGATACGAGCCTTCCTTTCCCAAATGCCACTTGCCGGCGAAAAAGGTTCGGTAGCCAGCCTGTTGGAAAGCCTCGGCAAGTGTTGTTTCCGCGTGGGGCAGCTGATCGGTGTACGGAGCCGGCAAGAGCGGCATGCTGCGCGTCCAGTGCTGGGCGGCGGTTTCCGGTTGCGGTGCACCGAACCAGTCCGTGGTGTGCAGCCGGCCGGGATAAACACCGGTCATGATGCTTGCCCGCGTAGGACTGCACACGGGAGCCGCAGCATAGCCGTCTGTAAAACGCACACCCTCGCGGGCCAGACGGTCTATATGCGGCGTCTCGTAGAATGTACCAGGATTGTACGCTCCGACATCCATATAGCCGAGGTCGTCGACCAGGATGAACACGAAATTCGGCGGCGGCGCCTCGTGACAGGCGCTCAGGACGAGCAGAGCCAGGATGCAGTGGATTCGCACCGTGTTTACGCCCTCAGCGTACTTGTTCGATGGCTTCCATAAGGACGGCCAACGAGTATTTAGCCAGGAGGCGGCGCTCACGGTAAAGGTGGAGCGCTGCTTCACATACACGTGTAGTGTAGTATGCATTGAAGCCACCTCCCGCAAGTGCGCCAGCCACTGGAATGATCTGGGCCAATTTTGCGCGTGTAAGACGGGCGCCGAGCAGCTGGGCCATGCCACGGAGCGACCCGGACACGGCAGCTTGCTCGAGTGTCGCAGCGGTCTCCTTGCGTGCGACAGAGCCTATGGGTATGGTTCCTGCTCGCACACTTGGGGCCGAAGCAATATATAGAATCTGCAGGGCGAACAGGCGCTCCTCTTCCAGTTCCATGTCGTACCCGTAGCACGTCGCTGTTTCACCCACGGCCCGGAGATTAAGCGCCACCAGACCCACGATGTCGGGCACGATGCCCGCGACGCCAACAAACCCGGCGGCCGCCCCCTGTGCAGCGGCCACTGCACGATATTTGATGTCCAACCCGCGCACCACGTTGTCTGCGGGTTCAATGTCAAGTCTGTGAATGTCCGCGACCGTGTAGACGGCATGCCCGGCCTCGTGGTAGCGCCTGTAAATGGCCTCGCGCCAAAGCGTGTCCTGCATGATGTCGTTGGTGATGCGCAAAAGCCCCGTCACCACGTTGTTTATTGTCCAGTCAATCCCTGGAGTTTGCAGGACACGCGTGGAAAGACGCCGCATCCGTCGATTAATGCCCTCGATGGCGCTGCCAAACCAGCCCAGCGTCGGATTCCTCCAACGGTGAATATCATTCAGGAGACTGCGTTCGTACGCGGTAGGTCGCAGGGTGACGGGAAGTGTTTCCAAGTTGCAAATCCTCTGTCATAGACGGCGCACACCGGGATTAACCGCAGCATGCGTATAATGTTTAGCCGGTTAGTTCGCGATCGGCCAGAAGACGCCGAAGCGGAAGCGCCGCTCAGGGAGGGGATAGAGGGGTACGATCTGATTGCCCACAAGAAGCTGCGTGCCACTAAGCACGTTTTCATAGGCCACAAACAACCGCGCCGTGCGCACGGTACCCTCTATGACCACATCCAGTGCGCCCGACGCGGGAAGCTTGCCGGCGGCGGGGTACAGGCGGCTTTCCGATCCTGGAAACACGAGCATGCCGGTAGGTGCGTGGAGTGCACGGCCGCGCATGGCTGTCCAGTAGCGAACACGAATCGACGCATTGAGATCGAGGTCTCCCTGGAACAGGAGGTACCTGGCTCCAAGGCGCGCGTGGACGAAGAAAGAGGGTACGGGCGTCTCCTGAAGAGTGCCCGGGTGGACCACCATAGTTGGCATGGCCCGCAGGTAGAATCCGCGCCGCGCGTTGCGCCGGAACCATACTTCCCCGCCTACTCCGCGTGTCGTGGCAATTCCTGCCATGGTGCGTACTGCGATGCTGTCCTCTCCCGCCAGATAGGCCTCCACACCCTGATCCTGCATGTGCGCAAAGCCGAAGGCTTCGCCCCCGATGCCGCCGAGCTGCAGCGCCAGGCCTGCGCGGACAAGTGAGTGGCGCCCACTGGTCACGGACGGTGCGCCATCCGCAAAACGCCCCCAGCCGTGCAGGTGCACCCAAGAGGCTGGATCTCCAGAGTGTGAGAGGTCGGCAAACAGGCGGACTTCGCCCAGTTGCTGCGACATGTGCAGGCCGCCGCCCAACGCAGTACTGCGCGCCAAAAAAACGCCGCCCTCCAGGAGGACGGAAAGACTGCCGAAACGAACACTGTCGCGCAGGGTGGCATGCAGGCGCGTGCGCGCAAGGTCGTCAGGCAGGACATTGCTTCGGAGTAAGCGATCAGTCCATCCCTCCAATACGACTCGGAGAGCGTGCGGGCCAAGAAGGATGTCTTGCGCCAGCCGACCGCCAATGCGCATGGCCGTAGCCGAGAGCGTGTCCGAGCGCGGCCGGTGATACCGGAATGTCTGTGCGGTATGGAACACCTGCGCTGTAAGAGGCTCGGCAAGCAGGCGTACGCGCAGGGTGAGCGCCAAATCGTTTCGCACCGTGCGGCGCGTAGCATCGCCATTTTCTACGTTTGCGGTTAGCCGGTTATAGATGGATGCGTAGGTGACGCCCGGGATGACCCCGCCATGCGCCCCGAGGCGTCGCTGGTTGTGCAGCCATGTAGCCTCCAGCGACCAGTCCGGTTGCTGCGCACGCGCACGAAGAAGCACCTGTCGCATCCGGTGCAGCTTGCTGCCGGGATACTCGCCTGTGGCGGCGCCTCCACCGTAGGCAAAGAGTACGTCCATGCTACCGGACCCAAGCGACCGCTGTTGCCGGTGCGCCGCAGCAATGCGCTGCAGATCTCCGCTACCAGACTGATAGTGTAATTCGGTCAGTATTGGTGCATACTCAAAGGACCGTAATTCCGCAACTACGCCCAGGGGAGCCCCGTGGCGGCCAGGTTGCAGGCCCAAGGGCTCGAGTAGCGCCGTGGGTAACAAATCGTAGCGGGGACGTCCCGTAATGAGATCGTCAAACGGCAAGCCGCCAAGCTGCAAGGCGATCTTTTGGGGATTCATCCCATATGGACTCCAGGCGTTAGGCCACCCGAAAGCGCCAAAGTCATGGCTAAAAGAGCCTGACTCTTCGGCAAGCAGGC
This sequence comes from Rhodothermales bacterium, assembly GCA_963665975.1. Lineage (GTDB taxonomy): Bacteria > Bacteroidota > Rhodothermia > Rhodothermales > Bin80. The sequence goes on from OY762508.1 coordinate 2,635,049, forward strand.
CGACGACATCCTCGACGATGGTGTGGGCCGCCGCTGAATCCGTCATGGTGGTGGCATGTTCGGCCCCTCGAAACGGCATGAGCGGGCGCCGCATGGTGCTGTCGGGGGTCAGCTGCTGGCCGCAGACGGGAGTGGAGGCCCAGAGTACGACGGCAAGTAGCGCGAGTAGACCGAGATGCAAGGAGCAGGGCACCGTCATCAAATACGCGGCCAGAATATAAAGGCGTTCATGTCAGCTATACCCGCTGCCGAAGGTAGGCTAAATTCTGCACCGTAAAAGGCTTGCAGGGAATGCCAAAAACATCGTAAAACTTCGACTCGTCGCAGGTGTTGCCACGAATGAGCATTTCGAACTGGTCACGCGTAATGGGAAGTTGTCCCCAGCGCCCTACCGTGCCGAGCCCCGCACGCGCAATTGAAATGGGTATGGGGATCTTAGGCTTGGGCCGTTGGCCAAGCCCTCGCGTGATTACATCGAGGATTTCGATATAGCTATAGCGATCCTTCCCGCCAAGACAAAACGTGCCATTGCATGCCGCATCCAGCTCTAGCGCCTGTACGCATGCGGCGGCGACGGTTTCCACGGCAATCGGCTGCATGGAATAATCGCCGCGCCCGAAGACAGGCAGGATGGGAGAGCGCTTGATGAGTGTGCCTGCCAGACGGGTGCAGAATTCCATACGGTCCGGCCCAGGATCCCCAAAGATGAGCGACGGCCGCAGGATGGTCCAGCGCGGCAGAGCCGACTGCCGGACAAGCTCTTCCGCCTGCCATTTCGTGGTTTGATAGCGTGATGCGCCACGCTTGCTTGCCCCGTTGGCACTCATGTGTACGAAACGCGTGATGCCTGTGCGCGCGGCCTCCGCGATGACATGGCGCGTCGCCTCAACGTGCATCGCTTCAAAGGTGATGCCCTGCCTGGGGCGCTCTTCGATAATGCCGACGAGATGAATCACCGCGTCGCAGCCCTCCATCAGGCCGCGTAGCGATTCTGGCCGCGTAACGTCTCCTGTAGCAGTTTCTGCGGGCAAACCGCCGGGTGTGCGCACCAGGCAACGCACCGCGTAGCCTCGGCGGAGTAGCTCTTGTAGCACATAGGCGCCGACAAAGCCACTTGCGCCCGTCAAGAATACGCGCATAACGTATTCGAAGGTTTTGGGAAGGAGACACCTTGCAAGTTACCTTATTATGAAACAAGATTGCTCTGGCGCCCATCCTATCGCATCCGTGCCATGCATATTATCGCAGGGCGCTTGCGCCGCCGCCGGCTGCACGCGCCAAAGGGTTTGAAAACTAGACCTACCTCCGGGCGCGTGCGTGAAGCTATGTTCAACATCCTGGAAAGCCGACGCTCGCTGGACGGAGCAGCCGTCCTGGACCTGTTTGCAGGCATAGGCAGTCTCGGCCTCGAGGCCCTGAGTCGTGGAGCCGCCTCGGCGGTGTTCGTCGAAGACAGGCCTGCCGTGTTGCAGGTAGCCCGCCGGAATGCCGAGGAGTGCGGAGTCAGCAGTGCTTGCCGGTTTCAGTGCATGGACGCGTTGAGGTATCTGGAGCGCTACCATGGTCCGCCCTGGGATCTCGTATTTGCTGATCCGCCGTACGGGTTGGAGTCTGCGGCGGATCTTCCCGCCGGGATAGCTCCTATTCTTGCGCCCGATGGCCTGTTTGTTTTCGAACATGATCGTCGCTGGCGGTATGAAGCCTGCCCTGGTCTGGTCCTGCGCCGGGTCTATGGCCGGACTACGATCAGCGTATTCGAACATGTGCGGGAAGCGCCTGAATGAAAGTGTTACTTCCTGATTGCTAATGCGCTAATTTTGTTTGTGCCACTTTCTGCAGAGTGGCGTGCGCCCGATGTCCGGACCAATCATTGGTCTGGGCCAATCATCGTGGCGACACCATGACCGGGGCCCTGTTCCAGGCTTCGGCGGAAATCCAACCAGCATGGAATCCAATTTCGACAGGCGCCTCGCACTGTATCCCGGCACGTTTGACCCGTTCACCTACGGGCATCTTGACATTGCCAGACGTGCCCTGCGTATTTTTGAAACCGTCGAAATCACTATTGCCGTGAACGCCGACAAGGAATCTCTGCTTGCGCTGGACCAACGTTGCGATTTGATTCGCAAGAGCACGGCCCACCTGTCGGGGATTTCCGTCGTCACTTTTGAAGGCCTTCTGGTCGACTATGCCCGCACGCGCGCGGCTTGTGCGCTCGTGCGCGGCCTTCGGCAGGTGAGCGATTTTGAGAGCGAATTTCAAATGGCATTCGCCAACCGCAAGCTCTACCCGGAGTTAGAGACCGTGTTTCTCATGACCTCGGAGGAGTATGCTCTTGTCAGTTCGACGATCGTGCGCGATGTGCACCGTTGGGGTGGAGATCTTACCCCCTTCGTACCACAGCCTGTCGTGGACGCTCTTCGCCGCCGATAAGGTCGAAACCACGGCGGATCCTTTCACAATCCATTGCAGCCGATGACGATGTTCAATCCACGCGTGGCGTCCATGCAGCCATCCGCTACGCTTGCCATGTCGGCGAAGGCCAAGCAGCTCGCACGGGCAGGCAATCCAGTCATCGCCCTGAGCGCTGGCGAGCCGGACTTTGGAACCCCGGCTCCCATCGCGGAAGCGGGCATTGCCGCGATACGCGAAGGCTTTACGCGCTATACGCAGAATACAGGGATGCCGGAGCTTCGTGAGGCTATCTGCAAGAAACTGCAGCGGGATAGCGGCCTGGAGTACACGCCGTCACAAGTCCTGTGCTCCAACGGTGCGAAGCAGTCTGTGGCGCTCGCGATAGCGGTGCTGTGCGCCGAAGGCGACGAAGTGTTGATCCCTGCGCCCTACTGGGTCAGTTACCCGGAAATGACCCGCTTTGCGGGAGCCAGGCCCATCGTGATGCCTACGTCGGTGGACACGGGGTATCGCATTACCGCGGATATGCTGGAGGCGGCCATTACCGACCGCACACGGGTTCTTGTTCACTGCTCCCCGTCCAACCCGACAGGCAGCGTGTATCCCCGCGAAGAGATCGAAGCGCTCGCGGAGGTCTTTAGCCGGAATCCGCGCATCGTCGTGGTTTCTGACGAGATCTACGAGTATGTCATCTACGATGCGGAGCATGTGGCGATTGCGAGTACTGCCGGGATGCTGGACCGGACGGTCACCGTAAATGGATTCTCCAAATGCTTCGCCATGACGGGGTGGCGTCTGGGCTATATGGCTGGTCCGGAAGACATCGTCAAGCAGGCCGCGAAGGTGCAGGGACAGTTCACCTCTGCGCCCTGCAGCATTACGCAGAAGGCAGGCATCGCCGCGCTTTCCATGGAAGCTGCACCCATACAGACCATGGTAGCAGCTTTCCGGGAGCGCCGTGACTATGTGCTTGACCGACTGTCCGCCATGGACGGCGTGGTTTGTCCAAAACCCGAGGGCGCGTTCTACGTGTTCCCGCAGGTGTCGTCGTTCTACGGGCGGCGCACTCCTGGCGGCAGGCTAATCAACGACAGCCAGGACCTGTGTTTCTATCTCCTGGAGGAGCACTACGTGGCGCTGGTCCCAGGGCAGGCATTCGGTGGTCCGGACGGCATTCGCCTGTCCTATGCGGCCTCGATGGCTGACCTGGAAGAGGCCTTGGACCGTGTGGGACGCGCCCTTTCCGCGCTCACATAGCATCACGTGGTTGGCCCAGCAGGAGCAGGATCGAACATCCGGCACCACGAGGCATTGAAGCCGCGATTTCCTGCTCTCGCCTCCGCCCAGCTCTGTGCCGTCGCCGTTGTTCTCCCGCGCCACACCAACATTCCAGCCTGGGGTGGCGCCCAGGCGCGAGAAAAAGGATCGATACTGGCTACACGCTGCGCTGTTCTTGGTGACGCTTGTCTCCACTGCGTTTACCGGAGCCCTCATGTTCATCGGTCGCACGGTGGCATGGCAACGGGGCGTGGAGCTGTTCACGATTGCCGGCTTGCCGGTCACCTCCTCTTTTGTCCTGGATGGGATGGCGTTCTCGCTGTCCCTGTTGGGGTTTTTGACCGTGCATGAGTTTGGCCACTACTTCGCCGCGCGCCACCACCGTGTGCGAACGTCATTGCCGTATTACATCCCCTCGCCGTTAATCGGCATTGGGACGCTTGGTGCAGTCATTCGCATTCGCGAGCGCATACCTGCCACGCGCGTACTTTTCGATATTGGCGCTGCCGGGCCACTGGCCGGCTTCGTCGTGGCGCTTGGCCTCCTGCTTTATGCCATGGCTACCATACCTCCACCCGAATATATGTTCGACGTCGGAGGCCACGAGGCCCTGCGCCAACATATCGAGCAGACCGGGCAGTTCCCGGGCACGATGCTGCCGGGCCCGGAAGGAATCGAGGGGGCGCGCATCATAGTTGGCAATACTGCTCTTTACTGGTTCCTGTCGCAATTCTTTGCGGATCTCCCGCCGATGTATGAAATGTACCACTACCCAGTGCTTTTTGCGGCATGGCTCGGCCTGTTCTTCACCGCGCTAAACCTGATGCCCGTAGGGCAATTGGACGGCGGACACATCTTGTATGCGCTTTTTGGTCGTGCGTGGCATGGCCGCCTCGCACGCGTCTTTATGCTGCTGATGCTACTGTCTATGACAATCGGGATGGCCGATGACGGTCCGCAGCTGCTCGCGGGATTTTTCCCCTGGCTGGCGATGCGGCCCCTGCTGCTGGAGGTACTGGCGTGGATGCTGCTTGGAGCCTTCCTCTTCCTTCTGGTGCGCCGTATCGTAACAGGATGGCAGTATCTGCCCATCGGCGCCGTCATGCTGCTGTTGGCGGCATTGAGCCGCGTGGCGATTCAAGGATTAGCGGAGTTCGGATATTCCGGATGGGCATTGTGGTGCATATTGCTCATCTTTTTCGTGCGGATGGATCATCCGCCAGTCGTGAATCCTGCGCCATTGTCGCGCAGCCGGCGGATGCTAGGCATCCTTAGCCTGGTCATTTTTGTGCTCTGCTTCAGCATTCGGCCCCTGTACATTGTATAGGAATTCCTACCAGTGCGTGCTGTCCTGAAGGAAAGAATATGCGTACACTCGTCCGGCTATCGGCGATCATTCTTGTGTGCATGGCCGCCTGTGATATGGCGCCGGGACCGGAGCCGACCACGTCGCGACAGACACGTCTGCAGGACTTCTCCATGACCCCCCAGCGCCTGGTCTACGCGCTGTTGCCTGCAGAGCAGATCACAGGTGACAGCATTCTGGTAACACTCACAATCAGCGTAACCGCTCTTGGCGGCGAGGGTGTCAGCGTCCGGTACGTCGTGCAGACGCCCGAAAGCTCGCTGGATCCGCTTGGGTCTGGAGACATGGCCGCTGCCGGACAGGGTCGTCATACCGCGACGGTGAACGTTACAATTTCAGCGCTGGACGTGCGCACATACACCGTTCTGGTCTATGCCGTAGATAACCGGGAGCGGATCGTAAGCGAGGTACGCGGGCAACTGGAATACGTACGAGTATTCGAGCCGGGGAGTCCGCCAGTCATCGATTCCCTCGACGTTCCCGCCACCATTCAGCGGCCAGCGGAGGGACAGCCTTCCAGGAGCCTGTCCCTGGTGGCCATCGTCAGTGATGCGGACGGGCTCACCGATATCGAAACTGTTGAGTTCTGGAACAAGAACACGCCCTCCGCGAAAATTGCGATGTGCGACCGCGGTGGCATCCGGCCTTGCGGCGGGAGCGCAGAGAGCGGAGACCTGATAGCCGGAGACGGGCGCTTTACGCGCCGCGTGTTTATCGCAAGTACCAATGCACTGGGCGTGAACACCCTGGTTTTTCAGGCCACTGACCGGGCGGGCCTGAAGAGCGGCACGATAGAGACTAACGTGGAAATCGTCCAATAACCGGCACCATATTGCAGAGGATCATCTGTCATAACAGGAAAGGGTTGGCAGTCCTCCGGGGCCTGTGGCTTGCATGTGGCATCGTCACAGCCGCGCACGCGCAACAGCTCCCCGGCGAAGTGTTCTCGCCGGGAGTACTGGACAACAGCGTCGCCAACCTGGAAATCGAAGGCCAGGAAGTATGGGTAGGCCCCCATCTGAATATCACCCGAGATGGGGGGATGACATGGACAGTGGCCGATGTGGATTCGCTTCGAGGCCTCCGAAACCGCGTCTACTCGCTCGACATCGAGGGAGATGTGATCTGGGCTGGGCTGGGCATCGAACTCGAACGAGTCGTCGACGGCAAGTCTGATGATTTCGATTTGCCACGCGGCTTTGTAACCTCGTCGGATGGCGGAGCATCCTGGGAGTACCGCTCCTACCTGGCGCCCCAGGACCAGGACCCGGAGACAACGGGCATTCTGGACCTGCCGGGCGACTCGCTCGTGACCTATGGTTCAGTACGTCTGCGGACGCTCCCCATTACCGTTCCCGAGCTCAGCCCGCCCTGGGACATAGACTACAATCCGGCTACGGGCGCGCTATGGACCGCAAGCCAGCTCGCCGGCATTCGCAAGAGCACCGATGGCGGCCGGAGTTGGCGGCGCATTGTCCTGCCACCGGACACCACACGATTTCTGAGCCCAGACCTCGGGTACGATTTTCCCTTCTACGTGCAGCCACGCGGAATTCCGCTGGACCAGTTCAACGGGCTGAATTTTCAGGCGTTCGCCGTCCTGGCGGATGGCGCAGGCAGGGTGTGGGCTGGCACGGCGGGAGGCCTTAATCGCTCCATGGACGGGGGGCGGAGTTGGTTCCACTATACGGTAAGCGACGGGCTGTCCGGAAACTGGATTATATCCATAGAGGAGCAAGAGCGCCGCGGACAGGACCCCGCAGTATGGGCGTCGGCATGGCCGGGGAATGAGGATGCCGGCCGGCACGGGGTCGTCGTAACGCGCGACGGGGGAGCGACTTTTCAGACCGTCCTCGTTGGTGAGAAGACCTACGACTTTGCCTTTGATGAGGCGAAGATCTACGTCGCGGGTGATAATGGGCTGTTCATATCGGAAGATGGGGGTCTAACGTTCCGGACGGTCCGCAGTTTTCATGACCCCACGCAACCCGACCGCACGATTCGACCCAACGTGCGGGTGTTTGCGGTGGAAGCCGCCTCGCATGGACTATGGGTAGGCACACAGGACGGTTTGTTCAAGAGCACGGACGGGGGTCTTACTTGGCGAATCTACCGGGCGGAAGTTCCGCTAAGCCCGGATGGCCTTCCGGCCATCGTGCCTCCGGAACGCGTGCCTCGCGTGGAGACCTATGCGTATCCGAATCCCTTTTCGCCGTCCTCTAATCAACTCATCCGTCTCCGATATCGCCTTGACGCGGACAGCAGGGTTGTCATTCGCATCTTTGATTTTGGCATGAACCTGGTTCGCAGCCTGTTAGACGGGAGCCAGCCGGGCGGGGAGCGTGAGGTAGCCTGGGACGGCATGGACAATCGGGGGGCTCGCGTTGCTAACGGTCCCTACTTCTATGCCGTTCAGGCACACGGAGAAACCTTCTGGGGCAAGATCCTCGTCATTGAATAGCATTGCGATGCCGCGCATAACCATTGTTGTCCTTGTGCTTCTGTGCACCATGCCCGCCGGGCATGTGGCGGCCCAGGCCGCCGGCGCCTTTGCGCGGATTGGCTTTGGAGCCCGTGGCGTGGCGATGGGAAACGCACTTGCGGGAGATGACTCCGGCCTCTCCAGCCCCTACTATAACCCCGCGCTCGCCCCTTTCATTACCCGGCAGAGCCTGGACGTATCGGCGGCGTTCATGACGCTCGGGCGGGAGCTGCAGTTTCTGCAGCTCGCTACGCCCCTGCGCCCTCGGGCCGGCATTGCCGCTGGCGTCATTCATGCCGGCGTGCGTGATATTGACGGGCGCGATGGCAGCGGCTATCACACTGGCAAGCTGTCGACCGATGAATACGGATTTTTTCTGGCTTTCGGCGTACGCGTCATCAGGAGCCTCACCGTAGGGATCGGATTGCAGCTCTTTCACGCCAATCTGCACGACACGGTAACACCGGTGACGAGCATCGGGATTGATGTGGGTATGCGGATGCGCGTGACCGGCGCGCTTAGCGTTGGCATTGTTGCGGATGACCTGCTCGCACGCTATTCATGGGGATCATCGGCAAGCTCAGGCCGCTCGAGTTCGGACCGGTTCCCGACACGGCTCCGCCTGGGTGCAACCTACCGGCTGCTGTCATCAAGGCTTCTGCTCGCGGCGGAATACGAAACCCGCTTTTCGTCTGTGGAAGTGCGTCAGCGCAATGTAGAGCTCATCGGGGACTCCCCGCGCGAGGTTGATACCAACACACGCCTGGTTTGGCACGAAAGCCGCGTGAGACTCGGCGCGGAGTATTGGCCGCTGGAAGTTTTCGCGGTGCGTGGTGGCGCGACTCGGTTGGCCGGGGGCACAGCGCCCAGCGCGGGATTCATGTTTGAACAGGCGGTGGGGGCACTGCGTATCCGTGCGGAGTATGCCGTCGTTCTGGAGCCGCACGCTCTCGGAACCATGCATTTGGTCACGCTCCGCTTCTTTCTCTGACAGGTGGTTCGATGAGATTGTGGGTATTGCTTCTCCTGTTGGTCGGCTCTCAACGTGCCCTTGCGCAGGAGACAGGGTTGAGCTTGCTACGTATTGGCGTACATGCCGAAGCGTCCGCCCTGGGGGATGCCCAGGTCGCCGTGGTGCGAGACGCGTTCGCCGCGTTCGCGAATCCGGCGGGGCTGGTCGCCCGGTCTTCAAACACGGCGGCACTGTCACATCGGATCTGGGTCGGGGATTTGCGTGCCTACGATGTGGCTGCGCGGTTTGGAGTTGGCGCCAGGGGTGCGATAGGATTGGCCATTATGGCTACCGACAGCGGAGATCTAGAGGCCCGTGATCGTCCTGGCCAGCCGGATGGGTTCTTTAGCGCCCAGTTTGTAAACGTCGGCGTTTCCTACGCCCGGCAATTTGGCCCTCTCCGGGCGGGGTTTGGCGCGAAGTACTTACGCGAGCGCATTTTTGACGCGGACGCGTCCGGCTATGCCATAGACGCGGGTGTGCAGCTCGAGTTGGCCAACCAATCCGTGGTTCTGGGGGCCGCACTCCTGAACGTAGGACGCATGTCGCAATTGGAGCGTGAGCGCACGGAGCTTCCGCGAATGGTGCGCGTCGGCGCGGCTGTGCAGCCTCTTCGCGTGCTTGCAGACAATGACGGTACGCGGCTGTTTGAGCTCTTGCTGACCGGCGAGCTTTCCCACCTCTTCGCCTCGGAACTCACGCGCGCGCATATGGGGGTGGCAGCTACGGTAATGGAAATGTTGACCCTGCGCGCAGGATATCTCACGCGCGACGTACTTCGGGATTGGACCTTCGGACTGGGGATCCGCTACCAGCCTTTTGTCCTGGACTACGCGTACATCCCGTTTGAAGGCGGCTTTGAAGGCCCTGGGCACGCGATGACCCTGCTCTATGCATGGTGAGGGGCGGATAAGGAGCCAGGCGTGCTTTTCGCAGACCTCATCGCTGCGAATTACCTTTCGCCTTCCAGTGTCAACTCTCGGCCCCACATCCCGGCCATTTGACGATCCCAAAGAAGAATGCTGCCACCGGCAGGCCGCCAGCCACAAAGGCCAGATCAATGAGGGATTGCTCCCAGTTGGTGATGGCGCGAACTAGGACCAGGCTCAACACCGCAGCCAGATAAAGAGCTGGCAACCACGGGTACCCGGGCATGAGAAATACGTCGCCGCCAGCCACATTCCGGCGGCGCAGGATGAATATGCTGATTGTCGTAAAGGCGTAGAAAATCAGAATCACGAATAGCATCCCCGTGATAATGGTCTCAAAGGAGCCGCGGACAAGTAGAATAACGGTGCCCCAAATGCAGTGTAAAAGAATGGCCCGGGAAGGCGTGCGGTATTTGGGATGGACGTAGTTGAGCCATCGGAACATCAAGCCATCCTTGGCCATGGCGTAATACAGCCGCGGGGCCGCCATCATGGTCCCATTCATACTCCCCGTTGCGGAAATCATAACCAGCACCGCTACGAAACTCGCCCCCACCGATCCCATCAGCACGGTGGCCAGATCCACGCCCACCCGATTCGTTTGCCGGATGGCCTCTAAACCAAGGGCGTTGTGATAAACCACGTTGATGGCCATGTAGACGACGATGACCGCGCCAAAGCCTACGAGGAGCGCGCGCGGTATCGCACGGCGAGGATTAGTCATTTCCCCCGCGACGTAGCCGACGCGATCCCAGCCAATCATTGTAAAAAGCACCAGCAATATGGCTTGCGCGGTATTCCCCACCTTGCTGCCCGGAGCCTGGCTGGCTACCGTTTCGCCAAGTTTGCTCTCGCTGCCGGGAAGCAGGACGATGCCAATGACGGCCAGCAGCAATAAACCACCCACCTTCACGATCGTGGAGAACTTCTGATAGAGACTGGCGCGCTGGATGCCCGTATAGTTGATGATGCCGAATGCGGCAATGATGCAGAGGGCGAGCGCAAGCTCTTGCCACCGGGTAAGCACGACGAAGTACTGAAAGTAGGCCACCGTGATGAGCGGCATGCTGGCGACGGTGCTCGTCCGGATGATGAATACCTGCGCCCATCCGAACATGAACCCGGCAAAGGGGCCGTAACACCGGTGCATGTACACATACTCGCCTCCGGTCACTGGCAGCCGGGTGCCCAGTTCCGCATACAGCAGGCTTCCGACCAATGAAAATGCCGCGCACCCGATCCACAGCCAGATGATCTGGCTGAAAGAACTCATGTTCTGGGCAATACCCTGGGGAACGGCAAAAATGCCGGCGCCGATCGTGATGCCGATTAGTATCGCCGCGGCATCCGTCCACTTGAGGACGCGGCGCAGATTGGGCAGCTCTCCAGTGCTCATAGGGGTCGTAATCTGGCCTCAATTCCCAATAGTGTTACTTGATATGACCGATTGGGGATTCAGGCATACTGTATGCGGGGGTTTTGTTACCCAGCCAAGGAATGGATTTGCGTTGTTGGTGGTAGTTGGCCTAGGTGAGGTAGGGATTGTTGAGCTATCGGGCGTAGGTGACCACGATCTCGTCGTCGGACACCATAACCGTGGCCATGGTGGGGATCAGTTTGTGGTGCATGGTGCGCGCTTGGGCCACCTCAAACCCTTGACCGACGCGTACGCCGAGCATGCGATAGAGCACGCTGGCCATAATGGTCAGTTGCGCGTCCACGCTGATCTTTATGGGCACCGCCGCACTCAGCACATCCATGTGGAAGAAGTCAATCGCGTCACTGATGACACTTTCAATGATCATGTGGCGCTCATAGCGATCGATCAGCTCCACGGGGGCACCTCCATCTGGTTGGTGATCAACAGCGTTGGCCGGTCATGGCCGAGGCCGTCGATGGCAATCTGACGCTAGATCCCGTCATAGCCACGCGCCTGCACGGTACTTCCAGAATGGGTGGCGTGCGCCCGATATTGGTGAGTATGATCCGGTGTCACTGGTTCTCGGGTTGGGTGAACAGATGTTGCATCAGCTTTTGTGGTGTCGTCGCAGCGTGATAAAGGCAATGGGAATTATATAGGATACTTCAGCGGTTGGAGAGGACCGTGGGCCAAGCTATGTGATCTTCAACAAGATCACTCTATTTCCGATAATTCCGTTTGTAACTTTCCGACCGGAATGGTGACCCATGAAACGACCACGACGTATCCCGTGTATTCTGCTTCTTGTGACCTGGATGGCCTGCGAGACGGTCGTCGAGATCGATCCACCTGCATACGAGGTGGTCGTCGTTCCGGAAGAGGCCCTGATCGTGGGGGAAGGGGGCGCGGCCCAGTTCTCGGCTTCCGCGTACGATGGCTCCGGGAAGGCGGTCACGGCCTCCATCGAGTGGTCCGTGGACAATTCGGGGGTCGCCGAGATCTCCGACGGAGGGGTCGCAACCGGACGGGCCAACGGGGTGACCACCGTGACCGCGACGATTGGTGGGGTGAGCGGCACCGCCCAGCTTGAAGTGTACGCGCTGCGAATCATCACCAACTACGAACCTGGGCAGCACTACTTTGGGCGGCGGAAATACGTGGAGTACATCCCGGGCGAACTGCCCGTCATCTTTTCTTCCGCCCACGGGGGTCGTCTTATGCCGGACGAAATCCCGGACCGGAGCTACGGCGTCCTTCGCAACGACCTCAACACGCTGGAGCTCACGCTCGCCATGCGTCAGGCGTTGATGGACCTGACCGGCCAGGCACCCCACGTCATTCTATCTCACGTGCACCGCAGCAAGCTGGATGCCAATCGCGAGATCGGGGAGGCCGCACAGGGGAATCCGTATGCCGAGCTGGCGTGGATGGAGTTTCAGGACTTGATCGTGACGGCCCGGTCGGCCGTATCGGGGGACTTCGGAAAGGGGCTGTACTTCGACATCCACGGACATAGACACGATATTGATCGCCTTGAGCTGGGGTACCTGCTCACTGCAGCGGAACTCAACCGGCCCGACATCAACCTCAACTCGCTCGAGATAGTGGCGCGCACAAGCATCCGCGAACTGGGGCGCACTTCGCCGATCCCCTTCTCGCAACTGCTGCGGGGACCCACTTCACTGGGAGGCCTCTTCCAGGAGGAGGGAATTCCCTCGGTCCCCAGTCCAGCCGCGCACGGACCGGGTAACGACCCCTACTTCCGCGGCGGATACAACACCCACCGGTACGGCTCCCTCGATGACTCTGAGGTCATCGACGGGGTCCAGATCGAGCATCACTACCAGGGATTGAGGGACTCCGAGGATAATCGGAAGGCGTACGCCGCGAAGATCACCATCGTGATCCACAAGTTCATGCGGGAGCATTACGGGATCTTTGAGACGGCGTCGCGATGATAAGAGTCTCGATCCGGGAGTTTCCGCGACGGTCATCGCGGACCTGCAGGGGTGACTGGACGCGGTCGCCGACCTGCGTATCAAGTATCCTATATAATTCCCATTGCAATGCCCATGGCCTGCAAGTGGGCGAGGTTGGCGTACGTGGTACATGTCAAAGATCAGCTCCGCCGGTAATGTGCCGGTGCGCTCTTTCCAGGAGTCGACAAAGTGCAGGATGGCGTCGTGTTGATCGTTCTTGTGCACAGTGCAGTCCGCAGAGGAGAAGATACGCGCACAAGACGAGCGTCTTGGGCATCTAACGATCCTCGACGTTGATCCGTGTACACGCGCGCAAGGAGAAACGCCTACTTCGGATGCCAATGAGGATCCGACAATGCATCCTAATTTCCCAGACAAGACAGTAACGCACATTATAGGCTCAAAGGAGTCGCCGTTTTCGTCACTTGTTGCATATTGAAGGCCTTCCTGTCGGGAAGAAGCCCAGTTGTTATGTGCATTGTAACTATAGCGGTCGGAATCTACCCCAGCATGAACCCGATCGGTCACAACTCTTCTGGACTCTCGGTTGGAGAGGGTTACGGTGTGTCGCGCTCCCCCGTGCAACTCACTCAATTGCGACTCAAATGACTGCTCCAGTTGATGCTGCCAATTATTCGTCTGAATAGTTTTGAAAGTGCCTCATTTTACTATATTACTCGCCGTCTTGGGTGGATTTCCCGGAAGCCTTGCAGAATTCGAATCGGTTACCGGGATTGACTGGCGCAGTCTGCTACTTGGCGATCGCCGGCGCGATAATCGTATTATGGGGCGTGAGCAAGTAGGTCCAGGCACAACGCGCTTGCTGGCCTTTTCTGGACTGGACGAGATTCCGTCAGAACTAGTGGGATATAGATGACAGACAAGAAATTCATACCAGTGCTGCTGAGCATCATTACGGTGTTCGTGGTTGGCGTCATCTTGTTGGAATTGCGGACGGTGCTTTTGCCGTTTTCGGTGGCGCTGCTGTTGTCCTTTATTTTTCAGCCGATCGTCATTTATCTGAAGAAAAAGAAGATACCGACGATCGTTACGCTGGTGGTTGTGCTCCTTTCGCTGACTACCGTGCTGTTTTTGGCAGGGCTGGTTGTCTACTCCAGCGCACTGTCGTTCACGGAAGAGTTCGGGCGATACGGCGAACGGATTAATACCATTGTCAGTGGCGTGGAAAGCACGCTTGACGATGTCGCCGAATCCCTGGGAATGGAAGATGCGGGTGAGTTGGACCTGGGACAATTCCTGGAGGCCTCAGCGGTAACCTCCGTGGTATCAGTGGGGGTCGGGTCGTTCCTGAATTTCCTCAGTAATGCGTTATTGGTCATCCTTTTCATGCTCTTCATACTTGCTGGAAGCGGAGAGCTTGGCGCCAAGATCAAACGGGCCTTTCCTGAGGAGACGGCAGAGCGAATCAATGGCGTTACCGAAAATATCAGTCAGCAGGTACGCCAGTATCTGGCGGCCAAGACGCTGGTAAGCGCGCTCACGGGATTCCTGTTGTTTCTGGTGTTGTGGATTTTGGGCGTGGATTTCCCAATTTTTTGGGGATTCCTCGCATTCCTGTTCAATTTTGTCCCCAACATCGGCTCCTTTGCGGCCGTTGTGTTGCCCTTCGGCGTGTCCCTGCTTCAGTTCGACACGCTCGAAATCCCGCTACTAGCCCTGGGTCTGATGTTTGTGGTGCAGACGGTAGTCGGCAACGTGGTCGATCCCCGTCTAATGGCATTCAGCTTGAACTTGAGTCCCCTCCTTGTACTCGTGTCGTTAATATTTTGGGGCTGGCTCTGGGGCATTGTTGGAATGATCCTGGCCGTCCCGCTGACGGCAACGATCAAGATTTTCTTCAGCAATCTGGAGCCCTTGCGCCCGGTAGCCATTCTGATGGGAGGCTCGGTAAGCCCGGCCAGGGTGAAAAAGGCGAAGTAAGGCAGGCCGCGTATTAAGACTGTTGGTTCTGCAGCGCCTCGCGCGCATGCTGGATCTGCGCCCGCACCTGGGCATGCGCCGTGCCGCCGTAACTGTTACGCGCCGCCACGACACGGTCCAGCGCGAGAGTGTCGTAGACATCGGCTGTGATCAGTTCCGATGCCGCGCGCATTCGGACCAGATCCAGATCTTCCAACGCCTTGCCTTCCTCCAGTGCCAGGGCGACCAATCTCCCCACTGTTTCGTGGGCTTCGCGAAACGGCATCCCCTTGCGCGTAAGATAGTCAGCAAGGTCCGTGGCGTTGCTATAGGCGCGCGTCGCAGCCGCCTGCATGTCGTCTGCATGAATAATCATTGCAGGCAGCATTGCAGCGAGCAGCTCCAGGGACATTAGCAAGGTTTCCGCTGCGTCGAGGACCCCTTCCTTGTCCTCCTGCATGTCTTTATTGTACGCAAGCGGGAGGCCCTTCATGACCATGAGCAGGCCCATGAGGCTGCCGCAGACGCGCCCCGTCTTGCCGCGAATCAGTTCGCATACGTCGGGATTCTTCTTCTGTGGCATGATGCTGCTGCCGGTGGTATGGCTGTCAGGCAGCGTGACAAACCTGAATTCCGCACTGGACCAAAGGATTAACTCCTCACACAGCCGGGACAGATGCATCATCGTGATACTGGCGCAGGAAAGGAATTCAAGCGCAAAGTCGCGATCTGAAACGGCGTCCAGCGAGTTGCGAGCTACCCCTCCGAATTGCAGGAGGCCTGCCGTGCGGTGCCGATCTATCGGAAAGGTGGTTCCGGCGAGCGCTGCCGCGCCAAGGGGGGAAACGTCAACACGGGGGAGTGAATCCGCGAAGCGGGCCTGATCCCGCGTGAGCATTTCGTAGTAGGCAAGCATGTGGTGCGAAAACAGCACAGGTTGGGCGACTTGCAGGTGTGTGTAGCCAGGCATGATCGCGCCAACGTGCGTGTCCGCCAGGTCAACAAACACGCTTCGGGCAGCGTGTAGCGCCCCGATTACATCTTTCGTTGTTGACCGAAGCCAGAGCCGAAAGTCTGTCGCCACCTGATCGTTGCGGCTGCGCGCTGTGTGCAGCTTTCCCCCTACGGCTCCTATCCGCTCGGTGAGTAGCCACTCGATGTTCATGTGCACATCCTCCAGTTCACGCTTCCACACGATCCGTCCTCCGCGCACGTCTTCGGCGATCTCCTTGAGGCCCTGGATGATCTGCTCGACCTCTTCGCGGGCTAGCACGCCCTGCTCTGCGAGCATCGTTGCGTGAGCTATAGAGCCGTCGATGTCCTCAAGGGCCAGATTCCGATCAACATCGATGGACGCGTTAAACTGTTCTGCGAGCGAGTTCGTGTCTTGTGTGAAACGCCCGCCCCACATCCTTTTGGGATGCCCTTTCTCCGATGCCATGGTGGTCACCCGATGGTGTGTGCGAGGAGTGGATAGATGTCTGAAGCGATTCCTGTTGTCTTCATGCGGGAGTCGGTTTATTTATATTGGCATCAGGAAGTCGTAATATACGCTGCTAACGCAGCTTAAGGAGGTCGCTCCTTGTCGACATTACAGCGAGGGTTACTGGGTCTTACTGTCGCCCTGAGTGTTGCGGCCGCTGGCCCAGCGCGTGGGCAATCCTCGAACGCGGATGACAGTGCGCCCATTTTCGGTGAAGCGCCGGAAGTCATGGCTCTGCACGGGGACGCGGCGCCAACGCTGGATGGTGACGTATTGGACGATCCAGCCTATGCGCAGACACCCGTGATTGCCAATTTCTGGCAGACGACGCCGGATGCGGGAATGCCGGCGTCGGAGCGCACCGAGGTTCGCATTCTATACACGGACAGGGCGTTATATATAGGTGTCGTCTGCTACGACCGTGCGCCGGAGAGCATCATTGTCTCGGATAGCAGGCGAGACGCGCCGCTGGACGAGACAGACAGTTTCACGTTTATCCTCGACACCTACCTAGATGGACAGAACGGGTTTGTGTTCGGCACCAATCCCGCCGGCATTGAATACGATGCGCAGGTGACCAAGGAGGGGCAGGGGATGTTCGGGCCCAGGCAGACGGCCGGCAGTGGTGGCGGCTTCAATATTAACTGGGACGGTTCATGGGATGTGCGCACGCAAATATCAGATGTAGGGTGGAGCGCTGAATTCAGAATTCCGTTTCGGACCCTGCGCTTTCCCACCGGCGCTGCTCAGACGTGGGGTGCCAACTTCCAGCGTAACATCCGGCGGCGTAACGAACAAGCCTTCTGGACGAAGATGCCGCGCCAGTACAACCTGTTTCGCGTCTCGCGGGCCGGACGGATCGGAGGGATCGAGCCGCCTCCTCCGCGTAACCTGCAGGTTACGCCATATGTGCTCGGTCAGGTAAGCCGCGACTTTTCCCAGATCGCAGGGACGACGGACAGGGCGGGGGATTTCGGCATCGATGCCAAGTACAGCATTACGCCAAGTCTCACGCTGGATGCGACCTACAATACGGATTTCGCCCAGGTAGAAGTAGATGACCAGCAGATCAATCTGGATCGGTTCAGCCTGTTCTTTCCAGAAAAACGCCCGTTCTTTCTCGAAAATGCCGGGTTGTTTTCGGTAGGCGTTTCCGAATTCAGCGGGCAGGAGGTCGAACTGTTCTTCAGCCGGCGCATCGGCATCGGACCGTCGGGAGAGAGTATTCCTATCGTGGGCGGCGGGCGCCTGTCCGGCCAAGTCGGCGGCTTTAATGTGGGACTGCTCAACATGCAGACCGAAGAGGTGTCCGGCGTTGCTCCAGGCAACAATTTCTCGGTCGCCCGCATTCGGAAGGATCTGCCGAATCGCTCGGCCATAGGGGTCATGGCCTCCAGCCGACTTAGCACGAGTACGATCACCTATGAAGATCCCGGGGCGGTGCTGCCTGCCGATGACAACCAGCTATTGGCGATCGATGGCAGACTTGGCATTGGGCAGTATTTGCAGGTATCCGGCTTTGCCGCGCGTACGTTTTCGCCGCACCTGTCGGGTGACGAGTATGCCTACAATGTGAATGTGAACTATTTGTCGAACCTGTGGCGGATCAATGCGACCCTGACCGAGGTGGCGGACAATTTTAACCCGGAAATGGGGTTTCTCCGTCGAAGCAGTGAATACCGCAAACTTACAGGCCTGATCTTCTACACGTACCGTCCGGAAGATCTCTGGGACTTGCACGAACTGCGGCCTCACATCAGCTACCAGGCATATTGGGATTTTGGAGGATTTCAGGAAACGGGCCGGATTCATATCGACAACCATTGGGAGTGGAGAAGCGGCTTTGAGATCCATACGGGCATGAACATCACGCGGGAAGGCGTCAAACAGCGCTTTGAAATATCCCCGGACGTCTTTGTCGAGCCGAATACATACGACCATGCCGAGGCTCAGATCGTCCTGATCACGAATCAGGGCAGAAAGATCAGCCTCAGCAGCCGCAACGTTATCGGCGGTTTTTTTGGGGGTAATCGCGTAAATCTTACCGGCACCCTGCGCGTGCGCACCAACGAGGCGTTCACTTCGGAATTTGAGATTTCGAACAACAAGATTTCGCTTCCGGGCGGTGACTTCACCACGAATCTCATCCGAGCCCGGGTGTCGTATTCCTTCTCGCCCCGCCTGTATGTGCAGGGCCTTTTTCAATACAACTCCAGGGCAAAGCTGTGGTCGGCAAACCTGCGCATGGGCTGGCTGCAGGCGGCCAATACGGGTCTGTTTGTGGTTTTCAACGAAGCCAGTGATGCGACCGACTTCTTTGGCGGCCCGCTGGCGCGCAGTATCACAATCAAGTACAGCCGCCTGTTTAATGTGCTGCGATAGCGCCGCTGGAAACGACGGAATAACGACGCATGTCTCGAATATTGGTGGTGATTCTTGGCTTCGGTCTCCTGCTACCCACCGTGTCCATGGCGCAGGATGTTGAGGCGCTACGCGCCGAGGTGGAGTTGGGCTCCGCAGCTGTCGAGGAGCAGGTAAGGCTATGGAGGCGGCAAATTCACGCCAATCCCGAGCTTGGCAACCGTGAATTTGAGACCGCGGCGCTGGTCGCCGAGCATCTCACGAGTCTTGGAATTGACGTGCGGACGGGTATTGCGCATACGGGTGTTATTGGTCTGTTGCGCGGTGGCCGGGAAGGGCCTGTTGTGGCATTGCGCGCAGACATGGATGGGCTTCCGGTGACCGAACTGGCGGATGTGCCGTTTGCCTCCAAGGTCACCACTACGTACAACGGAGCGAAGGTGGGTGTCATGCATGCGTGCGGGCATGACAACCATGTCGCTATCCTGATGGGCGTGGCCACGGTGCTGGCGTCCAGGCGGGATGCGCTGCCTGGCACAGTGATGTTCATTTTCCAGCCCGCCGAAGAGGGGCCGCCTGAGGGAGAGGAGGGGGGCGCCGAAATGATGCTGAAGGAGGGTGCCTTTG
This sequence comes from Rhodothermales bacterium, assembly GCA_963665975.1. Taxonomy (GTDB): domain Bacteria; phylum Bacteroidota; class Rhodothermia; order Rhodothermales; family Bin80. The sequence goes on from OY762508.1 coordinate 2,654,321, forward strand.
ATGATCCCCGGCCGGATGCGATCTTTGGCCTGCATGTGTGGCCGGCCCCCGTTGGGCAGATTTCTTACCGCCCGGGGCCGTTTATGGCCAGTGCCAATGGGATTAGCATCAGGGTGACCGGCCGTCAGACGCACGGGGCCCTTCCCTGGGGCGGCGTCGATCCGATCGTGGTTGCGTCCCAGATCATCCTGGGTCTCCAAACCGTGGCCAGCCGGCAGCTTGATGTTACAGCCACGCCGTCGATTGTCACCATTGGCTCGATCCACGGAGGAGTGCGCGGCAACATTATTCCGGACGAAGTGGAAATGACGGGTACGATTCGCACGTTCCTGCCGGAAGTACGTGTGGAGATAGAAGAGCGGATTCGGCACACTGCCGAGCACATTGCAGAGAGCGCCGGCGCCAAGGCCGAGGTCCGCATTCTCCATGGCGTTCCGGTAACGGTCAACGATCCGGACCTGACGCGCCGGATGGCACCCACGCTTGAACGGGTAGCTGGTCCAGGCGGCCTCACCATAGGACCTCAGCGGACGGGTGCGGAGGATTTTTCATATTTCGCTCAGGAGGTGCCAGGACTCTACTTCTTCCTCGGCGTTACTCCCGAAGGCCAGGATCCAGATACCGCGCCGCGCAACCATTCTCCGTATTTCTACGCGGACGAAGGCGCCCTGCTTGTGGGTGTGCGTGCGCTTGCCAATCTCACGGTAGACTACCTTATGGCCCACTAAGTCTTATAACAGGATCGAATCGGTCGGGCAAGTACAACTTGACTCGCAATTGCCGCTTATCCAAACCGGAACGGTCTCATTATACCACTGCAAAGTTGGGATAACGACACCGCCATTCCAACGTTTTTGTTGGACGGGATGTCGATAAGAATTCCATTGTCGCGTACGTCTATGGCGTCGCTACCGGCGAAATCATTCAGAAGAAGCGATTTTCAAACGATCTGGTCAGGATTTCACACTTCAATATTACCCTTATTCTTAGGACAGTCAGTTGAGGCATGGAATTGGCGGTAGCAAGCCTGTTCCGCTGGCGGCGCGCCTCCCAATTGCCTCATTCGGCATGGGGCTTGCGTGGTCATGCTCCATAATGGGCAAATAGCTCATGTTCTGGATGGCAAGCGATTGTTATTTCTTGCCATCGATTATTGGTGATGTGCGTTGCTTTTCAATTTGCCGGAATTTATTTTTCAATTTGCCGGAGTTTACTTTTCAATTTGCGGGAAAACCATATTTTTAACATGTATCCACAATGACTAAACCCTTATACCCTCGTTTCGGGAAAGAGCGAATACGGGAGATGTTGAAGCACAGAAGAGTCGTATTGCTGAGCGGTCCCCGCCAATCGGGAAAAACCACCCTGGTGCAGCAATTTGCGAATGAGAGCATCCCGTTTTTTACGCTCGATAGCAGAGCCACCCTTGATTCAGTGAGATTTGATCCTGAAACATTCATACATGGCATCGACCGAGCCGTGATTGACGAGATACAACGGGTGCCGGAGTTGATTCTGTCGATAAAGCGCTCCGTAGATACGGATCCGCGACCAGGCAGGTTCTTGCTAACGGGATCCGCGAATATCATGACGCTTCCGCAGGTAGCCGATTCACTAGCCGGTCGCATGTCGACGATTCCCTTGTTGCCGTTGGCACAGGGGGAATTACTGGACTTAAATCCATCATTTCTCGAGCAGATCTTCTCGGGCACGACACCCAAGAGCAGAATCCCTTTCGTCGGGCAGAAAATAGAAGACACTGTTTTAGCCGGCGGGTATCCGGAGGCATTGACCTTGCCTTCATGGCAAGATCGACAGGACTGGCATCACGACTACGTTGAGTCAGTTCTACGGCGTGACATCCGGGATATTGTACGGTTGGACAGGATCGAATTGGCGCCACGGCTTCTGGCGATGTTGGCCCATAATTCTGGCAATACAGTCAATTACTCTGGTCTTGCGAGAAGAATTGGCTTGAGTCACGTTACGACCCGGAAATATGTCTCCGTGTTGGAGAGTCTATTCCTTGTGCGCACGCTCCGCCCCTGGCACTCGAACACGCTGAAGCGACTGACCAAGTCTCCGAAGTTGCACTTTCTTGACACCGGATTGTTGGCCACTGTCAGGGGGATTTCACCGGATCACGTTGGCCGCAACAGAGCACAGTTTGGACCACTCCTGGAATGCTTTGTGTTCAGCGAACTCCTTAAGCTTGACAGCTGGAATCGTGACCGATTTATCTTTTCGTATTTCCGCGACCGCGACGGTAAAGAGGTTGACTTCGTAATTGAAGACAGGCGCGGGCGGGTTGTCGGTGTCGACGTCAAGGCGTCGGCTACCGTTTCCAGCAGTGACTTTAAGGGTCTACGACGATTGGCGACTGTTTGCGACGGCAGGTTTGTGTTGGGAGTGGTCTTGTACACCGGCACGCAAATATTGCCGTTCGGTGATCGCATGGTTGCCGCGCCAATTTCGGCGTTGTGGTCTTGACACCGGGCCGCCGTGTCCTAGCGAGCCGTAACCAATGCGCGTAGTCCGGGCGCCAGGCGACGCAAGCGTGACAATTATGCCCTGTTCGCCATTTCTGACTGCGTTGCTCGTTGGAGTGACGGCATGGGTTGCAACTGCGGTTGTGTTGGGAAGGGATCGCTCTCTGCCCAACGACAACTGTTCCCGGGGTTGAGGACAATTGGGATAGGGTGCGCGTGACGGCGAATTCCGAGGTGAATCGTCCGGCGATCGTATCCATTGGGAGTGCAGCCTCGACACTCGAACGTCGGCTCGCCTTTCACTGATTGCGTGCGTCGAGCTGGCTAGGCGTCACCAAGCCAGGTCTTCAACAGGGACAGGAGTGCATCGGGACCTATGCCGCTGACACCTGTCCGCAGGCGCAAGGAGCACCAGAAGTCGATCGCGAACATCTGCATCGCGTGGATCGGTACGGCGATCCAGAAGCTGCGACAGCGCCACACCAGTGCCCCGAGGGCAAGGCCGCCAACGATGGACAGCATCAGTTCCGGCGCAGGTTTGCGCAGGTGCAGCAGCGCAAAAGGCATGGCCTGCACGAAGATGGCGTAGACGCCGAGCGTATGGGCCGTGCCGAAGAGCAAAAAACCGCGCCACAGGTACTCCCATCCTATCCAGTAGAAGAGAAACAGCAGGTGATACAGGAAGAAGAGCTCCCAGTCCTGCACCGCCGGACGGTAGTGGGGATACTCGGCCTGAAAGGCCGCCCCGTCCGAGAGCACCCACGCGCCCGCTGCGACTATCGGTGCGAACAGGACGCCTACGCTGCACGCCAGTTTCCAGTCACCGGTTCCGAGGCCGACCTCTGACGGCCGCCGCCGAAAGAAGAGTAGGAGTGTGGCCGCCGGAAGGAGGAATCCCGTCATACCCTGCATGCCAAACCACCAGCCCCAGGAAAGGAGTTCGTCGGCGTTCGGGGCGACATGGCTGCGAAAAAAGCCGCGGCTGCCAAGCTTGAATTGGCCGATGACAAAAAGCGCGCACAATATGAGCACGCAGGCAGTCTGCACGTCGAGAGACCGCACGGCATGCAGGAAGCTGCGCCATTCGCGTCCCAGCCACTGTTTCATCACCAACAGGAAATGGGGAGCCCCGCGCCTCATTCGCCTACGTACCGCTCCATGAATTCGTAAATCCGAAGCAAGCGATCGATGCGCTGCCTGGGATTGCCGGTGCGCGACAGGTCATGACCCGCATTCGGATACCGTATGTATTCGACGGGGGCCTCGCGCGCTTTGAGGCTCTTGTAGAGGACCTCACTTTGAATAACACCGGTGCGCAGGTCGTTGTCGCCGTGGAGGATCAGTAGCGGAGTCCGGACGGCATCCACAAAGGTAAGCGGCGAATTGTCGCGCAATAGCGGGCCTTCCTCCCACGGAAATCCGCCAAAGTGGGACGGGACGAGCCGCCAGGCATTGCCTTCCCCGAAGAACGTTGCCAGATCGTACACCCCGCGTTGGGCGACCGCTGCCTTGAAGCGGTGATCCTGGCCGATGATCCATGCCGTAAGGTATCCGGCGTAGGAGCCGCCGGTAATCACCTGCCTTGCAGGATCGAGCCACCGGTGCCGGCGCACAGCCTCGTCCGCAACAGCAAGCACGTCGTCGGCTGGCCCGCGCCCCCAATCTTGATAGTTGGCCCGCTTATGCGCGTATCCATAGCCGCCGGAGCCTCGGGGATTCGAAAAGACGATGCCGTAGCCCTGCGCGGCCATGTACTGAAACTCGTGCCACATGGTAGCTTCGCCAGGACCCCACATGGCGGACGGTCCGCCGTGCATTTGGATGAGCAGGGGATAGCGACGCCCGGGAATTTGTCGGGCTGGGCGGATGACCCAATACGGAATCTTCAGCGAGTCCACTTGCAGGGTAAACGGCTCCGGAATGCTGATATGCTTGCTCTTGAGCCACGCTGCGTTGTGCTCTGTCAGGCACCGGTTCTGCCGAAATTCCATGGTTGCCTGGCAGAGCTCGTACGGATTCCGGGCTTCTGTGCGAACGTAGTAGATATTTCCCGTCGTCAGGTCGTAACTGCGCACGCCGGAAGCACGGCTGGACAGGCGTTCCACCAGGGGATTACGCTGGGAAATCTCGCCTTTGGCAAACGTATCGCGTGCTGCCTGGCCGAGGCTGTCCGCGGCGAGACTGTCCGCCAGGGCCTGCTCTTCAGGCGAAAGAGTGGGGAGCGCAGGCTTGTCCTGATGGACCGCGATACGGAACAGTGGGAATCCGCCGTCTGACGGCGCCGTAAACAGGAGGAACCAGTTATCTTCGGACCAGCGCGCCTGCGAGAGGGACCGATCGAAGGTCATGGTGAGCAATTCGGGTGTGCTGCGGCCGTCAAGGGCGAAGATGCCCAGTTCATTCTGAGCATAGCCCGGATCGGCCAGGTCGCGGGCAAGGAATGAGATGTGGTTGCCGCCCGGCGAGATTTGCGGAGCGGACAGGCGGTAGCCGTCGATATCCAGGAGCTTTTTCGTGGTGCGTGCCTGCACGTCAATGAGATACAGGTTGCGGTCCAGTTCACGGTCGGGATGTCCGATGTCTTCCGGGTATCCGCTGAGTACGAGTTGCCGACTGTCAGGCAGCCACGTGGCCCCGCTATACGAGGTAAACCCGCGCGTCACCATGCGGGGCTCGGATGCCTCGCGGGTAATGTCGAGAAGGAAGTAGTGCTGAAACTTCGGTTCCGGCGCGAGGTCGAGTTCGCCTTGCAGATTGAGTCGCGTAAAGAGTCGCGGATTCTGGTTGCTGGAATTCTCGTCCAGCCAGGCGCGAATTTCAGCGAGCGAGCCATCGGGATCCGCCTCCAATGCGGCAGGCGCCGTAGTGCTGCGTCCTGGACGTTCGACGCGCCAGCGTGGTGCGCGACCTGTTTTTTCGGCCAATTCGCTCTGCGACAGTGTGGTGGTGAACAGCAAGCGCGAGCCATCGGGCGCCCATTGAGGAGAGGATGCACCGTGGTCAGAGTCCGTGAGTTGCCGAGCCTCGCCACCGAAGATCGATATCTCAAAGATCTGCGGCTTGCCGTCGTTTTCGCGAACAAAGGCTACACGATTCCCGTCGGGATGCCATGCGGGATCAGAGGCGCCCGCCTCGTCAAACGTCAGTTGCCGCGGATTAGCGCTCAGATGCGCATGCAGGATCCATAGCTGCGACCGATAGGCATATTCCTCGTCGCCATTGTCCACGATGCCGCGAATAGCGTAGGCGATTGATCGCCCATCCGGAGATGCCTGCACCGATCCGAGTTGCTGGATCTTCAGGAGGTCGGTGACCGTGATTGTTTCCGGGCCATCCTGGGCACGGGCTTGCTGCGGGGTAAGCAGAAGAATGCCGAAGAGTAGGCAGTAGAACAGTTTCATGCACCGACGTATGGACTGGTTACCAGGGGCAATGCGGCAGGCTGCGCAGGTGGGCGCGAATAGGGTGCATGCCGCGAACACGCGGCCAAAGATAACTCGCGCGAGTGTCCCGAGCAATGCACCTGCGTACCTAGTACGATCCTCCGAATGGCGTGTCCAGATACCGCCTGGCCTGCGTGTGGGATGAAGCCCATGCCCGCATGGATAGCACTTGCCTGTAATATTCTACTGCCCGAGTGCGCTGCCCGAGGGCATCGTGGACCATGCCTTGCAGCAGGCGGCCCATCACCTTGAAATAGGTGTCATCCTCCAGGCGTGCGGACAGGGCTTTCAGTTGCAGCAGATACCGCGTGGCTGCCTTGTGATTCCCGGAGGCCATCTGGGATCGCGCAATGTAATATAACGCTTGCTCCGCTGCGGCCGCATTGTAGCCTGGCCGGTTATCCAGATAGCGCTGCAGGATATCTCGAAAAATGTATTCGGAAGTTGCCCAGTCCTTCCACCGCGCATACACGCGCCCCTCAATGGTGTGGAAGAAGGGATTCCCGGGGTGTCGCTGTCGAAGAATTGTGGCATACTCAATACTCTTGGCGAAGTCAGACTCGTATATGTAATAAATCTGCAGCAGAAAATAGGCGGCCTCCGTGCGGACGTAATAGCCATGTGCGGCAGAGCGGGTCAGGGCGGCTAGCCCGCGTACCCGGTTGCCTTTGGGAAGGAAGGATGTAATGGCCCGCACGAAGGGATAACGTTCGGGAATGATGGCGGCATAGTAGTCGTACAGGCCTCGCCCAAAAACGTAGTCATGATTGGTGGAGTCCGCGTCAGCGACAGCGAGGACATAGTTCATAGCGCGCTTGCCGTCGCTGGCCGCCCGGATCCATTCTCGCCTGTTGGAGCGAAGCCTCCCTCGAAAGCCGAGAGCGATACCCTTGAAGAACAAGGCATCGAAGTTGTTGCGATCCTGTTCGAGCATTTCATTGCTGCGCTCGATAACGCGCGTCATGGCGGCGTAGAAGGCTTCGTCATGCTGCGTATCGGATAAGTCGAGCAAGATTTCCCACCAAATGGTTAGCGCCAGGAGGAACGGTCCCACCGGATGTTTCCGGTACCGTTTGGATATTGCTTCGAAGTGTGCGTTGGCCTCCTCGAATTGCATGTCATAGAGCAGGGTGAGCCCGGCAGTTGCCCTTTCGCGGACAAACGGGTCTTCCAGCACACTGGAGGGTGTCTGGGCTCGCGCCATCCCCGCAAGCAGGAAAGCCAGGATTACGATCAGGAAGAGATGCCGTCTGGCGCTTGTTGGACTCATGCCCCCAATACACAGGTGTTTTCGGGGCTGTTCCGGTGACGACCGCCTCCATGCGAACAGGATGATTCCCGTCCGGGCTGGCCCATTGAGTTGACGGCATCACTGTTTTGCCCCAATTGCCAATGCACGCGTGGGTGTGGGACGGGCTGTAGTATCATGCTTCTCGCGGCTACGTGGCAGCACACACAAGTGGCAAGGAGGCGCACCGACCAAATTATCGCACAGCGATGCCAATTCGGATGCCCCTCGCCGACCATGCTTAATCAGGTTTATGCATACCCGATCGAGCAATGGCGACACACTATTCAACTATATTATATGCGACCACCGTAGTGATGCCGATGTCATCTACATGCGTTCCGTAGGCTCTCCCGGACGTGATCACGCTCAAACTAACGCTGGCGGGCAAGTCGACGGACGCGGCCAACCTGCGATCAGCGCCAAAAATCAACCACTGCGCCGTTGGTGAGCCCTCTGGTTTGGTTAGTTTAATCCATGTGCGCGCCTGGTCGCCGACAACAAACAATCCATAGGCTGGCCGGGTATCGTGCAAATTCTGCATGAAGACCTTCTGCATGTCTTCAGAAAGGTTTTCGAGAGTCCGGCTCACGGCTTGCCCCGTAACCGGCATGACCGGCGCTTGGTACCGGATCGAGTCATGCGTTGCTCCATAGAGATCACTGATCGTTATGTCTATCGATTCAGTCCATCCGTGATACAGGTACCCGTCTGGGCCCAGGTGAACAGCAGACGTGCGCCCAAACGGCATTGATCTCACCGACACAAAGCCAGGTTTGCGCAGAACGAGGGCCTCATTCGCCGCCACAACAACCACGCTATCACGGATCACGTTGCCTTGATAGTTCAGCAGGCGAAGCACAGTGCGCCGGTCTTCCGTAGTCGGATTGACACCGAGGCCAGTTCCGAAAAGGACAAGAACTTCCTCGTCCGCGACACCGACGATATCCATAGGATATTCAAAGCCTTCGGTTACAATTGGAACAGTGTGGACAAGCCGGAAGTCACCCGGTTGAAACACCGCAATGCGCTGTCCGTCAAGGGTAAATATGGAATCACCCCTGGAAATGGTTATGTCTGGTCCGTATGAAAACTCTCCCGGTCCTTTGCCTTTGCTGCCAATCGTGGTTATGAATGCACCCGCATTGGAGTAGACATAGATCTTTGGATCCTGCCCTTCGCTAACGAAAATCTGCCCTGCGGAATTGATGGCAAGATCGCTGACGTACCCAAATAATACACTGTCGGGGCCCGTTTCCTCCCCCAACCGGAATGCCTCGACCAGTTCAATCTGCGGGACGCTATCGATGCCCGGTTCGTTACCGACATCTCCGCTGGAGCATGCTGAAGCCAAAAGACCTGCAAGTACGAACAGGCCAATCCGGAAACCGATTGCGTCGCTGCTTAACCATCCTCGTTGTCGCGGTGCGTAACGGGCGCCCGTTGAGTTCCCCCTGTTCTTTCGCGATGATGGATACGACAGCCGGCAAAAAAGGGACATAAGGTTTCTCAACAATCCAACTATTGGAAGCTGGCTATTTGTCACATGTACAACATAATGCAATCACAAACGTGGTACCAGCAAATGCCGTATGGCGGTATCCGTCCGGTAAACTACACCTTGCATTGGACTGAAGCTACCTGTTAGCAGCGTAGTCTGTGCCGTACGTGGATCTTGTTGCGTGCTATGCGGCCTTTGCAGAAGCGTCTTCGCGCAGCGTCTTCCAATGATGCGGCAACAGGGCGCTGACCTGCTTCATGGGATGTGTCGGAATACGGCTCAGCACGTCGGTAAGCCAGACCTGGGGATTTACCCCATGCTGCTTGCACGTACTGAGAAGCGAGTAGATCACCGCCGCCCGCTGCGCTGCCGCATGTGACCCTGCAAACAGGTAGTTCTTACGGCCCAAAGCAATTGGACGGATACTATTTTCGACCAGATTATTGTCCAGTTCGATGCGGCCGGCGTCGGTGTACCCGACAAGCCTCTTCCAACGCGTCAGCGTGTAGCCCACTGCCTGCCCCCACGGGCTCTTCGGCAATCCCATATTGGCTTCCAGCCAAGTCTTCAAGGCCTCCAGTATCGGCACCGACTCTTTTTGACGCACCTGAACCCGGTGCGTTGCGGAAGCATCCTTTTCCCGCAACTGGCGCTCTATCGCATACAACTGCTTGATCTGTTCCAGCACATGGGTGGCCCGCTCGACATCGTTGTCACGCGCATTGTAAAAATGTCGCCGTGCATGGGCCCAACATCCGTAGGTTGTGATTGCTGGCACCGCATCAAACCCGTCGTATGCCGCATACCCGTCTGTCTGCAACGCACCGGCAAAACTCTCCAAAAAGGCTACCGGACCATCCCGATCCCGACCCTTGCGATACTCCATGACCACCACGTGCTTCTCTGGCGCCAGATACACCCAATAATACCCGCGATGTGTCTTCCCCTTCTTCTTCTTATCCAGCACCGGAATCGTCGTCTCATCCACTTGTAGATACCCACTCTCGAGCGCCTCCTGTTTGAGCGCGTCATATAACGGCGTCAGATGCCACGCCGTTTGCGCAATCCAATCGCCCAACGTGGACTTCGGCAATACGATGCCTTCGCGTAAAAAGCGCTCCCGTTGTCGATACAGAGGCATATGATCCAGGTACTTTTCGATCATCACATGTGCTAACAGCCCCGGTTCTGGAATGCCTTTGTCGATCAATCGCGCCGGAAGTGCTGCAAGGACAACCCCGTCGTCTTCTTTGGAAGGATCCACGTACTTCGGACGTTCCCGGCGAATCACACGCAACCTGCCCGGCACGTAATCCAGCGTCTCGGTGACCTCCACTCCGATCTTTTTGAAAGAAGACATGTCTCCCTCCGGTTCGATCGTGATCACTTCGCGAGGCAGATGAGGCGGCAAGGGTTGCCGCACCGGGGTGCGCTTCGAAGCAGACGTCTTCTGCGTCACCGTGACGGTCGTGGCCTTCAAAGGCTCCTCCACTGGCGGAGCCTGATCCGGAAACAACTCAAGCTGGTTGCTGGGCGTGGAGTCCGGTTCAAACCGCTCGCTCTTTGTCCCATAGAGCAGACGCTTGAGCTCCTTCAGTTCGAACACAAGCTTGGCATGCTTCGCACGCAGCGTTTCGAGCGCTACACGCTGGTCTTCATTCTCCTGCCGCAGGGCATTATTCTGCGCAAGAAGCGCTGCAGAAGAAGCATCTTTCGGGTGCGTGGCTGGCATGCAAACCAAACCAGAACACAACCATAAGGTTCCCTACATACAGTAGAAAATACAACCTCTTAACCATTCTTTCCTACCGGCAACAGATAACGCTTCCGATACCGTACCGATGCCAAAGAGACCCCCTCCAGCACATGCGCCAAATCCATCCAGGTCGGCGTAGATCCTGGCGGCAACTCAAACGTACCCGACTCCAATCGCTTGTAATAAACCACAAAGCCGTCTTTGTCCCATACCAGTAATTTTACCAAATTGCGCCTCCGGTTGAAAAATACAAAAACATCCCCCGACAACGGATCCCGATGCAGTTGCGAACGCACCAGACCACTGAGCCCGTCAAAGCTCTTGCGCATGTCGGTGGGCGCACGATGCACATAGTAGCGGTAGGAAGAACCGAACGTAATCATGCCCGCTCCCTCTGCAGCAGAGAAGTAAGCCATGCAGGAGATACCGGAGCGAACAGACGCAGACGCACTCCCCCAGGGTAGACAATCTCCAGCACCGCGCGTTCGCCTGCAGCAGGCGGCGCAAGCCTTATGAAGGCCTCGCCCTGCGGCTGCTTGCGATACTTACGGCGCCAGTAGTAGAGTTGACTCGCGGATATGGCATGCTCGGCGCAAAAGGCCTTCAGGCTTTGACGCCCTTGCAGGTATTGTTCGACCAACGGAAACATCTCTTCCGCGGTGCGTCTGGGCTTGTGCATGGAGGCTGTGCTTGGGCTCTTACGGTAGGAGTACCAAAACTCCGACCCGCCAGAGACTCAAAGCAAGATGCACTTCACCGGACGTATACGTATGGCGCTGGCTTGAACGCGGGGCCCGATGCTGGTCAGGAACATGCGCGTGACGACTCGGGCCGCATTGAAATCTCCCGGCGCCTATTGCTTCTGTCATCCAATACGCGCAAGACTCAATAGCTTACAGCCAGCGCCGGGTGCCACCATATATCAGGCTTACGAGCACAATCTTGCAAGCATCGAACAGCACAAACCGCGCCCAGCCCTTATCAATAGATTCGATCCACGTAGCATGATCAGCTGCAAAATGAAGCCACACGACACCTATGCCGAAAAGTGTCACCGAGCCAGCGAGGATCGATAGACTGCTGCCAGCAACCGTGTTCCACCGGGTCGATAGCCACCCGATTATCGCTGCAGCCAGAGGCATGCCCAGCAGATAACCAGCAGAACTCGCCGTCAATAAATAATCAAGCCCCTGGCCGTTTCCTGCATACACAGGAAGGAAAAATCCCAAAGCCAGATACAATAGCATAGACAGAAACCCGTTACGGCCACCCAGGAACAAGCCGCTACTGTAAACGAATATGGTCTGCAGCGTGATGGGAACCTCCCAGAGATACACCCGAAACTGCGCTCCCACGGCAGTGAATAACGCAAAGAGGGCTATGCCAACAAGCTGAAAGGCGACTGAGGCACGCTCCGTACGCAACACGTCAATCGCGGCGTAGCGCCGTGTATTCAACGCAAAAAAGCTGGCCATTTTGCTTCGATACAGAATAATCAAGTTGTTCGATTATACGGAACCGCTATATGGAACCGCTACACGGAACCGCTTCCAACGCATCCACAAATTACCCACATTATTTGTGTAATTATTATGAAAATCTCCGGAATCAATCTGGTATATAGTTCAGGCGCGAACTGAGCCAGGTTTCAAGATCAGAAACCGGAATTATCGCACGCTCGGCATAATTTTCGATCTGATCCCTGCCTAAATTTCCGACATCGAAGTATTTAGCTTCCGGATGAGACAGGTAAATCCCGCAAACAGAGGCGGCTGGGAACATGGCAAGATTCTCGGTGAGCGTGATGTTGGCGAGGTTATCCACATCCATGAGGTCCCAGAGCGTCCGCTTTTCCAAATGATCAGGGCATGCGGGATATCCCGGTGCTGGTCTTATGCCTTGGTATCGCTCCAGAACGATTTCCTCCATGGTCAATTCCTCATCCGCTGCATAACCCCAGAGCTCGGTCCGGATGCGTTCGTGCAAACGCTCGGAGAATGCTTCTGCGAGCCGGTCCGCAAGCGCCCGCACCAGGAGGGCGGTGTAGTCGTCGTGGTCGGCTTCACATTCCCGGACGAGCACGCCGACACCGTCGCCGGCGGTGACCGCGAAGGCGCCCACGTAGTCGTCGATGCCCTTCGGCGCGACATAGTCTGCGAGCGCACGGTTCGGTCGCCCGCGCGTTTTTCGGGCTTGTTGTCGGAGCGTGTGAAGCACTGCGCGCACGCTGCGGCGCGAGGCATCCGTATATAGTTCGATATCATCGCCAACGCTGTTTGCCGCCCACAAACCGTACACTCCGTGGGCGCGCAGCCTGCCGTTCTCCAGGAGGCGGTCCAATACGTTGTTGGCATCCTCAAACAGGCGCCGCGCCGCCGCGCCTTTCTCCGGGCTATCGAGGATCTGGGGATACTTGCCCTTCATCTCCCACGTAATAAAGAACGGTGTCCAGTCGATATAGGGTCGCAGCTCGTTCAGCGAATAGTCACGCAGCGCCGTAACACCCAATTGCCGGGGCGGTGAAGCAGTAGCCTTGTCCCACGCCACGACGTGGCGGTTTGCACGAGCCTCCTCCAGGGACAAGTAAACCGTGCGATCCTGCCGCGCAGCATGTTGCTTTCGAATCGTTTCGTTTTCTTTGGCAACACGCCGGGTATAGGGCTCCCGCTGCGTATCCGACAACAGGCTATTCACCACGCCGACGCTCCGTGATGCATCAAGGACGTGCACCACGGGGCCGTCATAGCGTGGTGCCACTTTTACTGCTGTGTGGACTCTTGAGGTCGTCGCTCCGCCGATGAGAAGGGGCAGCTCGAAGCCCTGGCGCGTCATTTCGCTGGCGACATGTACCATTTCATCCAGTGACGGGGTGATCAGCCCGCTGAGACCGATAATCTCCACGTCACGCGTCCGGGCTTCCTGCAGGATGTCAGCGGCTGGAACCATGACGCCCAAATCAATCACTTCATATCCGTTGCACTGCAAGACAACTCCGACAATGTTCTTTCCTATATCATGCACGTCGCCCTTGACCGTAGCCAATAGAATCCGGTTGCGGCCGAGCACCGTCCGGCTATCAGTCGACGTCTCGATAAAGGGCATCAAATGGGCGACGGCCTTTTTCATGACGCGCGCGCTCTTCACGACCTGGGGCAGAAACATTTTTCCGGCTCCAAAGAGGTCTCCAACCACGCTCATGCCATCCATGAGGGGTCCTTCAATCACCTCCAACGGGAATGCATAGGCCAGGCGCGCCTCTTCCGTGTCCGGTATGATATGCTCGGTAATCCCGCGGACCAGCGCGTGCTTCAGGCGCTCTTCCACCGGGGCCTCTCTCCATACGTCCTGGTGGCGGCTTTCCGCCACCGGGTCGCGGTGGATCTGTTCAGCATTGGCCAATAGCCGCTCTGTCGCATCGCTGCGGCGATTAAGCAGCACGTCCTCCACACGCTCGAGAAGATTGGGGTCGATTTCTTCGTAGACTTCAATTTGCCCGGCATTCACGATGCCCATGTCCATGCCGGCAGACGTGGCGTGGTATAGGAATGCCGTGTGCATGGCTTCCCGCACGCGGTTGTTGCCACGAAACGAAAACGACACGTTGCTCACGCCACCCGAAACACGCGCAAATGGAAGGTTGCGCTTGATCCACGTGGTTGCTGCAAAGAAGTCGACCGCGTACGAATCGTGCTCGGCTATGCCGGTCGCGACTGCGAAGATGTTCGGATCGAAGATGATGTCCTCCGCCGGGAATCCCACCTCTTCGGTGAGAATGCGGTAAGCACGCTCGCACACCGCCTTGCGGCGCTCTAGCGTGTCCGCCTGACCGGATTCGTCGAATGCCATCACGATTACCGCCGCACCGTATTGCCGGGCCAGTCTGGCGTGCTCACGGAAGGTTTCTTCGCCCTCCTTCAGCGAAATCGAATTGATCACAGCCTTGCCCTGCACCCTCTTCAGTCCTTCCTCAATTACGCTCCATTTTGAGGAGTCGATGACAATCGGAATCTTGGCAATGTCCGGTTCGGACGCGATTAGGTTAAGGAATGCGCCCATCGAGGCCTCGCCGTCCAGCATGGCGTCATCCATGTTGACGTCAAGCATCTGGGCACCGCTTTCCACCTGGCTCTGCGCCACGGACAAGGCCTCTTCGAATTGCTTTTCGCGGATAAGCCGCGCAAATCGGCGCGAACCGGACACGTTGGTGCGCTCTCCGATGTTGACAAAGTTGAGATCCTGGCGCAAGACCAGGGGCTCCAGGCCGCTTAGGCGCAGTGTCTTTGGCTGCTTTTCAATCCTGCGTGGATTGAAGCGCGCGACGGCGTCTCGCAGTGATTCGATGTGTTCAGGCGTCGTGCCGCAGCAGCCGCCCACTAGGTTCAGCATGCCCAGGTCGGCATACTCCGCAATATTTTGCGCCATGATTACTGGCGTCTCGTCGTATGCGCCGAATTCATTTGGCAGGCCGGCATTGGGATACAGGCTGATCGGTACTGTAGCCACCTGTGAGAGAGCGTGCAGGTGGGGGGCCATGGCGGCAGAGCCCAGTGCGCAGTTTAGCCCTACCGACAATAGATGCGGCGTGTGGGAGACCGATATCCAGAAGGCCTCTGGAGTCTGCCCCGACAATGTGCGCCCGCTCCGGTCGACAATTGTACCGGAGAGCATGACAGGGACGGCCCGCCTGCGATGCCTGAACTCGTCGACAAGGGCGAAGATTGCCGCCTTGGCGTTGAGCGTATCAAAAATGGTCTCCACGAGCAGGGTATCCACACCGCCGTCGAGTAATCCGGATATCTGCTCGCGGTAAGCAGTAACGGCTTCGTCAAAGGTAAGCGCCCGCGTGCTGGCGTCACCCGCAACGGGGGCCAACGAGAGCGACTTGTTAAGCGGGCCAATAGCGCCCGCTACGTATCGCGGCGGGTCAGGGGCCGAGGCTACCGCGCTGCGCGCCAGTGCGGCGGCTGTATAGTTGATTTCGTAGGCCAGGTGCTCCGTGCCGTAGTCGGCCTGTGAGACGCGTGTTGCGGTAAACGTGTTGGTCTCAACGATATCGCTCCCTGCCGCGAGAAAGGCGTTGTGGATATCACAAATAATCTCTGGTTGCGTCAGGGAGAGCAGATCGATATTGCCCTTCAACTCCTGGGGATGGTTCGCGAAACGCGCGCCACGGAAGTCGGACTCGCCGAGGCCGTACCGCTGGACCATGGTGCCCATGGCCCCGTCAAGGATTAGGATTCTCCGGCGTAGCCGTTCCTGGAGACTTCGAAGCGTACCAGCCATCGTCGTTCTCCCGTGCAAAAAGGTTTCGGCAAACCCCCTGCGAGCGCAATTGGTTCATCCGATAGCCCTACAGCAAAAACGCGGCATGCCAAGGCATACCAGCAATTCTCGTATGCCTTGTTTTAGACACCTTCAAGCCATATTTTGCTCCAGCTATTTTCGTTTCTATATCAACAGAATACAAGATTTATGATGAGGTTTCATTACGATCATGTTAGAGGGAGTGTTGCTCTTGGCACTCTTGTACTAGTATTGATTGGCTGCGGTGACGCCAACGAGGTTGATTATGAGAGAATCGTGCAACCCTCAGCAGACAGCCCGGTTACAGCGGTGAGAGGCTTAAGTGGAGATGAGGCTCGGTGGAGTTGGGATTCAAGTTGGATCAAGTACGGATGCGAGGTAGTAGCAGGTGAACTTGATCCAGTATTGCGGGAGTGGGTATACGCCGAAATTTCTCAGGTTTTTTGGGATGATATGTCCTATGGCCGCGCGCAATGCAGTGGTCAATGTGTCGGTATGGAGTTGGAGTGGGACGGCGTTCATGATCGGCAGATCGTTGCATTAGACGACAGGAAACGCCGGATTGAATTTGAGAACGATAAGGGAGTTGCGGAAAGACTCGAATCATCATCCAGGCTTGTGGCCTTTTGGAACGATGAAAAGCTGTACGGTGACTATGATGTCTCCGCAGCTGGAGAAACCATTAGGGACAGGCGACAGGTTTGCCAGGACTGGTCGGAAGTCATTGCTCGAAGGTGGCGTCGCATAGCGGCATTCGGTGATGCCGACCTCTCCAGTCTCAGTGACACCCATTCCGATATAGCGGGGCCTTACCTAATGTCGCCAATAGTCACTACTTACCAACAAAGCCAAGATCCAGATTCCTCTGCGAGTTTGGAGCACTGGTTGACGTACGGTGGTTGCGGAGAAGCCGCGAGAGTCGCCATTAGTTTGGCAGGACCAGGAGAATTCTTGGAAGGACTGAAAACATCTGTGTCGGTGTACGTACAGTGGGACGGGAAAACTGAAGAGATAACGCTCAACGCCGATGTATGGCATCCGCTTGGAGGCAGCGCTACGTGGGCAAGAGATGATCGGTTGTTTTTTCCCGCACGTGCGGATGTTGTGTCGAAAATCATGGCTTCTCGCATGATCCGCGTACAGCTTTATGATTTCGATGCATCGGATACTGTAGTCCTGGAATTTGATACGTCGGATTCCCGCAGGGCCATTAAGGAGGCGTGTGCAGACACGGGATAGTCGCACCGATTGCTCCAGTCAGGAACGGTGTATACGTAATCATGTTGTGCTCGTCATAGGAACCGTCTGGTAAGCTCCGCACAAGAGGAGATTGACACAGAAGGGTTGGGACACCCCACCATTCAAATCAACCCAGAATCGAGATGACTACAACCAATTCGTACGACTCGTGGGCCAGAGCACTTGAGAAGTACAATTATCCATTTGATCTGAGACAGTTTAACGAGTCTTCGAAGCCCAAGCAGTTCTTCGATTTGAAACGAGAATCATGCGATCGAGACTGTACGAAGGATTTTGAAGACCGCTTCAGGATACGAGGACCCTACGATCTGGAGGTGTGGGCCGAGATCCTATACTGGAAGACCTATTCCGGATTCAGGCCCAATGGCGTCCGGATGGCCAACAAGTTGCTCAAATCAAATGCCTCTCCGAGCGAACTCTGGCAGTGCTGTCAGGAGTACATTGAACGTCCCGGTATGGAAACAGTCTGCAACTTTCGGAAGAAGCTTGGCATCCAGTCAGGGCTTGCAACTGCTCTCACGTTTCCTGCATTCATTTGTCCTGAAAGGTTCCCTATGGTGGACAGCCAGGTAACAAAATGGGCGTTTAGGAATGGTGCGGAGCATTCCCACTCCACGAATGGCGGGCCCGATTTGAAATGCGTTCCGAATTTGGAGGGACGAAGTAAGAAATACCTGGATGTATGTGACCATCCGTTCGTTATTTCGTGGATCAAATGGTGCCGGCACACAGCATCCAAGCTGAGTGGGCACAGTGGATATCCATGGCGTGCCAGAGACGTGGAAATGGCAGTGTTCACGGCTGCAAGGAGTAATAAAATAGAGCTCTACCCACTGCCTTAGCAATCTGTTCAACAACCCGGCGCTTGGAGATCAGACATGAATCAGGGGATGGTGACTCCGAAGTGGGGGTAAATAGAGCGAGGACACCGAGGCCAAAAAACCAGAACACCTGGACGATGACAGGGTCAGAGAGGGAAGGGAGCCCCGGCGTTACATCAGAATTCAGCAGATATCACGGCCTTCTGTGGACATCTGTACATCTATCCATGGCATGTTCATCGGGAAATTTGCGGCGTTAATATGCAGCCCGCTTATCGGAGTGGCAATTGTTGAACAGGATTCTCGTACTGGAGAATAGCGACTTAATGAGATGTACATCTCATTTAATGCTTATTGGCACACGTTCTTGTAATGGAATTGCTCCAGCCATGCTAGGAAGCTGGAATCCTGTGGGGCACAAACACGGGAGCGGGTCAGGTCAAGCCGCGTCAGTTCTGAGAGGTTGCCCAACTCAACGGGGATCTCGCCTGAAAGCGGATTGAAGGACAGATCAAGAGCCGTCAGCGCTGAGAGGTTGCCCAGCGCAGCAGGAATCTCGCCCGATAGCGAATTGAAGGACAAGTCAAGCTGCGTCACCCGATCATTAGATACCGTGACACCACGCCACGAATCAAGTTCTTCCGCGGTAGGAACAGTGGCAACCGAATTCGTCCAATTCGTATTGTCATCCCAGTAGGGTCCAAGAGTGGCATTGTAAACCGCAACTAGGACTCGCCAGTCATCCTCCAGCGGGTTCTTCGATTCGGAATCGGTCCGGAACCTAACGGCGTCGGATTGGGAGCCTTCAATGAGCCTGCCCAGCTCTGCGGACAGACGCTGCGCCTCGACCACTTGAGCAACCGTCATTGCTGATTGTAGTAGGATTCTTATCTCTTCTGCTGTTGGTCTTATGTCTACTTCTGCGGATGCAAGATTAATCCAGGCATAGGCCTTCACATAATTCTGTTGCACGCCCTTGCCCATGGTGTACATTGTGCCCAGATTGAATTGGCCATAGGCATTTCCCTGTTCGGCAGCCAGACGATACCACTTCACTGCCTTTCGGCCATCCTCTCGCACGCCAACGCCGGTGTAATACATTACGCCCAGGCTGGTTTGGGCATCGGCATGCCCCTGTTCGGCAGCCAGACGATGCCACTTCACAGCCTCTTGGTCATTCTCTGGCACGCCCTGGCCCGCGGCGTACATTGCGCCTAGGCCGAATTGGCCATAGGCATTTCCCTGTTCGGCAGCCAGACGGTACCACTTTACTGCCTCTTGGTCATTCTCGGTCACGCCCATGCCGTTGGCGTACCTTATACCCAGATTGTATTGGGCATCAGCATGCCCCTGTTCGGCAGCCAGACGTTGCCACTTCAATGCCTCTTGGTCATTCTCTGGCACACCAACGCCCTTGTTGTACAATGCGCCGAGACCGAATTGGGCATCGTCATGCCCCTGTTCGGCAGCCAGACGATGCCACTTTACTGCCTCTTGGTCATTTTCTGGGACGCCCTCGCCCGTGGCGTACCTTATACCCAGGTTGAATTGGGCATCGTCATGCCCCTGTTCGGCAGCCAGACGATACCACTTTACTGCCTCTTGGTTATTCTCTGGCACGCCCTCACCCGCGGCGTACATTGAACCTAGGTTGAATTGGGCATCGGCATGCCCCTGTTCGGCAGCCAGACGATACCACTTTACTGCCTCTTGGTCATTTTCTGGGACGCCCTCGCCCGTGGCGTACATTGAACCCAGGTCAAATTGGGCTTTGGCATCCCCCTGTTCGGCAGCCAGACGCTGTATATCGGGTTGATCCGATGGTTCCGAGCATCCCCCCAAAGAAAGGACAAGGAACCCAGTCGCAAGTATGTTAACGCAGCGGTATCTGTGTACCCAGCTCAGCATGTCTATATGTCTATCCGTGCATTACTTGTGTGCTATTACGGCATCACAGGATCAATATGTTCCGTGTCTGGGCATGAAGGACGGCCCTCAGCAACTCGTTGATGACCAGCAAGTCCAATTCACAACTCCCAATCCATCCGGGTAAACCTAAACGGCAGTGAGCCGTATCTTCCGCCCAGACATCTCTACCAAGTTCCTCTCGGCGTCTCGCATCTTATGATGATTCCTCCGCTTGGAAAGTTCTGGACGGTGGCTAATTTCCTGAGCCTGTTGCGGGTGGTAATCGCTATTCCGATTACCATCCTTATCCTGAGATCCGGATCTGTACCGCTAATCGTAGTGTTACTGCTCCTTGCGGCAATCACGGACTGGTTTGACGGGACCCTTGCACGGTGGTCCAAGACCGTTTCCAACTGGGGCAAGGTGCTCGATCCGCTGTGTGACAAGGCGGCGGTGCTTCTCATCAGCGTGGCGCTGGTGATCCATGGAGATCTGCCTCTTTGGTTCGTCGGGCTGGTAGTGCTGCGCGATGTGCTTATCGTGGTGGGCAGCGTAGTGTTAACCAGGCGGATTTCCGAGGTGAAGATGAGCGTTTGGTGGGGCAAGCTGGCCGTGAGCGCCATGGCGCTCACACTTCTGGCAGCTATTCTTGGGGCAGATGAGCCTATCCTGCAGACTTGCATTTGGGTGACCACGGCGTTGATGCTCATTTCGTACGCGATCTACACGGTCCGCTTTATTCACTTGGTCCGCGTGGCGGAGCCTGAAGCTGTCCGTTAGGGTGTGCGCCACCTGCCTAATTACTAGAGCCTTGGATGCGCTGCCCGGCTGATACTCGTGGCCAGGATCCGAGCAAGCGGAGGAGCGTTTTGCGTAACCCGGACATTGTGCTATCGCCACATGAACAGTGCTGAGCCTGCTTGTATCGTAGGGTTTGTACCATTCGAATTGCCTTGGGGCGCAGAGGCAGCCGCGAGTTGGATTGGGCGCGAGCGTGCGTCCGGGCGGCGACGCGCGAGACCGGCAAAAGACGCGGCAATTCCAAGGTATGGTCGCGCCATCGGAATCCAGCTTAGAAGACGGGCATGGCATTATTTGATCGCATAACGATGCGCAAGCGGGATCAGGAGCGGCTTGACGAGGGCCTGGAGAAAACCCGCAGGAGTTTTTTTGACAAGATCAGCCGACTTGTTCGGGGAAAGGATAAGATCGACGAGCAGGTGCTGGACGACCTCGAAGAGGTCCTGGTGACAAGCGATGTGGGTGTCAAGACCACGCTCGACATTATCGAGCGACTGCAGGCGCGAGTGGCACGTGACCGGTACGTTTCCGCCGACGAGCTTGGCGCGCTTATCCAGAACGAAATCGCTGGACTGCTGCCGGACCAGCCTGCGCAGGAATTTGATGCTCCACTGGTTGCGAAGCCGCACGTGATCATGGTCGTCGGGGTCAATGGCGTCGGCAAGACAACGACCATCGGCAAATTGGCGTACCGATACCGGGAGGCGGGCCGATCGGTTCTCCTGGGCGCCGCCGACACCTTTCGCGCCGCAGCCATCGAGCAATTGGAAATCTGGGCAGCCCGAGCCGGTGTCCCGCTCGTAAAGCAAAAACATGGTTCGGACCCGGCCGCCGTGGCCTTCGACACGCTGGAATCTGCGCGCCGGCGTGCGGTGGATGTGGTGATCATAGATACCGCGGGTCGCCTACACACCAAGGGTGGCCTGATGGATGAGCTGTCCAAGATCCGCCGTGTGATGAATCGCCAGATCGAGGGAGCACCCCACGAAGTACTGTTGGTTCTGGATGCATCGATTGGGCAAAACGCGCTTCGGCAGGCAGAGGAATTCACGCGTAGCGTCACCGTTACGGGTCTCGTGCTGACAAAGCTCGATGGGACGGCGAAAGGAGGAATCGTGATTGGAGTTTCCAATGAATTCAGGATTCCCGTACGGTATATCGGCGTGGGAGAAGGGCTGGAGGATTTGCAAGTATTTGATAGCAGGCGCTTCGTATCCGCACTTTCGCGATAATTCCGTGCGGCTCGGTAACGCCATGCTACCACTCGCAGCATATTTTGCACGGAACACGATAGGTAGGTGCACCCAATTTGGGCAAAAATCCGTATGTTTGTATGGCGTCGAAGGGTGCGTGGTCGCGTCCTATGATAGTTTTATGCGTAAACGCACGCCCACTACGGTTAATGACTACGGTCTATGGGGTCTGTATTCGGAAAGTGGATTGTGGCGCTGCTTTTCTGCTTCGCAGTGAGCGACGTAGTTCCTGGCTATGCCCAGGAAGGGTTTGAGGCAGATGCCATAAGCGTACGCGGGGAGGAGAGTGGCAAGACGCGGCTCGACTTGTACACGCGGATTCCGTATAGCCAGCTCGGTTTTCAGCCTTCAGCCGAAGGCTTTACGGCGACTTATGAGGTCCAGGCGGAAGTGCACGTCCTTGATGACCACGACCGGCCAACAACGATGGTTGAGTCGTCGATCTGGGAGCATACGGCGACATCCCCGGCATTTGCGCTGACAAAGTCCGATCAGCAGTTCGATCTCACAACGCACGCACTGGATCTTGCGCCTGCGCGGTATCTAGTGACATTTCAGATCAGGGATCGGCATTCGCAGAAGCACTACGTCCGGGAACTGCCAGTGGTGGTGCGTGACCTGGAAGGACCATTCGCGCTGAGTGATCTTGTGTTGCTAAAAGAATATGACGCGGAATCCAGGACGATTTACCCCCACCTGAGCGATGAGTTGGGGGCCAATCTGCTGACGTTCGATCTCTACTACGAAATCTATGCCAACGCCCCCCGGCAGGTAACGGTGCGACGTGAGGTTGTGCCTATACGCAAGGACAGGAGCACGTTTATGCGTGTCAGCAGGACACTGCTCGGTTTGGCAGACAACCCCACCCGCTCCACAGTCTTGTTTTCTGATGAGGAAACGATGGACTTGGCCGCCGGGCGACACCAGATCGTCTCGCGGGTTCCGCTCACGGAGCTGGACATGGGGGACTATGTTGTTCGGGTAACGGCGGAGGAGCCGGACGGACAGCTTCTGGCGGTTTCGGAACGGACATTTTCTGCGCGCTGGACAGGCCTGGCCACTCACCTCAGCAATCTGGATCAGGCCATTGAGCAGCTGGTGTACTGCGCCAAGATTCGGGATATCAATTCGATTCGAAACGCCCCGAGCCGCGAAGAAAGGCTACGGCTGTTCCAGGATTTCTGGCGCAAGCGGGATCCTACCCCCGGGACCGGGCGCAACGAGCGCATGGAGGAGTACTATTACCGGATCGATTACGCCAACCGGAAATTCGGGAGCTTCACGCCTGGTTGGAAGACGGACCGGGGCCAGGTTCTGATCATGCATGGATATCCAGATGATATCAGGCGGCAGACATTCAGCTTTGACAACGAGCCGTGGGAAGTCTGGTATTATTATCGTATCGGTCGCCAGTTTATTTTTATTGACAAGACGGGATTCGGAGATTACGAACTGATAGTACCGATCTGGGATGAGCGCACCCGCATTCGGTAGCGGCGCGTTCCACAGGGATAGTATGCCATTGAAGGAAAAGTCGGATTTGCGCATCGTGTTTATGGGGACGCCGGAGTTTGCGGTCCCATCCTTGCGACTCCTGGCAGAGAGCGGCTTTCGCCCGGAAGCGGTGGTGACAGGCAGGGACCGTCCGCGTGGACGTGGGCTTCACGTAGCGCCCACGCCGGTCAAGAAAGCCGCACAGGAGCTTGAGATCACTACCATCCTGCAGCCGTTATCGGTAAAGGATCCAGGGTTTGCTCGCGTGATCGGTGACCTGACTCCGGATATTATCATCGTGGTGGCGTTTCGGATTCTGCCCCCGGCAGTGTATACGGCTGCGCGCCTGGGCGCCTTCAACCTGCACGCATCGCTTCTTCCGCGCTACCGCGGTGCAGCGCCCATCCACCGGGCGGTGATGGCGGGAGAGCGGGAAACGGGGGTGACGACTTTCTTCCTGCAGGCAAGCGTGGACACAGGAGCGGTGATCCTGCGGCGCCCTGTAGCGATCGGTCCCGAGGAAACGACCGGTGACGTGCACGACCGCCTGATGCAGGTAGGGGCCCGGGCGGTAGTGGAAACCGTTCGGCGCATTGCGGCAGGAGATGTTCGCACTGACGTGCAGGATGACGCGGACGCCACCAGAGCGCCGAAGATTTTCAAAGAGGACTGCCGCCTATTGTGGGACGTACCTGCCGAAGTCGTGCACAACCATTGTCGGGGCCTCTCACCCCATCCTGGCGCGTGGACGTGTCACGGGTCGACACGCTTCAAGATATACCGGACACGTCTCTGCAAGGGCTCCGGGCGCCCGGGTGAAGTATTGGAGGCTGGCGCCGCGCTACGCGTGGCCTGCGGTGACGGCGCTATCGAAATCCTGGAACTGCAGCAGGCAGGGCACCGCCGCATGGCGGCAGCGGAGCTGCTGAACGGGTATGCTTTGAAGACAGGAACACTGTTCGCCGGAGACGGATGCGTGAAGTGAGGTGCGTGAACATGCACGGTGCCATGGCGTTTGCCGGCAGTGCCTTTTGCGTAGTTAACACCAATCCATGGAATCCGTTTATATGACCGAGTTCGATCTTGCACATGTCACTGCGCGCATTGAGAAAGAGAGCGCCTTCGTCGACGACCTGCGCGCTGAAATTGGCCGTGTAGTAGTAGGGCAGCACTATATGATTGAACGCCTGATGATTGGCATGTTGTCCGCCGGACATGTGCTGCTTGAAGGTGTGCCGGGACTCGCCAAGACCCTTACCGTAAGTGCCCTCGCGCAAGCCATCGGGACGCGCTTCCAGCGCATACAGTTTACGCCGGACCTTCTGCCCGCAGACTTGTTGGGAACGCTCATCTACAACCAGGGGACGGGGACGTTTTCGATCAAGAAAGGGCCGCTGTTCGCCAACGTTATCCTGGCCGACGAAATAAATCGCTCACCGGCCAAGGTCCAGAGCGCACTTCTGGAAAGTATGCAAGAGCGCCAGATCACCATTGGGGACACCACATTTGGCCTGGAAGAGCCCTTCCTCGTGTTGGCGACGCAAAACCCCATCGAGCAGGAGGGAACCTATCCGTTGCCCGAAGCCCAGGTGGACCGATTCATGATGAAGATCAAGGTGGGGTATCCGTCCCGCGACGAAGAGCTCACGATCATGCGGCGCATGGCCCGCACCGGAGATCCTGCGCAGATCCAGTCCGTCGTGCAACCCGAACAGATACTTTCGGCGCGTGCGGTGCTTAACGACCTCTACATGGACGAGCGCGTGGAGCGCTACATTGTGGATCTGGTGCTGGCAACCCGCGAGCCCGGGCAGTACAGGTTGGCCGACCTTGAACCACTCGTTGATTTCGGGGCCTCACCTCGTGCGTCGATAAACCTGAACCTGGGTGCACGGGCGCACGCATTCCTGCAGCACCGCGCCTATGTGACGCCGGAGGATGTCCGCTCTGTCGCGCTCGATGTGCTGCGGCACCGGGTAATCATTACCTACGAAGCTGAGGCGGAGGAGCTTGCTGCCGAGGACATCGTCCAGCGTGTGCTAGAAACCATCGAAGTTCCCTGAGACTCCGTTCCATTGACCGCGAACCGAACACCTTTCGCAAGGAGTCGATAATTGTTGCGTTCATGAACCACCTGTTGCACCATTACGGATACGATCCGGCAGAGATATTCTTACGGCGACTGGCCTCTGCCATAGACCGGAAAGGCGCCAAAACGCTGGCCCGAAGCATTGAGTACTTAGGACACGATTATGAATAAACAGCCAACAGATTGCCTAATAGCTGAGTGCTTGGTACTTTGCGTTACTTAGCACAGTTGCGCAATTTCCTGTGCACCGAAGGTCACCGAAGTGTTTCACATGGTCGTATTTGCTGTGGCGCGGGTTATTGCCTCCTGATCCAATTCTCCAGTTTGTTCATGCAAAAGCGTTACTATTATCGCTACGACCAGGAAGCCTGCTCTTATGTGTTGGTAGAGCCCAGGCGAAAGAAATCAGTTTTTCTACTGTCCGTAGTGGCGACCTCCGCAATCTTGATGGTTGGAGCGCTGGCGCTGGATCTTACCATCAAGTCACCCGAAGAGCTGGCATTACTGGAGGAAAACAAGGTGCTCCGGGAGCAACTCGAGCGGGTCGACCTGCAATTCGAGGAGTTTGCCGAGCAGATCAGTAATTTTTCCGAGAATGAGCAGGACATGTTTCGTATCCTGCTGGAAGCCGAGCCGATTTCTGACGATGTGCGATGGCAGGTGGGTGTTGGTGGCGCAGACACGTACGAAGAGTATGATCGGTTCAGTACTTCCACCGCTCGTCTCATGCGGCATACGTCCCAGGAACTGGATCGAATTGGGCGCCTGATCAAGTTTCAGAATGAAAGCCAGCGGGAGTTGATTCCGCTGGCGGTAGCGAATGCAGAGGCTCTGCGGCAGCGGCCCGCAATCATGCCGACAGAAGGTCGCGTTACCTCGCAATTCGGCATGCGACTCCATCCGCTTCTGGGATTCAGAAAGCACCATCCGGGTATAGACATTACCGCGCGCGTGGGGACTCCAGTCTATGCGACGGGCGCGGGCGTTGTTGTGGAAGTCGCGCGCAAGCGTACAGGGTATGGAAGCTATATTGAGATTGACCACCCAGCGGCCGGATACAAGACACTGTATGCGCATCTGTCAAGATTTGCAGACGGCGTGAGGAAGGGAAAGAGAGTCGAACGTGGGGATCTTATCGGGTACACGGGCAATACAGGGTTGTCGGTGGCGCCGCATCTGCACTATGAAGTCCATAATCGCAAAGATCAGCGTCTGGATCCTCTGCCATTTATCGCCCCTAGCATGACGCCACAGCGCTACCAGGCATTGGTGGCTGATGCGGGAAGAATCATGAAGGCGCTGGACTACTAGAATCCAGGTAGTTTTTTGTTTTGGGGATTATATACAATATGCAGGCGGAACGCGTACGGAGCCGATGGCGCTTTACGGTGTGATTCGGGAAAGCACGCTTCGGCAGCTGCAACACATGCGACTGCCGGAGTTCAATCCACGCTATGGCATGCACAAGCGCCAGGCGGGGGACTCGTTTTCCAGACAGGCTCCGCAGCAGAGTGCTTGCTCCTCTTGGGCCTTATATGCACACAGTCTCACCCGAAGACAACCCGTTAAGAGCGCCTCAAAACCTGACTGACTATAGGTACAATATGCACTTTCCCACTGCGGCCGATGCTCGACGTGCAATCTTTCGTTTCATCGAGGGGCTCTACAACACCCGCCGGCTCCACTCGTCGATCGGCTATGAGGCACCGGTAAGCTTCGAGAGACTCAACCATGCAGCCTGAATCAAATCTGCAGCGCCGGAGTGGCCAAAGCTCTCCGGTCAGCTCACTTCGTCCAGATCCCTCGTTGCCTCTCTCACCGGAACAAGAGGAGCCAGAAAGAACTCAATCATTTACCATCAACCCCAAGAACTAAACGTCCGTGAAAACGGGGTAGCTTCACAGGGATTACTTGGTGGGCACCTTAGTTCTGTGACGATAGTCTGCGTTTTTGGAGGGTCGGGCTTAGTTGGCATGGGATTAGGCTTCATGGCTTAGCGCGCTTGCATCGGCTGGCTATGAATCAACTCGAATAATCCTGTTTTAAACGAAAGGACCGTGTCTTTAAGCGGGCGCATGAGCGGCAGTGTTGGTGGTGGTGGATTGACAACAAGCATTTTCAATCTGGCGCCAATGGCCATTCGGCCATAATGAAAACGCCATCTTTGCGCATTGATTTGACCGACGAACCACACAAGTTCAGACAAGCTAAGGGCGAATTTAGGTTTTAGAACCCGAACAGCACTGCCACCGTTGCCTCGTGCACAAAAACGCCATGGCTGTATGCAGGCACGACCGAACGCTGACACCGTTACACAGGCTGAGGTATAGAGCTCATCTGTCGGAGCCTCAACAAAACCCACTATTCCGTTGTAACTGTCTCCGCTTGACACATACGGTATGCTTCCTGGTGCATAGTTCTTTAAGCCTGTAGACCGCCCGCCGCTAACGGTAAACCATTCGGCGAGAGGTGTCGGGTTTACTGGTCTATGAGTCTGCGACTCTTGGCACAGCAGCCCCTCGAAATCCTCGAGCAGCTCATCAGTTACGGCCATATAGTTGGCTATAGCCAGCGCTAACTGCTGAAACGTCTTTGATCTGTGCGTCTCATATTCATCAAGGCCAAAATCATTGCTTGGCAACCATCTTTCTGCACAAATCTCGTCTCCGTTGACGATGTCATCGCGTGAAACGACTGTGAGAAAATTTGGCACGGTATCTAAGTGGTTACCACGGGCGTACTGATGAAAACTGCAAACGATATTGTCAATTTGGCTTCCTTCAACTGGAATCCTTCGCTTCTTGCTAATCTCAAATCCATCGTTCTCTACTCTGGCCACCAGAGTGCCAATAGAACGCTGTGGCGTATGTGCCTTAACCATGAGTACGACAGTGGGCGAGGATGTCGGATAGAATAATTCTAGTGGCAATGTAAGGGCAGCTTCAACATGATGGTGCGCTACCAAATTAGCACGCCATGTTGCCAATTTGGGATCAACGACCACGCTTGTTTTTAGCACTACTGCAACACGACCACCAGCCCTCACGGCGGCCAATGCGTGATCGACAAAATCCGTCTCAGGCTCGTCCTCCTGAGAAAAAGGCGGATTGAGAAGCGCATAATCAAATTGGGGAGCAAGATCCTCCTGCTCAAAGCAATTGCCGTATGTTATTTTGCTCTTGCCATCTCCCCTAAAAAACATATTTAAGGTTGCCAATGCCCATACAGTGGGATTGGTATCGAATCCCGCTAAGGACACTCTTGCCTGATCACGCGCTGTTGGCGTGGTGGCTTGCTGCATCATCCTATCGAACGCAGCTACCAAAAAGCCCCCTGTCCCACAGGCTGGATCATATACGGTGTACCCTAATTGTATGTCTAACAATTCTGCACACATGCGAGTGATGTGGCGTGGCGTAAAAACAATGCCGAGCTTTTTGGCATCTTGGCCATATCGCAAAAAAGTTTCATAAAATTGGCCAAGAAAGTCCACGCCACTACGCATAATGCTTCGCACATTCAATCGTTCAAGTTGATGAACGATGTCTCGGACTCTGCTACGAAGACCGTGCGCCTCTGTTGATAATTCCAGCGTCCGTGCAAGAAAGATCCTTCTGTCTGATTTCAGATCAACAAAGTTGCGCGAAGCAGCACCGACATTGGTATTGATGTGCTCAATAACTGTGTCGGATTCCATAGCGAAATCACTGTGATACAAGGCCAGAATAATAGCCCCAATTACTTTCGGGCGTACTGCTTCCTCGATTTTAGCACGGCGCAGAATACCATTGATTTCGATGGCCGCGGAAAAAAACTCTCGTTCATCTGGCAATACAACGTCAGTAGTGCCATTGCCATTTTGAATTGCTATTTCAGCTTCAGCGGGAGCAGGTAATTGCGTCAGTGGGTATCCATGCGAGCTAAGCTGCGTCCAGCCTCTTCCGTTACGAAAAAAACAACGCGCCAACACGCGTTTGTCTGGTGTGCCAGCGATGCCTACGGCAAAATTTGCCTTGTATCCAGCTACTCGGTTGATTGTGTCAGCGTAATCACGGGCCTCACGTGTCGCTAAATCAATGTCTTGCCATTTTGCCTTGCATTCTATTACGACACTCAGTTTATCGTTGAGCAATCCGGCAAAATCAGGCTTCCGTTGACCCAATGCACCTGCCAACTCAGGGAAGTAATCTACTATCTCCTGTTCCTCTAAGAAATTTCCTCCGACATTGGGATGCCGGACATTCCAACCGATACGCATTGCCTCGGCTCGCGTATAATACCGAGTTCGAGCTTCTGCGCGCTTACTTGCCGTCGCAACCATCCTTTAGGCTAACTACGCGATCAGGTCTTTGTACAGCAACCTTTCCCCGACCATGGCCGCCACAACGTGGCTCATCTGGTCTATCCTATCAAGGCCGCGAAGATTGTGCTTGCTTGCAATTCACCAAGTTATACAATCTGTTCATAAACTGCACCGCCGTTGCCGTTCCCTGCCATTAGCGTGCTATGGCGGTTTTCTCTGGACGCGAAGCCCGGTTCGGCAGTAACGTATATAATTCCCTTTGTTTTGTAGTAGGCAGTCCACGATCTTGCTTTTTATGGAGCGACGCATTATAGTGCCTGCCAGCAACAAGCATCCTTAAAGAGTCGATATTGTTAGTATGGGATATTGGACATTAGAGCTGGCGTCACACCTGGAAGATGCGCCGTGGCCTGCGACCCAGGACGAACTTATTGATTATGCCGAGCGCACGGGGGCCCCGCTGGATGTGATCGAGAACCTTAAGGAGCTCGAAGACGATGGTGAGCCATACGAGAGCATCGAAGAGGTTTGGCCGGACTTTCCAATTGCAGACGACGATTTTTATTACATGGATGAATGACGCGCCCGAAATTGGGGCGTTGGTGCTACTGGCATGGATTGGGATATTTGCTGCGCCAGCACATGCGCAGGATGCCACACGAGGGCCGATCGTCAGAGAAGTCCACTTTACTGGGAACGAGATATTTTCTGATGATCAGCTTCAATTCCATGTCCGTACGGCCCCGAACCGCAGATTTCTCGGTTTCGAAGGGCTAACATGGTGGCGATGGATGTATGAGCTTGGAGCATCAGGCCGGTTTGGAGCGCGCATCGGAAGGGTTCTCATGGAAAGCGGCGAGCCTCCTGCCTGGCTGGACGAAGCTATGTTGGCCTCGGATGTGGAGCGGCTTCTCATTTTCTACGAGCAGCAGGGATTTCGCGAGGCGCGCGTCCAGGCAGACGTAGATACGACGGGCGAGGCGGGTGGCGCCGTGGTTACCTTCGCTATCGATGCGGGGCGGGCGACATGGATTCGCCGGGTGACCTACACGGGGCTGGACAGTCTTGACGCTGACAGACGCCGCGTGGTCTCTCAGGAATCACTGTTGCCTCCGCGGAACCGGGCGCCGGGGCACCCCCTACAGTACGAAGCCGCAGACTTGCGTTATTCCGAGCCCCTGCTCGTAAGCGAACGCCAGCGTCTGTTAACGGTGCTTCGCAATAGCGGCTATGCCGCCGTCACGCGCGATTCCATCACGGCCGTGGTTACTCCCTACCGGCCAGATTCCTTTGATGTCACGCTGCGCGTGTACACGGGACCTCGATATCGGTTCGGAGCGGTGCACTTTGAGGTCCAGGGCCCCGAGGAGGAAGCGTACCCGCGAGCTGACACACTTGCTGGCGATCGGCAGGTAACGTGGCACATCCAGAATGATCGCCGGTTACACGGCACGCTGCTGACACGCTCCCTGCAATTCCGTCCAGGCGCGTGGTACAACCAGTCCCAACTCCTGTCTACGAAACGCCGCTTGGAAGCTCTGGGAGTGTTTACATTTACCGATATCCGGCCCCTGTCAACGGCAATGGCAGATGGGCCGGCGCGGCTGGAACACCAGATCTCGGTACGGACGAGACCTCGCCACCGATTTCGTTTCGAGGCCTTTTCAGTCCAACGAAACGGAGTCCTCGGCGACGGCGGAAGCGAGATTGGCGGCGGGCTCGGCCTGGGGTATGAGAATGCCAACCTGTTTGGGGGTGGCGAAGCGTTCCGCCTGCGGACTACAGCATCAATCGCCGCTGATGAGAGATTGACTGTGTTTTCGTCGGCGCAGGCAGAAGTCACCGGATCGTTGACCCTGCCGTATCTGACGGCGCCGTTCGGTCGTCTGGATCGTGGGCTTGATCTGTATCAGGCGCGCACGGTGTTGTCGCTTAGCCTGCTCATGGCCCGTCGCGATGACCTTCGGCTGCTCATTCGCGGACGAGGCACCGCGCGAGTGCGCCTCGAAATGCAGCACAGCCCCACTGTCACATCTCTGGTTGATCTGTTGGACGTTAGCCTAAGCAACCCCGACACGCTGGGAGGCTTTGAGAATCGGTTTCTGGATCGCATCCTGAACAGGGATGGTCAATCGGTGACCGATCCTGTGCAATTGGCGCAGATCCTGGAGGATTACACGCAGCCCCAGATCAACAACGCCATACGATACAGCTTCCGCTCAGCACGGGTGAATCCTTTGCGGCGGGATCGCGGGTATACCAATGAGGGCGCGATCGAAATTGGTGGTAACTTGCCCTATTGGCTTGATGCCTTTGTCCTGACTCCAGGAGAAACGGAAGGGAGCCTTCCGGGTTTGCCAATTCTAGGCGGCGCCGATACCGACACCCGGCTCATCTATCGTCGGTACATACGCATCGTCGGCGACATGCGACGCTACCATCCCCTGAACCGCTCTACGGTGTTTGCATGGAAGCTGATTGGCGGATGGGCCCATCCTACGGGACAGGCCAGAGTCGTTCCGTTTGACCGCCGTTTTTACAGCGGTGGCGCTACGAGTGTCCGCGGTTGGCACCTGCGCGAACTCGGCCCAGGTGCCGCCGCCTTCCACACTGAAACGGTAAGAGATGACCGGGCCACCAACATCCTTGGAGGCGATATCAAACTGGAGGCAAGCGCTGAATTGCGCAAGACATTCCTGCAGGGGGTTCTGGCCGCTGACTGGATCATTGCCGTTTTCACCGATGTTGGAAATGTCTGGTTTGGTCCACGGAACCCGGGCTTCCTAAACGTGGAAGCTGGAGCGTCGAATGGACGATTCGTGGCGCGCCGATTTTTCAGGGAGTTGGGTATTGGCTCGGGGATTGGGGTGCGCATTTCATGGGAGTACCTCATCATGCGCCTGGATCTAGCCCATCGCGTGTACGACCCTGCAGCGCCGGAACTGGGATTTTTTCCGCGGGGTCTCAAGCGCCCGACGTTATATTTCGGCATAGGCCACGCATTCTAGGTGTAGGCACGTTGTTGCCTACGGTCTTCAGAAAGGACTTTGCACCATGTCGGTTACCAGACGAATCTCTCAACTGTTGCGCGCGCTTTACTTGCGCATGCTGCGCCGCCAGGAATCTGCACGAACCCGCGAAATTGCTGACGTGCTGCAGCATGTGGCCTTGTTCAACGGGCTGCCCCGGAGCGTGCTGCGGGAAATTGCGGAGATCGTGCACACGCGTGATTACAGACGCGACGAAATATTTTTCTACGAAAACGACCCCGGACTTGGTTTTTATGTCGTGCAGCGGGGACGCGTCCGTCTCTATGTGGAGGACGAGGCCGGCAATGCCAGGGAAGTGCGTCAGATCACCAAGCATGAGTGCCTGGGCACGTTGTCCCTGTTTGGGCAGTCCCGCCGCCTGGCAACGGCGCAAGCGGTAACAGAAACACGTGTTTTGGGCTTCTTCATCACCGATCTACAGTCACTGCTGCGGCGCCGGCCAAGCGTAGCCGCGACAGTGCTGTTTGCCATCGCCGGACGACTGTCCGTGCTGTACCAGACAGTGTTGTGGGGTCTGCCCCCGGATGAGGGCCGGCTTGCGGCGCTGCGGCTAATGGCAAGCCAGCCGGAAGAGAACAGCGAGGATCGATGAGTGGTCAACCCACAGATGTGCTGCAGGACGAGGACGCCGGGCGCCGATTGGCGCGCGGCGTTGAAGTAGAGCTCACCATCGAAAAATTCGCCGACCGCGGCAAATCGCTAGCGCGTGTGGACGGTTTCGTGGTCTTTGTCGCGGGCGCCGTGCCCGGGGACCGGGTGCGGGTGCGAGTAATCAAGCGCAAGCGGAAGTATGCGGAGGCGCGCATCACGCACATCCTGGAGCCGAGTCCCTTGCGAACGCAGCCACGCTGCAAGTATTCCGGTGTGTGCGGAGGCTGCACCTGGCAACATGTGGACTATGCGGCGCAACTGGATGCAAAGCGTCAGAGCGTCAAAGAGGCGCTCATTCATCATGGAGGATGTCATAACATTGAGGTGCAGCCCGTCATCGGAGCAGATAGCATTTATGCGTATCGTAACAAGATGGAGTTTTCCTTCAGTGCGCATCGCTGGCTCACGCCGCAGGAAATCGCCACCGGAGAGCCGCTACGCACCAACTTTGCACTCGGCCTGCATGTGCCCGGCAATTTTGCCAAAGTCGTTGATCTCACCGAGTGCCACCTGCCTCCTCCGAAAGCCGTGAGGCTTGTCAACGGCCTGCGCCGGTTTGTGCAGGAGCGGGATTGGAAACCGTGGAATATTCGTCGCCACGAGGGTTATTTGCGCCATCTGGTGTTGCGAACGGCACACGAGCTCCCCGAGTACATGGTAGACCTGGTCACCTTCGGGCATGACCCGGAGCGGATGGATATGTTGGCTACATGGCTGCGTTCGGAGCATGCGGAAGTGACAACTTTTGTCAACACGGTGCACACTGGGCTCGCCCAGACAGTCTATGGGGAGGCCACGCATACCGTGTTTGGCTCCGGCGTTATTCACGATAAGATCGGGCCGCACCGGTTTGCTATTGCGCCAAAGGCCTTCTTCCAGACCAATACGCGACAGGCGGAGCGACTGTATGCAGTGATTCTCGCCATGGCGGACTTGAAGCCGCAAGATCTAGTCTTCGATTTGTACTGCGGGGCAGGAACGATTTCTGTATACGTTGCCTCGCATGCGCGGCGCGTGGTGGGTGTAGAACTCGTTCCGGAGGCCGTGGACAATGCGCGAGCAAACGCGGCTGCAAATGGATATTCGAATTGCACATTCGTGGCCGGTGACATGCTGCGTGTCTTTACGCCGGACTTCATTGCTGAGCACGGCAAGCCGAACGTCGTCATTGCCGATCCCCCGCGGGCGGGCATGCACGCAAGAATCATTGGTCAACTCATGCGCCTCAGGCCGGAACGGCTTGTGTATGTAAGCTGCAATCCCGTATCACAGGCCCGCGATGTGGCAATGCTCACAGACGCCTACCACATCGACCGTATTCAGCCCGTAGACCTGTTTCCGCACACCTACCACGTAGAAAACGTGATTAGTCTGCGGGCGAAGCGCGATTAGGCATACTCTAACCACCCGCCATATGGGGAAGACGGCCTTTGTAACCGGAGGAACCGGCTTCATCGGGAGTCACCTCGTCGAGGCTCTGCTCGCACGGGGCTATGGCGAAGTGCGGTGCCTGATACGTACGAGCCCCAAATGGTTGAAGGGACTCGGCGTTGTTCCGGTACCGGGAAGCCTGGAGAACCGAAAAGTGCTGGAAGCAGCCCTGCGCGACGTTGATCACGTATATCATGTGGGCGGCGTAACACGTGCGGTTACGTGGAAGGATATGCGGCAGGGAAACGTGGGTGCCACACTGGCACTCATGCGGGCCATTCGGTATGCAGGATGTTCCGTTCAGAAGGTAGTGGTTACCAGCAGCCTTGCCGCTGTAGGCACGGCCAGCACATCCGTGGTGGATGAATCGACGCCGCTCAACCCGATAACGCTCTACGGGCGCAGCAAGGCACAAATGGAGGTCATGCTCGCCAGGAATGATCATGCGGGGTTTGCGTTCTTAAGCGACTTGCCGGTGGTCATCGTGCGGCCACCGGTCGTATATGGCCCTCGCGAGGTAGACATTTTCACCTTTTTCAGGACCGTCCGAGCCGGATTTTGCCCGGTCATTGGCAAGGGTAGAGCGAAAAGTATGTCGTTAGTCCACGTAGAGGATCTTGTCCGGGGCATGATTCTGGCGGCAGAGTCGGATATAACGGCTGGCCAGACGTATTTTGTGGGCAGTGACGAGCCGATATCGTGGAATGATTTGAAGCATGCGACCATGACGGCGCTCGGGCGGCGGGCCTTGACGATTCGTGTTCCGCGCTTCCTGGTGGGGCCGGTAGCATCCGTAGTAGAGGGAGTCAGCAAGCCATTTGGACACTATCCGGCTCTCAATCGCGAAAAGGCTCGCGAAATCGTGCATGCTGCAAAAGTGTGCGACTCGACCAAGGCGCAGCAGGATTTTGGATATCAGCAGCAGGTGCCCCTGGACCGGGGCATTGGCGAAACCATAGCCTGGTATCGCGAGCAGGGCTGGCTTCGATAGCCGGTGTCAACTTGCAGAATCCTTCCATCCTGCGTACCCTTAGGATGATTACTGACAAGGCTTTTCTCACACGTGCCCCAGGATGCTGTGACCTCACTAGGATTCAATACTGGCTTTGTTGAGGAGCTATACAAGAAGTTCCTTGAAGAGCCCGAGAGTGTCAGCCCCAGCTGGCGTGATTTCTTCACCGACTATCGTCCTAGTGCCTCGTTTGTGGCGGTGGAAGAGGTTGCGTCTGTACCCGAGCCTGACGTGCAGGAGGTGGAGGACCATGCTCCTGCTGATGCGGATGTCAGACAGATCCGCGGCGCGTCGGCGCGTCTGGTCCAGAACATGGAGGCAAGTCTCGGCATGCCCACGGCGACGTCCGTGCGCCGCGTGGCCGTCAAATTGCTGGCCGAAAACCGCACGCTGCTGAATCAGCATCAACAGGGGGCTGGCGGACTGAAAGTCTCCTATACCCACCTGATCGGCTATGCCGTCGTGCGGGCGCTGAAGGCGATTCCCCACATGTACTCTACCTTTCGCCGGCACCGGGATGAACCGGAGCACATACTTCCGCACGCGATCAATCTGGGGCTGGCGATTGACGTGGAGCGACGCGGCAAGCGTGCGCTGCTTGTGCCCAACATAAAGGGGGCTGGCGGAATGAACTTCGCCCAGTTCATCGGCATCTACAACGATCTTATTCGTCGCGCGCGCCAGAACAGGCTCACCGTCGCTGACTTCCAGGGGACCACGGCTACGCTTACCAATCCCGGCATGATCGGCACGAGCCTCAGTGTGCCGCGCCTGATGCCCAACCAGGGCGTTATCGTGGGCATAGGATCGATCGGATATCCGGCGGAGTTTCGCGCCCTGCCACCGGACGCGGTGAGCAAGGTGGGTATCTCCCAGGTCATGACGATCACGTCCACGTATGATCACCGCATCATTCAGGGGGCCGAAAGCGGAGCGTTCCTGGCTTATCTGGAAGAGTTGCTTCTGGGGAAGCACAACTTCTACACGGACGTTTTCGCCCACCTTAACGTCCCGTACGCGCCGTACGTACTGAGTCCGGACTCAACCCCACAGCTCGGCACCTACCGAGAGGCCAGCGCGGAGTTGGATGTGATTGAGAAGCAGGCGCGTGTCATGGTGCTGATCCGGGTCTTCCGGGTGCGGGGGCACTTGCAGGCCGACACCAACCCGCTGGGATATCAGTGGACCTATCACCCGGAGCTGGATCCAGCCCAGTACGGGCTTACGGTATGGGACCTGGACCGCGAATTTGTTACCGGCGGGCTGGGAGGCAAGGATGTATTGCCACTCAGAGAGATCCTCCGCATCCTGCGCGAGACCTACACGCGGCGCATCGGTGTGCAGTTTATGCATATTTCCGATCCGACCGAAAAGCGGTGGCTCCAGGAGCGCATTGAGCCGCTGCGCAACATGGATGTAATCTCTGTAGAAGGCAAGCGGCGCATTGCGCAGAAACTGAACTCGGCGGAAGCGTTCGAGCGGTTTCTTCATACGAAGTATATCGGACACAAGCGGTTTTCACTTGAGGGTGGGGAAAGCCTGATCCCGATGATCGACGTGATCATTTCGGACGCGGCGGAGCAGGAGGTGCACGAAGTGGTGATCGGGATGGCTCACCGGGGTCGGCTCAACGTGCTGGCGAACATCCTTGAGAAGTCGTACGAGGCCATTTTTTCCGAATTCGAAGGCAACCTGGATCCGGGTACCATTTATGGGTCCGGGGATGTCAAGTATCATTTGGGGGCCAAGAGCACGCACACCGTTCCCGATGGCTCAAGCATTGCGTTAACGCTTGCCTCGAATCCGAGCCACCTTGAAGCGGTCAGCCCTATCGTGGAAGGGATGGTGCGCTCCAAGCAGGATATGCTCCGGCGACAGGATGCGCCGAACGTCCCTGGTGGCGACGTGCACGATGCTGTGCTTCCGCTGCTCATCCACGGCGATGCCGCCTTTGCCGGGCAGGGCGTGGTGGCGGAAACCCTGAATTTCTCGCAATTGCGTGGCTATCATACCGGCGGCACGGTGCATATTGTGATCAACAACCAGATCGGATTCACCACGGGGCCGAGTGAAGCACGCAGTTCGCAGTATGCTACGGATGTGGCCCGCCTCATCGAAGCGCCCATCTTTCATGTCAACGGTGACGATCCGGAGGCGTGCGTGCGCATAGCCCGCCTGGCCTTGGATTACCGGCAGGTCTTCAACAAGGACGTGGTCATCGACATGCTTTGCTACCGCGTTCACGGCCACAACGAGGGGGACGAGCCCACGTTTACGAATCCAGTATTGTATCAGCAGATCCAGGCGAAGCGCTCGCCACGGAAGCTCTACACGGAAATGTTGCTCCAACGCGGTGAAATGAGCCCGGAGGAGACCGAGCGTGTCCTGGATGACTTTCATGGCCAGCTTCAGGAAGCTTTCGAGCGCACCAGAAACTTGAAGCAGAAGGATCCCGAGGAAATCCTGCTCAGCCTGCTCTCGCGGATGGAGGATTTACGAGTCCCGTTACAGGATGTAGACACAAGGGCTACGCACGAAGATATCGAAGCGGTGCTGGCGGCACTGGTGAGGATTCCGGAGCATTTTGCGGCGCACGAGAAGCTGGTCCGGCAGTTCGCGCGCCGCGACGAGCGGTTCCGCAAGAGCGGACATGTAGACTGGGCTTTCGCCGAGGCTCTGTCCTTTGGAACTCTGTTAACCGAAGGTATCAGCGTGCGTCTGAGCGGCCAGGACTCCCGCCGAGCCACTTTCAGCCAGCGGCATGCCGTACTCTACGACCAGGTCACCAACGAGGAATACATCCCGCTGAACAATATCCGAGAGGGCCAAGCGCGGTTCTTCATCTACGACAGCCTCCTTTCGGAGTATGCAGTAACCGGCTTTGAGTACGGGTACAGTGTTGGCGATCCGTCTGCACTCGTAATCTGGGAGGCGCAATTCGGTGACTTTTCCAATGGCGCGCAGATCGTCTTCGACCAGTTTCTGTCGGCGGCAGAGGAAAAATGGGGACAGACGAGCAGCATGGTCGCGCTCTTGCCGCATGGCTATGAGGGGCAGGGCCCAGAGCATTCGTCTGCGCGCCTGGAGCGTTTTCTGCAGCTGTGCGCCGAAGACAACATGATTGTATGCTATTTGAGTACGCCCGCCAATTATTTCCATGCGCTGCGACGGCAGGTGAAGCGGGAACTCAAGAAGCCGCTCATCTTGATGACACCGAAGAGCCTGTTGCGTCACGCGCAGGCGGTGTCTGACATCAAGGAGTTAACCGATGGAGCATTCCGCCACGTCATTTGTGACGACATCGATCCGAATACCGCCCAGCGTGTGCTTGTGTGCAGTGGCAAGATTTATTATGATCTGCACAAGGCTCTCCAGGGCGAACCTGAGAAGGCTGGCCGGATTGCGGTGGCACGTTTAGAGCAGTTGTACCCGTTCCCGGCGGACTACGTAGAAGCAGCACTGGCGCGCTACAAGGGCGCGCATGAGGTTTTCTGGGTGCAGGAAGAACCAGAAAACATGGGGGCCTGGACTTACGTACGCAACCGCATCGATGGATTACTCGAAAAGATCCACGGAAACGGAGACCAGCGTGTGCGCTACATCGGGCGCGTAGGGAGCGCAAGCCCCGCTAGCGGCAGCGCGATGGTGCATCAGATTGAGCAGTGGCAAATCGTTCAGGAAGCGCTGGCGCTTGCATCATGAGCGCGCGCAATCGGAGGGTAGTGCGATGTCTGGCGTTTGCTAGTAGCGCCGGTTATGCTTGCGGGCGTTGCGCGCAGCCTTTTCCTTGGCAAGGCGCCGCTCCTCGGAAGGTTTCGTAAATGCCATATTCTGACGATACATGCGCAGGATGCGACTACGGTTTACAGCGCGTTTGAACCTGCGCAGGGCGCGGTCGATATTTTCTTTGTCTCTGACTTTTACGCCAACTCCTACATGATGGGCCAAGGGGTTTCCTCCGTTTTGCTTCCTGGGTATGAGACAATGCCGGGCACAGCATAGTTATGTACCCGAGGCATTTCGCCAAGTTCCACCGGTTTGCTATATGCGCATTGTTCTGGCCACTCGCAACCGCGGCAAGGTCGCCGAGATTCGCGCGTTGCTCTCGGATCTTCCGGTGGACCTGCTCGCTGCCACTGATATGGACGGGATTCCTGAGGTGGACGAGGATGCGCTGACGCTGGAGGGAAACGCGGCCAAGAAAGCACAATTGCTGCATGCCTGCACAGGGTTGCCGGCGCTAGCAGATGACACGGGTCTGGAGGTGGACGCTCTGGGTGGCAGGCCGGGTGTGTATGCAGCGCGCTATGCTGGCGAGGGCTGCACGCCTGCCGACAATCGCCGTCTCCTGCTCCACGAGCTACGTGGCGAAGTCAACCGTACCGCGCAGTTTCGCTGTGTGTTGGCATTCGTGGAGAAGGGAGAGGAGCGGTTCTTCGAGGGAGCATGCAGGGGACGTATTCCAACCACGGAGCACGGTACGGGTGGATTCGGGTATGATGCGGTATTTGTTCCGGAGGGGTATGCGCAGACGTTCGCCGAATTGAGCGCCCGTCAAAAGAATGCCATAAGCCATCGCGCGCAGGCACTCGAACGCTTCCGCACGTACCTGTGCGCCCGGCTGTCCTGAGCCGGCGTGGCAATTACTGATATCTCCATGGTCGTTCTCGTACAACGCGTAGCCAGCGCTTCTGTCACCGTGGACGGGCGCACCGTCGGTGCCATTGGTCCGGGGCTACTCATTTTCGTCGGCGTGCACCGTCTCGATGACGGGAGTGAGATAGCATATCTGGCGCGCAAGTGCCTCAACCTGCGCATCTTCCCGGATGATGCGGGGCTAATGAATCGCTCCATCGTGGACGTTGACGGCGAGGTCTTGGTAGTGTCACAGTTTACACTCTGTGGCACGGCGAAGAAGGGGAATCGTCCATCCTTTGTAGACGCTGCGCGGCCGGAAAAGGCCGAGGCCCTGTACCTGCGGTTCATCGCCGCCGTGGAGGCTGGCCTGGACAAGTCAGTAGCTGCCGGCATCTTTGGAGCATCGATGCAGGTGCGCCTGGTAAATGACGGACCCGTGACGCTGTGGTTAGAGCGGAAGCCGGCGGGTGTGGAACGCGCGTGAAATGCCGTTCGGTTGTGCGAAGCGCTAGTCTACTTCGACACCGATGAGTTGGCGGACGGTAGACAGTTTCCTCTTTTCCATCAGGCGCACCAGGTCTTCCTTCAGCGTGCGGATCAGGCGCGGTCCTTCGTATATCAGACCAGTATATACTTGCACGAGCGATGCCCCGGCGCTCATCAGAGCGACAGCCCCCTCCACGCTGTCAACGCCTCCGACGCCGATTATGGGAAGTCTGCCCTCGGTTGCGCGATACACGTACCGGACCAGCCGTGTCGAACGTTCCAGTAACGGCCGGCCGCTCACGCCACCCTGTCCAATGCGGGCAAGGCGAGCCGGCGACGTCGCGAGATACTTGCGATCCGGGGATGTATTTGAGGCCACAAAGCCAGCTACGCGGTGCTGCAGCGATACGGCGATGATTTCTTCCAGATGGCTATCATAGACGGTAACACTGGTCGGCAGCGGCGGCAGCTTGACCAGTATGGGGATCGAGAGTCCCTGCGCCTTGCGTTGAGCACCAATGATGGTCAGCAAGGCATCCAAGGCCTTGCCGTCCTCAAAGGACCTGCCGTCTGCCGTATTCGGGCAGGAAATATTCAGCGTAACATAATCGGCCAGTGGAGCGAGCTGGCTGAAACTGACCCGATAGTCCTGCAATGCGGCCTCGGCTACTACCGTGCTGTCGTGTGTCTTTGCCAGATTGATTCCCAGTGGCACGCGCAGCCTGTTGACGATACTTTGCACGCGCTTGCTGATACGCTCTGCGCCGTGGTTATTCAAACCCATCCGGTTGATCAGGGCGCGATCTTCCGGGAGTCGGAACAGACGTGGTCGCGGGTTGCCGGACGTGGCCCGCGCCGTTACGGATCCAACCTCTACGAACCCGCAGCCAAGCTCTTCGAAAAAGCGTATGAGTTGGGCGTTCTTATCAAACCCAGCCGCCAGCCCTATCGGATTGGAGAAGAGCAGCCCAAGCAGGTGTTGTCCGAGCGCCGGGTGTCCGTAGCTGAAGGTGGATTCCAGAGCACGGGTAGCAAACCGCTGTGCCAGGCGCGCCGCCGAGACAGTGGCATGATGGGCAAACTCGGGATCAAGTTTGAACAGCCAGGGCCGAATGCGTTGGTACATGTGGGAATGGCTTC
Organism: Rhodothermales bacterium; assembly: GCA_963665975.1. Classification (GTDB taxonomy): domain Bacteria; phylum Bacteroidota; class Rhodothermia; order Rhodothermales; family Bin80. Next base: position 2,696,439 of record OY762508.1, read on the forward strand.
ATCGGCCGTAGGACAGCAAGTGTTCAAGAATAAGGCAAGTGAGCTAGATATGAAATATTCTCGAGGATTGCGGCATCCCAAGTCTTCCGCATTCGCATGCTACCAGCCTGGCGTCAACTGGAAGCCAAAGTGCGCACCCTTGTCCGGGCGTTGGAATGGGTAGGCATAGTAAATTTCGAAGATTATATACCCGAGCAGGTTGAAGCGCGCCGATGTTCCGACGCTGATGACCGGAATCCGCTGGTCAGAGCGCGTTTCGAATTTAAGCATGTCGAACGGATTTTCTCCCTGATTCCAGGCCAGTCCCGCATCGGAGAAGGCGGTGATTTCTGTCGGAAGGTATGGGAAGTTGATCAGCCCCAGTGCGTCGGTGCCCAACAGCGGAAGGCGCAGCTCGGCACTTGCGACGGCGATACGCGTCCCAAACAGGCGGTTGTAGATAGTCTGGCAGTTGCCGCCGGGGCACTCTGCGTCTACGTCGAACGAGTTGATGCTGTAGCCACGAACGAACCCCGGGTAATAGGCGTAGCCCAGGTATTCGTTGGCAAAGATATCATCGTTCGTTGCACCGTAGTTGCCTGTGTGCATTCCGCGCACGGCAAACGTCACCGGGTTGAGGAAGAAGTAGCGCCGATAGTCCGCGAGAACGGCTACATAGCTGCCAGTGCCCACGCGCGGGGCGACTTCGAAACGATAGCGTCCGCCCTGTATAGGCGAGGTGAATCCGAAATTCGAAAAGTCCCCAACGAAAGCTGCGCCGCCGTGGAAGAAGTAGATCGGGTCGCGTTCGCACAGGCGCGTCTGTACCTGCGAGGGCTCGAGGTCTCGGCAGCGCGGCGCAGATGTCCGTTGCCGGTCGATGCCGAACGGGGTATAGATGAACTGGATGACTTCGTAGTCGAACGCATACCGCGTGAATCCGCTGAAGATCTCGACCCGGCGCGTCGTAGTAAAGGGGTAGGATCCAATGACCACGGCCTGGTCTACGAATATGCGATTGCGTATGTCTTGAACAACGTAATTCCCGGATCCGGTATAGCCTGCTATCGGTCCTCCATAGAGCAGCGGAATATGGCTGACCGCGCCACCATAGTTAAACCTGCGGCCCCGGTTCATGTAAACGACCATGCCGCCGATGTCCTTGAAGGTGCCGTTGGCCCGTGCTATGACGTTCAGGCTCTTGTTACCGAGCATGTCGCTGAAATAGAACCCGACGCCACCGGCGACGCCACTGCCATAAATGCCGCCTACGGACACGCCCACCGACGGTGGCGCCACGGCATCTAGCCGTAGCCCCGACTTGTATTCTTTCTCGACGACGGCCTTGGCTTCCGGCAGGCCTGTCAGCGGGTCGTCGAGATAGTCCGCGACCAGCCCTTCACTCACTGCGCTATGCGGGGGAAGGGTGCCTGCCAGGCTCGCAGTATTATCGTCAACGCCATCGGCCAGCACGCCCGTGGTCTGGTCGGCTTCGAGCCCGAACACGCTAAACTCTCCGTTCGAGAACACGGAATACATTATGCGCCCGTTCTGGGTGGCCACGGACATGGCGGGAGACAGGGCCGTGATGCCACTGACCCCGGTCTTTAGCCGGGTCACGCGGAAGGAAAGGTCGGTGTCCAGCGCGTACCGGTAGATATCCGAGAAGCCATCGTGATCAGCAATGAAGTACAAACTCCGCCCGTCCGGCGAAAATTGTGGATTGATATGCTTGCCGCGGCTGAAGGGACGCAGAATACGCATTTCGCCGCTTGCCACCGTCACCAGGGCCAAGCGTGGCGCCGCATACGAGAGCGTTTCCAAGTCCGTGCCTCCGGGGCCCCGATCGCTCACCACGGCAATGGTTTGCCCGTCCGGCGACCATGCAGGCTGCAGGTCAGCATACCGGTCATTGGTGAGTTGTCGCACGTTGCCGGAGAGCAGGTCCAGTACATACAGATCGCTCCTGCCGCCGTCAATTCCGGAAAACGCGATGGAGCGCCCATCCGGCGACCATGCCGGGTTGCTCATGGCGGAAACACCCTCCACACTTATCCGCCGCTCAATGCTGCCTGAATCCAGGTCCCAGATCGAAATTTCGTTGTCGCCCTGCACGAATGTGATAAAGGCGAATTTCTTGCCGTCCGGGGACCACGATCCGGCAGAATTAATAAAGCGGATATTGTCGAAGTGAGGATCCGTATTCGTGGCTTGCAGCTTGCGAATCGCCTTGCCTGTACGGGCATCAGCAATAAACAGGTTGATGTTGAACAGGTCCTTGTTAGACAGGTATGCCACGTACTGTCCGTCCGGGCTGACTGCCGGCGACAGATTCAGGCTGCTCCCGCTAATGTCATCTGCCAGCACGCGCTGCCCCGCACTGTCGGGGTGCACGCGCCCCTCCATGAACGGGAGGAATGTCTCTTTCAGCGCCAGCGCCCACTCTGCTGACAGCGAGTCGCCGGTAATGCCCAGTGTGTAGACGAACGCAGAGTCGAGCCCCGTGCGGCCTCCCATTTTGAAAAGATTGGCGACGGCGGCGTCTCCGTATTTACCCCCGATATACGCCATGTACGCCTGCCCATAGCGGTAGGGAAAATACTTGTTTCCCTTGGAGAGATCCGTAGTGGTTGGCAGATCATCGCGGAGTACGGCGTCGCGCATCCACATGGCGGTATGCACGTCTTCACGTCCTACGGACAGGTATTCAGCCATGCCCTCGACCAGCCAGAGCGGCAACAGTTGCAGTGCGAATCGGGAGCTGTCATTCCGGGCGAGCCCGATATCATACTGGAAGCTATGGACCAATTCGTGTCCCAGTACATGGTCGGTTTCACTGTAGATGCCGGTCAGAGGCATCACGACACGTTCCTTGAGGCTCTCAGTGACGCCGCCCGTTCCCTGCCCCAACATGCCGCCAATGACGTTCGTCTGTTGAAAATCTGCATCGTTCGCATAGAAGATAATGGGCTTCCGCTCGTGGAATTCGCGCAGGAAGGTCCGGGCATGTCGCCGGTACCAGCGCTCTCCCATGCGTGCCGCATCCGCAACTGCCAGCTTTTCTTCCGGGTAATAGAAAAATTCGAAATGCTCCGTCTCGAAGCTCCTAAAATCAAAATAATCGTATTGCACCTTGTTGCGGCCGAAGCTCTGCGCGGCTGCCGGTGCGACCGCAAGCAACAGGGCAACAGAGGCAAGTACAGACGACGCGAGTGCACACAGGGCGCGAGGCTTGCTACGTAGTGGAGTATAATGCATGGGTCGTTTCGGCGAGACGACAGTGAAGGAAGTAGGTCTGCGCGCATGGTGCACTCTCGCGAAGATCCACCTACTATGTAAGGCAGAGCCCGAAAGGGTGTTCCACGAAGACAATGTACAAACTCTGCCAATGGATGAAGAAGGCGTCTGAAGGGTGCATATTGCGCCCCTTGCTGTTGTACTTTGGCCAGACTGGCCGGAAGTACGTACTGCGGAACACGAACGCTTGTATACCTATACACGAATAATGGCATTGCGTGTGGATCGAAGTAACTGATGGAGCACTCCCGGAGCACAATTTTCATAGGAGCGATCATCGTTGCGATCGGCATTCTCGGTGCACAACTGTTCTGGCTGCAGGTCTGGAGCGGGGACCAGTTTGAGGAAATATCCGAGGGAAATGCTGTTCGCATGGCGCGCGTTCTTCCGGCGCGCGGCGCTATCTATGATCGTCGCGGCAGCCTGCTGGTGGACAACAAGCCTACGTACACCATCACGCTCACGCCCCGATACTTTGATGTAACGAAGACGACGCATCTGGCGGCGCTCCTGGAAGTCCCGGATTCCGTGGTTACTGCAAAGCTGAATGAGGCGCGAGGGTGGAATTCCTACCGTCCCAGCCCGTCATTCCGGGATATACCCTTCGAGATATACGGTCGCATCAGGGAGAATGCGTTCCTGCTTCCTGGCGTGGGGCACGAAATCGCGCAAGGACGCCGCTATGCTTCGGCGGCTCAGGCCGCGCATGTCCTTGGGTATTTGCGCGAAATCAACGAGAGAGAACTGGCGGGCTTCCAGGAACAAGGCAATGCACTGCGCTACCGTCAGGGTGACTTGACCGGCAAGATCGGCGTGGAACGGGGTTACGAAAAGGAATTGCGCGGAACGCCGGGCAGCGCGTGGAGAGTGGTGAACGTGCACGGTCTCGACATCAAGAGTTATCTGGGCGGGGAGGAAGACGCGCCTCCCTTGAGCGGGTATGACATCCATCTGGCGATGGATGCGGGGGTGCAGGCTCTTGCAGAGTCCCTGTTTGTCAACAAGCGGGGTGCGGCCATGGCCATGGATGTAGTCACCGGCGGCATCATCGCACTGGTGAGCATGCCGGATTTTGATCCCTCCATTTTCGCGCGCACGCTTGACCATGATACATGGACCTATCTGAACACGAGTGCAGACAAGCCCCTCCACAACCGCGCCACCATGAACCGAATGCCGCCGGGTTCGACCTGGAAACCATTCATGTCTCTGATGGCGCTTCAGGAAGGGTTGATACAGCCCGAGGGCTTCAACAGCACGTATCTCTGCCCGGGGTATCACCCGGTGGGCAGAGGGCGCATCTTCCGGTGTCTAGGAGCACATGGCCGGGTAGACGTGCAAAAGGCGATCAGGCACTCGTGCAATACGTTCTTTTTCGAGCTGGCGCGCCGCATGGACGTCAACACGTTTCGGGATTACGCCAACATGTTCGGGTTTGGAGTAGAGGCTCCAACAGACATCACCGAGCAGACTCCGGGGATTATTCCGGATTCTGCGTATTTCAATGCCATAGACCCATATTGGGACATCGGGTATTCCATGAATCTGGGGATCGGCCAGGGAGACATGGGCGTGACCCCGCTGCAGCTCGTGCGTTACGTGGCGGCGGTGGCCAATGGCGGTGTGCTTCATGCTCCGCATATGGTGGATTCTCTCAGGAACTCGGAAACCGGGGAGACGCGACTACCAGATCTGCCGGAATCCGTGCGGGTGCCGATTGACGTGCGGTATTTCGAGATCGTGCGTGAGGGTATGCGTATGGTAATGGAGGATGGCACGGGAAGGGTAGCGCAGATACCGGACATTCTATCTGGAGGAAAGACGGGCACTGCACAGGCTCCCGGCAGGAGGAGGGACCATTCTGTATTCATCATGTTTGCGCCATTTGATGATCCGAAGATTGCCCTTGCCGTGCAGTGCGAAAACGCCGGTGATGGATCCGCTTGTGCGGCGCCGATTGCGAGTCTGATGGCCGAGCTCTATCTAAAGGGACACTTGCCGGACACGCCGCAGACGCGGATCCGCATGCGTCGCGCCCTGATGGCGGAAAGCGAGGCGCTGCCCGACGAGAACTCTGGGGACGCTGAATAACTGGGGGGCTATGTACCTTTGGTATCGCAACTTTGATGTGGTGACCCTGCTATTGTGGGTGGTGCTGACGGTAATTGGTCTCATGGCGATCTATAGCGCCACGCACGGGCATGCACAGGACTTTTTGCTCGAAACAGTAGGCCGAAATTTCTATCGGCAGCTGTTGTGGGCGGGCATTTGCAGTGTGGGGTTCCTACTAGTGCTCCTACTTCCGATTCGTGTATATCAACGTCTGGCCTGGCCAGGCTATTTCGTATCTATCGGTCTATTGGTGGCGGCGCTTCTTATCGGCCAGGAAATCGGCGGTGCGCGATCTTGGATCCGGCTGGGTTCGCTCAATCTCCAGTCGTCGGAACTCGCCAAGGTGGGCACGTTATTGGCGGTGGCAAACCTGTTCGCTGCGCACACGACCGGAACGGATCGCATACGGTATGCGCCGGTGGCGACGGGAATGATTCTGATCCCCGCGTTTCTGATCGTGCTTCAGAATGACCTGGGAACGGCCCTTGTGTACCTTGCCATTATCCCCATTTTGCTGTTTTGGAGCGGGTTGCCGCCCAGGATCGTGCTTCTCATTATTTCTCCGGCCATCACCGGCTACCTCACCATTGTTTCCTGGCCGCTGGGGGTGATCTTTGCGGTTCTTCTGACCGGTGGCATGTTCTGGCATACCCGGAACGTAAAGATCGTGGCGATTGCCGCCGTGTTGACCGTAGGAACGCTGGGCACGGCGCTTTTTGCTCTCAACACGGTGCTCGAGTCGCATCAGGTCGCGCGGGTGATTTCGTTCACCAATCCGGAAGCGGAGGAATTTCGCAGCGGCGTCGGCTTTCACCTGGTCCAGTCCAAGGCGGCGATAGGCTCAGGTGGTCTTACGGGCAAGGGATTCATGGAGGGCACGCAGACGCAGGGACGCTACGTTCCGGAGCAGTCGACAGATTTTATCTTCAGCGTGATTGGAGAGGAATTTGGATTCATTGGCGCCATGGTGGTCCTCGTGCTGTATGCGGTCTTCCTGATTCGACTTGTACGCCTGGCTGGTCGCGTAAAGCATCCGTTCGGGAGCCTGATGGCGGCGGGCGTTGCGGGTATCTTGCTGATCCATGTGTTCATCAACATCGGCATGGTGGTAGGACTACTGCCCGTTATCGGGATTCCGCTGCCGTTCTTGTCGTATGGAGGCTCTGCGCTTCTGGCCAACACCACGATGCTTGCCATTGTGCTTGGTCTCGACATGCGTCGGAATGATTTCTCCATTTATGCATTGCGTTGACACCTGGGCGGCGTGGCCGCTCAGGTGTGCGCCTTTCTATGCGCCGGAATGTTTGATTGCATTGTTGTGGGACTAGGCGCTGTTGGCAGCGCCGCCCTCTGTCATGTGGCACGGCAGGGCGCACGCGTGTTGGGTATCGATCGGTATGCTCCTCCACATACCGAGGGGTCGACCCACGGCGGTAGCCGCATTATTCGGAAGGCATACTTCGAGGGGCCATCATACCTTCCCCTGCTGGAGCGCGCCTATGTGCTGTGGCGTGCGCTGGAAGAGGAGACCGGACAGCGCTTGCTCAATCTCTGCGGTTGTTTGAACATCGGCGCCCCGGGTAGCTCCATCATTGAGGGCGCGCGTCGCAGCGCCGAGTCCTTTAGGGTCTCTCATGAAGTGCTGACGGCCAAGGCTATCCGTCGGCGCTTTCCGGCTTACCACATACCCGAGGGCCAGGTGGCGGTATTCGAGCCTGACGCGGGTTTCATTTTCCCGGAGCGGTGCGTGGAGGCGCAGTTGCGCCTGGCCCGTGGCCGGGACGCAGAGGTATTGGTGAACGAGGCGGTGGCGGGATGGAAGGCCGATGGCGGCGGTGTGTCCGTAACGACGCAGCATGGCGTGTACCACGCCAGAACGCTAATACTGTGCGCCGGCGCATGGATGGGCGATCTGCTCGGCGCAATCAGGCCTCCACTGCGGGTCGAGCGTGTGGTTAACAGCTGGTTCCACCCCGCAGCGAACGCTGCGGATTTCGTGCCCGAGCGCTGTCCCGCCTTCATCTGGGAAACCGGATCCAATACGCATCTTTACGGGCTTCCCGACTTTGGAGAGGGCGTCAAGGCGGGACTGCATCATGCGGGAGTGCTCGTGGACCATCCTGATCAGGTTTCCCGCTCGGTCGCGTCGGAGGACATCGACCGCATTCGTGCACCGCTTGGGGAACTGCTTCCCGATGCCGTGGGCATGCTGGGACGTTCTGCTATTTGCCTGTACACCAATACGCCGGATTATCACTACCTGATTGACCGCTTCCCGGGGGAGGAGAATATAGTGTACGCCAGTGCGTGCTCCGGTCATGGCTTTAAGGCTTCTATTGCCGTGGGTGAGATGGTGGCGGATCTTGTATTAGGAAATAGGCTGAAGGCGTCCATCGATGCATTCCGGTGGCGCTGGTCCTGACTGGCTGGTGCCGTGGTGTTTCCTAAGGTGGAAGGAATCCTTGAGAGAGAGCTGCCGCATGGCCATCGATTACATCAAGCGCGTAGTCTGCATCAAGTGTAGAGACGAAATTCACTAAGGTATCTCGGGATTAAAACGAGGTGCTCCTCTGCCGCCAATTTATCGTCACTATCCCGGTATCTCCCTCGTATACCATGACAAAAGACTCCAAAAAGTCGCGTCCCAAAATAGCATCGTGAGCGAAGTTGTATTCCGAATGCATGAAACCCGCGAATTCACCCCAAAAATCGTAGTTCAGTTCTGGCACATAAATCTTGGCCGCGTAGTGTCTCGCTAGCTGTGGACCGTGCACGCCGGTCACGTTCTGCTCATCACAAACCTCCAGGCCCAATCGTTCAGCTTATTCCGTGTCTATACAACTCGCGTCGGCACCAGTGTCAATCAAGGCATTGTATAACTGATCGGTGCTTGAACGTAACCCGTCTCCAATCGGAACAAGTGCCCGATGCTCTTCAATTTGGACAGTCAACGTAGGGCCGCTTAGTTCTAACTCCCTTTGACCGGAACGGCCGGAATCAGTCTCGAAGCCGCAACTAGCCTCAGACATGAACGGGCCTGAATTGCACGATGGTCGGGACCTTCAAGTCGGGGTTAGGATCCACCCTTCGTATGAGGCAAGGCTTGATTTTACGGCGCTCAAATGCCTCGGTGGCCGCAATGTGAAAGGATTCGAAGGCTCCGACGAGTTCACTACCATGGATAACGACCCACTTATCCAAATAGTCACGCTCTAGCGTAGGTCGCATGTTGTTGTAAGTTTCTATTTCTCTGTCAAGCATGCCCATCGCGCACCTCAAACCGTATACCTACTCGTAATATACGCGAGCAATTCAAAGAGTTTCCGTAATGACACCTTCGAAATCACGTGCCTTTCTTTCCTGTTGATCATCGCCTTTTATCCAGCCGCCTCTGGTGGTTACGAGACTGCTTGATCTCATTCGCGTCCACTCTAGCTATTAGAAAACACTTGACTGCCACTTCGAAGTGGACCTACCCCGCTTTCACGGACGGTTAGTTTTTGGGGTTGATGATCTTTATTATGGTTTCTTCTCTTTCTCTTCCAACGGTGGAGAGAAGCAACGAGCGGCAGCGACTAGGCGAGCCGAGAAGCTGGGTAGAGCTTCGGCGCTGCAGGTGTACCTTAGGCCGCATGGTTGAGTTTCTCGAAGTTCGCGGGCGACTAACTCTCCCCATCACTCTTCCAGCGAGAAGCTTCGATACAATCGTCTGCTTTTGCTGTGCATCTTCACGCTCGGGGGAGAACGAATTTTCTGGTAGCACCAGGATCTAAGTGACAGGTTCGACGCCTCGGCTCAAGATCTGCCAGTAGGAGTCGTAGACGTAAGCCCGCCCACGACGTCTTCCTGTTACTTCACTAATCAAGCCTATCCTTTCCAGATGCCCGAGAGACCTCCGTACGGTTGGCGGTGTAATACCGATCACTTCTACAGCTGCCGGAACTGTAATGATTGGACGTTCTTGCAAAAACCGGTGGACGCGGAGTGCTGACGCTGCTGGCCGTCCGAGCTGGTTAATCTTTTCACAATCAGCCGCGAACAGCGTGAGTATCTCACGCGCGGCAGTGGTTGCATGGTTTGAGGTTTCAATAACACCGTCGAGAAAAAACTCCAGCCATGCCTCCCAGTCTCCGTGTCTTCGCACACGCTGCAACAGTGCGTAATAGCGGGAGCGATAGGTCTTGAAATAGAGACTCAAATAGAGCAACGGCTGACCCAACATGCCGCTGTTGCATAGAAGCAACGTGACCAAGAGTCTCCCAAGACGCCCATTGCCGTCCAGGAATGGATGGATGGTTTCAAACTGAACGTGGACAAGTCCTGCGTTTATGAGAATTGGCAATCGAGAGCCGTTTGCATGAATGAACCGCTCGAGATCGCTCATCAAGTCCAGCAGATGGTCTGGGGGAGGAGGCACGAATACCGCATTTCCTGGACGATCACCACCAATCCAATTCTGCGAACGTCTGAATTCACCGGGAAGCCTGGTGCTGCCTTGATCCTTAGACAGCAGGATTCCATGCATCTCTAGCATTAAGCGCTGGCTAATAGGAAAGCCATTTTCGATTCGTTGTAGACCATGGTTCATTGCGGCTACATAGTTGGAAACTTCCTGAACATCATCCAGCGGAGCGCCGGGTGCGCCGCTCACTTCATGAAGCAAGAGATCCGAAAGAGACGACTGCAAGCCTTCAATCTGAGACGACAAGACTGCTTCCTTTCGAATGTACGTATACAAAAAAGGGGCGTGCCTGGCAGGATCGGCGCTACGCCGTCGAGCCGTCCGACCGCCAGATTGGCCTGGTCGATCTTTGCGTACATCTCCGTTAGATTGACAGGTGGCTTCGGTGGTAGTGGAGGAGGGACGTACGCCTCTGCGGTTTCGCCGACCGTTGAGATCACCACCTTACGGCCCATGCGCGATGGGTTTGGGTCGTGTTGCATAGAAATGAAACGTTCTTTACGTTCATGGAAAAGAACGGAATCAGTCGTATCCGTTCTTTGTTCGAATCGAGCGGAGAATGCCAGTCATCTCAAGTCAAGGAGCAACTCGAAGGGCTTCACGAGCAGGGTTGGACGGTGCATGGGCGCGTTGAACGAGGACAGAATTCGGTAGGGGGAAAGCCAGTCGAGTGGCCGATGGCAGTTGTGGCTGTGATACGTGGTGATTCCCGAGGTGTCCTGCATTTCGGCAATGGCCGCATCGTGATGACACGAGAAGGCAGCGAGTCGCCGAAACGTGCGTCGTAGCCAAGGGAACACATGCGGAATGGAAGGGCGACGCGGAAGGGAAGCGGCACAGACTCCAGGCTCAGCAACTGCATCGGAAAACTGACCGTCTTATGGCGGTTGGGAACGCTCAATCGGGAGAGGATTTAACTGCCTAATGCAGCCGTGAGCGTGTCAACTAGAGAGCGCATCAGCCATCTCATAACGACGCTCTCTCGGGTCCTTTGGTGAGGTAGTTGCTCCACTCCTGCATGACTTCGGCACGGCGCCCCAGAAGGTCCGACCGCTGGTACGCCTGCACGACCTGGCTCCGCGGTACGTGGGCCAGACAGGGCTCCGCGACCTCTGCCGGGATGCCGGGCTCGACCACGCGCTCGAACGGAAGCCGTGCACGGTCGAGGCGATCCCCACGCTCTGCTGCCCGACGACGGGAATCATTTCCGCTACCCCGGATCACTGACCACCCCGCTCTGCTCGGAGATGGTCAACTGGGTGGTAATAACGGAGTCGATCTCCGGTGCCCTCGGGCAACGCGATGCCTTCGCCGTATGGTGCCCGATTAACACGCGGCCAGTTCAGCCTCTCCGGCAGCGGGCGATTGAGTCGTGGTAATGATCCGGTTGCACGACCTTCTCCTTCCACCATGTATTATGCACGGAATGGCACGGTACGGCATGCGTCGGAACAGGTGGATGAAACCCGCAGAATCTGGGGATAGAATTCAAAAAGGGGATACGGAGTGGAGATTCGGTCCGTCCTTATTTCTGTGAATGCCCTACTATGCTAGAATCGCTGGTGAGTACCTAGAGCCTTTGAGACTTGTCGCGGCATGGGTATCTTCCCCCGAATGCCCAAGAGGCTGGAGGGTTATGAAATGAATCCAATGGACGAGCGCGAGTTAAACCGATTACGAGTCGATCTCGAATCTGACCGGGTTGAGCGCAAGCGTTCTGCCTCCGACCCCAACAAGCTTCGGCGGAACATCTGTGCGCTCGCCAACGACCTTCCGGGTCATGATCTACCCGGGGTGATCTTCATTGGAGTCGAGGATGACGGTGGCTGCGCAAACACAACCATTAACGATCAGCTCTTGATCAAACTCGCGGACATGAAGGACGACGGAAATATTAGTCCCATACCTTCTCTGGTTGTCCAGAAGCACATCCTCTCGGGATGCGAAGTCGCTGCAATTCTGGTCGAGCCTTCTCTGAGTCCGCCCGTGCGCTATCAAGGACGGGTCTGGGTGAGAGTCGGCCCGACCGTGCGCCAAGCCACTCCCGAAGAAGAGCAGCGGCTGAGTGAGCGTCGACACGCCGGTGAGCGACCCTTCGATCAGCGTCCGGCACCGGACACCTCGATAAAGGATCTCGACATCGAGCATATCGAAACACATTACCTGCCGCAGGCAGTCGCGCAGGAGATTCTGGATGACAACCATCGGTCTCTGGATCAACAGCTCAGGTCGTTACGTCTGCTCGTGCGTGACGTGCCGACCTGGGGTGCGCTCCTAGGTTTCGGGCGGGATCCCCAAGGTTGGCTTCCAGGAGCGTACGTGCAGTTTCTTCGTATTAACGGCACAGAGATCACGGACCCGATCCAAGATCAGAAGAAGCTCACCGGGAGGATCGCGGACGTGTTGCGGCAATTGGAGGAAATTCTGAAGCTCAACATTTCGGTCCGCACCGAGGTCGCGACCGAGAGCCTTGAAGCGCGTTCGCCCGACTATCCGTTGACAGCGCTCCAGCAACTCGCGCGAAACGCGGTGATGCATCGGAGCTATGAGGGCACCAATGCGCCGGTTCACATATACTGGTATTCCGATCGATTGGAGATTCGAAACCCCGGCGGACTCTACGGGCAGGTGACCCAGAATAATTTCGGCACGGGGTCGGTGGACTACCGGAATCCCTTGGTCGCCGAGATCATGCAGCACTTAGGCTACGTGCAGCGTTTCGGCCTTGGGGTGCCCCTTGCGCGCAAAGAACTGAGGGAGAACGGCAACCCAGAGCCCGAATTCGACTTTCAGCCTACACACGTTACCATCACCGTAAGGGCGGTTCCATGAAAACCATTGCCTTCTTCAATAACAAGGGCGGCGTCGGGAAAACTTCGCTGGTCTACCATCTCGCTTGGATGTATGCCCGTCTTGGTGTGAACGTGCTGGCGGCAGATCTCGACCCGCAGGCCAACCTGACCAGCATGTTTCTCGAAGATGAGAAGCTCGAGACGCTTTGGCCAGACAGCTGTGAGCGATTGACCGTGTACGGAGCACTCCGTCCACTCTTGGAAGGCACCGGTGACGTAGTTGCTCCTCATGTTGAGGAGCCTGAGCCCGGCCTCGGACTCGTAGTAGGTGATCTTCTTCTCGCAATTGCGGAGGACGAATTGTCGAGCCAATGGCCTGCGTGCCTGGACCGCAATCCGCGAGCATTTAGGGTTCTGTCCGCGCTTGCACGCATTCTGAAGCAGGGCGCTGCACAGATTGAAGCACAAGTGATCCTGGTGGACGTGGGGCCGAACCTGGGAGCTTTCAATCGCGCTGCGCTCGTTACCGCCGATTCGGTGGTCGTTCCGCTGGCTCCAGATCTCTATTCGCTTCAAGGCCTCCGAAACCTGGGGCCGACGCTACGCCGTTGGCAGAGGGAATGGAGCGAGAGGCGCGAGCGCAATCCCGTCGATGATCTTGCAGTGCCGGAAGGTGCGATGCGACCTATCGGCTACATCGTTATGCAGCATGCGGTCCGCTTGGATCGCCCAGTAAAGGCTTACGGGCGCTGGATGCGGCGGATTCCCGCTGTGTACGGGACCGCAGTTGCAGGTGAAAACCCAACTTCGACGGAGACTGTGATAGACGACGATCCGAACTGCCTCGCGAGCCTTAAACACTACCGCAGCCTCATGCCGCTCGCGCAGGAAGCGAGGAAGCCCATGTTCGCACTCAAGCCGGCCGATGGCGCGATCGGCGGGCACACCGCCGCGGTGCAGAGGTGCTACCGCGACTTCCGGGCACTCGCCAAAACAGTGGCCGAGCGCGCTGGGATGGGGTTCACCCTTCCTTGAAGTGCAGAGTAGGTACCGCCAGTGGTCGGGTCCCCTTCGCAATGGAGATTGCATACTTGTATTTGCAGTCAGCCAGGATTTGAGTTTTTCTTGGCGGGTCGTCTACAAAGGAATTAGCATGCATATAAGGCCCAAGAGGAGCAAATGCTCTGCTGTGGAGCCTGTACAGAAATCGTGTGACTATGCGATTGTCATGGAATGAAATTCGCGTCCGCGCCGCCTCCTTCGCCAGGAAATGGCGAGAGGAATCCTACGAGAAAGGCGAAACGCAGAGCTTTTACAATGATTTCTTTGAGATTTTCGGGGTCCAGCGTCGCAGCGTTGCGCGCTACGAAGCACATGTGGAGAAGCTGGATAACCACTCCGGGTATATTGACCTCTTCTGGCCCGGTGTTCTGATTGTAGAGCAAAAGAGCGCAGGACGTAACCTGACCCGCGCCTACGATCAAGCAGGGGAGTATTTCGACGCTCTGCGCGAACGGGATAAGCCCCGATATATCCTGGTCAGCGATTTCCAGAATTTCCAGTTACACGACCTGGACGAACGTGAAACCGTTTCGTTCGTCCTGCAGGATCTGCCTAAACATGTGGAGGTGTTCGGATTCATCCTGGGCATACAGCGCCGAACGTTTCGTGATCAGGATCCGGCAAACACTGAGGCTGCCGAACTCGTCGGACGGCTGCACGACGCGCTCGAAGCGGCGGGCTATATCGGCAATAATCTGGAGCGTTTTCTGGTGCGGATTGTCTTCTGCCTGTTTGCAGACGACACCGGCATTTTTGAGCCGCGCAACATCTTTCTTGATTTCATCGAAAATCGCACCGGTGAGGATGGCTCAGATCTCGGAGGGAGGCTGACGCATCTGTTTCAAGTATTGGACACTCCTGAAGACAGCCGATCAGCAACGCTTGATGAAGACCTCGTCCGATTCCCGTATATCAATGGCAGACTCTTCGATGAACCGCTACGCATCCCGTCTTTTGATGCGGCCATGCGCCACGCGCTTCTTGACGCATGTCGTTTTGACTGGTCGAACATTTCACCGGCAATTTTCGGAGCGCTGTTTCAGTCGGTCATGGATCCGTCGGAACGCCGCGCCGCAGGTGCCCACTACACGACCGAGAAGAATATTCTGAAGGTAATTGAGCCGCTGTTTCTGATTGACCTGCGGGCAGAACTCAACCACCTCAAATCCCTCAAACGCGGCCGCCTTGCAAGACTAAAGGATTTTCAAGCGAGGCTCGGCAAGATGCAATTCTTTGACCCCGCATGTGGCTGCGGCAACTTTCTCATCATTGCCTACCGGGAAATACGATTGTTGGAGCTCGACGCGATCAAAGAAATTCGACGTGTCATGGGGTTCGCTGGACAGCATGAGGTGGATATAAGCGTGCTTTCTGTTGTAAATGTAGATCAATTCTACGGGATTGAGATCGGCGAATTTCCGGCCCGTATCGCGGAAACCGCCATGTGGATGATGGACCATATCATGAACAACCGGCTCAGCCTGGAATTCGGGCTAAACTATGCACGCATTCCACTTCAGACTACACCGCACATAGTCCACGGAGACGCACTGGAATGTAACTGGAACGAAGTGCTCACGGCAGAAGATTGCTCCTATGTGTTCGGGAATCCGCCGTTTGTGGGATCGAAATATCAAACAGCAGAGCAGCGCGCGCAGGTGCGTCGAATTGCTGCGCTCGGAGGAAGCGGTGGGACGCTGGACTACGTAACTGCCTGGTTCATTCGGGCTGGGGAGTATGTTCAATCGGGCAAGGCTCGAATCGGATTCGTAGCAACTAACTCCATTACCCAAGGCGAGCAGGTGGCCCAGTTTTGGCCGATTCTGTTTGGCCGTTCAAGACTTGAGATCGCGTTCGCTCACCGCACCTTCGCCTGGGGCTCGGATGCGCGCGGCAAGGCACATGTCCACGTTGTGATCATCGGTCTTGATCGTTGTGAAAGGGCGCAAACCCAAAAGCGCTTGTACACCTATCCAGACATTAACGGTGAGCCGGGGCAAATCCGCCACGCTGCGCTTTCGCCTTATTTGTTCGATGCGAGCAATCTTGGCGATCCGCATTTGACCGTACGCGCGGAACGTAGCCCGATCAACGGGATGCGAAGGTTGAAAATCGGATCAAAACCGATTGACGGTGGCCATTACATATTCAATACCGTGGAACGGGCCGCGTTTCTGGAAGCCGAACCGGATGCCACGCCATTGCTTCACCCTTTCGTGGGTGCCAGGGAATACCTGCAAGGCGGTGACCGCTGGATTCTCGCCCTACAGGATGCGGCTCCTCAAACGCTGGCCCGGCTGCCTCGTGTGCGAGAGCGTATTGCCGCGGTCCGCGCATATCGTGAAACGAGCAATAGCAAACCTACGCTTAAGCTGGCGGAAACTCCGAAGCTCTATCATGTGAATGTGCTGCCGACAAAGCCGTTTCTAGTGATCCCTGAGGTAAGTTCCGAGCGGCGAGACTATGTGCCCATCGGTTGGTTGGAGCCACCAGTGATTCCGAGTAATCTCGTTCGTGTTCTCGAAAACGCCACACTCTCCGAATTTGCCTTGCTGACATCGGCCATGCACATGGCATGGCTGCGTCATGTCGGCGGGCGCTTGAAAAGCGACTATCGCTACTCCATTGGCAATGTCTACAATACCTTTCCAATCCCGCCCGGCTTTAATTCCGACGCTGCAAACCGGTCGATGCTGGAGCCGCTTGCGCAGGCCGTGCTCGATGCTCGCGCCGTGCATCCAGGCGCGACGCTGGCCGAGCTATACGATCCCGATCTCATGCCAACCGGTCTGCGACGGACACATCAGGCTCTGGATCGCGCCGTCGATCAACTCTACCGCCGATCCGGCTTTGACTCGGAGAACGAACGCGCTGCGCATCTATTCATGCTTTACGAAAAGCTGCGCGCGCAGATGGAGAGTGGGGTATTCGCAAAACCGAAGCGGCGGCGGAGCAAGCGCGGACGATGAAACCAGCCGATGGACAGAGGCTCTTGCAAAACTATTTGTGCTCAACCTTATTTGCGGCAGAGGATGCCTTGACAAGACCATGCAATGAGCGTTCGTGCAGGACGTGGCCTGCGTGAGCGCGTTGCTTCCCGGTCCACGGGTATCAGGGTGCTACGGGTGAGAGGATGTTGCGGTCGGAAGAGGCGACTGCATGTTAGACAAAACGTGTTTGGTCTTACTGTCCGGCAAGCATCTCAGCTTCCCTGTGATCATAATCGGCAATGGCCTGATCCGCACCGGATAGGATGATTAGTATCGTTACAGTTGAGTGCGCGTATAAATCTTGGCAACTGCTCATTCCAAGAGCTGAGCTGGCTGTATATTCAGCCTGTCGGTGCGCACACGCTCCAACCGATCACGAATGATCTATTTCGCGCACATGGGAGTCGTGATTAGCAACATGATCTTATGGTTAAAGAGTACATAAAACAGGAATTACGCGCCGTTCTTGCGGAGATAGATGGAGTGCCGGAGGCATTTGACCCGGAAATCATGGCTCCCGCTAGGGCAGAACACGGCGACTGGGCCACCAATGCAGCGATGCGGCTAGCACGCCATTTGCGGACATCGCCGCGCGCAATTGCCGAAGACATCATTCGGCGCCTGATTGATCGCCCGCTGGATGCGGACCGCGTAGCGGCCTGCGAAATCGCGGGCCCCGGGTTTATCAATTTTCGAGTGGCCGAAGGCTATCTGCACCGCGCACTGGAAAAGCTGTTGGCGGCCGGCAACGCATACGGCCGGTCGTCGCAGCGTGCTGGAAAGTGCGCTCTGGTGGAATTTGTAAGCGCCAATCCCACCGGGCCGCTGACGGTTGGCCATGGCCGCAATGCGGTGCTGGGTGATACGTTAGCCAATCTCCTCGAATGGACGGGGTACTCGGTTACCCGGGAGTACTATTTCAATGACGCCGGGCGCCAGATGCGAGTCTTGGGCGAGTCCGTGCGGGCGCGCTACGAGGAAGTCCTGGCGGAAACCAGCCCGCCTGAGGCAGCTGCACACGCACAATGGGACAAGCATGCAGCGACCTATTGGACAAAGGTGATCGGTGACGACCGGATCGAAGTGCCGGCCTCCTTCCCCGACGGTGGCTATCAGGGGGCCTATATCAAGGATATCGCCCGGACGCTGGTGGACACCCATGGTGCGGCGCTGCTTGCGGAGTCTTCCGTGGACCTGTTCAAGGAGGCCGCCAAGGAGGCCATCTTCGCGGACATGGAGGCGACACTCGCGCGTCTGGGTATCCGGATGGACACGTTCTTCAACGAACGCTCGCTGTATGACAGCGGCGCTATCACGCGCACCCTGGACGACCTGCGCGCGCACGGCCATGTGTATGAGCGTGACGGCGCCGTATGGTTCAAGACATCTCAATTGGGTAAGGACACCGATACCGTACTGGTGAAGAGCACGGGCGAGCCGACATATCGCCTGCCGGATATCGCGTACCACCGGGATAAATATCGCCGGCAATATGACGTAATGGTCAACATATTCGGCGCTGACCACATTGCCACGTATCCGGACATTTCGCGCGCCCTTGAGGTCCTGGGGTACGATGCATCGAAACTCGAGGTGTTAATCTACCAGTTTGTGACGCTTATGCGGGGTGGGGAAGAGGTGAAAATGAGCACGCGAAGAGCCAACTACGTTACGCTCGATGAATTGATGGACGAGGTAGGAGCGGACGTCACGCGATTCTTTTTCCTTATGCGATCAGCGCAGACACATCTGGAATTTGATCTGGATTTGGCGAAGGAGGCGAGTGACAAGAACCCCGTTTTCTATCTACAGTATGCCCATGCGCGGATATGCTCGATCCTCCAGAAGGCGGAGGAAACGGGCTTCTCTTTCGCAAGAAAGGCGAACCTGCGGCGGCTCACGCATGAGGCTGAAGGGGTGCTCATCAAGGAGTTGTTGCGCTTTCCCGGAATCTTGAGGCAAATTGCGGAGGCGCGTGAGGCGCACCGTCTGGGCGTATACCTGCGCGGTGTGGCCGAAAGCTTCACCCGATTCTATCACTGGTGCCGTATCATCGGTGAGGAGGAGGAACTCGCTACCGCGCGGATAGCCCTTGCCCGGGCTGCGCGGCTCGTTCTGCGTAACGGGCTTGCTATCTTGGGGATTTCTGCACCCGAACGTATGTGAGGGAAGCCATGCAAGTTGCTTTTCAGGGAGAAGTTGGAGCATACAGCGAAGAGGCCGTCCTGGCCTTGTACATTGGGGCCAGTGCAGTGCCCAAGCCGACCATGGAAGCAGTCTTTGACGCGGTTGACAGCGGTGCTGTTGACCGCGGCGTGGTGCCCATAGAAAACACGCTTTTTGGCAGCGTCCATACAAACTACGACTTGCTGCGTGGCCGCAGGGTTCAGATTGTGGGCGAATTGCGGCTTCGCATTCGTCACCAACTCCTGGTAGTCCCGGGCACGCGCCTTGAGGATATTCGCACGGTGCACTCGCATCCCCAGGCGCTAGGTCAATGCCAGGAATTTCTGCGCCGCACACTGCCACACGCGGAAGCGACGCCCGCTTATGACACCGCAGGTGCAGCCAAGATGGTGGCCGCGTGCGGTACGCAGGACCGGGCTGCCATCGCGGCCAGGCGCGCTGCGCAAGATTACAGCCTTGAAATCCTTGCAAGCGATATCGAGAGCCATCACCAGAATTACACCCGGTTTTTGTCACTCGCATCGGAGGGCGCCGACCTGCCTCCCGAGGACATGGCGCGGCAGCAGAAAACCTCTGTTGTGTTTGCCTTGCGTGATAACGTGCCAGGGGCATTGTTCAAAAGCCTCGCCGTATTCGCGCTCCGCGATCTGGATCTGTATAAGGTCGAAAGCCGTCCGCTGGTCGGCAGCCCGGGTCGCTATCTGTTTTATCTCGATATTGAAGGGCACGCCGCCAATGCCAGTGTCCAACGCGCCCTCGACCATCTGCGTGAGCTTACGGCCGAACTCAAGGTGCTAGGCTCCTATGCCCAGGGCATTACGATGGATTAACCATGCCCAATCAGGCTTCAACGCCAACGTCCATGCCATCTACGTACTTGGCACGCAGTGCCTCCGTTCTTGCTGCCGTACTGATTTTCCTCGTATTTCCACATGGCGGCAGGGCGCAGGAGGCCAAGAAGGCGCTTGACCACGATGCCTACGATGTGTGGAATCGCATTACCGAGCGAGCGATTTCCGGTGATGGAACATGGGTCCTCTACGTGTTCGGCTCCGAGAACGGGGACGCCACATTACGCACAAAGAGCCTGAGCGCAGAAACGGAGCATGACATTCCGCGTGGCGCCGATGCTACATTCACCCGTGATTCCCGGCATGTGGTGTTTCGGATCACTCCACCAAAAAAGGCCGGAGGACAGGACGAAGAAGACTCTGAAGAGACGCCGAAGGACTCGCTCGGCGTTCTGGACTTGCAGTCCGGCGCGCTGACAAAGATCGCTGGCGTAAAATCCTTTGTAATGCCCGAGGAGGCCGGAGAATGGGTGGCGTACACCCTGGAGCCGGACAGCGCCGCAGCAGTAGAGGCGGAGGAGAATGAGAACGAGACTGAACAGGCGACACTCGTCCTGCGCAATCTTTCCACGGGAACTGTTACGACATTCGAACGAGCATCCGCGTTCGTGTTTTCTCCTGACGGACACTACCTGGCCTATTCGAGTTCCGACCCGGACGGTGTCATTGCAGTTGAGACGTCGACGGGGAAAGTAGACACCTTGCTGTCTGGTCCCGGCGTGTACAAGCAACTCGTATTTGACGAGGCTGGCGCGCAACTGGCATTTCTGTCCAACCGCGAGGACACGGATTCCTCGTCCCTGTATCTGTGGAACGCGGGTGCCCGAACGCTGGACACGCTGGTAACAGCGGCATCTGAAGGCTTACCCGACCGATGGCAGATTGGCGTGGAGGGAACCCTTTCGTTCTCGAAGGCAGGAAGCCGGCTGTTTTTCGGCGCCGCGCCGCTATCTGAGCCGGAAGAGGACAAGGAGGCAGAGGAAGGCGAAGACGACGCGGAGGAGGACAAGGTCGTGCTCGACGTATGGAACTGGAAGGACCCGCTACTGCAGCCAATGCAACTCAGCAATTTGGAGCAGGAGCGCAAGCGCACATACCGGGTCGTCGTGCATCTGGATAGCGGAGCAATCGTGGCGCTCGGAAACCCGGAACTGCCATCCATTCAAGTGGGCCGCAACGGTGAAGCTGACTTCGGTCTGGCGAACACGAACGTTCCGTACAGAAAGGAAATATCCTGGGATTGGCCCCGGCACTACGACATAGTGGGCGTGGATGTGCAGGACGGGATGCGCCGCGTGCTGGTGGAGGATGTCCAGACGCAAGCCAGCCTGTCGCCGGATGCGCAATACATCATATGGTGGGATCGGACCCAATTGACATGGATGGCGCTGCCTGCGACCGGGGGTGATCCGATACCCTTGACCGGTGGTATTGCGCGCGCGTTCGAAAACGAAACGCACGACTGGCCATACCTGCCTAATGCATATGGCATTGCGGGTTGGACGCACGAGGACAAGATGGTGCTAATCTACGATCGGCACGATATCTGGGCCATTGATCCCACCGGGAAGGAGCCGGCCCGGAATATCACCGACGGCCTCGGCGCCGCAGAAAAGATCCGCTTCCGCGTCGTGCGTTTGGATGAAGACGATGAGGCGATCGACCCCGATGAACCACTGTTGCTTTCGGCATTTGACTACGACACGAAGGCAAGCGGGTTCTACCGTGGCCAGGTCAGCGGGACGGATGCGCCCGAGCGCCTGATCATGATGGACCGCCGGTTTTCGACGCCGCTGAAGGCAAAAGATGCGGACAAGCTGCTGTTTACGCGCGAGGACTTTGTGGAATTTTCCGATCTGTGGGTGTCAGTTGGTGACTTCGACAACATGGCGCAGGTGAGCGCGGTCAATCCGCAGCAGTCCGAGTACCGATGGGGGAGTGCCGAATTGGTGTCGTGGACCTCCCTGGATGGCATTCCGCTACGAGGAATACTCTACAAACCTGAGGGGTTTGATCCGGCGCAGCAGTATCCGATGATCGTGTACTTCTACGAGAAAATGTCGGACGGCCTGCACCAGCACCGCCCGCCGGCAGCTTCGCGCTCCTCGATCAGCTTCTCGTTCTATGTCAGTCGTGGATATCTGGTGTTTGTCCCGGACATTCCTTACCGCGTGGGATATCCCGGAGAGAGCGCGCTGCATGCAGTCGTGCCCGGAGTAACGGCGCTTGTAGATGCAGGCTTTGTGCAGGAAGACAACATTGGCGTACAGGGGCACAGTTGGGGAGGCTACCAGATCGCCTATATGGTTACCGAAACCAACCTGTTCAAGGCGGCGGAGGCGGGCGCACCGGTGTCGAATATGACCAGCGCCTACGGCGGAATTCGGTGGGCGAGCGGCATGAGCCGGATGTTCCAGTACGAAAAGACGCAGAGCCGCATCGGTGGCTCCCTTTGGGAGTACCCACTGCGGTACATTGACAACTCGCCTCTGTTTCAGGCCGATAAGGTCGAGACGCCGGTCCTCATGATGCACAACGACGAGGATGGCGCCGTGCCGTGGTACCAGGGCATCGAGTTCTTCGTGGCGCTACGTCGGCTCGGCAAGCCCGTGTGGATGTTGAACTATAACGGCGAGGCACACGGTCTCAGGAAGTACCACAACAAGCGGGACTTCGCGATTCGCATGCAGCAATTCTTTGACCATTACCTGATGGGAACGCCTGCGCCCGTGTGGATGGAGCACGGCATTCCGGCCGTCAAGAAGGGCAAGACGCTGGGACTGGAGCCTGCGGGGGCACAGGATCGATAATCAATAGAAGGTGGATCCATCTTTTGGCGTTCTTATCCATTTGAGCGTGCCGCCGTGCATTGATGCGTCGCGCCAGGACAGGATCGGCAGATCAATGCGAGCCATGGCGGCGGTGGGGAAGCGAGCTACCTCCTGACTTGTTAGCGTTTGGATGGCCCTCGAGCACGTCGGCTCATGGCCGATCAGCATTAGGGACTGCGTGGCATCCGGCTCCTGGTGCAAGAGGACAATGATGTCGTCCAGCGAAGCGCCGTAGAGCTGTGAAGTAATTCGGGAGGACGCGTTCCACGAATCTGCTTCCGTCGCGTGCTGCAGAGTCTGCCTTGTGCGCGTTGCCGAGGAACATATGATGCTGTCGGGCAGGGAATCCGTCGTGGCGAGCCACAGGCCCATGTCCCGCGCAGCCTTGCGCCCGCGCCGCGCCAGCGGCCGATCATGGTCGTGTGCGTAGTCGGCGCCCCAGTCCGACTTGCCATGGCGAAAAAAGAGGAGGGATTTCATATCGCGATGGAGGCGCTGACATGCTGCCGATGCGCCGCTACTTGCGTGCGATCACCTGCCCCCACGCGAATGCGCCGAGGGAGGATGGATCATTTCTCCAGGTGTCAAGGCTTTCACTCCAGGTATTCACCTCTTCTTGCGTGGCAATCCCGGATTGGAGGAATGCCTCAATTGTCGAAGGCGCAAACACCCATCCCTTGGCAAACCCATGCAGGAATGCGATGTCATCAGGAGTAATAAATGACTCGAACATGAGCACCATGTCGGCCTCTGAAAACCCTGCTTCCAGCACGTGTCGCTTGAGCTCTTTGCCCATAGCAGGGTGTCCGCCATTGGCGGCGAGCAGTTGCCCGAATCCCTCGAATCCGCCACCAATGTCTGGTTCGAAAAAGCTCGAGGCCACAATCATTTCCCGGCTGGAAAGTATCCCGCCGGGCTTGAGGACGCGATAAACCTCGGATAGTGATCCCACGGTATCCGGCACATGCATGAGCACCGCGTTGCAATGTGCGACATCGAAAGAATTGTCCTCGAACGGCAACTCGGTGACCGACCCTACGTGAAAATGAGCATTTGTGTGCTCCCCTGCCTGGGCGGCTGCTTGCGCAATTTTGATTTGAGACTCTTCCGTATCAATACCGTGCAGTTCGCCGGGATCTGCTGCGGAAGCCAGCCCTACAGAGATCGTTCCGGGACCGCACCCAAAATCCAGCACGCGCATGCCGGGCTTGATAAGGGGTAACAGGAGTGCGGCATCCTTGGACGCGCTACGGCGACGTAGAAGGACTTGGAACTCTTCCGCATAGCCCATGGTGTAGGTGTCTGCGGTGGATTGTTGTGTGCTTATGTCAGACATTGTTAAGATGGTAATGACGCTATTGGATTGACTACGCAGTGAGGCTGGATCATGCCGCGGTCAAAAATGCGACAATTGACGGTGACAGGCAAGTCCCCAAACCAGGTACGTCCGTGTTCGTTACGACTGTTGCAAGTCAAAGCGCGTGGGCGATCAGGGATGGGTCGCAGACAGCGCATCCTGGACTCCTCTCCTGGCAGAATACGACTCATGGATTAGGACACGACACATGGATATTATACCGGATTGGGCGCCTGGCCTCCACCCAATGGTGGTGCATTTCCCGATTGTCCTCCTTATTGTGGCTGTGTTGCTCGATGGCGTTACCCTGATGGTGCGTCGCCAAGTGGAGCTACGCATGGTGGTGCTCGTCACCTATGTACTCGGCGCGATAGCAGCACTTGCAGGCTTCCTGACGGGACGCCAGGCAGCCGATAGTGTGCTGCTGGAAGGGTCAGCCAACACTGCGCTCACAGACCACGCGGATCAGGCGGCCATGCTCCTGTGGTTTTATGGCGTTTATGCTGTAGTACGCATCGTGTTGCACTACTGGGATCCGAAGGCTACGCATCGATGGGTGTGGATTTCCGTGTTTATTGTGGGCGCCTCGGGCCTGTACCTGGTCGTAGAAACAGGTACCAGAGGTGCTCGCCTCGTATTCGAACACGGTGTGGGGGTGGATAAGGTTACGGAACTGTCGAGCATGCTGGAAATGCAGCAGGCGGAGCTGGATCGGTCACGTGGACAGGCGGCAGGGCCGCAAGTGCAGGAGAACGGATCCTGGCGGTGGATGCCTGGCAGGTATGCCGGCGAAGCACTAAGTGAGGCGTTCCTGTTCCATGCAGGGCAACCGGAGCGGCTGGAAACCGAAATGCGCGTTGGCGCCAATGAGGATTCGATTCTGGCTATCACTCTTGTGGAAACCCCGGTGTTCTTCGTATTCGACGAGTCTCTTGGCAGCCTGCAGATTGACGTGAAGCTGGCCGTGCATGCATTTAACGGAAATCTGCGGATCGTGCATCATGTCCAGGATGCACAGAATTACTATTACACGGAGATTGGCGGCGGCGCGATGCGGCAGGGCAGCATCCTAAACGGACAGATCGACATAATGCAGGAGATGCCTTTTGCCGCAGACGGCGAGCACGATATTCGGGTAGTGGTTGACAGGACTCACTTCAGGGCGTATGCCGATGGTGCCCTCATCACGCACGGGCATGGCCCGGCGCCAGAGCAGGGACCGGTAGGCTTGCGCCTGGAAGGGTTGGGCACGGTGCAGCTGGGAGACATTACCGTGCAGGCCTTACGGTAGCACGGGAATCTCGGTCAAGCGTAGTCTCTTGGCCCGGCATCTGCCATCCTGTCACAGTGGTGGAGGTTGGTATACTTTTCGTCCGGCAGTAGAGCGAGGAAGCAGGAGACCGAATCCTGCCAATGTTACCGCAACACGGACAGACTGATGGATCTGCAGAAATTTACTGTAAAGGCACAGGACGCGGTGCGCCGCGGGCTTGAGATAGCAGCCGCGCAGGGGCACCAGGGGCTCGAGCCGCCGCACCTCATGCAAGCGTTTCTTGCCGATCCTGGCGGCATTGCCGTGACGATACTTCAGAAATTGGATGTCAACCTGGAATTTGTGGAGGCCAGGGTCGCAGAGGCTTTGAGCAAGCTCCCGGTGGTTTCCGGGGCCAGCGTTTCCGGACACTATATCGGTGAGGCCGCGAAACGGGTTTTCGATCGGGCGCTTGCCGAGGCCGGAATCCTGCAGGATGAGTATGTGAGCAGCGAGCACCTCTTAATAGCGCTCACAGCGTCCAAGGGAGCAGTCGGCGACGCATTACGCACGCAAGGCGTGACGAAAGAGCACATCCTGGGCGTAATCAAAGAGGTGCGCGGAGGCCAGCGCGTCACTGACAAGCATGCCGAGGATCGTTACCAGGCGCTCGAGAGGTTCACACGCAACCTCAACGCTTTGGCAGCCGGGGGCAAGATTGATCCGGTAATAGGCCGGGACGAAGAAATCCGTCGCGTACTCCAGATCCTGTCGCGGCGCACCAAGAACAACCCCGTGCTTATCGGCGAGCCTGGCGTAGGCAAGACAGCGATAGCCGAAGGCATCGCCATTCGCATCGTACAGGGCGATGTGCCGGAGGGGCTGAAGACAAAATCGCTCCACGCCCTGGATATGGGAGCACTGATTGCGGGAGCAAAATATCGTGGAGAGTTCGAAGATCGTCTCAAGGCCGTGGTCAAGGAGGTGTCAGGCTCGGACGGACAGATCCTGCTGTTCATCGACGAGATTCATACGCTCGTAGGCGCTGGCGCCGCCGAAGGGGCCATGGATGCGGCCAATATCCTGAAGCCAGCCCTCGCGCGAGGGGATCTCCGCGCGATCGGCGCTACGACGCTCGATGAGTATCGTAAGTACCTGGAAAAGGACAAGGCACTGGAACGGCGGTTTCAAACGATAGTGGTTGACGAGCCAAACGTAGAAGACTCGATTTCAATCCTGCGCGGCATCAAAGAGCGTTATGAGGTGCATCACGGCGTGCGCATCACGGACGGCGCGCTCATTGCGGCCGCCGAGCTCAGCCATCGCTACATTTCGGATCGCTTTCTTCCGGACAAGGCCATCGACCTGGTCGACGAAGCGATGGCCCGCCTCCGGATTGAAATTGATTCGCTGCCAGAAGAAATCGATAACCTGGAGCGGCAAATTCGGCAGTTGGAAATAGAGCGGGAGGCGATCAAGCGTGAAGAGGATACCGACAAGCTCTCTGCGATTGAAGAGCAGTTGGCCAATTTAGAGGCAGACCGTGACGAATACAGGGCGCGCTGGGTGCAGGAAAAGGAATTGATCAAGGATATCCGGGATGCGAAAGAGAAGATCGAACAGCTTCGGAACGAGGACGAGGCGCTGGTCCGGCAGGGCGCCTACGAAAGAGTCGCCGAAATCCGCCACGGCCACATTCCGAGACTGGAGCAGAGCATCGCGGAAGCCCAGGAAAAGCTGGCTTCCGTACAGCAGTACGGCGCGCTACTAAAAGAGGAAGTCGACAGTGAAGACATTGCGGAAATCGTCTCACGGTGGACGAGCGTGCCGGTGACACGCATGCTTGAGAGCGAACGGGCCAAGCTTCAGCGAATCGAACAGGAGTTGCGCAAACGGGTGGTAGGGCAGGATGAGGCTCTTCACGTGATTGCAAACGCCGTTCGGCGCGGGCGTGCGGGCTTGCAAGAGGCAGGAAGGCCGATCGGGTCATTCATCTTTCTGGGCTCGACCGGGGTGGGGAAGACGGAACTGGCGAAGGCGCTCGCCGCATTTCTATTCAACGACGAAAATGCGCTCGTGCGTATCGACATGAGCGAGTACCAGGAGCGACACACGGTGAGTCGACTGGTGGGGGCTCCTCCCGGCTACGTCGGCTATGATGACGGAGGGCAACTGACCGAGCAGGTGCGCCGCAAGCCATACTCGGTGGTGCTGTTGGATGAAATTGAAAAGGCGCACCGGAAGTGTTTAACATCCTGCTTCAGGTGCTCGACGATGGCCGTCTTACCGACAACAGGGGGCGCGTGGCGGATTTCAAGAACACGATCATCATCATGACGAGCAATATCGGTTCGGATCTGCTGCAGCAACGCATCGAGGCCATGGGCGGTGAGCTCTCCAGCGAGGCAGGCGAGCAGTTGCAGCGGGAAATCCTCGGCCTCCTAAAGCAGCGCCTCCGCCCTGAATTCCTGAATCGTATCGACGAAACAGTCCTGTTTAACCAACTTGCCCAGGATCAGATCAGGCGGGTCGTAGAAATCCAGTTCGGAACTATCCAGGCTCTGGCCGAACGTAGTCACGGCATCCAGCTTATTCTCAGCCCGGAGGCAAGGGACTATCTCGCAGTGCGGGGCTATGACCCGGCGTTCGGGGCGCGGCCGGTCAAGAGGGTGC
The DNA here is from genome assembly GCA_963665975.1 of Rhodothermales bacterium. Classification (GTDB taxonomy): domain Bacteria; phylum Bacteroidota; class Rhodothermia; order Rhodothermales; family Bin80. The sequence goes on from OY762508.1 coordinate 2,724,284, forward strand.
TGCAGCGCGAGATTACAAACAAATTAGCCGAGGAGGTACTCTCAGGGTGGGTGGCAGATGGCCGGACGGTTTCCATTGACGTAGCCGCCAGCGGTGAGGGGCTGACGTTCTCATTCGAAGACAACAAGGCTTCGGACTTCGATTCTTACGCTCCTGACACACACGATAAGAATGATACAATAACGGCTATTCACGACCAGCAGTCATTTTGATCTACGTGTAAGAAAAATAAATGCAATATATTACAGTAATGACCTGACTTTCCTACAAAACACCCAAACGAACTTGCAAAACGGCTTTCCAAGTCGTTAATTGCATATCCAGTTCCGCATACTGGCAGTGTTTTCGGTGGGGCTTTCCACCACGGCATGTATTTAAGTAAGCTCAGACTGCACGGGTTCAAGAGTTTTGCGTTGCCGACCGAGTTGCGCTTCGATCCCGGGATTACGGCAATTGTGGGCCCCAACGGATGTGGCAAGTCCAACGTCGTAGACGCCATCCGATGGGTGATTGGGGAGCAGCGTGCACGCATTTTGCGGTCCGCGAAGATGGACAGTGTCATATTCAACGGGAGCGCCAAGCGGCGGCCGTTGGCCATGGCAGAGGTAGAATTGACCATAGAGAACACCCATGGGACGCTGCCTGTCGAGTATTCCGAGGTCACGCTTGGTAGGCGTCTGTATCGGTCTGGAGATTCCGAATACCTGCTCAACGGTGTGGCTTGCCGATTGCGCGATGTGACCGACCTCTTCATGGACACCGGCATGGGGGCTGGCGCCTATTCGGTCATCGAATTGAAGATGATCGAGGAGATTTTGTCGGATAATGCGCAGGATCGACGGCATCTGTTTGAGGAAGCAGCTGGAATAACCAAGTACAAGCAGCGGCGTGCGCAGGCACTGCGCAAGCTGGACGGCACGCAGGCCGATTTGGCGCGTCTGCGTGATGTGCGGGACGAAATCGAAAAACGCGTGCGTAGCCTGAAGCGTCAGGCCGCGACGGCTGCTCGATACAACACGCACCAGGATCGGGTGTGTGCGCTGGAGGCGGTCCTGGCCCAGCGGGAGTATGATCGTCTCGTGTGGCAGGAGGAGGAATTGGGAGCCAAGATTCGGCGATTGAAGGACACGCTTTCCGGGTTTGCCGCACGAATCGGAGTAGAAGAAGCGGAGCGACAGGCCTTGCGCAAGCAGCACGTGGACCATGAAGGCCACCTTACAGCTAGCAGGCAACAGCTAAGCAGGCATTTGAACACGGTTCGAGATCTGGAGGCCGATCTCAGGCTGGAACAGGAGCGCCTGCAGACGGCTGGGCGTGACCGCGAGCGGACAGGAAAGGAAGTGGAGGACACGCGCACACGTAAGGAGGCCCTTGAGTCCAGGCGGGGGGAGCTACTAGTAGCGATTAGCGAAGCCGAGCCGGTCCTGGAAGAGGCCCAAAAGCGGTTGCATGCCGCCCGCCAAGCGCGAGATCGGGCACGCAACGCGTCTGAGGCCCAGCGCCAGACCCTGCGCAGCGTGCGCAAGCGTGAGGCCGAAGCTGGAAAACAGCGGGCGGACAGTCTGCGCCAGGCGGATCAGCTCGCCAACCGAATGGAGCTGCTAGCCAGAGAGATGACCCGCCTGCGGGAACTGGAGACTGCGCTCGAGGCCTCCGAAGCAGACATTTCTGCAGAGGATCAGGCTGCCAGCCAGCGCCTGGCCGCTGCCAGGACAGCACTCAGCGATGCCCGGGAACACCTGGCAGCTGTGGAAGCAGAATCTGACGTGGTGTGGCGGGCCCTTGAGAAGACGGGCAATGCCATCCACGATGTGGAGCGCGTGCATGCGGCGAAGGTCGCGGAGCGGGATCTGCTCCAGGGACTGCTCGCCTCCTATGAGGATTTTCCAAATGCCGTGCGCTTTCTGTCAGAGAAGGGCGCGAGCCCCCTCGTGACCATCAGCGACGTGCTGACGTGCGACGAGCCCTATCGCGCCGCACTCGACGCGGCGCTTGGCTCCTGGGGAACATGCCTGGTAGTGCAGACCGATGCAGAAGCCCAGCAGGCCGTAGCACTACTCAGGGAGGAGGACAAGGGGCGTGCACTGTTCTTGGTGATGGATCGGTTAACAACTGCTGTGCCGGATGTCGAAGCCTGCTCCAGACCTGGACTGCTTCCGCTGTCGGATTGCGTAGTGGCGTCAAGTTCTCAGTACGCTCCTTTGGGGCGCGTTCTTTTGCAGCATGTGTGCTACGTCGACACGCTCGAGGAGGCGCAGTCTGTGCTGGCAAAGGCGCCGGAAAGCCCAGCACGCTTTGTTACTGCGCGTGGAGAATGGCTCGACGAGCAAGGATTTGTCTATGCGGGCAGCGACGCGATCAAGGAATCGCCGGGAGCCGAGCGCATGGCGCGCCGCAAACGGCTCGCTGCCACACTGGACGCGTTGATCGCACTGGAGAGCAAACAGTCGGCGCTCGTAGAGGACCGCGACCAGCGCATCCAGGCCTTGCAAGCTATTCCGCTGGACGAGGCGCGTGATGCCGCCTCCCGTATGATGCAGGCATTTGTCGATGCCGAGCGAGTGGCCGAGCGAGCGGCCGATCGGCATGATGATCTGCGCAGGCAGCGCAGTGACGTGGAGGCGCAATTGCAGGCGACTTCGGCGGCCATGGAAGTCACAGAGCAATCTGTGGACACGCCTCGATTGGCGGTGAGAGAGGCGGAACAGGCACTCGAGAGCTTGCAGCGATTGATCGTGGCGGCAGAGCAGGATCTCCAGGCAGCGGAGCAGGAAAGCCTGGCGGCCCAGGATCGATTCAACAGGGCGGGCATTGACGCAAGCCATGCGCGTAACCGCGTCGAGGGATTACAACGTGATGTGGCCCGCCTCCTGGAAGAAACAGCGGACATGGAGCGGCGCATGCTACGGCGCGAGGGATACCTCGAAAGCCTCGGAGAAACCATGCGAACTGCGAGGGGCCGCATCGAAGACCTGGATACTCTGCTGCGTACCGAACGGAGTAACCGCACGGCGCTGGAAGATGCGGTGGCGGCGGATCGCACCAGGCTCATGCAGACGCGCGTAGACACGGAGCGAGCTGAAAATCGACTCAAGAAGCTGCGGCGGCTCCGTGAGGAGACGGTGCAGGAAGAACACGCCCATGCTGTTCAGCAGGCATCCCTGCAGGCGCAGCGGGAGCAACTCACGACCAGCATCCAGGAGAAATTGAATATTGAATTCGGTGCAGAACGCGTGCCAATAGAGGAAGACTTCGATGAGGACACAGCGCGGGAAGAACTTGTAGCGTTGCAGGACAAGATGCGGCAGATGGGCAGCGTAAATGCACTTGCACTTGAGGAATTCGAGACGGAGAGCGAACGCCTGGAATTCATGACCGCCCAATGTGCGGATCTCGAAATGGCAGAGGGAACGTTGCTGGAGACGATTTCCGAAATTAATGCGACAGCCGCCGAGCGCTTTACGGAAACCTATACCGCGATTCGCGCGAACTTCAGGAACTTGTTCGAGGACCTGTTCGGGCACGATGCCAGCGCCGATCTGGATCTCGCCGAACCGGACCAGCCACTGGAATCGCCGATCCACATCATGGCCAAACCCCGCGGAAAGCGGCCGATCAACATCGCGCAGCTCTCAAGTGGAGAAAAGACACTCACCGCTATTGCGCTTCTCTTCGCCATATATCTGGTGAAGCCCAGCCCGTTCTGTTTCCTGGATGAGGTCGACGCTCCGCTGGACGATTCCAACATCGACCGGTTCATGCGCCTCATTCGACGGTTCTCGCTGGACACGCAGTTCATCTTGGTGACGCACAACAAACGCACGATGGAGATGGCCGATCGCCTGTATGGGATCACGATGCAGGAGCAGGGACTCTCCCGCATGGTCGGGGTGCGCTTTGAGGAGGCGATGGCCTACGTCGGCTAGGCGGCCTCGTCCTGCACTACGGCGTCCGCTTCGATTTCCACGAGCATGTCAGGGTCGATGAGCCCGGCAACGGCAACCATGGTTGCCGCGGGGCGGACGTGAGCAAATGCTTCGCGATGGGCGCGGCCGATGTCTTCGGCATCATCGGCTATGTTGACGACGAATATCCGGGTGCGGACCACATCCTGCATGGTGGCGCCAGCTTCGTGGAGCCCCGACTCGATGTTAGCCAGGATCTGTTTGGTCTGCTCGTATGCGCTGCCGATCCCTACGAGTTCTCCACTGCCCGGATGAAAGGCTGTCGTCCCTGACACATATACATGCGTGCCGACGCGTACGGCACGGGCATACCCTACACGTGACTCCCAGGGACTGTTGGTCGTGACGATGCGGCGTGGCAAGGCAATCACGCGCGTACGCGCGGCGAAGCTACGATGCCTCTGACAGAAACTGTGACGAACCAGACACACAGGATGGCTGTGATGGCCTGTTCGACCGCTTGTTCCGGGTGCTCCACGTGGCTGCCTTGCAGGATAGCGGCCGTAATTGCTACTCCATCGACAGTAAACACGATGGCCAGAAAGGCCAGGCCCATGGTAACGTAGAGTAGCCGCCGATGCCAGCCACGAAAGTTGCGCACGAGGATCCCTGTCATGACGATCAGAAAACCCAATATTCCCGGCATGCGCGGAAAAACGGGGGCATCACTATACGTCGTGAGCACACCCGTGGCGAGGCTCAAAATGATGAGCAGGATACCCAACAGCAGGATATTGTTGGCTACCGCCTGCGGCGAGTCAAGCCTGACGTTGGTCATGGGAAAGAATGGGAGAAATCGTTCCGCATGTGGAGGAGGCGCAATTACGCCTCTGAAATAAAATATCAGAAAAGCGCTTTGCTTTGGCGTATGCTTTCCGAAGGAACAATGAATAATGACCACGGCACGCCGCTGGCCGCTCTCCTACAATGTCACAAAGCGTTCCAGGCGGGCTACTTCGTCGTCATCAACATATTTCCCAATTTCGCGTCGGAACTGCAGAATGTTGGTATACGGCCGGTATTCCTTGAATTCGTGGAGCATCCTCTTACCCACTCCCGGAATGCTGAGAATGTGTTCGTCGGTTGCCGTGTTCAGGTTGATAGGTACGAACACATATTGCTCCAGGCGCGCTACTTCGTCGTCGTCCACATACTTGCCAATTTCACGTCGGAATTGAGCAATAGCGATATAGGGGCGGTACTCTTCAAATTCGTGCGCCATCCGGGGACCGACGCCCGGAATAAGCAGGATTTCGGCGCGTGACGCAGTATTCAGGTTGATGGGTACGCTGAGCCTGGCATAGAGACTGTCGGTGGCCTCGCGACCGATCGCGGGCGTTATTACCGAGTCCAGGGCCGACAAGCTGAGGTACGGGCGGTTCTTGACAATTGCAGCCACGGCGGCCTCATCCAAGTGCCGAAGCGCCAACAGTTCTGCCTTGCCGCTCAGATTTGCATTCAGCATCGCCTGTTGTGCATCCTGCTGAGCCATCGCAGTAGTCGAGCACAACAGGATGACTACGGCGAGAGCCGCGTAATTTTTCGTTCGGGTCATGAGGAGTCCTCGGAAGATGTAGGGGCTAGGGAAGGGTGCCTGACCGTATAGACCAGGCCGAGTAGTCCCAGATATAGCATGGTGGCCGGAGCTACCGCAGGAGTCGCTCCGCGTAGCGACTCCCAGACAAGAGATAGTCCAGTCCTTGTGGGAACCATTTCTAATTCGAATTCCGCATTGCCGGAATAATGCATCCAAAGTCCAACGATTCCAGTGACCAGGAATACAGCCATTACGGCCTGTAACAGGCGCACGCTTGCACGAGACTGCGTGGCCGCGCACCAGACAAGCACGATCAGTCCAAGGCCGAGTACAATAAGCGGAGCCAGTTGCCAGGGATCCTCATAGTGCTCAAGGAGCAGTAGTTCGGTGCCGGCACCCAGCATGCCGAGACACAGGAGGTAGAGCAGCGCGCGGCGCACTGTTGTCATGAGGATGCTTCGTTTCGCGTAGTAAGACTATTCGTACCGCAGTGCTTCTATGGGGTTGAGCGCGGCGGCTTTGCGTGCTGGATAGAAACCGAAGAAAATGCCTACGCCTGCAGAAAACACCAGTGCTACCGCCACAGTTTCTGGAGAAATGACGGTGCTCCATCCGGTGATCCCCCGAATTACGGCAGCCCCGGCAAATCCAATCCCGACGCCGATCATGCCGCCGAATACGCTCATGACAATGCTTTCGACCAGAAACTGCGTGAGCACGTCCCGTCCACGGGCGCCGATTGCCATGCGGATTCCGATTTCGCGCGTGCGCTCTGTCACCGATACCAGCATGATATTCATGATGCCGATGCCGCCGACGATGAGTGATATCGAGGCGATAGCTGCCAGGAGCAGGGTCATTACTTCGGTGGTTCCCTGCGCTGCGTCTGCCAGATCCGTTTGATTGCGGACGGTGAAATCATCGTCCTCCCATTCGGACAAGTCATGTGCTTCCCGCATGATGGAGGATATTTCTTCCTGCGCCTCGGGGATATCTCCAGGCGACGAGGTGCTGGCCAGGATCTGGAAAATACGGCTCCATCCGCTGAGGCGGTTCTGCACAGTGGTATAGGGGGCCAGAATGATATCATCCTGGTCGTTGCCGGAGGCAGTCTGACCCTTGGCCTCCAGGACCCCCACAATCCGGACAGGAACGTTGCGGAGTTGGATCAACTGTCCGACCGGATCCTCCCCGGGATACAGGTTTTCTGCCACGGTATGTCCCAGGACAGCCACTTTACGCATTTGGCGCACTTCGCTCTGGTCGAAGAAGCGCCCGCTGGCAAGGTCCCAATTGCGGATGATCTGGTAATCGGTAGAAACTCCGTTTACGGTGGTTCGCCAGTTACCCTGTCCGCCGATGGCCTGTGTACGGGTATACACGACTGGAGATACGGCGGAGATGAGCAAGCTTTCCCGTTGGATTTTCTCCGCGTCCTTTACGGTGAGCCGATTATAGCTCTGCGCGCCGCGGCTTACTCCGCCCTGGCTGCTCGCACCGGGGGTGATCACGATCATGTTGGTGCCGAGGTTGTTGATCTGGTTCTGGATCTGGGACTGGGCCCCTTGACCCACGGCGACCATCACGATTACAGCGCCCACACCTATAATGATACCCAGCATGGTCAGCAGCGTGCGCATCTTGTTTTTTAGGATGCTCTGCGATGCGACTTTGATTAGCGTCGATCCTTTCATGCCCGGGCGGGATTGGTTGTGGGATTTATGCGGCGACCTGGTCAGGTTCAGGCTCCACGGGGAAGCGCTTGATTTCCTCCGCGGCAGAGCGGCGGTTCCGTATCGGCTCGTCACGGATAATGCGACCGTCGCGTAGTTCGATGATGCGGTGCGCACACTGAGAGATATCGCGTTCGTGTGTCACCAGCAATATCGTGATGCCCTGAGCGTTGAGCTCCTGAAACAGCGCCAACACCTCGATGGACGTACGGCTGTCGAGGTTGCCCGTTGGCTCGTCAGCCAAAAGGATGGCGGGGGAGGAGACGAGCGCCCGGGCAATCGCCACGCGCTGCTGCTGGCCACCCGAGAGTTCGTTCGGCTCGTGATCAAGCCGGTCGCCCAGTCCTACACGTTCGAGGGCCTCTTGGGCCATGGCGCGCACATTTAACTTTGCGCCAGTGCGGTCATAGAGTAGAGGCAATTCCACGTTTTCCAGCGCCGTGGTGCGGGCAAGCAGGTTAAATCCCTGAAAAACGAAGCCGATCTTCTGGTTGCGAATGTCCGCAAGCCGGTTACGAGACATGTGTTCGACCTGTACGCCGTCCAGAAAATACGTGCCTTCGGTGGGGTAGTCCAAGCACCCGATGATATTCATGAGGGTGGATTTTCCTGATCCCGACGCGCCGATGATGGCGATCATTTCTCCTTTCTGGACGGTCAGATCCACGCCGCGCAGGGCATGCACCTTGGTCTTCCCCATGGTAAAGACCTTGGTCAAGCCCACGGTCCGCATTACAATATTGTTCACCATCACTTGCTGGATGCTTCAGTTTAGAATCCGCCGGGTCTGCGGCGTCCTTGCTGCTGAGAATTTTGAAAAGGATTGCTGCTGCCCTGATCCTGCATTGCGGCCTGGGTAACGCCGGCGATGATTTGCATGCCGGGGTCCAGGCGACGGCTGCGCACTTCGGTCATCTGACCGTCCGAAATCCCGACCCGCGCCGGGGCCATGCTGAGCAAGCCTTCCTCGTCCAGAAACCACACCATAGCAAAGTCTTCACCACCACGCTGGCTGAATCCTCCCGGGCTTCCGAATCCGCCCGCCGCTGCGAATCCGCCTGGGCCTCCGGAGGCACCCGGTCCTCCAAACTCGCCTGCCCTTCCACGGCGTCTCTCCGTGCCGAGCGAATCATTGCCTTCGCGTGCTGCCCGCTGCGCCTGCCTTCGGTCGCGCACCTCCGCCATCATGGCTTCTGTCGGGCGGAAGCGCAGGGCGGCGTTCGAGATCTTGAGCACGTCCCGTGCAGTCTGGATAAGAAAATCAATGATGGTCGTCATGCCAGGCAGCAGCTTGCCGTCCGGGTTCTCTACATCCACGACGACCGTATAGTTGACAACGTTTTCAGTTGTAGTCGACTGCAGACGCACCTGGCGCACGACCCCTGTAAATTCTTCATCCGGATAGGCCTGGACCGTGAAGCGAGCCTGCTGACCGTCCTGGATCTGCCCAATATCGCTTTCGTCAACGGAGGCAAGAATTTCCATGCGGGACAAGTCATCCGCGATCAGAAATAGCTGAGGGGCGGAAAAGCTGGCTGCCACGGTCTGGCCCACGTCCACATTTCGCTCAATTACCGTTCCGGAAATCGGCGCGTAGATCGTGGCATAGCTCAGATTCTGGCGGGCCCGCTCAAGGCTGATTTCCGCACTCTTGGTGGCGGCGACCGCGATATCAAGATCGTACTGCGCGCGGTTGAATTCGATCTCGGTGACAAATTGCTTGTCGAAGAGCCCACCGATTCGTTTGAACTCCCGTTCCGCCTGCCGAAGCTGTGCCTTATTGCGTTCAACGTTGGCTTCTGCGTCCCGTACGGAGCTTGTGAGCAGCGTGGTGTCAATGCGAGCTACGATCTGGCCTTTCTGCACATTGTCGTTAAAGTCCACATATATATGCGAAATGATTCCCGACACCTGTGTGCCGACCTGTACAGTGGTCACGGCATCCAGGGTGCCGGTGCTGGAGACCACGGCTTCAATATCACCCGCTTCCAGTGTGACGAATCGGTAGGGGCTTTCTTCCTCGCCATTGGGCCGGTTGAAATACCAAACCGATGCCCCGGTCAAGACGAGTACGAGTATGAGTAGGAAGATCTTTTTCATGGGCAACAAGGGGTGTCTCGGGAAAGAATTAGCGGCGCGGGCCGGACCGGCCCTTCTTGCTTCTGCTCCTGCCATTGTTCCTGCTCCAGTCTCGCGACAACCACTCGCGTACGCGCTCGCGCTGGTCGGGATTAAGCAGCAAGTCCAATTCCGCGAGCAGAGAATCACGCTGGGCTCCCAGGTTCTCGCGGCATTCCCGCCTGGCGGCACTGAAGCGGTCTTCCGACTTCTCCAGGGCAGCACGCAGTTGTGCCCGTTGTGCCTCGTCTACCGGTTGAATGACGTTCTCCATAAGCCGCACCACGCCGCCACGCTCCCTGGCATCGCGGATCTTCTCGGCACGCCGGTTTTGAAGCGCGCTTGCGCCGAGCACACCCAGGAGCATGCCCACTGCGAGAGTGACGAAGAGAAGGAGGGCCGATTTAGTCCGTGTGGTCATGGATCCAGCGCTGGAATGATTTCAAGGTCGGCGGCAAATACAGACGTTAGCGTGACGGGCTGCAGGCCGAGAATAGCCTCCGAGGTCGTTGGCGTTGCTTCGTAGGCGTCAATACGGGAGGCACTGTAGGCGGCGAGACCCAGGATCAAAAGCGTGCTGACCGCGACCATGGGCCGGAACAGATGCCACACGTATTCCAGAAGGGCCTCGTCCGGCGCTGGAACCGGCGCCGGAGCAATGCGCCGCATCACGCGATCCGCAAAGAAGGGTCTAAGCGCCGTCTCCGAAGATTCACGCATGGATTCCTGCAGCAAATGCTGTAGAGCCTTCAAGTCCGCGAGTTCTGTGCGCAGCGCGGCAGAATGGTCGAGCTCTTGCTTGAGCGCGGCCACTTCTGGTGGCGTCAACTCATTGCGCAGAAAACTAAGTAGGCGTTCGCAGTTTGGTGTGCTCATGAGTTGGCCCGGGTAAGGTTATGCATTGGTCCATTCTTCCAGGACGGGTCCAAGGAGTTCCCGGAGGCGCTTTGTTGCGCGGCTGAGTCTTGAGAGTACGGTGCCGTAGGCGATGGAGAGGATTTCCGCCGTCTCTTCCGTTGAATGTCCTTCGATGAGCCGGAGAATGACGACGGCGCGATGGTTTGGGGACAGCTTGCTGATCGCCTGCCAGACGACCTGTCCACGCTCTTTGTTCTCAAGCCGCAGGCCTGCGTCCACAGAAGCGTCAGGAATGGACTGCGCCTCATCATCTCTGCTGACAAACCGGGCAAGAAATCGCTTGCGCCGGCGCAGGGCATCCAGGGCGCGATTGATGGCAATGCGACGAAGATAAGTGCCGATTGCCGCGTCGTGGCGGAACCGGTCCAGCGATTGGTACAACCGTATGAAAGCTTCCTGAACGACATCGTCTACCTCTTGGGTTGGACCCAGCATGCCAGTGACCGTGCGGGCAACGGCATGCTGATGGCGCTCGACGAGGAGTCGGAAGGCTCGCCGGTCTCCGCGCTTTGCGCGAGCGACAAGCTCCTCATCCCGCGGCGCAACCGACACCTTCGATTGCAGGTTCGTCACGAAAGACTGACGCCGATGAATAGACGACGGGGTGATCCTACCATTCCATGAGGCATGCGCAACGTGCAGCATCCTTTGGAATACCGCCGAAGCTTGCTTGCCGTGGCTGTGCTGATCGCGTGCTGCGTGGGTAGGCAACACATCGTCGTACGCGGTCTTGCACACGTTTCGCATCGATCTCCATGCTGCTTGATCACGCCTTGTTGCTTCTTCTTAGAATGGAACACGCAGTGCGTCAATTACGGCTTTCTGCTCGTCGCCTACATGGCGCACGCCCTCTGCCGCCAGATACAAGCATCCCGGAACCGGATCAATACCACGACTTCCGAATGTCGGCGTTCGACTTCATTGGCTATTTCCAGGTCTGCTGCGTGGCCCCCGGCGACTATCCCGGCGTTTTTCGACGATCTTCTTGTATGTCGCCATCTGCTCGTCGGTGAGGAGTTCTTTGAGCTTGGCATCTGTATCCTTTTGCAGGGCTTCCATACGCTGACGAACACCGCGACGGCTGTTGCTTTTTCGTGCAGACTCGCGGAGCTGCAAGCGTTGCTCGGACTGAGCCATCAGCACCTCTCGGACGGGAGCATCTTGTTCCGCAGTCAAGCTCAATTGCAAGACGAGCGTATCGATCTGTACAGCCATCATCTTTTTGACGGCATCAGAGTCGCTTACTTGCGCAGAGGCCTGCATAGTCGGTGCAATGCCAAGCAACAGCAGGAGGACAAAGAGGGAATGTCGTTTCATGACAAGATAGTGGTTTGAGCGGACGGAGAAACAGGGAGCGTGAGGCACAATAATATGCTCATGCCCCTTTTAGACGAAGCATGTACCGGTTACATTCCGGTTGTCCAAATATAATGTGTATATGATTGCCAGCACTATGATTGCCAGCACACGGTGCTACCCACCCCGGCGGAGCAACGCATGCTGGGCCGCGACCCCATCCTGGTTTAAGTGATGACGATGCATACACGCGTGTTACTCCTCCGTGGTGTCAATGTCGGCGGCAAGCACCGCCTACCTATGCACGCATTGATAGAAATAATGCAAGGCCTGGACCTGCACGACATCCACACGGTCATTCAGAGCGGAAACGCGGTATTCCGCTCGGAGAACGCGCGACATTCGGATAACCTCGCAGATCGCATAGAACGGGCGATTGACCGGGTCCATGGATTTCGTCCCCGAGCCCTGATTCTCAACGCAGAGCCCTGGAAGTCAGCGGTCAGATCGAACCCTTTTCCACAGGCGGAGAGTCAGCCCAAGTCCTTGCACCTGTCTTTCCTGGCGGAAGCTCCGGCGCAGCCGGACATGCGGAGAATCGAACATATCCGGGCCCCCGAAGAGCGATATGTCCTATCAGAGCGCGTGTTTTATCTCTATGCACCCAATGGCATTGGCCGTTCAAGACTGGCGGCAAGCGTGGAGAAGCTCTTGGGGGTGCCCATCACGGCCCGGAATTGGCGCACCGTGAAGAAGATTGATGCAGTGCTACTAGCGATGGACGCATGACGGCTTATTGCGCCTTGTCTCACTGCCGTTGCTCATATGCCGCGATCGCCAGATGCGCGCCTTGAGGGTCCATGGTATGTGCTAGACGGCCGACGGTCGGAACATTGACGGCGGGGACCGTGATCATGCCTCCGGCGGCCTCTACCGCCTCCAGTACTCTGTCAGCATCGTCGACCGTCACATAAGCGCTCCAGTGAGGTGGGATTTCCGGTGCGGGCGACGGAACGATTCCTCCGATGGCGGCACCGCCATTCTTGATCACATGATAGGGACCGGTTTCCATGTGCTCTTCCGTGATGGTCCAACCAAGGAGCGAAGCATAGAATGAGGCGGCCTCTTCTACATTCTGCGCCTGCAGCTGCATCCAACTGAACATGCCATGCGTTTCGAAGGCCTTGTCCAGCTTTTCGAGCACATGCCGGTCCGTCGTTGCCGTATAGGTAATGACCGCCAGATATGCTCCCTGGGGATCCGTGAAGCCACAGAAGCGGCCGACACCCGGGGCGTCAGTGACGGGAACAATGATGGTCGCTCCGGTTGCTTCCGCTTTTGCGGCAATGCGGTCCACGTTATCCACGGTGACATAGTAACACCACATAGGTGGAACCATTGCGTTCGGTACGGCCATGATGCCTCCGACGTTTACACCGCGAGCTTGCATCACGTGATAGCCGCCACCGGCCGTCTCCAACGGAGTGCTGGTCCACCCGAACAGATTGCTGTAATAGGCGACAGCTTCCTCTACGTCACCGGCAAGCAACTCCGCCCAACTTGGAGCGCCGTGCGTGGCTAACGGATTCATAGTCGCGAAAAGATTGATCGTTGTTGATTGCGTCGATGCCCCTTACGGGCGCACGGAAACAATAGTTACTGTGCGTATAGTGAAGAATCCGCACGGGAATCGGGTTGACTTTCGTGTTGTACCATGCCAGAAATGTCCCAGCACTATCGTTGACAGAGGCGCCGCGGGAGCGGGTGCGATTGGATGGAGCGGACGCAGGCAAGGTATGAGGCCATTATTTTTGGAGTAGCAGATTATCCTGATTTAATTGGCATCTTGGAGCGTAACATCTTTCGATTTCACGCTGCGGAAACGTAACTTGCAAGTCCAACTAGCGCCACAGGGATGATTGAATCCCGCTGTTTGAACCATTGGGCTATTTTGGAGCGAATGGCAGGCGTCAGAATCACGGTGCGAAATCGTTTCCATGGGAACCAGACATAGTGATCGGCACCTTATTGATCCATGGGTGCATGTCCAACGCATAGTTGCCCAGTCGGGTACGTCGTTTCTGTGGGGGATGAACGTTCTGCCTGCGGAGCGCCGTCGCGCGATGTATGCGATCTACGCGTTCTGCCGCGAGGTAGACGATATCGTTGATCAGCCGGGACATGTCGCAAACAAGAAGCAGGCCCTGGATGCCTGGCGGACAGAGATCGGCCAACTGTACGCGCGCGAGCCGCGCTGGCCCACCACGCGTGCGTTGAAGTACGCGGTGCAGCGCTTCGAACTGCCCCAGGAAGAATTCATGGCCGTTATTGACGGGATGGAAACAGATGCCGCGCAGACGCTCGAAATGCAGACTATAGGCGATTTGTTGACATACTGCCGCCGCGTTGCGGGCGCCGTAGGCGTTCTGTCCATTCATGTTTTTGGGTTACCCCGCATCCCTGGCGTACTCATGGCTGAATTGCTCGGAAACGCCTTTCAGCTCACCAATATTCTTAGAGATCTGAAAGAAGATGCGGATCGCCAGCGGCTGTACGTTCCAGCGAGATTGCTGGCAAAACATGATGTAGCTCCGCGGCGCTTCGAAGATGTGTTCGAACAACCAGGTTTTGTGACGGCCTGTGAGGAGTTGGCGGATTTGACGCGAAATTTCTACGTGAAGGCCGACAAGCTAATCAGGCAGCTCAAGTGGCGTCAGACGCGCCCTGTCATCATGATGCGCGCAGTGTACCGGGCAACGTTTGAACGACTGGAGAAACGGGGATGGGACGAGTGGGATTCTCCGGTTCATCTGTCGCGGTCCCGCAAGTTCTGGCTCGCCGTCAGTCGCGGATTGGTTTGACCCTGTAGGAACTTCTCGGGTACGGACAACCATGGCGTCGTTCAGGCACTTGGTCATACCCCTCTCCATCTGCACAGCAGGTCAATTTTCATACTAACTCCAGACACCGGTTGCGACCTCTGTCGTAGCTTTGCACAGACCATTCGCCAGACGCAACACAGGAGATAAAACATCCCATGGCCTACAGAGGAACCATCGGTATATTGACCGGCGGTGGAGACGTGCCGGGACTCAATCCAGCCATTCGCGCGGTCACCATTCGGGCATCCAGAGAAGGCTTCCGCGTGGTTGGAATTCGAAGGGGATGGGCCGGACTGGTGGAGACCATCCCTGACAAGGAAGCGGACAATTCGGATAATTATATAGAGCTTTCCGAGGATGCCGTATCCCGGCATGGACGCACCGGCGGGACGTTTCTGCACTCGTCACGCACACGGCCGAGCCACCTTCCGCTGCACAACCTGCCCGAGCATCTTCGCGGAAAGTACACGGACACAATCAATGATGTCACCCCGGAAGTGCTGCGGAACATCGAGTTTATCGGGCTTGATTACCTGATCCCGATTGGGGGAGACGATACGCTGAGTTATGGCCATCACCTCCACTCCAACGGGGTGAAAGTGGTGGCCATCCCGAAAACGATGGACAACGATGTGCCGGGCACCGATTACTGTATAGGATTCGGAACGTGCGTAACGCGGACGCTGGATCTTGCGCACACGCTCAGGACATCAGCAGGCTCGCACGAGCGCTTCTTGGTCATCGAAGTATTCGGGCGCTATGCCGGGTTTTCGGCACTATTGCCAACGATGGCTGGCGCAGCGGACCGATGCGTAATACCGGAAGTCGATTTTGACATGGAGCAGTTAACCGAGCTGCTCGTCTATGATCGCAACCGCAACGCGAGCAGGTATTCCGTAATGCTGGTCTCCGAAGGGGCGAAGATGAAGGGCGACACGAGCATGTCGTTCGAAAGAGAAGAAAAGGATCAGTACGGTCACGCCAAACTTGGGGGAATAGGAGAGCGCGTTGCCGCCAAACTTAAAGAGTTTTCTCCGCAGTTCAACAACGGACGCCGAGTCAACGTCGTCAATCAGCGTCTGGGATATCTGGTGCGCTGCGGTGCGCCGGACGCGCTGGACTCCGTTGTGCCGATGGCGTTCGGAAACCTGGCGTTGGACTTGATTCTAAAGGGAATTTCCGGGCGGCTTGTCAACATCCAGAATGGCAATTACGGCAGCACCTCCATGGAGGTCATCAACGGGCCACACAAGATTGTTGACGTTGAAAAGCACTATAACCGTGAGCGTCTGCGTCCCATATATAAGACGTTCGAACACGCACCACTGTTCATCATGACGGCGGACCTGTAGGTTCAGGCCAATCAGCGGAGTCAGGTCATCTCGCACCCTGCCCGGGGCGGGAGAAGCGATCACGCAATGTCTCCACAATGGCGTGGCGGAAACACCCCTCCTGGTGGTCGTTGACGATCCCCATGGACTGCATAAAGGCGTAGGCGGTAACGGGGCCGAAGAATTTCCAACCCTTCCTCTTCAGATCCCGCGCCATCGCTGCAGACGCCTCCGTTTTGGCAAGCGATTGCAATATTTCCCATGTGATCCGAGCAGGTCTGGACTCTGGCGCTGGCTCATACCGCCATACAAAGGCTGCCAGCGACCCGTAATCCGCAATCAGTCTGGTCGCGGTCCCGGCGTTGTGGATAGCGGATTCGATTTTTCCGCGATGACGCACGATGCCCTTATCAATCACCAGGCGGTCGATGTCGGCCGTTGCATAGCCGGCCACCCTCTCGATATCGAAACCATCAAAGGCATTCCTGAACGCATCTCGCTTGTTCAATATGGTGCGCCAACTCAGCCCAGACTGGAAGGACTCCAGGGTCATCTTTTCGAACAGCCGGGTGTCGTCGGAAACGGGGCACCCCCACTCGGTGTCGTGGTAGGCGATCATGCGGGCGTCTTCCAACGCCCACTGGCAGCGAAGGCGGCCATCCGCACCACAAATAAGGTCAGGGTCCATGGATCAGGGTCGCAAGGCAATGTGCAGGCAGGACGGCACGCGCGTACCGGGGGACTAGCAGATAAGATCCGGGCAAGAGAGGGTGGAAGGAACAAGTCGTCCGCCCTGCAAGGTTGGAAGAAGGCCATCCTCTACTACCGCAACCGGCTACGATACGATGCCTGACATCTACCACACGTTTCCGATTCCCGCACGGCGCGTAGACGTGTTTCTGGCCATTAGCACGCCCAAAGGCCTAAATGCCTGGTGGACCCTGACCGCAAACGGCTGGCCCGAGGCAGGGACCACCTATGACCTCGGCTTCGGGCCCTCACACCAGTGGAAGGGTAAGGTTATCGGTTACGTGCCAGACGCTGCCCTGGAGTGGGAACTAACCGTTGCGGACGAGGACTGGAAGGGCACGCGCGTAGGTTTCCTGCTCTCTGATAGCGAACTCGGCACGCAGGTAGAGTTCTATCACCGCGGATGGGCAGAGTCGAACGACCACTACCGTATATCCACATTCTGCTGGGCCATGTATTTGCGCCTGCTCCGCAAGTACGTAGAAACCGGTAAAATCGTGCCGTACGCGGAGCGCTTGGACGCGTAGGCAGTCGCCCGAGACTCAGAAGAACTGGTCAATGAGGACCGGGTTGCCGTCCGGATCCTCCAGGATAATGCTGGCCGCTCCCGTGCCGGATTCGTCAGCCTCGCTGATCAGTACCAAGCCCTGCTCTTTCAAGTGGCGCTGTATGTCACGTATGTCCGTGAAATCCTTGAGCTGCTCTTTTGTGTGTGTAAGACCAGGGTTGAAGGTCAATATGTTTTTCTCAAACATCCCCTGAAATAACCCGATGATTGCCTGTCCGTTAATCATGATGAGGTAGCGATCCTCCATGCTCCCCCCGGTTACCGAAAACCCAAGGGCCGCGTAGAAATCTCTGGAGGCGTCCAGGTCCTTTACGGTGAGGCTGACCGAGAACGCGCCTAATTCCAAGGACATATCTTTGCATAGTTTAGGTTGCTGGCTCCTGATAGGCGGCAACTGCCAGAGAGGCACCCTGCGGATCCTCAAGAAATCCTAACCGCCCGACTCCCGGGACATCGAATGCGGGAACGGAGATTTTGCCGCCGGTGGTGGCGGCGGTCTCCAGCGTTTGGTCGGTATCACGCACCGTGACATAGCCGCCCCAATGTGGCGGAGCCCCTTCAAAAGGCTGTTGCATGACTCCTCCGATGGTCACATCACCGACCTGGAGCATCGAGTATGGCGTTCCGGACATGTCCTGCGTCTGGATCGTCCACCCGAATAATTCTGTATAGAACGCGATGGCCTTGTCCACATCTGGCACACGACACTCCAGCCAGCTAAACATGCCGGGTGTCTGAAAGGCCGTTTCCATCGTCCTCGGGGGGTCGTCGGCGGTTGGCTCGTCATACGACATAGCAGCCAGATAGGCGCCTTGCGGATCAAGGAAGCCACAAAAGCGCCCTACGCCCGGAGCGTCTGTTACGGGCACGATCACTTGTGCGCCGGCCGCCGCGGCTGTAGCCGCGGTGCTGTCTACATCCTCGACGGTAATGTAAAAGCCCCAGCATGGAGGCATCCCGGGCTCGGGAACCGCCATGATGCCGGCCGCGCTGAACGGTCCCGCTTGCATCACGTGGTATGTATCGTCTCCCATCGGCATTGCCTCGGCATGCCATCCGAACAAGTTGCTGTAATACGCAACGGCGGCATTGGCGTCAAGGGCCATGTACTCGGCCCAACTCGGGAGACCATGGGTCGCAAAAGGATTCATTGGTGTTTGTCTGTAATGTGTGCGAAAGGAACCCCCTAATGCCCATGCGCCGTGAAAGTTCGCACGCATGCTTGTCCCAGGAGTCTGCGTCATACCTACACTCCCATACGCTCTCCACACAGGATCCCGGGTGCACCCCTAATTCCTGTCAACAGTATTCACGTCATAAATATTTTGAGTGAAATGTGAATTTACCTTATAAAACATGGGTAAACGAATTGTTTGCATCATTAAAATTTGGATATGTGCAAAATACTCCTTACTCTGCGCGCGGTCGCTAACCAATCACCAATTCCCCATTTCCATGATGCGTCGATTCTTTTTTTCCGCGCTCCTGCTTCTTGCCGTGACGGTGCAAAGCGCCTTCGCCCAGGAGGCTGCAGAGCCCGCCATTAGCGGCGCCGATACGGCCTGGCTGCTGATCTCTGCGTCACTCGTACTTCTCATGACGCCTGGATTGGCTTTCTTCTATGGAGGACTCGTACGTCGCAAGAACGCCCTAAACACCATGATGATGAGCTTCATCGCCATCGGTGTCACGGGTGTGATATGGGCCATACTGGGCTATTCGATTGCCTTTGGGGAGGGTAACGCATATTTCGGCGACCTGTCCTTCCTGTTCCTGAACGGCGTGCTCATGGAGCCCAACGGCACGATTCCTGACATTCTGTTCATGGGGTTCCAGGGCACGTTTGCCATCATTACCGGAGCACTGATTTCCGGGGCGGTTGTGGGTCGTATGCGCTTCAAGGCGTACGTACTCTTTATCGCAGCCTGGGGAGTGCTGGTCTATGCCCCGGTTTGCCACTGGGTATGGGGAGGCGGTTGGCTCGGCGAAATGGGTGCTCTGGACTTCGCCGGTGGCGCCGTTGTGCATATCAACGCCGGCATTGCCGCTGTCGTGGTCGCACTCATGTTGGGCACGCGCCGGGACTATGGGCGCATGGCATTCGTACCCCACAACGTGCCGTTTGTGCTTCTTGGAGCCGGCATCCTCTGGTTCGGCTGGTTCGGCTTTAATGGGGGGAGCGCGTTGGCTGCCGACGGCATCGCCGCAGTCGCGATGGTGAATACGCTGTTGGCCCCAGCCGCGGCTCTGGTGGCATGGACGTTCCTGGACTATATTCATACCAGTAAGGGTACGGCCGTCGGTGTGGCCACGGGAATCGTGGTCGGGCTTGTGGCGATTACGCCCGCGGCGGGCTTCGTATCGCCGTTCTGGGCAATGGTAATAGGCGCGATTGCCGCCGTACCCAGCTTCTACGCCATTCGCTATCGCGTACGGACGCGCCTGGACGATTCACTTGATGTCTTTGCCGCACACGGTGTGGGTGGCATTTCGGGGGCCCTACTTACGGGCGTGTTTGCCTCGGCTGCCATCGGCGGGGCAGATGGACTGCTCTTTGGGAATCCTGGACAGCTTGGCATACAGGCGATTTCGATCCTGGCGGTGCTTCTATATAGCGGTATCGTAACGGGCATCATTGTGAAGGTCCTCGACTGGACCATGAACATCCGTGCAACGACGGAGGATGAAGACATTGGAATGGATATTTCTCATCACGGCGAGGCGGCCTACAATACCAGTGAGGGCGCTGTTCTGATCACGGAATAATCCGCGCCGCTATTGGCCAAGCAGCGGTCGGCAGACCGCCTCTCCTGCACACCTTATCCCAACACAGCCATGAAGCTAATCAAAGCCATTATCCGTCCCGACAAGCTAACCGATGTCTTGCGGTCTCTCTACAAAGCCGAGATTCGGGGTGTGACCGTCACAAACGTGCGCGGCCACGGCGGAGAGCTGGAAGCCGTCGAAACGTACCGGGGCATGACCGTCAAGTTGGATCTCCGCGACAAGGTGATGCTCGACATCGGCGTCTCGGAGCCCTTCGTTGATGCCACCATTACGGCTATCTGCGAGTCTGCCCGGACGGGCAGAGTAGGGGACGGCAAAATCTTCGTCGTCCCGCTTGAACGCGTTGTCCGCGTGCGCACGGGCGAAGAAGATATGGCAGCCGTAACACCTGTCTGACGCCTGCCTGCAGGCGAGGTTGAATGGAAGGCCGCTCCCGGGATACTCCAGGAGCGGCTTTCCTATATTACACGCACAGGTCGTATGCTGCGCGCGTACCCTTTTTCCCGACAAACGGACAAGCGCCATGGACACCGTCTATTGGGTGGCCCTGCTGGTAGGGGGATTTTTCGTCGCGCTCTCCATGTTCGGTGGAGGTGAGGTGGACAGTGATCTGGATATCGATGCCGATACGGATCTGGAGCTGGACGTTGATGCTGAATTAGGAGCGGGGCCGGGGTTTATTGATCTGTTCTCCCTGAGGACCCTGTTTCTGTTCGCGGCCTTCTTCGGCCTGTGCGGTGTGCTGCTCGCACTGACCGATGTGAGTGAGGCGCTACGCGCTGTACTGGCCATTTCGACCGGGGCGTTTGTAGGACTCGGCGGAAACTATGTGATAAAGCGCATTGGTTACGCACAGATTTCCAGCACCGTGACTTCCGGGGACATGAAGGGAAAATCGGGGCACGTAGTCATTCCTTTTGGGCCCACTGACAAGGGCAAGATCGTCCTGCGCAGCAAAGGCCAGCGCCTGCAACTTATCGCACGTGCATTCGAAGAAGCAGAGGATTCGTTCGAGCCCGGAGATGAAGTTGTCGTGGTACGCGTAGACGGCGGCATTGCAGAGGTGGTGAAGCCTTCTTGATGAAGGGCGCCGGACAAACATTACATCCAATTAACCAGCAAACTTGTTATGGAAGTGGTATTCATCATCACAGCGGTCCTCATCGCCGCGTTTCTTGCCGTCATTGGCATCGTGCGCGCCAACCTCAAGATCTGTCAGCCGAACGAAGTGCTGATTTTCAGCGGTCGCCGCAGGAGACTTTCCGATGGCGCTTCGGTAGGATATCGGGTCATTCAGGGAGGACGCGGGTTTCGAATTCCGCTCCTCGAAAAAGTGGACCGGCTACAGCTCAACACCATCCCGATCGACCTTACGGTAACCAATGCCTATTCCAAGGGCGGTATCCCACTCACCGTTCGGGCGATCGCTAACGTAAAGGTGGCCTCCAACGAGGAAGAGCTGGCCAATGCGGTTGAGCGCTTGCTGGGCAAATCCCTGGGAGAGATTCAAACCATTGCCAAGGAAACGCTGGAAGGCAACTTGCGTGGCGTTCTGGCGACGCTTACGCCGGAAGAGGTCAATGAAGACCGGCTCAAGTTTGCCAAGGAGCTGCTCGCCGAGGCCGACAACGACTTGAGCAACCTTGGTCTGCAGTTGGACACGATGAAGATCCAGAGCGTAGAGGATGACGCTGGCTATCTGGATGCCATCGGGCGCCAACAATCCGCGCACATCATCGCGGCTGCGCGCGTGGCCGAGGCGCGAAAGAAGGAACAGGCTCGTCTGGCGGAAACACACGCTGGCAAGACCATCGAGCAGGCGGAAAACGAACTGCGGATCCTGAAGGCTCAATTGGCCGCAATCGCGGAAGCCGAAGAAGCACGCATTGCAGTGGCCGCCAATGTCGCAGAGGCCCAGGCGAAGCAGGAGCTCGCCGAAGAGGAAATCAAGCTGGCCGAAAAGCGCGAACGGGCCGAAGTCGTCGTGCGGGCAGAGGCCGAACGCGTCGCCAAAGAGGAGCTCGCCAAAGGCAATGCCGCACGGATTCTGGAGGACGGGAAGGCCGAAGTGGAAGTGCTGCGCCAGAAGCTGGCGCTATGGCACGAAGCAGGCTCCGATGCCGAGCGCCTGTTCCTGATCCAGATGCTCCCGGATATTCTTTCCCAAATCGTGCAGACCGTTGACAACCTGCAGATCGACAAGCTCACCGTGGTCGACGGCGGTCACGGCACGGGCGTGCCGTCGGTGTTTAACCAGATTGCCGGGTCCACACCTGCGCTCTTGGAGAGCCTGAAGGCCTCTACGGGCATTGACATTGCCGGTATGCTAAGCCGTGCGGCGGACTCTGGGCCTGCGGCCTCCGACTAGCTGCCGCTTACTCCTTGTCAAGGATATTGCCGTCCGTGTCCATGATATGGAAGGCGCCAAGATCCAGGGCGCGCACACCCTCCTCAATCACCGCGCGATCTCCGACCACGATCCAGACGAGGTTGTCAGGCCGGATGACGCTATTGGCCGCCTCCGCAACCTGAGAAGTATTCAGCGCCGCTACCTGATCAGCATAGGTGTCGTAATAGTCGCCGGGCAGGTCGTACTGCACCATGTCCGCAAGCGAGCCTTCTACGGCGTTGTTGGTCTCCCATCGGCCAGCCAGGGTCAGTGTTTGGTTCTGCTGCGCCTTGAGGACTTCTTCGTCCGTGGGAGGATCGTCCCCGAGATAAGCACGCAGTTCTGAAGCGATCTCCATGATCGACTCGCTCGTCTTGTCTGTCTGCACGGGGGCGTAGACGAGATACGGGCGTTGCCCACGTGCGTCCACTACGAAGCTTCCGGCGCCGTAGGACCATCCCTTTTCCTCCCGAAGGTTCATGTTCACGCGGGAGGTGAACGCACCACCCAGGATCGTATTCATTGTCTCGATGGCGAGATTGTCTGGCGTATTGCGGGGCGGAGCCACGTGCGCTGCAAAAATAATGGATTGCTGTGATCCCGGACGATCCATCAGGTATACCGAAGGGGCGTCCTGGTGCTCGACCACGGAGATGTTCTTCGTGGGCACCGTGCCCGAAGCCCAGTCGCCGAAACGCTCTTCGAGCAGCGGCTGCGCCTCTGCCATGGTGATGTCGCCCACCACAACGATGGTGGCGATATTTGGCATGAACCATGTTTCGTGGAACGCCACCAGATCGTCCCGGGTCAGGCTGCCGACCGATGGTTCGCTTCCCGAGCCCGTAAACGGAAGACTATAGGCATGTCCCTCGCCATAGAGAAGCTGGGGCAAAACGCGCAACGCCATTTGGAACGGTGACGTCTTTTCCCGTTGGATACGGGCAATCTGCTGCTGCTTGAGGCGGTCCAGGTCGGCCTGCGGAAACGACGGGCGCAGGATGACGTCGGCGTACAGGTCGAGACTCGCGGCCAGGTTCTCTTTGAGGGCTGACAGCGAGACGAACGAGCCGTCCAGATTGGATCCCGCACCCAGGCTGGCGCCAAGATTGGTGAGCGTCTCATTGATTTCCAGCGCCGTCAATTCTCCGGCGCCCTCGTCCAGCATGCCCATGGTCAGACTTGCCGTGCCCTGCGTCCCACCCTGGTCGGCCGCAAATCCGGCATCCACCATGCCTCGACGGTAGGTAATGCTGACCGGTCTACACCGCCATCAGTTGCACTGAAAGCCGGGAATGGATGTACTTCCAGAATATAGGCGCCATCGGCCAGCCACTCTGCAGCGGCCTTTCGAACGCTTTCCAAGGTGGCCTTGTCCTTGTCCAAGAATTCCTTTTTGAAGGCATCCGGGCCTGCGCCGTACACTTCACCGCGAGCCAGGATGTCGCTCTTTCCTCCGAATCCGCCAATCCGCTCAATTCCGCGAATGAAGCTGGCTTTGTCCTGTGTCCGTACGCGATCCAATTCCTCTTGCGTTGGGCCTCCCTCTAACAGGCGCTGCAGTTCTTCCCTGACGGCCGTTTCGACGACTGCCAGATCCTGGCCAGGTCGCGCCGTTGCGGATATAGTGAATTGGCTGCCGATTTCTCCGCCTCCAACGCCAGCGCTTACTCCTGTCGCGATCTGATCATCATACACGAGACGCTTGTACAGCCTGGAATTCTTGCCGCTGGAGAGCACGCTGCCCGCCAGATCCAACAGGTGGTAGGTTTCAGAATAGACCTCGGGTACATTCCAGACCATGTATACCCTGGCTTGTGGCACGCGGTCCTGCATAACCTCGCGCTGCTCGCCGGAGCGCTTGGCCACCCACGTATCAAAGTGGGATACGGGTGGGCCGGGCGGAATGTCACCAAAATATTCTTCTACCAGCTCCTTTGCGGCCTGTGCGTCTACGTCGCCGGCAATCGCCACGACGGCATTGCTGGGACCATAGTAGGTCTTAAACCACTCGTGCACATCTTCGATCGTGGCGGCATTCAGGTCATCCATCGAGCCGATCACCGTGTGTGCGTAGGGGTGCCCATCGGGGTAGGTTGCATCGGTGATCTTGTTGTAGACCTGGCCGTAAGGCTGGTTTTCTCCCTGCCGCTTCTCGTTTTGCACGACGCCTCGTTGCTCGTCCAGCTTCGCCTGATCGACAGCCCCCAGAAGGTGACCCATCCGGTCAGATTCCATCCACAGGGCCAGCTCCAGTGCGTTTACGGGCACGTTTTGAAAGTAATTGGTTCGATCTTTGTTGGTTGTACCGTTCAGGTCGGTGGCGCCGGCTCGCTCGAGAACCTGAAAGTAATCATCGTTAAAATTCTCCGACCCGTTGAACATCAAGTGTTCGAACAGGTGAGCGAATCCGCTCCTGCCTGCCGGCTCGTTTTTCGATCCTACGTGATACCACAGGTTGATGGCTACAATCGGGGCTTTATGATCTTCGTGCACGATCAGGGTAAGGCCGTTGTCGAGCACGAACTTTTCGAACGGAACGTCCGGAAGCGCCATGGGCATTGTGTCCATATCCTGCGCCTGGGCCAATAGCGGCATGGCAAGCGCAACAGCCAACAGCAGGGTGGAAGTACGAGTATGCATTGCGGATACAGGGTCTTGGTGGGAGGTTGGGACCAAGGTGATAGGGTGCAGCACCCCTGTACGATGGGGCGCCGAAAAAAGTTGTCTTTTCTTTCTGCTCATGGACGAACAATGTGGTGGGACACCTCCTCCAGATCCCAGGACAGCACCAGTCCTTCGGCGGTCTCCCGGGCGTGCTCTACTCCATAGAGAGCTTCGACCAGAAAGAAAGCCGGCTCGTAACTCAGCGCACCGCCTACAGAGGTTATGAACTTGCCGTCCACGACGAAGTTGACGTCGCTACGTACAGTAACTGCCGGAAACATGTCCGCGAGGCGCGAGCGATCCGCGGGGAAGGTTGTAGCCTGCCTGCCATCCAGCCTCCCTGTGGCGGCCAGAGGAAAGGCGCCGTCACAAACGCTTACGACGTAATCTGCCTGATCTACGGCAGCCGTGAGCCATCGCAGAAAGGATTCATTGGCCAAATCGGCATCCATGCTTCCTTCGGTACTGGGAATTACGAGAATGTCGGCTGGCGGTGCGTTGTCGAACGAATAATGGGGTACGATTGTAATGCCTTCGAAGGTGGTGATGGGTAGGCCATCCGGCGAGACGACAAAGGGCTGCACATAGTGCACTGAGTCCCGAAACATGCTGTGGTGCAGGACATCGTACGGAGCCATGAGTTCGGAATTATAGACGGATTCAAGCACCACGAAGCCGGCGCTCAACACTCCGGAAGGATGGGCCGGCACCGCCGTCTCTGGTGCGCACCGAACGGCAAGGCCGAGAAATGCGAGCATGCAGGCTATGGGACAGAGTCGCCGCATTTGTCACGAGGACAGGATCCTAGTTTCCAGAGGCTGATTCCACAAACAGGCGCAACACATCGTGCGCCACCTCCAGATCGGCTCCGGATAGGTTGATCATGGCGGCGAGAATCACTTTCGTATCTGGCTGCATGATGAGGAGGGAGGTCCCGCCCACGGATCCGCCGCCGTGAGACAGGTAGCGGCGCGAATCGTCGCCGGTGCGGACACGCCAGCCAAAACCATAGCCGACGCCTTCGCCAGCTGTCGTCTGCTGTTCCGTAAAGAGCAATGCGAGGGCATCTTCAGACAGAAAGTCAGTGCCCAGATGTGCGTTGCCGAAGCGCAACAGATCTTCCGGACTCGAGAGAAATCCTCCCCCGGCCCACTTGTAACTGTTGTCGACGTAGGGAGCGTTTAGCAGGTCGCCATTCGCGCCACGCTCGTAGAAGCGCACGCGCTGATAGATCAGGCTGTCAGGATGGTCGGCCACCGTATGGCGCATGCCGAGCGGCCTGAAGACTTCCTGCCGCATAACGTGCAAGAACTGTCTTCCGGAGGCGCCCTCCACGACCGCGCTAATCAGGTTCCAGCCGTAGCTTGTATAGGCAAAGCGCTGTCCGGGGGCATGCAGCAACGTATCGGCGGCGAAGATAGCGAGGCCGCTTTCCACCGTTTCGTAGGACGTGCTGCTAAGGAACTCGTCTCCCTGGTAGTGGCGCACTCCGCCGAGATGGGCGCCCAGATTCCTGGTCGTAAGTAGCCATCGCTTCTCTGGAAAATACGGCACGTATTGTTGCACGGGCGCATTCACATCCAGTCGCCCATCTTCGAAGAGCCGCGCGACGGCGGCAGCGGTAAAGGGCTTCGATATGCTTCCAATCCGAAACCTGCTTGTTGGCCACAACGGAACGCGCTGCTCCAGATCGGCATAGCCGAATCCCTTGGACCACACGGTTTCCCCATCTACCGACACGGCAATGGCGATGCCCGGATAGTCTTGCTCTTCAAGGTCGTGCAAGATCATTGCGCGCGCCGCCTGGATCTCTTTCGCAAATGGTGCGGAAGAGGGAGCGACCGCAGGCTGGGCTGCGGCCGTTCCGCAGAACAGCAGAAAAAGCGCGCCGCTAGCGGCCACGCGAAGTCTGTCCGTCATACTCAACACCCTTGTTGTCCTGTCTGCAAGCCGTTTGCTGGTCCCATGCAACCGCAGCGGTGAACGATCCGTGCGTGGAGTGGTTCAATCCTTCCTGGATGGCATACGCAACCAGAGCAGTTGATTGGTTTGTAGTTTCCGGGCTACTCACCCAAACCCAAGACATCCCGAACGTATGAGAGATAGCATCAAATTTGCCGCACTCATTGCGCTGATTATTCTTCCTGCATGCAGTAGCGGATTTCCGGACACTTCCTCGGCAGAATATCAGGAAGTGGTTTCCTCATTCTATGTGGGTGTAGCTGCCATGGAAGTTGGTGAAGATGTCCGCGCCAATGCAAAGCTTACGCGGGTTACGGAGCTTGCGCCGGACGAGCCGGCAGCATGGGCGAACCTTGGGCTTCTCGCACTCCGGCGCGGCGAAGTGGACGCGGCGGACGCCTATTTGCGCAAAGCGCGGGCGCGGGGCGAGGGAATTAGCCACATACAATTGCTGTCTGCACAATTGGAGTTGTATCGCGGCCAGCCGCCACAGGCGCATGGCTACTTACGTAAGGCGATAGCACACGACTCTACTAATCTCCGCGCTGCGTACCTGCTGGCTTCCGGGCTTGTTGAAACCGAAGAGGGTGATGCAGAGGCGGGATTGCTGCTCCGCCACATTGCCACCACAGCACCAGACAATGCAGCGGTCCTTCTTGCCCTGCTTGGCAGAGCAGCCGATGCACAGGATACGGCGGCGCTACATACCACCTTTCAGGCGCTTGAAGCGCTGTCCTCATCGTGGGGGCCAGAGCCGACGGCACAACTGGCGGCTCTCCTTGAGGCTATTGCCACCGGCGATACAGGGCAAGTGGCGCGCCAAGTCGCCTTCTTACGCAACGTCCTGCTCAGCGAACCTGGCTTTCGTAAGAATCTTGCAGCGCTCCAGGCGCCCCCGGAACTCATAGGCGATCCCATGACGGCGTTCGGGCGGCTGCAGACGCCGCGCTCGGCGCCGTCGGAGCCAGACCTCGCCCTGGACTTTGTGCTCGAGCGTCTGCTCCAGGTGGAGATGTCACCCAAGGCATGGATTGGAGCCCTGGCGCTCGGCAATGCCGGGCTTCCAGCCGTCTTTATCGCAGATGGTGCCGAACTGACGACCCTGCGCGAGGAGACATGGGCGTTTCCGGGCGGCGAACATGATGTGGCGCCCGGGTTGCACGGTGTCACCGGAATTGACTATGACTTTGATTTCCGGACAGACGTGTTGCTGGCGGGAGCTGGAGGCCTCCGGATCCTGCGCCAGGACTCGACAGAAGCCTTCGCCGACGTGACGGCAAGCCTGGGGCTCGATGCCGCCATAACGGAGACCGCCTATACAGGGGCCTGGGTGGCCGACCTGGACCTGGAAGGAGATGTGGACATCGTGCTGGCGACCGAGGCCGGCCCCGTGCAGGTCTTGCAAAACAATGGCGACGGGACGTTTACACCCGTGGAGGGCTTCGAAGATATAACGAACCTCCGTCAGTTCGTCTGGGCGGACTTCGATCAGGATGGCGACCCGGATGCCGTCCTGCTCGACACGGCGGGCACGATGCACATCCGCGAAAACTTGCGCCAGGGGCGGTTCCGGCCGCAGGCTGCGCCGCCAGTATTGCGCGACGTATTGGACATCACCGTCGGAGACAGTAATAGTGACGGCATTCTGGATCTTCTGGCGCTGCGCCTGGACGGCCTGGTGGTGCAGATGTCGTGGATAGACCAGGAATGGACCTTACAGGAAATAGCAAACTGGGTCGCACACCTGAACAGGGACGAGCCCGTGCGCCTGCTGCCAGCGGATATTGATAACAATGGAGCCATGGACCTGGTAGCTTCCAGCCCGCGAGGTGGAGAGGTTTGGCTGCAGGATGAAGCGTACACGTTTCAGATGATGCCATCGTTGATCGATTTCCACGTATTTGCCGTGGCGTCCATCCGACAGGCGGGGCAACTAGAATTGATTGGGTTGGATGACAATAGGCAGCCCGCACGGTTGGCGATTCTGACGACCAAGGGGTATCACTGGAAGCAGATTCATCCGCGCGCAGCTCAGGCGATGGGCGATCAGAGGATCAATTCATTCGGGATTGGCGGCGAAGTAGAGCTTCGCTCGGGGACGCTGTATCAGAAGCAACCCATTACGCAACCATTCTTGCATTTCGGATTGGGCGAGCAGCTTCTGGCAGACGTGGCGCGGATAACGTGGCCTAATGGGACTGTCCAGGCGGAGTTTGAAATGCTCTCCGATCAGGTGGTCTCTGCACAGCAGCGTCTGAAGGGATCTTGTCCGTGGCTGTTCACCCACAACGGTGAAGAGATGACTTTTGTCACGGACTTTATCTGGCGCTCGCCGCTCGGACTGCGTATCAATGCGCAGGAGACGGCTGGCATCATGACTACCGAGGACTGGGTGAAGATTCGCGGCGATCAGCTCCGCGCCGTGCAGGGGCAATATGATGTCCGCATCACCGCGGAGCTTTGGGAGACGCACTTCTTCGATCATGTTTCGCTCCTGGCGGTAGACCATCCTGTGGGGAACGAGATCTATATAGACGAGCGTTTCGCATTTCCACCGCCGGAACTGAGGGTGCACGTGACCGGGCCTGCTGAGCCGGTGGCGCAGGTGTGGGACGATCATGGCAACGACGTAACCGGGATCGTTCGTAAGAAGGATGAGCGGTATCTCGATTTCTTTGGGCGTGGCGCATATCAGGGAATCACGCGCGACCATTACACCGAAATTGATCTTGGCGAGGGCATCCCGGACGCCAGTGTGCTAGTCGCCTCGGGTTGGATACGTCCTACGGACAGTTCTATCAACGTGGCCATCAGCCAGGGTAGCCGGAATTCTCCGCACCCGCTGCGCCTCGAAGCAAAAGATGCCACCGGGGCCTGGCGGACGGTCTATGAGAACCTGGGTTTCCCGGCCGGGAAGGCGAAGACCATCCTTATCGATTTAGAAGGCGTCTTCGCCCCTGATGCGCCGCGACACCTGCGGCTACACACGAACATGGAAATCTATTGGGATGCCTTTGCATGGGCCGAAAAGCGGTCCACCGAGCAGGTAACGATCCGGCAGCTTGCGCCCGGCGAGGCCGATCTGCGCTACCGCGGCTATTCCGTGGTGCATGAAGCGGACAAGTCGTCTCCGGAGCTACCAGACTATAACACGCTCGCTACGCGCGTCCCGATCTGGCGTGATCTCGTTGGGTACTATACGCGGTTTGGGGACGTGCGGGAGTTGCTTGACGACATTGATGACCGGTACGTGATCATGAATGCTGGTGACGAGCTCGCACTGCGGTTTGAGGCCATTCCAGAGCCTCCTGCCGGATGGCGGCGCGACTTTGTGCTCATCGGCGACGGCTGGGTGAAGGACGGAGACTACAACACCACGTTCTCCACAACCGTTCGGCCATTACCCACGCACGCGGTGGCGACATACGACCGGGCTCCGGGCGCGCTACAGGACGACCCGGTCTATGAGCAACATGCCAGGGACTGGCAGACCTACCATACCCGGTATGTCGCTCCAGACCATTTTAAGAGTGGGATACGCCTTGACGGTGTGCGTTAGAGACTATCCTTTAGGCGGAAGCGCACGGGAATCGCCATCTGCACGCGTACGGCGCGGCCGCGCTGCCGCCCCGGTGCGAAGCGCTGCTTGAGCACGGCGGTAACAGCCGCGTTGTCCAGAAGTTCATGGACGCTCTTAAGAATGAAAGGGGTACCTGGCACGCCAGACTCATCGATCAGGATGCGCACGATCACCGTTCCTTCGATGCCCGCCCGCTGGGCAAGCATCGGGTAGGAGAGATCTGCGCTTAGCGCCTTAAGGCCGCCGATCATACTCGGCATTTCCTCCACGATCTCGAAAAAGTCGAGCTCTTCTTCTTCGACTTCTTCTTCTACGGGCGGAGGTGGCGGCAGGTCGGCCAGCGGCGTATCGATGTCCAGGGACGCATCAAGGTTCAAGTCATCTTCCTCAAGGATTTCGTCGTCGGGTACCTCAACGGGCACCGGCGGACGAGGCGGCGGCGGCGGCTTAATCTCCTGCCGCGTCTGGACGATATCGTTGATGGTGACCAACTCCTGTGTCGGCATTTCCAAGGAAACGGACTTACGAGGTCGAAAATCAACACTGAAGGCAGTGATCACCAGCAGAAGCGCAACGGCGGTGCAGGCCTGGAGCGTAAACCCATACTTGCGCTGCGCGGCCCGAAAGCGGTGCTCACGCTCGGCGAACCGGCGTTTCAGAGTGTTGCGATTGAGGTGGGGCGTCTGCGCTTGGGGCGGCTTCCTGTTGTAGCGATACACGGAAGCGTACGCGGGCAAGAAGCGACCAATCAGGAAGGAATGTCTCATGGTGTTGCGAAACAGAGTAGTGTGGGGGATGAGCAGTGAGAACGGCCTTAATTCCCTTACGAGAGTTTGGTGATTTCGATGCGTTTTTTTTTCGTTATCACAATTTCACATGCAAAAGGGGTGCGCATGCGCTACTGCGCACCATAAACAAATTGCCTTACGCATCGTCTAAGTGCTGCTCATAAAGAATCTGTTGTGCGATGTCTGGAAGAGGCGTGCTGACATGGATGTTGCTGGCTTGCCTCCCTGGCCTGGCCGCTGGGCAGGACTACGCATTCACAATCGCTCGCATCAAGTACGATGGTGGCGGAGACTGGTACAGTGATGAGCAGTCGTTGCCGCAACTGCTCGCATTTACGCGAAACAACACGCTCCTCGACGTGGCTCCGAAGCCCGATGTGGTGGAGTTGAAGAATATCAAGCTCTACTCATATCCCTATCTATACCTGACAGGCCATGGTGCAGTAGTGTTTTCACCGGTCGAAGTCCGCCGGCTGCGCCGATACCTGGAAGGTGGCGGATTTCTCCACATTGATGACAATTACGGGCTCGGTGACCACATCCGTCGGGAGATGAAAAAGGTGTTTCCGGAGCAGGACTTCATAGAACTTCCCTTCAGCCATCCGATCTACCACGCGCACTATTCGTTTCCAGCCGGGCTTCCCAAGATTCACGAACATGACGGCGAGCCCGCGCAGGGATTTGGGCTCTTCGACCCGGACGGACGCCTATGCGTTTTCTTCTCGTACGAGAGCGATCTGGGCGATGGATGGGAGCCCGAAGTGGTGCACGATAATCCACCCGAGGTGCGTGAGCAGGCGCTACAGATGGGAGTCAATATTCTCGTCTACGCGATGATGATGCCCGAGACCCGCATTCAGTAGCGCTCTTATTCATTCGATCACGAACCGAACATGCAGGATCTTCTGGAGCAGGACCCGGATATCTATCGCGTCATCAAAAGCGAAGTGGTGCGACAGAACGACGGGATCGAACTGATTGCGTCTGAGAATTTTGTCTCCAGAGCCGTAATGCAGGCGATGGGCTCTCCGTTGACCAACAAGTACGCCGAGGGGCTTCCCGGAAAGCGGTATTACGGAGGGTGCCAGGAGGTGGATGAGGCGGAGGATCTGGCGCGCGACCGCGCCAGGAAGCTCTTTGGATGCGATTGGGTAAACGTGCAGCCGCACTCCGGAGCGTCGGCCAACGCCGCCGTATACCTGACGCTGCTCAAGCCAGGCGACACGTTTCTGGGGCTTGACCTTTCACATGGCGGCCACTTGACCCACGGGAGTCCGGTGAATTTTTCCGGGCTGCTCTATCGCGCCGAGTATTATGGCGTCGAGCCAGATGGCCCCTTGGCGGGCCGGATCGACATGGATCGCGTGCGCGACAAGGCGCTGGCCATCCGTCCGAAGATGATCTCAATTGGCGCCAGCGCATACGCCCGCGACTTTGACTACGTTACCTTCCGCTCCATTGCGGACGAGGTGGGCGCGCTCTTGTGGATGGACATGGCGCATCCTGCCGGGTTGATCGCAGCTGGCGAGCTCAACGACCCGCTGCCCCATGCTCATATCGTTTCTACGACCACGCACAAGACGCTGCGCGGGCCGCGGGGCGGCATGCTGCTCATCGGTGCTGACGTGGAAAATCCCTTTGGAAAGGTTGCGCGGAAAAGCGGCCGCGTGCGTCAGATGAGCGAACTGTTTGACTCTGCGGTCTTTCCGGGCACACAGGGAGGGCCGCTTATGCATGTGATAGCGGCGAAGGCCGTGGCGTTCGGCGAGGCGCTTGCTCCAGCATTCAAGACTTATGCGCAGCAGGTCATCAGAAACGCGAAAGCGATGGCGGCCGCGTTTGTACACCTAGGGTACAACGTGGTCTCGGGCGGTACAGATAACCACCTGGCCCTGATTGACCTGCGGAACAAGGGCATCACCGGCAAGCAGGCTGAGCAGGCTCTGCAAGTGGCCGAAATCACGGTTAACAAGAATATGGTCCCGTTTGACGACAAAAGCCCGTTTGTAACCAGCGGCATACGCCTAGGCACGCCTGCGATGACGACGCGTGGGCTCGACGAGGTTGCGTTTCGCGAAATCGTGGGCATGATTGACCGGATCCTCTCTAATCTGGGCGACGAAGCTGTACAGCGAACGGTGCGGGGAGAGGTTCGGGAAATGTGCAAGCAGTTTCCGTTGTACGATTTTGTTACGGGATGACGGTGCGATTGAACCGGAGGCAGCAATAGCCGTATACAGATTTCGGGTATTGTCGGCCGGATTGAGATACTTGAGGCGCGTCTGGATGACCACCGTTCTACACACTTCACCGCTCTATGCAGATCTAAAAGATCTGGGTCGTCGTCTGTACGAGCAGTCGCTGGTTCGTCGTGAGCAGGAGTATATCACGGATCCCAAAGGGAAGCCCATCGGGTGGCTGTTGGACACACGTATTCCCATGCTGTCCGGCAAGATTGCCCGCGAAGTAGGCGAGGTCCTTGCTTCGCGCATTCGCGCCCGCGGACTCGTCCAGGTGGCAGGCTATGGATTTGGCGCATACTCCATGGTGTGCTCTACGCTGGCGGCCCCTGGCAAGCCTCCCATCCGAGGTGGGTTTGTCCGGGAGACGCGCAAGCCGCACGGTCGCCGCCGGCTCGTGGAGGGTCCCATTCTGCGCAAGGAGCCGGTTGTGTTGCTCGATGATATTCTAAATAGTGGAAGGAGCGCGCTGAAGGCGTTGGAGCTGCTGCGGAGCGAGGGATATGACGTAGCGGGGCTCACCACAATGTTTGATTTTACGTGGAGTGGGGGACGCAATTGCATCGAAACTGAGGGGCTGTGGGTGGATTCGCTGATTGAGCTAAACCTGCGCGAGGTTGCACCAAGCAGTTCTGACTCAGCGTGAACACGGGCGCAAATCCAGGGCGGCCAATCGGTAACGGCGAATCATGAAGATCAGACGACCACTATCGTCGAGGCGCGTTTCCTCGCCCCAGATCTCTGGAGGCGCAGAGGGGGATGGTGTAGCAGATGACCTGTCACCCGGAGGGGACATGTCCTTCCTCGACCATCTGGAGGATTTGCGGTGGACACTGATCAAGGCTGCGGGCGGGGTTCTTGTTATGACGATCCTCGCGGCGTTCTTCAGTGACTGGATCGTCCGTGAGGTCCTGATGGGCCCCGCCAAGGCGGACTTTTTCATGTACAAGATCTTCGGTATAGAAGCGAAGACCCTTGTCCTGCAGAGTCGCAATCCGACCGGACAGTTCTTTGCTCATATGGGTATCATTCTGGCTGTTGGCGTGGTGCTGGGATCTCCCGTGGCGATTTTTTCGCTGTGGCGCTTCGTAGAGCCCGGTCTGTATCCGAACGAGAAGTCCGGAATGCGTTATGTGTCTTTCTTCGCCACGTTTTTCTTCGTACTGGGACTCAGCTTTGGCTATTGCGTTACGACACCCTTTGCCCTGCAGTTCTTCAACAACTATGTCATCGATGATCTGATCGTCAACGAATTCGACATCACGCGATATTTCAGCATGGTGACGTGGTGGGCATTCGGGGCAGGAATCCTGTTTGAATTACCGGTTGTTATCTACTTCCTTGCAAAATTGGGATTGGCTACGCCCCAGCGGCTTCGCAAATCACGCTATTATGCCTGGCTCGCTATTCTGGCGGCCAGCGCCTTCCTGACACCGCCCGATCCCGGATCCATGATTATAGTTTCGGTGCCGATGGCGCTGTTGTACGAGTGTTCGATCTTCGTGGCGGCGTACGCGATCAAACGGCGGGAGAAGGAGCTAAAGATTGCCTGGGGCGATGTTCCAGACCCGGCAAGCAAAGAAGGCAATTAGCCGTTTTTGGCTACAGCCCCAATTGCGCCCATACCCACGCGAGCGTTCTGAGGCCTAGTCCGGCGCAGATCACCGTTACGACTACGCCGATCATTACGTACCAGCGAGGCAAGGTGACCGCCAGTTGGCGTGTGGTGAGGAAAAGCACGAGACCCGCCATGAAGGGAAGCAGCAGGCCGTTTGCGGCCTGGGCAGCGATGATGATTTCGAGCGGATTGCGGCCCAGCAAGGCGAAGACGAGCCCGCTGATGAGTACGGACAGCCAGACTCCGCGAAACCCCCAGTGTCCGGCTTCATCGGGCCAGGCAAAGATTTCCCGGATACCCCACGCAGCTGCAAGCGGCGCCGTAATTGTCGACGTAATGCCAGCCGCAGCGAGCCCCAGTCCGAAGAGCAGTTGCGCGGCGCGCCCGGCCGCAGGCTCGATGAGGGGAGCCAGATCGGCAATACTGCTGACCTGCGCGCCGGAGGCGGACAGCGATGCGCCTGCGATCAAGATAGCCACGGAAATCACGCCGCCTGCGGGCAGAAAGATCGCCATGCCGATCATCTCACGTTTCCAGGCCTGTCTTGCTGGCTGATCCCTCCAATAGCGTTTGGAAGCACTGGCGTGCAGGAACAGATTGTACGCCACGACTGTCGTTCCGATTAGCGCGATCACCTTGACGATGCTGCCATCCGGGAGCGAAGGTGTGAGAAGGCCGCCAAGCGCGGCGCCCCAGTCGACGGGAGCGAGGAACATGGTGAGCACAAAGGTCACGCTCATTAGCGCAACCAGCGCCGCGAGGACCTTCGTGAGCACCTGCAGATCGAGCACCAGCACGGCAGCAGCTGCGAGGGCCAGTCCGATAACCAGCACTCCCCGATGGACGGAGCCTTCGAGGAGCGTTTCGAGGCCTGCCGCGGCCCCCAACAGGTTTCCCGTCTCAAAGGCGGCCGTGCCCACCCAGAGCCCGAGGATAACCAGCGTGAAGACGACGGCCCGTTGGGTTGTTCCGCGCGTAGCTTCGCGCATGGCTTCGCCCACACCCTTGCCGGCCAGTATGCCCGTACCGGCCGTAAAGGATTGCAGCACATAGGCCGCACCTGTAGAGAACAGGAGCACCCAGGCGAGGTCATACCCAAAATCCACCCCTGCAGTGGCGCAGGTGAGCACCGTGCCAGGGCCGACAAAGGCAGCGACAATAAGGGAAGACGTGCCGAGTTTCATGGCGGAGCGAGTCATCTCTCGCGCAAACGTCCACTACGCTTGTTGCGCCCGGTCCGGGCCGCATTAGACGATTTCCCAGGTATCCCCACTCTGCAGCAGGGCATCCAGATCGCCCTTGCCCCGCTTGGATGTGACATGTGCGATTTGCGCGTGCATGAGGGCTTCAAAAGAATCCCGATTCTCGGAATAGAACACACCGAAGGGACGGGGCAGGTCGGCATGCCGCGACATGCGAGCGGCGATGCCGGCAAGCTCTACGCTTGTCTCGTCATACACGATAGCGTCGTCGACGGACCAACGGCTCTCGGTGAGATCCATGGAAACCGGCCGGAAGCCGTCAAGTCGGATGCCCTTGCGCCCGCCGTCATAAAGCATGGGCTTGCCGTGCTCAATAAAGATGGTGCGTTCGCCCTTGCTGGCCTTTTCTGTAAATTCGAAGAAGGCGCCATCGTTGTAGATATTGCAATTCTGGTAGATTTCGACGAACGATGCTCCTTCATGCGCATGAGCGCGGCGCAGGATCTTTGCCATGTGCTTCGTATCACGGTCCATTGTTCGCGCGACGAAGGAGCCGGCGGCGCCGAGCGCAACCGACACTGGATTAAACGGATGCGTGAGTGATCCGAAGGGAGTGCTCTTAGTGACCTTGCCAATTTCGGATGTCGGGCTGAATTGTCCCTTGGTTAGTCCATATATCTGATTGTTAAACAATAGAATATGCACGTTGATATTGCGGCGCAGTACATGGATAAGATGGTTGCCACCGATGGAGAGGGCGTCTCCATCTCCTGTGACAATCCATACATCCAAATCCGGCCTCGAGGCCTTCAAGCCTGTAGCCAACGTCGGGGCGCGTCCATGGATGGAGTGCATCCCATAGGTATTCATGTAATACGGAAAGCGGCTTGAACAGCCGATGCCACTGATAAACACCACGTTCTCTTTCGGTATGCCGAGGTCAGGCATCAGCCGCTGGACTGTGGCCAGGATGGCGTAATCCCCGCACCCTGGACACCAGCGCACGTCCTGATTGCTGGCGAAGTCCTTCCGGGTCAGCGCAAGTGGCGCGCCGTCCCCGCCGGGGGGCATGACGGCTTTCTTCTTCAGTGCTCCGGGAGGAAGCTTTGCTTTGGGCGCAGCGCCGGGCGGCAGTTTGGGTTTCTTTGCTTTCGGCGCAAATCCCGGCGGCAGCTTGGGCTTTCGTGCTTTTGGTTTGTTGGAATCTTCCGGCATACGGAATGAGGGATGTATTACACGTGGTCTAGGCGCGACGCAAGAGTCCAAGGATGGCGGCTTCAATTTCGCTCGCCTTGAAGGGCTGTCCCTGAACCTTGCCCAGTGGGACAAACGGCAGCAAGAACCGGTCGCGCAGCATCCGAATGAGTTGTCCCTTGTTAAGCTCTGGCACCAGCAGGTGCTCGTATCTGCCGAAGATATCGCCAAGGTCCGGGGGAAGCGGGTTGACGTACTGCAGCTGGATGGATCCAATGGTAAGTCCGGTGCTGCGCATGCGATCGACGGCGACTTCGATGGCCCCCTGTGTTGATCCCCATCCCACCACCAGCACTGTGCCTTCCTGATCTCCGTGAATACGAGTAGGATCGATTTCCTGCACGATTCGCTCGACCTTGTCCGCCCGCAGGTCGGTCATGAACTGGTGATTCTGCGGGTCATAGGACACGTTTCCTGTCTCGTGTTCCTTTTCGAGGCCTCCCAGTCGATGCTCCAGTCCCGCCGTTCCCGGTCGCGCCCATGGACGCGACAGCGTTTGTGTCTCGCGCACATAGGGCAAGAAAACCTCCTCGCCGTCTATTGTTCGATTGGGTTTCTTGGCAAACGATACCGGAAATTCGGCTAGGTCTGCCATTCTCGGGATGCGCCATGGCTCGGAGCCGTTGACCACATAGCCGTCGGCAAGCAGAATCACTGGTGTCATGTATTTGACTGCCACGCGGCAGGCATTATAGGCCGCGAAAAAGCAGTCTCCTGGCGTGGAGGCGGCAAGAATGGGCAGCGGCGCTTCACCGCTGCGACCGTACATCGCTTGCAACAGGTCGCTCTGTTCGGTCTTTGTGGGCAGTCCGGTTGATGGCCCGCCCCGTTGCACGTTGATGATGACCATCGGGAGCTCGGTCATTAGCGCCAGGCCCAGTCCTTCCGCCTTGAGCGTAAGTCCGGGGCCGCTGGTAGCGCACACGCCTAGTGAGCCGCCGAAGGCAGATCCAATCGTGGCCCCTATGGCGGCAATTTCGTCCTCCGCTTGGAAGGTCATCACGCCAAAGTTCTTGTGGCGGCTCAGCTCATGCAACAGTTCTGAAGCTGGCGTAATGGGGTAGCTGCTATAGAACAGGTTCAGTCCACTGCGCTGACTGGCGGCTACGAGGCCAAGTGCGATCGCTTCCGCTCCGCGCACGGCGCGGTAAAGGCCGGGCTCCAATTTGGCCGGCTGGATTTCGTAGCGAACAATAAAGTCTTCTGTGGTCTCGCCAAAATGATACCCTTTCTTCAGGACGTGGATGTTGGCGGTACGCAACTCGGGCTTATTCTTGAACTTCTGCGACAGCCATTCAATGGCGGGTTCCATCGGACGCGAGTACAGCCACAGGGCCAGTCCGAGGGCGAACATGTTCTTGCTGCGGTCGACCACTTTCTTGTCGAGGCCGCTATCCTTCAGAGCCTCTTGCGTCATATTCGAGAGCTCAACCTGGAAGAGTTGATACTCTCGCAGCGCATCGCGGTCCGTCAGCGGGTTGGTATTGCCGTAGCCAGCTAACTTCAGGTTCTGCGCCGTGAACGCGTTCTTATTCACCATTACAGCGCCGCCGCGCCGCACTCTGTGCAGATTGACCTTCAGGGCCGCGGGATTCATAGCGACCAAAAGGTCCACTTCGTCACCCGGCGTCCGGATGTTAACGGATCCGAAATGCAGTTGATAGCCACTTACGCCGTAGGTTGTCCCCGCAGGCGCACGGATTTCTGCCGGGTAGTCCGGAAGTGTCGCAAGGTCATTCTGGGCAAACGCAGTAGCCAGCGTAAATTGGGAACCCGTAAGCTGCATGCCGTCGCCGGAGTCCCCGGCAAACAGAATGGTGGCTTCTTCAATGGATCGGGTTTCCTTTTCGGCGGCAAGAGCGGCCAGGTCAGAGCTGGGCTGACACATAGAATTCGCAACGATAGGAGGATGCGGAATGACGGCGTAAATACGTTAAAACACGCACGGTATGGAATGGTTGCGCAAGGGCGTGCGGAGACCGGGAGTGTTTCGTGGCAGGTGATGATGAAACAGAAATACGGAGCCTGATCACGTTCTAAGATAGCCACGCCACACGTAATCGTGCATGTACTGAGGCCGTTGTTTATATATTCTATATATTAGGAACCCCTTTCACGACTGCTTGCGCAACACCGATGGTGCCTTACGTCGCTACGACCGAAGAGATTACTGTTACAGTTCGCCCGGTGTATCTGGACCGGGAGTCGGATTATTTCGAGCAGCGTTTCGTATTCGGGTATTTCATCAAGATCACAAACGACGGCGAGGCGCCTGTCCGGCTGCTCAGGCGATTTTGGCGCATCGAAGAAGAGGGTGGCCGGCTCCAGGAAGTGGACGGCCTGGGCGTGATTGGCAAGCAGCCTCTGATCGGACCTGGGGAGGAACACTCCTACAGCAGCTACAGTGTGCTGCAGGCATTTGAGGGTTCCATGGGAGGGTACTACACGATGGAGCGATCTGGCGGCGAGCAGTTCCGTGTGACGATTCCGCGTTTCGCTCTTCGTGCGATGGCAAATTGACCTGGTTGCGCCTACGATGCTGAAGACAGGGTTTCGTTGAGGGGAGGAAGGCTGGTGGACTGCGGTGCTCTGGCTCGAATCAGGTAGGCTTCGATAAATCCGCGGTGCCTGTCCGGGCGCTCCGCGGCTTCGATGATTCGGGCGTGATCCAGACTGTTCACGCGGTCATTGGCGGCCCGGATGGCATCCATCGAAATCTTGAGCGCCACATCTACGGGCATCCGCTCCGGATTAATATCGATCCCGAAGTATCCGTTATAACCGTGCATTTTTAGTGTATAGAGTCCGGCCTCCATCTGTTCAGGCGAAATCAGTCCCACATTCAGATCCTGATCGTAGTTGCCGAGCGGCTGGCTGTTCCAGTGCGTATGCGCAAGGCGTCCTTCCCCGAGTGGCCAGCTCAGGGCATAGGGAAGATCTTCGTAGCCCATCAGGAGGTGTCCGATTTCCGGGTTCATGCATAGCAGATGGTGTCCGCCTGCGAGGAGCCTCCTGTTCTCGTCGTGCTCCAGCATGGCCTCGACCTGTTGGCCCAGGAGCACGCCTTCTGGCGTAAGACTGAACAATATCCTGCCACGGGGCTCGTAGGGCTTTGGCTCAAAGGCGATCCTGACACCTGGGACAGCGTCCATGGCCTCGGCAAGGCCTTCGGCAAACCTTCTCCGCATGGCGGCCATGTCGATGCCGAACGGATTTTCGTACCCATCGATACCCGGCCACACGACAGAAAAATCGCACTCGAGCTCTTTGGAGAGCTCCAGCGACCGCTTGGTTCGTTCGATCGCCACGCGGCGCACGTCTGCGATGGGATTGGAGAGCGAACCGAATTCGAACTGGGCATCATAGAAGAGGAGTGGGATCACCGTAACGAGGCGGATGCCTGTATCGCGCGCGAATTGCTTCCACAAATCGACATTCTGCTCGTTGATTTCGTTTGGATAGTGGGCTTCGAGGCCAACCAGTCCGTAGTCTTTCAGTGACGCTGCGATTTCCAGGCGCGCCTCTATGGTCAGGTCGGGCTTGTACTTGGCATGGAAGCGTGTCGCTGCTGGGGAGAAGAACCAGATGCCGGCGGTGAAACGGAGGTCGAGTTCGAAAGACGACAGGTGCTGGACGAGTGATTCACCGGTGCGCAAGATGGCCTGCGCGCGAAGGTCTTGAAGAGGCATAGGTCTCACTGTTATGGTCGAGGGTCCGCAGTTGACTCCGTGGAGCGGGACGCGTCCTTCCAGAGAGCCTGCGCGAAAATACTGGAAACTGGGGCATGGACTCAACCCGTGGGTGCAAACGGTTGTCCGTCGGCCACGCATCGGCTACCGCAATGCTTGTCTGAACGCCGGAGGCAGTGGGCTATGGGCCATGTTCAATCCTGTCTGCACAGGCGGATGTGGAACGTATTCACCAGACATGGTACCTCGTATAACGCACCCAACTATAGGCCGACTCCCGAACGAGCTGGGATGACGAGCAGGTATGGGTTGTAGGCTAGATTGTGCTTCCGGATGGTCCAAGGTACGAGCAGAGCCTTACGTGTTGAGTCGCGCAGTTGCCCGTGCGGATCAGTGAGGTCTCACAGAGCCATGACACCTCGTTGGGTTCACGACGTTGCCGAGCGGACAGCTAGCATTGATAACTGACGGCTTTCAGTGCACCTGAATCCGAGTGATCGAGGCGTTTGTAGGCCAGGGGTTTTCCACTACTGCTGCGCTCCAGTACGCCGAGTTTCCAGTAACGCAAAAGCTCTTGCTTGGTGGCAACCGGCGCGGCGTCTGAACGAAGGCGTCGCACATATGCGCACCCAACTCGCCGATGCTCGGCATCTGCTTGAAGCGCTGAAGCTCCGGGTATCGGCGCCCCGGGCGGATCATGGCGGCGCAGGCCTCCTTCTGTACGCTGATCGCCGCGTCAAGCAGCGTGTACAGCTGCCGGACGGTCGCTTGACGGGCTGCTCCAGGCAGCTGCCTGAGGTAGTAAGCGCGATCTGTCTTGTTGAACACGCGCGTACCCGTAATGTGCACGACCCCCACTAGAAGGCCTTGATTTGTTTGTGTCTTCAAGCCGGCTTGGTTGCGCCGGAAGGCTGCTGCGTCGCAATCTTGAAGTCGACACGGTATCCCTGATTGGAATGGACCACAGGGGTCAATTCGCCCGCAGCCGACAGAGTTTATGGGCATCTGTGTAATCGTCCTTGTTGCCGCCGCAGCTGATGAGCGCATTCTGCCGCGGGTCACAAACGATGAGTTCATCCACATAGGGGCGAAGGCCTCCACGATCCAGCCAGCAAGCACGGACTCTTCGAATACCAGCCGTTTCTCGTAGGCTGGCGCGGCCGCCACATGGCCGATCAGAGTCGCTTGAGATGTGGCGAACGCATCGGTGTATAGCAACCGGCCGGCAGCATTCATAGCAGCCAAGACGCAGCAGCGTGCATGAGCGTCCAGCCTTAGAAAGAGGACTTTGTGTATGAGCGTGTAGATCAAGTGAGCGTAGCGAACAGAGCGAAAGTTCGTGCCCGCTTTTCATTTGACCTAAGATCGTCACTGCAGATATATTCGATATCGAAAGGGCACAGAAGGATTTGTTCGACGATTAAGCCTATAAATCCCCTTGCCAATACCCTTATGATCCGACTATACGCCGTACTTCTGTGCGCTCCGTGGCTTGCTGTACCGGCCTATGGGCAAATAGTACGCCACCCTGAAATATTGGCTAATGCGCGCCACATTGAAGTAGTAGTAATAACTGGCGGCCCAGATTCTCTGGCTATTCCATGTATGCCTTCCGAGGATTCACTACAGACAATGGTGGAATTGCAATTGCAGCAAGCCGGATTTGAAATAGATCCTTATGCACTTGATCCTTTAATGGTGTTTGTTACTGTTAGTGCTATACATAAGGACTCTTGCATAACGCGGAGCGAAGTCAGGGTCGAGTATTACGTAATGTTCTTTGGTGAAATGAAGGCTGATTTAGGATTTAAGACCACAGACGGTGTTTTCACTCAACCGTTTAGACATCCCGCCCTGCTAACCAGCAAAGCTACAAGCGAAAGAAGCCGTGAAAGAGTACGAGAGTATGTCCAAGACGCTACCGACTATCTCATAAACGAAATCATGAAGGCGCGTGGTAGTCAATGAGGCGAACGAGCAGCAAACTGACTAACGGTTTGCTCGCCCCGAATGGCCTCAATGGCCACGCGAGTGTTGAATTCGGCGGAACGCCTCGTGCGTTTCATGGTAACGACACCTCGGTCTCGCTTTTGCCTTAAGATACTGTCCAGTTTTTGGGGGACACTATCGGTACACCGGTGCGAATAGTCAGTAAGTCCCCGTGATCCCCAGTCTTGGTTCCCGGCGTTGCTGATGGTTTCATTGGGAAGTGGTATTCCAAAGAAACAGGTAGCTCGCTATTGACTGGATTTGTGCATGATCATGACCTGGCGGGTGTTCTCAGATGCGGACCCGGCTCTGTTAAGACACTTTCCATAGACGCTGCAGCCCACACTTGTTTGCTCCTTTCGCGTGATGGGACATTTTACAAGCTAGCATATGGCCTCATGACAAAGATTGTCGGCGCACTTGACGTGCGTAGCCTGACCGTGTTGCTGCTGTCGGTGGTCCTGGTTACGCCGCTGGCTGCGGCGCAGGATAGTCCCGAGTATGCGTCTGACGTGGTCGTGGTCCAGTTTGCGCCTGAGGTTGTCATGGCCAACAAGACCAGCACGGCCGGGCTGCAGGAGTTTGACCGGAGGGCGGCGCGATACGACGTGCACCTGATAGAGCGTGTGTATCCGTTTCTGGATCACGTGGAGCCGACGCCGAAGACGCGTCGCAACCTGTTGGCACTGCGAAACACGTACTATGTGCGCTATGCCGCAAGCGCTGCTCCGAAACAGGTGGCCGGCGATCTCGCGGCGGCGCCGGGTGTAGTGTACGCCGAGCCGGTGCTCGTTAACCGGACGCAGACGTTGGATTCATGGGAACGCGTTAATCCCGACGATCCGAGATTTGGCGACCAGCCGGAACTTCAGTTGATGCGATTTCCGGAGGCGTGGGATGTGGTCAGGGGCGAGGAGGGATCGCCACGGGTTGTCATCGCAGTTGTGGATGGCGGCGGCGAATGGCGTCACGAGGATCTTCGCGAAAACGTGTGGACGAATCCGGACGAGGTCGCAGGAAACGGCGTCGATGACGATGGCAATGGGTTCATTGATGATGTGCACGGCGTCAACCTTGCGAATGGGGACGACACGGACAACGATCCGACGGGGCTGCCGGAGACCGCTTACAATGCCAACCACGGCACGGCCAGTGCGGGTCCGGCCAGCGCGGTGACTGACAACGGCGTAGGCGTAGCCGGCGCGGCCTGGAACGCTCGCATCATGCATATCAATGCTGGGTGCCCGGGATTAGACGGTAACATTTGCTATGGCTACGAAGGCATCTTGTATGCTGCCGCCAATGGGGCGGACGTCATCAATGCGAGTTGGAGCAGCCTGGTCGGAACCGACGATCAAGTCAGACTCCCTGACGAGACGCTGAATCTGGCCACGGACATGGGGGCCCTCGTGGTGGCATCGGCCGACAATGAGAACGCCAACATTGATCTGTCCCGGGTCTACCCGGCCCGTCATCCGCGTGTGCTGTCGGTGGGCGCTACAGAGAAGACCACGCGCAGGCGGGCGGGGTTTTCGAACTACGGCAAGCTGGTGAACGTCTTTGCTCCGGGCGTGGACATTCTGACCACCGGGTCCGGCAACGGTTATATATCCATAAGCGGGACGTCGTTTTCGTCG
The DNA here is from genome assembly GCA_963665975.1 of Rhodothermales bacterium. Lineage (GTDB taxonomy): Bacteria > Bacteroidota > Rhodothermia > Rhodothermales > Bin80. The sequence goes on from OY762508.1 coordinate 2,769,181, forward strand.
CCGCTGACGGCAGGAGTGGCGGCATTGGTGAAAACGAAGTTTCCCGACCTGACGCCGGACGCGCTGCGGGAGCACATTCGGCTGACGAGCGACAACATGGACGCGGAGAACCCGGCCTATTCGGGACGGCTGGGGCGCGGGTTTGTAAACGCATGGGCGGCCGTTCAGGCACCGGCCTTGCCTGCCGTGCGCCTCAAGCGCTGGTCGTGGGCGGACGACGACGGCGACCGCCAGATTGCATCCGGCGATGTGGTGACGGTAACGGCGACGGTGGTCAATTACCTGGCCGACGCCCGTCAGCTCAGGGTGGGTCTCGTGGGAGCTGAGCCATATCCGTTCATAGACCTGGTCACGAGTGAAGTCGATGTTGGATATCTGGCCAGCGGCGATTCGGTCGAGGTCCGTTTCGAGTTTGCGGCGTCCGCGGATGCGCCCGCCAACCAACGCGTACGTTTCTATACGCGCATGCGCGAAGGGGCGCACGAGGATGAGGCGGACATGCTTTCGTTTCGGGTCAACCGGTCCATTGAATTGTTACACCAAAGCCTGAGCGCATTCTACACGGCCACTGGCGGTAACCAGTGGACGCACAATGACAATTGGGACATCACCACGATCCCGAGTGAGGAAGAGTTGGCAACTTGGTTTGGTGTCGGTTTTAGTGAGGGATGGTTGACTACGCTGCACTTGCGTCAAAACAACCTCACGGGTACGCTGCCGCCCGAACTCAGCGACCTCCCGCAGCTGCAATTGCTGGATCTGGGGGACAATCCGCTGACCGGGCCGATTCCGCCCGAACTCGGCAGCCTCCCGCAGTTGCGAGTCCTATATCTGCGCAATAATGATCTGACCGGGCCGATTCCGCCCGAACTCGGCAGCCTCACGCAGTTGACATGGCTGCATCTGCGCAGTAATGATCTGACCGGGCCGATTCCGCCCGAACTCGGCAACCTCCCGCAGCTAGAATGGCTGTTTCTAGACGGCAATTCTCTGACCGGATCGATCCCGCTCGAACTCAGTAGTCTCCCGAATTTGACATGGCTGGGGCTGGGTGCAAATTCGCTGACCGGGCCGATTCCGCCCGAACTCAGTAGCCTCCCGCAGTTGCAACGGCTGGAGCTGGACGGAAATTTGCTGACCGGGTCGATTCCGCCCGAACTCGGAAACCTCACGCAGTTGCAATGGCTATATCTAAACAGCAATTCGCTTTCCGGGTCGATTCCGCCCGAACTCGGCAGCCTCGCGCAGCTGCAAAAACTGGTGCTGAGTTACAATGATCTGACCGGGCCGATTCCGTCCGAACTCGGCAGCCTCCCGCAGCTGCAATTGCTGGCGCTGAGTGGCAATTCGCTGACCGGGCCGATTCCGTCCGAACTCGGCAACCTCCAGCAGCTGCAACAGCTGTTTCTGCCCAGCACTTCGCTGACCGGGTCGATACCGCCCGAACTCGGCAACCTCTCGCAGCTGCAATGGCTGGATCTGCAGGAGAATTCGTTTTCCGGCGAGATTCCACCCGAACTCGGCAGCCTCGCGCAGTTGCAACAGCTGGATCTGCGGGAGAATTCGTTTTCCGGCGAGATTCCGCCCGAACTCGGCAACCTCTTGCAGTTGCGAGAGCTGTCTCTGACCAACAATTCGCTGACTGGGCCGATTCCGCCCGAACTCGCCAACCTCTCGCAGTTGGAAGTGCTGGGGCTGACTCACAATTTGCTGACTGGGCCGATTCCGCCCGAACTCGCCAACCTTTCGCAGTTGCAACTGCTGTTTCTGGACGCCAATGATCTGACCGGGTCGATTCCGCCCGAACTCGGCAGCCTCCCGCAGTTGCAATCGCTATGGCTGCGTTCCAATTCGCTGACTGGGCCGATTCCGCCCGAACTCGGCAACCTCCCGCAGTTGCGAGGGCTGCATCTGGAGAACAATTCGCTGACTGGCTCAATTCCGTCCGAACTCGTCAACCTCCCACAGCTGAGAGGGCTGTATCTGGGGAACAATGATCTGACCGAGCCGATTCCGCCCGAACTCGGCAACCTCCCGCAGATGCGATGGGTGGAGCTGCAGGACAATTCGCTGATCGGGCCGATCCCACCTGAACTCGGCAGCCTCCCGCAGCTGGAATGGCTGGAGCTGACCGGCAATTCGCTGACTGGGCCTATCCCGCCTGAACTCGGCAACCTCCCGCAACTGCGAGGGCTGTATCTGGACGGCAATTCGCTGACTGGTATGCTGCCGCGGAGTCTCATGCAGCTGGACAATCTTGACACTTTCCACTTTGGCGGCCAGGAACTGTGTGCACCCCAGGACAATGAATTCCAGGCGTGGCTGAGCGGCATCCCAAACGTGGACGGTCCCACTTGTGCAGGGTTGCAGTTTGCAAGTACAATTGCAGATCAAAACTTTCCGAGAGCGCATCCAATAGCGCCGCTGGTATTGCCCGAAGCCACCGGAGGCGTGCCGCCGATCAACTATATGCTAACCCCGACTCTGCCGATAGGATTAAGCTTTGATGCATCCACGCGCACGATCAGCGGGACGCCGACGACCGTCACTGCGGGCCCCGTACCCTATACGTACAGGGCAACCGACGTAAACGGTTCCACCGACAGCCTGCGATTCAACATTGAGGTGCATTCACCTGTGGCCACTGAGCACGAAACCGTGCCGGAGTCGTTCGCAGTGTATGGCAACTATCCGAATCCGTTCCGCCAATCGACCCGCATCGTGTTTGATCTGCCCTGGCCCGCGCGTGTGACTGTTGAAGTCATGGACGTAACGGGCCGGCGCGTGCATACCGTGCCGCCGGTGGATCTGGCCGCCGGATGGGAGCACGACATTGAACTTCGCGGTGGAAAGCTATCTTCGGGGCTCTACCTGTACCACCTGATGGCCACGTCGCCCGAGGGCAATTCAATGCATGTGGGCCGCTTGGTGCGCCTTCGGTAAGGGAGGCGTCCGAGGCACGCTACAATCCCGATTCCCCATGGCATACGGGCCGTAATCCAGACCAATGCCGCATTCGTCGAGTCCGCCCCGCCCGCGTGCGACCGGCTCTGAACGGGCTAAGAGCCAGACCACGCGCTCCTACCGCACAGAACCATATGCTTGTTCACCCAGGTAATTAATTTCCTTTTCAATGCGCCTTTGGTCGGGCCGGCAATGCTGATGGCATCAGGGAATGCCCGGACCTGTTCCTGTTACCGGTGGACAACGTCCCTGGCGAATCCCCGTGGTTGCTGGAGGTGGATCTGGGTAGGGAGGCGGTTGCGAATGGCTCTGGCGGACAGTACTTCGTGGGCGATTTTGACGGAGCCACGTTTACGCCCGTGCACACGGACACGCGGTGGGTGGACTACGAATAGGACTCTTATGCGGCCGTGTCCTGGTCGGATGAACAACTGGCCATTTGCGGGGGACATACCTACCGATCCCTGGCGCAGAGCGCAGAGCATTCCCCGCGCGCTCTCGCTACGTAGCGTAGGTGGCGCCATGACGCTGGTGCAACGGCCGGTGGAGGGATTGCAGCGTCTCCGCAGGCGCAACATCACCCTCGGTGAACGAGTGTAGGCATCGGGTGACCACATGCTGACCACAGACGGCATTCAAGGCGAAGCACTCAAGATCGTCGCCGAATTCGATCCGGACTCTGCACAGGAAGTTGGCCTGAAGGTGCATGTCGGCGATGGCGAAAAAACGGTGATCGGCTACGATGCGACCAGGCGTGCTGTGGTGGTACACCGCCGCGCATCGGGTGAAACGGCATTTCCCCCCACGTTTACCAGACAGTGTGCAGGCCCGCCGATGGCCATTGAGGGACCCGACCGGTTGCATATTTGTGTGGACTGGTCTTCTGTGGAGGTGTCTGCAGGCGACAGCAGCGTCGTGTTCACAGAGCAGGTCTTCCCGTCTCCAGACAGCGATGGAGTGGCATTATATGCTCAGGGCGGCGATGCGCGCCTTGTATCGTTACAGGTCTGGAAGCTGGCCTCCATGTGGAGAGCGGCCGAATAGGTACGATCCAGATACTTGGCTGCTGTTAACGGGTGGCAAGCGGCTTCGATTAGCGTGGAGGACCACGCCGTGGGCCGCGGCCGCCAGCATGATGCTCTTCATAGTGCATCTGGAGCCAGTCCTCGCCGTAGTCGTTCCCAGGATCTCGCACCATGGTGTGGATGTGATTGGCGCCACCGCCTTCAGATCCCACCCCGCGTTCTCGAATATACTCGATTAAGATCGACGGCCCGTGTACGCGATAATAGTATCTCTTCTTGATGTCATCTATCGGCCCGATCCAGGAGAAAAATAGGCTGTCCGGCCCATCTTGGTTGATCTTGGCCAGATGAGCTTCCGCCACATCGTGATCTGTATTGGCGACATATTCCCGCACAAGTTGCAAGAGTAGCGTTGTCTGGTCTGCTGTAAGCGTGCTTGCGGGAATACCCTGAAACTGTTTCAGCTGGGCCTTTCTTCCGGGGCCTTCAACGACATCCCTCGGTATGTCCGCAGACTGCACGGCACGCGCTATCTGCTCCTGTGACAGGGACTGTGCCAGTTCGAAGCCCCGCTCCACTTCGTGTGACATCGCACGCCAGCCAGCGAACGGCCCAGCATCTACCTCATAGGGCTCCGCGCCCATGAAGGTGGGTGTAAATGCGATCTGTCCACTGACTACGGTAAACGAGGCCGCCAGATGGTGTCCCGTGATGATGTAGCCCCAATCGGCATCTGTCGAAGGGTCGCCGAAGAAGGATATCCAATAGTTTTTCGAACTCCAGCTCGCAACGAGCCTCGCAAAGAATTCGTCGTCTCCGCGCTCGGCAAGGCGCTCCTGAGATTGCTCGTGCAGGATGTCATCCAGCCACATTATGCCGGCAATTTTCTGGTAACCCTGACTACTGGTTGATGCGCGGAGCAAGTCGTGCAGCAGCATGCGCTGCGCATCTGAAAGGTCCCCCACGCGCACACCGGCGCGTTCGACTAGGGCGGCAGGCAGGTTACTCCACTGCGTTCTGGCTTTTGTGTCTGTAAGCGCGAAGATGGCTGTTGCGCGGTTTTCTGGCGAAAAGCTGTCCAAAAGAACAATAGCGCTCTCGGTCATTTGCGCTGCGCTGGAGGGTGCATGGCGGGCAGCAGGTTTCGCTTCCTGAGAGGATGGCAGAGATGTTTCTACAAAAACGTCTGTGGAATTCTGGCACGCGCCAAATAGGAGCAATGCGTTGCAGGCGACAAGTATATTCCGATAGAGCATGGCAGTGGGTGAGGTATTGCACGTGGCAAACAGTGAGGAGCAGTGAGCAAGCCGCCAGTTGCGGGGTAACCTTCGCTGTATGACGTGCCTGGCGTGGAGTTGATTCCGCAACGACTGCTGGAGGAGCCCTACTTGACCAGGAGCATGTTTCTGGCAGCAAGGAATCCGTCCGCCTCCAGGCGATAGAAATAGACACCGCTAGGCAGGAGCCGCGCATTGAACCGCACCGCATGCGTACCCGGTGCGTATTGGCCTTCTGCCGGTGTGGAGACGAGTTGCCCGAGGGCATTGTACACGGTCAGGCGGATGTGGCCCGGCCTTGGAACGCTAAATGTTAGGGTGGTCGCGGGGTTGAACGGATTTGGATAGGCATTGCCCAGCACAAATTCCACGGGCACGTCGGATATGGTTTCGCTTGCGGTGCGTTCGAGTTCGATCTTGCCTTTGGGTGAGAGATCCTTCCCCGCAAGTCCGGGATAGTCGACGCCATAACGGTATCCTCGGAACAGCGTGTTCTGCTGGCGTTCGTTACCGGGCGAAAATGGTGGGATCGCTTCGCCCTGCGCGAGCGGCCCGGCCCGCACAATGGGACTGATGTACTCCCAGACGATGTCTTTCTCTGGAGTCACCTCAAAAATGCGACCCCGCATGCCCTCGACGATTAGTGTGTTTCCGTTGGGTTGCCGCTGCTGGCCGGATATGAAGTTGGAATAAAACACGTCGGAATCCGAGTACTGCCAAACTACTTCCGGATCCTCATACGTGCCGTCGGTTCCCATGAAGAAAAAGTAATCCCCGTCATAGTCCTGGATGAGCGGCAGCGCGAGTTCGTAGACGGTGGAGTATTGTTGGTCGGTGCGGTCGCGACCGTTATCGAAAATCGTTACGTTTCCGCCTCCCGGACGGTCTGCCGGTATCCACTGCGTGGAATGGTTGAAGAAAAGCCGCCGATCTTCCGGACCTCCCTTCTTGTATTTCTCCGGATTGCCCCACCGGTATAGCAAATCTCCGCCAAAGCCCATTTGGCCTCCAAGGCTGCCTCTCGCTTCTTCGGTCGTCGTGCTGTGATCGATCACCCAGAGTTCGCTGAACACGGACGCGCTAATGATGATCAGATCCAGATCCGCATTGAAGTCGATGGCATTGAAATGTAGCCAGGACTCACCGTCTCCTGTGTTGATATCGATGCGCTCCGGGTAGTCGCTGACCGTACCATAGTGCTCCTTCGTGTCATCGAAATCCTGAATTAGGTGATCCCAGGCCTTCCATTCCCAGACGATCTGCGCGCTGTCCGGCAGGATGGGCCGCAGTTCGACAATCACCTCGCTCCAGAACACGTCATCGACGAGCGCCGTGGTGTCGTATCCCACTTCTAGCAGGTCGTCCACGGTCTTGACCTCCCATATAGTGGCAAGCACATTGCCGTTCGGCATTTTCTTGATGTCATGGTGCAACGTGTATGTGTCCGAAAAGTGATCGAACAGCCATACGACATCGCCATCCCATGTAAGCTCTTGGATGCGTCCGCCACGTCCACCGCCCCGCGACCATCCATTCGGAGCTCGGGAGGCGCGCAGCAGGTTTCCGTTTTCGAGCAGGAGCGTGTTGGATCCGATAATGGATTCATGCTCCCACTTGTTTACCATTTGCCCTTCCAGGTCAATGAGATACGTGCTGGCGTGTTGATGGGGGGCCAGGAGCGTGTATCCCTGATAGGCGCGGTCGTCGTTGACGAACAGTCCTACGGTCTGATCCTGTGCTGCACTTGGCTTCCACACAGTAAGAGTGATTAGCAGGGCTAAGAGGGCGGGGAATCGAGGTGCTTGCATGGGCAGCAGGAGGCTTGACCGGTGGTGTTGGCGTGGTTAGGGAGTGTCTAGTTCGAGGGGTATAGGCTAAGCCGCTCTACACGATGAAACGTGATTCCTCCGAAGGCTTCCGGCGGCCTGATCGTCGCCTCAAAGACCACGTTGCGCGAGGCATAGTCTACTTCGACGGTCTTACCGTAGGCGCCACGAGAATCGTGCGAAAAGCCAGGGTTGAAGACAACGTTATCTTCCTCCACATGATAATCTACATCCGAGACGATAGACGCGAAGGTCTCGCGTCCGCGCTCTTTGCCGTATTGCCAGACTTGTTGCACGGTCATCGCGTCTGCGTCGATCCTGTATTGGACGGCACGGCTGTATGGGCCTGCTCCGCGAAAATTACGGTTGTCCCCATTGTCGAAGAGCAGTAGCGTACCGTCGGGCATAAGCTCCGGAGCGTGCTGGTACCAGGCCCATTCGAAGTCAGCATGGTTTTCCGATCCGTCGAGCACGGCAGGATTGGTGATCGGCTGCCCCGATGCGTCCAATGGCTGTAGCAAGAACGCATTTAGATCAGCGCCATTTCCGGCCGTCCCCCAGCCACGGTGCGGGGCAAGCAGCCACACAAGCTCGTTGTCACGCGTGAGCTTTACCGTGCCCTGCACGCGTCCTGACACGATAATCGTGTCGTCCGATGGGTCGTAGGCAAGTCCATTGCCGTGAAACCAGTCGCGGACATTGCCGGACCAGATACGCCGCTTGTTGTCCAGGAGCTGGTTGAGGTCCCACACCTGGACAATTGCGCCCGAGGCACGGTCGATTTCAATGATATGATCTTCAATGGTGCGCAAGCCTTGCTTGTTGACGGTAACCAGCAGGTTTCCGTCCGGTAATTCGAGCACGTTGTGATGGAAGCCATAGCCAGGCATCGGCCACTCGTTGATGAGGCGGCCCAACATATCAAATTCGATGATCCGGCCCGTGCTTCCATCGCCACAGTACAGATTTCCATTGGCGAGACGCTCAATGCCAGCGTCGTAAAACAGATTTGACAGTGTCGGATGGTCAGAAAAGTCCACGTACCACCGAACCGCGCCTGTGGCGTCGAACATGAGTGGCCGTTGCGGCAAAAATTCGGAATTGTGACCGAAATAGCCGACAAGATTCATTCCCGGCTTCATGTCGGCAGGGACAATCTTGTCGATGGTCACGCGCGGCATATCGCTAGACAGGGGTTGCGTGGTGATCTCGTGCGTGACCTCGCCAAGAAACGACTCGTTTTCGTCGAAGAAGCGTACATAGACCGTGTTGGTCGCGCTGGGGTACAGGCCGAGCACGGGAAGGGTGAATTGGGTGTCGACTTCCGGGAAGCGATGCCGCACATCGCCTGCGGGGTTTGCGCGCCCTTGAATGAACAATTCCACCTGTACGGGGCGGGAGGTGGTCAGAGACATCTCCGCGGTCAGTGGCGCGTAGCCGGTAGGATTATACCGACTGGTCAGATTGGTGACGATGTCAACCGGCTCAGGTGGCTCGACCATGGCATTCTGGTCGCAGCCGAATGTGGAGGCAAGAAAACCGAAGATGAGAAGCACCTGGCCAGCGGCGCGAACGGTATTCGTGCGTCTCGTTACGACTTCTACTCTTTGGATTACCGCCTGAGGTGCAAAGTAATAGAGCGCGGATCGCATTCCGAAGAAACCGGAGCAAACACTGGTACGACTGGTCATTTGGAAGCGGACGGCAGCAGGATCACAGTGGGATTGTAATTTTATCCTGTGGACTGATTCTCGGGACGATTGGGACAAAGATAACAGTCAGGAATGAGAAAGCCTGTCGAGAATTTGCTCCTGACAGAATTTACATTCACGGCACGTGGTAAAGCACATGCGTTTGCAGATTAACGTGCCAGCCCAAAGGGACAGGCACCACAAAAGCATGGGCCGCCGGGATGCGCGACTGGATACAACAGGAGCGGCCAGGGGAAGACGGTAACTCGGAACAGACGTCAGCTCCCTGTCATCAGGGCCTCTTTGAACCCCAAACCACGGGAGGTAGCGTTACAACACTTACGAACGATACCTTACAGGAAGGATCCAGCAAGAACAGCTCACCACCAGAGACGATGAAATGGCTGCTGGCATTTGCTTTGTTTGCCGTGGATGCGACACAACCATCGAGGCGTGGAGCGATGGTAATCCTTGGGAATTAAATACCAAACTGAAAGGGATGGAACCTTATGCATCCAAGTAAATATAAGCATTTGTGTTTAAGACGATTACATACCGATTAACTGGTGTGCGAAAGCCGATGCGCGCCAGGTTGAACGCTCTATTCGCGCACCTCACGTGGCTGCGCTATGAAGCAGTCTCGTATTGCCGCGACGAATGGTGGGATGCAGGAGAAAGCACAAGTGCGTTTGACTTGTACAAGGTACTCACCGAGTGTCGCAAGGGATCAAGAGCCGCCAGACAGTGGGGCGTGCAGCCGCAACGATCCATCCTGAAACGTGTTCACGAGGGCTACAAAAAGCTGTTCGCCAGTCAGGGCAAACGCCCACGTCTCCGCAAAAACGTACGATCGTTCGAGTCGGACGGGCCGGTCAACAGATCTGGCGACCGATACTATGTGTCCGTCAAGGGTGTCGGCAAACTACGCTTCCGTGACAAGCAAGGCGTCTTGGAAACCGCCAGCGTAAAGCACTGGCGCATCGTTCGCCACGCGCTCGGAAGTGGCTACGACATCCAACTCGTTATCGAGACGGACGAACTAGCGCTCGAGCCCGACACGCGTGCTCCCGTTGGCATTGACTTCGGCTTGAAAGCCGTGTGTACGCTGTCGAATGGCACGCAATATCAACCGGAGCATATAAGCGATGCACGCGAACGGAAGCTATCGCGCAAGCTATCGAAAGCCATCAAGGATAGCCGGAGCCGTCGCAAAAAGAAGCTGGCGCGCCAGAAAGAAATGACGCGCAACCGCATTCGTTGCAAAAACGCGTGCCACCGCATTACATCCGACATCATCCGAAACCATAGCGCCAATCTGGTTCTGGAGGACTTGCAAATCGCGAATCTGATGCGGAAGGGTGGCAACCGCAAGCGTGGACTAAACCGTTCGTTTGCTGGCAAGTCGCTTGGAACTGTGAAACTGATGCTTGAGCAAAAGGCCTTGCGGGCCAATGGTCGAGCCGTAAGAGTTCCGGCAGCATACACGTCGCAAACGTGTGCACGATGCGGCAATCGCAAGACCGATTTGAAGTTGAGCGATCGCACGTACGTATGCATATGTGGCTATCGTGCCGACCGTGACGTAAACGCAGCCCGAAACGTTCTCTCGCAGGGCCTGTCCCTGGAAGGCTGGGAATCCTGCCTTCGTGCAGGGGAGAATGGACGCTATGGAGCGCCCCTGGAAAGGCTAACCGCCCAACTAAGCACTCCAACTGCACAGAACCATATGCCTGTTCAGTCAGGTATATAATTCCCTAATCCATACTACGTTGAGGACGGCAAGAAGCAATACGCGTACCATCCAAACCACGATCTGTTGGCACGCTGCATCGGCAACGATTCCCCACACCTTTGCCTGGCGTGTGGACATCAGTTCATGGTCGATTCAAATGCACCGATAACGGTGTGTCCAGAGTGCGAGGCTCGTAAGATCGTATGCACGATGATGTTGGACGGCAAGGCATGTCCCTTCTGCAAGAAAGGGGTGTTTGTGGACTCGGGCTGGTATTCGGTTTCGTAATTGGTACTTGCCCGAAATAAGATAGATGATAATCAAAAGAGTCCAGTCCCAAGAGCAGTCGACCTACGCCTGATCCTCGCAATGGATTCGAAATGACACCGCCTCGGTGAATACGGTAAATTGGCCCGCCATGGATGCGGACATAGCGACGCCCGGCGAGCATGGACTCCACACTAAGGGGATCGCACTGCTTCGTAGATGGATTATCGGTCGAAGCGAGCGGGACAGAAACAATGCGGCTGTCGGGAATAGGCCGAAGTAGAATTCAGCCGCTTCTTCGGCATTTCCGTCGAACCACAAATCGGAGGGTATCTTGTCCAAAATCTTCGATGGACTCGATACTGAGGATTCAGAGTGGCTAATGACGCAATAGGAGAACGGGCCGCGCGGTTATCCCAGTTGGTGTTACAAGTCGTGAATGGTAAACCCCACTGCCCAGGTCTAGCGCATTCAGCACGACGTTATAGCGTCCCGGCGCATGGTGTCGATCTACGAGCGTGACGATGTGCTGACCCAAGGCGTTGAATACTTCAAGCGTTACATGCCCGGGCGCGTCCACGCCGTAAAAGAATCGCGTTGATGTGGTAAACGGGTTGGGATAGTTTTCGTAGAGCGCGGATTGTTCCGGCTCCGGGATCTCCTCGCTGGATGTGGGCGAATCCAGGACAAATCGAAGCCAGTTCATCCTGAACGCGCTACTCTGCATGCGTACCCGCAGTGTATGCAGGCCCTCCTCCAGGTGTATGCCGCTGCGCCGCACGGTGTCCCACCTGACCCCAATCGATCTACTCTCATGAACGATGGGATCAGTCACCTGAACGTCGTCAAACTCGAGCGTAAAGGAAGCCGTGGTTCCAAGGCCCGTAGTCGCCACACGCGCCTCCAGCGTGTATTCCCCGCCTTGTTCCACATGAACCGTGTACTCCAGCCATTCGCGCCGACTGATTCCGCTGACATCATGCCCTTGGCCGTCAGTAGTGAAGTCGACATCCACCCCCTCATGCTGCCGAATTCCTCCATTTTCGTTCGTCGGAGTCAAATCCGTGTAGGCAACGCCCTGACCACCCAAATCGAAATACTCCGCCTCTATAACGCCCGGAATTGCGTGCGGCGCAATGAGATACGGAGCTTGGCCACAGGGCTCGTCTCCCACTTTCAAGTCCAACGTGTCTGAGTATGCGGTCCAACCTCCATCGTCCACAGCCACGGAGCGTAGCGTATAGCATCCTGCGTGCACACTTTGAATCGTCAGTGCGTATGGAGCTGCAATTTGCGTCGCCAGCACGCCATCCCCCTGCATTAGCAAGACGCGCTGTACGCGGCCGTCTGGATCTGTTGCCTCCGCCGTTATCGCAAGCTCATCGCCAGCGACCAGCCTGTCGGGTGCCGAAACTGAAACAGAGGGGTACCCCGCGTAGCGGTAGACACGGACATGGTCAATGACCATTTGTTGCGGGAAAATACTATCATCCACCCCCTGCTGTCCTCCCCACGAGCCGCCCACGGCAATATTCATAATCAGGTGAAATGGCCGGTCAAATGGCCATGTACTCCACCCCTGGTTGTCGTTGTAAAACCGAAACAATACCACGCCATCTATCGAGAACTCAATTCTCGTCGGTGACCACTCGGCTACGTAGTCGTGGAAAGCCTGGGTGGCGTCCGGTACAATCGTCGAACCGCCACGCTGCGTACCTGACTGGTGATTGTAGCGGTCCGTGTGCACGGTGGCATGCACCACATTCGGATTGAATCCGACATGCTCCATAATGTCAATTTCGCCTGTGTCTGGCCACCCACCGTTACCGTAATCACTCTTGGTGGGAAGCATCCAAATGGCTGGCCACGTTCCGCGTCCCCGGGGAAGTTGCGCCCGAACCTCCAGGCGTCCGTACGTCCAGTCTCCCTTGTCTTTGGAAACCAGTCGGGCTGACGTATAATCTCTGGCAAACCCGGACTCTTTGTGCGCTTCTATGATCAAGACATCACCGTCCACCCTGGCATTCTGCTCGCGCGCCTCTGTATAGAATTGAAGTTCCTGATTACCCCAGCCGTGTCCGCCCACATCATACGACCAGCGCGTCGAGTCGGGAAGGCCATCATAGTCGAATTCGTCGCTCCAAACCAGTTCCCAGGACTGCGCAGAGGATACTCCTGCTGTAAGCAACGCAAATAAAAACAGGCACAGATGTTGTCGGATCAGATGCATGCAATACGTCTGTAATGATTGTACAAGTAGAGACTAACCTGAACACAGAGTCCATCTGATTGTTCGACGTACTTGCCGCAGACTAACAGTCGGAAGCCGTGTCAGACCTGTTTGTCACAATGCCTCAAGTGCCTTCGCGACTGATCCCTGAGCGCACATGGGTTGCACTCGGGTGTCTCGTGCTCGGTCTGTTTTCCGGGTGCACCTCTGGTGGCCTATATACCGATATTACCGATGGGGCGGATCTCGATTCATTCACGCACGCAAATGGCGCACGCGGAGACTATTGGATGCCGGAAATACTCGGTTCCGGCGCAGCCTTTCTGGATTGGGATGGTGACGGCTGGCAGGACGTAATGCTGGTCAGTGGGGGCACGTGGGGTACCAACCAGCCTCCTGCATTGCGGCTCTTCAGGAATGATCAGGATGGCACGTTTACCGAAGCGACCCGAGAGGCAGGGATTGAGAATATAACGGCTTATGGGTTTGGCATTGCCATAGCGGACTACGACAACGATATGGATCAAGACGTGTACATAACTGCCCTCGGATCCAATCTTCTGTTGCGCAATGACAGTGGGGTATTCACGGAGGTCGGCGTGGCGGCGGGCGTACAGGGCTTCCATCAGTGGAGCACGGCCGCAGTATTCTTTGATGCGGACCGCGACGGCTGGCTGGACTTGTACGTCGGCGGATACGTGCCCTGGGATTCTACGCGTGACGTTCATTGCCCGGGCCCGGACGGGCGAAAGATCTACTGTACGCCGAAGGTATACACCGGGCTGCCGCACCAATTCTATCATAACAATGGAGACGGAACGTTTACCGATTGGACCGATGCCGTCGGTTTGCTACCATCACCGGGCAAGACCCTGGGGGCTGTCGCGCTGGACTATAACCGGGATTTGTGGCCGGACTTGGCCGTGGCCAACGATCTGGAGGCAGACCAGCTCTATGAGAATCAGGGCGATGGAACGTTTGTCGAACGTGGGCTGCTCAGCGGTATTGCGTACGACGCCCGTGGCATCGCCACGGCCGGCATGGGAATAGCTTCTGGAGATCTGAACGGGGAAGGAGAGGTCTCGCTGGTGATCGGCAACTTTTCCAATCAGATGATGGGCGTTTTCCACCATGTCGGCAGAGGGCACTTTATGGATCGCGCTGCATCCTCCCGTATCGGGGGATTGAGTCGACAGACTCTTACTTTCGGTCTGTTCCTGTTTGATGTGGACCTGGACGGCGACCTGGATGTATTCGCGGCCAACGGGCACATCCACGCGCATGTGGACCAGAATGCGAGCGGCATCACCTACCAGCAGACACCACACTTGTTTGTAAATCGGGGTGACGGCGTATTCGAAGATCACGGAGGCACGTTTCCGCCCCTTCTGGGCAGGGGAGCGGCCTATGGTGACATAGATCGCGATGGTGATCTTGACTTGCTGATGACACAAAACGGAGATGCGGTCCGACTCTGGCGCAATGAGGCGGGCGGCCGATACCTGCGCGTCTTGCTTCAGGGAACAACAAGCAACCGGGATGGAGCGGGTGCCTGGCTTGCATGTTATGCTGCTGAATCACGGCAGGTGCGCTACGTAACCACAGGCGGTAGCTACCTTTCGCAATCGGAGCGGACGATCACACTTGGTCTAGGTGCGCATGCGTTGGTTGATTCCGTGCATGTGACGTGGCCAAGCGGCCGATTCTCGCGTCTGTACGCGCTCCCGGCCGATACGCTTCTCGTTGTAACGGAACCGTCTCTGTAGCCCATGCGCACTATCTTGCTGATAGCTCTATTTCTGGCCACGGCTGGCTGCGAGGAGGAAGCGCCGCAACTTCCAGTTGGAGCTGCTGAGCATTTGCAGGATGCGATTACGGCATTGCGTGCTAATGCAACACACGATGCTCTCGCACACGCGGACAGCGCCCTGCAGTTGGCGCCCGAGCACCCATACACGCACTTTGTGAAGGGGCAGGCGCATTATGTTTCGGCCGACTTCGTTGCCGCGCGCCGGGCGTGGGAGCGGGCCAGCGCACTGGAGCCGGACAACTTCGCCTGGTGGCAAAGCCTGGGTGACGCTGCGTTCCAGCAGGGAGATTATGCAGCTTCGCTCACGTTCTATGAGCGTGCGCTGCGCCTCAGTCCGGAGGCCGTTTCGTGGCACGGAGCAGCCGGTGCCTATTGGGAAATGAGTCAGCCTCTGGCGGCGCGTCGGGCCTGCGAAAAGGCGCTGGCCTTGGATTCGACCTACGCCCCGGCCTACCTGAGTCTGGCCATAATCACAGAGCACGACGGTGAGCTTCGCGAGGCCCTGTGGCACGCGCTGCAGGCAGCGCGCCTTGCGCCCGAGCATCTGCCGTCACTACTCGCGGCGGGCCGCTTGCATCGCTTGCTGGAGGAGCCGCTTGAGGCGATCCCACTGCTTCGAAGGGCGCAGCAGGCGGCGCCCAATAGTTCGGCGGTGCGCTATAATCTCGCACTGGCATTGCAGCAGGCGGGTCTTGACGACGATGCGGCACAGGTCTGGCAAGGCGCTACAAGGCCATGATCTGTTTGAATAGCACAGTGTCCACTTGCACGATTGCGGTATGACGCAGTGTGGCGGTCAGTGCCGAATCCACCATCCCTTGCGCGCGCAAGCGGGCGGCCATAAATGCGTGGCGCTCATTCTCAACGTCGACCTGGAATTCGTCACTGCCAGCAAGGCTGGCGGCCTCTCCAGCGCGGGCAAAGGCTTCATTGCGAAGCGCACGCCCGACGGAGACCACCGTACGCTGTGAGACTTCTCCAGACGGCAATGCTGGCAGCCAGAAGATATAGTCGAAGGCGGTGAAAACGTGCTTGCGGCCATCCTGCGTGTATGTGGCCAGTGGCGTTGACGGCGAAAAGGCATTTGGCGCTTCCTCCTGTTCGAGAGCGATATCGATTGCGCCGCGCCCGACTCGTTGCTCCAGGCGATTGAGCGTTGCACGCAACGCACGTATGCCGTCGGAGTATACCTCGACGCCAAGTCCTTCCATAAAACCCCTTACATAACGGTCGCCCTCGAGACGCCGGCGCCTTAAGCGCATCATACTTGCTATGCCGTTCTTGCGGGTCTGGAATTCCGATTCGGTAAGTACAGGCGCATGCTGGCGGTCTTCAACGTGTATGATGTGCCAGCCCTGCCGGCTGCGTACGGGTGCGGAATAGGCTCCCACATCAAGATCAAAGGCCGCTTCTGCAAAGGCGTCATCCACCTGAAAATACCCCATCTGCCCCAGGTAACCAGCCATTGAGTCAGAGGTCTGAAAGCAGTCCATGGCCTCATCCAAAAATGGCCGGCCAGCCTCCAGCCGTGCGTAGGCGGCCTGCGCATCCAACTCATTTCTGTAGTACAAATGGCGCGCTATGACAGGCTGTTTGTATTTGACGTAGGCCAGGCGAATTTCCGCATCCGTGAGCGGAGGGAGCTTTTGAAGCAGCTCACGTTCGTAGTAGCGGGCCCCCAATGCTGTCTTCAAAGCCAGACTTTCGCGCGCCCGAGCTATACTGTCCGCTCCCAGGCCGCGCCGGATCGCTTCCTTTGCAAGCAGATGGTCATCAATAAGCCGATCCAGGTGCGCACGGCGGGCCTCTTCCGTGTCATTGGCCCCTGAACGCATGAGGTCATACACGTATGACCTTTCGAAGTCATTAACGGTAATCACATGGCCGTTTACGCGTGCCAAAGGAAGT
This sequence comes from Rhodothermales bacterium, assembly GCA_963665975.1. Classification (GTDB taxonomy): domain Bacteria; phylum Bacteroidota; class Rhodothermia; order Rhodothermales; family Bin80. Next base: position 2,785,911 of record OY762508.1, read on the forward strand.
GTTTGCTCTTCCGGAAGGCTGCGGCCGCAGGCAGCCAGCCCTATTGCGAGGCAGGTCGCAACAATCGCAATTCGCCACTCAAAAGTAGATGCGAAAGTCCAGCATCTGCGTATTCCCAAGCAGTTCGAACGGCGTATACGCATAGTCAAATCCCGCGCGCATACCAAGAGCGCGTACATCCAGTCCGGCCCCGAGCGTGAGGTGACTGTCAACGTGATCGATGAAGAGATCTTTGTATCCGGCACGCAGATCAAAGTTGAAGGTGCGGTTATACAGGCGAAGTTGTCCGCCAAAATCGCCATTCAGGCGGTTATCGATACTCTGATGGGCATCAGCCAGTACCAGAAGCTCTACGTGATTCAGTCGAAAAACTGGCAGCGCCATGCCGAACTTGAATGACAGGGGCAAATCCCACGTGTCCATTTCCAGGCGGGCTGGTACATCCGGATTGTTGCCACTGGTAGTTTCGTCAATATCCACAAACACGACACTGTTGATGCCGCCCATTTGCATCTTGCTGCCAAAGTTCAGGATAGACGCCGCCAGTGTCAGTCCCTGCAGATATTGCGTCTGGAGCACGAACCCGAAATCAAACGCGACGGCATCTGCGCTCATGTCGCGAATCTGTTGCCGCACGTACTTGACGGTGCCCCCAAAGTAGAAGGTCGACGTGAGCGACTGCGCATAGGTCAGACCCAGACTAATGTCGCGCGCCCGGAAGGTCTGTCCTGTGCCTTCGGGGAATGCCACGGTGCGCACCTGCATGGATCCGTAGTCCATTGATGCCACGCTCAAGCCAATAGCACGCGTGCCAAGCACGGGAATAACCACCGCTGCGGCGTTGTAATCGATGCCTGCCAACCACTGGGCATGCGAAAGCAGCAAGCTGCCGCTCTGCCTGTCACCGTACGATCGGGCGGCGCCTGCCGGATTCCAAAAGAGCGCATCCGCTCCGGTGGCCAACGCGGTGTATGCATGGCCTACAGCCTGTCCACGCGCGCCCGTGCCCAGGGTCAGAAATGCTGCGGCCGTAGTGCCGGTGCGATTCTGCGCCAGAGCACCAGCCGGAAGTGCGGCAAGCAGTAGCGCCAGAATAAACGCGCGTGGAATATGGATGCCCGGTCTCATTTGATGAGTGCGAACTTGCCGACATGCTCCCCGATTCCCGGAGCTTTCACATGGAAGATGTACACGCCGAAAGCCACGTCCTGCTGCTCCTCGGTTCGCAAATCCCACCACTGGGCGCCGTCAGACGTGCCGCCGTCGTGGTGGAGTGTTTTGATCAGCTCTCCGCGGATATTGAATATTCGGATCGTGCACTGGGGTGGGAGGTGTATGAATTGCACGCGGCGCTCGCCCCGACCCTCAATTTGCGAGCGTGGCTCAAAAGCTGAAGCTCCCACGTATGGATTAGGTACGACCGCAATTCTGTCCATTTCGTCCTTTGCCTGGTCAGCATCAATGACCGATGGACGCAGTGTAAACTGGAAGAAATCCCCCGTGGCAAAGGGGCGCAGAGCAGAAATGCGCAGGACATTACCTGCTGACGGTGGTATGGAATTGTTCGCGTCGGCAGCAGTAAATGTGATGCGGTAACGGAAGCGGCGCACGCCACGGCCGTCCAGCTGCTCATGAATGATCAGATCATCCTCGTTGTCAAAATCACCGCTCTGGTTGGTATCCTGTATGAATAGATCCGCCAACGTGTTTTTGGTGACATTTCTGGCAAAGACCGGCACCGACATACGCAAAAACCCGAAAACGCGTGGCGGCCGGTAGAGCGAGTCGTCAGGCGATACCCATATCAGTTCATAGTCATCGGGGGAAGGCACGAAAGCGCTGGTTGTATCGGGGCGCACCCCAGCCACCCAGTTTGTCTGGTACCCGTCCAGCGTTCGCGGATCCACGTCGAACACCTCGTTTTGTGTGCCCTGGTTGGCTGCATACCCCGTGCGAACGAGATCCATTTCGCAGCCGAACGGCGGGGCGCACTCCACGTTAGTTATATCGATCGTAAAGCCCGCTGTCGGTGGCGTAGTTTCCATGAGTGGCGAACGCGCGATGAGCGTTTCGCCGCTCGATATATTCAGGATTTCGTACGCCGTGGTTGCGTAAAGGTCCGAAGTCGGGGCAATCTGATCGCTATAGAATCCAATCCGGTATATCGCGCCAAAATCAGCTGCGTCTTCCTGTACGACACGCACGGTTACTGATCCTGCGCCAATACCCTCCGTTACGCGGCTCAAATCCTCGTTTGTGCCCCCCTCCACGTATCCCACGGGAAGCGACCGTGGCATGACCACCGCCGCATTGCGCGAAAAGCCGGTAATGCGGCCTGCCTGGTTGACACTAATGTTGAACGGGGTTTCCTGCGGGTCTATCGGATCCTTGGAGAGATCGGTCGGATCACGGACACCGCGGTCATAGGCCGCCAGAACATAGAAGTACGTGATGCCATTGGTGACATCCTCGTCTATATAATGGAACTGCAATCCACTGTCACTGCCCAGATAGTACACGGCTTCGCCCTCCAGCACCGTTACCGGACCTTGAATGCCGTTGACGAGATCCCACTGCGCAATCGGCTTAAAGAAGGTGGCAGCACCGTCCAAATCGGTGATGGTTCGCGCGTCGAAGAGCAACGGATCGGTGCCCTTGTACAGCCGGAACCCTTCGAAGTCGAACTCCTGAATGAAGCGGTCGAAGCTGCGGACAGCCAGTGTATCCCAACTCAATATGACACGTTCGTCGCCCGGCACAGCTGTGAGCTTGGGCAAGAACGGCGGTTGGGCGAAGTTATAGTCTGCATTGAAGATGCTCTGTGCCGTACGGCGGTTCTTGAAGAAGTCCCGCTCATCCTCGCCGAAAATCCACGCCGTCGAAAAGAAGTCAGTGCCACCTGGCTCAAGCCCCACGGGACCCGATGAGAACAGCAAGAACGGCTCCAGGTCCGCCTTGAATGCCTCCGGCTTTGTGCCGAGTGGGAACTGTGCATAGGAAATGATGCGGTCCCACATCCAGGAATCATCGCGCAGATTGTCTCCGCTCTCATAGAACGGACGCGTCTGGAGGTCGAATCCCGTCAATCCGACCTGGTCAGACTCATCAATGTCCAATTCGTCAAAATTCGGCTCACCGAGCGTAGGTATGCCGTCGGCCTCGCCATCGTCTGGGCCGCTGTAGCCCAGATCAAACGGTCCCTGCCCGTCACGCCCCACGTCGTTGTTGATAGACTCCCCTTGATCCCAGCTTCCGTTTTCGTTTTCGTCCTCGAACCCGACCCAATCGAGGTTTTCGTCTCCTGTCCACCAGCGGCCTGCGATGTAGGCCGGGCGATTCTCGATCGGACCATTGAAGGCCTCGAAGTTGGCTACATCATACATGCCCTCGACCATGGCACGGATGTTTTCCTGGCCCTCAACGAGTGTGCCGGGTCCATTGAATCGCGATTCGTCTGTAATGCCATCCTCGTCGTTGTCCAAATTGTCGAAGGCGCGCGCCGGGCTTTCCAGGAAGGCGAATCCGGTATAGCCCAGAGGATAGTTGCCCCCGGTGGGGCGAGAACCGAGTCCGTCCTGGTCCCAGCCATAGGCCACGTCCTGCTGTGGGTCAAAAGCCGCATTCTCATCGCCTTCTTCGTTACCAAGGCCGTAATCCATGATCTGGCCCAGATACAGGGCGTCATGGATCTTTTCGGTGGCGTTGGTGATGCGATAGAGAATGAACATCAGGTCCTCCGCCAGCACGTTCGCCCATTGAAACAGGCGGACCTGAGTCTGCAGCCCCATGCCGCCAATAGTGGAGTCGCTGGCACTGGCGTAGTATACTCCGTACTCGCTGTTGGGACGGCCGCTTTCCGTGTCAATTACGTACTCCCGGTCCGTGAAGTCGTCCATCACGTAATAGCTCTCCAAGTCCGCGTTAAATACACCGCGTCCAAAAAAGCCATTCCAACGTCCGGGCCAGCCTGGATCATCCCGGTTGTTCAGCCGATCCGGCCAAAAGTCAGGCCAGGAAGTCGGATCGTCACTGAGCGCCGGCGTGGGCGTACGCAATCCCGTAATGGGATCCAGCCGGTTCTCATTCATGAACCCGGGAAGGGGCGTCCAACCCCACAGTGAGCCGTCCGGGCTGAGCCTTTTCCCGAAATCCCGGTACGTCAGAATGACCGGGTTCAGCAAGGTGTCTCGTGTGGCGTTGGGAAAGAAGTCTTGCCACTTGGTGCGTTCGCCAGGCACCTGTCCGGCCACCATGATCCCGACCCCGTCAATATGCCGGCCACCAATACCGCGAGGCCATACGCCGAACGGCACATCATTCCAGCGCGCGAGCTCGCCGTGATTGCGGAAGTTGGTTTCGATAAGGTTGCCATCCAGCACGCCACGAGCAATCAGATCCTCATCGCCGCGCAAGTTAGGCGGAATATTCTGCGCCTGGACACCGGTGCCCGTCCAAGCGGTACCGATAAACAAGGCTACAGCGATATGACGCGCGATGCGCATCAGAATCGGTAGTTGAGGCCGATACTCACCTTGCGCGGCGCGCCGAAGTTTTCCTGGCGATAAAAGAATTCATCCAGCGTGTTGAGTCCGCCAACCTGGGCACCCGTCCGCCGGAAGAGCTCCAGCGTAACGGATTCGTCCGCGCGACCGGTGTCTTCGTACACGCCTACTTCCTGCACGGTGTCGAAGAGGTTCTGGACTTGCAGGAACAGTTGCAAATTGAATTTGATGAAGGGCGGCCGGTAATACGCGCGTATGTCTGTGCCAAACAACGTCGGTTTGGTCGCGTTGTTTTTCTTGATTGAGCGGATGAATTCGCGCACAGTAGTATACGGAGTGCCGCTTCGGAGCCGGTTGATGACCGTGATGGAAAGTCCGTCTACAGGCGTAACCGTAATCGTGTTGTTGAGCACATGGCGCCGGTCCCAGTCGAGGCGCACCAGTGACAGAATCTCATCAAGCCCCGCCTGTTGGCGTCCGAATGCCTCGCCTGGACTGGACGAGGTGCCCTCGGCAAACTGCAGCGTGTAATCCATCGTCCAGCTCAAGCGCCCGCCGGGCCGCTGAAAGAGCGAAAACGTGAGCCCGCGGATTGTCCCGTAGTCCCGGTTGATCCAGCGAATCACAAAGTCGCCTTGCGGCGTGCGGGAAATCTCTTGTCCCGTCAAATTCCGCACATCCTTGGAGAAGATGGTAAGCTCCATGCCAATCCGCTGCGTAAGCCCCTGTTGCAAACCAACTTCGAAGGAGAGCGTGCGCTCGGGGTTGATGCCTGGATTGCCAAAGGAATTAGACAAGGAAGCCGGGTTGATCTCGTATTCCGGGTTGGTGTAGAGCAGGCCAAAGGAGGGGATTTGAAAAAAGAGGCCGGAGGAGAAGCGCATGACGCCCGTTTCGGAAATCGGGAACGCGATACCTACTCGCGGGCTCAGTTGCATATCCACCTTGGCCTTCTCGCGGTTGGACAGCGTCGCACCCGGGTTATTCGGGTCCGGGATTTCTTCGAGTTCCCCCTGACCCCAGTCGACAGGAGTCAGGTAGTCTGGATCGAAATAGTCAAACCGCACCCCGGCATTTACGATGAGGCCCGTAAATTCCATCTTGTCCTGCACGTAGGCGGAGAGTTCGACCGGCTTGGCCTGCAGGGTGTTGTCGGCAAACTGGTCGGGTGAAGGTTGGGGTAGGTTGCCGGTTCTGAAGGAACGCTCGATACCGAAGTCCCGGTTGTCCAACCGGTGCAGCCTTGCCTGGACGCCTACCTTCATGAGGTGCACGCGCGTCATCTGCCTGGAGAAATCCGCGACGACGGTGTGCGTGGCCGTGAGCTGGCGGCTCGTGGACAGGTTGTTGCCTCCAACGGCGAAGGCATTCGCGCCCTGCAGATTGTTGTATTCGCTAGCCACATAGCGCTCATCGAACGGTGAATCAAACAGGCGCACGTCGGTTTGGTCGTGCAGGTAACTGTAAGAGATGTTTCCGAAGGCATTGGTGCCCAGCGTGTACCGCAGACCGAGAATGTGCGTCTGATTGAAAAAATGAACGGTGTTGATTCCCTGCGGCACGTACTTGAGCGTATGGCTGTAGGGCAGGAACTGCCCCGTCTGAAAAAAGACGTTATAATCAAGGTTCACGCGTGGGGTCAGCGTGTAGCTAACGGTCCCATTGACGGATACGCGCTCGGTCCGGTTGCGAGGCGCAAACTCTCCATCGCCTGACGACGAAATAATCCATGCTTCCGGCGGTAGTCCGGTATTGAGGTTTTGGGAGGAGTCGGACGGCAAAAAGAGGTTGCGCCCGAGGAAATGCGAATTGTCCTGCAGGTAGCGCACCGTAGCCTGAATGCCCAGTTTTTCCCGAATGAGCGGACCACCGAGCGAAGCTTGTACGTCTGCCAGGTTAGGCAACGCAGAAGCCTCTGCGAAGGACACTGTATCGGGCGCAAAGTCACCGGTAGACAGTGTGCGCCCAGGCTCGGTGGTGCGGCCAATGAACTGCATTTCGCGGGTGCTGGCGATGGCGCCGGCATAGGCCAATAGCGACCCGGTCCATTTGTCCGGAACGTCCTTGGTCACAATATTCACTACGCCGCTCGTGGCTTGGCCATACTCAGCATTGAAAACACCACTTATGACCTCCAGACTGGAAACCATATTCTGCTCAATATCAAAAGCGGCCTCCTTGCTGAAAGCGTTCGTGATAGGTACGCCATTAACCAGGTAGGTGACCTCACCGGTGCGACCGCCACGAAAATGTCCGTCCACGACACCTGCCTGCAGGTTGATGGCATCATTTACATTAGTGACAGGGAGCACCGCAAGCTGCTCCGCATCTATGACCGCGGTGGTTGTGGTGCGTCCCATTTCGACGATGGGCCGCTCGGCTACTACGACCAGTTCTTCTCCAAGCAGCGTTTCTTCCTGCAGAGAGAAGTTCACGGTCGTGGTTTGGTCCTGCACCACACGTACATTTTCGGTGGTTACAGGAGCAAATCCGACGAAGGAAGCCCGCACGCTGTATGTGGCGGGCTTCACGTTCAGGATGTGATAGTAGCCGTCCGCATCGGTCGTGCCGCCCTGCGTGGTGCCGGCAATGACTACATTAACTCCCGGCAATCCCAAACCTGTTGCGGCTTCTGCGACACGCCCTGCGACCTTACCGGTAGGCCCCGGGGGGCGGGCCTGCAGGTGGCCCGCCCCCACGAGGACAACTACGAATGCAATTACCAGCGATTTCAGCCTCACGCCATAGCCCGGTATTCTACTTGACAAGAAGCATGCGACGCGACTGGACGAACGAATCGGCAGTTTCCAGGCGGTATAAATAGATGCCGGAGGCCAGTCTACTCGCATCGAATCGAACCGTATATGTGCCCGTACTCATGGTTTTGTCGTCCAGCAGTGTAGCCACTGGCCGTCCGAGCACGTCAAAGATGCGGAGGGATACGCGTTCCGTACCTGGAAGTGTAAACTCGATTGAGGTCACAGGATTGAACGGGTTGGGGTAATTCTGCTCCAGGACGATGTTTTCGGGCAGTTCCGCACTGGCTTCTGTAGAGATTGCAGTCCCGCGCCCAGCCATTGCCACGGTCATCCACTGGGCAGGTGTATTCCACCACTGACCGTCGGCGTTGCCTTTTATGGACCACTGAATCTGCGTGTCGCGATTGGCTCCATCCCCGTCGTTAAGCGCGATGTTGAAAGGCATGTAGCGAATGTCTGTATCCGTGGGCGGATCCAGGACCGCATCTTGCATGTCCGTATTTTGAATTGCATTGAGCGGAAACAGCGCCAGCACCTTCCAGCCGATGGCCGCGCCTCCTCCGTCGGTCAACACGTCATAGGCGGCGCCGCCACCCTGAGGCGCCCCATCTATGCTCCTGCCTACGTAGGCGTGGGCTGCGGTGCCAGCCTTCGTGCCATCTCCGTGTCCGGAAATCCGGAATTGGTAGTCGGCAAGCGCACCTCGCATCATATCCTGGTGCGAGCTGCCGCCGAATAGCGACCCGCCCTCTACGTCCTGCACGTCATAATTGCCCCAGCCGAACTCAATACTGTCATGCTGCCAGGCGTCAGAAGGAGGCGTTGCGCTTGGCGCGAGCGTAACGACATCATCGGTCACTTCAGCGTAGATGAAAAGCTCATTGTCTGCTGTGTACCCGGCCCAAACTTTCGCCGAGAGATCGGTGTCGTTATCAGGCCCCGCAGCGGTATCGCCGAGTTTGGAATGGGTTGAGTCTACGGCGAAGGGCTGGAGCCAGTCAGGGAACCCTTCACCCGATACGGTACCGGCCGCCAGGTCATCAAATAGCTGGGTGCCTTCGGCATCAGTCAGCTCCGTGATAAAGGCCTGGTTGGGCAGGTCCGGATTGGCAACCGTTCCACTACTCATCGTTATGTCCGAGTTTTCCACGCCAAACTGACTGAGTGAAGTTACAGCATAGTGCAACGTAACCGGGGCCAGTGAAGGATGAATTACCTCGAACCTGTGTAGCACTTCAAACATGGCGGCGTCGGACGGCACGCTTGCCACCATTGACACGCCAGCATCGGAAACGTCGGTGAACGCATCCGGACTCATGTAGACGTTGTAGCCACCGAATTCCGGACTGTGAGTCCAGGAAATCCGGTTGCCCTCCATGGTACCCTCTAACGTTACCCCGCTCATCGCGCTGGCTGGATCATTGGCCACGGACAGGTCCAGACCCTCACCGCCAATGTAAACGTCGTCTACCCACACCGGGCCACCCCCTGCGTTATTGTCCCAGAAGAAGCCGACATTCTGCACGTTTGTCCATTCGAATTCTTCCCAAAGGTTCGGATTATCCGCTGTATTCGGCCCCATTTCATCTGAGACTCCAACACCAAATCCTCCAGACGACCACGCGCCAGCGTAGACCCAATGCATAGCCAGGGAATCCAGAGTGCCTGCGGTTTTGCCATCTTCCAACTCCTGCCACGTGGCAGGAGGAAGCGGAATAGCAAGCGTGTGCCACTCGCCATTGCGCATTGCTTCCGGTACGCGCCATACCAATCGGAACGGCAGATCCGCCGTACCGTCATTAGCGCCGCTATTATCCGTCTTATCCTCGAACATCAGTGCTACGTTCGGCTTGCCCTGATTTTCCGGATCGACAAGGAGCCGCAAGTGTAGCACATCGCCGTCCGTCCGGTTTTGGGTAAGATCGACGCCGACTGTGGCGTCAAAGCGAAATGCCTGAAATGACCAGTTTCCATAGTTGTATTGTACTACCTTATTCGTCGCATCCATTGGATCGTCAACCACGGTACCGTCGAAAGCAGGGACGAGCGTGTTGGTCCCGTTGACGAACAGGATGAAGTCATCGCCGATCGGCGGTCCTGCCTGGGCGCGAGCCTCAGAAGCCACCATCAGCAGCAAGGCGAGTGTAAGCAGACTGTAAGTGTTTCGCATCATGGCGTTAGGTTTGTAAGGTTGTGTAATTGTGACCATGCCCACGATAAGGAATTTTGAAAAGGTTTTCAACTCTATAATCACACTCAGTGTGGAGCGTTACGCAGATTTAGCGGTCGATTCGTGGATCTGAATCGAGAGTGGGCTCCCAATACACATAGGCATTGACTTTTGGCCAATATACTTGGTCGCAATTCTTCCTGACATTCCCGCTGACGCTACCGGGCATCGCACGCGCGTTCGAGACCTGTGATCACGGCGATGCGATCATGTCCCGCTGCCTTCACGTGCTCCGTCAAGGCCTGCGTCACCGAGGTTATTAAGATTTATCGCGCTTGCACCCTCGGTGTTGACATGCGTATTGAGAATTACGACTGGCAGACGCTCATTGGTTATGGAGAACGTCTGCTTGGACTCAAGTTCAGGCGCCATGATCTCCAGTCCGTCCACGCGAGGACCGATATTCTGCAAGGCCGTCCTAAATTCCAGTTCATGGTGGTGCGAAGCAAGCACCGTAAAAACTTGCTTGTGCACTTGAGCAGGTTCGTTTATGCCATTCAAGAGTTCTGCAAAGAACTCGCCTGTGATAAAGGGCAGAACGGCCTCAAATAGTGCTTTGTGTTTGAGCGGGCTGGGGGCGATGGGATTCAGCCTAATTTCAAGCTGTCTACGGCTACCATCACACGATCGCGCTTTTCTCCGCTAACCAGTGGGGGTATCACTAATAATAGGTAATATCTTGTAAATACATATATTATACTAGATCATCATGTCATGTGCGATACCACTCATCATAATCTACCGATAAGAGCGATCGATAGCCTCTCGCAAGGTAGTCCACGAGTAATTGCCGGGTAAATTGCTCGTTATACTAGTCACGTTTCGGATGTCTCTGCTGGCGCTGCAGTGTTGCCAGTCCTTCAGTCGCTTATCCAGATCGCAGCAGTTGTGCTTGCCGCTCAATCAGAGCAGGAGCTGGCGTCTGCAGGCGATTTTGAGCCACTAGCCGTCGCCATGCCTCTGGAGACAGTACACTTGACCAGGTGGAAGCGCGTGATGCTGGCTCTATTGTGATGCTGTCCAATGTGGTGAATGCTCGCTTTGATCAGCGACGCGTTCAAGGCTTGGGATTGTTGTCCGTGTTCTCAGCGTGCTGCAATGCCTCCTTGAGGGATATTATGGCCGGATGGTCGGGCCCATGCCGTGCGGCGTTTGCCCAGGCCTGAACGGCCTGCTGCATTCGATTGGTGTTCGCGTAGTGCCAGCCCAGGTTGACCCAAGTCACAACAAAGGATGAGTCTTGCGCCAACACGCGCCGGTATCGCGTCAAGGCTTCTGTTGTATCGCCTCGCTGCATGAACGCTGTTGCGATATTGTTCTGAAGTTCCAGATTGTGAGGTCGCAGGGCCAAGGCGACAAGGTACACGTTGAGTGCCTCGTCAAGTCGGCTGGCGCCGCGAAGCGCATTGGCGTAATTGAGTTGGTGTTGAAAATTGGTGGGTTGTTCGCGAGCGTTGACGCCGAGGCGCGCAATCTGCTGTTCTGCAGCCCGCACATCGTTGGCCCCGACAAGCACTTCTTGCGCGTCGCTCGCACGACCCATTCTCTGGAGCGCCTGCCCGAACGTGTAACGCGCGCTATAATCCCAGGGGCTAGACGCTGCGGCTTGATTCAGGTGAGGAACAGCCTCTTGAAAGCGTTGCAAGCGAAACAGCATCAGACCCACGAGATAGTGGTTGTGAGCACGGTCGGGTTGCAGGCCCACGGCGCGTTCGGCATGTTTCAGTGCATCCTCAAACCGACCCTCCTGTTCATATAATTCTGCCAGGCTCGCATAGCCGGGTGCGTAGTTCTCATCCACAGCAACAGCTTGCAGATAGGCGGTGCGTGCACTGTCTGAGAGAGCCATTTGCTCAAAGGTGGCGCCCATAGCGTGCCAGGAATTCGGCCCGGGCCGAACTGCCGCTTCACGACGAAAATGCGCCAGGGCCGACAGGTATTGCTTCTGTGCAAAGAAGGCATTGCCCAGGTTATGATGTGCACCTGGATAGTTCGGTGTCCGTGCAAGGAGGATTTCGTAGGCATTTTGGGATTCGGCCATCTGCCCGAGTTCGAAGAACACGCGTCCTCGGATGAACTGGGCATCTGGCTGGTGCTTGTCCAGCGCGAGGGCGCTGTCAGCCAGCGATAGCGCCTCGTGATACGCACGCGCCTGCAGCGCTTTATTAGCCTGCATTGCAAAGTATTGTGCCTGCGGGTCCGGTGGCGGGGCACCGCAGGCAGCAATGAGCACGAGCAGGACGACAGCGATTCGAACAGACATCATTCGGGTTCCACCAAATGCAACGTCTGGCCAGCCGCAATGCGCGCTCGCCGATCTGTATGCCCGCTGGGCCATACAACGATGACAGAATCTGCGAATAGTGCGCCGCCCAAGCCAAATGTTAGCGTTCGCTCGGACTGTGATCCGTAACTCATGCCACTGCGAACGCGACGTTCCTGTTGCAGGGATCCTGTTTTGACAATTGCGCGTGCATCAACTGCGTTCCGGTTGCTGCGTGTGCCTGTGAGGTGCAGCCGGAGCCAAGAAGAGTTATGGGTCAGATCATTCCTGTAGAGGCGTGCCGGGCCGTTGTTTTCTGTGGCTAGCAGGTCCAAATCACCATCACCATCAACATCGGCTGACAACGCCCCACGGCCAACCAATGGTTTCGAGAACCCCAGAGTCGGGGATTGATCCTGGAAATTGCCGCTGCCGTCATTTATGAAAAGTTGCGGGTGCTGCCGGAAGGTGACCGCATCGCTGCGCTCACCGACAAACGGGTCTATATGCCCGTTGACAGCGAACAAGTCCAGGTCGCTGTCCAGATCTGCATCCAACAGCGTCACACCAAAGGTTAAGACCGGCAAACTGGCAGTGCCAATCCCGCTGGTCGCGGAGCGATCCTCGAACAATTCGGCAGACGTATAGCGGTAGAAAGCGATCATTTCGTTGGTGAAATTACCGACAAACAGGGATGTGTAGCCCGACGAATCTACGATGCCTGCTTCGATTCCCATACCGGCGCGGGCTCGACCGCGCTCATCCAACGCCATGCCGCTCACAAGTCCAGCTTCCTGAAAAGTCCCATCGCCCTGGTTCAAGTAGAGCTGGTCTGGATCGGTATCGTTTGCAAGTGCGAGATCCGGCCACCCGTCCTGGTTTACATCTAGTGCGATGGCGCCCAGCGTCTTGCCCGTACCATGGAGGCCCAATTCAACGGTGCGTTCGATGAATGTGCCGTCTCCTTCGTTATGATAAAAGCGGCCGGTTACACCGGCGTATAACTGCGGTGTGCAGTAGCTCTTGGTGATTCCATCAGGTGAGCAGAACATATCTGTTTCGGGTGTCCACGTGACATATCCCCCCACATACAAGTCCAACCAGCCATCCCGGTCTGCATCGAAAAACAGCGCTGCCACGTGCCACGCATCATGCTGCCCAAGACCCGCCGCGCGCGTTGCGTCACGAAAAACACCTCCATCATTCACGAGTAGCACATCGTGACCGGTGGTGGTCAGGTAAAGATCGTCATCACCGTCATTGTCGACATCACCCGCAGTGATTCCCATGCCATAGCCCCTGATCTCGTTCAGACCACTTTCTCCAGTTACGTCGGTGAACTGCCCGGTGCCGTCATTTTGATAGAGCCACAGGGCGCGTACCGGATCGTCCGTCCACAAGCCGCCGCCCACAAGTACAATATCCGGAGCGCTGTCCTGGTTGTAGTCGATAAAAGCGGCGCCGCTTCCCATGATTTCGGGGAACCACCAGTCACCGCTCGCACCGTTTGTGTGTCGGAACGCTCCAAGGCCAGCTTCACGTGTGATCTCTTTGAATGTCCAGGAATGGTCCTCGGGCGTGCAGCCCGCTGTGACGGCGCAGAGCGTGCTCAACAGCAGGCAGCACCACGCATTCCTGTGTGTGTCCGGTGCTCGATTCACGCTGGTCTACTTCGATTTCGGCATCTTGAACAGGCAAATGCCAGTCCTCCGTCTACAGTCAAGGAGGTGAGCTGTGTGTTGCGCAACATGCATCGATGGCGTCTTGCGCTCCTGTAAATTAAGATCGGCAAAGGATGGCGACACAGATGATATCAGGCTGCATCCCGTATCCATATCTTCTTCTTCGGAACCGATTATTTTCTGTGAACCTGAGTGATGATGCCTGGTTCGGACGCTTCCGTAGGAGCGTCCAGGTTGTGCATGCACTGAGCCGACAATGTTGGCTACTTCTACCCCCTTGCTACTCCTGCAGGTCGCTTCGTGCGCAGCCCCGATTTTGAATTGATCGATACAGGGGGTCCAACCCTAACGGAAGGTGATGGTCTTTTCCTATAAGCGCGATTCTTTTCAGCTTATTTGGGGCACAATCACACTAGTCTATATTCGTTCGATTTAGTGTATCTTGCCGGCAGTTGAGGCAGAATGGACCTACGCCGTATCCGACCCCATCGCCCCGAGCGCTACTTGACACTGTCCGGACATACAACACGTTCAGTTATGCAATCACTCACGCCGACCATCATCGTCGAAGCCATCGAACCGGTACTGCCCTTCTGGGTAGACCGCCTCGGATTTGCCGTCACCGATAAAGTCAGCGAAGGGGATCGCCTCGGTTTCGTCATTTTGAAGAACGGTCGGGTCGAGGTCATGTATCAGACCCTGGAGAGCATCCGGAACGATGTGCCGGAACTGGCCGATATGCCGTTGCAGGGAAGCGCGTTATTCGTGAAGGTGGGCACGCTCGAGAAACTCGACGCCGTAGACGAGGCGCTGTCCGGTGTGGATCGGGTCGTGCCCCGCAGAAGGACCTTCTATGGAGCCGATGAGATTATCGTTCGCGACCCGGCCGGGAACGTGGTGACGTTCGCCTACTTTGCCAAGTCGTAAAGCGCGCACTTCCTTTCACTCGACGCTCTGCCGGATCCTGCAAATGTAATCGGAGCGACCAGGTGAATCTTAGTCCACGTTCGCTCTCTGTTGGAATGTGACAAGCGGTCTTACATTCTTTGCTGTCACGATACATCGCAATAGCTGCCCTACCAATTTTCTTCACCTCGGTGAATGTGGAGCCAAGGGGAGTCGAACCCCTGACCTCTTGAATGCCATTCAAGCGCTCTACCAACTGAGCTATGGCCCCGATGTGCGCTCCCGTGAAACAACTAAGGCGCCTTCTGGATTGACGGGCGCGATATGTCAAACACAGTTCCACGAGCATTTCACGAGCAGGTTCCGAACGAAGAAGCCACAGAATGGTTACTATGCGCCCTGTGGCAGCAAGTGACGACTATTCGTTTGCACCAGGCGCGGGTCTAACGCGCCGTGTTCCAAACCATCGCTTACGTTCAATATTTGGGATGAGCACCTCACGCGGGCAACGCTCCATACAAGTATTAAAGTTTGGCGGCACGTCTGTAGGGACGGTAGAGCGTATTCAGCGCGTTGTGGGACTTGTCCGCAGAGTGGATGGCGGCGTGCAACGCGTGGTAGTGGTTTCGGCCCTCGGAGGCGTGACCGATGAACTGCTCCGATCAATAGACGAGGCACTCGAACGGACCGGACACCATCGGCAAGTTCTGCAAGGGCTGCGTGACCGCCACCGCGAAGCTGCCGAACGCCTGGCAATTCCCAAAGAAAGACCGGTCCTGAATGGTGTGCTCGAAGCATGCTGGGAAGAGGTCGAAAACCTTCTGGAGGGCATCTACCTCCTGGGAGAATGTACGCCTCGCACGCGCGATGCCGTGCTTAGCATCGGCGAGCGGGCATCGGCACCCCTGGTGGCGGCGGCATTCAACATGGCCGGCGAGGATGCTGTTGCACTAGATGCACGCACCCTGATCCGAACGGACAATACGTATGGCGAGGCCAGCGTCGAGTTCACCGAGTCCGGAAATCTGATCGCCAAGACGTTTGAGGATTTTTCACCAGATCAGATTGCCGTAGTCACGGGCTTTATCGCATCCACCGACAATGGGGAAACGACGACGCTCGGCCGCTCGGGCAGCGATTATACCGCAACGATTCTGGGTCGTGCACTGTTGGCGGAACGGGTCGTCATATGGACGGATGTAGACGGCGTACTGTCGGCGGACCCGAAGGACGTGCCAGAGGCTTTCCCGCTCTCGCGGCTTAGCTACTCTGAAGCCGCAGAAATGGCCTATTTCGGAGCCAGGGTGCTCCATCCGCGCACTATGCGTCCGGTGCGAGACCAGGGCATCCCCCTGCTCATCAAGAATTCGCTGAATCCCGAGGCCGCAGGAACGCTGATTTCCAGAGAGTCGCACGCAGTCGATCTGCGAGTCAAGGCGATATCCACTATTCGAGGAGTAGCCGTTGTGATGCTGGAAGGTGGCGGGATGCTCGGCGTGCCGGGCATCGCCGCACGTGTGTTTGGGTCCCTGGCAGACAAGCAGATCAACGTGCTGATGATCGCCCAGGCTTCCAGCGAGCACAGCATCTGCCTGGTCGTTCGTGAGCAAGACGCCGCCGCGGCCGTGGATGCACTCAAGGCTACGTTTGTCACAGAGCTGGGTCGAGGAGACGTAACCAGAATCTATGCGGTGTTCGCTTGTGCCGTTATTTCGGCCGTCGGCGATCAGATGCGCCACTCCCCGGGACTCGCAGGCCGCATGTTCGCTACGCTCGGACGCAGTCGAGTCAACGTATTGTCTATCGCACAGGGTGCTGCCGAGACCAATATTTCGGCCGTCGTCCGTGACGACGAGGTGCGCCTCGCGGTTCGCGCCCTGCATGAAGCCTTCCCCCTGGCACGTCTCAGGGCGCATGTTTGCCTGCTGGGATCGGGGCGCGTGAGCCGGCAGCTACTCGGTATCATCGCCTCGCAGGCATCAGACTTGCTGGACCGGGTGAGCCTCAATTTGCGGATCATTGGACTAGCAAATTCCAGCAAGATGTGTTGGGACACGGATGGAATTGCGCCAGAGCGCGTCATGGAGGAATTGGAGGATGGGGTGTCAACAAATCTGGATTGGCTGATTGAGCAGCTTGGGGCAAGCAGACTGGAACGCGTGATACTTGTAGATGCTACGGCCTCAGAGCGTGTCGCTGGGCTGTATCCCAAATTCCTGGAACTTGGCATCGGTGTGGTAACTGCAAGCAAACTCGCCAACTCCGCCGACATGGGCTACTACCGGCGCCTTCAGAAAGCAGCGCGCCGGCGGGAAGTCGCTTACCGCTATGAAACGACCGTGGGCGCCGGACTACCCGTGTTGTCCACAATTCGAGACCTGGTGCGGTCTGGAGACCGCATTCGCAGTGTAGAGGGCGTATTGTCGGGTACGCTGGGCTATATTTTCAACGAGATCGAAACGGGACGACCATTTTCAGAAGTCATCATGGAGGCACATGCCCTCGGCTATACGGAGCCGGATCCATGGATCGACCTGGCGGGCGAAGATGTAGCACGCAAACTGTTGATCCTAGTGCGTGAAATGGGCGTCGAGGCAGAGCGGGAAGATGTAGACGTTGAGTCGCTTATTCCGGCGAACCTTCCTCACGGAACGATGGAAGAATTCCGCGCATCGCTGCCCAGCATGGACGCGTACTGGTCAAAGCGCGTCGAGGCTGCCATACGCGAAGGGAAAAGCCTTCGGTACGTTGCCACATTTGATGGCGAGCGGTTAAGTGTAAAGGTTCGAGCTTTGAATGCAGATTCTCCGTTTTCCCGGCTTCACGGAACAGAAAACGCGGTCATCATTCGTACGGATCGCTATGACTCCATGCCCATGGTAGTCCGGGGACCGGGAGCTGGTCCCGATGTCACCGCAGCAGGACTTCTGGCGGATATCATTAAGGCGGCCGAATTGATGCCGTAACGACCCGGCGCTAAGCGCGCTGATCACCAAGCTCAACCGGGAGCAAGGGCCATCATGAAGATCGCGCTCGTAGGTACTGGCCGTATGGGAAATGCGGTGGAAGCGGTGGCCGCTTCGCGAGGGCACGCCATTGTTGCGAGATTCAACAGCTTGCACCCGCTAGCGTCGGCCGGCAGCCCCGTGGCCATGGCTGGCGCCGAGGTGGCAATCGACTTTTCGTTGCCTTCCCTGGTTGTGGATCATGTGCGGCATTACTGCGCATGGCGCCTGCCAGCGGTGATCGGCACCACGGGCTGGTACCAGGCGCTATCTGACGTGGAAGCTCTGGTGGCATCCGGTGCCGCACCTATTTTGTATGCTCCGAACTTTTCTCTCGGCATTGCCGTGCTCGACCATGCGCTGCGTGCGGTGGGTCCAATCCTGGATCGGCTCCCCGAGTTTGATGTGGCACTACATGAAGTCCACCACACCAGCAAGGTTGACCGCCCAAGCGGGACGGCGCTCGCCCTCGCTGAGACGTTGGTAGACAGTCTGGAGCACAAGAAGCACCTCGAGACCACGCCGCCTGATGGAGCAGTGGACCCCGAAGCTCTCCTGGTCACCTCCAGCCGTATCGGCAGCGTTTTCGGCGAGCATACGGTCACCATGGACAGTCCTTATGACCAGATCGTGCTATCACATGCGGCCAAGAATCGGCAGGGCTTTGCTCTGGGCGCTGTCAAGGCAGCAGAATGGCTGCCGGGCCATAAGGGGCTCCTGACGCTCGCCGATGTGCTCCAGGACTGGCTATAGCATCCTGTAACCCTATCCCAATTCAATCATATGCTATTTAGAGGAACAGCCCCGGCATTGGTGACTCCCTTTGCACAGGACGGCGCTATTGACAACACCGCCTTTTGCCGACTGATAGACCGGCAGATAAAAGGCGGCGCGGACGCGCTCGTCGTGCTGGGGACTACCGGAGAAAACGCCACGATCTGGCCAGACGAGCGCCGACGCCTGGTGGATCTCGCGCTTGAGCACACGGCTGGCCGACTTCCGGTTATCATTGGGACAGGCAATAATTCCACAAGCGAAAGTATTGTTTTTTCAAAGGAGGCGGCCGCCTCTGGCGCGGATGGCCTGTTGGTAGTGGGCCCGTACTATAACAAGCCCACGCAGCTAGGATTTGAAGCCCACGTGGCGGCTATCGCAGACGCCACGGATCGTCCGATCATTCTGTACAATGTGCCTGGTCGTACAAGCTTCAACGCTACAGCGGAAACCACGCTGCGAATTGCAGATGCCGTACCCAGTGTGGTTGGCGTCAAAGAGGCTTCCGGCGACCTGGCCCAGATTTCAGACATTCTGGCACATCGCACCGACCGGCTTGCGGTCTATGCCGGGGATGACGAAATGGCGCTCCCGCTCCTGGCGCTGGGGGCCGATGGCGTCATCTCGGTGGTCAGCAACGTGTTGCCTCGGCAGTTTGGCGGTCTCGTGCGCGCGGGACTCGCAGGAGATTTCTCCGCGGCCAAAGCACTGCAGTTCGGTCAGTTGGAAGCCATGCGCGCCTGCTTTTACGAAACCAATCCTGTGCCGGTGAAGACGGTCCTGGCGGACATGGGCCTCATCCAACTCTATCTTCGGCTGCCGCTGGTTGCGATGACGCCAGACAACCGCGACCGCGTGATTGCGGCCTTCGAACCCCTTCTGGAAGGAGAAAACTCAGCACTGTAATCGTCTCTGAATGACAAGCGCAGTAAACCTTTCCGAGTCCCTCGCCCGCTTAGATGAATTCTGGAGCCCGCGGGTAGTCGGCGCCCTGAATGGGCAGCATGTCAAGCTGGCGAAGGTATTCGGGGAATTTGTCTGGCACCGGCACGAGGAGGAAGACGAGCTCTTCCTGGTCGTAAAGGGACGCCTGCTGATCCGGCTTAAGGAAGGCGAGGTCACCGTAAAAGAGGGTGAATTCTTTATTGTCCCGCGTGGGACAGATCACCAACCTGTGGCAGAGGAGGAGGCACACATCCTGTTGTTCGAGCCGGAAACCACGCGCAGGTTGGGTGACAAGGAGGGCGTGGCGGATCCTGTGCGCGACTAGAGACCGCCGGGTCTAAGAACTTCCAGTTCGACCGTCACGCGCGCGTAGCTGCCGAAGACGCCATGTGCGCCGCGCACGGGCTCCAGCGGATTGGGGATTTCGCCAGGCGCGAACGTAGAGCGTCCTGTGCATTGCTTGCAACGGTGCACGACTGGAGTGCGAAATAACGATCCCTCTGACCTGGAATCAACTCTTTTCACACGCTATCGATCTGGCGTGCTATCGTCTTTGTTCTTGCCAGCCACACCATCTCGGGCTTTTGCCCTCGACTTCCGCCACTTATGGTGATTCCCAGGTTTTTCTCACGAAATCGCGCCCGTTCGGTGTTAGACGATAGAGCTGGTTCCTGCTGCGTGGTTTGTCCGGGATGGTCATTTCGATCAGCCTCGCTTCGAGGGCAGGTCGAAGGAAGATACGCGGTTGGAAAGTGGTACCGGTGAGCCCGTCCTAAAGCAGCTTGCAATTGGGTGCGGCCCATTTCGCCATTCAGGGCCACCACCAGTCGTTTGACTTGCTCGGTAGGTTACTTGGCACCTTGCTTGGTGACTTGGTCGGTAGCTTGGTCGGTAGCTTGGTCGGTAGCTTGGTCGGTAGCTTGGTCGGTAGCTTGGTCGGTAGCTTGGTCGGTAGCTTGGTCGGTAGCTTGGTCGGTAGCTTGGTCGGTAACTTGGTCGGTAACTTGGTCGGTAGCTTGGTCGGTAGCTTGGTCGGTAGCTTGGTCGGTAGCTTGGTCGGTAGCTTGGTCGGTAACTTGGTCGGTAACTTGGTCGGTAACTTGTCTCGTGGCTTGCCCGGTTTCTTCCTCGGCAGAGTGATCGTTCCTTACCCGCGCCCCCATCTCGGGGTACGGTCGGAAGAGGACCGTCACGAATTCGTGTCCTTCCGGTGTCAGACGATAGCGCTGATTCTTGCTGCGTGGTTTGTCCGGGATGGTCATTTCGATCAGTCCGGCTTCGAGGGCAGGTCGAAGATACGCGGTAGTGAAGTGGTACCGGTGAGCCAGTCCTAAGGCAGATTGCAACTGGGCGCGGCCCATTTCGCCATTCAGGGCCACCACCAGTCGTTCGACTTGCGCGGTAACTTGTTCGGTATCGTGCCCGGGTTCTTCCCTAGCAAATTGATCATGCCTTGCTTGGGTCCTCACCTCGGGATTCGGTCGGAAAATGACCGTCACAAATTCGTCGGTCACAAATTCTGGTTCCGGGCACCGCAACCCCCTGGACTCGTCGCGGATGCGCCGGATGCCGGTTCCCGCCTTCTCGATGAAGCCGATGCGGTGGAGCAGATCCGCAATCAGTGCGTTCCGTCGAACGCTGCGACGACCAAGATCGGCAAGCGACAAACCTCGGGGTAGGCCACCTGGGCTTACCACTTCGACCCGGTCGGCGTAGATCTCGACGAAGATGTTGGCACCGGCAAAGAACCAGTCCCGATGCATGACGGCGTTGGTGATCGCTTCGCGCAGTGCGTTGATTGGGTACTCGGGGATATCCTGCCGCTGGAGCCCCTCAATGCGGTAGGCCGTACGAGTATTGCGCTCGACGAATCTCAGCGCATCCTCGATGTCGGCCACGACGCCACCGTCGAAGTCCTTGCGGTCCAGGATGTGAACCTTGTCGGTACCCCTCGCCAGCAGGCAGGTGATGTAGGCCTCGGGAAAGAAATGGCGCACGTTCTTGGCGAAAAACAGCACGCCAGCGTTGCGGAAGAGCAGCGTTCTATTTACTCGCTCAGCAACCTCGATGTTGACGAGCACGTCCTCGACCAGAGGCCAGCCGGAAATTCCAGAAAGACGAAGCCATGCATCGAACTTCTCGTGGTCAAAATCCTCCGGGTACTTGAACTCGACGCAGGGTGCCAGATCGAAGCGGACGGCGCCCTCCGCCCGAAAGAAATCGCGAATTTCCTCGCGGGTCAGCTTTTGCGTCACCGCGCCCTGCCGCCAAAAGAAGCCGTCGCTGCACTGCACGGGTTTGGAATTGCTCTCCCTGACGTGGACGGCAAACACTTGTCCGACCGGTTCCGTCCGCACCCGGACCGGTGGATCGCAGTTGCGTGCAATGTCCTGGATGCGGGCACGTAGAGTATTGGTATCCCGAACACCGGTCACGGCGCCATCGTCCCCCACACCTAGAAGAATCTTGCCGCCGATGGTGTTCGCTAGTGCCACAAGCTCTCGCGCGAACGACGACGAGAGGCGTTCCTTGAATTCGAGGGTCGTCCCTTCCCCCTCCTGGATGAGAATGTCTAGATCATCGGGTGTCATGCGGATTCCTCGGATCGCCGGGTGATGCGAGAAGGATGGCGTGTCTTCTGAATGTAGCGCTTGATGAGGAATTCGCGTACCCAATCATTTTCGTAACCGTCTCACTCGTTGAGAGTCGTAGATTCCAATGGTCTGCTCTCCGTCTGATCATCGGCGCTGTTCTGCACCCACGCGTCTACTTGCGAGGATCAGAGCCGAAACATCTGTCCTACGCGATGTGCCGACAGGCCCTTCGTGTCGACCCATCGATTGATCGTGTCTTTGATACCTGCAGGTGGTCAGTTCCGTCCGCGATGTCAACCCAAGGTTCTTCAGATGCCAGATTCTACTGCCTCCGTCTTCGGGTAGGCACGCCTACCGTAGATTGTACAACATCATCACCGGATCATAAGCATCATTCAAAGTAAGGAGCACAAAAAGCACACAAATCCATCGTGTCCACCAAATCGCGCACGAAATGGGGGATATGCTGTTTCGGCATTTACTCCCGAAGCGACGAGGGCAACTATGAATCCGGAATACAAGTGTGGCCCGTGGTGTGCATAACAGCTGTACACGGTTCTAAGGATGCAGACGAGAGGACAAGAACATCATGTGGACACCACTAATATCCGACATATAGACACTAACGGCACCCGTAGAACCCGGCCAACTGTACTTCGCACCCAAACGCACCACGATATAGTCAGCAAGGGCCGCTTCTACGGCGCAGGCCCCTTAGGAGCCGCTGGGTCTAAGAACTTCCAGCTCGACCGTCACGCGCGCGTAGCTGCCGAAGACGCCATGTGCGCCGCGCACGGGCTCCAGCGGATTGGGGATTTCGCCAGGCGCGAACGTAGAGCCACCCTGTTGTACGCTCTGCGACCGGAAGAAGTCGTATAGGTTGTCGTCCAGAGCGTTGATGCTAATCCGGTTGGGACCAAAGAAAACGGTTCCAATCCACGGGTAGCGTATGGTCAGCGTACCATCTGAATTGACGGCATAGTTATTCTCATTAAGAAGGGGGGAGCCGCGCACACGCAGGTCTTCGATGGTGTCCACGCCTGCCGGCATCGCATCAAGGATAGAGGCGCCAATCGGTGTCAACTGATCTTCTCGCGGATCCAGGGATTCCGTGACAAAGATGTAGTAGTTCTGGCTGCGCCCAGGCACGCTGCTGCGCGTAACCGTGATTTCGAGTTGTTCGTTGGTTTGGTACACCGCGCGTTGCAGTGTAGCGTTGACCACGCCGAAGGTGTCAGGCACAACGGTAGTACCGGTAATGGAGGCGCCCGTCTCGGGAATAAGCACTTCGAGTCTGTAGGTCTCCAGGGGCTGTGCCCGAGCCGCTGGACTGGCAGGCAGGTAGATGCCTGGCTGCTCCGGGTCTTCACGATACTCCTCCATGGATCCATCGGCTTTCGTAGGATGCAGCGCTACGGTAGCGTCGCGGACGGCGAGCCTTGAAAAATCGTACGATTCGGTTACGCCGGTCGTTCGACTTAGCCGAATTGGAGGCAGTGGCTCATCGGAGACGAGAATGGCTTCAACGACGTACTCGGGTGGTAATCCACCAGGGTCTGTGCTGTCGCAGGCCGCAACGAGGCCTAACAATGTCAACACCAGGATATTCGATGGTCGTCTCATGTGGCAATGACCTTAGAATTCCAGCGTAAGCGACAGATTCGGCAACGGGATTGGAATCTGCGGAATGCTGGTTTTTTTGATCGTCTGGTCCGCTTCAAACCGGTGTAGTATGAACCACGTGTTGGTCCGCGCATAGGCGTTAATCACCTGGATCTGCAATTCGTAATCGGCGAAGCCGAAGAATCGCCCGCGCTTGGCGGCGCCGACATCCAACCGATGATAGGCGGGCAGCCGCGCCTGATTCAGACCGGGAGACAACAGGACATTGGTCGAGCGTTCACCGGTAAGCGGTTCCGTTCCAAGTAGCTTGTACTGGGACTGGGGATCCGTGAACGCCTGCCCCGACGCATAGGAGAATACTCCCGTAAGCCGCCAGGATTTGCCGAGATTGAAATTGACGACAGCGCTGATATCGTGCAGGCGATCATGTTTGGGCGGATAATTACGCGGCTCGCCGTCGATACCAAGGTTTAGATTTGGGAATTGGCGTTGCGTCCTGCCATACGTATAGGCCAAGAAGCCGGTCGTGCGGCCATGATCTTTTTCCACCTGGATTTCAATTCCCTTTGCGGAGCCGCGACCGATATGGAAATACTGGAAATACTGGAGCCCGGCAGGATCGGGGAGAAACGGATCGAGCACGAAAAGGTCGCGCATGGTGCGAAAGTAGAACTCCGTATCCAGATGCAAGCCACTGAATAAGATGGTCTTTACGCCGAGGATGAATTGGTCGCCATAGGCGGGATTGACACGGTCAGCGCTCGTAAGCCAGAAATCGAAGCCGGAAAAGGCTTCATTGGTTATCAAGGTCTGGAACTGATAGTAGCGGCCATAGCTGCCCTGCAGTCGGACACTTTCCGACAGGCGGCGTTCGACAGACAGGCGTGGCGCCACACGGAGATGACGGCCATTGGCGAAGTAAGTCGCCCGAAGACCGCCCTGAAGCATCCAGAGGGGCGATGGGCGGTACGTTTCTTGAGCATAGAGGGAGGCGTATGCCGATCGGATGCGCGGACTGAACGTGTCTATGCCATCGAAAGAGGACTTGAAGGGGAAGTCGAAGAATCCCGCCCAAAAGCCTCCCTCCAACTGGTGGCGTTCGCTGACGTAAAACTCCAGGTCACCCTTAACGGAGGTGTCGTAAATCCGGCTGTCCTGCCTGATTTCCGTGCCGCCGAGCAGGATGCGTGGGGTGCTGAAGTAACGGCTTGTAGTGAGCGTGAAGTTCGAGAAAAGCCGGTCGGAAAACAGGTGCGTCCAATTCGCGCTTAGCGTGCGATTACCATACCGCAGGTCCAGGCGTGCGTCTTCCAGGAAAGAAATATCCAGGGCGTCGGTGCCCGTGTACACCGACAATGAGATCCTGTCATCCGGGGTCGCATCGAAGTTGACCTTGCCATTGATGTCCAAAAAATGAAAGGCATCCGGAATGCCATCTATATCCTTGAGAATGGCCAGCAAAGGCTCCAGCGTAGAGCGCCGCACGGCGAGCATCCACGACCCACGCGCATAGGGGCCTTCGATGATCGCCCTGGAGGCCAACAGACCCAGCGTTCCCGCTGCCTTGAACTCACGGCGATTACCGTCCTTGTTATACACGTCAAGCACGGCTCCTATACGCCCTCCATAGGAAGCGGGGAAGCCTCCCTTGTAGAGCCGCACATCCTTTATGGCATCCGGGTTGAATGTGGAGAAGAATCCGAAGACGTGAGTCGGATTGTAAACCGTTGTCCGATCAAGCAGAATCAGCGTCTGGCCCGGATCGCCGCCTCGTATGTAGAGCCCACTGGAATAATCGGAAGCAGCCTTGACACCCGGCAAGAGTTGCAAACTTCGGAATACATCCGCCTCGAGAATCGACGGCAACTGCTTGATGGTGGCGACCTTCATCTGGCCAACACCAATGTTGCGCGCCTCCTCTTCGGCGGCGCGATTGGCAGACACCACGACTTCGCCTGCCAGCAAATCTTGCGGGACAAGCTCAATATCGAGTCGCCGGCTTTCGCCATCGGCAAGGGTTACCTCCAACTCCTGGGTCTGGAAGCCGATATAGGAGCCCACGATCGTGTACATACCCGGCGCAAGTCCGGTCAGTGTATAGTATCCGGCCGTGTTGGTGGCTGCACCGATTGTGGTGCCCGCAACCGTGACATTCGCCAACAGCAATGTTTCCCCCGAGGAAGCATCGGTTACGAAGCCACTAATGGATGTTGTCTGTTGCGCGACAGCGGCCGAGACTCCACAGAACATCAACACCAATGCCGCAATGGAGCGTCGCATTCTGCACAGAAAAGAGTGGAGAGAATTTCTGCCCGCTCACTTGAGCAGCAGCACGCCGAGATCTGGGTAATCTGTGATAATGCCGTCTACGCCAAGTGATTTCAGGCGTTGCATGTCTTCGAAAATATTTACGGTCCACGGAATGACGCGCATGTCACGTGCATGCGCATCCCGGAGGAGCGTGTCGGTTACGAGCTCATAATGGGGGCTATAAATGGTGGGGGCAAAACCCAGGCTATCTATAATGGCGGGCAGGGTGGCGGCACGTGCCATAAGCATTGCCGTACGCCATGAGGGGTCTATCCTGTGCCCGGCTTGCAATGTCCGCACGTCGAAACTCTGATGGATGCTGCGATCCTTGATCCCAGTCTGGACAAGCACTTCGTATAGCAGGCGCGTGAACGTTTCCGGATCGGGTGTAAAAACGCCATCCCAGGACGGCCGGGACTTGGTTTCGATATTATACCACAAGGGAGATGCGCCGCGTGCACTGGCATGCTGTTCGGCAGAGGCGATGACATCTGCCAGGCGCGGCTTCGAAGCTGCCATTGGTGCTTGACGCGGAAAGCGCGGGTTGCCCCGGCTTCCGCAATCATAGCGCGCAATTTCCTCGTAGGATAGTTGGAACAGATTATGATTCGTGTGATCGTCGACGGGAGATCCATCTTCCAGGCTGCAAATCTCCTCGGACATCCAGGGCTCATGAGAGACCACGACCGAAGAGTCGGCTGCGACCACGACATCAAGTTCAAGCGTGGTGACACCGAGGTCTATCGCTCGAAGGAATGCCGGGATGGTATTTTCCGGCAACAGGCCGCGAGCTCCGCGATGGCCCTGCACATCGAATTGCGGCTGCGCATGCGCCATTATAGGTAGCGAACAGATCAGAACGGCGCAGAAAAGCCGCATGGCAAGTGTGAATGGTGCTCGGAGGTGTGGGAACGCATTGAGCGGCGCGTTAGGTTCGCAAATGATGCGAATTCTCCTCTCACCGTGGTATGAATTCCCTAAAAGCGGCATTTTTTCGCGTAATATCTTGGTTGCCTTCCAGCAGAGATATAATCTAATGTTGTGGTTGACGGACTTTGAATCAATGCCGAGTCCATCACGAGATAGCGGATTGGCGCCGGCAACTTGTACTTGCCCGATAATTCATAAAAGGAATCATAGTTTAACTTAATTATTTACAATAAAATACACAATGTAGATAAACACCATGTAAATAAACGGTAGAGAAACAGTTACACCCCACCAAGCATGGCTTTAAAGGTGCCAATTTTGTAAATTTGCTTGGTTTATCCGGCGTGCTGGGTCACGCATCGTATAAGCACATTTCAGCCTTCAATATCCCCACATTTTCCAGCTAGGAACTCTTGGACGACCGCATAATTCCGATCAATATTGCGGAGGAAATGAAATCCTCCTACATCGACTATTCGATGTCTGTGATAGTGGGCCGGGCACTTCCGGATGTGCGTGACGGACTGAAGCCTGCCCACCGGCGCGTGCTGTACGGAATGAGTGAACTGGGCCTGGGTCCTGGCTCGACGTACAAGAAAAGCGCCAGGATTGTGGGCGAGGTGCTGGGCAAGTATCATCCGCACGGCGACGCTTCGGTGTATGACACGATGGTGCGCATGGCGCAGGAATTCTCTTTGCGCTATCCACTGGTCGACGGACAGGGAAACTTCGGCTCTGTTGATGGGGACTCTGCAGCGGCCATGCGGTACACGGAGGCGCGAATGACGCGTCTGGCCGACGAAATGCTGCGCGACCTTAATCAGGACACCGCAGACTTTCAAGAGAACTTCGATGGGTCTCTGGAAGAGCCCGCTGTGCTACCTGCCGCGGTCCCCAACCTGTTAGTCAATGGCGGAGACGGGATTGCGGTAGGGATGGCCACCAAGATTCCGCCGCACAACCTTGGCGAAATCGTGGATGCCGTGATCGCATACATCGACAATCCGGAGATCGACACGCTGGGCCTGATGGAATATGTTCCGGGACCAGATTTTCCGACAGGCGGCATCATATATGGACATACCGGGATTCAGGAGGCATACCATGCGGGTCGTGGACGCGTGGTTATCCGTGCCCGCATGCAGGAAGAGGAAATACGGCCGGGACGGCTGGCACTGATTATCACCGAGATCCCGTACCAGACCAATAAGAGCAGTCTGGTGGAAAAGATCGCAGGCCTCGTCCGGGACAAGCGGATCGAAGGAATCAGCGATTTGCGGGATGAGAGCGACCGCGATGGCATGCGTATTGTTATCGAGCTTCGCAAGGATGCGATGCCGCAGGTCGTGCAGAACAAGCTGTTCAAGTATTCCGATTGCCAGCGAACCTTTGGGGCGAACCTGGTTGCGCTCGTGGAAGGGCGCCCGCGCACGCTCACGCTCAAGGATGCCATCCGGCATTTTGTGAATCATCGCCACGAAGTGGTAACGAGGCGTACCCAATTCCAACTGCGCAAAGCGGAGGAGCGGGCGCATGTTCTGGAAGGTCTTACGATTGCTCTGGATTGGCTGGATGCAGTAATCACCATTATCCGCCATTCTGACGATACGGACGCAGCGCGCGTCAACCTTGTACATGGCTCTTACCCGGATCATCTGACGGCGGCCAATCTGGAGCGTCTCGGATTGGATCCCGGTGCGCCCGGTGAAACGGATCACGGTCGAGAGGTTTGGCTGACAGAAGTTCAAGCAAACGCCATTCTAGCCCTACGCCTGAGTCGGCTTACAGGGTTGGAGCGACAGAAGATTGAAACGGAATATGAAGAGGTGCGGGCAGAAATAGAGCGGTTGCGCGGCATTCTGGAAAGCGAGCCCCTTCGGATGCAGATCATTAAGGACGAACTTTCCGAGATCCGCAAGAAATATGCGGATGAGCGCCGCAGCGAAATCGACTATTCGGGCAGCAAGGATTTTGTGGTGGAGGATCTGGTCGTGAACCGGCAAGAGGTCGTGACGATTTCACACCAGGGGCTCATCAAGCGCACGAGCACGAGCGAGTTCCACCAGCAGGGACGCGGCGGCGTCGGCAGACGCGGGGGTGGCCTTCGCGACGATGATTATCTGGAGCACCTTCTGGTGTCCCATACGCACGATTATCTGCTCTTTTTTACGGATCACGGGCGCTGCTACTGGTTACGCGTTTACCAGATTCCGGAAGGCAGCCGGGTGGCGAAAGGACGGTCAATCCGCAATCTGATCCAGATTGAGCGGGACGACCACGTACGCACGGTGCTGTCGGTGAGCAAGGAGGACTTTCGCGACCCGGAGTTCTTGGACAGCCGCTGGGTGCTCATGGCAACGCGCAACGGCTGGGTCAAGAAATCACCCTTGCGCGCATATAGCCGACCGAATAGAACAGGTATCAGGGCCATCAGAATCAACGACGGAGACGAGGTAGTAGAGGCACAACTGACTGACGGAAAACAGGAAGTATTGCTGGCGTCGACCAATGGGTTTGCCACGAGATTCTCGGAGCACTTGGTGCGGTCCATGGGCCGCGTTTCCCAGGGTGTGCGCGGTATACGGCTGTCGGAGGGAGAGCATGTCGTGGGGATGGTCGTCATTGCCGCCGAGGACGAGCGGGATTTGCTGACGCTGAGCGCCAACGGTTACGGCAAGCGGTCGCAGTTGGCAGACTATCCCACCAAGAAAACGCGCGGCAACAGGGGCGTTTTTGCAATGAAGACAACGCCAAGAACGGGCCCACTCGTTGCAATCAAGGGTGTACTCGAAACCAGCGATCTTATGATCGTGACGGAAGGCGGCACGCTGATTCGCACACAGGTTGGGGCGATCAGCCTTCTTGGTCGCCGCACGCAGGGCGTACGCATCATCCGGCTGAAGGAGGGCGATGCCATTGCCGACGTGACGCGCTTTATTCCCGAAGCGCCTAACGGTGTGCCGGGGGTATCCGAGGAAGAGTAGGGCAAGCGTGCACGAGCGCTGGGACTTGGTCAGGATGCTGACAAGGTGCGGTCAAGAATGGCCAACCCCTCGTCGATCTCTGTCGTGGTGATCGTAAGGGGTGGACGGAAGCGCACCGTTCGGAGGCCGCAGCCCAGCATAACGAGTCCTGCGTCGTAGCAGCGTTGAAGGATCCGGTCCCGTGCCTCCCGCGACGGAAGATCAAAGGCGCAGTGCAGCCCCTGACCCCGCACGTTTGCCATTGTTGCATGGTGTTGGGCCAGGGCGTGCAGCCGCTGCAGGAGGTGGCTCCCGGATTGCGCGGCATGTTCGACCAGGTGATCCTCCTCGATAATCTCCAGCGTTCGGTCAAAGCGCACCATGTCAACCAGGTTGCCACCCCATGTGGAATTGATACGGCTGGGACTTACAAAGACATGGTCGTCAACTTCGTCGAGCCTCCGACCCGCCAGAATGCCGCAGACCTGCGTCTTCTTGCCGAACACGATTATGTCCGGTTCTACGCCAGTTCTTTCAAAGGCCCAGAAGGATCCCGTAATTCCTACGCCGCACTGTATTTCATCCAGGATGAGAAGTGCCTCATTTTCGAGGCATAGCTCTTTGAGAGCGTGCAGGAACTGCGGCCGAAAATGGTTATCGCCTCCCTCTCCCTGGATGGTTTCGAGAATAATGCATGCGATATCATCCATGCGCTCGTGGAAATGAGTCTTGGCCTGAGCGACTGCCTCGTTTTCACGCCGCTCAAGATCATTCAGATGTGCCTCCACAGGGAACCGAATCTTCGGGTTGGAAATCCGCGGCCAGTCGAACTTGGGATAGTACTTGGTCTTGCGCTTGTCAGCGGTGTTCGTAAGCGACATAGTGTAGCCGGTACGGCCGTGAAAAGCTTCTTCGAGATGTAACACCTGGTGGCCTACTTCCCGCGTATAACCCTTGCGAAGATTCTTGCGGACTTTCCAGTCAAACGCTGCCTTCAGCGCATTTTCGACGGCCAGGCCTCCTCCCGAAATGAAAAAGGCATACGGCAAATACGCTGGCATAGCCACCCGTTCGAACGTGCGGATGAAACGCGCCATGTGCACTGTACGTATGTCGGAATTAGTGATTTTATTGAGGGCTGCCTCCATCAGGCGCTGGAGGAAATCTTCATCGCTCGTCAATTTTGGATGGTTCATCCCCAACGCACTGGATGCATAGAACCCAAAGAAGTCAATAAGCTGTCTGCCGGTGACCTGATCAAAAAGTGCTACGCCTTGGCTGCGCCGCATGTCGAGCACCATGGGCATCATGCCCTTCGCATTCAGGTGCGAAAAGAAGATGGATGCCACTTCCTCCGGGTGGATTGCAGGGGAGAGCGAGGCTGGCATAGGCATGACTGGTTGCGGTGAATCGTGTGGCAAAGGGGATGCCTGAATAAACGTTCTCAGATGCTGCGCATGAAGATACAAACGTAAGGTGTCAACACATGAGGATTCCCGTGTGATGGATCATCAAGCAGCGCAAGCGGTTCCTTCGACACGCTGATTCAAACGGACGACACGCTGATTCAAACGGACGCTGTACGTGGTGCAAAACCCTGATAAACGTCCTTTCTACCCCGGTCAAATCAAGCTCAGCACGCAGGAAAGGGCCGGTGCAACGGGCGATGGCGAATCCGGTTTCGTGGGACTGCCGGTCGTTGACCCCCCCCAATCCGGCTACCAGCGCCGGCCGGATTGGCTACGGGTGAAACTACCCTACGGACCCGTCTACAAGCGCCTCGTCAATCTAATCGACGAGCACGATTTGCACACGGTGTGCCAAAGCGCACGCTGTCCGAACATGGGTGAGTGCTGGTCTGCGGGGACGGCGACATTCATGATCCTGGGCAATGTGTGCACGCGGTCGTGCGGATTTTGCGCTGTAAAGACTGGGCGTCCCGACCCCGGGTTAGACTACGACGAGCCGCGGCGCGTCGCCGAAGCCTCACGTCTGATGGGACTGCGACACGCCGTAGTGACGTCCGTGAACAGGGACGAGCGCAAAGATGGAGGCGCCCCCATCTTTGCGGAAACCATCCGTCGTATCCGAAGCGAAATACCGGGATGCACCGTCGAGGTGCTGATTCCGGACTTCCGCGGGATTTGGGAAGCGCTCCAGGTTGTTCTGGACGAGCGCCCTGAAATTCTAAACCACAATGTCGAAACTGTCCCGCGGCTCTATCGGCGGGTGCGGCCCCAGGCGGTGTACGAACGCTCTCTTGACGTACTGGCGATTGCCAAAGATCAGGGGCTGCGCACCAAGAGCGGTATTATGGTTGGACTTGGCGAAACTGAAGAAGAAGTTCTGGCCCTTATGGACGATTTCGTTCGCGTAGGCGTGAACGTGATGACAATCGGGCAGTACTTGCAGCCGACCAGGCTCCACCTGCCGGTCGAGGAGTATATCCATCCCGATCAGTTTCTTGCGTACAAGAAGATCGGTGAGGCCAGGGGGATTGAGCACGTGGAAAGCGGTCCGCTGGTGCGGAGCTCCTATCACGCCGAGCGTCACGTTTGAGTCTGGTGGCTACCGGACAGCAGCCGCGTCAAGCAGCGCGTTGAAGAATAGCTTGTACGTGCCACGCGGCTGGCCGCGGAACTGTGGACGGAAACCGAATAGCAAGATGGCTCCATCCCCCACGCGTACGCGCACGAGAGCCGCATGGCCGCCAATCGCGTCTTCCGCGCCAAGCGCCCACCCGCTCATCAGAACGTCGTCTTCGGCATAACGGGCAATGACTTCAACAGGAGGCTCGGATCCCTCGGCAATATCCGCCACGCCGCCTTCACCCTTGGGAGACCGCCTGACCGAGCGGAAGGCCCGGCTTCGCACGAAGTAGGCTGCGGTTTCTGCCTCCATGCCATAGCCGAGTGGATGCGTGGTTTCGGTGTGCAGGCGTACGAGTGATCCCGGGATGAAGAACTTGTCGGATGCGGTGGTTGTAACCACGTTTTCGACCGGCAGTCCGAACTGTTGAATCAGGAAATCGCTAGCCCCGTCCAGCGCTACCAGTGTGCCGCCCTGTTCGACGAATTCCTGTAACCGACGGGCTCCCTCAAGTCCCATGCCTCCCGTGTAGGCGTCCGGCATCATTCCAGGCTGGTGTCCTGTCAGCAAGTCCGATGCGCTCTGGTGCGGCAAGATAATGGCGTGGTACTGCGACAGCTTACTGGCGCGCAAGTCCGCATCGTGCAGCGTGTCGATTTCGAACCCATATGACTCCAGCAGCCAGCGCGTCCATCCCTCGTCCATGCTGGGGACCCACGACTTGTATAGTCCAATCCGAGGAGACTCCAGACGGACTAGTGCTTTCGGCGGTGCCTCGTCCAAGGCATGGAACGCTACGCCCAACTCTGCGGCAAGTGCGTGCACGCGTTCGCGCGTTCTACGCGTGCGGACGCGGACGACAAAGCTGCCCGCGCCTTCTCCCCACAGCGAATCGCTGGCCAGAAATACCCGTTCGCCGCTTCCCAGTAGACGGCTTGCCGCCTGCACGCTCGCGTTTGGGCGGTGCGAAAAACCGTAACCGAAGCCCCCTTCGCCCTTCACGACTTCCGGCGTGGGTTCAATGCGTTCTGTAACTCGCTCTGTTTGAACCTCGATGGCCTCGCCAATGCGGTCTATGCGCACACCCATCTGCATGGGCAACGTCCAGCCGGCGAGGTCATAGGGGATCTCCGGCGGTCCGCCGGGTGAACGCCGACGGTCCGGATACGTCTGTCTTTCCAATAAATCCAGGATGTATGGGCGGAATGCCTGCGCGGTGCGGATGATAAAGCTTCCCGCTTTATAGTCCTGGTCGCCAGCCTGGAATGTCTCTGTTGCGCGATCTATTTCCACACCACCCAGGCGCAGCACATTGATGAGCGCGAGATCTTCCCCGCGATTCCATTGCTTGGCAGGAACGACGTACGCCCATGGAGTGTCATCATTTTCCGCTTCTATCGCATCTCGTCCCATGCGGTAGATATTGTGCAGAAATGTGGCCCGGCGGTCAGCCGCTAGGCGGAGCACCGCCATGGAACCGGTAATCATGTAGCGTACGGGATCCCTGAAATGAGACGGACCTCCCTCCCAGGGATGGGAATAGAAAATGTTAGTGCCATTGGTCGGATGCCCGCCGCCACGCCGTCCTGCCACAAAGGCGGGAATAGAGTCTGGATCGAAGAAACGTGGCGATGGCGTGGCATGCCCGGTTTCGGTAAGAATGCCGATCATGTTGTGGAAATACGGAACCGTGCGCATGCCGCCGTTCCACCACATACTATAGATCACGCCAGACACCACGCCAGGCATATCCTGCATGGCGAATCGGTTGGCCATCGCCGTGCCCACCAGATTCACTCCGGTGGTCACGCCGGGATGGATGCGCGGATTCACGGGATCGGCAAACGGCGGTAGGAAAATGCGTGTCCAGCTCGGACTGGTCTGGTGATGATTGTACACGATCTGCGGATACCACGCATTGTAGAGCACATCACTTACGGCCCGTGACTCGGGCATGTTATTCATGAACCAGTCGCGGTTGTTGTCGTGGCCGACATAGTGGTGGTAGAGCCACGGGGGTCGCGTGGTTTCGTAGGGTCCACCGAGCGTCTGTTCGTACCAGGAGGCGACGATGTCGAGCCCGTCCGGGTTCATGACGGGCATAAGGAGCAGGATGGTGTTCTCGCGGATGTGGCGCATTTCGGCCGATTCCTCGGACGCCACTCTATGGGCCAAAAGCGGTGTCATCTGAGCACCAGCCACTTCGGTGGCGTGCAGCCCGCCGTCGATCCAGACAACGGCCTTCCCGTTGTCCGCGAGCGCCTGCGCAGTAGCCTCGTCAACACGTGCGCGGGCAAGACGCTCGCTCGTCAAACGCCAGAGCTCCAATTCTCGCAAGTTCTCGGCGCTCGAGATAATCACCAGCAGGAGCGGCCGTCCCAGGACGGAGGTGCCAATTTCGCGTACCTCCACGCGGTCGCTCGCCGTATCCAACGCCTCAAAGTAGGTCAGTATCTGGCTGTAGGTCGCCAGCTTATAATCGTCGCCTGGCGTGAAGCCAAAGATGTCTTTTGGGTGGGGTAGCTCGCTTTGCGCCGACGCATTGCCGGCAGCCAGGATGCAAAGGAGCAGGATTCGCCAGGCGACACGCATAGGTGACAGCATTGCAGTGAAGAGAAACGGCCGAAATGCGTGTTCAGTCGCCCCGCGTCGGGGCACCTCGCTCATCCGGTATGCACGGCCCCGTTGGCCGGTCGTCTTCGGGGACCTCGTAATGAGTTCGCAGGGATGCTAACTCTGCCTTGAGCTCTGCAACGACATCGGCATACGCTTCATCCGCGTAGACGCTATTGAGTTCACGGGGGTCACGATCAAGATCAAAGAGCTCCCACTCGTCCCGATCATAGTAGTAGATGAGCTTGTACTGTTCCGTGCGCACACCGTAATGGCGCTCAACGCAGTGGTAGCCGGGATATTCGTAATAGTGGTAGTAGTGACTGGTGCGCCAGTCTTGGGGTGTCTCTCCCATCAGGACGGGCTTCAGGCTGTTACCCTGCATGTCGGCTGGCACCGAGATGCCGGCAAGGTCCAGGAATGTTGCCGCAAAGTCCAAGTTCGACACCATGGCATTGCTGACACTACCGGGTTCTACATGTCCCGGCCATCGGACTAACAGCGGTGCGATCAGTGACTCTTCATACATCCATCGCTTGTCATACCAGCCATGCTCACCCAGGTACCATCCTTGATCGGAGGAATAAATGACGACCGTGTTGTCGGCGAGTCCAGAGGAATCCAGGTAGTCCAATAGTCGCCCGACGTTGTCATCTACACCGGCAACCGTACGCAGGTACTCTTTTACGTAACGCTGATACTTCCACCGCGTCAGGTCGTCACCCTCCAGATTGGTTGCGTGGAAAGCCTCGTTTCTGGGACCGTAGACCGCCTCCCAGGCTTCCACTTGCTCGGCATTCATGCTGGATGGTGCCTTCAGCTTGAGATCTCCGACATCCAGATGGTTCGCGATGGTCATGCCCTGCTCGGCGGCCGGCGAGGCTCGATTGGCGTAGTCATCAAACAGCGTGGGCGGTTCGGGAATGTCTTCGTCAGCATACATTTCGTAGTGATCCGGACCCGGATGCCATCCGCGGTGCGGAGCCTTGTGCTGATACATCAGCATGAATGGTTTGGCGGGGTCCCGAACGTTTTCGAGATATTCAAGCGCAAGATCGGTAATGATGTTTGTCGTGTAGCCGGTGATTTGAACGGTGTCTCCCGGCACCAAGAATCGTGGATTGTAGTACGGTCCCTGACCGATGAGCACCTGCCAATGGTCGAATCCGGTAGGCTGGCTCTTCAGATGCCATTTCCCGATTATGCCTGTCTCGTAGCCAGCCTCCTGCAGGAGTTTGGGGAACGTCTGCTGGGATCCGTCGAACGTGTTACCGTTCGTTAGCTGTCCGTTGATGTGGCTGTGCTTGCCGGTGAGGATCACCGCACGACTGGGCGCGCAAATTGAATTTGTTACGAGACACCGGTCAAAGCGCATGCCTTCTCCGGCGATGCGGTCAAGATTCGGCGTTTCGTTTACGGTGGAGCCGTAGGCACTGAGGGCACGTGCGGTATGGTCGTCCGTAAAAATGAATATGATATTGGGTGTCTCCGGCGGACTGGTTTCTCCTGAATTCTGGCAGCCGCCAACGATGAGGCAAAACAGGACGAATTGGTAAGAGGATTTGGTTACCATGGGACTCTGCGGGTGTAAAATGGAAATGTGCTGGCGCAAATTACGGATTCAATTGGTTGTTATTTCACCAAGCTTCAATCTGGCCGCAGGCATGTTATAGCACAAGAGCCCGTATTTTTCGCCGTCATGTCCTTTCAGTCAATCTTTCGCATAGCCCATGGCCGTTGAACTAACTCTTGCCATCCTGAAGCCGGACTGCGTACGCAAAAACCTTATCGGTGAAGTCATCAGCCGTATCCAAAAGGCGGGCTTCCGTGTATGCGCGTTGAAAATGGTACAGCTCACGCGACGGGAGGCAGAGAATTTTTACGCTGTACATCGTGAACGCCCGTTTTTTGGTGAACTCGTGCAGTTTATGACCAGCGGGCCCTGCGTGCCTATCGCACTGGAGAAGGACGACGGCGTGTCCGCGTTTCGGGCATTGATCGGTGCGACAGACCCCTCCGAGGCTGATGATGGCACCATTCGGGCGGAATTTGCCGATTCGCGCGGAGAAAATATTGTGCATGGCTCGGATTCTGTCGAGAACGGGCGGGTGGAAGTGGCTTATTTTTTTCCGGAGCACGTCTTTGTTTCAAACACGGCGTAAGCGCGCACACCAGCGGCAATTTGCTTGCAGGAGTCTATCGATGACAGCACTATTGGTGTGGTTTATGGCTGGCACAAGTCTCGTAGGTTGCAGTGTGCAATCTGGCCAAAACGCCGTCAAGACCGGTGCGCAGGTTCTTCACGAGACGGAGTACCGGGCGCTTGCGGGCAAGCGCGTGGGGCTTATTGTAAATCACACGGCGAATGTCGGAGAGCAGCATCTCACAAACCTCATCAATCGGGAAGAGCATGTAGAGCTGGTCGCGATTTTCGGGCCTGAGCATGGCTTGCGCGGTACAGAGGAAGATGGCGTTGGAATCGTCGATGGCAGCGACGACCAGACTGGGGTGCCCGTGTATAGTCTCTATGGCGATACGCGGAAGCCTACCGCGCGTATGCTGCACGGCATTGACATTCTGGTATTTGACATCCAGGATGTCGGGGCGCGCTTCTACACGTTCATATCGACCATGGGTCTGGCGATGCAGGCCGCAGCGGAAAACGATATTCCATTTCTGGTCCTCGACCGCCCTAATCCAATCGGTGGGCAATACGTGTCCGGATATGTGCTGGAGCCTGAGCATGCCTCGTTCGTCGGGCAGTATCCGATTCCGATTGCCCATGGCATGACCACCGGAGAACTGGCACGCATGATCGTCGGCGAGGCCATGCTACCGGGCCTTGCCAGCCTTGAGCTCGACGTCATTGCGATGGAAGGCTGGGAACGTGGTATGCTCTGGCCCGACACGGGGTTACCGTGGGTGGACACGAGTCCCAATATTGTGGGATTTGAGACGACCCTGGTATATCCCGGAGCATGCTTTTTTGAAGCAACTGCGGCCAGCGAGGGGCGCGGCACGGAGACGCCGTTCCTGCTCCTGGGCGCTCCGTGGGTGGACGACCAGGCGCTTGCGAGCACCCTGAACGGGCACGGGCTGCCGGGCGTGCGCTTTGAGCCGGAACCGTTCACGCCACGGCCGATCACGGGCAAGGATTCCCGGCCAAAGTTGCAAGGGCAGGTGTTGGGGGGAATCCGAATTGTAGTCACGGATCCCCGAAGTTTCGAGCCGGTCGAGACCGGCATTTATGTTCTGCACGCATTCTACCACATGGCGCCACAGGCGAACGCATTTCTTGCGCGCCCGAAATGGCTGGCAAGACTGTCCGGCACAACCCGTCTGGCCGCGTTGCTTCGGGAGGGGGCGCCACCGTCGGAGATTACGCAGGGCTGGCAGACCGAGGTGGCCGCGTTTCGCGCCCGGAGAACTCCGTACCTGCTTTACTGAGGCTCGCTTTCCGCTGCCTTCGCCCTGGCGGGTCGCCAGAGAATCGCGTAGATAATTTCCAGGTAGCCGCCTAGAATGAGCAGGGGTGCCACATACAAGGAAATTATTCCGTCGACCTCATTTTCAACGCGCATCGTCGTATACCCAAGGACGATGGCCAACACGCCCACGAGGAGTAGCATGTAGTTCTGCCTTGTGAACAGCATTTTGGGTGGGCCGCTTCCCCGGCGCGTACGACGCGATGCCGTCTTGGCGGCGTGGGAGCGTCGCCGGGAGGTATTAGACGCGCGGGATTTTGCCATCTGCAGACAGGCTGGATCTTTGTACCTTTGTACGCGTGGCGAACCGCATATTGAATGACCGGTTCCTGACACACGGTTTTAATCAGGCGTAACAAAATCTATGTCACTGATTATTCGTCACACGCTCGTGGGTGGTGGCATTGTGGTTTTGCAATGGCTGGTTCTGGGACGCCTGCAATTCTGGGGGGCGTTTCCGGATGTTGTCCTGCTCTACGTGGCGCTGATGGGTCTTCGATACGGGAGGCTGGCCGGGTCAGTGTCAGGCTTCGCATTGGGATTCCTAATGGACGCCATCTATGATACGTGGGGAATCCAGACGTTCGTTAAGACCCTGGTCGGTTTTCTAATCGGACTCTTCCCGGCCAAGGAACGTGAATCCCTGCTGATTCTGCCTCGCCAGGCATTTCTCGGCGTGTTGGTTATCGCTCTATTGCACAACGGGTTACTCGCAATCCTGTTTGCACTACAGGCGGAGACGCGCACCATGACTCTGATCACAGTGCTATGGCTAGGATCTGCGCTCTATACAGCAGCCGTAGGGACGCTCGTTTCCTCGTTCGCACGCTAGTAGACGCCTCTATGGTATCCATGGTCACTCTAACGGCAATATCCTCTTTCTTGCAGGACTAGTGCCTGCACGTATTGCTGACCCAACCTCTCCCAAGCGAGGAAGAATACCCTGGGGGAACAGGAAAAGTTTGTTACAACGCTTATTCTCAGACGAACCGTCTCCGTCTTGCGTGTGGGAACGTGGAGGATGTGCGGAAGTACGGTGTACGGGCCTGATGCCACCGAATCCCGTGCGTAGTTTGTTGCCCTGTAGATCTCGACACGATTACGAATCTGATAAGCAAAAACAATTTGTCATACCGAATGCATGACATTGACCACCTTGAAGTTAGCGATCGGCAGCGGTGACGAATGGGTGAGCCGGTGATCAACTTCGTAAGAATCGGCATTCCATACAGGAAAGGACACCTCCATCCCGCGGTGCATGGACTCACTTGGGAATCTCTACACCAAGTACTTGCCACTGGACTCAGTCCAATCCTGCACGAAGACGCCAGTGCCAAATGGCGAAGTCCGCATAGTGACTGGTGCACACTAGAGTCTTGTGTGCAAGGATTCCCCAAGGATGAGTTTCACACGACAGTTATGGGACCTCTGCCGTTCAATCACCAGCCCCTCGGCTATAGTGATTGTTAGCCTCAAGAATTCGAACCTCGACAGTCGCAGGGGAGATCATTCAAGTCATAGCTCCGCGACAGTGTTAAGTGGCTCCGTGACCAGGCTTCCGCAATGCGCTTGCATACTCTCTCAACTTTGCTGCCTTATTCCCTTTTGTTTGTTTCTTTAATGAGGCGTCGGGGGTTGGGCACGGAAAGGGTGCGACAGGCTAGGACACATCCCATCGTACCCAATATTCGCCATCTGAGAATACCGATGTACAAGATTCGGATTGCCCGGAATTTCGGGCGCAGGTTTGGCATGACAGGAAACGAAATACACCATCTTTCGTCCAAAGCCAGCTATTCAAAGCCATCCTTCAATCAGACCACAAGACAGGTCACTATGGACACTTCCCAGTATGTTCACGGAGACGTGCTCGTTTCAACACAATGGGTCGCGGATCATCTTGGCGATACCGACTCTATTCGCCTGGTCGAATCGAACGAAGACGTCCTGCTCTATCATACGGGGCACGTGCCGAATGCCGTCCGGATCGATTGGGTAAACGACCTGAATGATCAGGTAGTGCGTGACTACGTCGGGCACGAGCGGTTTGGAGCCCTGTGTGCCGAAAAGGGTATTTCCAACGATACGACAGTGGTGTTTTACGGCGACAAGAATAACTGGTGGGCCTGTTATGCATTCTGGGTTTTCAAGCTCTACGGACACGAGAAGTGTCTCATTATGAACGGCGGACGCTCCAAGTGGATAGCTGAAGAACGTCCGCTTAGCAAGGAGGTGCCGACTTTCGAGCAGACAACGTACACGGCACTGCCCCAGGACACATCGATTCGCGCATTTCGTGACGAGGTCCTGAAACATCAAGAGGCTGGCCTTCCGCTCGTTGACGTACGGTCACCGGCCGAATACAACGGCACGTTGCTGCACATGCCGGCCTATCCCCAGGAAGGAGCGCTGCGCGGTGGGCACATCCCTGGCGCCAGCAATATTCCCTGGAGTCGTGCGGCCAATGATGACGCCACCTTCAAGAGCCGTAAGGATCTGGAAGCCATCTATCTCGAAGAGAAGGGCCTACATCCCGATAACGACACCATAGCCTACTGCCGAATCGGAGAGCGAAGCAGCCATTCCTGGTTTGTCTTGACATATCTCCTCGGTTTTCAGAATGTACGCAACTACGACGGCTCCTGGACGGAATGGGGCAATCTCGTCGGGGTGCCGATTGAGAAGTAGCTTCGAGGTCCCCCATGACGCCGTTTGAGGCAATTGCGGAGGACTTTGCGTCCGTTGATGACCAGACCCGTTTGGAGCTGCTCCTGGACTATGCGCAGCAGCTGCCGCCGCTGCCGGATGCTTACCATGCTCTGCGTGACGCTGGCCTTGCCATGGTCCACGAGTGCCAGTCTCCCGTCTTTCTGATGGTGGAGGTCAAGGGAGATGTCGTGCACATAAATGCGGATGTGCCCGAGGAGGCGCCGATGGCGCGCAGCTTCACAATGGTGCTGGTGGCGGCGTTTCACGGCGCCAGCCCTGAGGACGTGTTACAGGCTCCCGAGGACATTCTGCACCGCCTTCGTATCGTATCGCTGCTGGGTATGCAGCGCACCCGTGGGTTGAGTGCGATTTACCGGCGCCTGAAGCACGAAGTGGCGCGTCAGATTGCCTGAAAGGCTCCCAGGAACAGCTCCTGGAACTGTGCAGCATCGGCTCCATAGGCTACGGATTTGAGGGGTCCTGTGTGTGATCTACGGGTTGTGCCCGCATGCGGCGCATGTTGCTCGATAGTAATGCCATGGTGCGTAGTATGAACGATGTGCGGGTGTAGCATGGCAACGGCTGCCAGAGGATCCCATGCGTAATAAGTGCCGATTTCAGCGTAGGGGCGGATGGTTTCGAGCAGCTGACCGGTAAGACGGGAGAGTGGAGAGGACGGTAGGTCGCGAAACCGGTCAATGAATGCGGGGGTGATGGGCACGGTGTTGGTAGCATCCAACGGGATGACGAGCGTAGGAATGTCGGTCCGTAGAACAACCTCCGCTGCGTGAGGATCGACGAATAGGTTCCATTCCGCCCGGTCTGTAGGGGTGCAAAAATTACCGGAGTCGATAACGTTACCCGGCACCTCAAAGGCACCTCCCATCATGACGAGATCCGTGAGTGCCGCAGGCGCTTCACCGGCGCTGCAGACGGCGGCCAGATTGTTTAGCGCGCCGAGCGCTAGCATGCGAACTGGGCGCCCGACGTCCGCTAGCCGCTGTGCCAGGAAGGCGGCGGCCGGTTTGCTCTCAGGCAGCCTATAGCGCTGCGGTAGGTCTACACCCGGCAATGTGTCGGACAGCACACGCCACCGGTCCGGGAAAGCGGGGCCACCACCTTCCTTCCCTATATAGACGGGAATGTCGCGTTCGCAGAGTGCGACGACACGCGCCAGATTGGCTGCCCCGGCAGGGCCGTGCGCCAGGCCGTACGAAACCGTAATGGCTTCGATGTCTATGTCACCACGGGCGAGGAAGTAGGCCAGTGCCATGATATCGTCCGGCCCCGCGTCCGTGTCCACGATGTAGGAGGGACGGATCATCCTGGAACAGACGCGAACTCATTGCCCGCGCACCCAAGCCTCGTTGAATTGTGCATGCTTTATGGTCTTGCGCGCAGACTGGTCTCCCTCATGATGGAAGCTGTATAACACGTGGATCATGCCGTCTGAATCCTGGATGACGGCAGGGTAGTGGCTGCGCGTGGCCTCTCGACCCCGGCCATCATATTCCAGATCTCTGCGGACTGGCCACGAATGTCCTTCGTCATCGCTGAGCGCCGCCGTCAGGCGGTGTCGTCCCGCTTCCGTATCGTTCCAGACGAGCAGCCACGTGCCGCTATTGAGTACAACCAGATCTGCCGCCGAGCCGGGGTTGTTCAGGTCGGTATCATGCACATCGCTCCAGGTCAGGCCACCGTCAGAGGATGTGCTGATGTGCAGTCGCTTGGGTGCGGGGCCATTGTCACGCATGAGTGCGACGAGCGTGCCATCTCGCCGTTGGCCGAGCGTCGGCTGAATGTTGCCCGCACCGACGAGGGGCGCGCTAGACTCCCAGGTGCGACCACCGTCGTGCGTGATTGCCATGAGCGAGAAGCCGAATCCATCAGAATAGGTTGGCACTATTATGCTCCCGTCGGCCAACAGGAGGGGCTTGTTGCGCGTCTGCCAGCCAACCCTGCGAAAGTACGGATAGCCCATAGGCTGAGCGATATACGCGGTCGTGTCCGTATATCGCCGTCCGCGCCGCATCATGTCTTCCCCGGAGGCATTGGAGTGTGTGCGACGAACGAATGCATTCCAGGCCTCGCGGGCATTCTGCGCCTCGAAGAAGCCTCTGGCAGCAAGGCGTCTGGTATACCGCGCCAATTGGTCGGTTACTGAGACGACGAACGGATCATCGGGTTGAATGCCATGCTCGGTCTGGCCGCCCGGCTGGACATGGAGAACATCCTGCCATTGCCACTGTGGCGCTCCGTCTGCGTAATCCGTACTAATCCTGTACTTCGGGAGCGAGGTTTCCCACTGATTGGCGAGAACAGTATACCACAAGAGCCACAGCCGCTCGTCTCCGTCGACAAAGAGAACGGGATTGATATCCGGAAACGCTGGCACATCGGCGAGCACAAAAGGCGTCGACCACGCAGGATTCCCTTTCTCTTTGCGCGCGCCCATGATGGCTACATCGTCGGCCTGTCGCTCTCCCGAGCCCTGGAACCAGCCAGCCAGCAAGTCGCCGCCGGGAAGTTCGACGAGCGTCGAGCCGTGGACATGGTCGGTGGTCAGCGGGAAGAGGAATTCAGTCGCGATGGCGTCGTCGCCGGATTGCGCCCGTGCTTCGGGTGCATGGTTCGTGCCCATGATCAGCACAAATGCAACGATATACATCAGACGAAGAGGTGGCATGGCTATGCCTGGTACGTCCCTGCGGTCACGTCGCCTCCGCTGCCCGTCCAATTGGTATGGAAAGCTTCGTCTCGTGGACGATCGGTACGCGCATACGTGTGCGCACCAAAATAGTCCCGCTGCGCCTGAATAAGGTTGGCAGAGCCACGTGCGTGACGCAGGCCGTCGTAAAAGGCCAATGCGCTGGAAATTGCCGGAACCGGGAGGCCACGCTTGGCGCACTGGGCCACAATACGTCGCCAGGCGGGTTGCGCATCCGCGACCTCGCGCTTGAAGTACGGCGCCAACAACAGGTTTTCAAGGGAAGGGTCGTCGGTAAACGCCTCCTTGATTCTTGCCAGGAACGCAGACCTGATGATACATCCGCCGCGCCACATCAGTGCAATGCCGCCGTAGTTGAGCTTCCACGCGTATGTTTCCGCCGCTGATTGCATTAGCATGTAGCCCTGTGCGTAAGACATGATCTTGGCGGCATAGACGGCGTCGCGAAGGTCCCGGAGCACTTGGTCCTGACCAATGTCAATGGCCGACCGGGGACCGGTAAGTGTCTGCGAGGCGGCGATGCGCTCGTCTTTGAGCGCGGACAGGAATCGCGCAAAGACCGCCTCGCCTATCAGCGTGAGCGGAATCCCCATGTCAAGGGCGGCTGTGGCAGTCCACTTGCCCGTGCCCTTCTGTCCGGCGCTGTCCAGGATATAATCGACGACGGCGTGTCCGTCTGCGTCCTTGTAGGCAAGAATGTCTCGTGTAATTTCGATCAGGTAGGAGTCAAGTTTCCCGGTATTCCATTCACCGAAGACTCCGCTCATGGCTTCATTGGTGAGCCCGAGCAAGTGTTTCATTACGAAGTATGCCTCGGCGATGATTTGCATGTCCCCATATTCGATCCCATTGTGGACCATCTTGACAAAGTGCCCGGCGCCACCGTTGCCGACCCAGTCGCAGCAGGACGCCCCGCCTTCAACTTTTGCGGCTATATCCTGGAAGATGGGTCGGATATGGGGCCATGCCTGCGGGGATCCGCCGGGCATGATGGAAGGTCCGTAGCGGGCTCCTTCTTCGCCTCCAGAAACTCCCGTGCCGACAA
The DNA here is from genome assembly GCA_963665975.1 of Rhodothermales bacterium. Taxonomy (GTDB): domain Bacteria; phylum Bacteroidota; class Rhodothermia; order Rhodothermales; family Bin80. The sequence continues at coordinate 2,830,566 of OY762508.1, forward strand.
ACAGCAGGCCATTGGATTCTATGTATTGGGTGCGGCGGATGCTGTCGATAAAGTTCGAATTGCCTCCATCAATTATGATATCGCCGTCTTCCAGATGCGGGAGCAGTTGTTCGATAAAGGCATCTACAGCCGGTCCTGCCTTGACCATGAGCATAATGCGGCGCGGCCGCTTGAGCAGCCCGACGAGAGCGGCTACAGAATGTGCTCCAATGACATTTGTGCCTTTCGCGTTGTGTGCCAGAAAGTCGTCTACCTTGCTGGTAGTCCGATTGAAGACTGCGACCGTATAACCATGGTCGTTCATGTTGAGCACCAGGTTCTGACCCATCACGGCGAGCCCTACAAGGCCGATGTCAGCGCGGGGTTGGGAGGTCATGTGCGGTGGATGTGTAAGTGGTAAGGAATGCGTCAGATCTGGTGCCGTGAAGGCGACAAAATGCAACCCGTATGCAAGGCCAAGTGTTCAGTCTTCCAGGCTCAGCACGGCGCGCTGGCTTTCTATTGCGACGATGCCGGCGCATCGATGCGGCCAGGCTCCCGCGTTTGAGAGCCGGTTATGTTAGTCAGGTTGTCTCCCAATTCGGCGCGCTTGGCGTCTGCAAGGAGCACAAGGCGCTCGACCACTTCTGGATTATCGGCAGCGACGTCGGTGGTTTCTCCGATATCTCGTTCCAGATCATACAGGGTAATCTCGGTGATGTCTATGTGCGTGTACTTGCCGGGGGTCCCGCCATTACCGAGTGCCTGACCCTGCATGGTTCGATACCGGTGCGGAAAGTGGAGCTTCCATCTGCCGCTACGCATGGCTTCCAACTGATTATTATGGTACCAGAAGAAGTAGGCCTCGTGCGGTGAGGTGGTGCTTTCGCCCGTGAACAGCGGCCATATGTCCTTGCCGTCTATGGCATGAGTCGGCAGCTCTGCGTCGAGAAGCTCGGCGAGGGTGGGGAACAAGTCGATCGTCATCGCGGGTGTGGATACTTCCAGACCCTCTGGTATCATGCCGGGCCACGTTGCCAGAAACGGGACACGGATTCCTCCATCGAAGGTCGTGCCCTTGCCCTCCCTGAGCGGCAGCGCCGATCCGGCATGATCCCCATAGCTCAGCCATGGACCGTTATCGGAAGCGAACAGGATCAGTGTGTTGTCCGCAACGCCGGTGGATTCGAGTGCAGCCATGATCCTTCCCATAGACCAGTCGATTTCCTGTATGACGTCACCGAAGAGGCCGCTGCCGCTGTTGCCTGCCCGCTCATCGGAGACAAACAGTGGAACGTGCGGCATGGGATGCGCTACGTAAAGAAAGAATGGCGCGCCGGCAGCGACACTCTCTTCAATGAATGCAACGCCACGATTGGTAAAATCGGTAGTGAAACGCGTCTGGTCCGTGTTATACCCGACAATGTCTTCGCCCTCGAACGTAGGAAGATCGCCCCATGCATCGGGATTCTCAGGGTGGTAGGGCCACATATCATTGGAGTAGGGGATTCCGTAGTAGTCATCAAAGCCGTGGCGAGTCGGCAGGAACTGGGGATGATGCCCCAGATGCCATTTGCCGTACATCGCCGTGGCATACCCCTTGGACTGGAAGAGTTCGCCAAGCGTCACCTCATTGGCATGGATGCCGTGGGTGTGGGACGGCCCGAGAGCACCGTGGATGCCAATGCGGTTCGAATAATTGCCCGTAAGCAGCGAGGCCCGTGATGCGGAGCACACTGGCTGACTGACATAGAAGTCGGTAAAGCGCACGCCCTGGGCTGCCATCTGGTCCAGGTTTGGGGTCTCATAGCCTTGTGCGCCGTAGGAGCCCAGGTCAGCATAGGCAAGGTCATCGGCCAACATGATAACTACGTTTGGCGTGACGGGCTGCAGGGACTGATTCGCCGCCGTACCGCAGGCACTGGCGAGTAGAAGAAATAGAATCCAGGAAAGGCGCATGGGATGTCAGAGGCAAGTGGCGATTGAGGCAGGCAGAAGATACGATGCCAGACATTGTCACAGTATGGCCGTGGCCATTGTGCCAACCCGCACGGCGCGACCGGCTTTCTCCTGGTGGTCTCCTCCCGGTGGGGAAATATCAGGCGGTGGACTGGTTCAGCAGGACAGGTCGCGCCTGTTCGACCGCGCTCTCGATTTCGGCGACAATTAATTCTTCGGCTCGTGCGATCCAGTCTCTGAGGGGTACAGGATCGTATTGGTACGTTGGCAAAAAGCGTATGAGGCGGTCGAGATCAAAATTGTCAGACTGGATGGCGCCACCGGTATGCCGTCCGTCAACACCATTGCAGTGTTGTTCGAAGTGCTTGTTCAGGGGTATTAGCATGAGAGGCTTGCAGAGATACAGGGCCTCGGCCATGCTCTCGAATCCTGCGGTGGTGATCACGCCCCGACTCTTGGCCATCATTTCCAGGAAACGCAGCCCGTGGAGCCGGTGAAAGGTCAGCGTATCGTCCATGACTTCAATCTCGCGAGCATCGGCATTATTCCAGAAACAGTGCAGGGCGATGCCCGGATTCTCGCGGTGCCAGCGCACCACGGAGTCTGACAGGCTGTGATGAAACAAATAGATCAGGAAATAGGGCTCTTGTTGTCCCAGCGGTTGGACGAACAGCTCGTCCCGCAAGAGCGGCGGCATAACCGTCAGTCGTTCGGATGCAATCTCCGGGGCGTCGTACAGAGAGAGAGCAAGTCGCCGTGTGGCCCTGGCCGCGGTCAGTCGCGTAAACAGCGTCGCGCCGTGGCGCTGCATCTGAAATCCGCGCGGGAACGCGTATCTCGGATGCAAGAACATGTACTGATGTGCAATTGCCACCATGGGAATGTCCGCCTTGTACCGCATCATGTACAGACCGCCCAGTGGTTCATAGAAGTTGATGATGACATCCGGCTGGTGTCGCTCGATCTCCTCCTGAATCACGGCAAAACTGCTGCGAAATCTGCTCCAGCACCGGTTATTATATGCCAGTGTTTGCAACCATTGGATAGAGCGGGTGCTCCCATCGACCACCAGATGGGCACTCTCCACGAAACGAAGGGGGGCCTGGAAATGATCGGCAAAGTAGGTCGGGAATTCCGCATCCCCGCCGCGACTTACGACAGCACTACATACGTAGTGACCTGCGCGTTGCAAAAAGCCGCGTAGGGCGAGCGCCTGCGTTAGGTGGCCGCGACCCTCCCCCTGGACGATGAAGAGACACGTTAAGGGAAGCATTTACTGCACCTGTTCGGGATGAAGCGCGGGACGCATGATGGCAGGGATCTGCCCTGCACACCTGTCGCCGCCATGGCGAATAGAAATGGCATGGTCTTCCGACGCCACCCATTGGACAAGGTCGAGCGAACTGTCGAAGTGCTCGACTACGGCCGTGTAGTCTTCTACCCAGTCACCACAGTTGGCATATGCGTGCCCATCCATCATTCGAATTTCTGCATGATGGACATGTCCGCACCCGATACTGTCTGCCCGGTGTGAGACGGCTGCCTGCACCATGGTTGACTGGACGTCAGCGGTAAACTGTACCGCGCGCTTCGTGTTGTGCTTGAGACAAGCCGACAGTGACCAGTATGGGAGTCCCGGTCTGCATCGGGCGTTGTTGACCCATCGATTCAGGATGAGCGTTGCCTGATACACGCGGGCGCCCAGTCTTGAAAGCCACCGTGCATGTCGGATCATGCCGTCTGCGGTGGTATGGACATGATCCGATGCCTCCTCGACATAACCGAAATGCAATCCGATATAGTCGCGTGCAACTTCGTCCTGGTTGCCCGGCAAAAGGATGATGCGCGTCCCTTTAAGCGCCTTTCGAAGCAGCTTTTGGATTACATCGTTGCGCTGTTGCCGATACCTGTAGCGGGCAAGCGCCCATCCGTCGAAGATATCGCCGACCAAATTGAGTGTTTCAGAATCGTTGCATCGGAGAAAATCGAGGAGATAATGAGCCGTGCACTCACGTGTTCCGAGGTGAAAATCTGATACCCATATAGTGCGGTACCGCTGCCCGGTCTTCATAGGCAGGACAAAAGAATGACTAGGTAGTGGTTGCCAGAAAATACTGAGTTGTCCGATGGGATGTTCACTGTGCGAGGGCTGACAAGGCCTGCATGGTCGTCAGAATGGTCGTGGAGAGGGAGACAGGCCAATTGTGAGACTTACCAGGCGATGATCTGATCCACTACGCCCAACAACGGTGTGGCCACGACACAGGTAGCTGATCTCCTCTGTTGAACAAGGAGTCGAAACCTGTTCCCATGCTCGAATCAGAGGGCGACTTACGCCGCTCGGTCACGAGCCTTATGCCAGCGCCGGCGTCGTTCGTCCTGCTTCTTCAAGATCAGACCCAGCCGGTGCACGTTGGTCGCCACAACCACTAGAGCCACTGTTCGGGCAAATCCGTCGGGTCCGTGCGTACGCACCAGATCCAGCCCCCGGTGCTGCAAGTTGTTGATCCCAGATTCAATCGCCGCATGCTGACGCCGCCCTTCCACAAAGGCCTCCGCAGTCTCTCGCTCCAGATCCTCCTTGTTACGACGCCCTTTCTTCGGCATAAGGTTTAGATCCAACAGCCAGTCCAGTTTATTCCGGTTCTCCGGTGTGTAGAACCCCTTATCCGTGCTACAGGAATTCAGCAACGGGTAGCGCTCTTTTGCCTCCGTAAGAAATTGCACAATCATGTCCTGGTCTCCTCCTTCCCACTGTATGTGGTGATGCAGCACAAATCCGTACTGATCCTCCAACACACACACCGGCACTCTCAATTCCGCGATCACCCCCGCCTTTCCCTTGGTGATCCAACGGGTATGCTCCTCATGGATCGAGAAGATCTTCTCGTCGTGCGGAATCACTACCCCCTTGATCAGACGCCGATCCACCTGGTCTATCTGGCGCCGCGCATGCCGCAGATAGTAGGGGATCTGCTCATTCTCAATGCCACAAGCCTTCAGAACCTGTTGTGTACACGCTACCTTCTCCACCAAGAATCGGCACAGCGAAAGATACTCCTGCACCCTGGTCCGCTTGCGCCGCTGACGACTTGTGCGTACCCGATTGAAGAAACGACGCACCCTCCTATTCCAGTCCCGACTCTTGCGCCAACCCTTGATGGCATGCTTGTGACAGGTAGTGTGTACGGTTCGCAATAGACAACGCATCGCATCATACAGAAGCCCCACGTCCGTAGGCCATTCCACATGCGTCTTTGCTACCGCCGAGTCTGCCCGGCAACGAAGCTCCGCTTCCGTTTCTTACCGTCCGGTGACCGCATGCAACCACTACCACATTGATCTCTTCGAGCATCTCCGGCGTCAACAGACATACGTTGTCTATGATCGTCTGCAGGTGATATGTCGTTCTATCGCCAAAATCATTAGCGTGTCCCAACATCTGGCGCAGTTGCCTGTGGTTGTTTACCAAGTTCCGAAGCCGATCGAAGTCGCAGTTCAGGGCTTTTTGCACCATGCCGAGGACAAAGATGCGCCAAAAGGACATGCCGGGACGTCTAAGGTGGCGCTTAATCTTCGGACGTATCTGTTTCTCCAGGATATCGAAGACTTTTTCCCGGGTATCGGGATCACAGTAGATGTGCTGAAGACCGCGCAGCAAGGCAGGTATATCGTCTCTGTCTTTGGGATCAAAGACGATGTCTTCGATGCGGGTTTCACCGAACTGTCGCAGCGAATCCTTGACGACACGCATGGGATGAATGGTCGAATGTGGGAGGTAGAGAGTGTCTCAGAGCGTTTCAGGGGCTTTAGTGATCAACGTCAATTATTTTCTTGGTCGACGACAATTAAGATTTTGTAAAGACAGAGGCCGAGCTTCGAGGCGGAGCCTCGAAGCTCGAAGCCGAGTGCTTTTTCGCCCCTGGCCGGTACGCGTGATTCCAATTGTAGACAGACGCTATAAATTATCTTCTACGGAGACCTTGTCAGCGTGGCATTCCGCGCACCAGTACTCCTGGAAACACCACGTATTACCAGGCATCCTATAGCGTCCAACGCGCCGCACGGCTGTCTATGCGACGTCAGGACCCAGCGCTCTGGGCGTCATCCTGGACCTGTTGGCGCCGCTTGGAAGCCTCCAGCCGATAGCTCGGCACATTCAGCTCCAGTATCACGCTGTGATGCACGAGCCGGTCTATGGCCGCAGCCGTGGTCATCGGATCCTTGAAGATGCGCTCCCACTGACTGAAGGCCAAATTGCTCGTAAGAAGCACGCTGCCACGCTCGTAGCGCTGCGACAAGAGCAGAAACAGCACCTCCATCTCCTCCCGAGTGTGCTGCACGTAGCCGATGTCGTCGATAATGAGCGCCTCAAAGCGAGGTAATCGCTTGAGGAGCGTGGGCAGACGCAGCTGTTGTTTGGCCCATAGCAGATCCTGTACCAGGGTGCTGCAATTGTAGAAGAGCACGCGCCGCCGCTGAAAGATCAACTCCCGACCCAGTGCACACACCAGGTGCGTCTTGCCGCTGCCGGGAGGACCGAAGACCAGGACATTCTCCTTGCGGTCCAGAAAGCCTCCCTCCAATAGCACACGCAGATGGTGGTCTAACCGCAAGGGCAACCGGCCCCGATCGAATGTGTCCAACGTCTTCTCCAGCGGCAGCCGCGACTCGCGCAGCCAACGCTGAATGCGATTGCTGTGACGCTCCTGTTGCTCCTCTTCTATGAGCTCCAACAGGAAACGCTCGAAGCTCAAGGCCTCCCTGCGGGCCATATCGGCCTTCTCCCGCCAGCACGCCCGGATCGCCGGCATACGGAGCTCCTTGAGCCCTGCCTGCAGCGCCCGCTCCAGTTCTGTTGACGTCAGCGTCTTCATGGTGCTACGGTAAGAGAAGTCCGCGTCGATGGCTCCAACAGGCCGTCATACGCACTCAGATCCACCACAGGAGGCGCTACCAGAAGAACAGGAGCCTTCTGCACCATGCGATCCAGCAGCGCTTCTACAGCCGCTACCGTAAGGGGCTCTTTGCCCTCCAGCAGCACACGCAGGGCAGCGTCTACGCCCGATTCGCTCTCTTTGGCTGCCAAATACAACACACGCAGATACGTCTTGTCGGCCTTCAGAGACGCTCTGTGCGCCCGATGCAGCGCGTCATAGGCCATCCGGAACCGGTGTGTGGGAAAAAGCTCCGCCCGGTATCGGTACTGGGCAAACGCCCCCGGTTTGCGCACCAGCGAGTCGATCACATCCCGATACTTGATACGGTGCTTGCCTTTTCCATACAGCCGCGGCATGCGCTCCATGAGATGCTGCCCGTACCACACCTCAACTACCTCGCTGAAAAGACGTACGGCAACCAATTCGCCAACCAGCCGGCTCGACACCGAGTAGATGTTGCTCTGAACCCGTATCTGACTGCCCTTCGATACCCGCACGCGTAATGCCTTGTAGCTCTCCAGTCGCCGCTTCGCAAGAGGCCGCAGCAAGGCCCGCTCCTGCTCGAAACGCTCCTTGCGCTGCGCATTCAACTGCGCAAACAGCTTCTCAAGAAAAGCTGTATAGGCCTGCCGGCTCTCAAAATCGCTTCCACCACGCAACATGAGCTGGTTCCTTATTGCCAGCTTCAGCCGGTAGTGCCGCTGCTCTACCTTTCCGTTCTCGTGCGGACTCCGCACCTGCGTATGCCGCGCTTCCATGCCACAGTAGCGCATCAACGCCTGGTAGCGCTCGGTAAAAGCCTCTTTGCCGCCACGCAGCTTGCGTACCGCACAACTCATAGAGTCCGTCTGGTGCATCCTGGGCGCGCCTCCACACGCGTGCAGAGCATTCTGCACACCCTCCGAGAGCGCCTCGAAGCTCTCTGAACGGCAAATCGTACCCGTCTCCCAGTTCGAATACGCCAGCACAAAGTGGTACAACAGATGGGGAAACGGCTCTCCCTGGATCGTCACACCCAACTCGTTCATGCACGTAAAGTCCGATTGGGCGCGATCTCCCGGCTCGTACTCCTGGGCAAAGAACACTTCCTTTGGCGGACCCTCGGTCGCCTTCCAATGCTTCACGCGCCGCTGTAATGTGCGCAGCTGGCCCGGCTGGAACTTGTCCGGATACCGACGCTGCAACTCGCCAAAGAGCGCCTTCACCTCAATATTGGGATTGACCTCCAGAAAGGCCTTGACCTCCTCCCACACGTCCGCGAACGGATCCTTGCGCGTACGCCACGTGTGCGGCTGCTTCGTCTCGCTTGGCAGCTTGCCCAACCGCACGTACTTCCGCGCGGTAGGCTCACTCATGCCAGCCTTGGCCGCTGCCGTCATTATGGACTCTCCCTTCTTCAATACCAACCTGCGTAGAAGCAGAACCTGCGAGTCTCGTACCATCTCGAATGTGGATCGACTGGAAAAATCCGGTCGTCCACGCACAAGACTGACTCAGGTCCCGAAAACTTTAGGTCAAATGAAAAGCGGGTACGAACTTTGTACTGTTCGCTTCGCTCACTTGACCTACACGCTCATGCAGAGGCTCCTCTATCTCGGGCTGGACGCCCATGCACGCTCCTGCGTCTTGGCCGCTATGAATGCTACCGGTCGATTGCTGTACACCAAAGCGTTCACCACATCTCAAGCAGCCCTGATCAGCCATGTGGTGGCGGCGCCAGCTCACGAGAAACGGCTGGTGTTGGAAGAGTCCGCGCTTGCTGGCTGGATCGCGGATGCCCTTCGCCCCTACGTGGACAAGCTCATCGTATGTGACCCACGACAGAACGCGCTGATCAGTCGTGGCGGCAACAAGGACGATTACGCAGATGCCCATAAACTCTGTCGGCTACTGCGACTGGGCGAATTGACCCCGGTGTACCATTCCGATCAGGGGCACCGCGTCGACTTCAAGATTGCGGTGCAGCAGTACCTGGCCTTCCGACGCAACCAAGCCAGCCTGAAGGCGCAAATCAAGGCCAAGTACCACCAGGCGGGGGTCGTGCACGTGGCGGGTACGCGTGTGTTCAGTAAGACAGACCGCACTTATTGTGTGCTGGGCAGCGCCCAGATCAGGTGGGTTCAAGTCCCACTGGCGCTCGGATAAGGGGCGCTATATCCAAAAGCGGGGGTAATGCCTCGTTGGCCGGGGTACGGTAATAAGGGAGGATTCCTGGAGGACACGAAGTTGGAAACGACGGATCTACATGGGAGGATGACCCCTAAGTTGCCGTGCTGCGAGAGAGCAACCGGAGGGCAGGGTGTCCGCTGCGAGGCGGAATCTGAAGGGCTTGCGGAGAAGTACCGGGCCGTAGTCAAGGGTGTAAAACCCCGGACGAATCGGTCGGCCAAAGACGGGGCAAGGTCGAGCCGGCAATATGGCGGCGAAGGCGTTCTTATCCACCCGTCGTACCAAGGTGTGTGCGAACGGCACGGTACGGAAGATCTGGACGTGACCCCAGGAGGGCTCGTCATGTTTCCGGGTGGCACCGGGATAACCGATCCTATAAGCCGAAAGGCGAAGTGGAGAGGGATGCGTGGCGAGTCGTCGGACAACTGCATAGTACCTCAAGCGTGGCGAAAGCCACGTGACTGCGCAAGCGGCGACCGAGTGGGTCGGGGAAGGCGGTTGGCAAGAGTGGTTGGAGAGAGACAATAGGCGAGTGAGTAAGGCTGATAAGGAGGACAAGTTCCATGAGTGAAAAACCCGGACATTATCAGCCGAGGAGACTTGCGGATTGGATCAATCCAACGGGCAAGAGGAAGGTCCACTCTCTGGTGGACAAGGTATACAGTCGGAAGAATCTGGAGATGGCTTGGGAGAAGGTGAGGCGTAACGGTGGGGTAGGAGGCGTTGACCGCGAGAGTCTGGAGTCGTTTGAGGAATCTCTTGAGGAGAATCTGGATCGGCTACATCAGGAGCTCAAGGATCGTGTCTACTGTCCACAGCCGGTGATGCAGCACAAGATTCCCAAAGCTGGCCAGCCGGGCAAGTATCGCAAGTTGGGTATCCCCACGATCTATGATCGGGTGTGTCAGCAGGCGCTACGGAACCGGTTGGAGTCGATCTTTGAACCGGTATTCGATGACGCCAACTTCGGCTACCGGAAAGGAAGATCGACGCGGGATGCGCTTCGGAAGGTCTGGAGAGAATTGGAGGCAGGGAACGAGTGGGTAGTGGACGCGGATCTGAAGGATTTCTTTGGATCGGTGGATCACGACAAGCTACTTGTGCTGGTCAATCAGATGGTGTCGGATGGGAGGGTGTTGGGACTGCTAAAGCAAATGCTCAAGGCGGGGTATGTGGCGGATGGTTGTTGGCACGCTACAGACAGAGGGACGCCACAAGGCGGCGTCATCTCTCCCTTGCTGAGCAACATTCTGTTAACTCCGTTTGACCGGGAGATGCGGCGTAGAGGGTATCGGCTTACACGGTACGCCGATGACTGGGTGATCACGTGTCGTACGCGTAGGGAAGCCTACGCGGCGATGGGGTGTGCCCGTCGTATCTTGGAGAAGTTGGGTGTGACCCTCAATTCCAGAAAGACGAAGATCGTTCACGTGCGTGGCGGCTTTGAATTCCTGGGATACAAGATCAAGCGTGGCAGCCGACCGATGAGGCTGGCGCCAGACAAGATCAAGAGTGGAATTCGCGCTGGAAATTTGTACGCATATCCGCGCGAAGCTTCCATCCAACGCTTCAAGGAGCAAATCCGTCGTCGTACGAGCCGCAAGGCTCCGGTCAGTACACGCGTGCTGATTGCGCAACTCAACCCGGTCATTCGCGGATGGGGCAACTACTATTGTAGGGCACACATTCGCACACTCTTCAATCGTCTGGACCGATGGATTGTGCGACGCATCTGGTCGCACCGGTTCAAGCGTTGGCGCTGCAGGGGCTGGAAAAGGCTGCCGGAGCGTCGGCTCTATGACGAGTATGGACTGATATCGTTGATCTATCTCATTCCTTCCTTGCAGTCTCGGCGACGCACTCTTGTGAAAGCGGCTTACGGGAAAACCGTACGGGCTGTTTGAGCGGCGGACGGAGGTCAGCCCTTCGGGGCGCCTCCTCCGACCCGACACCTCAAGCAACTGCCCAGCGCCGCCCGTCAAGCGACCGTCCGGCGGCTGTACACGCTGCTGGATGCGGCGGTCAGCGTACAGAAGGAGGCCCGTGCCGCCATGATCCGCCTGGGACGGCGATACCCAGAGATCCAGCGCTTCATGCAAATGCCGGGCATCGGCGAGGTGGGTGCGCATGTGTTCGACGCTTACATTCAGACGCCGCACCGGTTTGCCACCAAGCAAAAGTTGTGGCGTTATTGCATACTCGGCGTACTGGAGCGCAGCAGTAGCGGCAAGCCTCTGGCCTACAAGCGCCTCGACCGCTCGGGGTCAGGTGCGCTGAAAGCCGTCAGCTATCAGTGCTGGCTGTCCGCCCGGAAAACCCGTGAACCCAACGAGGTATCGCAGTTCTACGAGGCCTCACTGATCCGCACGGGCAACCCTACGGCTGCGCGACTCAACACGCAGCGTAAGGTACTGCTCGTACTTTGGACCATCTGGAAGCACAATGTAGCCTACAACCCACACCTGTTCGTCACCCCAGCCCGTGGAAGCTGTGTGCGCAGCGGCTGACCCATAGGGCCCTGCGACCACCGCCCGCGGATTCGGGTAGCCGGGGCATGCTCCAACGACAATTTACTGCTCCACCGTGTGGAAGCTCGAACTTTAGGATAGCACCCCGGCCCTCATGCCCTATATGACGCTAGCGCCCACGCATTCGGGACGCTCACAAACGAGTATGGCCACTGAGACGCTTTCGCTCAAGTCGTGTATGTCCGCATCCAGGCTGTGGGTCGCTTGGCACAAGATTGGATAGCCCAGAGCGCACGTCAACTCCCCCGCGCACCACGCACCCTGCAAAATCCACCGGTTCTGCAGACAGGAGACGTACGGGCGGAACTTACCTTTTCAAACGAATTGTCGTTGCCGTTAATTCTAGGTCAAATGAAAAGTGGGTGCGAACTTTGTACTGTTCGCTTCGCTCACTTGACCTTCACGCTCATGCAGAGGCTCTTCTATCTCGGGCTGGACGCCCATGCACGCTCCTGCGTCTTGGCGGCTATGAATGCTACCGGCCGATTGCTGTACACCAAAGCGTTCACCACATCTCAAGCAGCCCTGATCAGCCATGTGGGTGTGTTTATTCCGACGATGTCGATCACCTAAACCGAGCGATGTCGATCACTTTATTGGTCCGTTCACCGCTGTTGATTGTTAACGTTGTGAGTGATCGCTTTGGTTCGTTTCGTCTGCCATTGTGGCAAGGTGTTTCCGCATGGAATCGCCGCTTAGAGCGATGCGATGCGCGTTGTGAATGAGCCGATCCAGAATAGCGTCGGCCAGGGTTGGGTTTTCCATGGTTTTGTGCCAGAGATCAAGCGGGAATTGGCTGGTGATGATCGTGGAGCGCTGCTGGTGGCGATCATCGAGCACTTCAAGAAGGTCCTGTTGTTGGCTTGCTGTGAGTGTAGTCAATCCCCAGGTAATATCAAAAACGGTCGCGTACGCACGCGCGTACTTAACGATCGATCAATCATATTACCGGGAGGTGCCGCATGCTACAACGGGTATACCTTGGCTTGGACGCGCATATCCGCCATTGCGTGCTGGCGGGCATGGATGCGCGTGGCAGGCTGCTTTTCAGCGAACGCTTTCCGACTTCGGAAGCGGCGCTGCAAAGTCACATGGTGGCAATTCAAGCGCGCAAGAAAGAACTGGCCCTGGAGGAATCCTCGTTGGCGGACTGGCTGGCGGGAGTGCTGCAGGATTATGTGGATGTGCTCATTGTGTGTGATCCACGTCAGAATGCGCTTATCAGCCATAGCGCGCACAAAGACGGCCGAGAGGATGCCTGGAACCTGTGCCGCTTGCTGCGGCTGGGCGAGCTCAAGCCCGTATTTCATTCTGAACAGGCGCATCGGGGGATTTTCAAGAGTGCTGTGCAGCACGATCTGAGTCTGCGTGATCAGCAGTCCAGCCTGAAAACGCGTATCAAGGCCATGTACCACAAGGCCGGAGTGTTACGCCTGGACGGTGCGCGCGTCTTCAATCCAACGTACCGTGCCCAGTATCTGGACCAACTGCCGGATCAGCCCCGTCGTGTCATGGTATCGAATCAGTATTCGGTGCTGGATACGATGCTTGCGGCCCAGCAAGCGGCGTTTAACGAGATGATCCGGCAAGGTAAGCGGTACCCCGAGATCAGGGAATTCATGAAGATGCCGGGCGTGGGTCCAATCGGCGCCCATGTCTTTGACGCCTTCATCCAGACGCCGCACCGGTTTGCCACCAAGCAAAAGTCGTGGCGTTACTGCAAACTCGGGGTACTGGAGCGCAGCAGCAGCGGCAAGCCTCTCGCCTACAAGCGCCTCGATCGCTCGGGGTCAGGTGCGCTGAAAGCCGTCAGCTATCAGTGCTGGCTGTCCGCCCGGAAAACCCGTGAACCCAACGAGGTATCGCAGTTCTACGAGGCCTCACTGATCCGCACGGGCAACTCTACGGCTGCGCGACTCAACACGCAGCGTAAGGTGCTGCTCGTGCTTTGGACCATCTGGAAGCACAATGTAGCCTACAACCCACACCTGTTCGTCACCCCTGCCCGTGGAAGCTGTGTGCGCAGCGGCTGACCCATAGGGCCCTGCGACCACCGCCCGCGGATTCGGGTAGCCGGGACATGCTCCAGCGACATTTTACTGCTCCACCGTGTGGAAGCTCGAATTCTAGGATAGCACCCCGGCCCTCATGCCCCATATGACGCTAGCGCCCACGCATTCGGGACGCTCACAAACGAGTATGGCCACTGAGACGCTTTCGCTCAAGTCGTGTATGTCCGCATCCAGGCTGTGGTTCACTTGGCACAAGATTGGATAGCCCAGAGCGCACGTCAACTCCCCCGCGCACCACGCACCCTGCAAAATCCACCGGTTCTGCAGACAGGAGACGTACGGGCGGAACTTACCTTTTCAAACGAAATGTCGTCAATCACTTTAGGCGTCTGAAGGATAGTCACGTCGGGTGAGATTCGTGAGAAACAAGGGATTACAAGGTGTTACTTTATAGTATCTTCACGTATTGTCGGGCAAGCACTAGGTAAGTGCGTTATCGACCAGTGTATGCGGTATAAGTCATCCAGGCATAACGTGCAGGAATGGAAAATGTGTCAGGAGAAGAAATTGTGGTGAAGATGCCTGTTGGTCCGGGAAGACTATGTGGCAATGCGCCTGAGGCAAAGCCTCTGGAATTCATCGCGGGCTTTCTTTGACTTGAAGAGAATCAGTATGCGGGAGGCATCTCCGAGCAGCTGGGCATATGGCTGCTCCTTCTTCATGCCCGTGGCCACACGGCCCACATCCTTGTACCAAACCAGTGTGACCTGGAGTCCCATAGGGGTCGTGCGGCTTAACACAATGCGCTTGCTCGTCGCAAGTAGTTGTGCGGATTTCAGGCCAGACCCCATTTCGATTTCGAACCGCACTTTCTCGGAGAATCGAACACGCTCATCGCCCAGTAGGCTTGCGAGGCTTTCTTTATATCGGGAACGCATGAGAATGGCTATTCTGCCAGACCAGTTATGGAGTGCGCCACAACCTATGCCAAGGATCTGTTAGCGCAGTGATATGGAGTGCTGGTCTTACGGAGTTTGCTATTATAAGTAAGCGATCTATGCTCTGGAGGCCAATTGCACCAAGGGGACCGGGCGCCGGAAGAAACGATGTATCGATCACGGCGGCCAGATTGCGGTACTGCACATGAAATATAGCAAGATGCACCGTAGCATGGGGTACACTATACTGGTTTTATCCACCCTCGGCATTGCGGCCCGCTACCAGTCCGCTCTCTGTTACAAGAAGCCGCCGTCAAGCTCACCATGTAATTGACCATACGGATAGGTTCAAAAAGCTGGCCAAACATACACATGTGCCGCTCGCAGATTTGTTGCTCCCTGGTAGTCGTCCGGTGTGTGCCAAGAAGGCATGCGTTATAGAGGATACGTCAATTTGTGGTAGAATTTCAGAATCAGCGCCATCATGGTCGACTAGCCTCATCTAACATTCGGTCTACATCTGAAAACCCAAGTTGCAACAATCGATCTTGCAATTCTAAAACTCTTAATATCATGCCCTGATCGTCACTTTCGTCAGCCTCTCGAAGCATGGGAGCGAGTACTGCTACCATTTCTCGCCCATTGTACGTGTGGCGAATAAAACCGTTTTCGAATCCACGAACCACCTTTTCCAACAAACCGAGAAATGCGAGAGCGTTGCCTTGCACGCATCCAGCAATCCAATCGAAAATCGGCTCTAACCAAATATCTGAATTGCGTTGCTCTATAGCCCGTGCAACTAAGGTCTCCACAATTGTCTTTGTTATGTACGGTTTCGTTTCAGGGCGCGAGAGCTTGAACACTACAACATTCAGGCTAGTCTTCGGTAAATTGGGTGCATTAAGCAATTGCACCAAGCCGCATTCGCAAACAGAGCGGATTCTCTGGTGAATTAGGTTTGCTGCAAGAACTTCAATGGCACCATCCCAAACCGTAGATGGAGCCTGTACAACAGTGGTAAAGAGTGAATTCCAACCCAGATGATTCGAAAGCATTGATAGTGTCGCTATTCTTCCATAGATACGCCCAGCGATATCCAAGGCAGACGTTCGCAGTCGGTTCAATATTGGCTCAACCAAGCTATAACGATCACGGTAGTTATAGTACAGGCACTTTTCAATCTGCTCCCATTCGCTATGCCCGGCGTTGGAAGCAGCGTCAGCCAGAAGGGGCCAAGCGAGATCTGGCACCAAGCGTGTCAACAGGGGAAATTCGTAAAGGATTGCTAATCTGACGCCTGGCCTGCAATCCTGAATAAATTGACGGAGGAGCAGCTTTAGTGGTTCCTGTAATTGATGTCCTCGTTCGACAAGTCGTCTGGCTAATATTACCGCACCTCTTGCCGCTAGTCCGCGTACTGAATTTAATGCTTCCATAGGTGGGTCAGCACCGAGAGATCCGTCTGGATCCTCCGATTGGGCAAGTCTACCAAGAAACAAGGTTAATTTGCCTGTCGACTCGTCATCGTCCAAAACATAAGTGCATGCCCATAACGCCTTAGCTTGTACTTGCTCTCCAATACCAGAGTCGCTATAGATTTCTATAAGTTGAATCAATTGACGGCAAAGTGTAATACCGTCTGGCATTGGCTCAACTGGATCCCACTTTCCGCTTGGTTCAAGACGGCCGTAACGGATTAGCACATGAGTTGCGATACCCTCAATACAAGCATCTCTGTACGGCTGATTAGCACGTGGCCAATTGGTCCATTCAATTGCCCGGACAGGGACATTCATGGCCACGTCTGCGAGAACCGCTTTGAGTTGTTGCCATCCTCCTTCAAGTCTGGTTCCCCCAGTCCACCAGTTAACCTTAGTTCCAAAAAAGGCAATCAATTGCAAGATTCCCTCGTCACTCATTCTCTGCAGTTCAGTCGGTGAAATCGGATACGGCACAAAGCCTGCGCGTCCGTCAGATCTAGGTGTCGGACGCCAAGGATCGAACTGCTTGCTGCATGTCATCAAGAACCGGATAGATTCTTCAGTTAGGTAGGGCTTGGGAATCCAGATAATGTGCTCATATGCCCGGCGCCGGTAGAAGTGCAATTCCGTTTCATCCATATCGCCAGTCTCATCCTTCGCCCAAGCAAGTAGAAGGGCTTGATGTATTCTTGATACCGTCTCACTAAGGTATGGGTACGCAACATTCGCAAGCTCACGCACTTCGCTTTCAATTTCGTTGAATTCATACGTGATGGGATCGGTTAGAAGAGCAGAAATCCCTTTATAGTACACCTGCGGGAGGCGACGGTAAACCAAGATCACGAGATAGCGCATGCCGACATTTTCGTGTGTACGAAACCGGCTCTCATGTTCTAACCACCACGTGTCACCACGAGATGCGCGTACCAATATCGCCATTTCAAATGCTTGAACCAATATATCTTCAGGCTCCAATGATTTGTAATGTCTCTTGATCCATGAGGTCTGGTTTAACAAGTCGCCGGCATCCGACCACCCCCGCGTTGCCGACCGACGCAAAACTAATTTCATGGCTGCGTCAATTAGCGGAACAGAAGCAGACATTCTGGCACTCAAGAATCTCGCTGATGATTCTGATGCAGTGTCCTCGGTAATTAATGACCGGACTCGTTCATCAAAATCTTCCGGCTCCTGTGCCATCCCGAGACCTAGGTACGACAGTAGTACATCATCACATTCGTGAGCTTCGACCCAAACACGAATAAGTGGTCCGACAGCAAATGGTGCGTTTTCAATTAGCGACGTGTCATTTACGAATTGTTGGATTAGCCACTCAACAGCATCATTCGGTAAATGAACGGAGTCAGCAAGTTGAAGACACTTGAGAAATCCATTGGCGATAATCCTCCTGATGTCCACATCACTAGCTTCCTGTTCTTCAATTGCTTTTTTCCAAGTCGGCAGAACAACTTCTGGATGTGCGGTGACCCAATAACCTAGATGTCGCAAGATGCGTCCAACCAAATGCCGCATTTCCTCATTAGATGAGGCTTCTGGAAGCAGCCCACTGACAAATGTATCCAACCATGCGCCACTAACAGCACGTCCTATAAACCGTTTAAACAGATCTTCATGACTCTGCATCATGTACCTAAGAAGTGGCAAGTCTTCCTCGACAGGTTGCATCTCAGCCAAAGATTCCGCAACGAGGCGCTTAAGATGGTATGCGAGAGCACCGTTGTCCAAGAATGCTCTTACAGCTCGCTTGAAATCTATGCGATCTATCGCGCGAAGTACATGAAGGTAAACTCTTATGGTTGGGCGTATGAATGGAAGTGCGGGCTGGCTTGTCGCAAAATCTACCAAGCTCTTATTATTCTGAATTGCGGCACGGACTAGAACAATATCCAAGAATTCCTGATGTCCGAACGCGTACGCCCGTTCCGACCGTATCAGCACTCGCCTGCTCAGGAGAAAGTGAAGCAAATCTGGAGATACTCTCAGCGCTGCCTGCGCAATCTGCAGTCTCCGACGTTCGTGCATCAGAGTAGCTGCGCGAGTGATTGCATCCCATGCCTTTTCGCCCCGATCAGGTTCGCTACAAATATTTTCAAGGAATTGGAGATGCAATTCGTACACAGAATTCACTGTATTTATCCGTGTCTTGTCGTGAAGTTGTGCGAAGATCCATAGGCGACTTGGCACACGCAACTGCTCTTGCAGACTCTTGTCGAGATTAGCATACTTGATATTCCAACCATTGAGAATGCCAATTAAGTCAGACTCGACGCGCAATGGTTTTACCATGATTTCCCTATCCCAATTACGCCCTCTCAATTTTGGCTCGTATTCAAGATCAAAGTTGCGGCAAGTAGTGACTACGGTAACTCCCCGAATTGTAGCAAGGCGATCAAGTATGCTTAGGAAAAGTTGGAAACTACCATTAGGCCTTTGGAGCGAAAGAGTATCAAGTGAGTCCAATAAGACAATTACATGTCTATGCTTGGCTAACTGTGCACATCGTTCTATGATGTTGTTAGGAAGACCGTGCTCTGCCAATTCGGAAAAAGTCTGCGCGCCAACGAATTGGTCACCTTTCACAAATAGCACAGCCTTCCTTTGATCTTCCTCTAATTTGTCCACCACATCGAGCAGGATGCACGTCTTCCCAATTCCCGGTTCTCCCTTGATTAGTACGGTTCCCACACGATCTTCAATAGCATTGAGTATCTGGTCAGTCTCAGATCTCTTGATATGATGGCCCTCTATGTCCCGAATACACGATCTACCGATTATTGAGCAATTCTTGAATGTGGCAAGCAGCTCGGTCTCCGTCCAATTCGGAGATGGTATGTGACCAAGGCTTCGTAGTCGTGACTCTACATCTGCTCTACACAGTGCCATCAAGGAATTACGAAGTCGTAACTGATGGTCACTAATTATATTTTCCAAATACAACCGGACTTCTTCTGGACGCTCGAAATGTGCTGCCAACAGACTTGTCAATTTTAAATCCAACTCTTCGTAATCTTCTGTAGTTGTAAAATATAGCCTTCTTGCTAGAGCGTAAGCATTTGCCCGAGGTGTCTCCCAATGGTTTGCCAACTTTGTCAGTTCGGATTTTAGTGACCGTGAAGCATCGCTTTCAAACAGTCTTAAGTCAGGGTACGATCGTGCATGTTCCGCCAATTTTTGTAATTTTCCAAATGGAGACCTTGAATAGAATCGCACCGTTCGCTGATCCGAGTCTTCATACTTTAGTTGGTCTCTGGCCTTCATCAATTGGTGTTTCATCGTAGAATCGCCAAGAGTCCAAGTTTTGTGATTGCGCTGATTCTTCTTTGCTTGGATATAGACGCGACGACCGTCAGCATACTCGACCACTATATCATCAATAGACGGGATTACATTGTCACCGGGCATACCTGTTGATTCTACCTGAACACCTGTGACACAGTCATTAAACAATAGTTGGACTACCCACCACGAGGCTATTTTGACTTGGTAAGCATCACCTTGTCCTGACAAAATACCTGCTAAGCTCATGATGTGGACCTACCCCGTTTTCACGGACGGTTAATTCTTGGGGTGATGGTGAATGATTTGGTTCCTTCTATCCTTTCTTGTTCCGGTGAGAAAGGCGATGTGAGATCCGGACTAAGCGAGCAGGCCGGAGAGCTACAGCCGCATGGACGTCTTCATCGCTGTCGTGCAGCCCTCTACGCCTCCGCTCCTCTGACCTGCAGCGCGAGGCCTTCCTATCGTTGTCAGCCATTATCGCCGCAAGGCTAGTGTCTCGTGGAAGCGCTCAGAAAACCGGACGGAATTTCGGCCGCGGCTTGATTCAGTACATCGTGCTGACCTAGGCGCGAAATGGGATGCGATGGACGCGGCACCCCACGACGATATCCTGAAATAAATCGAAACCGGAGACAAAAAATGACCGGCATCCCCGTCTCAGGAATGCCGGTCTCAATCGTAGCGGGGGCGGGATTCGAACCCGCGACCTTCGGGTTATGCATACCAACTACAGCTTTCGCTGCCGGTCGCACACGGTGACCGTTTGTGGTCTGGACTTTCTCTTCACCCTCGGCCGAACCGTTAGGGGCCTGCCGTCAAGTCTCTACACCTTCTCCGGCTATCGCCGGAACTTGGCTCGGGATTACCCCGCCAGAGGCTTCCCCGAATTTGACAGGTGATCACGCGAAGGTTACCCTACGCGCAGCCCGGTGCGAATATACGTTCCATGCATGCGAGCAGTCGGCGGATCCTGTATGCCTCGCACGCCTTGTTCAAGGAACACGTTCGCAGATTGAGCCCGATGAGCTACCTGCTGCTCCACCCCGCGATGGATGAACTGGCAAGATAAGGAGGCTCGCGCAATTAAAGCAAGCATACGGCGCGTAGAATGTTCGTTGAAGATGATGTCCGAAGCGTCAGGAGACCGGATGCTTCATTAATTTTCGGCGAGGCTGTCACGTTCCAGTCGATAGTACGTATCTGCGAGCCAATTTTCTTTCTCCATCAGAAAACCTTCCGTAAGTGGTATGGCCACAATCCGTCCGTTCCGTGCTCTACGTCCCGTGAATCACCTCTGCGAGGCGATCGCTTCAGTACCCTACGACGTTGTCAATGTTAGTGAGGCCCGTAGCCTTGCCGCAGGCAATCCTCACAGCTTCCTGCATGTCATTCGTCCCGAAATTGACCTTCCGGAAGGTACGGACGAGTACGACGACGCTGTTTATGCAAAGGGTGCTGACAACCTCGGTCGGTATGCGGAAAGCTCCTCCAGTATTCAGGAAGATTCTCCGGCTTTGTATGTTTACCGCCTCACCATGAATGGTCGGGAGCAGACCGGACTCTATGGGTGCGTGTCTGTCGCGGAGTACGACAGCAATGCCATCTTGAAGCACGAAAACACGCGCCCCGTAAAGGTGAAGGACCGCGTGCGGCATATACGCGCGCAACGTGCGCATGCGGAGCCGGTAAACCTGACATACCGCGATTCCAACGAGGTGACGCGCCTAATTGATGACGTCAAGGAACACACTCCACTGTACGACTTTTGGGCGCAGGACGGCGTACGCCATACCATCTGGAGGGCTCAAGCCGTCCAGCCGCTCGTCGAAGCATTCCAGGACGTTCCGAACCTGTACGTGGCAGACGGACATCATCGCTGCCAAGCGGCAAGCGAGGCCCTGGCGCAAGAAGGTAAAGGCGCGCCCGAAGCGGCTTTCTTTCCGGCCGTGCTCTTTCCTATGGGCGAGGTTCACATCATGCCCTATAACCGCATCGTGCATGAGCGTCCGCATGCGACTGAAGTCCTGCTACGCGCCATTGAGGCCACATGCGCTGTTGAACGTAACACATCGCAGCCTGCGCCAACGGCTCCAGGAGCTGTGTGCCTGTATGCGGATGGCAAGTGGCACCACATAACGTTGCCACCGACCAGGCGCGCCACCGTAGCCGATACGCTGGATATTGCCCGGCTTGGCGAATTCGTACTGGAACCCCATTTTGGAGTTGTTGATCAACGTTCGGATCCAAACATTGATTTTGTAGGTGGCATTCGAGGGACCGAGGAACTGGAGCGGCGCGTGGATGCCAGCCCCGAGTCAGTCGCCTTCTCTATGTATGCGACCGCGATCGAGGAGCTGCTCGCGGTATCCGACGCCGGGCTGCTCATGCCTCCGAAATCAACGTGGTTTGAGCCGAAGCTGCGTAGTGGGCTGCTCGTGCACCTGTTTGGCTAATTCACATTCACTCCACTGTGATCGTATGAACGTCCTGATTGCGGATAAGCTGCCAGAAGGGAGTCTGTCCGGGCTTGTCGAGGCAGGCCATCATGTTGTAGAGGTCATTGCCCGCGGAGACGCGCTAAAAGAGGCCTTGCACGAGCACCAGGCGCAGATCCTCGTAGTCCGGTCCACAAAGGTAGACCGCGACGCGTTGGCTGCCAGCAGCGCGCTCGAGCTGATCGTGCGTGCTGGCGCCGGCTACGATAGTATTGACGTTCAGAGCGCTTCTGAACGGGGCATATACGTGGCGAATTGCCCGGGTAAGAACGCGAGCGCGGTAGCGGAACTCACAATTGGCCTCATGTTGGCGCTGGATCGCAGGATCCCGGACAATGTGCGCGCAGCGCACGAGGGCCAGTGGGACAAGGCAACCTTTGCGAGCGCCCGCGGACTCAAGGGCCGGACGCTCGGTATCGTTGGTATGGGCAATATCGGAAGGGCCGTTGTGCGGCGGGCTATTGGCCTCCATATGCGAGTAGTGGCATGGAGCCGCTCCCTGACTGCGCAGGCGGCAAGATCCCTGGGCGTAGCCATGGAGCCGAGCCCAGAGGCCGTCGCAGCTGTATCGGATGTTGTGAGCCTGCATGTGGCGGCCACGCCGGACACCCGGCACTTGGCCGGAAAGGCGTTCTTTGCCGCCATGAAGCCCGGAGCCCTGTTTATCAATACTACGCGTGGCAGTGTGGTGGACGAAGCTGCCCTTCTCCAGGCACTTGACGAAAAACAGATCCGTGCGGGATTGGATGTTTTCGATGGCGAACCGTCGTACAAGCAAGGGGCGCTGGATGGGGCATTGGCGGCGCATCCGAATGTATACCTGACCCATCACATCGGCGCTTCGACGGCAGAGGCGCAGGAAGCCACCGCTGCAGAGGCCGTGCGCGTGATCAACGTGTATACCGAAACGGGACGCGTTCCCAACTGCGTAAACATCGCCGTCCAGTCCGCGGCAACCCACCTGCTCACCGTGCGGCATCTGGATCGCATCGGCGTTCTCGCCGCTGTCCTGGACGAAATCCGGCAGGCGCAGTGCAACGTCCAGGAAATGGACAATATGGTCTTCGCCGGTTCGGACGGCGCCGCCTGTGCCCGCATTTGGGTAAGCGGTACGCCCAGCATCGCCTTACTCGACAAGATTCGGAGTCTCGAACACGTACTGGCGGCTTCTTTGATCACTCTGTAGGCGCATCACACCAACCATGCAGATTACTATGCACAGGGATGGCAACCATGTCAGCCGGCAGCACAACTTTTCCGCGGGCCCCGGCACACTCCCCGCTCGGGTGCTGGAAGAGGTGCGGGAAGAACTGCCGCTCTACCAGAATGTCGGATCGTCTATCATGGAGATTTCACATCGGTCTCCGGAATACATAGCCATAGAGACATCGGCGCGCGACAGACTTCGCCGCCTCCTGGGGCTGTCGGATTCATGGCATATCCTGTTTTTGGGAGGAGGCGCGTCCATGCAGTTCCACCAGGTGGCGCTCAACTTCCTGCCTCCCGGCGGCTCGGCGGATTACATCATCACCGGTACGTGGGCAAAGAAGGCGTTTGCGGAAGCAAAGCGGCTCGGCAATGCTCGCGAGGCCGCAACGAGCGAGGCCGATGCCTTCACCTATATCCCGGACCCGGAGACGTGGGACCTGGACTCCGGCGCGGCCTATGTGCATTTTACGTCGAATAACACGGTCTACGGCACGCAGTACCGCACCGAACCGAACGTAGAGGTCCCATTGGTGTGCGATGCGTCGAGCGATTTTCTCAGCCGGTCGCTAGACCTGGACCGCTACGGATTACTTTATGCGGGGGCCCAGAAAAATATCGGCCCGGCTGGAGTTGCCGTTGTTCTGGTGCGCGACGATTTTCTTGCGCAGCGCAACCAGCAGCTCCCAACGATGCTGGATTATGGAACGCATGCCGCAAAATGCTTCAACACGCCGCCCGTTTTTCCCATCTATGTAGTGGAAAAAGTGCTCTCATGGCTGGAAGCCGAAGGAGGTATTAGCGCCATCGAGCAGGTCAACACACGCAAGGCGTCTCTGCTCTATGGGCGGATTGATGCCACGGATTTTTACCGAGGCACAGCACAAATGGCGTCTCGATCCCACATGAACGTGACGTTTCGCTTGCCGAACCCAGACCTGGAAGCGCGTTTCGTGATGGAAGCCAGACAACAAGGGCTCCTCGCGCTCAAGGGGCATCGCTCGGTCGGTGGCATCCGCGCGTCGATCTACAACGCTTGTCACCTGCAGGCTGTGGAAGACCTTGTAGTATTCATGGACACGTTCGAGAGGCAGAACGGCTGACCGGCTACACGCGCTCCAAGCCATTCGTATATTAGCGCCGGTCGAAGGCACCTCTTGCTTGCACGCACAAAGGGAAACTGCTACCGTATGACCGTTGGAGTTGTAAAGGAGACTCAGCCTGAAGAGCGCCGGGTAGCCCTGGTGCCGGCCGCCGTGAAGCCGCTCGCTCAGGCAGGGATGGATGTACTCGTAGAGACCACGGCCGGTGTGCAGTCGTTTCACGATGATGGCGCCTACAAGGAGTGCGGGGCACGGATTGTTGACAGAAAGACGGCAGCATCGGCGGATATCGTGGTACGTGTGGCGCCACCTACGGATGCCGAGATCGGGCAGTTGCGTGTGAGCGGAGTCCTGATCGGCTTCCTCGGTCCGCTCGATGACCCTGGAATCTGCGCCCGGCTTGCGGCACAGGGAGTGACGGCATTGTCGATGGAGCTTGTGCCTCGCATTTCGCGGGCGCAGAAGATGGACGCGCTCTCCGCAATGGCCTCGCTGTCCGGATATAAGGCAGTGCTACTGGCGGCAGCCGCATTACCCAGATTCTATCCGCTGCTAACTACAGCTGCCGGCACCGTGCGTCCGGCAACAGTCTTGGTGTTGGGGGCTGGCGTTGCAGGTTTACAGGCAATAGCCACGGCGCGAAGATTGGGAGCACGCGTCCATGGCTACGATATTCGTGACAGTGTTCAGGAGGAAATACACAGCCTGGGCGCCCAATTTGTTGAACTCGACCTTGAGATCGGTGACATGCAAGATGCCGGGGGCTATGCCCAGGCCCTCATAGCAGAAAAGGCGCGGCGCCAGACGGAACTCCTGACGCCCCACATCGGACAGGCCGACGTCGTGATTGCCACGGCGCAAATTCCGGGTCGCAAAGCCCCTACACTCGTAACCCGGGAAGCTGCCGAGGCGATGCGGCCGGGTAGCATAATCGTGGATGTGGCTGCTCCTACCGGTGGCAATTGCGTCCTGACGGCGCCAGGCGAGACTGTCGTGCACCGAGGTGTGCAGATTCTTGGGCCGCGCAACCTGCCCGCAACCATGCCCGTGCACGCGAGTCAACTCTATGCCCGTACCGTGCGCAGCATGATAGAGGAATTCGCCGCCGACGGGCAATTCTGTGCCAATTTTGACGACGAAATCTTTCGAGGTGCCTGCGTGACCCATGCTGGACAGGTCGTACATGACCGTATCAAGAGCCTTCTTGCCGCCTGAATTTGCATGCTTGAAAACCTGACATATTTCGTATTGGCCATGTTTGTGGGCCGTGAAGTCATTAGTAAAGTCCCTCAGACGCTTCATACGCCTCTTATGTCCGGCTCCAATGCCATTAGCGGCATTACAATCGTCGGAGCCATGTTTGCCGCCGGCATGGTCGGCGGCTTCTGGGGCAAATGGCTGGGCGTGGCTGCCCTGATTGCCGCCACCATAAATGTCGTAGGAGGCTTTTTGGTGACCGATCGGATGCTCCAGATGTTCAAGAAAAAGCCGGTACAGAAGACCGAATAGCCACCTGCATTTATTGAATCGCTAACCGGATGGCCACTACGTTTACAAATCTCGCCTATCTCCTGGCTGCTGCGCTGTTTATTATTGGCTTGAAGCGGCTTCAGTCTCCGGCGACGGCGCGAGGCGGCAACCAGCTTGCTGCACTCGGCATGCTGGTGGCGGTGGTCGCAACACTGTTCCTGCAGCGCATCCTTACGCCTGTTGAAATGATTGCCGGCCTCGCCATCGGAGGGCTGGTGGGTGTGATCTTCGCCCGTCGCGTGCAGATGACCGCAATGCCGGAGTTGGTCGCGGCATTCAATGGATTTGGTGGCCTCGCTAGTGCGATTGTGGCGGGAGCAGAAGTCGCCCGGTTTGTCCGCATGCAGGAAGCTGCAGACGTGGTGACGATGTTCACGATACTCGTGAGTGTGCTGATTGGCATGGTCACATTTTCCGGGAGTTTCGTTGCCGTTGGCAAGCTAAGCGGCAAGGTAACGGGCAACCCGGTGGACTTCCCGGGACGGAGACTGGTGACCGCGGTTGTTGTGCTCGTCGGTGTAGCCGGTCTTGGGTGGACACTGTTTGGAGTGGGAGGCTTCCCTGAGGTTACGGAGCCGGTGCTTGCCGGCGTGTTGGTTCTGGCCGCCGCCGCGCTGGTCTTTGGTATCCTGCTTGTCTTGCCCATCGGCGGCGCCGACATGCCCGTAGTGGTGGCGCTGTTGAATTCGCTGTCTGGACTTGCCGCGGCGTCTACCGGCTTTGTGCTGGCCAACACTGCGCTCATCGTGAGTGGCGCGCTCGTCGGCGCCTCCGGACTGATATTGACGAATATCATGTGTGTGGCGATGAACCGATCCTTGCTCAACGTGCTGTTGGGCGGTTTCGGGCAAGAATCGGATTCTGCGCTCCCGGTACCGGGAGCGCAAGGTGGACAGCCGGTGATATCAACAACGCCGGATGATACCGCTATACTGCTCGGCTATGCCGAAAAAGTTATTGTCGTGCCCGGCTACGGCCTCGCTGTTGCGCAAGCGCAACACCAGGTCAGAGAATTGGCTGACTTGCTCCAGAAAAGAGGTGTCGAAGTGAAGTACGCCATCCATCCCGTTGCAGGGCGCATGCCGGGGCACATGAACGTCCTCCTGGCAGAGGCGAACGTGCCGTACGACCAACTCTTCGAAATGGACGACATTAACGGCGAATTTGACACAACGGACGTCTCATTGGTGGTTGGAGCAAACGATGTGGTGAACCCGGCCGCCCGGTACGATACGGCAAGCCCCATCTATGGCATGCCGATCCTGAATGTGGACCATTCGAAGACAGTAATATTCCTGAAGCGCAGCATGCGACCAGGCTACTCTGGCGTACAGAATGAGCTTTTCTTTTCTCCGAATACGCGCATGCTCTTCGGTGATGCAAAGGACTCAGTGGCGGCGCTGATTGCAGAGGTCAAGGACGCGTAGCCGATTACCCACGGGTCGGTTCGATGAACTTTCGGGACTGGAACAGGCAGCCCAATTCCAACCATTGCTTCGTTTGCGGACGAAACAACCCGGTTGGGCTGTATATGACATTTTATGACAACGGCGAGGATGAAGTCCGTGCAAAGCAGATCATCCCGGCCAAGTACCAGGGATATCCGGGTATCGTGCACGGCGGCGTACAGGCGGCCATTCTGGACGAAATCGTCGGTCGCGTGTCGCTGATTGAAGATTTTCACCGGTTCATGATGTCGGTGAGTCTGGAAATCAAGTACCGGCTTCCGGTACCTACTGATACGCCGCTGGTAATTGTTGGCCGCAAGGAGCGCCTACGCGGCAAATGGGGAAAGGCGTCAGGGAAAATCTGTCTACCCGACGGCCGCATCGCCACGGAAGCCGCTATGACATTGGCGGCCCTGCCGGAGGATGTGCGCATGCGCGCAGGCGTTGACGAGCTCGGCTGGCGCGTCGATTAGCTAGGGAATTATATGCCTGGCGCCAAGCCGTGCTTCGAGCACGGGACCCAGAGTCTCCCAGATCGTCTCCGCGATAATGCGATGACCGGCCGCCGTAGGGTGGATGCCGTCGGCGAGGGTCAGCTCCTTGATGCCGCCGACACCCTCCAACAGGAAAGGGATAAGTTCAGTATCGTTCTCGCGCGCCAGTACGGGAAACAGCGCGCGGAATGCCGACGTGTATGCACTCCCAAGATTGGTGGGTACCTGCATGCCCGCAAGGACTATGGCGGCCTCCGGGTAGCGTGCGCGGGTGCGCGTTATGATGCCCTGGAGGTTCGCCTTTGTAACCTCCGTGTCAAAGCCTCGTAGTCCGTCATTGCCCCCGAGCTCCAGAACCAGGACATCTAGCGGGTCGTTGAGCAGCCAGTCAATACGGCTCAGTCCGCCGGCAGACGTCTCGCCGCTGATGCCGGCGTTAATGATTGTGACAGGCCAGCCCAGGGAGTCGACTTTCTGCTGAATGAGCGCCGGAAATGCCAGCGTTGGATCCAGTCCATAGCCAGCCGACAGGCTGTTGCCGAGGAAGACGACACGCAAACGGCGGTCACTATCGCCTGCAGGCAGATTGGCATACGGGGTCTTTTCTGCTACCGATGGCGTTGAGGGCGTTTCGTCGGATGACGACTTGCACGCGGCGGTGCACAGAACACATAGCAGTACTACTGGGTATAGCGGTCTTCTTTTTTTGAGCCACCCCATATACAGAATCTTGTCCACATCCGTAATACTTGAAGTTACAGACCTAACGAAAACCTACGCTAGTGGGTCCCGGCAGCTGACCGTACTAAGACAGGTGTCGTTCTCGGTGGGGAAAGGAGAATCGCTGGCCATCGTAGGGCCCAGCGGCAGCGGCAAGACTACGCTGCTCGGACTGTGCGCCGGGCTGGACGAGCCCTCAGGGGGGTCCGTGGTGCTTTGCGGTATGGACATGGGTACGCTTACCGAGGATGAGCGGGCGGAAGTTCGCAATCGACATGTGGGCTTTGTCTTTCAGACATTTCAGCTTATTCCAACCCTCACGGCTCTCGAGAACGTGATGGTCCCCGCAGAACTGCGTGGCGACCGCGATGTCCGGAGTCGTGCAACAGAGCTATTGGCGGAGGTCGGGCTTGCTGATCGCCTGCTTCACTATCCAACGCAATTGTCGGGTGGAGAGCAGCAGCGTGTGGGGCTGGCGCGCGCGTTCATGAACCAACCCACGATTCTGTTTGCTGATGAGCCGACAGGCAACCTGGATACGGAAACGGGCCAGACCATCCAGCGCCTCCTTTTCGAACTCAATGTGCAGGCAGGCACCACCCTTGTGATCGTAACGCACGACATGGGACTGGCGCAGCAGGCGGACCGTAATCTGCGCCTGCGGGCAGGCGAAATCGTCGCCGCCGGTACGCCGCAGTCTGTGCTCGAAACCACCCTACCTTGACTATGACTGGTCGTTTCCTGAATCGGCGCCATGTTTGATGCATGGGTTTGGAGAATGGCATGGCGGGATAGCAAGGGCAGCCGCCGCCGGCTGCTGCTCTTTCTGTCGTCCATGGTTATTGGCGTAGCGGCGCTGGTGGCGATTAACTCGTTCGGCTATAGCCTGAAGCGCGCGGTCGAGACAGAAGCCAAGACTCTTCTCGGGGCCGATATGAGTCTTGAGAGCGACCATCCATTCACGCCCGACACCGAGGCGATCATCGACTCGTTGGGAGGAGATCAGGCCCGACGCGTGTCCTTTTCTTCCATGGCCTATTTCCCTTCCGTGGATCACACGCGCCTGTCGACAGTCCGCGCGCATGCGGGGGCCTACCCGTTTTACGGGGCTATAGGAACCGAGCCTCCGGGAGTTGCGAAAAGCTATCTCAGCGGCCGCAACGCGCTCGTGGACCAGTCCCTGATGAAGGAGTTCGGAGTCGCGCTGGGCGATACGGTCCGGATTGGCTCGATCGGGTACGCAATTGTCGGCGCTCTGGTGAAGACGCCTCGCGAGGCGGAGCTCGCCATGATTTTTAGCCCGCGCATCTATATCCCTCTTGCTCATGTTGACACGGCCCTGGTAAGCTTCGGCAGCCGTGTAGAGCATGAGGTGTATTTTCGGTTTCCACCAGAGGTAGACACAGAAGCCATACGCGAAACGCTCCGGCCACATCTGGATGAGTATGATGTGGGCCTCGACACCGTGGAGGAAATGCGCGAGGAGTGGGGTGGTGCGCTTGGCGATTTGTACCGGTTCCTGAGTCTGGTGGCGCTTATTGCACTCGTGTTGGGTGGCCTGGGCGTTGGCAGTAGCGTCCACGTCTACGTGAAGCAGCGGCTGGCGACCGTGGCGATCCTTCGCTGCCTGGGGGCCTCTTCCAACCGCACCTTCTGGGTCTATCTGGTGCAGGCATTGGTTATGGGTGCGATCGCCGGCTTGGCAGGCTGCCTGTTAGGGATCGCCGTGCAGTATATGCTGCCAGGCGTAGTGGCGGAATTCCTGCCGATCGATATTGAATTTCGAATTGCCCCCACGGCCTTGCCGGTCGGCCTCGGCCTCGGCCTCGGAACGACGGTCTTGTTTGCTCTCTTGCCCCTGTTGTCTGTCCGGAAGGTTGCTCCGCTGTTGGCAATTCGGCTTCCATTCGAGAGTGGCAAGCGTAAGCGTGATAGTCTTCGGTGGGGAGTCTATGCGTTACTGGCAGGCAGTCTGATTGGTTTTGCCGCCCTGCAGACCGAAAACGCCACATTGGGATTGGCGTATGGTGTGGCGCTCATTGCCGTGTTTGGCTTGCTGTGCCTGGTGGCGACGGTGCTCATGCGATCCGCCCGCGCCTTTATGCCCACATCCTTGCACTACCTCTGGCGCCAGGGTCTGGCCAACCTGTACCGGCCGAACAACCAGACGCTACTTATGATGTTGGCTGTTGGCCTGAGCGCCTTTCTGATCATGGTGCTGGTGTTGGTGGAAAGTATGCTGGTGGCGCAGATTTCCACGGCGGACAGAGAGGACCGGCCAGATATGGTGTTTTTCGACATCCAACCCGGCCAGCTCGACGGCGTTATGCAACTGGTCAGGGACCAGGGATTGCCGGTAATCGATCAGTCGCCCATTGTGACCATGCGAATTCATGCGATTGGAGCTACTACGATCAACGACATGCGGAAGGACTCGACCACGCATGTAGGATGGGCGCATCGGCGGGAGTACCGCTCGACGTACCGGGACAGGATCACAGACGCGGAGCGCGTGGTGGAGGGGGAGTTTGTCGGCGCTTTTGCAGAGGACGGAGCATTGGTTCCCGTATCGGTGGAGCGGGAGCTGGCAACGGACGAATTACGGGTTGGAATTGGCGACACGATCGTTTTTGACGTGCAGGGTCGACTGGTCGAGACCCGGGTTGCCAGCCTCCGCGAGGTGGACTGGCAGCGGATGCAGTCAAATTTCTTTGTGGTGTTTCCAACCGGGGTATTGGAGAATGCGCCCCAGAACCACATTCTAATGACGCGTGCAGACGACGAAGACGCCCGGATCGGTGTGCAGGCGGCCATCGTCGTGGACTATCCCAACGTATCTTCTATCAGTCTGGCCCTCGTACTCGCCGTTTTTGATGAGCTGTTCGGTCGCATCAGCTTCGTTGTTCGCTTTATGGCCCTCTTCAGTATACTCGCAGGTATGCTGGTGCTCATTGGTGCTGTGGTCATTAGTCGCTACAAGCGGATTGCCGAAAGCGTGCTCCTCAAGACACTTGGCGCGTCCCGTAGACAGGTCCGTGCAATAATGCTCATTGAGTACCTCTTTCTGGGCGTGTTATCGGCGCTCACAGGGCTGGTGCTGGCCTACGGTGCGGGATGGGGTCTGGCGACGTATGTTTTTGAGGTGCCATTCGTAGCGGCCCCCGGGCCACTTTTCCTTACAGTCTTCGCAGTGATCGCACTGATCATGGCTATCGGTATGGCGAATAGTCGCGGTATCTATGCGCGGCCCGCGCTTGAGGTGCTCCGCACGCAGGTTTGACCATTGGCTATGCAGAACCGACAGACGCAGCTCTCCGAGCATGCAGCCACCATTGAGCAGAGGCTCCGTGCAGTGCATGAGCGTATCGTGCTCGCATGCCAGCGGGTGGGACGGAGAGCCGATGAAGTAACGCTCATTGCCGTCACCAAGACGTTTCCGTTGGACATGGTGGCCATGGGTCTGGAGGCTGGCCTGCAAGATTTTGGCGAAAACCGCGTGCAGGAACTCATGGACAAGGCACAGGCCATGCCCGGGAGCGCCACGCACCGCTGGCATATGATTGGTCACTTGCAGCGTAACAAGGCCAGGGCTGTCGTGACGCATGCCGCCACGTTCCACGCGCTCGACAGTCTGCGCCTGGCGGCCGCGCTGGACCAGCGATCTGCGGAAGCGGGCCGCGTTCTGCCGTGCTTCGTGCAGGTGAACGTGTCTGGCGAGGGCAGCAAGTTCGGATTCGCTCCTGCGGAGGCACCAAGCGCATTGGCCCGCCTGGCTGCGTATGCCAACCTTCGTATTTGCGGGCTCATGACGCTCGCCGCGCCTACGCGTGATCCAGAAACGGTCCGACCACAGTTCCGGCTACTACGCACGCTCCTGGATCGAAACGTGGATCTTCTGGCGGAGAAGGGCCTTTCGATGGGGATGAGCGGAGACTTTGAAGTCGCCATCGAAGAGGGCGCCACGCATGTTCGACTGGGATCCGTTATTTTCGGGCCGCGTGGCGCGCCGGCGCCCTGACAACAGACGAAGCGGTAACACGCATGCATCAAACCGACATGTTGGACGCGGAAACTCAGATGGCGCAGGTCGAGGCTGCCTGCGCGGCGGTGCGCGCGGTAACGGATATGCGCCCACGTCTGGGCATAATTCTTGGAACCGGCCTGGGCAGCCTCGCAGAAGCGATTGACGGCGCCCAGGCGATCGCCTATGCCGACCTGCCGCATTGCCCGCTCTCGACGCTGGAGTCACACGCGGGGCGTCTGCTCTTCGGGACGCTAGCCGGTACCCCCGTCGTGGCGATGCACGGGCGGTTTCATCTGTATGAAGGCTACACGGCGCAGCAGGTGACGTTTCCCGTTCGCGTGCTTGCCACGCTTGGTGTGGACACGCTGCTGATCTCCAACGCGTGCGGTGGCATGAACCCGCTGTTTCGTCGCGGGGACCTGATGCTGATTACCGATCATATCAACCTTCAAGGGGCCAATCCGCTGGTCGGTCCAAACGTTGATGCCTGGGGCCCGCGCTTCCCGGACATGAGTGAGCCATACGACATCGGGCTACGAAACTTGGCCAAACAGAAAGCGCTCGAGAATGGCATCCCCCTGCAGCAGGGTGTGTATGTGGCAGTGGAAGGCCCGAACCTGGAGACGAAAGCGGAATACCGGTTCCTGCGTCGCATTGGCGCCGATGTGGTTGGCATGAGCACGGTCCCGGAGGTCATCGTTGCGCGGCACATGGATCTTCGTGTGATGGCCATATCGGTCGTCACGGATGAGTGTTTTCCAGACAACCTCGCGCCGGTGACGCTGGAGGAGGTGCTGGAAGCTGCAGCGGTAGCGGAGCCCAAGCTCACTGCGATGATGACGGCAGTGGCGGCAGCACTTGGAAATGGGGTATAGGTTTGAGGCCGCCGAAGGCGTCTGATCGAACAACTGCGCGCAAAAATCGTTCGCTGGGATCTTGCGCGCACACACGGAAACGGATGAGCCAATTCGAGGAATTTCGGCACGACGAACTGGCGGAGTTGGAAGCGGAAGTACTCCAATGGTGGGAGGAGGCCGATATATTCCGGAAAAGCATCGCGGACCGGGACGGAGCACCGTCCTACTCGTTCTACGAGGGTCCCCCTACAGCCAATGGCCGGCCGGGCATCCATCATGTTACGGCCAGGACCATCAAGGACGTCTTTTGCCGTTACCACACCATGAAGGGCTATCGCGTGGAGCGGAAAGCCGGATGGGACACCCATGGTCTGCCCGTAGAAATCGAAGTGGAGAAGACGCTTGGGCTAGACGGCAGGGAGGAAGTAATAGCCTATGGCATCGAGCGATTCAATGCAGAGTGCCGGCGCAGCGTCCTGGCATACAAGGAGGAATGGGATGACCTCACGCGCCGCATGGGCTACTGGGTCGACCTCGAACACCCCTATGTCACGTTCGAGAATGCGTACATCGAAAGTGTATGGTGGCTTCTGAAGCAGATCTTCGACAAAGGACTGCTATACAAGGGGCACAAGATCCAGTGGTACAGTCCGGGATCGGGTACGGTGCTGTCTTCGCACGAGGTTAGCCTCGGTTACAAGGAAGTGCAGGATCCGAGCGTTTATGTGCGATTCAAGGCGCAGGCGGCGTCCTTTCTCGTATGGACGACGACGCCGTGGACGCTGATTTCCAATGCAGCACTTGCGGTCGGCCCAGACATTGATTACGTCAGGGTGCGTCTGGAGGAGGAAGAAGTTATCCTGGCGCATGCGCGCCTGGAAGTGCTCAGGCAGGAGTATGAAATCCTGGATACGATGAAGGGGAGGGACTTGGTGGGCACAGGCTACAATCCGCTCTTTGAAACTTCCACGGAGGCGAAGCGCGTCGTGGCTGCGGATTTTGTCTCCACGGCCGACGGTACGGGTATCGTCCACATTGCCCCCGCATTTGGCGCGGATGACTACGCTGTAGGGCGTACGGAAGGGCTGCCGGTCATTAACCCGATAGACGACCGTGGCCGCTTTACGCACGCTGCGCCCCTGGTGGCCGGCAAATGGTTCAAGGATGCCGACCGCGACATTGTGCGCGACCTCAGAAGTCGCGGCCTCCTGTACCGGCAGGAAACCTGTCTCCACAACTATCCACACGACTGGCGCAAGGGAACGCCGCTGATGAGTTATCCCGTTGAGAGCTGGTTCATCCGGACGACGGCGCTCAAGGAGCAGTTGGTGGCGCTCAATGACTCCATCAACTGGCAGCCAGAAGCTATTGGCCGAGGCCGATTCGGCGAATGGCTTGAGAACAACGTGGATTGGGCGCTCAGCCGCCGCAGGTTCTGGGGCACGCCCCTTCCGGTCTGGCAGTCAGACCGTGATCCGTCGTACGTCGAGGTCGTTGGGTCGATTGCTGAGCTGCGCGCGAAGTGCGGCGAACAGCTGCCATCCGGCGAAGCGCTGGACCTTCACCGCCCTCAGGTGGACCGGCTGACCTGGCCCGCTCCCGAGGGCGGCGTGATGCGGCGAGTCCCGGAAACCATTGATGTCTGGTTCGACTCGGGAGCGATGCCGTTCGCCCAATGGCATTACCCGTTCGAGAACAAGGACGCCTTTGCGCGCAGCTTCCCTGCAGACTTTATCGCTGAAGGCGTTGATCAGACGAGGGGGTGGTTTTATACCCTGCATGCGATCGCGACATTGGTAACAGGAAGTGTGGCCTTCAAGAACTGCGTCGTCAATGGTCTCGTCCTTGACGAGAAGGGCGAGAAGATGTCCAAGACCAAGGGGAATGCCGTTGACCCCTTCGAGGTTATCCAGAAATACGGCGCAGACAGCGTGCGCTGGTACCTGATGAGCAATTCTGCGCCGTGGGAAGACTTGAAATTTGTGGAGCGCGGCATACAGGAGGCGCAGCGAAAGTTGTTTCGAACTCTGGCTAACGTGTACAATTTTTTTGCCACCTACGCCAATATCGATGGCTTTGCCGGCATGGAGAATATCATTCCAGTGGCACAGCGAGCGGAGCTCGACCGGTGGATCATGAGCCGGCTCCACACGACGGTGGCGGAGGTGGATGCAGCGTACAAGACCTACCATCCGACGCGAGCGGCACGGCCGATTGAGCACTTCGTTGACGAACTGTCGAACTGGTATATTCGCCGGTCGCGACGCCGCTTCTGGTCTGCGAAGGCGGTGGATGCGGACCACCGGGAAGATGACAAGTGGGCCGCATACCAGACAGTGGCGACCGGCCTGGTGGACACGGCCAGAATGATGGCGCCTATAGCTCCCTTCTTCAGTGAATGGCTCTACCAGCGACTTAGCAATGCGGTTACCGAAGCGTTGCCCGCCTCAGTGCATCTTGCGGATTTCCCGGTTGTGGATCGCAGTGTGATTGACACAGCGCTGGAAACCCGTATGAAGCTTGCGCAGGATGTGAGCTCGATCACGCTGGGCTTGCGTAACCAGGCAGGCATCAATATCCGGCAGCCCCTAGGAAGAATTCTCGTCGCGCCGCTTAGCGATGCCGATCGGGATGCACTGGAACAGGTAAAGGAGATCATTCTGAGCGAAATCAACGTCAAGTCCATGGAATATGTGGACGGCTCCAGCCACATCGTAAAGAAGACGGCCCGGCCGAATTTTCGGAGGCTTGGAAAACGATATGGAAAACTGATGCCCGCAATCAAGGCAGCCGTGCAGGAATTTAATGACAGCGAGATCGCAGCGTACGAAGACGCGGGAACGCTCACGGTGGACATCGACGGCAGCGCTGTATGTTTCGAAGCGGAAGACCTCAATGTGGTGACAGAAGGCATTGAGGGGTGGCTTGTAGGTCAGGATGCGAGCGTTACCGTGGCGCTGGACACGCGTCTTACCGAACCACTACTGGACGAGGGGTCGGCACGGGAATTGATCAACCGCGTGCAGAACATGCGTAAGAAGGGTGCTTTCGATGTTACCGATCGGATCGATGTGCAATACAAAGCCACCGATGTGCTAGACCGCGCGATCACCAGGTACAGGCAGTGGATTCGGAACGAAACGCTGGCACTATCGTTTGAATCGGCTAACATTCCTACGGGCGAAATTGTCGGGACATTTGACATCGGACAGGCGCAGATCAGGTTGGGTATTCGCCGCGTAAACCACGGCGGATGAGTTCCCGCTAATACTTGCCGACCGCCAAGCCTCCTCTCGCAGCCAGGGATAAATCATACGTGACTGTCACCCATTGAACCACGTGATAAGCCCGATTGCCATGCCGGCGAACAAGAACACTGCTCCTGACGGTGAAGCAACACCCACCACACCGTTTACGGATGCTGAACTGGAGCACTTTAGAGGCATTATCCTGGAAAAGCGAACCAGTGCACTTGAAGACATCGAGCGTATGCTCCTGCAATTAAAGGACTCACGGGAGCAGGCTGAGAATGACTCTGCGTACAGCTTTCATATGGCTGACGCGGGCACGGACGCCATGGAGCGGGAGAAGCTCTATCTCATGGTGGCCCGGCAGCAAAAATTCATAGGGTATCTGGACCGTGCGCTAGAGCGCATCAACACTAGGTCCTACGGAATCTGCAAAGTTACCGGCAATGCAATTTCAAAGGAGCGCCTGGAAGCCGTGCCGCATACGGAAATCTCCATAAAGGCGAAGCTGAAGCAGAAACGGTAGCATGAGCAGCCTACTCCAGCAGGGACGTGTCATATGCGGTTAGCGTGGATAGCGGCGGGCGTATTAATTCTGGATCAGGCGACGAAGCTCGCCGTGCGGTTGAATATGGAAATCGGACTGCACCAGTCGATTCCCCTGGTTGGAGACTGGTTGAAGCTGACGTTCACCGAAAATCCCGGAATGGCGTTTGGCATCACATTCGGTCCCAAGGGACTGATAACGGCGTTTTCCATTATTGCCACGATGCTCATCGTTTTCTATGCCGTACGCATTCGGAAGGGATACCTGCCATACCGCATCAGTCTGATTGTAATTCTGGCAGGTGCGATCGGTAATATCATCGACCGCCTGTTCTACGGCATGCTCTTCGGCTACGGTGAATTTTTTGGTGGACGGGTTGTCGACTTTATTCACTTCGATATATGGAGGGGGTTCGTATCTCCGGACCTGCCCTTGTTGGGGGGAACCTATATCGCCCTCTTTCCCATCTTCAACGTGTCTGACATCGCCATCGTAGGGGGCGTTGTGGGCATCCTGGTATTCCAGAAGAAATTTCACGAGCAGCTTATGGAGCGGCCCGTGGATGCGGGCGAGGCGCCAGCGCCTCCCGTTCTGGCTCCGGCCGATAGCGAGTAAGGCTGGCCTCAGGCGGCCTTGTTCCTGCTACGGATGCGCAGCCAGATGCCGATGCCTATGGTGATAAGGGTCGAGGCCATGAGAAGGAGGGCCACGGGACGCTCGAAGAAGCTCGCCAGGTTCCACCGGGACTTGATGGCGCTCACCATGAAGTGCTGCTCAAGGATGGGGCCGAGGACCATGCCAAGCACGACCTGCGCCAGCGGGAAGCCGCCGCGGCGGAGCACGAAGGCGAAGGCTCCCATAAGGGCCATGATCCAGACGTCAGCGGGGTTGTTGCGCAAGGCGTAGGCGCCCACGACGCATATGGCGGTGATGGCGCTAAGAAGCACGTTGAAGCGAACGCGCAGTGTAAGCGCGGCAAGGCGCGCCGCCAGATATCCGAAGACTGGCAGCAGCACGATGTTGGCAACCAGAAAGGTGAGGTATAACGACCATACGAGTGCCAGATCGTTTTCGAAGAGCAGTGGGCCGGGAGTAATGCCCTTCATCAGGAATACCGCCAGCACCATGGCGGTCACGGTGTCGCCGGGCAGTCCGAGAGAGAGGGCGGGTATCCAGGCGCTCGCCACCGCAGCGTTATTGCTGCTCGATCCGGCGAGAACAGTATCTTCCGGCGTGTTGTCCCGTCGCATCATCTTCTGGGCGCTGGTCGCCACCCAGGCTCCGACATCGGCGCCAGCACCGGGCAGAAAACCGATAAAGACGCCAAGAAACGAAGAACGGGCGACCAGCATCCACGAACGCCGTATGAGCTTCAGGGGAGCTGCAAAAAACTGGCGCAGCGTGCGCCTCAGTTGTACAGTTGGGGCCGCACCTCGATGCGACGATTTCTGGAACGAATGCTCGAGGACCTCGGAAAAGCCGAACAGGCCGATCATGGCCACGACATAGTCGAGGCCTCCCAGCAGCATGGGGCTCCCAAAATGAAACCGCGGGTAGCCGAGGGTGGGATCAATACCCACGGTAGCTAACAGCAGACCTAACAGGAGCGATATCAGACTCTTGAGCGCTGATCCGCTCGAGGCGAAGACCCCCGCCGTTAGGCCGAGTATGGCTACCCAGAAATATTCGAACGACGAAAACTGCGCCGCAATGGCGGCAATAAATGTAGCCCCCAGCACGAGAACACCCGTGCCGACAGCGCCGCCTGCTGCAGAGCCCAGCGCACTGATGCCCAACCCGTAGATTGGACCACGCTCGCGGGCAATGGCGTGCAACTCTACAACATACGCTGCGCTGGCTGGCGTGCCAGGAATCCGCGCTACCGCCGACCCTACGTCTCCCGCATAGATGGCGACTGACGAAATCGCGATGATCGCAGGCAGCGCGATTACCGGGTCCAGAAAGAAGGCCACCGGCACGAAGAGGGCCACGGCGAGCGTAGCCGTAAGGCCCGGGATCGCGCCAAAGAGCGATCCGTATAGCCCTCCCAGGATCAGGGCCAGTACGCCTGCCCAGCTAAACAGGCTCATGCTAGTGGGATCCCGAGCAGCACGGTGAAGAGTCCATACAGGACGCCGGTGACGCCAATGGCCAAAAGTAGGGCCGCGCGCCATGGCACACGCAGCAGTAGCGCCCCGAAGATGCAAGTCAAACAGACGGCGGGAGCGACGCCAATGTGAGGAGCCAGCACCGGAAACGAGCTGACAACCGCCACGATAAGTGCGGGCGGCCCCCAGGCGGTCTCTTCCCCACGCGCAGCAGCACTACGCCGTTTCGGTCGCAGCCCGGTGACGCCGAGCGCAACGGCGGCAGCGAGGAGAGTCACCCCGATCATGCGTGGAAACAGGGCCGGCCCCGGGTAGCCTTCCGGCAGATCGGGAAAGGATTCGGTGATCCACCAGAGCCCTACGCCGAGACCAGCGAGAAGCGCCGCAGCAGTGAGGTCCTTATTGGTGTCCGTCACGGGTCAGGCCGGCAAGCGTGAGCAACTCTCCATTGATCTGGTCCTGCTCTTCAATGAACGTGGCAAGTTGTTCTCCGTACAGATGCTGCAGGTTGAAGGCTGCATTCTGAAGAGGCGTGCGAAACGCCGAGTCCTGCATGGCCGTGCGTACGGCGCTACGCAACGTTTCGAGCACCGGCTCCGGCGTGTTCTTCGGAGCGCCGACGGTCACCCAGCCTCCGATGCTCCAGTCGATTCCCAATTCTTTCAGAGTTGGAACCTCGGGCGCGACCGCAAGGCGTTCGTCCGCCATGACAGCAAGGACCTTTACGCGTCCGGCCCGGCGCAGGGCGTCCGTTTCCGCGAGGGCGACGGTAACCACGGAAACGCCCCCAGAAAGGAGTTCCTGCAGGGCCGGAGCGGCCCCCTGGCTAGGCACCCAGGGCAGCGCGGATTCCGGGAGACCGGCGAACTCCAGGAACCCGATTCGGGCGAGATCCCAGATACCGCCTCGTGAGGTGCCTGACGCCAGGTATGCGCCGGGCTCTGTCCGCAGGCTCTCCAGCAGCTCTTCAAGCGAATCCCAGGGCGCATCCGCACGCACGGAGATGGCGGAAGGATTGATCATCAATAGCGCAATTGGCGCAAAATCTGCTGGGGTAAGGTCAGTAAGCCCTACCCAGTGCATCATCGTGATATCTCCTGTCACCGCACCGATGGTATAGCCATCGGGTGTAGCCTGCGCAACCGCAAGGTGGCCGACTACGCCGCCCCCGCCGGTGCGGTTTACGACCGTGACGGGCTGCCCCAATATGTCTGGCAGGACTGCGGCGAGGGCGCGCGCACCCGTATCGGTCCCACCCCCAGCGCTCCAGGGGACGACTAACGTAATCGGCCGGTAAGGATAGGTCCCACGGTCACCGGTCTGGCAACCCGCAAGAAGGCATGCAAGGAAGGGCAGGATGTATTTCATCGCTATACGCTTGGCTGCCGAGCCGCACGGGTCAACGCCATGTGGGAACAGGTCCTACTGCTACTGACTCCAGGGCGGCGCGACGCCATTCGACCGCGCGTACGCAATGGCCTGGCCCAGGTGCTCGTGGCTATGACCCGCGAGGATCGCCAGAACGCGGAAGCGGGACATATCGTTGCCATAGAACTGGATGGTGCCGCCGAGATCCATCGTTCCTATCGTGTCCAGCATGCCGTGCACATGCTTCTGCGACTTTTCGAGCCACATCATCACATCCTCCTTCGAAGTGATGTTTTTTTCGGCATCCTCTGGCCAGTCTGCAGGCATTTCGGCGCCCAGGGCGCTCGCCAGCCCGAAGTTTGCCTGTGTTACGTGTACATAAACTTCGCTGACCGATCGGATACCGTCGGCTGGCCTCCAGGCATACAGTTCTTCGGAGAAGGCTCCTGCCAGGTCCGCTAGTTTTTCCGAGGATCCATTGAAATCATCCTTGAAGCTGGCAAGATATGCGCTGTTGTCGTGCTCCTGCGCGGACGCCGGAAGCGCGATGCAAAGGAAAAGCGCAATAGTAGGGAGAAGAGAGTATCTCATGGGGGTACCTCAGTTCGGGTTGTGATGTGGGGGAGTGTTAGTTCGCACGTCTTTTCGCGACCATCGCCGCGACATCCTCACGCAGTTGCCTGGCATCGTAGACGATGCCATCCTTGATAGTGTACAGGACGCCGCCAACTCGTTCGACTTTTCCTGTCTCGTCATTGAGCCGTACGGCGCCGGTGCCATAGAGCACCTTAAGGTTGGCCAGGGGGTTTTCCTCAACAATGAGAAGGTCTGCCCGCAGGCCAGCGCGCAGCACGCCAAACTCGATCGGCGTCCCGAGCGGTTTATGAATTTCCTCGGCTCCGTGCATGGTGGCGGCGCGGATGACTTCAAGTGGATGGAAGCCGGCTTCCTGCAATATTTCCAGTTCGAGAATGGTCCCAAACCCGTAGAGCTGATAGATGAAGCCACTGTCAGATCCTACGGTGACCTTGCCGCCGCGGTTCTTGTACTCATTCAAAAACCGCATCCATACCTGGTAGAATCGTTTCCACGCGACTTCGTCGTGGGTCGTCCAGTCAAAAAAATACGAGCCATGATCTATGCGGCTCGGATCGAAGAAGGACTGCATAGAGGGCAGCGTGTAGCGAGCATGCCAGTCTGCGTTGCGTGCGCGCATCACGTCGCGGCCAGCGGAATAGATGGTCATCGTCGGATTCAGATAGAAGGAAAGCTCCAGAAACTCCTTCTGGAGCGCGACCCACTTGTCGCCGCCCGGCTTTACGAGGCGCCATTGCCTGGCCACTTGCCCGAAACGAAATTGCTCGTCATTGTAGTCCATATCTGCGGGCCATGGCTGCACATCGTGGGCCTCGTACATGGATTCGAACAACCCATAGAAATGGGTTATGCTGCCAAGGCCCAGGCGCGCGGCGTCCAGTGCGTTCATCTGGGCAACGCCCATCTGTCCCAAGTGGGCGGTCGAGCCCAAATTGTACTTGCGGGCTTCATCCAGCAGCGCCGCCATGATTTGAGGCGGGTAGGAGCCGAGCTTCAATCCGTCTACGCCATGCTCGGAAGCAAAGCGGACCCACTCCCGCGCATCTTCGGGAGTTACGATTTTCCGATCGTCCCAGCCGCTGCCAGGCCGGTGATAGGACACGATATGGGGAGCTACGATTTCATTGCGCGCGCTGCGCGCTTTCTCGCTCAGCGACCAGTCCAGAGGACCGGCGGGTACGCCGCGCACGGTCGTAACGCCATGGCCGAGCCAGAGCTTATAGACGTATTCGGCTTCCGGAGCTTTCGGGACGCCGCCGGTATGTACGTGCAGATCAACAATGCCGGGCATCACATACATGCCTGCGCCGTCGATTTCTCGCGTTGCGTCCCCGGGTCGATCGTTTGCATCTATCTCCAGATGCGGTGAGCCGACACTTTCGATGCTCTTGATGGTGTTGCCTTCGATGACAATATCTACGGGGCTACGCGGTGGGGCTCCCGTGCCATCAATTATTGTGGCGCCACGTAGGATGAGGCGATCGAACGGGCCTTCGCCCTCATCTGGCCCGCGATCAGGAGCCGGCGCGACCTGCCTGGGCTCTTGCACTTCCTCTTGCGGCGCTTCCTGCTGTAACGGCGCGGCGAAAGTGGCGTATGCCGGGATCGCCACGCAAGCGAGCAGGACGCTCAGGAATACGGTCTTGTTGCGACAGGACGGCATGGTGGCTGAGTGGGTGGGAGAAAGGTCGCCTGGCGCACCGATCGGCAGCGAGTAGCCGCACGGTTGTCAGATCTCTGAAAATGGTGTTGGCCGCAGGATAAAGTCTGTGATTGCAGATACCGTGTCCCGGTAGATGGGGTTGGCGCGTAGCGCCAACCAGTCCGGATCCACACGGAATCTGTCCCATGCCCGGTCACGAGCATCCATATTTTCGAAGGTTAGCATATACGTGAGGTTCGGCATGCGCGGGCCGAAAATTGTCTCTCCGAAGAATACCGGGGTCAGCCCTGTCTTGCGGAAGATGGCGATTTCTCCTCCTTCATTGAACATGGCGATTTTCTTCTGCCCTGCCACGACGCTATGGCTTTCGTAGATTCGGAACTCGAAGATACGCGATTCGGCTGCTGCGGGGCCGGGGGCTTCGACGCGTGGCATGTCGGTGAACGCCACCATCAGTTGGCGCTCCTGTCGCACGTAGGCCGGATCGGACAGCTGAGCGCCCAGAAAGGCTGCGCCCTCTGTGCTGTAGGTTGGTTCGGCAAGTAGCTGAGATTGGATGGTCACGGTCGACTCGAGGGTGTCGTGGGGCACCAGGACATGGAGAGAGGGGGCGTTTGGGCCGAACACGGTGTTAAAGACACCAATCGGGCCAACCCCCAGCCGCTGGTACGCCGGCAGGGCCACCGTACGGTAAAACTCCGCTACGCGGTCACGTGCGTCTCCGACGCGCGTGTGGTAGGTGATCAGTTCCAGGTATTGCCGGTTGTCTGTTGCGTTTGTGGCGCGACCAAGCGTTTGCAGCGGAAGCGTTACCGCAGCGCCAGAGGCGGCGATGAATGTTCTGCGTTGCACGGATTACTTTGGTTTTGAATGACCGGATACCGTTATAATAGCAAATCGACGGGTAACTGCTATCGTGCGTAAGTCCATACTTGTTGAAGATGCGCACACTGTATATGTTGCTGCAGTGCGCAGTGTGCAACCAGACCGTCTGCTGACCACGACCGCGTTGCAGACCCTCGTTGGCAGACCGCTGGAGCAATTCGATCATATCCAGGTCGTTGGGGCGGGAAAGGCGGCGATGGCGATGGCGGGTGCTTTGGAGGTCATCCTTCTGGGCAGGGCGCTGGGAGGACAGGTCGTGGTGCCGCACGGATACCCGGCCACACTGCCCGCTGCGCAGCACTGCCCAATTGCCATAGATGTTGTCGAAGCCGGGCATCCGGTTCCTGATGCTGCCGGCGTCCGCGCCGCGGAGCATGCCCTGCAAGTGGCGTCGTCGTGCACCGAGGATGATTTGCTGCTGGTATTGCTTTCTGGTGGCGGCTCGGCATTATGGACCGCGCCCGCGTCCGGCATACCACTTGAAGTCGTGCAGGAGGTCAGCCGCGCGCTTCTGCTCAGCGGAGCGGATATCCATCAGGTCAACACCGTGCGGAAGCACCTTTCAAGCATCAAGGGTGGGAGACTCGCGCGCGCCGCGCATCCGGCCACGGTGGCGACGCTAGTGATTTCTGATGTCCCGGGTGACGACCTGAGCGTGATTGCCAGTGGCCCCACGGTGCCTGACAGGTCGACCTGTCGGGAGGCTGTTGTCATTCTAAAGACCCTCGGCCTATGGAATCGCATTCCCGGCATGGTGCGCGATGCGCTCACCCGTGGAAACTATGACCGGGGTAAGGAGATGGCAAAAGCGGGTGATCCCTGCTTTGCGCGGACCAGGGCTTACCAGCTCGCCGGCAACGGTGATGCGCTGACCGCAGC
Source organism: Rhodothermales bacterium (assembly GCA_963665975.1). GTDB lineage: Bacteria > Bacteroidota > Rhodothermia > Rhodothermales > Bin80. The sequence continues at coordinate 2,875,044 of OY762508.1, forward strand.
GTGCGCGCAGGCCGAGGCTCGTGGCTACCGAACGAGCGTGTCTGCATCCAACATAACGGGGGAGGCGTGTGAAGCAGGTCGCATGATCGCAAGCTCGGTGCTTCATGCCGCTGGCAAAGGTCCGAGGTGCTTCCTTTGGGGCGGCGAAACAACGGTCACCGTGACTGGCGCAGGCCGGGGTGGGCGCAACCAGGAAATAGCACTGGCCGCGGGTCTGGCGCTAGAAGACGCCCGGCGTGACATTGTCGTCTTGAGTGCCGGCACAGACGGCATTGACGGCCCCACCGATATTGCCGGCGCCTGGGTGTCGCCAGACAGTATCCGCGAGGCGCGCTCCAAGGGGCTGGACCCGAATGCGTATCTTGCCGACAACAACACCTACGCATTCTTCCGGCAGACCGGCGCCGTGGTCGAGCCGGGACCTACGCATACGAATGTAATGGACGTAGTGATAGCCCTTACAGCGTGATGAGCCACGCGGCGCTAGCGGCGCCACGGGCTTGCCACTTGCGTATGCCGCTCACTTGATATCTTGATGGCTAATCGTTTACACAGGGAAAAGAGTCCCTACCTTCAGCAGCACAAGGATAACCCCGTCGACTGGTGGGCGTGGTGCGAGGAGGCCTTTGAAGAGGCGCGTTCGCGCGACATTCCGGTGTTTCTGTCCATCGGCTATGCTACCTGTCACTGGTGCCATGTGATGGAGCACGAGTCCTTCGAGGATGGAGAGGTGGCGCAGCTACTCAATGAGGCATTCGTCAACATAAAGGTGGATCGCGAGGAGCGACCGGATGTCGACGCGGTGTACATGAAGGTGTGTCAGCTCTTGACCGGCAGAGGAGGATGGCCGCTTACGATCATCATGACACCGGAGAAGGAGCCGTTTTTTGCGGCCACCTACATTCCGAAGGCAAGCCGCTATGGCATTATGGGCATGATGGACCTTGTGCCACGGGTGCGCCATGCATGGAAAGAGGGCCGCAACCAGGTTCAGGCGAATGCGGACAGTGTGACCGGGGCACTCAAACAGGCCGTCCACACGGCGTCCTCGGAGCGTGAGGCAGGCATAGCGACGCTTGAGGGGGCCTACCGAGACCTGCAGCGCACTTACGATTCCGTGCATGGAGGCTTCGGCAGCGCGCCGAAATTCCCTGCTCCACATAACTTGCGTTTCCTCTTGCGGTACTGGAAGCGCACGGCCAACGCTGACGCACTGCGCATGGTGGAAGACACGCTGCACCACATGCGGCAGGGAGGCATCTTCGATCATGTGGGGCATGGCTTCCACCGGTATGCGACCGACCGGGAATGGAAAGTGCCACACTTTGAAAAAATGCTTTACGACCAGGCCATGTTGGCTCTTGCGTATACGGATGCATTTCAGGCGACAGGCAACGCACGATACCAGGAAACGGCGCGCGCCATTCTAACCTACGTTCTTCGCGATCTGGCCAGCCCGGAAGGGGGATTTCACTGTGCGGAAGATGCGGACAGCGAAGGACGTGAGGGCAAGTTTTATCTATGGCGGCGGGATGAACTCTTTGCCTGCCTGGGCACGGAGCTGGCCCTGCTGGTGGCGCAGGTCTATCACGTTGAGGATGGCGGCAACTTCGTGGATGAAGCATCCCGCCAACGTACAGGCGAGAATATCCTGCACCACCCACAGGTGGAGGCCAGTCAGCAGGACCGGTTGGAGCAGGCCCGCCAACTGCTCTTCGCCTATCGGGAGCGCAGAATACGTCCGGCCAAGGACGACAAGATCCTTGCCGACTGGAATGGCCTTATGATTGCTGCGCTGGCACGGGCGGCGCGCGTTTTCGATGATCCGTCCTATTTGCAGGCGGCATCAGGCGCCTGGGACTTTCTGAGCGCTACGATGATGCGGGCGAACGGCCGGCTGCTACACCGATGGAGGGATGGCGAGGCGGGTATTGAGGGCATGCTTGACGACTATGCCTTTTGCATCTGGGGGCTTTTGGAGCTCTATGCGACGACGTTCGATGCAGCGCATCTGGAGACGGCGCTTGCACTGACTGCCACCTGTGACCAGCATTTTTCGGATCCGGACGAAGGGGCCTTCTTCCTTACAGCTGACGATGGTGAACCGCTGATTGTGCGGCCGAAGGAAGCCTACGATGGCGCCGCGCCGTCGGGGAATTCCATAATGGCAATGAACCTGCTGCGCCTCGCCCGCCTCACCGGTGACGCATATCTGGAGCAGAAGGCGTTTCGAACGATCCAATGCTTTGTGGACGCGCTGGATGCGACGCCCACCGGGTTTACGGCAATGCTGTCCGCACTAGATTACGGAGTAGGACCATCCTGCGAAGTTGTCGTGGCGGGAGCTATGGATACAGCGGATACGCAGGCACTGCTGAAGGCGCTGGATGGGACGTACATGCCCAATATGGTCTCGCTCGTGCGGCCGGAGACGCCCTCGGGTGAGCCGCTCGCCATTGATAGGCTCGCGCCACAGATTTCTGCATATACCACGATCGATGGCAAGGCCGCAGCATATGTATGCCGTAATTTCGAGTGCAGCCTGCCGGTCACGGACCCGGAAGCGATGCTCACGCAACTGCTCTAGCCCCGGACATTATGCGTACTGTGTACATTCTTAGTGCTGCGCGTTCGGCCATCGGACGGTTTGGCGGAGCGCTTCGGGACATCTCCCCCGCGGATCTTGCGGCCCCGGTAATGCGGGCTGCACTGGATCGGGCGGGGATCGCCGACAATCTGGATCTCGTGATCTTCGGCAATGTGCTGCGTGCCGGTCACGGCCAACTCATTCCGCGACAGGCCGCCTTCAAGGCGGGTATTCCGCAGAATGTCGATGCGCTGGCGGTGGACATGGTCTGCTCATCCGGCATGATGAGCGTCCTGACGGCCGCGTCCATGATCAAGGCGAACGAGGCCGATGTGGTCCTGGCCGGCGGAGTTGAGTCCATGTCCATGACGGGATTCAACCTGTCGTCCAGGGCTCGCTGGGGATATAAGTACCTGCCGGGGGATCGTGAATCCGTAACGGATCTGTTGTTCAGGGATGGGTTATCGGACCCTATGACTGGCGAATCAATGGGGGAGCAGACCGAGCGGCTGGTCGCGGAGACGGCGGTCACGCGGCAGGAACTCGACGAGGTCGCTTTCTTGTCGCACGAGCGGGCGCACCAGGCAACGCAGAGCGGCGCGTTTTCGTCGGAGATCGTGCCGATCCCCTACCGCGCACGCAGGGAGGTGCGGCAATTGGCTAGTGACGAGGGCATTCGGCCGGACACGACACTCGAGACCCTTTCCGCACTGCGCCCGGCGTTTCATCCCGAGGGCAGGCTGACGGCTGGCAACAGCAGCCAAATCAGCGACGGCGCTGCAGCGATCGTGCTTGCCAGCGGAGAGGCTGTAGAGGCGCGTGGCCTTGCGCCCTTGGGGCGCGTGCTGTCTGGCGCCTGGGCTGCTGGCGAACCGTGGCGGTTTCCCGAGGCTCCGGTAGCGGCTGTGCACCGGCTGTATGAGCGATCGGGTTTGCGATCAGGCGATTTCGACCTGTTCGAGAACAACGAGGCCTTCGCGCTGAGCAGCGTGCTGTTCAACCGCCTGCTCGGCGTTCCGTACGAGCAACTAAACGTACATGGTGGCGCAATTGCACTGGGGCATCCGATCGGTTGCAGCGGGGCCCGCATCCTGGTGACCTTGCTCCACGCGCTCATGCGGCACGGCGCTCGCCGTGGCCTCGCAGCGCTTTGTCACGGAACCGGTGGCGGCACCGCGCTTGCCATCGAATGCCGCTAAAACGGCTGTTTACTTTGTCTGCAGAACAACGTCACCGTCGGACGTGCGGACCTTGATCAGATTGCCGCCACCGTTGATCCGGCCTTCGGCGTAGTCGTCGTCCATGCGGCCGTCAAAGTTGATATCAGAGGCCACGTGCACGTCATCGCCGCGGAGTGCAAGATCCGCTGAATGGTCCTGCGGAATTGTGAGCTCAATGTCGCCGGAAGACGTAGCCACCACGACTTTGCCGGGCGCCTGCAGTTGCAGTTCGACATCGGTGTCAGATCCCGTCACGGACAGGTCGCCTTCGACGTTCGTGAGGGTGATCGTTCCATCAGAAGCGTGGGCTGAACTCATCGTGCCCACGAGTGCATTGACCTGAATGTCTCCGTAATTAGTTCGCAGGTCCCCACTTCCGTGGAGCTGGGCGATAAAGATGTCTCCATCACGGGAGCGCGCGACCATCTTCCCCGTGGTAATCTCGTCGAGGTCCATGTCGCCGTAGGATGTATGGATTTCGATGGTCTCCGCGTCGAGACGGGAAGAGGCAATGTCTCCATCCGAGGTGTGGAGCGAGAGGTAGGGACCGGCAAGATCGTTGACAGTAATGTCACCATACGAGGCTTCAAGCTCGACACTTCCTTTGAGGCTGCCGAGTTCGATAGAACCGTCAGAAGTGCGGGCGGTCAATTTCCCGGCAGCAATCTCGTCGAGGTCCAAGTCTCCATAGGATGTTTGAATGTCGATAGTCTCCGCAATTAGGCGGGAGGATACGATGTCTCCATCCGAGGTGTGGAGCGAGAGGTAGGGACCGGCCAGATCGTAGGCCGTAATGTCACCATACGAAGTCTTAAGTCGAATATCTCCCTTGAGTCTACCGAGTTGGATGTCACCGTCCTGAATGCGGGCGATCAATTTCCCGGTAGTAATCTCGTCGAGGTCCAGGTCGCCGTAGGATGTTTGAATGTCGATGGTCTCCGCATTGAGGCGGGAGGAGACGATGTCTCCATCCGAGGTGTGGAGCGAGAGGTAGGGACCGGCAAGGTTGTAGGCTGTAATGTCACCATACGAAGTCTTGAGCCGAAGATCTCCTTTAAGGCTACTGAGATCGATATCACCGTCCTGGGTGTGAGCGATCAATTTCCCGGTAGTAATCTCGTCAAGGTCCAGGTTGCCATAGGATGTTTGAATGTCGATGGTCTCCGCATTGAGGCGGGAGGAGACGATGTCTCCATCCGAGGTGTGGAGCGAGAGGTAGGGACCGGCCAGATCGTCGGCCACAATGTCACCATACGAAGTCTTAAGCCGAATATCTCCTTTGAGGCTGGTGATTTCCATGTCACCGTCGGAGATGTTCATGGTTGCATCAATCTCTTTGGGCGTCGTGACGCGCACCTGGATCTGAGGTGCGGCATCCCTCCAATCCTTCTCATTCCAGTCGTTGGAGTTCTTTCTGTCTGAGGTCACACGTATCACGCTGCCGTTGTGGGCTACGCTGAACTGCTGTTTCTCGAAGTGTTCCCTGGCGCGACCCATATTCTGACCGTAAAGCATCACCGCTACATGGACCTCATTCCCAGGGCCCGACAGGACGGTCACGTCGGCATCGCCGACATGGATTTCGAGTCGGCCATCCTCGGGGGCGTCGAAGGTCTTGTCGATCATAAGTTCCTGCGTGACCTGGCTGATGCCCAGCGTGGTGCGGGCAATCGGGATCACGGTCAATGCGACGAGGAGGAGCATGCAGAGACGTTTCATGGCCGACCGGGGATTGTTTGTGGAAGTTGAGAGAATATACAGAACGCGAAATCGCATGATTTTCTCAAAGGAGAGCAACATTGTCCATGCTGATTGCAATCTCCCGGACCGTCTTTGCCCGGCCCGTGCCGGAGGTTGTTCCTCGCACCGGCTGTATGACTGATCAGGTCTGCGATCTGGCGATTTCGGCCCGTTCGAGAACATCGAGGCCTTCACGCTGAGCAGCGTACTCATTCACTGCCAGCTCGGTGCTCCGTACGAGCAACTAATCGTACATGGTGGCGCAATTGCACTGGGGCATCCGATCGGCTGCAGAGTGGCTCGCATCCTGGTGACCTTGCTCCACGCCCTCAGGCGGCACGGCGCCCGCCGTGGCCATGCAGCGCTTTGTCACGGAACCGGTGGCGGCACCGCGCTTGCCATCGAATGCCGCTGAAACGGCTGTCTACTTTGTCTGCAGAACAACGTCACCGTCGGACGTGTGGACCTCGATAAGATTGCCGCCACCATTGATCCGGCCTTTGGCGTATTCGTCGTCCATGCGGCCTTCAAAGTTGATATAAGAGGCCATGTGCACGTCATCGCCGCGGAGCACAAGATCCGCTGGATGGTCCTGCGGAATCGTGATCTTAATGTCGCCGGAGGACGTAGCCACCGTGATTTTGCCGGGAGCCTGCAGATGCAGCTGGACGTCGATGTCCGATCCCGTCACAGACAGGCCGCCCTCGACGTTGCTGAGGGTGATCGTTCCATCGGAAGAATGGGCTGAACTCATCGAGCCTGCGAGCGCGCCGACGTAAATGTCCCCGTCAGTTGTTCGCATTTCCCCATCTCCGTAGAGTTGGGCGATATTGATGTCGCCGTCAGAGGTGTGGGCAGAGAAGCGGTCGGCTTCGACTTTTCCCAGATCAAGATCTCCGTCAGAGGTTTTCAGTATGGCAATGCCCTCGATCATGCGGATGCGGATGTCTCCGTCGGAGGTGCGGGCGACGATTTTTCCCGTGAAAACCTCGCCGAGGTCCAGGTCGCCATCGGATGTATGGATTTCAATGGACTCCGCGTCGAGGCGGGAGGAGGCAATGTCTCCATCCGATGTGTTGAGCAAGAGGTAAGGACCGGCAAGATTGTCGGCCGTAATGTCACCGTCCGAGGTTTTCAGCCGAATATTTCCAGTGAGGTCACCGAGTTCGATGTCACCGTCCGAGGTGTGCACGGTTGCATCAAACTCCCTGGGTGCTGTGACGCGCACCTGGATCTGAGGCGCCGTATCCCTCCATTCCTTCCAGTTCCAGCCGAAGGAGCCCTTTCCATCTGACGCCACGCGTATCACACTTCCGCTTGCGGCTACGCTGAATTGTTGCTTCTCGAAATACTCCCTGGCGCGATCCATATTCTTCCCGAAAAGCGTTACCGCTACATGGATCTCGTCCCCAGAGCCTGACAGGACGGTCACATCTGCATCGCCGACAAGGATTTCGAGCCGGCCATCCTCGGGAGCGTCGAAGGTCTTGTCGATCATGAGTTCCTGTTTGACCTGGCCGATGCCGAGCGTGGTGTGCGCGATCGGTAGCGTAGTGAATGCGACAAGGAGGAGGACGCCGAGACGTTTCATGGCCGTCTGAGAATTGTTTGTGGAAGTTGAAGAGCTTTACGAAACGTGAAAGCGTGTAGTTTCGTGCAGAATAGCTATGTTGCCCACGTTCATGAGCGCAATCTCCCACACCTTCTTTGCCCGGCCTGCACCAGAGGTTGCTCCTGATCTCCTCGGGATGCGTCTCGTGCATGAATGCCCCTCCGGCGAACGTCTCTCGGGATACATCGTGGAAACTGAAGCCTATGCGCAGGATGATCCCGCCTGGAATGGATGGGGAATCCTGGATGTGGCCACAGGGCTCGTACAGCCGGTGGGGCGCGGGATGGCGCTGTTCGGTCCGCCCGGTACGGCATACATGCACCTGTGCTATGGAGTTCACTGGATGTTCAACGTCGTGACCGAGCCGGAAGGCCGTGTGGGATGCGTGCTTATCCGCGCCGTTGCACCGCTGGAGGGGCAGGACACTATGTGGAGGAGGCGAAAGGCAGCGCGTCGCGAGCTTGAACTCGCCAACGGTCCAGGCAAGCTCACGCAGGCATTTGATATTGACCGAAGGTTTCACGGGATGCCACTGACGGGTCCACCACTATATCTGACGCGGCCACACCACAGCTTGTCACTTCAGATTGTCAGATCTACTCGCATTGGTGTGCGGCACGGGTCAGAGTTGCCATACCGATTCTTCCTGGATGGGCACCCGGCCGTAAGTGTCCAGTAAACGTGTCCCACGTATTGGCACGGATGTGACGTTCTTTGAGGGAATTATTGTGCGTAAGTGAACACCTACGGTCACGGCCGCGATAGGAGGAAGGAAAGGTCACCTCATGCTACACTGCCGCAGAACATCATCGAGCGATACTGTCTCGATTCCTCTCGTTATGAATTGAGCCGCATTGCTTTTAAGAAATCTGCCGGCTGCATAGCGGGCAGTCCTGATAACGTCATCCATTGGTTTCGGGTCGATCACGACAACTCTTTTGCCGTTATCGAGCCAGTCAATAATGTGGTTATTGATCGCTTTATCCCCGAAGCTGTAACCGCATATGACGAGACAGTCCGTATCATTCAAGATTCTTCGGAAGCGGTAGTGAATATCCGCCATTAGGCCTCTGCTGTACTGTGTTGGCTTATTGAAAGTGCCCATCAACATTAGAGGCAGCCGATCCTCTGCACGGGTATACCTGTTGAAGTCCACTCCGACGCTACCAGGATCAGAACCCTGGGGCGTAATAGTGGTACGGGTCACTTTGCCAACTCGGTCAATCCTCCGAACCGAACCAGTGATCTGCCGCGTCAACTTGAACCAGTCGACCGAACCATGAAGTTTCAAGAATGGTACCGAGTTGTTATTCACAAATTTATTCTTCCATATTCTATAGTTAGATGCTGTGCTTTCGGCGCTGAATCCGTCAGCAATGTCAATTCCTTTTCCTTGGAGGAAAACCTCTACATGGTTGTCGTGCGACAGTGTGGCAATTCCCTGTAGTTCCAAGGAGGAATTGTTGCACGCATCATGAATGAGCGCTAGATGCCCGGTTTGAATTGGGGGACCCGACAGTTTGTTTGTGACGTTGGCTTGGATATAACGGCAAGCAAGTTCACTGGTGTCATGGAGAGTGTTCGCGTCTGGAATTGGTTGACCCAGTCCCAACCTCACATATTCAGGCCAGCCACACATATCTGATTTCAACGTGTCCATAAACGGCTGTATTGCCGGATTCTGCAATTCTGTTAGATCGTCTGCCAGTTGCGCAGCCGCGAAGTAAATGTCCTCGTAGTTCACCGCCTTGAACTCACCGCGGGCAACGAAATAGGAGCGCGTCTGTAGGTATAACCAGCCCAATAGGCGCCGGATTACTGGCATCATCCGATCTTCGGGCATAGGCGGAAATCCGGGCTCGGGCGGAGGTCTTCGCACGAATGTCTTGTCCGAATGTAACGTGAGCTCCGAACCGCCAAGAATGAGTTCGGTTAGGTGATTCATGGAAACATAGCCAGCCGGAATGGATGCTCCGGCTCCCAATAAGAATGTGATTCGATGCTGGGTGCTCATTAGTCGGGCAGGGACATGATGAAATAACGGGATTTATACGCTTGGATCACGAGAAATTCTTCCGTGACTACACAGAATTTTCCCGTTTCAAGGGGAGGCGAGTAATGCCCAAGAATGGAGTATTGAATTACTGCTCTGGTTACGCTTATTAAGCGGACACACGGTGATGGTGTTTCCATTAAACGCCTAATTTCACACTTTTTATATGGTATAATGTCTGGATGATTACGATAGCGGCCGGGTTTCCAGAGCCGTTCGCCTAAACAATCAAAAGAACTCGTGGTGACCAAGGCTCTCGTGATGGAAGAGACTGACGATGTCGCCTGTGAGGCGTTCCCATACCGGGTAGCCGCTGTGAGTTATTCCGATCTGATCATTCTGGCAGCGGCAGAACGATTCAGAGCTCACCTCCTGCCCACATTCGATCAGGAGGCTTCACGGTTGGAAAGTTGTGAGGCGGCTGTGGGGATAATTACGGGTTGAAATTCGACAGGTTGAAAATCATCGGAATACACACCGGTATCATTAGGCTTACAGGTCGTGAATGTGGCTCTAGGTCTGTTGCTGGTGAGGCGGCCGCACATCGTTGGACATCCCTACCACATCTAACCATGTTTGCGGGAAAGTCGATATTGAGAATGTAAGATAATTACAGTATATTTCTGACGCTGATTAGGAACTAACTTCGGTTTGGGGTGGGACCCAATGACAGGTATAGCCGACAAGATCATGAAAAGGGTGTCCAAGCACAGGAGCGGAAAGTGGGTGTGCACGCCAAAGGATTTCCTAGACCTCGGCAGGCGGGGGGCAGTTGACCAGGCACTGTCGCGTCTCGCCAGGGCCGGTGAACTGCGCCGGGTGGCTCGCGGAATGTACGATATGCCCAGGATCAGCAACGTACTGAAGCGGCATGCGCCGGTCGACTTGGACGCCGCGATTGCAGCATTGGCAAGGCGGGAAGGTGTCCGGATTATGCCGGATGGACTAGTCGCCGCGAATCAACTGGGTCTCACGAACGCAGTACCCGCGAAAGTCAGCTTCGTGACGGATGGTCACTCCAGGACGCTCAAGATCGATGGACGAACAGTCTGGCTTCGACATGCGGGGCCGAGTGTCATGCGGTGGGCGGGGAAACCGGCGGCTCCGGTGGTTCAGGCGCTCCGGTGGCTCGGCCCTGGTGCGGCTGCAGATGCACAGGTCGTATCGATTTTGAGACGGCACCTTCCAAGTCATGTGAAGCTCGATCTTTGGCAAAACAGGCAAGATCTACCCGGCTGGGTGCAACCGCTTGCACGGAGCATCACAAGCGACCAGGCAGTTGCCGTATGAATCGAAGCTTCGAGTCCTTTCTCGTACTCCCGGACCAAGACAGACGGGATGTCTTCGAAGCTGTTGCAAGCCGCCTCGACACGTTACCTGGCTATGTGGAGAAGGACTTTTGGGTCTGTCTTGTCCTTGAGGTGCTCTATAATTGGTTACCGGACGAGCATCCGAGGCTGCTTTTCAAGGGTGGAACGTCCCTGTCCAAGGCCTTCAGGCTCATTAAGCGCTTCTCTGAGGACATTGATATCGTTGTCTTTCGTGATGACCTTGGCTTCGAAGGCGAGCGTGACCCGACCATTGCAACGAATCTGTCGAACACGAAACGGAAAGCTCTGTTCGAGGAACTCAGGAAAGCATGTAGCAGCTACATTCGTGGTGAGCTGAAAACCGCCGTGAAGAGGCGGATTGACGAGATTGTGGAGGGATGCCAAGTCCGCCCAGATGAGGACGACGTCAACGGACAAACGCTCCTCGTCGAATACCCCGCCCTTTTTCCGAGTGGCGATGCCGCCTACGTGGCATCGCGCGTTAAGATCGAGGCGGGGGCGAAGTCGCTGCTCGACCCTAGTTTGGATCGCACCGTCACGCCCTACATCGCCGAGGAACTATTCGACTGGCCGTTTGATGTGGGTGACATCAGAGTGATCGCGCCGGAGTGCACGTATTGGGAGAAAGTTCTGATTCTGCATGGCGCGCACTGTAGATACCGAGACGAACAGCATCTCCCGGCCGACAAGGGTCGGATCTCACGCCACTACTACGATGTCGCGATGATTACCGCCACAAAGCTCGGCCGGTCCGCTTTGTCCAATGTCGATCTATTGGACTCTGTTCGGAATCACAACCTCATCGCATTCCGGCAGGCTTGGAAACGGCTCGAAGAGGCCGTTCCCGGATCAATGAGACTAGTTCCACGGGGGGAATTACACACGGTGGTTGAACGGGATTACAAAGCCATGCAGGGGATGATCCTCGGTGATGGCCCGGATTTCGGATGGGTCATGGAACAGCTTCACTTTGCCGAAGCGACAATCAACGGAACGTGAGCATTGGCAGAAAGATGTCTAATCCCTTTTGATACATGATTGAGACTCTGGCAAAAATACTCAGAGCATTTGATGGTAGCGATGGTCTGAGCGGCTTGAATCTGTGCAATTAGCTCGGATTACGTGGATGACCGACACCCTTTCGCAGTCTCCTTCCGAAAATATAGGCCCTCCATCATCAATGTGGTCTCACGTGCGGCCAATTCCGGTCGCAATCCTTGCGGCACGCACGCACCTATCCCTGGCTCCTGCTCGACAGGGACCTGGTACACGCAACCATAGCGAAGAACGGCTGCGTTCAGTGCAACAGGCGTAGCAATAGATCTACCGTGAGCGCAAGCACCCCAAACATCAGGTGGCACGTCACCTTCCGGTGCCCATGCACACGTACATGATGGCCGCCAACCTCGTCCTTGAACCGTCCAAGGGCCCGCTCAACCGTCGAACGCTCTTTGTAACGCGTTCGCTCAGGCGGGACAAATCCAGCTGCACGCTGTGCCTCTTTCTCACGGTTGCGCTCCGCATTCCCATTGCGACGAGGATTCGTGTCAATGATGGATACATGATCCTGGCTCTAACTGTGCGCGCGAATCTCCTCCGCGTCACAGGTCTATCAAGTCGTACGGGTTCTGCGCTCGGTGTGCCGTCATCGTCATGAGTGGAATCGCCTGTGCCATGCAGGGACGCAGACGACATGATGCAACTGATTGGAATACCTCGGCCTATCACATCCATGTGCATCATACGCTGACGCTCGAACCAACTCGGCTCCTTAGGAGCTCGTCCCCCTTGCCAGGACGCCCCGCTAGCGCTTCGGACGCTCCGGCTACGTTTCCTTTGGCGCAGGCTTCTCTCATGCCCCTTTTGCTGTTGCATCACGCGAAAAATGACCCACCGACTGATTTGCATACCCCTCTTCTAGCAATGCCGCGTGCAGGCGAGGCGGCAGATCGGCCTCCGCAAATTCCCTGAACGCCCGCGAAAACGTTGCTTCGCTTGGCACATCGCGCAACCCTTCCCACCCACGCAAACACCGAAGCGTCGGATCCGAAAGCACCCGTTCCACCAACGCGGTTGTCGTCGAAATATAGATTACCATTTTGGCCAAAAACGCCCGCAAAAGCGTGGCGCGATGCTTCAGCGGGCGTCCCGGCATGCAATTCGGAACGCACGGCAGAACGCGTTCGACAGGCAGCATTTCCAATGCCAACAAATGCTTCTTGTAGCGCCCGGTCACAGGGCCAAGCACCGCGTCCATCCGAGGAAAGAGCTCCAGTGAGCAACTGATAGAGAAACCGCGTACGTTCTATCCAAAAGACATAGGCACCTCCGTTTTCTTCGCGCGTGTTGCAACCCCGAAGACAGCAACTTAGGAGGTGCCAGTCCCTTGTTTTTTATTCTATTAATTCTCTTACGAAACCCTTTGACCAACGTTTCCTGGTCACAATAAAACCACAGCGATTAGGTATTATAACACAGAATAGTCACAATTAATCTAATATATTGGGGGTGCGCTGGGTGTATGGAAACGCAAGGTCCCGCCCGGTCTTGGACCGCCGGAGCCAGCATTCCAGTTCCTCTCGTAATTCGCAACTGTCCTAGCCCAGACGGGCGCCAGTTAACCCAAAGTCTTCCTCACAAGCAGAAGAAACCCTCAAATCAAGGGTCTTGCAAGGGGTTCGTTTTACTTAGACCAACTCATTCTTTAAGCCATTCTATCCTGAAATCGCCATAGGAGTTTGGAGGTTGCGGGAGTGGTTTATGCGACCAGAGGATGCCAGATGGACGTCTTTAAATTTCGTGAGGCGCTCGTTTCCGAGTACGAGCGCTTTTCTCGAAGCTTCACCAATATTCAGGCGGAGGATATCCTCCAGGCTGTCGATGAGGCATACGCAGGCGGCCGTTTTTGGCCAGCCCCACTCATCCAGTTGAATCCGAACTTCGTGCCCGGAGGGTCCATTGATGACCTCGTGTCAAGAGGCACGCTCGACGAGGAGTGCGCGATGGTCTTCCGGATCAAGAAAAAAGCCGACAACTTCGGCAAACAACTCGTACTGCACCAGCATCAGGCCGAGGCTATCGATGTTGCCAAGCGAGGCGAGAGCTATGTGCTGACCACGGGCACAGGGTCGGGTAAATCGCTCGGCTACTTCATTCCCATCGTGGACGACGTATTGCGACGCAAGAAGGCCGGCGATCCCTGTACGGGCATCACGGCCATTATTGTTTATCCAATGAATGCGCTGTGCAACAGCCAACTCGAAGAATTAGTCAAGTTTCTGAGGTTTGGCTACGGCGAGGGCAAGGAGCCGGTGACTTTTGGCCGGTATACTGGCCAGGAGTCAAACGAGGAGCGGGAGCGGATTGCAAAGAACCCTCCGAACATCCTGCTGACGAACTACGTCATGCTCGAGTTGATCATGACAAGGTTTTGGGCGACCGATACGGCAGTACGCGAACACGCAGTAGGGTTGCGGTTTCTGGTCTTGGATGAGTTGCACACTTATCGCGGGCGACAGGGTGCTGATGTGGCCATGCTGGTGCGACGTGTAAGGGAACGGTTCAACGAAAATCTTCTCTGTGTTGGTACGTCTGCGACCATGGCATCGGAGGGAGCAGCCAAGGATCGCGACCTCGCGGTTGCGAGCATCGCCACCCGTTTATTTGGAGTCACTGTCCACCCCGGCAATATCATTACGGAGACTCTCGAGCCCGTTACGGACACCGATGCTCCTATCGACAGAACCAGTCTGAGCCATGCCATTAAGGCGGGCGTGCCGGAGAATCCAACCCACAAGAAGCTTGCGAGACATCCTGTAGCCGCCTGGGTGGAACGGAATCTTGGTCTGGACAAGCAGGATGGTAAGCTCGTCCGTATACCTCGGCCCAGAACCGTGCTCGAAGCTTCGGAAATGCTAGCGAAGGATAGCGGCTCCGAAGTTGAGGTTTGCCGGGAGTACATCGCTGATTTCCTGCTCGCTGCTTACCAAAGTCTGAACGACCGCGGGCAGAATTTTTTTGCCTTTCGCCTACATCAGTTCATCAGCGGTGCTTGGAATGTGTATTCCACTCTCGAAGCACCATGGGAGCGATACCTCACGCTACAAGGGCAACAATTCAAACCAGGAGACCGTGAGCGTCCTCTATTTACGCTTTCATTCTGTCGCAAATGTGGTCAGGAGTACTTACCTGTCTGGGCAAATCTCGTTGCCAAGCAGCCCGACGCCTTCAGCCCGCGCGATCTGTCTGAGCGCTCCAACGAAGACGAAGATGTTCGATTCGGCTTTCTCATGCCGGACGTGGGTGGCGAATTCGATCCCACTAGTCTGGAAGGCCAATTCCCGGAGGAATGGCTTGAGTTCCAGGATGGAACGGCGCGGCTCAAGTATCATTTCCGTCGTTATCGTCCAGTGGGTGTTCAGGTAGATACCCATGGTGGCGTTGCCAGCGAAGGATTGCACGCGTGGTTCATCCCGGGCTCGTTTCGATTCTGTCTCAATCCAGATTGTGACGCGTACTATGATGGCAGCGTGAGGAGTGATCTGAGCAAGCTCTCCGGTCTGTCAAGTGAGGGCCGCAGTTCGGCAACAACCGTGCTGGCGCTGTCTTCGCTAAAACATCTCGTCGGCACCGATCTGGACGAGAAGACCAAAAAGCTTCTCGCGTTTACCGATAACAGGCAGGATGCAAGCCTACAGGCAGGTCACTTCAACGACTTCATTCAGATCCTCCTGCTCCGGGGTGCTCTGCTCGCTGCCATTCAAAGGGATCCCAACGAGTGCCTCGTGGATGATGTGCTGACCCAACGGGTGCTCGAACACTTACGTTTGGCTGCGGTGGATTATGCCGCCAATTCCGAGTCCAAGGGTATCAAGGCTCAGAGGACCCTCAAGGCACTCCGCGATGTCTTGGGCTACCGGCTTTACTTTGATCTGCAACGGGGTTGGCGGATCACCAACCCGAACCTGGAGCAGCTCGAGCTTCTGAAAATTCGATATTGGGGGCTCCAGAAATGTTGTGAGGATGAGGAGGAATGGCGTAGGGGACACCCGTTACTCGGCTCAATTACTCCCTCGCAGCGCTTCGAGATCGTCCAGGAACTACTCGACCGCATGCGCAAGGCGCTCTGCATAAAGACTATCTATCTCGATCCGAATTTTCAGGAGCAGTTGCGCAACCGAAGCTTCAACGAGTTGAAGGAGCCCTGGGGCCTATCGGAAGATGAACGGCTCTTCTCCCACGCCTTCATGGTTCCGCGACCAAGTTCCCGGGGCCGTCAGCAGGACTACCGGCTACTGCATATATCCTATCGCTCTGTCTTCGGTCGGCGTTTCAAGTCTCAGGTATTCTGGGGCCAGGACAATCCCCACTATCCGGCGAAGTTCGACGAGGCTGTCTACAACGCCGTCATTGATGATATTTTGAAGGTGCTGACTACCTATGGGTATGTTGAATCCACGGATTTGGATGGCACCCGGACCGGTTACCGAATCGACAGCTCGGTTCTCGAGTGGCGTCGCGGTGAACACTCCAGCGGTGCGAGTGAGGATGCTACCAATGTGTTTTTCCGGACCCTATACGAAAATGTCGCGGGGTTACTGGATAGCGACGATCGACTCCTTCATCAACTGGAGGCCCGCGAACACACCGCGCAGGTCGATGCTGAGATACGTGAAGAGCGAGAGGCCCGATTTCGCCGTGGACTGGAACCGACTGGTTTGCCGATTCTTTTTTGCTCTCCTACCATGGAGCTTGGCGTGGATATCTCCACGCTCAACACGGTTTACATGCGGAACGTACCGCCGACGCCCGCGAACTACGCGCAGCGCAGCGGACGCGCTGGTCGGAGTGGCCAGCCAGCATTGGTCGTCACATACTGCGCAGCCAAGTCGCCGCACGACCAGTATTTTTTTTCCGAGCCAACGCGCATGGTCGCTGGCGCTGTGAATCCGCCGACCATCGATCTCGCCAATGAGGACCTCATCCGCAGCCATCTGCAGGCGGTCTGGCTCGCCGAGACCGGCGTTCAGTTGGGCTCTTCGGTGCGTGATGTGCTTGACCGGGAAAAACCCGACGTTCTCCCTCTGCGCAACGACATCGCCGAGCGGATCGATGGCTTTCAAGTGGTCGGCAAGGCGGCAAGGCGCGCACAGCGCATCTTAGCAATGCTCACACAGGACCTCTCCAGGCAATCCGCTCTCTGGCACACGGAAACGTGGTTCGACAGTGCAATGAACTCGGCGGCGCGCCGATTTGACGAAGCCTTCAACCGGTGGCGATTTCTTTTCCGTGCGACTGCCAGCCAAATGAAGTTCGCGAACGATATCCTTCACAATGCCGCCGCGACTGAACAGGAGCGCCGAGAGGCCAAAGCCCGATACGACGAAGCCTACACCCAGCAGAACCTGTTACTTGGGGGCAGGCCTACAAGGAATTCGGATTTCAACACCTACCGCTATCTGGCGGCTGAGGGCTTCCTGCCGGGGTATAATTTCCCCCGTTTGCCACTAATGGCGTTCATTCCGGGCCGCCGCGGGAAAGTTGCACGGGACTCGTTCTTGAGCCGACCGCGATTCCTTGGCCTCACCGAGTTCGGCCCACAATCCATCATCTACCATGAAGGTAGCACGTATCGCGTGCGGCGCGCTATTTTCACCATTCGCGATGAGGTGAGCGTGACCACGTCGGCCAAACTGCCGACGTCGGCTGCCCGAATTTGCCCATCTTGCGGGTACGGACATTTCAGGAACCAGAGAGAATTCGAACTCTGCATAAGTTGTAATGGGCCTCTTAATGGTGGGCGTACAATCACTAACCTGTATCGGATTGAGCAGGTGTCGACGCGAAGGGCAACCCGCATCACATCTGATGAGGAAGAACGCCAACGGCAGGGCTACGAGATGGTTACTACGCTTCGCTATAGCGAGGAAAACGGCAAGCCGCGAGTGGAAAGTATCGCTTTGGAGGAGAACGGCGAATCGCTGCTGGAATTCCGTTACGGACCCGCTTCCACGCTCTGGCGCATTAATTTGGGCTGGCGTCGACGCAAGCAGAAGACGATTTATGGTTTCAGTATTGATGTGAATACGGGCGAGTGGACCAAGGATTCGCAGGCGCCCACCGACGCGGAAGATGACGGGGTGCGGGAAGGCAAGACGATTGAGCGCATCACGCCGTTTGTGGAAGACACTCGCAACGTCCTCGTCCTCCAACCAAAGATTGGCCTGTCCGACGAGGCCATGATCTCGTTGCAGTACGCGCTGAAGCGCGGCATTGAGCAGGAGTTTCAACTGGAGGAAGCGGAACTCGCGGCTGAGCCTCTGCCTGACTGGGACAATCGTTCGACCATCCTCTTATACGAGGCAGCCGAGGGTGGTGCAGGTGTACTTACACGGGTTGCCCACGATCCCGGCGCGATTGCAAGGATCGCTCGCAAGGCCATGCAGGTTTGTCATTACGCGTCGCGATGCGGCGACTGGACCGGTTCCAGCGATCTGGAGAATCAAGATGACGAATGCGAGGCAGGCTGCTACCGCTGCTTGCTCAGCTACTACAACCAGCCGGATCATCCATGGATCGACCGACGGGAGGAGTCTATGCTCCAGCTCCTATGCAGACTGACGCGCGCCGAGCGCAGGAGGATTTCGGCCTCCTCTCGTGCCGGTGACAGTTTCGATGAATTGATGAACGCGTCGACTTCGAGCCTCGAGAAAGACTGGCTCGACTACATCAAGGCTGGAGGATTCCATCTTCCAGATCGGGCGCAGCCCTATCTCGAATACCACGCTACCCGGCCCGACTTCGGTTACAGCGATTCACAAACGGTGATTTACATTGATGGTCCGGTGCACCAATCGGCAATTCGCAAGATCGACGACCAGGCGATTGATCAGCGCCTGAAAGATGCTGGCTACACGGTCGTACGGTTTTCTGCCGACCGGTCTTCTTGGGATCGCATTGTGGAGCAATATGCCTGGGTCTTCGGACCAGGCACTACACCGGCGACAAACTGATAGGGGGCGGAGCATAGAGATGGAAGCAGCACTTCAGTTTAAACCGGGAGACTTGGTCAGAGCACGCGGTCGCGAATGGGTTGTGCTACCCGAGTTGCGTGACGACCTCTTGAAGCTTCGTCCGCTCGGCGGAGCAGAGGACGACGCAACACTCATCTATCTGCCGCTTGAGCCAGAGCCGCCGGAGCCAGCCACGTTTGGATTGCCAAATCCTGATACGCCGGGGTCGCAAGAAGCCGCGCTTTTGTTGCGGGATGCACTTCGACTCAAGCTTCGGGCTGGGGCGGGACCGTTTCGCAGTTTTGGCAACCTCAATGTCGAGCCGCGGACCTATCAACTGGTACCGTTGCTCATGGCGCTCAAGCTCGACATCGTCCGGCTTCTGATCGCCGACGACGTCGGCATTGGCAAGACCATTGAGGCGGGTTTAATTGTGCGGGAACTCATCGACCGAGGCGAGATCGCACGGTTGACCGTCATTTGCCCCCCGCATCTCTGCGAGCAGTGGCAGCAGGAGTTGGCGGAGAAGTTCAACATAAGGGCCGAGGTTGTCCGAACGGGTACGGCGATGCGTCTCGAACGCGGTTTGCGACCGGACGAGTCGATCTTTGAGGTTTACCCCTATACGGTTGTTTCTCTCGACTACATCAAGTCTGACAGGCGCCGGAACGACTTCTTGCGCGCATGTCCGGAGTTCGTCATCGTTGATGAGGCCCACACCTGCGTTCAGTCTAACACCAACACACGCCACCAGCGTTATCAACTTGTCAAGGGTTTGGCGGAGAGTACGCCGACGCGAGGCATGGTGCTCCTAACCGCCACACCGCATTCGGGTGATGACGCAGCCTTTCACAACTTGTTGGGTCTGCTGGAGCCGAGATTCGCGCAGTTGGCGGAGATGCCTAAAGGTGACGTGCGTCGTGCCCTGCGTGAGGACCTCGCTGCCCACTTCGTTCAGCGTCGGCGTGGTGATATTGCCGAATGGAAGGATAATGCCAGTTTTCCGGTACGTGAAAGTCGGGAAGCTACCTACAGGTTGACCGGGGCCTGGGGAGAAATCTTTGGGAAAGTGCTTGACTATGCCCGCGCCATGGTACGGAAAGCTGAGGGCGGCACCAAGCTTCAGCAGCGCATGTCCTGGTGGGCGGCACTTGCGCTCCTGAGGTGTGTGTCCTCGAGCCCCGCGGCTGCATCGCAGGCGTTGCGAACGCGACTGCAAGCTGCAGAGGGTGAGACGGAACAAGCGCGGATAATTGATCTGGACCGGGTAGCAAGAGAGACAGTAATGGATGAAGTGGCAGAGGACTCATTGACCTTCAACGAGAGTGTGCCTGCCGGTACCGTGGAAGCGGTCGAAAATGCCGCGGCCTTGCGCCAACTCATCGAGCAGGCCGATGCCCTCCGGGGTCTCAAGCAGGATCCCAAACTCAAGACTCTGATCAATGAGCTCCAAGAGCTTATTTCGGAGGGATTCAGGCCGGTTGTATTCTGCCGCTTCATCGCCACAGCACACTATGTCGGTGAGCACGTACGGGGGGCTATACAAAAACAGAATGCATACGTCGAAGTCATTACGGGGGAGTTGACATCGGATCAGCGCCAAGAGCGGGTGGAGGTGTTCGGGGACCTGGAAAAGGGCGTCACGCCTGTTCTTGTAGCCACGGACTGTCTCTCTGAAGGGGTCAATCTCCAACATTACTTCAACGCAGTGGTCCACTACGATCTGACCTGGAATCCAACCCGCCATGAACAGCGCGAAGGCCGCGCGGATCGCTTCGGACAGGCTTCTCCGACGGTGCGTGCGCTGATGCTCTACGGGGAGAACAATCCCGTTGACGGCGCGGTGCTCCGGGTGATCCTTCAGAAGGCCGAAAGAATTCGCAAGGAACTCGGCGTAGCGGTGCCCCTGCCAGCAAACAACAACAAGGTCGTTGATGCCATCATGAAGGCGGTGCTTCTTCAGGGATACAGTGTTTCTCGGGGGCGGCAGATGACTCTCGATTTCGGAGATACAGAGGTCGAAGTAGACAACGCTTGGCAGAAAGCGAAGGACAAGATGAAACGTACGGTCTTTGCACAACTCCGACTTCGACCGGACGACGTTCTTCCAGAATGGCGCAAATCGGTGTCCATACTCGGCGGACAGCAAGATGTGGCGCGCTTTGTACAGCTTGCAGCGCAACGGCTTGGGGCACCGCTGGACAAGCGCAACGGATATAGCCACCTCCCGGCCGCACACTTTCCGACACCACTCAAAGACAGCCTTGAGGCAGTTGGATTCAAGCCAAAGGCGCGAATTACATTTGACCAACCCGCGTCCCCAGGTGCAATCCATATCCACAGGGCCCATCCGCTGGTTGCTACAATCGCAGACTACGTGGCGGAACAGGCGCTCAATGCTGATAGACCGGAAATCGGTGCTCGCGCGTGCGCGATATTTACCCGAGAAATACGAACTCGAACCGTGCTCTATGTACTGCGATTGCGCAGTCAACTTCAGGTGGAGCAACGTGGGGCGGATGGCCGGTTCAAACTGCTGAAATCACTACTTGCCGAAGAATGTCTTGGGGTTGCAGTCCAAGGTGGCAATACGCTCGAACAATTGACCGAGGACGATGCCTTGTCACTACTTTCATTGAAGCCTGGCCGGAATATGGAAGACGGCCAAAAGTCCCGCTTGATACGGGAGGCACTCAATTCAGTCCATGCCCTGGAAGAATCGTTTAACCGCATCGCGCGTGACCGCGCTGATAAATTGTTGGCAGACCACCGCCGCATCCGCGATGCCAGCGATGTCAAGGGCTTCCGGTACAACGTGATCCCGACCCTGCCAGTCGACAAGATTGGGATTTACGTGTTCATACCAATGGTGAGTTTCTGAGGTAGGCATGGTGCGTACACGCAGAAGTCAGGGGTTTACGGCACTCAGGATTCAAGGCGGAATCTTGCCGTCAGAGTTTCTTCAGGCCATTTCAGCACAGGAGGCGCCGCGCCAGGTCGGTATCGACTATGGGCTCTCGAAGTCACTTGAGCTCAAGGACGAACTCGCGCGGTACTGGCGCATCGCCAACGATCTATACGCTCGTTATTCCGAGCGCCGCGCTCGTCAAGATCTCATCGCGAGGCAAGTCGGTGTTGACGAGTGGCTTATGCCTCTATTGCGCTCCATTTTGGGCTATGACGACCTGACCACAACCAATAGTGTCACCCAGGGCGGACAGGTCTTCAAACTGACTCACCGAGCTTGTAGCGGGGCGGTTCCGCTCGTGCTGGTAACGAGCGACTTTGATCTCGACAAGGCCAATGCAAGATTTGGGATTGAGGGACGCCGACAAGCGCCTCACGGACTGATGCAGGAGTATCTCAATATTGAGGACGCTTCCCTATGGGGGATAGTATCGAATGGCTCCAAGCTGCGTATCCTTCGTGACAACCCGAGCCTGACACGGCCCTCCTATATCGAAGCTGATCTGGACCTTGTTTTCACGGAGGAACTATATCCGGACTTTGCTGCGCTCTGGCTCGCCATCCATGCCAGCCGCTTAAAGCCGGAGACCAACAAGCCATCGAGCTGCATCATCGAAACTTGGCGAGCCAAGGCTCATGAGACCGGTGAACGCGCCCTGAACAAACTCCGAAATGGCGTCACTGAGGCCTTACGGCAGATAGGCAATGGTTTTCTCCAGCATCCATACAACACCGAACTGCGGGGAGCACTCGAGAGCGGTGCGTTATCAACTGAACGCTATTTCCAGCAGCTCCTCGCCCTCGTTTACCGCCTTCTTTTCCTGTTTGCTGCCGAAGAGCGTGATCTGTTACATGTGCCGAATGCCACTGCCGAACGGAGAGCCGTTTATGAAGAAGGCTACGCCCTTTCCCGCCTCCAGGAACGCGCTTTGCGCCGTCGTTACTACGACCGTCACTGGGACATTTGGCAGGGTCTCCAGATCACATTTCGGGCACTTGCTCACGGAGCACCCGCTCTTGGTGTGCCAGCCTTGGGCGGCCTCTTCAACCGTGAACAGTGCCCCACTCTCGATACCGCCGCGATTACAAACGAGCGATTACTGGAAGCCATCCGGAATCTCAGTTTTTTCCGCTCTGGCAATGCACTTGCGCGCGTCAACTACCGGGACATGGGTACCGAAGAACTCGGTTCCGTATACGAGAGCTTGCTTGAGCTTCATCCGGTCGTAGAGGTGAATGCCACGCCCTGGACGTTTGGCTTTATCGGTGACGGGAACGACGAAAAAGCCAAAGGTTCGGAGCGGAAGCTGACCGGTTCCTACTATACTCCGTCCACGCTCGTGAACGAGTTGATCAAATCCACGCTTGAGCCCGTTCTGGTCCAAGCCAGTGCCGATCGCCCCGAAGACCCAAGAGGGGCCATACTCAGTCTGAAAGTCCTCGATCCAGCATGCGGCTCGGGACATTTCCTACTGGCGGCGGCTAGGCGTATGGCCACCGAGATCATGCGCATCGAGTCGGGGAGCGATACCTCCGACGAAGTCGCCCGCCAGCATGCCCTTCGGGAAGTCGTTCAACACTGCATCTACGGCGTTGACAGGAATCCGTTTGCGGTCGAGTTGTGCAAGACGGCACTCTGGATCGAAACAGTGGAGCCTGGCAAGCCGCTGACCTTCCTCGATTCTCACATCCAGCTTGGGGATAGTCTGGTGGGCATTCTTGACCCGGGAGTGATTGCGGGCGGCGTTCCGAATAAGGCGTTTAAATCCCTAACTGGTGACGACAAGGTCGTTTGTCAGGCTCTCATGAAGCGCAACCGTCAGATCAGCAACCCCAGGCAGCTCAGTCTGTTCGATGAAGAAAGCGTTTCCGAAGTCGCCGCGGTCAATGCCGACGTAGACGCCATGCCAGAGGACACGCTCCGAGACATCGAACGCAAATCTGTTGCCTGGAAAAATGTGCAGCAGGATAAGGCTCGTACACTGGAGGAGCTTCGAGCAAATCTTTTTGTCGCTCCGTTTTTTGCGGAAAAGACTCAGGGGACGCGCGCAACGGTAGCTGACACCGAAGACCTAAACCGTCTCAGGATAGGAATGCCCCCGCGCCCGGGCGTTGAGGCTGCAGTCTGTGCATTGGCTCGCCAGCACAGATTTCTGCACTGGCATATTGCCTTTGCCGAGATCATGCAATCCGGTGGCTTCGATGTCGTACTCGGTAATCCGCCGTGGAAGGTTTCACAGCTCATGGAGGTAGAATATTTTGCGGCGCGAGCCCCAAGTATTGCCAGCCTATCAGGTGCGAGGCGTAAGGAAGCCATTGCCGCGCTAAGAACAACAAATCCAGAGATGTGGCGGCAATATCAACGTGACCTTCGTGTATTCGATGCTCGAAACGCGTTTTGCCGGTGGAGTGGTCGATATTGGTTGGGTAACTTTGGCAAGCTGAACAGCTATGCCTTGTTTTCCGAAACATTCTTGCAGCTGACTAAGCCCACCGGCCAGGCTGGACTCATCGTACCTACTGGCATCTCCACGGACGATTCTACCAAGAAGTTCTTTGCAGAGATTGTTACAACCCAGCGGCTCGTCAGCCTTTATGATTTTGAAAATCGGAAGGCCATATTCCCCGGTGTACACCGCTCGTACAAGTTTTGTCTGCTTACGCTGACTGGTTCCGCACGCCCTTGTCCAGAGGCAGAATTCGCGTTTTTCTTGCACCATACGGAGCAACTAGTGGAGAAGGAGCGTCGGTTCACTCTGTCGGCAGCGGATTTCGCACTATTCAAGCCCAACACACGAACGTGTCCCATCTTCCGAACGTACCGCGACATGGAGATCGCACGCAAGATGTACAGACGTGCTGGCGTGCTCTGGAAAGAGAAGCGGGGGCAGGATCTCGAGGATAATCCCTGGTGTGTCAGCTTCCAGCAGATGTTCAATATGACCAGTGACTCTGGACTATTCCAAACCCGCGAGCAGTTGGAGGAGGGGGGATGGGAGCTTGAGGGTAATGTGTTTGTTCGCGACGATCAGGAAGAGCGTTACCTTCCCTTGTACGAGGCCAAGCTGTTCCACCAGTATGATCACCGGTTCGCTACATTCGATGGAGTTTCAGCCAAAGATCGCAGAAATGGAAAGGCCAGACCTATGACATCAGGAGAGAAGGCTGACCCTGAAACTGTCGTCGTGCCGAGATACTGGGTGCCGGAAGAAGAGGTAACAAAAAGACTTAACAAGGTGAAAATGACACAATCTCTCTCTCTCCCCCCCCCCCCCCCCCCCCCCCCCCCCCGAAAATTCGACGACTCACAGAATTGGCTCGCAACTCGCTCTCAGGAATATTATCCGGGCGACCGACGAGCGGACGGGAATCTTCACGATGATTCCGGCAGTTGGTTTGAGCAACTCAGGAACGACAATCACCATTGGCTCATCGTCTTCAGGGATATTTCGAACCCAACGAATCAGAGAACTTCAATCTTCACGACAATACAAGGAACTGCTGTGAGCAACAAAGCTCCTCTCCTCAAGATCGACTACACCAAATGGCTGCACGCTATTCGAGGCATCACGAATGCCACAAACGAACGCACAATGATCACGGACAACATCCCGCGAAGCGCAGCAGGCAATAGTGCCCCAATTATCAATTACGAAGACGGGTGTGCAATTGCGTCGGCGCTCGTGCTGGCAAACATGAATAGCCTCCCTCTTGATTGGGCCGCTCGTTTCTCGGTTGGTGGCAGCAATTTGAATTTCTTCATCGTGAAGCAGCTTCCCGTCCTACCTCCAGAGGCCTACCTGGAGAGGATGGGATCTGGATCAATGACCTATGCCGAATTCATTGTACCTCGTGTCTTGGAGCTAACGTATACAGCCGATGACTTGAATGGATTCGCTCGGGATCTTGGCTACGTCGGCCCGCCCTTTCCTTGGAACGAGCAGCGTCGTCACTGTTTGCAATGTGAGCTCGATGCAATCTACGCGCACTTGTACAGGTTGGAACGCTCCGAGCTGGAGTGGATTCTTGATGCCCCTCCTCCAAGCTCGTCCTTCCCCACGCTTAAGCGCAAAGAAATGAATGAATTTGGCGAGTATCGAACTCAGCGTTATGTTCTTGAGGCGTACGATCAATTGGAGCGCGGAGAGATTCCGAACCTTGAGAGTGAGTCGGTGTAGGCAGTCCTCGAGCCTGCTACTCCAACCAGCAAACGCCCCAACGTGGCATACCTTCACCGGACGCCTACCACCCGGCCGTGTCGCCGCGTCCATCCGGGCGTCGGTAATTGTGCCGTGTATTCCAGATAAACTCACTTTCCCAGGTGGCACATCTACTGCGAGCAATGCGTACTGTGCGCCTTACATGTAGGACCGGGACACGTCCTAACCTGATGAGCCAGCATCGTACATCCGCGCAAATCCGCGAAGAGTTTCTTGCATTCTTCCGTGAGAAGCAGCACAAGATCGTGCCGAGCGCCCCGCTAGTGCCGCGTGACGACCCGACGCTATTGTTCATTAACGCCGGGATGAATCAGTTCAAGGATGTATTCCTGGGAGAGGGCGAGCGCGATTACCGCCGGGCGGCTGATTCCCAGAAATGCCTTCGAGTCTCAGGCAAGCACAACGACCTCGAAGAAGTCGGGTATGACACCTACCACCACACGTTCTTCGAGATGCTCGGCAACTGGAGCTTTGGAGATTATTTCAAGAAAGAGGCCATTGCGTGGGCATGGGAGCTGTTTACCGAACGCTGGGGACTGGATCCGGACCGGCTCTACGCTACGGTGCATGCAGGCGATGAGGCCCTGGGCCTGGAGGAGGATGCGGAAGCAGCCGCCTTCTGGGAGCAGCATGTGTTGCCGGGGCACCTGCTGAAATGCTCCTCGAAGCACAACTTCTGGATGATGGGTGACACGGGGCCGTGCGGCCCATGTTCAGAAATCCACATCGACCTGCGGTCGGACGAAGAGCGGCGGCGCGTACCCGGCAGCACGTTGGTCAACCAGGATGATCCGCGACTGATCGAACTCTGGAATCTGGTCTTCATACAGTACAATGCGGTGGGTGACGGGACCCTGGAGGTCCTTGCGGACAAGCATGTAGACACGGGGTTGGGCCTCGAGCGTCTCGTGGCCGTGCTCCA
The DNA here is from genome assembly GCA_963665975.1 of Rhodothermales bacterium. Lineage (GTDB taxonomy): Bacteria > Bacteroidota > Rhodothermia > Rhodothermales > Bin80. The sequence goes on from OY762508.1 coordinate 2,901,708, forward strand.
GGGAAAGAGCAGCAATTACGATACGGATCTGTTCTCCCCACTCCTGCAGCGGATAGCCGACCTATCGCCTCTTGAAGCGCTAAGGAGTTACGATGACATTCGGGATGCAGACAGGCGGGAGGCGCTTCGAATTGCGATGCGCGTGGTCGCCGATCACATTCGTGCCCTTGCCTTTGCGATATGCGACGGCGCAGCGCCGGGCAACGTGGGGCGCGCCTATGTGATACGGCGCATTCTCCGCCGTGCAGCCCGATACGGGTACCAGGTGCTGGAATTGCGTGATCCGTTCCTTTGCAGGCTTGTCGAGCCGCTGGTAGAATTTATGGGAGAACAATTCCCGGCGCTAAGAGAAAGCCAGGACACGATTGCTCGCATTATTCAGGCGGAAGAGAGAGCATTCCTGAAGACGTTGGGCAAGGGCATGTCCTTGTTCGAGCGTGTACTTCCTTATTTGAGAGAATTATCGGCCAGCGCAAACGGGCAGGCGGAGCAGATCATCTCGCGTCTCGCAAACGACACGCGCACGATGAATTTGCTGCAGATGGCCTATGGCGCCGCGGATGATCCAGCGGCGCCACTGGAACAGTTCGCCAAGAGCGCTCGGAACCAGCAGTTGCCAGGGGAGCTGGCGTTCCTGTTGCATGACACCTATGGATTTCCGATCGATCTCACGCAACTCATGGCGCGAGAAGAAGGCTTTGGCGTAAGTATCGGGCGGTATGAGGAGCTCATGGCGGAGCAGCGCGGACGGGCTCGGCAGGTGGAGCACAGAGTCAGAGTTCGCGACACTTCGAGATCGTCAGATTCCTTCCGTGTACAGATCGAATGTCCATCACCATCAGAATTTGTCGGCTACGATGCCACGTCAGTAGAGGATGCGGAGATTACCGCAGTGCGGAAGGAGGAGCCATATTTCATTGCCCTGGACAAGACGCCGTTCTATGTGGAGAGTGGAGGGCAGGTGGGCGACACAGGATTTCTGCAGGTGGCGGATGAACGGTTTCGAGTTACGAATACAAAGACGGTAAACGGCCTGATTCAACATTATGTGGATAGGCGGCCAACGGATGCGTGTGCGATAGGAGAGCAGGCAAGCGCCTTCGTCGATACCGAACGCAGGGCGCGGACGACGAAGCACCATACGGCGACGCACCTGTTTCATGCGGCGCTCCGGGAAATCCTCGGCTCGCACGTCGCACAGAAGGGCTCGCTCGTGGCGCCGGACCACCTGCGATTCGACTTCAGTCATTACGAGCGGGTAAGCCCCGAGCAGATTCAGCACATTCAGGATCGCGTAAACAGCATTGTCCAGCAAAACGTCCAGGCGCAAATCGATGTGGATGTGCCCATCAAAGATGCCTTGGCGCGTGGCGCAATGGCGCTTTTCGGCGAAAAGTATGGCGACAATGTCCGTGTCGTAACGTTCGATCCCACGTATTCCGTGGAGCTTTGCGGAGGCACTCATGTTGGCGCCACGGGCGAAATAGGCTTGTTTCTGGTGCGTTCAGAGGGTTCTGTGGCCGCCGGAGTCCGGCGGGTGGAAGCCATAGTCGGAGCCGATGCGCTCACGGTGGTCCAGCACGAATTCGAGGAGCTCGGCCGCGTACGTGGGCACATCAAGGAGAGTGGGCGGGCTTCCGACAGGGTCGTTGCGGACCTGGTGCTACAGGCCAGGCGGCTCGAAAAAGAGGTAGAGCGGTTGCGCGTGGCCGAGTTAGCCGCCAGTCTGGAGTCAATTGTCGACGAGGCGAAGCCGGTAGGCGGCGTTCGTCTTGCCACGGGACGGCTTGCCAACACCAATATGGATACCCTGCGGATCCTTGGCGTGACTCTGCGACAACGGCTTGGCGCTGGTAGCGTCGGCGTACTGGGCACGGCCGATCCAAATGCAGGCAAGGCATATCTGGTGGCAACGGTGTCAGAGGACCTGGTTAAGCAGGGGCTGCAAGCCGGAGCGTTCGTAGGGCAATTGGCTCGCCTTATCGGTGGCGGGGGTGGTGGGCGGCCGGACCTTGCGACTGCCGGAGGCAAGCGGCCTGAGCAATTGGACAAGGCCATCGGCGCAGCAGCTTCGTTACTCGCCGACATGCTGGCGTAAATCTCGCCAGGGACGTAGCGTGGCTGGCAAAACAACAGGCGCCCTGACGCGTTAGGGCGCGAGTACGGAGGGGTGCCGGAGTGGTCGAACGGGGTGGTCTCGAAAACCATTGTAGGCACTGCCTACCGGGGGTTCGAATCCCTCCCCCTCCGCCAGTGGAACGCAAAGCGTAGGGAATACAAAGACTGGATCGTGCAGGCGCATTGGCACCGGGATAGATGACTCCAGGCGGTCGGAAACCCCTGCTATGCGACATCGGTTTGCCTCGCAAAGAGAGGCTGTATCAATGGAAAGGATGCTCCATAGACTGGTTGTAGGTGCCTTCGTGGCGGCATGCGCCTGTGCTTGGGCACAGCCCGTCGACGCGAGAGAATTTCGGTGCACCGCACAGGTTAATTATCGGCAGCTCGAAGGCTCGGGATTCACCTTTCTGGATGATCTCCCCTTACTGATTGAGGACTATATCAACAAGAATAATTGGACAGATGACACCTTCGAGCCAGAGGAATTGATTGAGTGCTCGATACAAGTGGTGATTTCAGAGAACATGACACTGACATCGTTTCGAGCCCAGATAATTGTTACCAGCACCCGTCCGATTTATGGCACGACGGCCAAGACCACCGTGCTGCAGGTTAACGATGACCAGTGGGAATTCACGTATTCGCAGGGCACCCCGCTCATTTTCGAGACCGAGCGCTTTGATCAGCTGGCATCCGTACTGGATTTCTATGCCTACATCATGCTGGGCTATGACTATGACACGTTCAGTGAGTTCGGAGGCGAAGAGTGGTTCCAGAAGGCCAAGCGTATTCAAGAACTTGCCACCAGCAAGAGCACCGTGGGCTGGAGCGCTCTCAGGGGCGGGCGCCGTGGCGAACTGGCGGAACAACTGACAGAAATCCGCTTCAGGCCCCTGCGACAGGTATACTTCCGGTACCATTATGAGGCACTTGATCATTTCACGAAGGACACAGACCAGGCGCGGACCGTAGTGCTGGAGGTTTTGGGGACCATGCAGGCGCTCTACGAAGACCTGGCGCGGCAGTTGGTGTTCGACATATTTTTTTCGACCAAACACAAGGAGCTGGCCGCAATATTTGAACAGTCCAGCGTCAGTTCTCAGGCGCTGTCGCTATTGGCCGCCGTCGACCCCTCCCATATGACGGTGTATAGCGAACTCGCGAAGTAGGTATTTGGGTGCGCGAAGGACGATAATCAGTTGGCGCACGGGAAAGGGTTTTCCCAATGGGTGTGTTGCGGGGCCGCACCATGGAACAATGCGCGCGCGCAGGTTATACCATCGCGCTAACGAAATCCACATCGAGCAACGGCCTGATGAAGGTGAACACCGGCATTCTTATCGCGAGTGGTGTGATGCTCGTCCTGGCGTGTGCGCTCGTCCTGGCACAGCGCGAGCCTGTGTCCACAACCGTGACGGTCTACAAGACGCCTACATGCGGGTGCTGCACCAAATGGGTCACACATCTGGAGGAGGAAGGATTCGATGTCGAAACGCACGACATGGATAACCTGTCCGCCATCAAGAGCCAATACGGTATTGACCGAAGCGTAGCTTCGTGCCACACGGCCGTCGTGGACGGCTATGTGGTTGAAGGCCACGTGCCGGCGGAGCATGTGAAGCAGCTTCTGCGCGACCGGCCTGCGGTAACAGGTATCGCAGTACCCGGAATGCCGATCGGATCGCCGGGGATGGAAGGTCCCAATGCCCGGCCATATGATGTGGTGTCGTTTGATGACAAGGGCAAGACAGCCCTGTTTGCTCGTGTGACGCCATAGCAATGGCGTCCAGGCCCATTCTTTTTCATAATCCTGTGGCGCGCATACCTCTGGCAGGACCGTGAAGCATGATTCTTCCAATCCGCATATATGGAGATCCCATTCTGCGGACGCAAACGCAGGATGTAGAGGCCGACTCGAACGGGCTGCAAGAGCTGATTGCCGACATGCACGAGACGCTGCAACAAGCGGCTGGAATCGGGCTCGCGGCGCCGCAGGTAGGCCGAACGGAACGCCTCTTTCTGGTGGACCTTACGGAATTGCTGGATTCTGCCGATAATGGTGAAGCCGCACTTCTGCCTCCGCAGCCAATGGTTTTCATCAATCCGAGGTTGCTTTGGGAAGGTGCGGAAGAGGAAGAATTTGAGGAGGGGTGCTTATCCATTCCAGATGTGCGCGAAATGGTTACGCGGCCCGAACGAGTTATTCTGGCCTACCGGGATCGCAATTTCCAACCGCAGGAATTGGAAACCGGCGGCCTGCTGGCGCGCGTCATCCAGCACGAATACGATCATCTGGAAGGCGTGCTGTTCATTGATCTCATTAGTCCCTTCCGGCGCAGCTTCCTCAAGCGGAGGCTGCGGGAAATGGCGCAGGGGAACGTGGAGGCGCCTTATGCCATCGTCGCAGGCGGTGAAGCCGTGGGATAGTCACCGGCTCCAGTCTGCACTCCACAGGCAGAAAGAAGACACAGACCTGAAATGGCTTTTCTCCGGGAATTATTGTAGCCTGTGAAATACGCAGGAATCTGAACCAGCGCCAATCCATGACAGCAGAAGCGGTACGGCAGAACCCGGGCTTGCGCCATGCTGTGCGCGCCAGTACCGGCCGCCGCTGGCGTTGGCTCTTCTGCAGTGTGCTGCTGAGCATCCTGGCCTGCTCTCCTGCTATTGCCCAGACCGGTCATGCGTCGGGTGACGAAGGAGGCTATGCCGGTCAACCACTGCAATTGGTGTTGCCCACGGAGAATGATGCGCTGTACCGCGGCGAAGGCCCGGGTTTCTATCAATACACCGATCGGCGCATTAAGCCCGGCTTCGCCTTGCCGTGGGAAGGAGGGAAGTATGGATTCGTGCGTAACGCACGCGAAACACGCCACGGCGTGATCTATACGCGATTCCACGAGGGGATGGACATCAAGCCCGTCAGACGGTCCTCGCGCCGCGAGCCGCTTGATGACGTGCACACCATGGATGACGGTATTGTCAAGTATGTCAATCATGTCGCCCGGCGTTCAAACTATGGTCTATATGTAGTGGTCGAACACTGGTGGAGCGGGTCACCATTCTACAGCCTGTATGCCCACCTGAAGTCGGTTGATGTTACAGTGGGCCAGGAGGTGGAGCGTGGACAAAGGGTTGGACGCATGGGGTATACCGGCGCGGGCATCAATAGGCGCAGAGCTCACGTTCATGTCGAAATTAATCTCCTCATTAACGAGCGCGCCTTTCAGTCCTGGTACGATGATTATTTCGATGAGGACAATTACCATGGCATTTACAACGGACTAAATCTTTCGGGGCTGGATGTAGCGGACTTGTACTTGAGTCTTCGTGAAGATTCCTCTCTTACCATTCGTGGATTTCTGAATCGTGAGTCGGCCTTTTACAGCGTTACCGTACCGAACGAAGGACGGCTCAATGTTTTATGGAGGTATCCCTGGCTAATTTCAGGAGAGGATGCGCTGTCCTATGCAGGCGTTAACGGTGCGACGTCTAATGCTTCCTGGGTAATATATCTTGCGCGGTCGGGGCGGCCAGTGCGTGTCGAGCGCTCGGATCGGATCGTGGAGGGCCCCGAAATAGCGGTAGTGCAGGAAACCGCGGTTCCTTACGCGTACCTGACCAACGGACTCCTTACTGGCTCGGGGAATAGCTACGGCTTGTCCAGGATTGGCCGACGGCACCTGGACCTCTTGACACGTATCACGCCGGTCCGTAGCAAGGACAAAGGATAGGGTGGTGTACGGCGTGTAATCCCATTCCGAGCACATGGCTGGTAGGAGTGCATCATGCCCAGGCGCGCTATTGCATGCATCCTGACAGCCTTTGTGGCGCTGGTCATTACCGTGACTTCGTCGGGGCAGGATGCCGGCTACATTGCCGGGGTTGTTGAGGACGCCCGGTCTGGCGAGCCCCTGCCGGAGGTCACGGTCATCCTGGTCGGCACGCTGTTTGTCGCTGTTACAGATGGCGACGGATCGTACGCTATCGAGTCCGTCCCGCCAGGCGTCTACAGAGTGGCGGCCTCGATGCCTCGATACGGGGAGGAGCGCCGCGAGGTCATGGTGTCCCCAGGGGACAGCGTGACGGTGCATTTCCGGCTTCGCACGCCCGAAATCGACGTCGAAACCATTGATGCGCCCGCTGGACACAGCTTCCTTTATCCTGTGGTGACGGCACAAGGGTCAGGGCAATTGGCGCTGCGCGAGATGGCAGGCGTAGACGCTGCGCGCCGTGGCGGATACGACTATGTGCCTGCTGTTCGAGGTCTAATGGGACCACAGATAGTTGCGCTGGTTGATGGCGTCCGCTTTCTTGCGGGCAGTCCAAACGGCTTCGGGTCTCCCGTGACCATGCCGGAGGTCACCCGTATGGAGGTCATCCGGGGCCCTTATGCGCTCGCGTGGGGCCCCGGGATGCTGCGCGCGCTGCGGGTGACCACACACCGGCAGGGACCATACGGCTTCACGTACGGTCAGACGAGGACCGCGCGCGTGAGGGATGTCGGCGCGCATGCCAGCACACACGTTGGACCTGTTACGGCGCAGCTCCAGGGTGCCTGGCATATCGGCCGCGACTATCGAGACGGCAGGGGGCGCGTGACACCGGCCGATGTTCAGAGCATCTCCATGCGTGCGCACGCGACGCACCAGTGGCGGCCGTCCGAGCGCTTAGTGGTGCAGGGTGGCTGGGGCGACCGGTCTCGCCTGGATGCCGCAGGAGGGCATGCCACCGGTGGAATATGGAGATCGGCCGATGTTTCGTCACGCTACCAGCGCACATGGCGATACGGGGTGCTGCGCAGCATCGAGATGGGGATGTCTTGGCAGCGGACGTCTTTTGCGCTCGGCGGCCTTGACGGTAACGCCGAGATGCTCCGGGCGCGTCTGGCGACGCAGCTCTCGTCCAATTCTCCCTGGGTATGGCATGTGGGCGTTGATCTGGAAAGCACGGTCGATAACGCCGAGCTGCGTGGCCTCTCGGATGTGCGCACTACCAATGCTGGCGCTTTCGTGCAGGTAACGCGCGCCGCCGAGCGCTTGCTGCTAAGCGCAACTGCACGTGCGGATCGCCTATGGGCGCGCTCGCCGTTCCAGGCGGCCGATGAAACGATTCCGAGCGGGGCGGTAATGGTCAGCATGCGTGTATCCGAGAACTGGCGTGTTTCGGCAGGCTTGGGGACGGCGGCTCGGACGGCAACAGCATATGAGCGGTTTGCAACCCAGGCGCCATTTTACCGGGCGCCGTTCGGCAATGACTTGCGAGGCAATGCGGCGCTCGTACCGGAGCGCAACACGCAGGCTGACCTGTGGCTTACGGCGACCTATCCGAAGCTGCATCTGCAGCTCAGCGCTTTTTCCTCCCGCCTTTCTGATTACATCACGTCTCCCGGCATCGCTGCCTCAGAGCAGGAGGATGCGGCGCAATTCATCAATGGCCGCGCAGCGCTTCATGGGGTGGAGGCCGCAGCTCGCTATGCCCTCCTTGGCGCATACGCCGCGGTGCACGCCCGGGCGTCGTATGTGCGCGGAATACGCCACGGTCATCGCCGGCTGCTCTATGGCATTGCACCACCGAGGCTGGCAACCGGAATTGTGCTCACGGCGCCGGCAAACCTGCTTTCGATTGCGCTTACCGTGCGGGCGGCGGGTGCGCAGACGCAGGCTACCGGGCAGCGTGCGGCAGGATATGCCGTGCTCGACACGAGGCTCGACATCGGGTTAGCCCGCAACTGGACGGTCGCATTGTTCTTGCTCAACGTTACCAACAGATATTACGCCCATCATCTGAACACGCCCCGTTCCGACGGGTTGCCAAGCGCAGAGCCTAACAGACTGTTCTATGTCCGGATCGGTCGCGGCTTCTAGGTGGCCACGGGCCCAACCATGGCTAATGCGATGCGCTGTGCGGTTTCCGCAAATGGACGAAAGTCGCAGCCGAGCTCCTGGGTGGCCTTGCTATTACTGTAACGAGAAACCTGAGAAATATTATGGGCTAACGTTCTCGTGAGCTCCGGTGTTTTTCGTGTCACCTGGCTCCAGGCCTCCAGTATTGTGGCCAATCCCAATGCCAGTCGAGGCTTGAGGCGCCGCGTTGGTGAGGCGACGCCCAATGCGGCGGCAAGCGTTTCCATGATTTCTTTCCACAGCAGGTTTTCGCTGCCCAGAATATATCGCTCGCCGGTCCGGCCACGCGCCATGGCCTTGATATGGCCTGTGGCCACGTCTTCGACGTCTACGACGTTGGTCCCGCCGATGGGAACTGCAGGCATCCTGCCCTGACGCAGGCGCTCGGCGAGCATCATGGTGTTCTCCCCGGGTCGGCCAGGGCCAAGTATCAGGGACGGATTGACCATGACGGCGTCCAGACCCTCGGCGATTCCGCGGTGGATTTCCAGTTCGGCCAGATGCTTGGAGACAGCGTAGGGAGTATGCAGCCGCGAATCGCGCCAGACGGAATGCTCAGTCTGCGTCATGACAGGTTCTTCCCGGCGCCCCAGCGCTGCGATACTGGAGGTGTGTACGAGCCGCTTGACACCGGCGTGCAGTGCGGCGTTGACGATGCAGGCAGTTCCGTATACGTTTATATGGTGCTGATGCCGTCCTGACTTGGGACCCCCCATGATTATGGCCGCCGCCGTATGGTATACATGGGTAGTGTTCTGCATGGCGGCGTGCACGCTCGCGGGGTCGGTAACGTCGCCGACGACATGCTCAACGTTGACTGCCGATTCTCCAAGCAAGTCCATTTTGGACGTGGCGCGCCGCAGGATGCGGATTTCGGCTCCGCCAGCGAGCAACTGGCGCGTGAGTGAGGAACCGACAAAACCCGTGGCGCCCGTGACGAGAATCTTCATGGTGTAATCGATAGACAATGCAAGAGATCAGTGCGTCATGCTGCAAACTCCACCAACAATGCGTTCTTGACTACGGCATCGCCACATTGGACGTGGACGGCCTCTATGATGCCACTCTTCGGTGCGCATAATTCATTTTCCATTTTCATGGCTTCGAGAACAACGAGCCCTTCGCCAGCTTCGACCTCGCTCCCGGGCGCGACGCGTACGTCCAGAACAAGCCCGGGCATGGGTGCGCGGACGTCGTTTGAGGCATCCTTGGCGTTATCGCCCAATCCAAAGCGTTCACGGAGGAGGGTGATGTCATCCTTGACGACAGCTGTCACGGTCCGGTTTGCCACCGTGACTTGACAGATATTGTCCGAGTCCTCGCTCGTGACCACGAGCGGGATGCTCTTGCCGTCCAGAATCAAGCTGTAGCTGTGCCCTCGGGCGTGTTCGAAGTTGATTATAACGGACTCGCCATTCACGAATACACGCCCGTTTCGGAGTGCGATATCGTAGTTCGTTTCGCCTATAAGGACACGAAACGATTGATCCTGGACTGGCAGTGACTGTGACATGGAGGTAACCTAAGGCTTTCGGGGCAAATTTCCCGCGCGCAAGCAGGGATCTTGCATGGTAATCGGCGCATACATGCAGCCAATGCAAAATCCCCAATACGATGCCCACTGTGCTTCTGATGTTGATCCTGCTAACGGGAGGCCCGGAGGAGTCCGCCGGGTCCGCCGGGTGCGTGGCGCTTTCGGACACCACGACCGACCCGGTATTCGAGGAGTTGATGGCCTATGCTCGTGAGCACGGCATCCATCAGGAGCCGTTCGGCCACATAATTCGAAAAGTAGGCCAGCGGTTTCTCGGCAGTCCCTACGCAGAGGGTCTCCTTGACAAGTCCGACCACGAATCGCTGGTGTTGGATCTTACCCGGTTTGATTGTGTGCTGTATGTGGAAGTTGTCCTGGCACTGGCCACCGGCATTGCATTGCAGGACTACAGCTATGCCACGTTTGCGCGAAATGTGGAATCGCTGCGCTACCGCGGTGGAAAAGAGGACGGCTACTGCAGCCGGTTGCATTATTTTTCCGAGTGGATTGCGGACAACGAGGCGCGTGGCGCAGTAAGCAATGTAACGCGTAGGCTTGGGGGCGAGCCGCTCGACAAGCAGCTTACCTTCATGTCGGAGCACCGCGAAAGCTATCCACGCTTCGCTACCCACGACAGCCTGTTCGGTGGTATCCAGTCAATGGAGCGGGCACTTGCAAATCTCGAAATCTTCCACATCCCCCAGAATGCCATCGCAGCTGCCTATGTTGGTTTGCAGGATGGTGACATCGTCGCCACCAGTACCTACATAGAAGGATTGGATGTTAGCCACACGGGGTTTGTCGTCCGGTTGGACAACGACAGTGTGGGGTTGCTGCATGCCTCGACGGACGGTGGCGTAAAGGTGTCACGAGACCTCCAGCGGTACGTGAAGGATAACAAGATTCAGATCGGAATTGTGGTAGCGCGGCCGGTTGATCCGAGGGGAGAACGCTGAACTGTTCCGTATGGTAATCTATGCGGGCCTGGTAATTGAATTGTCATGTGTGCACTTCCTTCGACAGGACAGGCAAAAGGCAAGACGGGGCAGGTTGAGGCGATGTTCGATGCCATCGCCTCCCGCTATGATCTGCTGAACCGGGTGCTGAGTCTCGGCGTCGACCGTTCCTGGCGTCGCGAGGCTGTCAATATATTAGTGGACGAAAGCCCTCAACGCATCCTGGACGTAGCCACAGGGACAGGTGATCTTGCCCTCGAAGCCCTGCGTCTGGCGCCGAAGCAGGTCGTGGGTGTTGACATTTCCGAGGGCATGCTCGCACTAGCGCGTGCAAAGGCAGAGCGGATGGGGGCGTCGGACCGGGTGGTGTTTCGGCGTGGAGACGCCCAGCGCTTGCCGTTTTCGGATCGACAATTCCATGCTGCGCTGGTGGCCTTCGGGGTCCGAAATTTTGAGGACCTGGACAGGGGGCTCGCCGAAATCAGGCGCGTGCTCCGCCCGGGCGCCACGCTAGTGGTTCTGGAATTCAGCCAGCCGACCGTGTTTCCCGTCAAGCAAGCGTATGCGCTCTATTCGCGGACGCTCCTGCCGGGCATCGGGCGCCTGGTGTCCCGCCACAACGGTGCCTATTCGTACCTGCCGGCGTCAATTGCCGTGTTTCCATACGGCAACGCATTTCTTGAGCGCATGAAGACCGCCGGCTACACGGACCTCACGTGCCGCCCACTTACATTCGGCATCGTATCGCTCTACACGGGGAAGGTGCGCGCGTAGGGTTGGCCATCTTCTACCCGATGGGCACGTCGTTCGTGTTGCGATACTTAGTAAGGCGGATTTCGTTGACGTGTCCCTGCGTCTGATATTCGACATGATCCATCAGGCGCCGGATTATGTGTACGCCCAGTCCGCCAGATTTGCCGGCCTTGGTAAGCTCTACAAGATTCGGTTCGCTATAGGTGGACCGATCAAAGGGACGTCCGTGGTCACGGATGCACACGGTAAAGCGGGACGCATCTATAATGATCGCAATGTCTACTTCGTGACCCGCTTCGCCGTCGTAGGCGTGTTCAATCACATTCGTACATGCTTCGTCCACGCACATCTTTACATGTTCTACCGCTTTCTCCGGGAGGTCCGCCGCGATGGCATGGCGCACAACAAACTTGCGCACTTTCCGCAGAAAGCGCGTTGAGCTCGGTATAGCCATGGTATAAACGGAGCGAGCCACGGAATCGGCGGTTCAGCGCAAAGTGGTCAGTGTGAAGGTCCGGTTCATGCGGTCAGTTCTGCTTTTCAAACAGGTGAATGGCTTCGTCTTCGGTGTCTACGATGTTAAAGAGCAGGGGAAAGCCCAATAGGTCGAACACGTTGAAGACCTTGGGCTGCAGGGCGGCAATCTTGATGTCTCCGCCCTCGTTGCGGACTTCCTCAATGAAGGCCATGAAAACGCCCAGTCCGGCACTGGAGATATAATGCAGGTTGGCACCGTTTACGATGATCCGATACTGCCCGTCATCCTTGCATTTTTGGATAGCGGCCTCCAGTTCAGATGCCGTATGGGCATCCAACTCACCCTTCAGTGAGAGGACCTGTACGGTATCCCGGAGGTTAAATCCTACGGAGAAATTACCCATGAAAGCTGCCAGTGAGAGGTTGATAAGGTAATGTAAAAGGTAGTGTACCCGGCGTTAGGTAATAACCCGGTCTTTGTCGGGGCTGGATTGTCCATGTCCATGCCACTTGAATACGACTATCGTCAAGTCGTCGCCATACTGACGGTTGCCCCCCAGGAATTGGTCAAGATCGCGCAGCACTGCATCATGCAGATCGTGAGCATCTTCGTGGCGATGACGGCATATCGATGCGAGCAATCGATCGAACCCGTATTCTTCTCCAGACTCGTCGCGACTTTCCACAACTCCGTCTGTATAGAAGACGAAGATGTCTCCCTGTCCGAGGGAGACGTGTTCGATTTCCAGCGTTTCCCGGAAGAGCACTCCGCTATCCAATCCCAATCCCAGACCCCTTGATCGCAGAAACCGTGCGTTTCCGCTAGCGCTTACAGCAGCCGCCGGGCAGTGGCCGGCCCGTGCGAGCGCTATTTCCTTGCGCGCCGGGTCAAAGAGGCCGTAGATGACCGATATGAAGGTATTTCTTTCCAGTAGCACGGAGATCGCACGGTTTGCGTGCGTCAGAAATTCCGCCGGCTGCGCAGCCAAGTGTGTTACGGATTGGAAAATGCCTTGCATTTCGGCCATGTAGAACGCTGCAGATGTCCCCTTACCCGATACGTCGGCGACGATAAATGCCAGGCGGCCGTCGTCCAGTTTGACAAAGTCGTAGTAATCGCCCCCTACTTCCTGGGCAGGTACGCTGGAGGCCGCCAGGGACAGGCCGCCAATACTTGGCAAATTCTGGGGTAGCAGCTTACCCTGTACTTGCCTGGCAATGGCCAACTCCTGGGAAAGGCGTTCCCGTTCGACCTGCTCCTCGAACAGCCGGGCATTTTCGAGGGCCAATGCAGCCTGGGCGGCAAATACGGTAATGGTTTCCACGTCGTCCTGCTGAAACCCATTGGGCACGTTACTCGCCACGAAAAGCCCTCCTAGGACCTTGCTGCGCGCAATGAGAGGAATCACGACCAGGCTGGCGACGCCGTCGCCAGAAGCGGTGGACACACGCCGATCCCGCATCGCTTGGTCAAGCACCAGGCGTTTCCCGGTCAAGCGAACTTCGCGAAACAGCGCAGCGGTGTCGACGCGCTCGGTAACGAGCGATTGCTCAATGTTGTGCGTAGCCAGCACTCGCGGCGCAAGAGATCCGGTCTCCGGGTCTGCTATGGCCAGCCAGGCAGCGGTCGCCGATCCGGCTCTAACAGGCGACTCCGTAATGGTAGATGCCAGTTTGTCGAGGTCGAAGACCTGGTTTACCAGGTCTGTGAGCGAGTGCATCACGGCCATTTCGTCGGCGCGACGCTGGTAATCGCTCGTGGTGGGCAAATGGAATACGAGCGACAGTATCACAGCTATGCAGTAGACCACGCCGAATACCCCTGCGAGCAGCATGAACGTGCTTAGCGCGGCGCTGTAGGTATGCAGATAGTCCGACTGCACCGGGAGCAGGCCCACCGGGTCCTGGGTCCCGGGTAACTCTACACCCTGCCCTAACCATACGACCAATCTCAAAAACAATAGCAGCAATACGGAAAAGCCGATCGCTTTCATCTTCCTTCTGAACGACAGGCGGACGATCCACGAAATGCTCAGTACATTGACGGCAATGCACAATGTGGCAGGCACAAGGCCTGCCACCCAATACGCGGAGGGATTGTACGTCTCCGTATTACCCATGGAGTCAACGACCCCGAGGGCGGCCGCCAGCGTCATACTCGCCAGCATCAGATTCCAGTTGCGGATGCTCTTCTTCGTGCGCCTGAGTAACACCAGGTCACGGAAAAACAGTAACAGGACAAAGTAGAAGACTGCCTGCAAGCCGGAAAGGAGAAAGCCCTTCAGGATCGTGGAAATTGACAGCGGTCTGCCTTCGTGAAATCCGCCCGGAATCAGGTACAGCACCGCGAAGGCCAGGCCAAAACAGACCGCTCCGACCGCGAGAACATTCCAGAACGCTTTCTCGGGCGTTGCCCGCTGGTCTTTGAGCACATCTGCGAGCAACAACCACAGCGCTCCGTAGCAGATCAGAAGACTGAGGTGGTAGGCCAGCTCTATTGGTACGCTCGGGTGGCCAGCCGTCCCCATCACCAACAGATATGCCGTGCTGGCTATTAGGAGCGTGCAGAACACCAACAGGAGCACAGGACGCTTCACGCGAGCGAATGGACGCGCCAATACACCTTCCAATTGTAACCGGGCCAACGGCTCGACCGATAATGGAGATCGTAACTTCTAAGATAATGGTACTGGCTATCCGCGGTAATTGTTACAAGATCCTTGCATCACCACCACGATGTGCAGTGCCGTATCTTATTCGTCGGTGCGCGGTGCGAGTGCTCTATGGTCCTCCCGGCTCGCGCATGGGCAACATTAGCGTTATGTCTTCCGTAGAGGCCTTTAAATGACCTTCACTGTCGGGTACGCCAGGTCCGTGAATCTCCCCATGTAGCCACCATGAATAAGCGTCTTCTCGTACGCATTCAGGTCTTATTGCTCTCGGTATTGGTGATTTGGGTCCTGGTTCGTGTGATCAGTGGGCCAGTACCGCCACCAGGATTGGTGGTACTCAATGATTTACGTGTCAGGAACCTGGCTCATGCAGCCTTTGCGTTGGACACAGAGGCGCAGGTAGCAGTGCAGGCGCGCGGCTCGGTGGTAGCAGATGCGCCGTACGCGCTGGCCACACGCGCCTGGATTGTACGGCGCGACGACCACGAAGTCGTCTGGCAGATGCAGGCCGATTCCGTGGAGCACATCCGCGGGACGCTGGTCAAGGCGCCCAGCGACACATTTTACCTGGCGGCGGGAGCCTATGATGTCTGGTTCTCCTCATTTGGACCGCAGTCATTCCGGTATGGCAAGTGGCGCCAGGATGCGAAGCGTTGGCTGTTTGCGCTGAACGTAGTCGATGGCGTCTACGGCGCGCGGCGGCTGGAAGACGATGTGGAGGAGTCTTTTGAGCACGATGGCCTGGTTTGGAGAGCTGCCCCGCTGCGCAACGACACGGAGCGCTGGTATTTGTTTGAA
The DNA here is from genome assembly GCA_963665975.1 of Rhodothermales bacterium. Classification (GTDB taxonomy): domain Bacteria; phylum Bacteroidota; class Rhodothermia; order Rhodothermales; family Bin80. The sequence goes on from OY762508.1 coordinate 2,916,925, forward strand.
GTCAAGCATTCCACGGATTTGAATGTGTATGCGGTTGGAGAAATTGGTGAGGATCAAGACGGGGATCTGATGGACTATTCGTGGATCGAAGATGCTGTCAACGGCACGATGGTATGGCAGCTTTCGATGGATAATTCGGAGCCGGCGGGAGGTATCCCGGGAAACAGAAAATTCTTTGGCGATATTACGTTAGGGTCGGGCATTTACCGCGCGGGCGCCAGGACCGATGGCGATCACGGGTATCGCGCGTGGCGTTACAGTCCGCCCGACGATCCGACCTCATGGGGAGTCACTCTGCGGAGTGCGGATCCGGCCGCCATCAGTGAATTCGACCCTTGGGGTTCGCGACGGCCGCTTATCAGCTTTGCCGGTGTTGGAGACGATGCTGCACTGCTGAAGCGATTTCAGGTTACCAGGCGTACGCCCATTGTAATCTATGCGGTCGGAGAAATGACGGGACGAGGCGACGAATGGGACTATGGAGAATTATTTGAGGATGGGCCTGCTCGCAGGCAGAGTGTATGGAAGATGAGCTGGGATGGGTCCGTCCATGCCGGCGGCAGTTCGAAGAACCGCATGGAAACAGTCTTCTTGATGCTTGAACCCGGCATATACTCCTTACGATATGAGACAGACGGATCCCATTCTCCGGATGACTGGAACGCGGATCCCCCGGATTATCCTGAGCGCTGGGGAGTTACGTTGTTTCCGATGACGGACTCGCTGGCAACCGGATCTGTCCGGCTACTCGAGGATGTCGCAGACGAGAGGGTGAACAATGCGTCGGGTATGCCAACTACGGTTGTGGACGCGGGTGACGCCATCGTGAACTGGACGGGCCTGAGAGGTGGCGTTGAGGAGCGCTACGCGTTTTCGCTCAAGGAATCCGGTCAATTGCATATTGTGGCTCTTGGCGAAATGTCTTCCAGTCGGCGGTACGATTACGGTTGGATCACCCGCATCGATTCAGGAGAAACGATCTGGGACATGACAACGGACAACACGGTTCATGCGGGGGGAAGCCTAGCTAATCGACGTTTTGACGGAGTGGTTGATTTTGATGCAGGCACCTACATGGTTCACTTTAGGACCGACGGGGAGCATCACTTTGGAGATTTCGATGCAGGTGCCCCCGATCGCCCCATGGAGTGGGGGATCAGCATTCAGTACACCGATTCTGATGGCGCCGAGTAGGAAATACATGGCGCGTGGGGGATTATTGATGCAAACCGGGTATGGATACCGTAGCGTTCCATATGTCTGTAGGGGCCCCCTTGGAGGAGATCGTGGTTGCTGAACTCTCGGAGTTGGGATTCACGGCGTTTAGCGTGGATGCCAGCGCCGTGAGCGCGTTCATTTCGGCTGAGCGCTGGAACAGTCCGGACTTTCAGCGCGCACTTGCCCGTTGGAAACAGCTGGGGCGTTGTTTGGGTGCTCCGACGGTCGAGGCTCTGGAAACTCAGGATTATGCAGGTTTAAGCAGGCAGGGCTTCCAGCCATTGCACATCGAGTGCTTTCTGATACGACCCAAGTGGAGCGCAGTCCCGCCTGGCGATGCAGACCAGATTGTTTTGACCATTGATCCCCGGATGAGCTTCGGAACGGGTCATCATGCTTCGACACGTCTTGCACTCCGCCTTCTGTCCCGATTGGCGCAGCGTGGAGCGCATGTGCTGGATATCGGTACGGGCACGGGGATTCTGGCAATCGCCGCCGCAAAGCTCGGGGCATCGCATGTATGGGCAATCGACACGGACCCGCAGGCGGTGAAGGAGGCGGAAGAGAATGTTCGCGATAATGGCGTGGCCGGGCAGATCACACTACTTTTGGGATCATTGGAAGCCATCCAGACACGTGACTTTGATCTGGTGATTGCGAATATCGAGCTCTCCCGGTTGGGCGCACTGCTTCCAAGCCTCGTCGCGTATGCAAGGGAAGGGGCAGGGATTCTCCTTTCTGGCATTCGAACGAGTGAACGACACTCCATGCTCGCAATGGTCCGGCAGTTCTCGATGGTCCCTGTCGAAGAGGCATCAGAGGAATCCTGGTGGGCGGTTGCACTTGCGCCAGAGGGAACGCAGGTCGATTGGATTCCTGCGCAGTAAGAATGTGTTATGCGTTTTGCAGTGATTGACGTTGGGACGAATACGGCGCAACTACTTATTGCCGACATGGGAAGTGACGGGTGTCTCGTCCCGATATTGGACGAACGACGGTTCGTGCGCCTCGGCGAGGGGGTGGATGCTACTCGCAGGTTGCGAGAAGTGGCCTACAAGCGGCTTCGCGCAGTACTCCAGGAGTACTGCGCATTGATTCAGGATCGGCGTGTAGAGCACGTGACAATAGCAGGCACAAGTGCGTCTCGTGACCTGCGGAATCGCGAAGATCTTGTGGCCTGGGTGCGCCGGGAAACGGGATTCTCTTATGACATCCTTTCTGGCGAGGATGAGGCCACCTGGAGTTTCCGGGGAGCGCTTACGGCAACCGACAATCTGTCTGGTCCGTGCATTGCGGTTGACATCGGTGGCGGCTCAACCGAATTCGCTATGGGCGATGCAAGTGGCGTCATATCGGGTCGAGTCAGTATTGACGTAGGATCCCTGCGAATCACGGAGCGCTTTCTTGGCGCGCAGCCACCAAGACCGGAGCAGATAGCGGAAGCTGAAGGGTTCCTTGCTCGCATGCTCGAATCCGTTGAGGTTGATCGTCGTGCCCCGCTTCTGAGTGCGTGTGACACACCAGTGATTTTACTCCTGTTGCATACAAGTGCGGCGTCCTGGGATGCGCTCGCGCCGGCAATGTGCAGGCTGTCCTACGGTGATGTAGACCGGTGGTGCGAGCGGCTACTCGCCATGGCGTACGAAGACGTGTTGGCGCTCCGCCCTCCCCTTCTTGCCGGACGCGCGGATGTGTTCCCGGCGGCAGTGCTGATCTTCCGCGCGGTGCTACGAGAGCTTGCGTGCACGGACTGTCTTGTCAGCCCACGCGGCTTGCGTCACGGCCTGGTGCTGCGCGCTGCGCGAGCGCTGCAAATATAGCACGCAGGAAAGGTCCCGAGAGGACTTGGCGCGACGGTTCCCGGAACAACGCGAACGTGATCGAGTGTCTGTGGCCCCCTTTAACAGAGGCGTTCTCTTATGACGCGCAAAGAGGTGATGCGGGCGCTCAGCGTTGTTGTGGACCCAAAGCGTGGGCGTGACATTGCACGATTAGGCCAGGTGCAGGACCTCGAGGTGCACGGAAAGGAAGTCTCTTTTACGGTGCGTGTTGAAGATCCGCGAACGCCGTTTGCCCGGCAAGTCAAGGAGCTCTGTAGCCGGGCAATTCGGTCTGCGTTTGGTGAAGATGTTACCGTACAGGTCAAGATAAAGGGAGCGGCAACGGCTCCGCCGTCACCCGCCCGTCTTGGCGTCCAGCATATGATTGCAGTGGCTTCCGGAAAGGGTGGTGTCGGCAAGAGCACGGTTGCCGCCAATCTGGCGGTAGCGTTGGCGCAAGAGGGTTATAAAACCGGTCTCGTTGATGCCGACATTTATGGTCCAAGCGTGCCTACCATGTTCGGCGTCGAACAGGAGAAGCCGCGTGTAAACAAGCAGCGCAAGATCATCCCGCTGGAGAAGTATGGCGTAAAGCTCCTGTCCATAGGCCTACTTGTAGATGCGGCGCAGGCCGTGATCTGGCGGGGTCCCATGGTTTCCAGTGCAGTCAAGCAGTTCTTGAGCGATGCGGAATGGGGAGATCTGGATTATCTGGTTCTGGATCTGCCTCCCGGCACGGGAGATATACAGCTTACGATTGTGCAGACTGTTTCGCTTACTGGAGCGGTCATCGTGTCGACGCCGCAACGCGTGGCGTTGGCCGATGCGCACAAGGGGGTGTCCATGTTTCGAAACGTTAATGTCCCCGTGTTGGGCATGATCGAAAACATGGCTTACTTCACGCCTCCTGATATGCCAGACCGGCGGTATTATTTGTTCGGTCAGGGCGGGGCACGCCGGTTGGCAGAGAATTTGGGAGTTCCACTGCTAGGTGAAATTCCGTTAGAGCAGTGCGTTCGGGAGTCGGGAGATGAGGGGACTCCTATCGTGGTTGCTGCTCCCGATAGCAGGTCCGCACGCGCATTCCGCACTACGGCTGCGGACATTGCCGCATTTCTCGAGCGTCGCGGTCAGGAGGAGTCGAAGGCGCCGCCGATAGAAATCGTATACAAATAGGCGTTCTGATGGCGAAAGACTACCCGTAGTGGTTGATCTTTTTGCTGCGTCGGGCGTTGCTGTTTCGAAGTGTGCAAAAGCTGGACCGGATACGTTCTATGCCTACACCCGCATACGACCCCAATACGGATCCGTTTCTCCTGCAGCAAATCGAAGAGGGGTTGGATTCAATTCGACCGTATCTGCTGGCTGATGGGGGATCTGTCCGCCTGCTTAATATTACTGATGACATGGTCGTCGAATTGGAACTGTTGGGAGCGTGTGGTTCATGTCCGATGAGTTCGATGACGCTCCGTGCGGGCATTGAGCAGACGCTCAAACACGCGATCCCGCAAATTTCACGTGTGGAAGCGATCAATGCATATCCGGCCTACTGAAGCCACCTCAGGAATAGGCTGCAGCATGTCGGTGGAGATATTTCCAGGCCAGATAGGCCATAAAGCCGGGGCCGGTCTCCAGAGATTTCTCGTTGACGGTAAAGCGCGGTGTATGAAGAGCCCGCTGTTCTGTGTCGTCGCCCACTCCGAGCAGGTATAGGGCTCCGGGAACGTTGCGAAGAAAGTAGGCAAAGTCTTCGGATGCAAACCAGGGATCCAGGTCAACAGTATTGTCCGGGCCTACATACTCGATGGCTGCTTCCCGGCACAGGGCGGCTGACTCCGGGTCGTTTACAAGGGCGGGATAACCCAGTCTGATGTCCATTTCCGCTACGGCTCCGTGGGCGAGCGCGGTATGAGTGGCAACGCGCCGAATAAGGTCGTGGGCGCGGAAGCGCCACGACTCGTCCATGGTCCGGAAGGTACCTTCGACCCGTACCTGGTCGGGTATGACATTGGTCGCGCCGTCGGCATTGACCCTGCCGAACGATAGAACGGTAGGCACGTCTGGCGCAGCATGGCGACTGACCACGGCCTGGAGCGCCACGATGATATGAGCGGTGGCCAGCACCACGTCATTCGGCAGTTTGTGCGGCTCCGCCGCATGGCCGCCGCCGCCCTTTACCGTGATGTAGATTTCTTCCGCGGAGGCCATGAACATTCCACGTCGCACCCCGATGGTGCCTGCAGGAAGCGTCGGCCTGACGTGTTGTGCAAAGGTGGCCTTAGGTGCGGGTGTGTTTAGGATGCCTGCCTCAATCATTGCTTTTGCACCTCCGGGAAGGCGTTCCTCGCTGGGCTGATACACGAACCGTATCGTGCCCGGCAGCTGGTCACGTATCTGATGCAGGATCATAGCCGTGCCAAGCAGTGAAGACGTATGGGCATCGTGTCCGCAGGCGTGCATTTTGCCGGGATTACGGGATGCATACTTCAGGCCGGTTGCCTCGGTGATAGGGAGCGCATCCATGTCTGCGCGCAAGAGCAGGGTAGGGCCTGGCGCAGCTCCCCGCAGGGTTGCAACTACACCGGTTTTTGCCACACCGGTTTCGAAGGGGATGTCCAGGCGGGCCAGTGTCTCGCAGACGAGTTGTGCTGTTTCGACTTCCTCGAAAGCCAGTTCCGGGTTGCTGTGAATCAGTCTTCGCAGCCGAATAACGTCCGGGTAGAATTGTTTTGCTAATGCTCGAATGGTTTCAATCATGGAAACTGCAAGATCTACGGCGTGTTGGGAGAAGTGGCTTCCGCGTTTATACGTGGCGGGACTATGGCCGCAGCCTTGATCGGCATGCAAGAACGGCCGGCTTCTGATTCTGAGGCAATGCCTGGGTTCTCCCCGGAATCTTCTCTGCCGCTGGGCGATGCCCGGCGGTACGATTGTCACACCAATTTTTTTCGTTTGTTCAAATAGGCTAACAGGGCGGTGTCATAGGGCTCCCCGGTGTCAAGCTCCACTACGTCAATGTTGCGTTCCAGACACCTGCGTCGAAATTCCTCGCTTGACTGCGCGACAGCTCTTGCGTAATGCTCTCGCAACTGCGCCGGATTCAAGGCGATTTCTTCTCCGGTCTCCATGTCCTGGAATACCATGGGCACGTCGGCGAACTGGAAACGCCGCTCTGTTTCGCTCTCAAGGATGCGGAAGACCAGTACCTCATGACCTCGGTGGCGCAGGTGCCGCAGGGCGCGGACCAGGTCTAACTGGTCGCCGATGTTTTCCAGCAGATCAGTAATGACAACCACGAGCGATCGACGTGCGATGCGTTCGGCCACTTCGTGCAGGGCCGCCGCCGCATTGGTCTGGCTGCCGCCGCTGGGCAGGCTGGCAAGATCGGACAGACGCGAAAGGATCTGTCGCAGGTACCGCGTGGTACTCCGCGGTCGCAGCATCGTGTGCACGGTGTCATCGAACGCAATAAGGCCGGTCGCATCTCGCTGCTTGACCATCAGAAAATGCAACGCCGCTGCCAGATAGGCACTGTATTCAAGTTTGGAGAGCTCGCCGGCATGCCTGTAGCGCATCGATGGTGACGTGTCGAGGACGACGTAATGGCGCAGATTGGTCTCCTCCTCATATTGCTTTACATAGTGCCGGTCGGTCTTGCCAAAGACTTTCCAGTCAACATGGCGCAATTCGTCGCCCGGGTTGTACGGGCGATGCTCCGCAAATTCCACGGAAAAGCCGTGATAGGGGCTCTTGTGCAACCCTGTCATGAATCCTTCGACGACGAGCCTTGCACGCAACTCCATGTTCTTGAGCCGCGAAACAACAACAGGATCGAGATAGCGAAGTGGGCTGCTCTGCGGGTCCGACACAAGGATTTCCAGGCGAGGCAAGAAAACTGCTCGTTAGAACGCAATAGCCTGCGACAGTTCCTGTGCAAGGAACCGGAAATGGGTGCAATCGCCAATTGTCAGCCTGTCGGTGGCTTGACCGGCTCCCCAAGATTGCGTGTGCGCAAGTAGTACCAGAAACCAGTAACTTGTTGACATGGAAGCGCAGGATGTAATTAAGGCGCAACTGATGAGCGAGCGAGATCTGGACCGGATGCTCGATCGCATGGCTCGCCAAATTGTAGAGTTGATAGACCCGGGCAGCAATGAGGTCGAGTCCTTTGCATTGATCGGCATGCAGCGACGCGGGCGCCATCTCGCGCAGCGCCTGCAGCGAAAGATCGAAGATTTCGACAGGATCGCTCTCCCCCTTGGGGTCCTGGATGCCACGATGTACCGGGATGACTTCCGGATACGACTCAAGCAGCCAGTAGTGCGAGGCACGCACATTCCATTCGACGTGACGCAACGTCATCTTGTACTCGTGGATGATGTGCTCTACACCGGGCGCACGGTGCGGGCGGCGATGGATGCGCTTCTGGATCTGGGAAGGCCGGCGAGTATCCGATGCCTGGTTATTGTGGATCGAGGCTTGCGCGAGTTGCCCATTCGAGCAGATATCGTAGGCCGTGATATTCCTACCATGCCAGGAGAAGAGGTGCGTGTGCGGGTGCGCGAGATTGATCCTGAGGAAGGGGTCTGGCTCGTCGAGAATCCCCGCGCGGACACAACAAGATCGGCCCAACAATATTCCGCCGGTGTCACCACCGGTGGGACGTAGAGCAAGCTAACAACCGGAATGGCAGAGTTGAATATCCCGCCAGAAACTTCCCTGGGCGCGCTAGAGCATCGTCACTTGTTGGGGTTGTCTACCTACAGTGCCGGAGAGATACAGCTGATTCTGAAGACGGCGCGAGAATTTCGGACGGTGCTTGAAAGACCGATCAAGCGGGTGCCCACCCTTAGGGGTGTGACCATTGTCAATCTTTTTTTTGAGCCTTCAACACGAACACGCCTTTCTTTCGAACTGGCCGAGAAGCGGTTGTCGGCTGACATCGTCAGTTTCTCCGCCTCCGGGTCTAGCGTGTCCAAGGGTGAAACCCTCAAGGATACCGCCCAGAATATCGAGGCTATGAAAGTGGACATGGTGGTCGTGCGCCATTCGTCACCCGGTGTGCCGCATTTCCTGACGCGGTGCGTCAATGCGCAGATTGTAAATGCGGGAGACGGCGCCCACGAGCATCCTACTCAGGCGCTTCTGGATCTGCTCACGATGTCGGACCACCACGCTTCCTTCAGGGGGTTAAATGTTGCCATTATCGGTGATATCACCCATAGCAGAGTCGCACGGTCCAATATACGGGGTCTACGGACGCTCGGGGCCAATGTCACCTTATGCGGTCCGCGCACACTGATCCCGGTAGGCATTGAGAAACTGGGCGTTCGGGTCACGAACCGGCTGGAGGAAGCGCTTGAAGGCTGTGATATTGCCATGAGCCTCCGCATTCAACTGGAGCGGCAGGGCACCGGTCTGTTCCCCAGCGTCCGGGAATACCATACGCGATATGGACTTAAGCGCAGCCACCTCGAGAGGTATCCGGATCTGTTGATCATGCATCCGGGTCCGGTGAACCGGGGCGTGGAAATCGCGAGCGAAGTGGTCGATCACGAACGCGCCATCATTCTCAGTCAGGTTACCAACGGCGTGGCTGTACGAATGGCTATTCTTTATCTGCTTGCGACGGCACCAGACGCACGCCTGGCAAGGTAGGACGCGCTACGCTATCTGGAGGACAGTGGTTGGCAAGCTCCAGCGGGTAATGCAGATTCTGGTTCGTGGATGGCGCCCCGACGATCGCGGAGCCGGCCACCGATGCGACCGTGGAATGTTGCCTGGATTTCGGCAATAGCCGACAACGCGATTTCTTCCGGGGTTTCGGTCCCGATATCCAGACCGACAGGCCCGTAGACTCGGTCCAGATGGTCATCTGTGATCCACGGGTTCTTTTCGCACAGCTCCTGCTTGATGCGGTCTGTCCGATCGCGGGGTCCCAGCGCACCGATATACCGTATGGGGGTCTCCAGTAGTGCGCCAATGAGGGTCTTGTCGCGCGCATACTGATGATTCATGATCAGGGCCGCGCTTCGCTGATCCAGGGGAACGTATGTACTGGCGTCTCGCGGATGCATCAGAAAGATGTGGGTGTCGGCCATCGGAAAGCGTTCTGCTAGTATCGGGGCCGCCTGGCGGCCGACAACCGTTGTGCTCCATCCCAGTGTTTTTGCCAGAAGGGCGACAGGACCCACGTCATACCCGGCCCCAAAGAGCACCAGCTTCACAGGAGGATGCACAACTTCGTACAGCAGTTCGACTGTGCCGTTAGCAGTGGTGATCTGTTCTACCTTATGGTGTCCGTGCGCGAGTACACTGCGTGCTACGCTTCTTACAGGATGCGACAGGTGGGTATCCATGTCACCAAGTACTGTACTGTCTTCGAGGAGAAGGAACTTGCGCCCAAGAAGATCAGCACCGTCCGGCGCGCTGATGACCTGCGCCAGCACTCCGGATTGTCGTCGGTCAATGCAGGTGCCAACCAGGTGAACAGGATCGTCTCGGTCCGTGGCCGGGACCGGTTCGATGAGGACCTGCACCTGTCCATTACAACCCGTACCGAATCCCAGAAGGGGAGCGTCATCGGTGAGATCAAATGCAAGCAACGCGGCGGCGCCTTGTGTGATTACATGCAGCGCCTGCTGCGCAACTTCTTCTTCCAGGCAGCCGCCGCTAATCACCCCATAGTGCGCGCCCTTCGCGTCAATGAGCATGCGAGCTCCCGGGCGACGGTACGTTGAGCCGCCGATCTTGACAACCGTAGCTACGGCAAAGGCCTCTCCGGCTTCGCGTAGCCTCTGGGCGTGCGTGACCATTTCCAGTATGTCCTTCATGAGGTCAGGCGGAGACGCGTGAGCGGCTGAAGACTAGTCTGTCGGGCATCACATGTGCATGCTCCAACAACCGGAATGCGGCGCGCGTTTCATCGGCAGGATGGAAGTGCTTCGTACTCTCGGAATAATTTAGTACAGGGGGCTTTACGGAGTGTTCGCAAATTAGTATATAGCATAGTAGGCGGCGCGGGATGCATGGCTCGTATCCTCGGCGTCTTGCCGGCATCCATCCAAACGAATAGGAGAAGTAGCATGACGCAATCAATCCAGGTTACCGTTAACGGTAAGGAACAACAGGCAAAGGTCGAGCCACGTACGTTGCTGGTTGATTTTCTACGCAGTACGCTGGGGTTGACCGGTACGCATGTAGGATGCGACACGAGCCAGTGCGGAGCATGCAACGTGCATGTTGACGGTGAATGTGTCAAGTCCTGCACCGTGTTTGCGGTGCAGGCCGACGGCAGTTCTGTAACCACGATAGAAGGTATGGCGGGAGGTGAACTTCACCCGCTGCAAGTCGCATTCCGCGAAGAACACGCACTGCAATGCGGTTTCTGCACACCAGGCATGATCATGACGGCCGCTGATCTTTTGAGTCGTAATGCAAGCCCTGGTGAAGATGAAATCCGCCACGCGTTGGAGGGCAACTACTGTCGTTGCACCGGCTATCACAACATCGTAAAGGCCATCCAGCGAGCCGCTGAGGCCACATAGGCCCATTCGCATGCTCGGCCTCACCGTCTTCAGCTATCACATTCATCGAGAGAACCATGCCAGCATATATCGGAAAGTCGATCAAACGCGTCGAAGATGAGCGCTTTATTACGGGGCGCGGTCGTTATACCGATGACATTGTGCTCCCAAAAATGACGCATGCATGGATTGTGCGAAGCCCCTGGGCGCATGCGCGCATCAAGAGCATTGACGCAACTGAGGCGCGCAGCCAGCCCGGTGTAGTGGCGGTCTTTGTTGGCCAGGACATGGTGGATGATGGCATCAACCCGATCCCGACGGGCTGGCAGATTGGGGCGGACATGAAGGAGCCGCCCCACCACACGCTTGCCGTGGACAAGGTCCGACACGTCGGAGACGGCGTAGCTGTGGTTATTGCCGATACGCGGGAGGTGGCGCAGGATGCCGCCGAACTTGTTGTTGTGGACTATGAGCCGCTGCCGGCGGTTGTCCACATGGACGACGCTCTGCACGATGATGCGCCCCTGGTGCATGATGGGGCCCCAAATAACGTGTCGTTTACCTGGGAGTTGGGAGACCGGGAGGCCACGGACGCCGCCCTCGCATCGGCCCATCATATCACTTCCTACGAAGTGGTGAACCAGCGACTCATCGCCAACGCGATTGAGCCGCGTAGCGTCATCGGAGACCATGATTTGGCGACCGGCAATCTGACGCTATATACGAGTTCCCAGAACCCGCACCTCATACGCCTGCTCTTGTGCGCGTTTGTGACGGGCTTGCCCGAACACAAGGTGCGTGTGATATCGCCGGACGTGGGAGGTGGATTCGGCAGCAAGATCTTCCATTATCCGGAGGAAGTATTGTGCACATGGGCGACACGGAAGATTGGACGGCCGGTGAAGTGGACGGCCGAACGTAGTGAGAGCTTCGTGACGGATGCGCAGGGCCGCGACCACATTTCGCAGGCCCAGATGGCGTTCGACGCAGAAGGAAAAATAACAGGACTCAAAGTAGATACGAAGGCCAACATGGGGGCGTATCTGTCTACGTTTGCTGGAGGGATTCCGACTTGGCTGTACGGGACGCTGCTGGCCGGACAATACACCACGCCTGTCATCCACGTGCACACCACGGGCATTTTTACAAATACAGTGCCTGTTGATGCGTTGCGTGGCGCAGGGCGTCCGGAAGCGACGTTCCTGTTGGAGCGATTAATGGATCTGGCGGCAAACGAAATGGGCTATGATCCGGCAGAGCTAAGAAGGATGAATTTCATCGGTGCGGACCAGTTTCCGTATACGACGCCGGTGGTGCTGGAGTACGACAGTGGTGATTACGAGGCGGCGCTCGACGCAGCGCTGGACATGATCGGTTATGCGGATCTGCGGCAGATGCAGGAGCAGGCCCGGACCGCCGGGCGTCTGGTAGGCATCGGTTTTTCCACCTATATCGAGGCGTGCGGTATCGCGCCGTCCGCTGTTGCAGGAGCTATCGGCGCGCGGGCAGGCCTATATGACAGTGGAATGATCCGCGTGCACCCGACGGGCAAAGTCCAGGCATATACCGGCGTGCATTCGCACGGTCAGGGCCACGAAACTACGTTTGCACAACTGGTTGCTCATCATTTGCAGATCCCCATGGAGGATGTGGAACTGGTGCATGGCGACACGGCACTGATTCCGTTTGGCATGGGCACGTACGGATCAAGAAGTCTGGCCGTGGGAGGCAGCGCCATATACCGAGCCCTTGAGAAAGTGCTCAACAAGGCTCGCAAGATCGCCGCGCACAAACTCGAAGCTGCCGAAGACGATCTGGAATACGTAGGCGGCCAGTTCACGGTCAAGGGCACCGACAGATCGGTGGGTTTTGGAGACATCGCCCTGACAGCGTATGTACCTCACGATTATCCGATTGAAGAGCTGGAGCCAGGACTCGAATTCAACGCATTCTATGATCCGAAGAACTTCACCTTCCCCTTTGGCGCACACATCTGCGCGGTCGAAGTAGATCCGGAGACGGGAGAGGTCGCCATCCTCCGCTATGTCGCCGTCGATGACGTGGGCGAGGTCATCAACCCGATGATCGTAGATGGGCAAGTGCATGGAGGCATTGCGCATGGCATAGGGCAGGCCCTGTTGGAGCAGGGCGTCTATGACAACGAGGGGCAGCTCTTGACCGGATCCTTCATGGACTATGCCGTGCCCCGGGCGGCGGATCTGCCCATGTTTGAAGTTGATCGCACGGTGACGCCTTGCCCGCACAACCCATTGGGGGCCAAGGGTGCTGGCGAGACGGGCACGATTGCTTCGACGCCCTGCATTGTAAATGCCGTTTGTGATGCAGTAGGCGTTCGAGATATTGCCATGCCGTTGACGCCGGAGCGCGTGTGGCAGGCAATTCGTGCGTCCCACAGTACGCGGGAGGCCGCGTAGAGGGCGCGGCCTCTCGGTCCAACATTCTGTGCCGGAAAAATCCGGCTTAACATTCATCTGAACCCGGTTTGATCATGACCCCAAGTGCTTTCAATTATGCTCGCGCCGCCACCGTTGAAGAAGCGCTGGCACTGTTGGCGGAACATGACAACGCCAGACTTCTCGCAGGTGGGCACAGCCTCATTCCTGCCATGAAGCTCCGATTGGATGATCCGGCGCTACTCGTAGACGTGTCCCGCATCTCTTCGCTTTCTCAGATAACCCTTCATTACAATAGGCTGTGCATCGGAGCCCTGGTCACCCATCGAGTGGTGGAAGCGTCTTTGCTTGTTCAGGCGCAGTGCGGCGCGCTGGCAGAGGCGGCCGGTGGCATCGGCGATCCCCAGGTGCGCAACCGGGGAACCCTTGGAGGCAGTCTGGCGCATGCCGATCCTGCTGCGGACTATCCGGCGCTCGTGTTGGCGCTAGATGCCGACATCATCGTATCCGGCGCAACAGGAAAGCGTACTGTCGGGGCCGATGATTTCTTTTGCGGATTGTTTGAAACAGCTCTGCAGGATGGTGAGATGATTACCGAGGCACACTTTCCATGCTTGGGGGCCCAGGAAGGCGCGTCGTATGCGAAGCATGCGAGTCCGGCCTCCAAGTATGCCGTCGTGGGTGTAGCGGCATACGTGGCGGTAGACGCTACCGGACAATGCACACGTGCGCGCATTGGAGTCACCGGCGCTGCGACGCACGCGTTTCGGGCTGAAGAGGCCGAGATGCGTCTTGTGGGCAAACAATTGAATGCGTCAGTGATCGATAATGCAGTAGCGGGGATCGCGGATCCCAGAGACATGCTAAGTGACATCGGCGCGAGTAGCGAATATCGTGCCCACCTCTGCTCTGTTATGGCAAAACGCGCCGTGTCGGCAGCCGCTGCGGAGGCAATGGGGTAACCGACACCAGCCGAATGGCGCCTGCGCAGTTGCTGCTCCAAATTGCCGGAACCGGTGTTGAACAGATGTCGTTGCCTGCGGATACGACGGGTGTTCGTTGACCAGACTCAACGCCGCAAGCAGATGCAAATCCTGGAATTGATAATCCTTGTTGCAATCATTGCCCTGAGTTACGGCATCCACGTCCGGGTTGAGCGAACCTTCGACGCTCGCACGCGATTTCTGTTAACAATAGCGGGATCTGTCGTTCTGGTGGTTCTTTTTGTGGGCTTTACTACCTATAGTTGGATCTGGTTAATGATGGGTTTGACAATAATGTTTTCCATATGCCGGCAATACAAGGCCTTTCGTATGAGCAAGGCTACCGGCTAGCATCGCACGGATTCTGCGCCCACAAGCTCCATGAAGGAGTTTGCCATTCATAGCTCCATGGCGATGCGCGCGCATTGACCATGCGGGGCATCGCGAATAAGGACGTCTCAATTTGCGCGTTTATCCGTCCAGCTTTGGGCCGGCCGCAGCGACGCCTGACGCGCAGCCATCGGCATACTTCTGGAAATTCTGCAGGAAAAGGCGTGCAAGCATTCTCGCTGTCTCATCATGGGCGGCCGGATCCTCCCAGGCGTTGCGCGGAAACAGAATTTCCGTCGGCACACCGGCGCACTCCGTAGGAATAGCGTAGCCAAAAATAGCATCGTCCAACATCGGCGCATTGGCCAGTGAACCTTCGTGAATGGCGTCAATAATGGCCCGCGTATGCTTCAGTTGTACGCGACGGGCCTGGCCGTACACACCCCCGGTAATGCCTGTATTAATCAACCATGCATGCGCGTTGCGTTCCTTCATCTTTGAAGCCAACATTTCTGCATACATATTGGGGTGCCAGACCAAGAATGCCGCACCGAAGCAGGCCGAAAATGTTGCTTCAGGTTCCACAACACCCATCTCGGTGCCAGCAACCTTGGCGGTATATCCGCTGATGAAGTGGTACATCGCTTGCTCCGGGGTGAGTTTCGCCACTGGCGGGAGCACGCCAAACGCATCGTAGGTGAGGAATATGATGTTGCTGGGGTGCCCGCCGACACAGGGAATCTTGGCGTTGGAGATATGCTCGATCGGATACGAGGCCCGCGTGTTTTCCGTGATGCTGGTGTCGGCATAATCGATCGTATGCGAGACGCCGTCAAAAACGACGTTTTCGAGTACAGTGCCGAAGCGGATCGCGTGATGGATTCCCGGCTCTTCCTCTGCCGAAAGTCCAGCCACCTTGGCGTAACAGCCGCCCTCGATATTAAAAATGCCCTCTGCGCCCCAGCAATGTTCGTCATCGCCGATCAATCGGCGGCCAGCGTCTGCTGAAAGCGTGGTCTTGCCAGTCCCTGAAAGGCCGAAGAACAGCGACACATCACCAGCCACCCCTTCGTTGGCTGAGCAATGCATCGACAATACACCTTCGAGCGGCATGATGTAGTGCATGACCGTGAAGACACCCTTCTTCATTTCTCCTGCATACTGGGTGCCCAGGATCACCATTTCCTGCAACTCGAAGGAAATATCGACGCTGGTCTTTGAAGACATATACGTCGTGTGCCTGTTTGCAGGAAACATGCCCGCATTGTACACCACGTAGTCAGGATCTCCGAAGGTGCGAAGATCCTCGTCTGACGGACGAATCAGCATGTTATGCATGAACAACGCATGGTAGGCACGCTCACAGATTATGCGGACCTTGATCCGGTGCGCAGGGTCCCAGCCTGCATAGCCATCTACTACGTAGAGGCGACTCAGGGTATTGAAATAGTCACGAGCCCGTTCTCGATTGATTTCGAACGTGTGCTCGTCTATGGGCATGTTGACGGGACCCCACCATATATGACTGGTACTCCGAGAATTGTTCGTAATCCGTTTATCCATCGGGCTTCGGCCGGTCTTTTCGCCCGAAGTAATCATGAGCGCACCGGATGGCGCGATGGCCGCTGTCGGATCGTTCCGAATGGCGTCTTCATAGAGCACGGCCGGCACGACATTCCGGCGCACGTCCTTCACAATAACTCCGTACTTTTCCAGACTGATCGCAGTTGCCATGCGTTTGGATACTTGGCTACTCAAAGACAAAAGAACTACGGTCCTCGAACCGCGACTCCGAGTCTGCAGCAGAAAAAATCTCCTTCACTGGCGTGTCCAATATGTTGCCCTGCACTCCTGTCAAGGGGTTACCGTAGCGGAGGTATCGATGCACGGCCCGGCTGTGCGGTGATTCGGAGACTGCACGTTTGTCGGGGCCTGTCGTTCGAAGGAGGTATACGTTCGTTACACTTGGCCAGTCGCGCGAGGGTTACACCGATACGAAGCATCACAGCTCTCTTTGTGCCTGCCCTGGTGCACCCAGGGAGCTGATTCGGTTTCCGGGGCTGGTCCCCTACGCCCCATGGCGCCGTTCCTATTCTGCGTACAGAGCATTGATGTTGTGCCCGTAGCGTTCGCGGATAACACGGCGCTTCAACTTCATGGTAGGCGTAAGTTCTCCATCCTCGATGGTGAAAGCCCTTCCCAGCACGCTGAACTTCTTGACCTGCTCCCAATGAGGTAAACCTTCATTGGCCGCTTGAACGGCTGCGTCAATGAGGGCGCTCACCTCTGGAGTATCATGCAACTGGTGGTCCGGATCGTCGGATGCGTCAATTCCCAATCCCTGCCGGACGGCCTCCGGATCCAGGACGATCAGAGCTGCGCAGAACTTGCGTTCGCTGCCTATCACGACGGCCTGCTCGATGTATGCACTGCGACAAAGAGCCGTCTCAATGGGAGTAGGAGCGATGTACTTGCCGGTAGAGAGTTTGAATAGCTGCTTTTTGCGGTCGGTGATGTACAGGTGGCCATCTTCGTCCATGTGGCCGATGTCTCCGGTATGAAACCACCCATCCTCTGACATGACCTCCGCTGTTTTTTCGGGCATCTTGTAGTAGCCCTGCATGATATGAGGTCCCCGCGTCAGGATCTCACCATCTTCCGCGATACGCACCTCCACATCCCGAATGGCCGTGCCAATAGACTTCGGTCGCAAATCGCCCTTCTTGTAAATGGAAATAACCGGCGACGTCTCGGTAAGTCCATAACCCTGCCCACAGAAAATTCCGAGGCCGTTATAGAAGCTCATAACCGTGGGAGACAAGGCCGCACCGCCGGAGGTCAGTGCGCAGAGATTACCACCGAATACGGCATTGCGCAGTTTGCCGTATACAAGTTTATCGGCCAGTTTCCACTGCAGGCTGCGCTTCTTCGATGTGACATCGTAATTTTCGGCCAGGGAGAGTGCCCACTTGGCCAGCACGCTCTTGATGCCGCCTGCCGCTGCAGCTTTATTCATGATGGCAGCGTGGACCTTCTCCAACAGGCGCGGCACCGTCGTCATATGGAGGGGGCGAACTGTCTTGAAATCCTCCGCAATCTCCTGGAAATCCTCCACAAAATATATCGTGCATCCTATATACAGGTATACGATCGTGGCGATCCGTTCCAATGAGTGACAGAGCGGCAAATAGGACAGCATCCGGTCACCCCGGTGTGCTTCCGAGTCAAAAGGGAGACGCTCGCAAACCGCCACTGCGTTGGAAGTGACGTTGGCATGCGTGAGCATTACGCCCTTGGGAGTGCCCGTGGTGCCGGAAGTATAGATCAGTGTTGCGAGGTCTTCCGGATTCACGGTGAGCCGAATCCTGCCAAGCAGATCCGGATCCTCCTCCCGGAGAGTGCGACCGCGATCCAATACCGTGTGAAACGTCTCCATGCGCGGCGCAAACGATCCAAGAATTCCTACGGTCGTAATGTTTGGACCGAGTTCTTCCACGATCTGACGCTGGCCCTCAAAAAGGTCCTGGGTCGACACTATATAGATGCGGGCTCCTGCATTAGCGAGGATATACTTGATCTGCTCCGTTGGCTGTGTGGTATAAATGGGGACCGTGACTGCGCCCAGTCGCAGGATAGCCTGGTCGATAATCAGCCATTCCGTACAGTTTTCTGCATGTAGGGCAACCCGGTCTCCCTTTCGTATGCCGAGTGCATGCAGTCCGAGTGCAAAGGCGTCGATCTGCTCCCGAAAATCCGAAACGGATGTTTCGTGCCACACGCCTCCACGCTTCACGGAAGCTGCGATACTCGGATTCTTGGCCAGGCCGCCATCAACGAGATCAGCAATGATCGAGTAGGTCAAGGGATAGGTCATAGGATCACACGCTTAAACGGAAGAATGAGAGTTGCGGGAACGATCGGGATCGGTACGTTTGCGCACCCCAGGGGGTTGCGGATGCTGAGACCGGCATTCGCCATAAACCAGGTAATCAAGCGGCCGTTTGGAAATAGGACATGGGCTATAGCGATTCCAATCACATCCTGGGTTCAGGTTGCTCATCTTCTCGTATTGGCCTTCCGGCAAACTCGCACCAGATCACAGGTGCAGCGAACACTCCGACTGCCAGCGCAACCCGGAGCTGGAGAGCCATTCGGGAGCTTCTGTTCAGCATTTCCATAAGCCGTCCCGATTTCCATCAACTGTTTATGCAAGCGTGTGCTTCGCAAGGGCATACGATTGGAACCGATTCCTTGAAAGGTATGCCACCGAAATGCAAGGTGCCAACTGTGAGGCCCCGGGAATAGCTGGCGTGATCCAGGCGCCATGGTGAGCGAAGCGCCTCCCGGTTGTCTCTGCTACCGGCGAAGCGTGAGAGGGCTTTCAGAAAGGAAAATAGAAACCCCAATTGATGAACGCTGCGGCTGGAAACGATGATTCGATGCACCAGACGCAGTGTGCTTGCACCCGAATAAACGCTGTTGGGTGAGAATCAAGGGCGCGACTATTACGGGCGGTCAGGCTCCGGTGAGAGCCATAAGCGGGTGGATCGGGGAATAGCGCGTCTACGAAGCAGTCATCATCGCCTCTTGCGGCTCAATCCCTGGCGCCAGCACGAGCATACCGTCGGAAGATGGGTGACTGCGCCGCCGGCAGCCGTTTCCCACCGCGCTTCACTCGAAGGGAGACCGGTTGTGGTGGAAGATGGAGTATCCCGCGTCGATTGAAGCATTCATGGTGCTTGGCGTTGCCGTTCGCGCAACTCCACCCTATCTTGCCCGTTGCACATAATCGACGCGCCATGAAGGAACGTCTGCCGTTGACCCATCTCCGTCCCACGGGGGGAGTCCGCATGGTCGACATTTCCGAGAAGACTGACACGGTGCGGACGGCCGTGGCCCGGGGTCGAGTGATTCTCGGCGAAGGGGCATTTAGGCAGTTGGCGGATCACAAGATTGCCAAGGGGGACGTTTTGGGGATCGCACAAGTGGCGGGCATAATGGGGGCGAAGCACACAAGCGTCCTTATTCCGCTTTGTCACAGCGTGACGGTGACCGGTATTGAGGTCACTTTCCGGCTGGAGGAGACAGATCATGCCGTGGAAATCGAAGCCAGCGCCCGTTCCATTGGTCCTACGGGCGTGGAAATGGAGGTGCTGACGGCTGTTTCCATGGCAGCACTCACGATTTACGATATGTGCAAGTCGGTTTCCAAGGCGATTCGTATTACCGATATTGAACTGCTGGCGAAATCTGGCGGCAAGACCGGCGATTATCAACTAAACACGTAAATCCATGCAAGATATTGTAGGCTTCTCGAGTGCCGTGTTCATTATACTGGTCGTAATCGGCCTGATCTTCATCCTGTATCTGGTGCCTGTCCGGCTATGGATTACGGCCATCTTTTCCGGTGTGCGGCTGAATTTGTTTCGTGACCTTGTCGGCATGCGGCTACGTCGCGTGCCGCCCGACCGGATAGTCAAACCTCTCATCACGGCCCACAAAGCCGGGATTAATGTCCACACGCCTGAACTGGAAGCCCACTTTCTTGCTGGCGGCCATGTCCAACAGGTCGTCAATGCACTGATTTCCGCCGACAAGGCCGACATTGACCTGAATTTTGAGCGCGCAACTGCCATTGACCTGGCAGGCCGTGACGTGTTTGAAGCCGTGCAGGTATCGGTAAACCCGAAGGTCATCGAAACGCCGCCGATTTCAGCAATTGCGAAGGACGGCATTCAATTGCGGGCTATTGCCAGAGTTACCGTACGTGCGAATATTGAGCGTCTCGTGGGTGGAGCAGGAGAGGAAACCATTATCGCACGCGTCGGGGAGGGGATTGTATCGACGATAGGTTCGTCGGATTCGCACGCCGCCGTGCTGGAGAACCCTGATATCATATCGAAGACGGTGCTTGCCAAGGGGCTGGACTCAGGTACGGCATTCGAAATTCTCTCCATCGACATCGCCGATGTTGACGTGGGTGAGAACATCGGAGCCAAGCTTCAGACCGATCAGGCGGAGGCTGATCTGCAGGTAGCACGGGCCAAGGCGGAAGAACGCCGCGCTGCCGCGGTAGCCCGCGAGCAGGAAATGGTGGCTGCCGTGCAGGAGCAGCGTGCGCGTGTGGTCGAGGCTGAAGCAATGGTTCCGACGGCGATTGCGGAAGCGTTTCGGAAGGGTCAGCTCGGCATTATGGATTATTACAACATCCGCAATATCCAGGCAGATACGCAGATGCGGTCGTCCATTGGTGGCGGAGACGAGGCTCGGCATACCTCCGAGTAAGTGTATGGAGTACGATAAGGATATCGGTCGGCAAAGGCAGGAGGAGTAGTGGAGGCGCGCGTTTCCCCTGCGGAACCGGCGTTAACGGTTGTGTTGCGTGTTGGGGGCGGTGCTCTTTCTGTACGCATGCCCACACACGTCCCGGCTTGTAGGGGCTGCGAAGATGCTCGCAGGTTCAGTCCGGGTACCTGGGAGGCGCGGGTCCGGAGAATATTCTTCAGAATCGCCCGCTGAATTGCGCCTACGTGCGAGACAGTTGCGTGATACGCACTAGCTCGATGCGATTGGCAGTGGCCTGCAGGATGACAAACCGGTACGCTCCAATCTCGAATTCGTCCTGCAAATCGGGAATCGTTCCCTGCTGCTCAAGCAGGTAACCAGCCACCGTTTCGTAGTCGCCCTGGGGAATTTGAACTCCCAGGCGCTCCTCGACCTCATCGATTTCCGCCCGCCCACTTACGACAAATGTCTGGCTATCCTCCTGTCGGATGATGACATCGTCGGAATCAAATTCATCCTGAATGTCTCCGAAAAGCTCTTCTAACAAGTCTTCCCGAGTAATTAGACCTGCGGTACCGCCATACTCGTCAATGACGATAACGATGGAGGAATTCGTGTCCCTAAACTCCTTCAACAGGTGTTTTGATGGCTTTGACTCAGGCACAAATTTTGCGGGCCGCATCATCTCTTTGAGCGATGCCGGATGGTTGAACAGGTCATAGGCGAAGGCTATACCAACAATCTCGTCAATGTTGTCGCGATAGACGGGGACCTTGGAATATCCGCTCTCAATGCACTGTTTGCGAAGAGCTTCCAGGGACGTCTCCTCATCTACTGCTATGATGTCCGTACGGGGCGTCATGGACTCCTTGACCCTCTTCGTGTGCAAGTCGAAAACGTTGCTCAGGATTTCGGTTTCCTCCGCATCAAGCCCAAGTGCTCCGGTTTCTTGGCTCTCTTCTATGATGAGTTCGAAGGCTCTGCGCGGGAATTGCGAAAACGGTACGGCATCAGCGCGTAAGAGTCGCACCAGGACCTGTGAGGCGCCGCCAGCCAGACGCACCAGCGGGAGCAGTAAACGGTAGGTGAGCCAGAGGGGCAGCGCCAGCACGAATACAGCGCGGTCGGCAACCTGCTGCATGATCGTTTTGGGCAGGATTTCACCCAGGACCAGCACAATGCCGGCGGCGGCGATGGTCTGAGTCACGAGCACGGCGACCTCGAGACTGGGCGCGTCAAGCCCGGTGCTTTGCACAAAGAACTGTTCAAGGGGGCTGCCGAGCGCGAGCGCCATCAGGGTCGAATAGACGACCAGGGCAATGTTGTTGCCCACGAGCGCAGTGGTGAGAAACGTCGTTGGGTTCTCAAGAAATTCCACCACACGACGACCCACAAAGCCGCGCCGACCGGCCACGAGTTCCACCCGCAAACGGTTGGCGGCCACGAACGCGATTTCTGAACCGGAAAAGAACGCGCTGAGGCCCAGCATAGCCACAATGACGGCAAACTCCATGAATTGATACGCTCACAGAATGGTCATACGCTGCCGCGCAGCGTGAAGCTGACAGGTATCGGGCCCCATGATCCCAGCATATGGCAAGCCCAGGCAGAGTTCATGCGGAAGGAGGGCGTGCTCTGATTTCCGATCGCTGCCGAGATTGAACTGGCGCCTGCTCACCTTCTTGGGACCCCGCAGGAGATTCAAACGTGTCTAGGCCAGTCAATAGATCGCTCGCGGTGGCGAAGACGTCTTCAATTTCACCGACCGCAGCCTCTGTTTCCTCCACTTCACTCAGCAGCACATCCAACTGATACGAAATCTCTTCCGGGTTTCGAAGCGTAATGGATTGCTCATGGATATACTTGACCACATCTTCAATCGTTGCTAACTGAGCTTCTATGATTTCCAGGTTCTCTTCGCTCTTCTTGAAACGGTCTTGCCGTTGTTGCAGGACCCTCAGGCGGCGGGCCTTGATAGCCCGTACCCGATCAGGATCCTCTTCTATCTCCCGGCGCAATTCCGCTATAGCCAATTCGACTGTCCGTCGTTCGCCACCATCGCCGTATTGGCCATAGCGCTCATGCTGGCTCATCAGGGCGAGGCAAGAGTCCAAGAGCCCATCAAGTTTGCCTATGTGGCTTTCTACGAGTCCCTGCGATGCATAACTGAGCTTGTTGTAGTTCGCGTCAATCTTGTCCCTGAGGTTTCGGAGCTTGATATGTCGTCGTTGATTGACCTTGTTAAGCGCCCGGCATCGCTCCTTCCATGTTGGCGGATTGGCGCGGGCTCGCGCCACGCGTTCCATCTTGATGTAGCGCTGGAACCGCTCATTGTGAGGTATGACGCCCAGAACGAGGAGCTCAAACGCTGCACCGAAGACCAGCACAATATCGGACAAGAAAGTGTCGCCAACCCCGGGAATCGATCGCAACGCAAGGGCGCCCAACATAGCCACGATGAGGAACGTCAGGTTCCATGGGTGCAGGAAGGCTTCCTTGTTGTAGTTAATGGTGGACTCGTTCATCTCTGATAGAACGGTGTGGCTGGTCTTCTCCTGGACGGCGGCGTCTTGTCGGAGGCGTTTACCGCGGACGACCGATGGTTTTCTCCGGACTATTGCGTGCAGGCAACGGGTCATCCGCCCGCTGTCGCACTTTCTCAACGCCTGGTTCCGCACCCGATTCCTGCATTCCCATCTGAAGCTTTATCTGCTTCACGAGGGCGCGCGCATTTTCCTCAGGCGAATCACCGGGATGTTGCTCACCTTCAGCCTTTTCCAAGGCCATTTCCACACGCGCCTCATTCAGAGCGGTAGCATGCTCAAGCATGCCTAGCATTTCCTGATGCGTGTCTTCGATGCCTTGGGGTTCGTCTATATTCCAAATGGCCTCGCGTTTCCCGGATGCGCCAAGACGCTCGACAACCCGCCGCCGGCGCATCGCCCGCAACCGCTCCTTTTCCGAATTCTTGATCGCTTCCCGTTCTTCTGGCGTCATGGTTTTGGGCACACGGTTGGCTGTTCTATCCTTGTGTTCGATCGCGGCCAATCGTTTTGGGCGAAACTTCTTCCTCTTTTTCCGTTGCGTCTGGTATGTCGACCTGGGCTTCGCCCCGTTCTTCCAGGTCCATTTCCAGCTTGAATTGCTTGACGAGCTCCGCAGCCCGGAGTTTTTCCGCATCTTCTTCGATGCGAAGAGCCTGCGTATCGATGGAGTCGAGCGCCATCTCCATGCGCGCTTCATTCTTCGCTGTCTGCACATCGATCCGCTGGATCATCTCATCGTGCGTCTGATCAATGCCGGAGACCTCGAACTGCTCCATAACATCGGCCACCTCGGACTGCCATTTGGCCCGCTCATGCGCCCGCAACGCAACCTGGGCCTCGTTGATCTTGCGCTGCCGCTCGCGCATGAACACCTTCTTGACCTGCTGTGCCTTTTCATACGCCGATGAGGCGTAGCGCAGCTGTTCGCGCACTTTTACCAGCTGCCCCTGTGCCGTGTCCAGGCGGATAGCATGCTGCTGGGCCAAGTCATCCCGTCCCGCTTGTATCGACACCTTTACTTTGGACGTCAGATCTGCGACCTCGGATTGAATGCGGCGCTCTTCCTTCTGGAGCAGAATCACGTTGGCTTTGACCGTCGCGATGTTCTCATTCATCTTCGGAACCTGATCATTGAGTTCACGAATGTTCTGTTCCAGAATGAGACGGGGGTTTTCCAACGACGAAATAGCCCCTCCGAAGATGGACCGCAGGAGGCGTCGGAATCGTGACCAAATGGACATCAGCGTAAGTAAATCGTTGTGAGTGGGAGCACAGTTAATATAGAATATGTAACGGAAATCAACCGATGAAAGATGCACCTCAGGTCAGTTTGCCCTTCAGGATCCGATCATCCAACCATCCGCGGAAAATCTGTCCATGAGCAGTGGCGGGATTTCGGGCGCCGTATCAGAATAGTGAAACGCCTGTTGTACGGCGGATTCAAATCTGGGTGCCTCTGAAGTCTTGGTTGTATACAACTCTGCGATGACCTCGCCTGGAATCACGGCGTCGCCGGGTTTCCGGCAGAGGAGTATGCCCGCGTCCGGGTCTACGCTATCGGTTTGGGCGAGGCGCCCAACGCCCATCTCCACAGCAACGCTGCCCAGAGCAAAGGCGTCAATGCTTGCCACATAGCTGCGCGCGCCAACGGGCGCGCACACTCTGACCGCCGCACTCCAGGTAGGAGAAGCGTATCCCGTCATCAATTCCGTCATGCTGCCTCCCTGGGCTTCCACCATGGTGGCGAATGTCTCAAAGGCCGAACCGGAATGGATTGCTTCCAGCGCCCTCTGGCGTCCCTCTTGCACAGAACTGCTTGCACCGCCCAGAAAGATCATTTCGCCCGCCAACTGCACGGTAACCTCCATCAGGTCTGATTCCTTGCCCCCCTGGAGGCACCGAATGCTCTCCTCGACTTCAATCCGATTGCCGATAGCATGCCCCAGCGGCGTGTCCATTCGGGTCATCCAGGCGACGGTTGCTTTGCCGAAACTTTCTCCGATGTGCGTCAAGGCTTCAGCCAGATGGCGGCCATCTTCCACCGTGTTCATGAATGCGCCTCCGCCGACCTTGACATCAAGCACGAGGGCATCGATGCCTTCCGCCAGCTTCTTGCTCATGATCGACGCGGCGATAAACGGGATAAAGTCGACGGTTGCGGTCACATCCCGCAGCGCATACATTGCCCGGTCCGCCGGTGCGATCGCCTCCGTGGCACCGGCCATTACGATTCCGATGTTCTCCAATTGCGCCCGGTATTCAGCGATGGAAAGATCTGTGCGGAAGCCGGGTATCGCATTGAGCTTGTCGATCGTGCCTCCGGTGTGACCCAGGCCTCGACCGGAAATCATGGGCACCGGAACGCCGCATGCTGCTACCGTCGGGGCCAAAATCAGCGAAACCTTGTCGCCAACACCTCCGGTAGAATGCTTGTCCACCTTGATTCCGGGTACGGTGTCCAGATTGAGGATACTACCGGAATGAAGCATGCTCTCGGTGAGTGCGGCAGACTCCTGCGCGTCCAGGCCCTGGAGATAACAGGCCATGAGGAATGCACTCATCTGGTAGTCCGCCACTTCGCCCCGTGTGAAGGCCTCAATGAGGGCCACAATTGATGTGCGGGGCAGCGTTTGCCCGTCGCGCTTCGCCGCAATCAATTGAACAGGGTTGAACATTACAGCAATACATGCCAAAAGGCGATCTGCACTTGCAGATCGCCTTTAAAAACCCGCAATGGGACAGGCTGGTCACTCGTCTTTTTTGCTCTGACCGTAACGCCGCCTGAATTTCTCGACACGTCCGGCGGTATCTACATACTGCCGGCGTCCAGTGTAGAACGGATGATTGGTGCTGTCCACTTCCGAAACGAACTGGTCGCCCTTCATCGTTGACCGCGTCTGAAATTCCGTTCCGTCAGCAAGCCGGACCGTAATGAAATTGTAATCGGGATGGATGCCTTCTTTCATGGCCATGGTTTCTTATGCCAAAACTAACCGCGATATAACGATGCGCATTGTGCCGACGTTCCCAGGCACCGCGTTGTTATGCTGCCAGGGAGACCTCCGTACGAGCAATAGTATCTCTTAGATCCGCGGCACGCTCAAAGTCAAGATTCTCAGCGGCCTCCAGCATTTCGGCATGCATTTGTTTGATCAAGTCCCGCTTCTCTTCATTGCTGAGATAGGGAAGGAGAGGATCGATCAGCGGAGGCCGGGGCCTGGCCGGGTCTTTGGGGTGGCGAGAAGAGTCTGGACCGTCCCCGGTGTTTTCTTCGGCTATGACGGTTCCGCGCAGGATCTGCGAACGGTCCTTCGTCACGGTTCGTGGTGTGATGCCATGCTCTTGATTGTATGCAATCTGGATGGTTCGCCGCCGCTTCGTTTCGTCCAACATGCGTTGCATGGATCCTGTCACGCGGTCTGCATACATAAGTATCTTGCCATTGGAATTGCGGGCAGCGCGACCGGCTGTTTGAATCAGTGACCGGTCACTACGCAGGAACCCCTCCTTGTCGGCATCAACGATTGCCACCAGCGACACTTCTGGCAGGTCCAGACCTTCGCGTAGCAGGTTCACGCCGATGAGCACGTCAAAGACGCCAAGGCGAAGATCGCGCAATAGTTCGACACGCGTCAGCGCGTCAATATCGGAATGCAGGTAGCGCACCTTGACTCCGAACGAGTCGAGGTAATCGGTTAGATCCTCCGCCATGCGCTTGGTGAGCGTAGTCACCAGTGCACGCTCATTCCGGTGCGTGACCATGCGGATTTCCTCCAGCAGGTCGTCAATCTGATTCTCACTGGGCCGAATCTCCACCGGCGGGTCAGGGATTCCCGTTGGCCGAATGATTTGCTCTACAAAGACACCGCCGCTTTTCTCCAACTCATAATCGCCTGGAGTGGCGCTGATGAATATGACTTGATGCTGTTTCGCCTCGTACTCCTCAAACGTCATGGGTCGGTTGTCGAGGGCAGACGGCAGTCGGAATCCGTGTTCGACGAGCGTAAGTTTTCGGGCACGGTCGCCATTGTACATCGCGCGCACCTGTGGAATGGTGGCATGGCTTTCGTCCACCAGCAGCAAGAAATCATCCGGAAAGTAGTCCAGCAGGCAGTAGGGGCGCTGCCCAGGATCTCGGCCGGTGAGATGCCGGCTGTAATTCTCGATGCCGGAGCAGTACCCCAGCTCTTTCATCATCTCAAGATCGAACCGTGTGCGTTGCTCCAGGCGTTGCGCTTCCAACAGCATCCCTTGCTCGCGCAGAATGGCCAGGCGCCAGCGCAGCTCTTCCTCGATAGACTGCGTCGCGCGGTCCATTTGCTCCAGGGGGGTTACAAAAAGCTTGGCGGGATAGATGGTAACGAGCGTTTCGCGTTGCTGGAGGTGACCTGTCAATGGATCGAATCTGCTGATTTTTTCAATCTCATCGCCCCAGAATTCAATGCGATAGGCGCAATCTTCGATATAGGCCGGAAAAATGTCTACCACATCCCCGCGCACGCGAAAGACACCGGGCGCAAAATCAATGTCGTTGCGGGAATAGAAAATATTGATGAGGCGCCCCAGTAATTCATTTCTGGCAATCTCCAGGCCCGGTCGCAATTGAACAATCTGGCTCTTGTACTCTTCCGGGGATCCAAGCCCGTAAATGCACGACACGCTGGCGACTACGATGACATCCTCTCGCCCCGAAACAAGCGCACTCGTTGCCCTCAGACGCAGACGGTCGATGCGATCGTTGATGGACATATCCTTTTCGATATACGTATCGCTACGAACGATGTATGCTTCCGGCTGGTAGTAGTCGTAATACGAAATGAAGAACTCGACAGCGTTTTCCGGAAAAAACTGGCGAAATTCTGCGTACAGCTGCGCGGCGAGCGTCTTGTTGTGGCTCATCACGAGCGTTGGCACGCCGGCATTCTGGATGACGTTGCTGATGGAGAAGGTCTTACCGGATCCTGTCACACCCAGTAGTGTTTGATGTGGCACTCCACGTTTCAGGCCCTCTGTGAGCTCTGCGATGGCCTGTGGCTGGTCTCCCACTGGCTCGAACGGAGCGCAAAGGTTGAAAGATTGTGCATGTACAGCCATACCAGGAGACGGGGCGTTGAATCTGTAGCGCATATCAACAGGGTGTCTGTACGTGGGTTTCGGCTCCGGTGGAACACTGCAAACTGCCTGGTTTCCTTAGCCGAAGAATGCTATCATTGAAGGCTGTGTTAACCTGGAGAACCCAACGCATTACCAATATGCTCATCCACCTGCGTCTTGTCGTACTTATCGGGTTACTTCTGTCGCCAGTCGCCCAGGCTCAGACACTACAGTGGGAGGACTACGCGCCTGTTTCCACGCTCGTAGTCCCCCAACACCCGGTTTCAAAGGCCAAGTATGCATTTGTGGATGCGCACGCCCACCAGTGGCGCATCGGAGATGCTTCCGCGCAGGATATCGCACGGCTCGTTGCGGACATGGATTCTCTTAACATGGCCGTAATGGTCAATCTTAGCGGCGGCAGCGGAGCGAGCCTGTTGCAGAAGGTGCGGAATACGGAGGCGCATGCACCGGGCCGATTCGTTCATTATGCGAATATAGACTTCGACAGGATCAGCGAGCCGGGATTTGGAACAGCGGCCGCTGCCCAATTGGAAGAAGACGTCAAGAACGGGGCCCGGGGCCTGAAGATTTTTAAGAGCCTGGGCATGTACATCTTCGACGCCGACAGCCAACGCGTCCGTACGGATGATCCGCGGTTGGACCCGATCTGGGCCAAGTGTGGAGAGCTGGGCATTCCTGTTCTCATCCACACCGCGGACCCCGCGCCATTCTGGAAGCCGCACGACCGTTTCAATGAGCGATGGTTCGAGCTCAAGGAGCGGCCGAGGCGCAAGCGGGCCCCCGAACCGTCGTGGGAGACGATCATTGGGGAGCAGTGGAACGTGTTTCGGAAGCACAAGGGTACCACATTCATCAATGCTCACCTTGGTTGGCTGGGCAATGACCTTGGTCGCTTGGGAGCTCTTCTCGACGAAATGCCGAACATGTACACTGAACTTGGCGCGGTGGTGGCAGAGCTCGGAAGGCAGCCTCATACGGCCAAACAGTGGCTCATCAAGTACCAGGACAGGGTGCTGATGGGGAAGGACTCGTGGAACCCGGGCGAATACCATACCTACTTTCGCATCTTCGAAACATCCGATGAATTCTTTGGCTATTACAGGAAGCGTCATGCATGGTGGCCCATGTATGGGCTGAATTTGCCTGACGAAGTATTGCGGAAAGTGTACTACAAGAACGCCCTGCGTATAATTCCCGGTCTCGACACGTCGCTGTTCCCGGATGACTGGAACGTAGCAGTCATTCCGGCTCCAGAGTCGCGCCTTAGTCCGATGCGGCTTGCGCGTACCCAGATTGGGGACGCCTACGTCAAGGTGCATTATAGCTCGCCGCAAAAACGGGGACGTGTCATCTTTGGCGGGCTCGTGCCGTTCGGTGAACTCTGGCGTACGGCGGCCAATGAAGCGACCGAAATCACGCTTACGGCTCCGCTGACGGTCGGGGGCGAGACCCTTGCCGCTGGAACGTACGCGCTTTTCACTATTCCTGACACCGATTCATGGACGATAATCTTCAACCAAGGCCTCGGTCTGAGCGGTACAGGGGGATATTCTGAGGAAGATGACGCGCTTCGCGTTACCGTTCCTGCCACAGAATTGGGTCAAATGCAGGAGGCATTCTCCATCACGTTCGAAGAAAAGAAAGCGATACACCATCTCGTGCTTATGTGGGATCGCACAAAAGTCGCCGTCCCGATCACCGTACCGAATGACGCTACCTCGTTGGAACAGGGATCCCGTAACCGATGACAATACATGACGCGATCGACGCGTAACCGCTTGGCTGGATGGCTTCTCGGGTGCCTCCTGGTCTTGGCGCTGCAGCTCGTGCCCGCGCAAGCCCAGCCCTTTATTTTTTCCCAGGTGCACCCTGAATTGACTGCGCTCGACTATGGAGCGATGGCCTTTGCCGATTTGGACGGTGACGGCGACCTTGACTTGGTCGGTGCCGGGAATGCCAGTCGTCGCGAACCTTACGCTCCAATTACATTCGTGGCGCGGAGCAAGAGTGAAGGCGCGAGTTATGGCGGGGTTGTGGCACGCAGGTTCGATGTGACGACGCTGCCACTGGGTCTGTGGCACAGCAGTGTGGACTGGTTGGATTACGACCTGGATGGGAAGCTGGATATCATGGTCACCGGCACTCCCAATACCGCGGCTGCCTTTGAAGACCGTTCTCACACGGGAAACGCGCAGCTGTATCGAAACACGGGCGGGGGGGCCTTCACCTCCGTAGACTCCGGTGTGGACGGAGTCTACGGAGGCGCGATTGCCATCGGCGATTATGACAACGATGGTGACGAGGACATGCTCTTATTGGGCCTTGCGGAGCCGGGGGTTCACGTAACGCGATTATACCGTAACGACAACGGCTCCTTCGTAGAGCAGGAAGCCTCGTTTCCGCAACTTGCCTACGGCGATGCCCAATGGGTCGATGTTGACGCTGACGGTGATCTGGATCTCTCGCTGGCCGGAGTGACGGCAGAGGGAAGCTTTGTAACCGAACTGTATCGGAATGGTGGATTGGCAGGCTTTGCAAAGATGCAAGTGGATCTGCCCGGCTATGCATTCAGCGCACTCGACTGGGGTGACATTGATAACGATGGCGATCTGGACCTGGTACTCTCCGGGGCCGTGCTAAGCCTGACGGATTTCCTGAGCCCGGAAATTGGAATTTATGTGAATGCAAATGGGCGCTTCACCCAGTTGCGTGCAGACCTGCGGCCCGTATTCTATGGTGGAGTTTCCTGGGGTGACTACGACAATGACGGCGATCTTGATCTATTTGTGATCGGTGGGTCTGACGTTACGAGCGGTCGCGTCGGCACGGCCTATGAAAACGACAATGGCTCCTTTACCGGACGCCTGAAAGTACCCGGCGTTTCGACCTCCGCGTTTGTTTTAGGAGACTACGATAACGATGACGACCTTGATATTCTGGCTACAGGCAGTAACAGCACGCTCGCCCCGCTAGTCCGCATATATCGCAACAATGGCACGAAGACGAATGCGCCCCCATCGCCTCCGGACGATCTTTCTTCCAGTGTACAGGGAGCAACAGTCACGCTGGCATGGTCACGAGGCGCCGATGACAGGACGCCGGCGATGGGCCTCACCTACAATCTGCGTGTAGGCACGGCACCGGGACTAGAGGATGTGGTGTCGGCCGCGGCAGACTCTGAAACGGGACGCCGCTGGACGCCTGGCCGCGGCAACAGGGACTCAGCCGTTCAAACGAGACTGGAGGGTCTTGCGCGGGGCGAATATTACTGGACCGTCCAAAGCGTTGACCATAGTTTCATCGGATCCGCGTTTGCGGACGAAGGCACCTTTAACATAACTGCCGGCAAGGATTTTGTCACAGGCGTCGAAGATGTGCAGCCGGTGGAGGGGGCCTTGCACCCGGGTTTTCCGAATCCATTCTCCGAGCGGACAACGCTCCGGTATGCGGTGCCGGAGACAGGCCCGGTCACGCTGATCGTATACAACATCCTCGGTGCACGCGTGCGCCGCTTGATTGACGGCGTGCAATCTGCCGGGCTCCATCAGGTGTCTTGGGAGGGACGAGATGACACTGGCCGCACCTTGGGACCCGGAGTATATTTCGTGCGCATGCAGGCACGTGGCGCCGTGCGTGTGCAGCGATTGACGGTAGTGCGCTAAGACATGGAGATGCCATTTTACGTACCCGACCAAATGCAATCGTGAATCTGTTACGGACCAGAATATCGTCCCTGTGCGCCGTGGCCGTTCTGCTGGGACTCAGCGCAGTTCCCGCGTCACGGGCGCAGTCGTCATACTTCGAAGAAGTATTCCTGCCAGGCTTGCCGCCGGTTCGGTTCGGAGCAGTGGCCTTGGGCGATTATGACCAGGATGGGGATTTTGATTTGGTCTTCTCCGGTTTACAGGAACAAGATGAGGATCCGGAACCCATTGTACGACTGTATCGCAACGACGGAGACGACGATCTGATTATCAACAATGCCTCAGGAATGCTCGAAGAAGTTTCTGTGGTCGTGTTAGTGAATACGGGTAGTATTGGCAATTCTGCGGAAGAGCGTGTCTGGCAGAGCGCGGCAGCGTGGGGAGACTACGATAGGGATGGAGACCTTGACCTGGCCGTTGCGGGTCTCACGGCATCCGGTGCTCCGTCTACCAGGATTTACGAATTTGACGGGCAGGAAGCGCGATTGATTACGTCTTTGTCTTTACCTGGAGTATGGTCCGGAGACTTGGATTGGGGAGACTACGATAATGATGGGGATCTGGATCTGGCTGTGTGTGGCCGAGATGCGAATGACGAGCCGGTGCTGGCCGTCCACGAAAACATCGTTGATCAGAGCGGAAGGTTTCAATTAATGTCAGGCGTGCTCCCCGGTGTGATGGACTGCACGCTGGAATGGGGGGACTATGATGTGGATGGAGACATGGATCTGCTTGTCACGGGTATGGTAAAGCCACAGGCGTTCGTCACCCGTGTGCTCCGCAATGACGGCGGCAGTTTTATTGTGACAAGCCCGGACTTGCCGGGACTGCTGTTCGCTTCGGGGGCTTGGGGGGACTATGATGCGGACGGGGATCTCGACATTCTGCTTAGCGGAGCGCGGCTTTCGCCACGCATTATGGAAGGCCGGATAGAAGTCTTGCGCAATGACGATGGCCGGTTTTCGAGTGCCAACGATCTTTTGCGCGGCGCCTTTGAGAATGACGTAACACTCGGTCGGTATCGCGGAGCAGTAGGATGGGGAGACTTCACCAATTCCGGATACCTTGATTTCTTCATTACGGGGGCCAAGAATCCACTGGGCACGGAAACCCTGCAACTGTATAGAAACATGGTTTCGGGGACGTACTTCGCCAAACTGGGTACGGAGCGATTTAACGGGGGCCTGTTCGGCGGCGCTTTGTGGGCGGACTACGATTTGGATCTGGACCTTGACTTGCTTGTATGGGGTGATGCTCCAGGCAGAGAGACAACTATTCGTATGCTGCGCAATACGACACGCCATGCCCGCAGGAGACCCGTTGGTCCAACGAGCCTGGAGGCGCAGGTGAGTGATAATTCGGTAACGTTTTCGTGGATGGAAGGATCTGATCGCCAATCGCCCACGCTCACCTACAACATCCGAGTGGGGACCATGCCGCAGGCAGTGGATGTAGTCTCCCCGATGGCGGACCCGGTGACTGGTCAGCGGTACATTAGCCAGCGCGGCAACATTGGACCCGCAACCTCCTGGACTTTGAAAGGACTGCAGCCGGGCACTTATTACTGGAGTGTACAAGCCCTGGACAATACCTATTCTGGATCACTCTTTTCAGAACAGCAAGTCTTTGTTATAGAGCCCTAGCGGGTTGCTAGGGCCAAAGAGTTCTGGCACGAAAAGTTGTGCGTGACAAACAGTGTTTCCCCATCCGTAAGCACCACGCCTACTCCAGCGGATTTGTAGAGTGGGCTTAGCATGTTAGCCCGGTGCGACCGGCTTGCCAGCCACACTTGCATGCACTGGTTCGCGGGCGATGTCGTTGTACGCTTTCCATTCGAATTCGAAGCGCGCTACGCCGTTTTGCTCCCAATTCACGCGATATTCGGCATATCGGTGTGTCAGGAACAGGTTTTCGCCGATGCACTGGATGAAATATCCTTCACGGCCAAGGGTCTCAGGTAGGCCCGCATTGCGCACGCGGTCACCGGGCTCCTGGCCGCGGGGATTTGTATGCCCGAAGAAGGGATGCCGAGCCATGTCACGGCTGTGATCAACAGCAACATCTGCCAGGCGCTGCGCCCAATGCAGCGGCGGTAGTCCGTGGTCCATACGAGCCTGGTTGACGAGTTCCTGAATACGCTGTGCCAAAGCCTGCGTATCCAGCGCCGGCGCACCTTCCACTGCGGTAGCTGGCCACGCAGGCGGAGACAGCAGCGAATCCAGGGCGTGCGTGGTTTCACGACTCGCGGAACAGCCAACCAGCAACAGGAAGAGAAACGCGTAGGCCGCCCTCGCAGATGGGACAACTTCCGGGCGTCTCGCGTGGTCGGTATGGGCGAGGTGGCGCCAGGGCATCCTCCAGCGCGGGTCTGTTGCGAGACATCGTCAAAGTAGATTCTCCACCCGTGTTCACAGTGGTGGAGAGTGCAGCTTCAACATTGCGAAATTGTTAACAATTGAGCAATGGCATGGCTTCAAGCATGCACAAAAAAGGCGGAACACGCGATTGCGCGTTCCGCCGAACCTTTCGTGTGCTATGCTTGTGCTTACACGACGTGCGCGAGCGTGGGCTCGGGGACAGGAACACCGGTAAGCCATCCATAGGGGTCATTACCCCTGTGTACGATATCAAAAAAGGCCTCTTGCAACTCGTGCGTCACTGGACCACGCCCACCTGTGCCTATGCGGTACTTGTCGACAGAACGGATAGGCGTAACCTCCGCGGCAGTCCCGGTAAAGAAGAGCTCGTCCGCGATGTAGAGCGCTTCGCGTGGAATGTGCTCCACTACAACCGTGTATCCGCGGTCTCGTGCCAGGCGAATGATAGCCTCGCGCGTTATGCCGGGCAAAATCGACAGGCTGGTTGGCGCCGTATATAGTACGCCATCCCGTACCAGGAAGAGATTTTCTCCGCTTCCCTCTGCCACGTGCCCGTCCACGCTGAGCATGATGCCCTCGTCGTAGTTGTTTAGCACAGCATTCATCTTCACCAGGCCAGCGCTGAGGTAGTTGCCGCCTGCCTTCGCCGTCGCCGGCAGCGTATTCGGGGCCATGCGCGCCCAGGAGGCTACCTGTACATCAACGCCCTGCTCCAGGGCTTCTGCGCCCAGATAGGCGCCCCACTTCCACACAGCGACGAATGTTTCGATCTTGTTCTTGAGTGGGCTTACGCCCATCGATCCCAGGCCGCGGAAGATGACGGGTCGAATATAGCAGGCGCGTAGCCCACTCAACGCGATCGTTTCCAAGGTGGCCTTCTGGAGGTCGTTAGCATCGTAGGGTGGCACCATTCGATAGATCCGCGCCGAATCTATCAGCCGCCGCATGTGCTCGGGCAACCGGAAGACGGCGGGACCCTTCTCCGTGTCATAGCACCGAATTCCCTCGAACACAGAAGATCCATAATGAATGACGTGCGAGAGAACGTGAATCTTCGCGTCCTCGTGCGGCACCATTTTACCGTTGAACCAGATGTCGTAGGCCATTGCCTTCTATGCGTTCTGCTGGCGGAGAAGAGCGTGTACAACGATAGCGCGCCAGCGTTGTTCGCCGTCCGAGCCGCGTATCGCTACTTCCTGCGACGCCAGGACTGCAAGGCAAACCGAAAAATAGTCCACAATATTTTCAGCGATGCCATGACGGTCCCTGACACGGTGCCGGTGATTTTTGAGACGCCGACGCGCCTGCGGTAGGACACTGGTGTTTCCATGATGCGCAGTCCTTTGATCGCGGCCTTAATCTGCATTTCGATGGTCCATCCAAACGTGCGATCCTGCATGTCCAGATCCAACAGGCTCGTGAAGCGAATTGCCCGGAATGGTCCCAGATCCGTGTATCGTGTGCCCCAGATGAGCCGAATGAGAAAGCACGCCAACCGGTTTCCCCAGATGGCCTGCGGGAGCATAGCCCCACGTTCCCGCGAGCCAAGCATCCGGGATCCAATGACAATGTCGGCGACTCCTCCCAGGATGGGTCCCACGATGTCGGCCATCTCGTCTGGATGGTCGCTGTAGTCGCCGTCCAGGAATACGATTACATCCGGATTGCGGGAACGGGCATAGGCAATGCCGCACAGGCAGGCCCACCCATAGCCGCGGCGATTTTCTCGCAACACGGTGGCGCCAGCCTCACGGGCGCGTGTCTCGGTTTCGTCCGTCGAGGCGTTGTTGACTACCACTACCTCGTGGACAAGGCCCGGAGGAATGTCGCCAATCACACTTGCGATGGCGCGCGCCTCATTAAAGGCCGGAATGATTACCAGAGTACGCATGCGCCTGTGCGTATCTACTCGCGGCCAACGCGCCGGTGCACCCGTTGTGTCTCTTGCGCGCGTCGCTGAATGCTATCCAGCACGCGCTCCCCATCCTTGTCACGTGCCTCCGCATCCAGAGGATTGTACAGGAGTGCGCGGGCTGTGGTATCGGCCACCAACCATTCCACGGAAAATCTTCCAATCGATCCGATAAAACCGAACCCATTGGTGACATTCGAAAACGTTCCGGGCTGGGCCAGTGCTTCTCTGTCGAACCGCCCTCCGGGTGGGACGAAGGCCTCGTCCAGCATGGTTATGGTCATTCCAAGTCCAGCCAGTGATACCTGATCGAGAGTGATCATCGTGGCGAGTGTATCGCGGTCTCGCACGAGGTTCAGATCGACTTCCCACACTCCAGGTCTTCCCTCAGCAGGGCCGTTGAGTGGGACGTACGGAAGTCGCAAGTCAACAAAACCAAAATCACTGAAGCGAAAGAAGCGATACCAGTGCTCGATCTGATAGGGTTCTGTGCCGACGTCACTCCAGTAGATGGATTGTCGCACATGCAGGCGCGTGGTAAACGTGCGCGTTACGCTCTCTGGGATCACTTCAGCTACGGGTCTCGCCGGGACGGTTGTTTCAGCACTGGTGATGACATCGGACCCGTCGGGTTGAACCTCGATGCGATACGTATGGCCAGCCTGGATTCGCAGCCTGGCATAGAACACATGGCCAGCCGTTCCGTCGTCGAAAATCACGGTTGAGTCGCGCCATGTGAGGCTGTGTTCGCTGGTAAGGTCCGTAGAAGTAAGGGTAGCCGCAAGGCTTGACTCCTCGGGTGCGATGGGCGTGGGTCGTATCGGAATGACGCGCACGTACTGCGTGTCCTCCGCCATATCCAGCGTTCCGAAGAGCGTAAATTGCCGATCACTCTCCAGAATCGGCGAAACCGTTTCTTCGCAGGCAACCAAAAGTGTGGTCGCCGCCAGTATTGCGGAGAAAAGGAAAAATCGTGATCGCATGCAATTCTTGAAGATGGTCTCCTTAGAAGGCCAGTTTTAGTCCGAAGGATGGAATCAACGGCAGCTGGTCCAGTCGTTGAAGCGTGAACAGGTCTATGTAGAACAGGTTAGTCCGGTCATAAGCGTTGGTAGCGCTTGCCTGCAGGGTGACTGCTGTCGTTCTTGACAGGCTAATCTCCTTCTCGAGCGAAATATCGAGTCGGTGGTATGCGGGGAGCCGGCCCCCATACGGCAGGCCGTAAAGCACTCGCGTGTCGCCGCGCTCGCGGGTCACGTCGGTCGGGCCGCTCACAAGGACGAATTCATCGAATCCAAGCGCTTCGCTAAATGGAAGGCCGGCGCCGTATTGCCAGCGCACATTCAGCGCAAAGCCGTACAGGCGAAAGCTGCCGAGGGCGTTGAGCTGGTGTCGCCGGTCATGCGGAGGAGAGAAGCGGTACGCACTTGAGCCGAACCAGTTTACGACCTCGCTTTGGCGGGCATCGTATTGGACCTTTGAATAACCGTAGTTTATGAAGCCATAGAATGGCTCTGTGGTAATTTCCAACCGTGCGTCCATGCCCACCACCATGCCGTCTGCAGGTTGCAGGCGTGTCGTAAACCGCGGAAACGCAGACCATTCGGCAATGGAGAGGTTTTTCATTTGCTTATAGAACCCCTCAACGGCCACATTCATCCAGGACAACGGGCGGACCGAGTAGCCGGCCAGCGCATGAATAGCTTCGGGCACCTGTCCGAGCGGAGACGACGTCCAAGCCGTAAATATATCTCCAGCATCACGCCGGTCTGTAAGCCCTACGATTTCCTGATGATATAAGCCTCCGGCGGCACTGATGCGGTGCATGCCCCTGTCAAACACCATGCGCAGCCGTGGCTCGATAAAATTGCGCCCCTTGCTCGGAAAAGACTGAAATCTAAGACTTGGCTCAATGCGCAGACCGTCTATCACTTCCAAATCCGTTTCGATATAGCCGCCAGCTTCGCTGACGTATTCGCGGTCGTCGCTTATATCCTGAAACTGGCCGCCAAGCGCACTATTGAGCTCGTTGAACCGAAAATAGACGCCCCATGTCAGATCGGTGGTGCCAATAAAATGGGTAACGTTGGCGCCCGTGTTGATTTCCTGTGTCATCGACGACCGGCTCGGGTTCGCTTCGGGGCCGAACTTATTGTCGATACTGGATATGGAGAACAAGAGTTCAGCATGAACAGGAATACTAGTGGGCAGCAGGATAAATCGGCCGCCGATGGCTCTGTTTTCCCACAATACTTGATTGCGCACACTCTGGGATGTCGTGTCTCCCATCGCCCCGATAATGCCCTTGTCATACGATCGCAGCGCGCTGATAGACACTTGACTATTCTCGGAGATTTCGGCGTGAATCTTGGCAAACTGATCGTCAAAATTGTATGGCAGTGGATCATCGATAATGCGCGAAACTCCTTGCTCGATGACGGAAAAACGCCCGGAAACCAGCAGCGAAACGCGCCCTGGAACGATGGGGCCCTCCAGCAGGCCTGCGCTGATAAACGGGGCTACTGACATCTCGCCGGAGAATCTCCGATTGTTGCCGTTACGTGTCGAAACGTCGATCACCGAAGAGAGCCGGCCTCCGTACCGGGCGCCGAACCCGCCTGCATAGACATCCGAGACATTCAGAATGTTTGACGGAAACGCGGAATAGAAGCCGATAAGATGGAAGGGTTGGTAGATGACCATCCCATCCATCAGGACCAGATTTTGCGTCGGCTCGCCTCCACGAATGAACAACTGGCCCCCTTGGTCGCCACCGGATACAACCCCTGGTAAGGTCACCAGGTAGCTTGCCAGATCGCCCGACAGGTCGGGTGACGGGATCAGCTCTATATCCTGTGGACGAATAGACTGCAGGCCACCAGTGACGGCGGCGGCCCCGGCTGTTTCGCGATCGGACTGCACGACGATTTCGTCGAGCGTCGCATCATCAAGGAGGATGGCGAAATTATAGGTGCGAATTTCGTCCGCTGCGAGATTGAGCGTATCGGCGTACAGTTGGTATCCGATGTACGAGGCGCGCAAGTAATAGCGACCGGGAGGAATCCGTGACACGGCATAGAAGCCATCGCGATCGGTTGCGGCGCCTATGAATGCATCCTCGTCGTTGGTCAGTACTACGTTGACGCCTTGCAGGTGTTGTCCGTCCGATGCGTCTGTGACAAACCCACGCAGTACGGCATTCTGTGCCTGCGCATCCGCCAATAGCAGGCAGGGCAACGCCAGGAAAAGGGCCACAACTGCTCGGAGTCGGGGCATATGGTAATAGGTACGCGTGGTGGATGGACGCAACTGGCAGGTCATGGTACGACAAAACGGCAACACCATAAAGGGTAGGATGATCCAAGAATTATACCCCGATCTTGCGGTAGCAATTGTTGCATTGCGAAACGGCCATCGCTCTTGTCAGGATTGGGGTCGCTCAATCGACCAGTCCAGTCCTGTCCTACACCGATCAAAGCAGCCTCATCGGCATCCATGACGATGGCATTCTGGGAGATCAAGTCCAAATGCCTTCCGCAATCACTCTCTGCCGGTGCTCTTTCCCGAGGCACATCGGCACCGCGCCTGATCACGCGCTGGAACAGGCGATTGATATCAAGATTAGAGATATCTCTGGATGTCATCATTTCATTGCAAGTACTATGCGCAAACGGCTTCGTCGAATCTTGCTGATTGTCGGGCTCGTCCTGTTTGCGCTTGTCATGCGGAGAGTGCTCAACCCGTTCGGCGACAAAGACTACGTGGAAATCTCGCACGGCAATCATGTCCA
This sequence comes from Rhodothermales bacterium, assembly GCA_963665975.1. Taxonomy (GTDB): domain Bacteria; phylum Bacteroidota; class Rhodothermia; order Rhodothermales; family Bin80. The sequence goes on from OY762508.1 coordinate 2,956,949, forward strand.
CTATGTACCCAAGGATCGAGATCCCAACGTCCCTATCGACCGATTCCCGAACAGACCGCCTGGACCAGACGAAAAGCTGTTGTCAGACGGCCGCATCGTACCCCGATAACATATCCCGAACGGACTATTCGTAGTAGTCCATGTCTTTGTCCTCATCCGGCCCCAGCGAAGAAAGCATACTTCCCATCATGTCGTTGTAGGCAATCCCTTCATCTTCCAGTATCTCTTTTCCGACCAGGGAGTATTGATGTAGTGCCTCCAGGACGAATTCCATCATGGAGGCAATCTCGGCAGCATTCCCTGTACTGGACTGCTTTCGGACCAATGGTGACAGCCCGTCGACCTGCCGTAGCTGCTTCACGTAGTCTCTGTAGGGTAATTCCGGGTCTAGTGCTATCGATTTTCCTCCAGCGAACCACGCCAGTACCCGGGAGTAGAGGGAGCGACCGTTGCGCTTGTCCGACGGGTCCGGAAAATACTGTGTAAATATGGTCTTTATGGCGCGTCCTGTGAGCATGCGTGCCACGTTTCTGGCTCCTTCCTGCTCGCCTTCGTAAACGAGTTCCACCTTCCCCGTAATGGCAGCCTCGACGTAGTACAGGTCACTGATACGGGGCACAGTTCTGGATTCGCCATTCAGGAGCGCCCGACGCTCCGCCGCAGAGATCAATGCCTCCAGCGCTGCCCTCGTCATCCGCGCAGAGACGCCGGATTTCTGGTCGACATACTCACTCTCTCGCGCCTCGAAGGCGATCTGTTCGATGATTTCGCGGAAGTAGTGGGGTATGTCAACGGCCGGGATGTCGCTATGGTTACCACGCGTCTGCCACGCCTCCTGGTTCGTGATTTCGATGCCAATCTCAACCGTGCGCGGATAATGTGTGATGATCTGACTGTCTATACGGTCCTTCAGTGGCGTGATGATGTTGCCGCGATTGGTGTAGTCTTCCGGATTAGCCGAAAAGACCATCATGATGTCCAGAGGAAACCGGATGTTAAACCCGCGAATCTGGATGTCCTGCTCCTCCATGATGTTCAGAAGGCCTACCTGAATCCTCGCCTGCAGGTCTGGCAACTCGTTGACCGCAAACACACCTCGATTGGTCCGTGGAATAATACCGAAGTGAATTACCTCTTCGTCTGCGTACGTGAGTCGGTTATGCGCAGCTTTTATCGGATCAATGTCGCCGATTAGGTCGGCGATGGATGTGTCCGGCGTGGCAAGCTTTTCACCGTACCTTTCGGATCGATGAATCCATGCAATAGGAGTCTCGTCGCCCATCGCCGCCACCGTGTCGCGTCCAAATTTTGATATAGGGGCGAAAGGATTGTCGTTGAGCTCGCTGCCCGAGATGACCGGTATATATTCGTCCAACAGGTCCGGGATCATGCGGATAAGACGACTCTTGGCCTGTCCCCGCAGGCCCAACAGGATCATGTCATGCCGTCCCAATATCGCATTCTGAATCTGCGGTATGACGGAACGGTCGAAGCCCTTTATACCGGGAAAGATCTCCACACGCTTCCGGAGCCGGCAGATCAGGTTCCTGCGCAATTCATCCTTAACGGGGCTAACGGCATAGCCGGAAGCCTTTAGCGCGCCTAGCGTGCTAATATTGCCTCTCTGGATGTTCAATGTATTGACAGTCGAAGTCACAGGGGCATGGATGATACGATTTGCACGGCCAAAATGCGCTCTTTTTGCATGCTACACGTTGGTTCTCGTCCACCGGTACAGGCGTATTTCCGGGGTTGGCTGAACTACGGCGACTGCGATTTCAACTCCGCCCTGTGCGTGATGCCGCACATCCAGATCTATAGGATAGAACTGTTTGTCGAAGACTGGCTCGCGGTCCAGCAGTACATACTGCAACATGCCCCGCCGATCGAACACATCAATGCGCAGCCACCCTGGGCGCATGTTTAGCACGTAGAGCGCATCACCCAGCGGGGCAGCCGAACTGGTGATAAGAGGCGCCTGGCGGGTGTCGCCGTGCCGAAACGCGTACGTCCGTCGCAACATGGGAGAGTCGAATCCCATGAGCGCCATGGAGTCCAGTGGATTGGCAAGGTTTGCGTCCACCAGATCTACCTGCGGAAAGAAGCCAGACAGACTTAGTAGCGTGTCACCCCAAACACGCAACAGACCAGCATTGCGCCATTCAGAGCCAGGAAGTTCAATGCGCGTGCGGACGTGTCCCTGGTCTCCGATTCGGGCTATAAATCCTGAGAAGTCTTTTGCCGTCGCCTTGAAGTAGATCGCTGTGTCGGAGGCGGCCGCGTACCGAAGCACCCCCAGGGGCAGATCACCTGGCAGGGCAATGCGGCGTACCAGTGAGTCGCCTAGCGCAAACGCAATATGTCCGCTTGCCGGGTTGAGGATTAGGAGCGTGTCGCCGCGTATGCCGGCGAGATACGGGACGGCCAGGCTGTCCCAGGAGTGCTCCGCCATAAAGAGTCTTTCGGCGCTAAACGCAAAGATGCTGTTGCGTTCGGCATCGCTTGCCAGCAGGCGTCCGTCCGAGCCGAACAACACCGTCCGCGGATAGGCCATACTCCTACCGGGTGGGCCATTCAGACGGGCGACCAGTTGCAACGTGTCGGGCCGGATCCCGGACACAATCTGTCGCGAAAGGGAGTCTGCAGCAGAAATGTCACTGGACTCCACGCGATTGCACGAAGATGGCAGGCATCCAGCGAGTGTTGCCCCCAGGGCTAGGAGCAGGGTCAGGCGAACCATAGTTGCGGTATCTCCATTTGCACCGCTTCACCGTCTAGCTATCCGTGCGTCCGATCGTGATTTGGAGACCGATGCGCTCAGTATCCCGGATGACCGCGCACAGAATGGTGTCTCCCGGCCGAAAATCGTGCAGGCGAGCCAGAAAGTCATTGGTGTTGGAAATTGTCTCACCTTCCATGGCGATGATGACATCGTAGCGCAGGAAGCCGGCATGCTCGCCTGGTGACCCGGGTTCGATCTCGGCAACGACAACGCCGCTGGCGCTTGCGAGGTCAAGGGCATCGGCAATACGTTCGTCAACTTCGACGAATAGCAGCCCGGTATAGTAGGCTCGGTCGACGCTTCCTTTTGTGCGCAACTCGTCGATTATACGCTGCGCCTTGGCGGCGGGTACGGCAAAACCGAGCCCTACAGAACCGCCATTCTCGCTGTAGATGGCTGTGTTGACCCCGATCACCTCCCCGCGCGCATTCATCAGTGGTCCTCCAGAATTGCCCCGGTTTATTGACGCGTCGGTCTGGATCATGTCGCGGTAGATGCGCCCGTCTCGATGGCCAAGGTCCCGACCGGCTCCGCTCACCACGCCGACGGTCACTGTTGGCTCGGCAGCCTCGAAGAGCCCGAAAGGATTCCCGAGTGCAATAGCCCATTCGCCCACGATTGGTCCTTCATCCGTGGCAAAAGTGAGATGTGGCAATTCGTCAGGTGGATCTACCTTCACGAGCGCCAAATCGGACACCTCATCTGATCCTACGAGTCGGCCATCCAACGTCTCACCGTTCGGAAAGGAGACGGTGATCCTGGTGGCATTTCCAGCCACATGATCATTGGTGACGATATAGCCATCCGGGGAAATCACGAAACCGGATCCCAGATTCTGGACTTGCCGCTCCAGAATCTGGGATCTGCGCCGCGGCAGGTATTGCTGAAGAAACGGATCACGGAAGAAGTTGGCAAAAGGATCATATTGTATGCGCTGAACCTCAATCACGTTGACACTCACGATGGCGGGCGTTGCCGCCCCCACGGCACGCGTGATCGCGTTGCGGCGGTTCAGATGCACCGAGTCGGTCAGGGTCACCGCCGACTGCGGCAGGACCGCACTATCGGTCTGCTGCTGGCTGCGGGCACTGTTCTGGCATCCAAGCGTCAGCACGGCGACAAGATAAACTAATAGGCGCGCCATGGAGCACACGGTAGGTTTGCAGACTTGCGTCCTATTACGAGAGGTATGAAGCCTGGTTTCTTTTATCCGCCTTCCATCGGCACAGCATTCGGCATTTCCAAACTCGGCGACTAAAGCGAAATAATGGTATGCGCCAACGAATGTGTGGTACAATCCATTAAAGAATGTTGAGAGACACGAAGGCCATCCGGCTGTACCTGATCACGTTCGAGGCAGATGTCGCACATGCGCTGACTGCGGGTCTCGGATCGTGTTAGCTAAATGTTCTGGTCTGGCAGCCGCTTGATCCGTGAAACCCATGGGTGTATGGGCGCCGTCGGTGTACTACTGGCAACACGATCCGGATGATGTGTATGCGCCTCCTCGGGAGCGATCTGACGGGCAACCCGGACACCGCAGCCCCAACAGCTACAACTATGCATGGTGCGACAGACAGATCGCTGGCAAGCAATAGGCTGATCTCTGCGGCCGGAATGACTTTATCGCCGACTTGCGTAACTTCACCCGAGACACGCAAACCGAGACGGCCTGCGGCCGGTCTGCTAACCGAGAGCATACAACGGAAGCAGTGAACACCTGAGCAGATTGTGTTCATCTGGCTCCTCGCCCGGAAACCACGGCTCATGCTCGTCTCAGGCACCGGGAGCCGGGAGACCCTGCAGGAGAACATCAGAGCTGTTGCTGTCGAACTTGCGTGGGGTGGTCTGAACGATACCGAGAGGACAGCTTCCTCTCCGGTCTTGAACAGGCCACGAATCCCGAACAGCCGGGGCGATGACTGATCGATAGGTGACAGGGCAGGCGTTATGAACACAACACGCCTCCGTCATGTCCGCGACGGGTGCGCCCGAATCCCGACCTTCGTATGAATATGGCGGGACCCCAACATGATCATGTTCAATACCATCGTGGGAAGTATTGTCTTGACCCTAATAGTTACCGGCGGACTGGGCGCACCAGCCGGAGGGTTTCTTGTCGCTCTTCTGCAGAAAAGCCGTCTCGTCACGACAGTCCGACTGATCTTCTTGCTATTTCTTCCTGTACCTTCCGCATTTTCCCAGGACGATGAGAGCTCAATTGCTTCCAGCACCATCAGGGGTGCTGTCACGATTACCAATAAAGGCGTTTCCACGATACCCTCATTTACGTTGGGTAAACCTGCGGTGATACTTGATGCGTCTATAGGGAAGGAGAAACTCACATTTGATCCGCAACTCAGATTCGCACTTGACGGAAAGCCCTGGTCGTTTTTGTTCCGGTGGCGATACAAATTCCGAGATTCTGGCAAGTATAGATTGAGCATAGGCGTGCATCCCTCGCTTTCTTTCAGGACCAAATCCCAAGTCTCGAATGGTACTGCAAATGACGTCATCGTAGCACGGCGCTTCCTGGCTGGTGAGTTGTCCTCCGGCTATTCGCTGACACCGATTATCAGTACTGGTACGTACTACTTGTATTTGCGTGGTTTCGAATCGTCTACTGCGAAGAATACGCACTTTGTCGGGCTAAGTGTGCGTTATACAAGTGCCCTCTTCTTCAAGCATTTCAGTGTGGTCATTCGTCCTCAGGTTTACTACTTGCGAATAGATGGCGATACGGGCACATATGTTACCTCCACGTTTTCATTGGCTAACAAGCGCTTGCCGTTTTCGCTTTCGGCGATCTTCAACAAAACGCTACGTTCCAACATTTCTGGAGTCGAAGACTTTCTCTGGAGTATGAGTGTAGTATACTCTTTTGATATATAGACGTACTTGACCGGACGGTTACAATGATGGGCGTAAAGCTGGACGTTCTGAGACTCTGGCTCCAGGATTACCGGGGAACAGAGCTTTCCGGCAAGGCATAGTGCTGGTGAGGGCTCGCCATGTACAAGAATCCGGTCTTAGCCTGACAGCACTGGTCAATTAAATCCGCTGCCGTTATGCATGCGACTCAAGCCCCAGTCAAATCCATGATGCCGCGAGCATTACCCTGTGTGGCAGCTCTCCTTGTCACGCTTGTTGCCTGCAACACGGGAGAGCGCAGTGAAATGGAGTTGCCGCTTAGCCAAATCGAGGGATTTCCATTTCCGATATACGAACAACAGGCAACTGTACGCGAATGGCGTGAAGTAAAAGTCGACACGGTTGCTACTCTTGGTGTTGCGGACGAAAACCTGCTCTACCGGCCGATTAGTATTCAAGGCAGAAAGGACGGCGGGAGCTATGTTACAGATTATGGAGACTATATGATAAAGAGATTTGACACTGCGGGACAGCTGATCGGGACGTATGGTAAAGGACAAGGAGAAGGTCCAGGCGAGTTCAGCAATCCTATGCCGCTCTCCATTGATGAGGCTGGGAATGTAGTTGTCCCTGACGCCTATCGCCGCTCCGTAATTCGATTTGGACCGGCGGGAGACTTGTTGGAGACCGGTAAACTGGATTTTCAGCCGTACCGCATGGCCCTAACCAACGACGGACGCTTCTACTTCATGTTGAGCGGTTTCAGTGAGGAGGATCCTATGTTTGGCATTACCGATGCTTTGGGCAAGCCCCTCAATACCTTTGGAACTTCCAGCCTGCCAAGGCTCGGGCTGGGGGGTGAGCTGACGACAGTTAACAATGATCTGATTTACAGTCCCTTATATTTCGGGTTTATCGCACGCTTCTCTGATTCAGGTGGCGTTGTCTATGCGCGAGCGACAATGGATCAGGTGGATCCACCTGTCCTGGAGACATTCGAAATCATGGGTGCGACAGGAACGCGCTTCAAGTCCAGTGTTGCGGCGAAAAGCTTCTTGGCGTACTCCAATGAAAATCTCTACATGGACTCTCGCCCGCTGTCCGCCGAGCGAGCGGAAGCCACGGTCATTGATGTATATGATGCAGACGACGGATCCTACGATTATTCGTTCGAGGTACCGGGGAGTTGGCGGGACATGGACATTGAGGGCAACTACTTCTTCGCTCTCAGTGATACTGTGGGGACCGTAATGCGGCTTGGGTTTTAGGCTCGGGAAGACGAGAGTGTTTTCCGAGGCATTCCGCTCTCTCTAGGCACACCGGCGGAATGGTAGATTGGCTTCTTTGCTTCGATCTCGTTAACCCCAGTGTGTCCGGACTGGTCGCGCTACCGCGCTGACAGGATCGACCCGGCAGCCAGGGCGCCGGGTCCACACGTTAGTCCACCTCCAGGAGGTGTGCCGCTGCTGCACAGATAGAGGCCGGCAGTCGGAGTACGGTAATCGGCGCACCGCAATGTTGGCCGGCACAGCAGCTGATCGATCGCATGTTCTCCATGCCAGAGGTGGCCGCCTGGGAGTCGGTAACGGACCATCAGGTCGTGCGGTGTGGAGAGTTGGACATGTGCAACCAAATTGCGCAGCCCAATCGTGTATGTTGCGAGAGTCGAAAGAACGCGCTCTACAACATCCTGGCTGGTCCACGTGTTATCGTTTCCCCCTGGCACATAGTGAACAAGTGCACTGATCACGTCGTGACCATCTGGCGCCATCGTGTTGTCCACTCCGGTGTGCACGGCGATGTCAAGTATCGGCGAAGCAGATGGAGCCCCATATTTTACGGAATCGAAGGCCTGCTCGATGGCCAAAAGACTTGGTGCGGAGCGGGCATAGGTCACAGGGCCAGCTATCCAGGGCACTTTCCCACGGATGGCAATCGCTACGTGCGCCACGTGTCCGCGGCTCCGATATTGTCGGAATTCCTGGTCAACGTCCACAGCATGCACGTGCGGGTCCATCAGCCGGAATAGCACTTCCTGAGGTGCGCACGCCGCGGCTACGGAGCTTCCCAGGATCTCCTCCCCGTTTGCCAGAGCTACGCCCCGAGCGCTGCTGTCGCGAGCCAGCAGCACCTGCGTGACTTCCGAATTCTCGCGAATCGAAACGCCTGTGGAGATACAGGCCTGTTCCAAGGCCGCCACGAGCGCTGGGGGACCGCCGAGTACGGGACGGTCGAACGTAACCTCGTGCAGGAGCAGGTTTAGCGTGGTCAGAGAAGACATGGGGCCGCCAAAGGTGGCCTGCACAGCGGGCAAGGCGAGGCCAGCCTTCAGAAAATCAGTCTCAAAATACTCTTCCAGAAAATCTGCAACACTCATGGGCGCAACCTGCAAGAGTTCCTGCATCGTGTCCCTCCCGAGCCTGCGGACACCGATTGTACGCTCCAGGAGCCGCAGTAGGCCTTGCGACGAAGACGCCGCGTACGGCGGCAGCGGCCGGTCGAATAGGGTCGCCAGCCACGGTTTCACCGTATTGCAGAACTTCCGATAGCGCCGATATGCGGCTGCATCGTTGGACGAGACCGCAGCGATGGAGTGTGCTGTAGCCTCCAGGTCGGCGCTCAGCGATATGGAGCGGCCGTCATGGGAGAGCAATGCGATAGGCACCGGCTGCGGATCCCTTTTCAGGCCAAAACGCTCCAGACGCAAGGGGCGTAGCAGGTCCCACCGGACGTTACACGTGGCGTGCAACAGGCCCGCTACGCTGTAGCCGGGATGGAATTCTTCCTGGCGCGCTAGTCCGCCAACAGATGATTCGCGCTCCAGGACGAGCACCCGCCGGCCAGCGCGCGCCAGAAATGCAGCCGCCGTGAGACCGTTGAGGCCACCGCCAATCACGATCACGTCGAATTGGGCCATGGAATCAGGTACGGATTTTCGTATCCAGGATTGTTTTGGCGGCACGCTCGCCACTGGATCCCATAATGCCGCCTCCGGGATGCGTGCCAGAGCCACACATCCACAGGTTGTGGACAGGCGTTCGATAATGGGCCAGACCGGGCGCCGGGCGCTGGAATAACAATTGCTCCAGACTCAGTTCACCATGGAATATGTTGCCTTCCGAAAGCCCGAACTGCTTCTCCAGGTCCCACGGCGTCAAGACCTGCTTGAAGAGGATGAGGTCCCGGATATTCGGAATGTACTCCTCCAGCGTGTCGATTACGGCATTACCGAAGGCCTCCCGTTGGCGGGGCCAGTCTTCGGCTCCTTCTCGCAAATGGTAGGGTGCATACTGTACGAAGCAGGAAAGGATGTGCTTGCCGGGTGGCGCTACTGTGGGGTCGGTGAGAGAGGGAATGACGGCATTGATGAACGGGCGACGAGAAAACGCTCCGTACTTGGCCTCATCGTAGGCTCTTTCGAGATAATCAACATCAGGGGCAATGGCAATATCGCCACGAATGTGGTCTCCGCTACCGGGTCGGCATGCGAACTCAGGCACTGCGTCCAGGGCCAGATTCACCTTCCCCGAACTGCCACGGAATTTGTAGCGCTTGACAAGCCGCGCTGTGTCGTTGTCGAGATGCTCTTCGCCCACCAGGCCAAGCAGTGTCTGACGTGGGTCCAGATTGGAAACGACGAGATCAGCCGATATTTCTTCGCCTGATTCCAGGCACACGCCAATGGCCCGTCCTCTACGTACGTTCACGCTGGCGACGGGAGCATCGGTCCGGATTGTGGCGCCGAAACTGCGCGCGGCGCGCGCACAGGCAAGACTCACGCTCCCGGTGCCTCCCTGTGCGAATCCCCAACTCCGAAACACACCGTCGATTTCTCCCATGTAATGGTGTAGCAGCACGTATGCCGTACCCGGAGATCGCACACCCTTGAAGGTGCCGATGATGCCGCTGGCTGACAGGGGGCCTTTGAACACATCGGACTCGAACCACAGGTCCAGAAAATCCGCGGCACTCAGCGTGAGGAGCTTCAGGTTGACATGGAAGAGGTCCGGGCCGAGCGCATGAAACTGCCGGGCGAACCGGAGGCTTGACAGCACATCCCGCACGCGTAGGGAGCCGATGGCGGGAGCCGGCCGGTCGATGATACGTTTTGCCAGCTGTCCCAGCCTTGTCATGACGCGGCTGAACTCGGGATATACCTCAGCGTCCTTCCGGCTAAAGCGCTGGATCTCCCGCCGTGACCGATCCTTGTTGGCCCATCGCGCCAGCGAGTCACCATTCGGAAGCGGCTGGAACGAGCAGTCCATCGGGATGACGCGGTAGCCGTGCCGAGCCAGCTCCAGCTCCCGTATGATGTGGGGACGAAAAAGACTAACGACGTAGGAGGCAACTGAAAAAGTGAAATTGGGGTACAGCTCTTCAGAGACCGCTGCGCCGCCGAGCACATGGCGGCGCTCCAGCACGAGCACACGGCGCCCAGCCCGCGCGAGGTATGCTGCACAAATGAGCCCATTGTGCCCGGCTCCCACGATAATGGCGTCGTAGTGCTTCATTCTTCGCGTCCCTGGACGGCCGTCTTGCGCTTCGGGTTGAAAAAGCGGGGCGCGCAAATGGTGGCCGCGACCACATGACGCGTGTGCTCCACCGTCATTTCAATGCGCGTTTGCGTACCCGGTCTGGCGTAGCCTGTGCGTACGGTGGCGAGCGCAATGTTCTTCTTCAGTATGGGTGACCATGTGCCGCTCGTGGCGTAGCCAATCTGGCATTGTCTGTCTCGGTCGCGGTACAGTGGGACTGACGTGCGCCATGCCTCGGTCGGCACCTCCGGCGGCAGTCCATAGCGGGCGTACAGGCGTTCCGTTTCCTCCCAGTCTATATCCAGTCCTACCAGGCTCCAGGGGGCGCCGTGCGTCTTCTCGCGCTGCAGTGCCGTCTGGCCGCAGAACTGCTCCCGATCAAGCTCCACGGTCCAGCCAAGCGAGAGCTCGAATGGCGACGACTTCCGATGATCGACCAGTGCGTGCAAAGCATTGTAGTAGTCGACATCCTTGAGAATCAGGCCTGATTCAATTCGACACATATCAAGGGCGTCGAGTCCTGCGGGACGTAGCGCATAGGCCTCACCGGCGGCCATTAACGCATCCCACACCGCCAGCGCATGAGTATCGTCCATCCAGATTTCATAGCCAAGATCTCCCGTGTATCCCGTGCGTGAAATCCAGACACGGGCACCAGCCACGCAGCCCTCCGTGGTGCGAAAGAAGCGCAATCCGCTAAGGTCGGCGTCACAGACCTCTTGCAATACTGCTCGCGAGTACGGGCCCTGGATGGCCAGCGCTGCTATGCGTTCCGTCACGTCTTCCAGAACTACTCGCTGGTTGCCTACGAAGCGGCTGAACCAGGAAAAGCAAGGATCAGCGGACGTAATGAAAAAGTCGTCCTCGCCTCGCCGCATCACAGTGCCGTCATCGATGACCTTGCCGCGGTCGTCGCACCAGCAACAGTACGCGACGCGGCCCACCGGGAGCCGTTGGATGTCTCGCACCATGATGCGGGCCAGGCAAGAGGCCGCATCCGGACCGCGCAACCGGTACTTGAAAAGCGGGCTCACATCCAATAGACCTGCCGCGTGGCGAATGGCGTGGTATTCGGCGTCACAGTGGATCAGATAGGATGCCACCGCGTAGGCTCCCGCCCACGATTTCCAGTGCATGCTTTCGCACAGTGCCAGTTGACGGGAAAAAAAGGGAGTCTTGCGCATATTATCGTACGCTTAACGTCATACATGACTATACTAATCTAAGCTTTATTCGGCTTAGCGCGTGCATGCGAAGCCCGGATTTATTTGACGTATTCGCGCGATGTCAATATTGGTAATCCCTTGTCAATAGCCGTTTCGTTTGATTCCCTCGAAAACGACTGCAATGACCCGCATCCAGACGAGCGCTGCCACGGTGGCAGACGATGTAATCAAGGAGTTCATCCATTGGAATGGCGATGCCATTGGAGTGAGAATCGCCCGTGCGCCGGGGCGCGTGAACCTCATCGGTGAGCATACGGATTATAACGAGGGCTTCGTGCTTCCAATGACGGTAGAATGCTCAGTGGTTGTAGCCGCGCGGGTCCGCAAGCGGGGGTGCCACCGCGTGCGTTCCGATTTTTTCGGCGAAGACGTTGACATCCCAGTGGGAGAGAGGCCTAGCGGGAATATGCCACGATGGGCATCCTACGTCGCAGGCATGCTCTGCGAAATACACACCTTGCATGGACGGGCAGCCGGCTTGGAAATGCTCATAGTCAGCGACGTGCCAATAGGTGCGGGGCTGAGTTCGTCTGCAGCGCTGGAAATGGCAGTAGGCATGGTCGCAGCCGATCTTGCACGTATCCACATTCCGGCAAAGGCGATGGCCCGCATTGGACAGCGAGTAGAGCATACGTACGCGCATGTTCACTGCGGAATCATGGATCAGATAGCCTCCAGGCTCGGCAAGCGTGGACATGCGCTATTGCTGGATTGTCGGACGCTGCGGACACGCGCAGTGCCTCTGCCAGGGGACCAGGCAACCCTTGTTGTTGTCGACAGCGGCGTGCGCCGCGCACTTGCCGCGTCCAAATACAATGAGCGCCGAGACGAATGTGCGCAGAGTCTGGCGTATTTCAAGCAATTGGACGGAGGCATCAGCGCGCTGCGCGACGTTTCGCTGGAAACGTTCCAACAGCACAGGCACGGGATCCCGGCGCACCTGCAAAGGCGCACGCAGCACGTGATCGAAGAGAATGCCAGAGTGCGCGAATCCGTCAAGGCTTTGGAGGCCGGTGACCTTGCTGCATTTGGCGCATGCATGTGGCGCTCCCATGAAAGCCTGCGGGATTTATACGAGGTAAGCTGCCACGAACTGGATACGCTGGTAGAAGCCGCACGCCAAATGCCAGGCGTGCTCGGGGCGCGGATGACCGGCGGAGGATTCGGAGGCTGTACCGTGAATGTGGTGCAACCATCCGCGACACCACAATTCTGCGATCGCATTCTGGCAGAATATGAAGAAGCGTGCCATCGGTCTGCTTCGGTCATGGTTGTCAACGAGAACTTGGAAGCCGGTATTGTCCCATGGAAATAGCTTTGCCTCTGGAGCATGCGTCGGCCAGCGTGCGTACCTTTTGACGCTTGTCTATTCGACTCACACAAGAGGCGAAAGCCACCCATGATGCGCCTTTCAGGCGGCGTATACGCCGCGAGTCTGACGCCGATGCACGCGGACCTTAGCGTTGCGCACAGCGCCCTTGTGCGCCACTGTCGCTGGCTTCTGAATAACGGCTGCGACGGCATCGTTCTTCTCGGCACCACGGGCGAGGCGAATTCATTGTGCACCGCGGAGCGCATGGCGCTCCTTGACGCGGTTCTTGCTGCAGGCTTGCCCGCCAGCCGGATCATGGTCGGCACAGGGTGTTGTTCTGTACCGGAAACGATCACACTCACGCGTCATGCGCTGGCGGGAGGCGTGTGCAACGCGCTCATGCTGCCGCCCTTCTACTATAAGCGGATTCCGGATGAGGGCGTATTCGCCGCCTTCGATCAGGTGATACAGGCCATCGGGTCAGAGGCGCTGCAAGTATATCTGTATCACTTCCCGCAGATGACTTCCGTGCCCTTTACCGATGCACTGATTGCGCGGCTCATGGATGCCTTCCCGAGAACTATCGTAGGAATGAAGGATTCCAGCGGAGATTTTGGGCACATGGCGCGGGTGATTGCTGCATTCCCGGAGCTTCGGATATTTGCTGGTACAGAGCGCTATTTGGTCGATGTCCTCCGGCTCGGGGGTGCGGGTTGCATCACTGCCACGACGAATATCACGTGCTCACTCGCCGCCGCAGTGTACGCCGACTGGCGGCGTGATGGGGTTGGCCCTCAGGAACGCCTCACGAAGGCGCGTGCGGCCATCGAAGCATACCCGATGATTCCGGCGCTAAAGCATATCATGGCCGCCCGCACCGGCGAAACAGCATGGCGTGCCATGCGTCCGCCTCAAGCGCCGCTCGAAACAGCTAGTGCTACAGGTCTCCTTGCAGAGATAGAGTCCTTGTTGGCGCTTGAATCCACATAACACCACAGGATGCGATGAATACTGCCAGATTCCAGGAATTTGATTTGGAACGTCTGCTGTCCGATTACGAGCAGACTGTAGAGATCAATCTCAGCGAAAGCGGTGTCCACCCGCTGACGCTTGCAGAATTGGTCCGGGGCAATCAGGACATGCTTGCTGCGTTATTGGACACCTCTCTGAATTATCCTCAGGTAAACGGCGAAGATTCGCTCCGCGCGCGCATTGCGGCATTGTACGAAGGAGCGGATCCGGACAACATTCTGGTGACCGTAGGTGCGGCCGAGGCGAACTATATCGCCGGCCGGGTCTTGGCGCAGGTGGCAGGTGAGATGGTCGTCATGATGCCTAACTATTTGCAGCTCTGGGGTGTTGCCCGCAATGCCGGGTGCGCAGTGCGAAGGCTGTCATTGCGTGCGGACGATGACTGGTCGCTCGACACCGAAGCATTGAATCGGGTTGTAACACCGGATACATCGGTAATAGCCGTGTGCAACCCTAACAACCCAACGGGCACGGTATTGGCGCCTGAGGAGATGACAGCCGTAGTGGAGGCCGCGCGCGGCGTCGGCGCCTGGATTCTGGCGGACGAAGTGTACGCAGGAGCCGAGCGGTGCACGGATACGCAGACGCCATCGTTCTGGGGACTCTACGACAAAGTCATCGCAATCGGCAGTCTGAGCAAGGCTTACGGCCTGCCGGGCTTGCGTGTTGGCTGGATGGTGGCTCCCCTGGACTTCATTCGCGCCGCATGGCGCAGGCACGAGTACACGACAATTGCAGCCACCGCGCTCTCGAACGGCCTGGCCACTTACGCTTTATCAGATGACGTTCGCGAGTTTCTGATAGACCGCTCACGCGCGCATGTGCGCCGGGGGTATACAATCCTTGAGGCCTGGCTTGGAGAGCATCCGGAGACGCTTCGCTGTACGCCGCCACATGCGGGTGCGATTGCCTGCGTCCGCTATGCCTTCGACGTGCCGTCGCAACCGCTTGCTCACACGCTGCGCTGCGATCACAGCGTCCTGGTAGTTCCGGGAGCCTATTCTGGAGCCGAAGGCCACCTACGCATCGCCTTCGGCGGGCGCGAGGACATGCTTAGCGAAGGGCTCGCTCGACTGTCGGCCTGCTTTGCAACCATGCGGCGCCGTCCTGATTGACCCCGTCCGATCGGCAGCAGAGCTGCCGGAAACCCGTCACCGGTCGCTATGGACACGCTCGAAAGCAACGCTCCCAGGTTTACGACAGAAGAGGCTGTGCGGCTTGCAGCGTCACACTATGGGTTTGTGGCCACCGCGCGCTCCTTGCCGAGTCATTGCGATCAGAACTTTGCATTGGAAGCGACCTCGCGCGCGCGTTATGTGCTCAAGATTGCCAATACGATGGCAGACCCTGACGAGCTGGACTTGCAGCGAAGCGTGCTCGCTCACCTATCGAAGTGCCATGAATCGGTGGCCGTACAGCATCTTCAGCCTACATCGAATGGGGAAGACGGTGCGATCGTTCAGGCGTCGGACGGCTCCAGGCATTGGATGTGGATGGTGTCTTATTTGCCGGGCCGACCTCTCGGGCGGGTGCGGCCGCATACACCGGAATTGCTTGCCGATGTCGGACGCACGCTCGGGTCGATGGACCGCGCGCTCGACGGATTTGCGCATCCCGCCATGCATCGCTCGTTCGTGTGGGATTTGCGCCGGGCGAGCAGTCTTCGGAAATACCTGACGCACATAGGTGACGTAGCGCGACGGTCTCGCGTCGAGAACTTCCTTGAGTATTACGAACGCGACGTGGTGCCGCAGCTGGTTGCGCTGCGGACAGGCGTGATCCACAACGACGCCAACGACTACAACCTCCTTGTTCAGGGGGCAGGGTACGACGCTTGTATCAGCGGCATTATCGACTTCGGAGACGTTCTGCATACGCACACGGTTATCGAGCTTGCAATCGGAGCCACGTATGCAATGCTTGGAAAGCGCGACCCGCTGCGAGCTGCGGTGCATTTGGTGCGGGGATATCATGGGGCGTATCCGCTGCAGGCGGCAGAGCTAGCCGTGCTGTATGACCTGATAGTCGCACGTCTGTGCTCAAGTATTCTGGTATCGGCATTTCGCAGCACGATTGAGCCGGACAACGCGTATTTGCAGATATCGGAAGCTCCAGCCTGGGATCTGTTGGAGACCCTGTCAGACGTCCATCCAAGATTCGCCTGCTACACGTTCCGTGAGGCTTGTGGACTGGATCCGGACCCCCAAGCTGCGCATGTGGTCAAGTGGCTCAAGCAGCAGCGCGCCGGGCGAGCTGCCATCACGCAGCCCGATCTGCGGGGCGCCGATTGTGAGGTGCTGGATTTAAGCGTGGGCAGTCCACTTACTGGCGGTCCGGACAGTGCGCCAAGTGCTCCGTCTGTGGAGTTGTCACATTTCCTGACGCAGTCTCAGTCACGCGTGGCAATAGGGAGATATGACGAGGTACGCCTCTTCTACACGGGAGACCAATTCGTTACGCGAAGTGAAGAGCGCCGCACGGTGCACCTGGGTATTGACATTTTCCGCCCTGCCGGAACGCCTGTTTTCGCGCCGTTGTCCGGCGTAGTGCACAGCTTTCAGGATGCAGGCGAGCCTCTGGGATACGGCCCAGTCATTATTCTGGAACATGAGGCATGCGGGACCCCATGCTATACGCTTTATGGGCATCTAAGCCGCGCATCGCTGTCCGATATTAAGCCAGGCCGGCAATTCCGCAAGGGCGATCGCATTGGCACGATCGGTGACACCGAAGAGAATGGCGGATGGGTACCACATTTGCACTTCCAGATCATTACCGATCTGTTGGGGGCGCAGGGAGATTTTCCGGGGGTTGCCGCAGCAAGTGAGCGCGCGGTCTACACCAGCATATGCCCCGATCCAAACCTGCTCCTGGGAATTCCGGACAGGTGTTTTCCTGAGTCTGACTGGGGTAGCGCGCAAATCCTCGAGCGTCGCGCGCGCCATATTGGGCGCAACCTGAGCATTTCGTATAGGACGCCGCTATTGATCGTGCGGGGAGAAATGCAGTACCTGTACGATGATACGGGCCGGGTCTTTCTGGATGCCGTGAACAACGTGCCACACGTTGGGCACAGCCATCCACGGGTGGTGCAGGCTGCGCGGCGACAGATGGCGGTGCTGAACACCAACACACGCTATCTCCATGCGTCACTGGTCCGCTATGCGGAGCGCCTGGCGTCGCTGCTGTCGGATCCGCTCTCGGTCTGCTTCTTCGTCAATTCCGGTAGTGAGGCAAACGATTTGGCGTTGCGACTTGCCCACGCCCACACCGGACAGCGGGATGTCATGGTGCTGGACGGGGCGTACCATGGCCACCTCAGTTCACTGATCAAGATCAGTCCGTACAAGTTCGATGGTCCGGGTGGGAAAGGTGCTCCACCGCATGTACATAAAGTCACACGCCCGGACCCGTACCGTGCACCCACCGGCCAAACCGGGCAGGGCTATGCCGAGAGTGTCCTTGAGGCTACGCGCACCATTGAGCAGGCAGGCCGCGGTGTGGCAGCGTTTATTTCCGAATCGATTCTCGGTTGTGCGGGACAGATAGAATTCCCTGCAGGTTATCTCCCCGCGGCCTATCGCTACACCAGACAGGCCGGCGGTGTCTGCATCGCGGACGAAGTGCAGGTGGGTTTTGGAAGGGTAGGGACGCACTTCTGGGGTTTTGAGACGCAGGAAGTCGTCCCCGACATCGTGGTATTGGGGAAGCCGATCGGCAACGGCCATCCTCTGGGCGCGGTGGTCACCACGCCGGAAATTGCGGACTCCTTTGACACGGGGATGGAGTTCTTTAGCACCTTCGGAGGCAACCCCGTGTCGTGCGCGGTGGGCATGGCAGTGCTGGATGTGATTGAAGAGGAAGGGTTGCAGGCGCACGCCCTGCGTGTTGGCAATGCGCTCCATGCCGGGCTGAGCGACTTACAGTCACGACATCAGCTCATCGGTGACGTGCGCGGGCGCGGCCTGTTTCTCGGTGTTGAGCTCGTGCTCGATACCGAGGCACTCCAACCTGCGACTGAGCAGGCATCATACATAGTCAATCGTCTGTGTGAGCACGGCGTCCTCGTCGGCACTGATGGTCCGTTTCACAACGTCCTCAAGATCAAGCCACCGCTTGTGTTTTCCGAAGCCAACGCGGACTTCCTGGTGGAAACCCTGGATAATATCCTGAAAGAGGATTTCGTGCGGCGCTGAAAACGGCAAGTGGCAATAGAGACGCCCAACCGATATCTTCGCTGCGCACATAGGCCCACGAAACTGCAATAACGAGATGCTCAGATACTGCGCCTTGGTCGTCCTCTTCACTTTCAGCGCCTTCGTAATGGCCGCAGGTCCGAGTCTGGCGCAGGATGGGGAGCCGGAAACGCCGTTTTCGAGCGAGACAATTCACATAGGTGTTGTCGTTTCGGATCTGGAGGCCTCAATGAAGTTCTATATGGAAGCTATTGGCATGCAGCATGTCTCCGGCTTCGATATTGGCGCCGACCTTGGGAAAGACCTGGGCCTTAGTGATGGAATTGCGTTCCGGGTAGAGGTGTTGCAACTCGGAACGGACGAGGATGCCACACAGTGGAAGCTCATGACATTCGGCGACCGGGCAGAAGGCCAGGAGAACAGCTTCATTCACGATCGCGTGGGCATGCAGTACATCACCGTTTACGTGCGGGATCTGAACGACGCTGTCATGCGGCTGGATGCGGCAGACATTCCGATGCTTGGGCAGACGCCGGCGCCGATTCCGGATGGTAATCATTTCGTGCTTGTACAGGACCCCGACGGCAACTTCGTTGAGGTCATCGGGCCTATGCCATAAACCCGGCGCCTGCATGGCGGGGGCGCAACAGAGGAGTCATCATGATTCGCGCTCAGACGTACGCCGACCGGCGGCAAGTGCTTCAGCAGCAATTGAAGTCCGGATTGGCCGTATTCATGGGAAACGACGAAAGCCCCATGAATTACCGGGACAATACGTATCCCTATCGGCAGGATAGCTCGTTCTTGTACTATTGGGGCTTGAGTAGCCCTGGGCTCGCGGCCGTTCTGGACGTTGATGAGAACCGTAACACGCTTTTTGGCGATGAGGCATCTATTGCCGACATCGTGTGGACCGGGCCGCAGTCCCGCTTTGCGGATCGGGCGGAGCGTGTAGGAGTGGACTATACGGAACGTGCTGCTGCGCTTGCGGGGGTGCTCTCCCAGGCTGTGCAGGACGGGCGGCGCGTACACTTCTTGCCGCAGTACCGGGCAGACAGCCAGTGCAGACTAGAGGCATATCTGGGCCTCGGACCCGGGGCCGCTGTGCAGCATGCCTCGAATGCCCTCGTCCGCGCGGTCATCGCGCAGCGCAGCATGAAGGATGCAGGTGAAATTGCTGAAATCGAGACGGCGCTCGCCATCAGTCGGGACATGCACGTCTATGGAATGCGAGAGGCCAGACCGGGGCGCTACGAGCGCGAGGTCGCTGGCGCAATCGAAGGCATAGCCATCGCCGGGGGAGGCCGGCTGGCGTTTCCCATCATCTTTTCGCGTCGTGGTCAGATCCTGCACAACCACGCGTACGACAATCGGCTCCAGGACGGAGACTTGGTCGTCAATGACAGTGGCGCTTCATCCCGGATGGGCTACGCCAGCGACATAACGCGCACTATTCCGGTGAGCGGTAGGTTTTCCGACCGCCAGCGGGCAATCTACCAGGCAGTCCTTGGTGCGCAGGAACGCGCTCTGGCGGCCATTCAGCCAGGTGTGCGCTTCCGGGATGTCCATCTCATAGCAGCACGGTCGCTTGCAAGTGATCTCAAGGATCTGGGACTCATGAAGGGCGATGTTGATGAAGCCGTGGCGGCCGGGGCCCATGCGCTATTTTTCCCCCACGGCCTGGGTCATCATATGGGGCTTGACGTGCACGACCTGGAAGGCCTGGGGGAAGATCTGGTGGGTTATGACGAGGAAACCCGGCGTGACCAGCAGTTTGGTCTGGGATATCTGCGTCTTGGCAAGGCCTTGCAGCAGCAATACGTGGTGACAGTGGAGCCTGGCTGCTACTTTATCGGACCGCTTATTGATCAGTGGCGCGCTGATCGTCGACACGAGGAGTTCATCAAGTACGACGCCGTGGATGCCTGGCGGGGCCTGGGAGGCGTGCGCATCGAAGACGACGTCCTGGTAACGAATGCTGGCGCGCGCATTCTCGGACCACCTATCCCGAAATCGGTAGCCGACGTGGAGGCTACGTGCGAGCGGTAGCACCTGTCAGGGAGATGCGCCTTCGACGATGCCATCGGAGCATATACGGGCTAGGCGCACGGATTCGACTAATCCTGTGCGTGCCTGGTCATACTCTCGCCGCACGCGGATGTAGTTATCCGTATATCCGTACATTCCGCCATTCTTTGCGGATCGTTCCCACAGGACCGGTCGCACCGTGCCCAGATTTGTGCGGGTAAAGGCTTGCTGCTTTTTCTCCGACAGTAGCCGCAGTTGCCGGTTACGCTGCACGCGCACGGGCATGGGAACCGGTGCACCCATGCGTTCGGGTTGCTCGACCGCGACGGTGTTCGCGCGTTCCGAATAGGTGAATACGTGCAGGTAGGCTACCGGAAGGTCACGCAGAAAATCCAGGGTGTGTTCGAACCGGATGTCCGTTTCCGCGGGGAACCCTACGATCACGTCGGAACCGATAGCCGCTTCGGGCATCCGGTGGACAATGCGCGCCACCCGATCCGCGTACCGCGCGCGGCGGTAGCGGCGGCGCATGGCGCCGAGCACGGCGTCGTCGCCGCTCTGAAGCGGGATATGGAAGTGGGGCAAGAAGCGGTCGGATGCGGCCACGAAGTCGATGATGGCATCGGTAAGGAGGTTGGGCTCGATAGACGAAATCCGGTACCGCTCAATACCGGCGACCGTATCCAATCGTCGCAACAGGTCCAACAGCGCAACGTGTTCGGCCAGGTCCTGCCCAAAGAGTCCGATATTGACACCGGTGAGCACGATTTCTCTTACACCTCGCAAGGCCAAGTCCCTGGCTTGTGCGACCAACAGGTCCATGGACCCCGACCGGCTGCGACCCCGCGCCAGCGGAATGGTGCAAAACGCGCAAGAGTAGTCGCATCCGTCCTGCACCTTGAGGTAGGCGCGCGTCTGACTTGAGGAAAGATGCGCCGGGGCGAACGTGTCATTGTCGTTAATGCACGAAACGTGGATTTGCGTGCGCTTGCGCTTTTCGAAGCTGTCGATGAAGTCAAACAGGCGGGCTTTCTCGTGCGTGCCCAAGACCACATCCACGCCGGATATGGCGCTGACGGCGTCAGGCTGCAATTGGGCGTAGCATCCGGTCACGATGACACACGCGTCCGGATTGGCGCGCAGCGCGCGCCGTATCGTCTGCCGGCACTTGCGATCTGCCTCGGCGGTCACCGAGCATGTATTAACGATTGCAACATCGGCCGGGGCGCCGAAGGGAACTACGGTATATGCACGCTCCTCAAAGTCGCGCTGTAAGCTACTGGTCTCAGCCGTGTTTAGCTTGCAACCGAGGGTATGAAACGCAACGCGTGGCACAAGGTTAGATCTGAAGCGGAAATAACTTGGCAAAAACGAATCGGGTTCATGCAGGATCCCATTCTACGCCGCTAAGGATTCTACCCTGTTGTATGATTGCACGTGAAGGGCTAACGATCATCTTCTGGACCTGTGTGCTGGCAATCGTTCTTGGATTGGTGTCCATGGTGGCACCCGGTCTCTGGCGCATGCTTCTACGGCTGGTAGCCATTCTTCTGGTGGGTTTCGTGCTGTATTTTTTCAGGGATCCGCAGCGGACCCCGCCGGAAGGTGCGCATGCGCTGGTCCTTGCGCCTGCAGATGGCAAAGTGGTAGCCATAGAGGAAGTGGATGAGCCGCACTATCTTCAGGGGCCTGCCCGACAGATATCCATTTTCCTGTCTCCGCTGAACGTGCATGTCAACCGCGTGCCCGCAGACGGCGTCATTGAGTATGAAGCCTACGTGCCGGGCAACTATCTGGTGGCATGGCATCCCAAGGCCAGCGAGAAGAACGAGCGCACCCTGCTCGGTTTGCGGCATCCTGGCGGCGACCGCGTGCTCTTCAAGCAGATCGCGGGTGCGGTAGCGCGCAGGATCGTGCACCACCTTTCCGTTGGCGATTCCTGCCAGGCCGGAGACCGATTCGGGATTATCAAACTAGGGTCACGCATGGATGTGTTCGTTCCCCTGTCGGTCACAACAGAGGTGGACGTAGGGGATCGTGTCCGGGCCGGGAAAACCGTTCTCGGCCGTTTTGCAGACGAAGCTGCAAGCTATTGATGGCTACACCGCGACACAAGGATTCCGAAGAACAACCTGGCAGTCCACGGCGGCTCCACAGGCGCATGCGGGCCAACCGCCTGTCGCGGAATCGCCCGAGGCGTCAGCTTCCGCGGGTTGCGGTGCCGTCGTTCTTTACCCTGATGAACCTGTTCTGCGGATTCATCGCGATCACCCAGATTCATGACGATCAGTTCGACATAGCCTGCTACATGATCGTGCTGGCGGGATTCTTCGACCTGCTGGACGGCATGATGGCGCGCCTTACCAAAGGGCAAAGCCTGTTCGGCGTCGAACTTGATTCGCTGAGTGATGCCGTGTCATTTGGCGTTGCTCCGGCGTATTTGGTGTATGCCTTTGGACTTAAGGAATTTGGTGTCTTTGGGCTAATTGTTTCCGCCCTGCCCGCACTGTGCAGCGCAGTGCGGCTTGCCCGCTTCAACGTGGCGTTCAATGGAGAGCATCGTGAGGATTTCGAGGGGCTTCCTACTCCAGCCCAGGCGCTCTGCATCGTGGCCCTGATCCTGAATGTCAACGATGGTGGCACCCTTTACCGGTTCAGCCTCGCGGATCCGTCGATGTTGATGCCAATCGTGTTCGTTCTGTCGGCACTGATGGTATCGACTGTGCCGTTTGACAGCGTGCCAAAGATGACAGCGCACTATATTCGAGCCCATCCTCGCAAGGCGCTGGCCTATCTCATGGCGGCCGTGACGATTATCGTGTTTCGTCAGCTGGGACTGCTCGTCGTATTTGGCGCTTATATCACGTTCTGCGTGGGCTACGCACTGTTTCGAATCGTTCGTACCATACTGGAGACGCCGCCGGACCCGCCGGACTGAGGAGCTGGTCCGCACAGAGTCTTATCTTTATCTAACCGATCCCACTAGCCGCCAGCACACACCATGTACAAAGCCAGTATCAACGTTACGCTTCGTCCGTCCATTCTGGATCCGCAGGGAAAGGCGACGCATCATGCGCTCGAAACCCTGGGTTTCACCGCCGTGGAGTCTGTGCGGATGGGAAAATTCGTCGAAATGTGGATTGATGAAGATACTGAGGAGAAGGCGGCTGACGTGGCGCGCGCGGCTTGCGGTGACCTGCTTGCCAATCCCGTGATGGAAGATTTCTCCATCGTTCTGGAGCCTGTTGACGCCGTGCGATAACGATGCCATGCAACCGGATGCCGAATGTGTGCGGCGAGAGCCGGATGTGCTTGAGGAGGAAGAAGTTTCGCGTGCGGACGGCCACCATGACACTCCCTGGAAGGTGATTCTGTACAATGACGACATGCACGCTTTTGGGGAGGTGATTGCGCAACTGAGAAAGGCTACAGGGTGCTCGCAGGCGGAAGCCGCGCGCATTGCGATGGAGGCCCACGTGAGGGGCCGGGCCGTGGCCTTTGCCGGATCTTTTTCAGAATGCTTTCGCGTAAGCGAATGCCTTCGCGAGATAAATCTTATTACACAGGTGGAAGGCTAGCGCAGGAATGCATAATTAAGCTTGATCAAAAAGACATTGGTGGGGAAGAGGTCGAACGTGTCGAGCAATTGATCTTCGGACCGCCGGAGGAAGGGAGAATTTGTGTCCAAATCGAAGGAATCCAGATTATCGCTGGCGCGGCGCGTCTGTGACCAGACCAGGAATAACGTAGAGCCGGGCCGGTACTCCCATCGAAGTACGGTGTTGGTTTGGAAGCTGTTGAAGGAAAAGTCATATTGTTTGGGAAAGTCGCTGACCGGGGTCAGCGTATCGCGATTTTCGAGCAGCCAGAAACGGTCATAGGCTCCGCGCGCGATGAAGAGCTGCCCATAGAATTGCAGAGAGAGCCTGGGGGTGAGCGTAAGATCGCTTCTCAGTGTCAAATCGACGCTTCGCGTATTGCGCAGGCCAAAGACGGGCACGAAGTATCGTCCCTGGCTGTCGTAGGGATCCATGCGTGCAAGGATGGCGGCGACAGGCGCACCGGGGCTCAGTGGCCGGTAGGTTTCTTCGTCGTCGGGTGCCGATCCGCTGTTTTCGCCAATCCCCCAGGCGCGCCCCATGGGTACAAACGCTTCGTTTGCGGCCCACTCAATGACGTTGTTTTCCTGGCCGGCACCAAGCTCCATCAACACGTTGATACGCGAGGACACGCTCCACTCAGCCTCCAGGCTTAGTTCCATGGCGCGTCCGCCGTCGCTATACAGGGCGACTTCCGTGCTCGGCTCGATTGTCCACTTGCGCCGGGTGTCCGAGGACACCGACAGTTCGACGTTCAGCTCACGTGGGCGGGCGCGCGGGCCGAGGCCGCGCGTTTCCGTCACGTCGTAGCCGCCAAACAGGTAATCTCCGCGGGCGTCGATCCCGATTTCCTGAAAGCCATGGGTTGTCCATTCTGAAAAGAAGAAAAAGCCAAAGCCATTGTTGAGACCCTCCTTGAAGGAGAATCCGTTGCCAAAGTAAAGGCGGGCTTCGGCCCGCTGAAAAGGTCCCACGGCGGTGCCACCGTTAATTAGGTGGGACACGCCGCCAAACAGGTTCGTATAGTTGTTGCGGCGCTGGCGTCCGAGATCGTTCGGGTTGTAGCGATCACTGATGACGGTCAGGCCTGTGGAAATATTCCAGTTGCTGCGCAGCCTGTCAAAGCCTGCAGTCAGAGCAAAGCCGCTCTCCGGCGATTCTCCCGTGCCAGGCTGTGCCCGGTTGGTCGCGCTAATCTGTCCGTCAAACCGGTAGCGGTTATCCCGGAAACGCAGGTCCCAGTCCATGCCTCCGGCAATGCTTCGCCGGCGACCGTCGACCGATCGATCGAAATAGGTAAGCATTCCCCCGACCGTGGAAATACGCCCGATCTGCTGTTGCAGCCGGCCTACGCCATAGTAGCGTCCAGGCGTGGCTTTCGTGCCCGTAGCCGCGCCGAAGAGCCCAAACGAAAGTTTGCCGGATCGTCCGGACAGCTTTGTAGCACCAATAATGGGAGCGTGCGCGCCGATGCGACGCGTGTATAGCATGCTCCCGCCACGATCAAGGTCATAGCGAAAAATCTGGACGCCCTCCGTGAAGAATGCGCGGCGTTCGGGAAAGAAGGTTTCGAAAGCGGACAGGTTCAATTCCGCCGGGTCGGCTTCGACCTGTCCGAAGTCCGGATTTATCGTTGCATCCAGTGTGATATTGGAGGACAGGCCCACCTTGATATCGCCACCAATGTTGATCGATCCCTGGCGGCTCAGCTCACCGGGCTGGTCGGCCTCCTCCGTCTGGAGGTAGGAAACAGTGTATGGGGTTACCTGCAAGTTGCGGCGCTGCCTGATGCGGGTGATTCCTTCGATTGTGCCATACTGGGCTACCGGGCCGCTGCTCCGCTCGGCAAGCCGCACCAGGACCCATTCGTTAATTTCGCTGAGCCGGGGAATGATGCGCTGAAAATTGATTCCCCAGCGTTGCACGGTCGCATCGGAGAAGCGGAGCATGGAGTAGGGGATACGCAATTCGACAGCCCATCCCCCAGGTGTCATGTGCACGGCGGAATCCCAGATGGCATCCCAGGAGGTGTCAAAGTCGAAGCCGCCGCTATCACCACCGCCGCCAAACCTGCGCCCCGCGTAGATGCCGTCTGCCTGCACGCCGGCCGCGCTTACAGCAAAGTTGTACGCCGTCTTGCGATCGTAGTAGGAGTCAATGGCCACCACAAACCAGTCAGCCCGGCTGAATTCATCTCGCCGCCCGAGCGTCGTCAGAATTTCTTCCGGCGACGTGTCTTGCAGCATGGCGCCTACATACAGGGCTGTTGCGCCGAACAGGATGCGGACCTCGGTCTGCTGTGAGGCGGGATCACCTTCGGAAGGTTCGTACTGCAAGAAGCCCGTCGCTATCGGAGCGTCGCGCCAGTCGGCTTCATCGAGTACGCCATCAATGGTAAAGGATGCCTGGGTATGCTGTGCCGCCAGCGTACAGGGTTCGTCCCCTGCGCAGTCCAAGCC
Source organism: Rhodothermales bacterium (assembly GCA_963665975.1). Taxonomy (GTDB): domain Bacteria; phylum Bacteroidota; class Rhodothermia; order Rhodothermales; family Bin80. The sequence continues at coordinate 2,982,989 of OY762508.1, forward strand.
CTTGTCGGGCACAGTCAGGAATACCGAAGCGAAAAGAAGGTGGGCGAAAATCATGAGGAATCACATACGGACTTGCCGCCACATCACGCCAAAATACGCAATACACTGCTAATCCTTCCGACCTCTGCGCGCTATTCACGGAAACACTTGCAAGTCATGCAATGCGATGTCTGATAGCGCGTCCCGCAGAGCTGGCAAGCCGTACGCACCCCTGTTGCAGCCGTGGTTGGAGGTCACTTCTGGCGCAGCGTCCTCCCGGCCTTCATCGCCTGCACTGCCAAATGGTCAACGCGATTGTTAAGCGCGTCGTCGGCATGGCCCTTTACCTTAATCCATTGGACCTCATGCTTTTCTGCCTCCGACAGGATGTCCTCCCAAAGATCCCGATTCAGGACAGGGTTCTTGTCGCGGGTGCGCCAACCGTTGCGTTGCCATGTGCGTATCCAGCCCTGGTTGAAGGCGCGCTCCAAATAGGCGCTGTCGGTATATAGCGACACGCGACACGCCGTTTTCAGGGCGCGCAAAGCGCCTAGCGCAGCCGCGAGCTCCATGCGGTTGTTGGTCGTCTGCGCGCATGAGCCCGTGATTTCTCGTTCGTGGTCACCATACTTCAGGATAGCTGCCCATCCGCCAGGACCAGGGTTCCCGGAGCAGCTACCGTCGGTGTAAATGATGACGTGCTTCACTACGGATCAAGTATGTTCTTGGTTTTGCCGATGCAACAGCGTAGCATACGGTGATTGGAAGGCGACATTCAAGAGGTATGCGTGGTGCGGTTTGTTGATTATGTAACAATTACCGTCAGGAGCGGGAAAGGGGGAGCGGGGTGCGTCGCATTCCGTCGAGAAAAATTCGTACCGAAGGGTGGTCCTTCTGGCGGGGACGGCGGTCGCGGTGGCTCGATTTTTCTCAAGGCAGACAGGCATCTGTATACGTTGCTGGATTTGCGCTACCGGAGGCATCATTTTGCGCCCCACGGGAGTGGAGGAGAGGGCAGCAACCGTGCGGGAAAGGATGGATCAGATCTTGTTCTTCGTGTGCCCCCCGGTACGACGGCACGCCTGACCGGCTCCGACGAATTGATCGGTGAAGTCCTGGAGTCTGGTGATCAATTGCTTCTGGCGCGCGGTGGACGCGGCGGCAAGGGGAACGCGTTCTTCAAGTCGCCGACTAACCAGGTGCCTCGCCATGCGCAGCCGGGTGAGTCGGGCGAAGAGAAGAACATTACGCTAGAACTGAAATTGCTTGCCGATGTTGGGCTGGTGGGCCTCCCCAATGCAGGCAAGAGCACGCTGGTGGCATCTGTGTCTGCAGCCCGCCCCAAGATCGCTGACTACCCGTTCACCACGCTCAGGCCGGTGCCTGGCGTCGTGCGTGTGGGAGAGTATCGGTCGTTTGTGATTGCCGACATTCCCGGCATTATCGAGGGGGCACACCAGGGGAAGGGCCTTGGCATCCGGTTTCTGAAGCACATCGAACGCAATGCAGTACTGCTGATGGTGATCCCCGTAACGTCGGAGGATCCCAGGGCGGAATACGACTTGCTGCTGCACGAGCTGTGCGCCTTCCAGGCCGACATGCTCCACAAGCCCCGGATGGTGGCATTCTCGAAAGGGGATCTGCTGCCCACGGTCGAACACGCAGCGTGGTTGGATCAGTGGCGTGAACGGTTCCCGAAAGATGTGGACCTCATGCTCGTAAGTGCGGTTGCCGGATATGGCATGGACTCCTTGAAGGAGGCCCTGTGGGATCGCGTCCAGTGTGAACGAGCGGGTGCATAGCTCCCATAAAAGCAGCAGAGTCCGGCTCCCCCACCCAGAGCCGGACTCCTTGTTGGCAGTACTGCCACACATCACACAAGGAGGAACCCTGTGTCACGTTATCTCAAGACGTACCAGGTGCGGCTTAGGTTACAGGGGGATTTATTTTTGACCTACATGTCTCTTGCAAAACTACCCAGAGCAATTGGCGGTAGCGATGGTCCGAGCGGCATGATTCCGTACAATTAGTTAGGATTACGTGATCATCGGCGCCTTTTAGTCGCGCTCACCGACAATACAGGCCCTGCGCCACCAATGCAGGCTCACCGTGGCGGATTCCGGCTGTGATACTTCCGGTGCACACACATCTATTCCCGGCTCTTACTCGCCAGGAAACCCGTAACGGGCAACCATGGCTAAGGCAATAAGCGACCGCCAAGAGTAACAGCAAGCGCAGCATCTGGTCTACGGTGAGCGCAAGCACCCCGACTGTCCCGTGACACATCACCATATTATGATCACGCACGCGCACCTGACGACCGCCAAGCGCATCTTAGAGTGGTCCAAAGGCGCACTCGTACGGCACGCCCGCTTCGCTTTATCCAGTACGCGTATGCGGATTATCATGAATGGATCGGCTCATCGTCCAGGCTATGGCTGTGCGCGCGAATCTCCTTCGCGTCAAACAGCCGACTGTCCATCAGGTCGTACAGGCTTCTCGGAAGATTAACAGTCATCGTCATGAGCGGAATGGTCGCCGGGCTGTCATACAGCGACGCTAACAATACGATGCAATGAATGAAGGCCACCTCTCAGGACAGTCCTCTGTACCGCCGCACGTTGAGGGCTTTCCATTCGAGCAGCGGTTGGGCCTGGATGCATTCCTGAAGAGATACATCGGAGGTTAGAAGTGTTGCATCGATTATACCTTTCTCCAACAGCAGATCGAGAAACGCGCGCTCGGCATCCGTGAATGGCAACACTGTAGATAACCCTTGCCGGCATTCTTCGACAAGTTTCTCTCCATAACCTCTCGCCTCTTCGGATCCTTGCATTGCACCAATGTGCAGCACCGGTAAAAGCTGGTTGAACAGTTCCCCAGCGTCGACCTCCACATCCGCGACTGATACCGTGCGCCAGTCCTTTCGGGCCATTGCGCCATAGACGACGAAAGCGAGCCTGAGCCTTTTGCGGTCGAGATCGTCCATGGCGAAGATCAAACGACAGTCGAATAAATCTCTTGCCTTGCGGCGGGATAGCAACGCCGAGAGTTTTCCCGCCGCGATTTCGTAAAGATTCACCACGGGAATATTGGTGGCGCGCCAGCTTCCCAGTGAGTGGGAGTCCATAGCGGTGACTGGCCACAAGGGCACGCGGTACATGAAATTGAGATCCACGTCGAGTCTACCGCTCTGCCCGAACGTGCTTCGATAGCGGAGCGACCACTTTCCACCGGCATGCTCTTTAGGCATCCGCCGAACTGCGAAGTCCTCGCGACGAAACACGCTTTGGATTGCTTCTTCGATCTTGGGGCGCTCTTCCAGCATGGCGTCGCGGCTTCGGGCACCCACGTAGTTCAAATCGATGTCGACCGACAGTCTCGGGACGTTGAAGACGAAAAGGTTCAGAGCCGTTCCGCCCTTGAGCGCCACCTTCCCCGCAAGAAAAGGGTGATTGCGAATAGCGTCGAGCACGGCCAGCAGTCGGGCTGCCTTTTCCAGCAAGTCGGCCCTGAACCCGGTCGCCTCGGCTTCTGTGGCCAGCTTTTCGGGAGAGATTGTCACAGTACATCCCCCCACGACCGTTGGAGCACATCGTTCGGAACCACTAGATTCCAGTCTGCGACCAGGCAGCCGGAGTTCCTCTTGGTACGCTCCAGATAATGGGGTTGCTGAGGGCGCCGATCCCGTAGCGGCTCAAGATGACTCTCTTCGACCATCAGGGTTTCGCGGTGCTGATCGAGGAAGAACCCAACCTTTGCGGCGGTGGTCGCGTTGTTCAGCAAAAGAGTATACTCTACTACCCGGTCGAAATTGAAGAATTCAATCGATTCTAACGATCGCCAGATCTCCTCCCAGCCCCCCGACAAGTCGGGGCGATGCAGGACATCCACCAGCGTCCGCTCCAGACTCGTGACGCGCATTCCCAAGCCGGCACGCTCCGAATCCAGCACACCGAAGTGCTCCGTCCCGGAGCGCAGAAGCGCCTCGGGAAACTTGGTTCCCCGGAACACCTGAGAGCGGAACCTGAGTGATCCTGGCGGACGAGATGCGGAATAGATCAGGTGGGCCCAGACGGAGTACGCCCGGCCGTGAAACTCGAGTGCCGTATGATGGGAGAGAACCGCATCCCGGGTCATCTTGGACGCGACCAGATAGGGGTCGACCGGATAGGAGTCAGGTTCGGCTCCCGGCGGGATGACGGCATACAGCCCGCGCCGTAACCTGACGAGTTGGCCAGCCTTGGTGTAGTAGGCCAAGAGCGCTTCCTGGCTCCTGGCCCCGACCTCGCCTCGGGACGCGAGATGCGCGGCCAGCTCCGCTCCGGTGAAAACCGGATGCCGGCGGAAGAACGCTTGATGCTTCACGGTGGGCATGGTTGATCTTCTGTCACGTTGTCCGAGTTATTGTTATGGGATTCTCGCTTCATAGTCCCAGAAGTGCAATTCAATTGGAAATGACAATATTCTGCCTAACCCATAAGTATAATATGCATTTCTCGGATCATTGTCAAATATTATTATAAAAACTGACGCATCGATACGGTTTTCGTAGCCACTTGTCCGCCCGTTTATCAAATTCTACCGTTTTCGCGCCACAACCTTAATATACACGCGATTCCTCAATGACCGGTATGTATCGGACTGGGGGATCGGTATCGTCTGTGTCAGCGCTTCATGCTAGTCTGCGGCGAACTCAAAGTCTACATTGCGGGCATGATGTCGAGCGGCATGATTCCGTACAATTGGCTTGGACTAAGTGGTCATCGGCACCGTTTAGTTGTCCCCACCGACAATACAGGCCCAGCGCCACCAATGCGGGCTCGCCGTGGAGAACTTCGGTCCCGATACTTGCGGTGTGCACACAATTGTGCTCGGCTTCCTGTGGAAACTCAGTCGAGACGTGAGTACCATGGAGCAACGCTTCAGCGGCAAACTCGACCAGCCTCGGACGGATTTCCGATAGCTTGTCGAGGGATATGGGCGCACCCGGTTTTCCGACTTTGTGGCTACTCTGATGATGCCGAATTCTGGAGCATCCACTACTTTCTCTTACTATGAGAAAACTTCCTCAGTCTCACGGGTTTAGCAAGAGGCTCCGGCCTAATGATTTAGCAAAGCGATGCGACACCCCGACTCAAGAAATCCCGTCCCGCATATTGTGCTCGAAGTACCGAGAGAGCACACCGGTCAGACGCGCGTGGACATTTTTATAGCGGCGGGCGTCGCCGACACATCTCGCACCGCCGTGCAGCGGGACATTGGCGCAGGTTGCGTGCAAGTGAACGGTGCACGAGTCGCAAAGCCGTCTCTCCTTGTTCAATCGGGGGATGTTATTCGCTACCACCGGCGGGTGAAGCCGCCCCTGAAAGTGGTGGCTGAAGACTTGCCGCTTGACATCGTCTACGAGGACGATTGGCTCGTGGTCATCAACAAGGCGGTCGGAATGCCCGTCCATCCCGGAGCAGGCCATCCGACGGGGACCCTCGTACATGCGCTACTCCACCACGTCGGATGCGCTACTCTGGAGTCGGAGGGCCCGCAAGACGTGGGACTGTCAACGATCTATGCGCACGTCGGCGATGCGGCCATACGGCCCGGTATTGTCCATCGCCTCGACAAGGATACTTCAGGCCTGTTAGTGGTGGCCAAGGATGACGACACGCATCGGAGATTGGCCCGCCAGTTTGAGCTTCGAACTGTGCGCCGCACCTATACCGCCATCGTCTGGGGAACGCCCGACCCTGCTGTTAGCACGATCGATGCCCCCGTCGGCCGGGACCCGCGTGACCGCAAGAAGATGACGGTCGTGCCTGGCGGAAGAGGCAAGCATGCGGTTACGCATTATGAAACCGTGGAAGAACTCTTTTTCACTGCGCGGGTACAGTTTCGCCTGCAGACCGGACGCACCCACCAGATTCGCGTGCATGCCCGACACATGGGACACCCGGTATTCGGGGATCCGACCTATGGCGGGCGAACAGTCTTTGCAACCCGCCGACGGAAGTTTTTCACCAATCTGCTCGAGAAGCTGCCGCATCAAGCGCTGCATGCCGAAACATTGGGGTTTATGCATCCTCGTTTGGAGCAGGAGGTGTCCTTCCACAGCGATGCGCCCGCCGGTATGCAGGAGACTCTGAACAAACTGAGAGCGATGACATAAAGATCAGGCTGCCGGTCAATTGCCATCTTTGATGGGAGAGTGGCGTGTTCGCTTGGAGACCCCGCAGCCAGGGTATAATATTACAGCCAGCGATTTTCGTTCGATTTGTGAGCCACGAACTTGTGAAGGCGACGTTTCAAACCATAGACGGCACCTACGACATTCTGCCAGGTCCGGCCGGAGGCAATCCGATGTTGCGCGTGGAAGCGTGGCAGCATGTCGAGGACAAAATCCGGCGCGTAATGCGCCGCTTCGCCTTTGAGGAAATTCGAACGCCAGTACTGGAACCTGTGGAGCTGATTGCTCGCGGCGTAGGACAGTTGACCGATATCGTCTCCAAGGAAATGTTTTGCGTGGAGCGCGGTAATTCCACGTACGTGCTGCGCCCGGAAATGACTGCTCCCGTCATGCGCGCCTTTCTGCAGCATCATCTGGAACAGCGGGGCGGTGAGCAGCGACTATTCTACATCGGACCGTGTTTCCGAGCCGAGCGACCGCAGAAGGGGCGCTATCGGCAGTTTCACCAGTTTGGGGCGGAGCTTATCGGTGCCAGCGATGCGCGTGCGGACGCCGAAATTATCGCGCTGAATGTGGCCATTTATCGCGAATGCCGGATTGAGGGATCGGTGCTCCGCATCAATACGCTGGGGGACGCGCATAGCAGACCGCGTTACCGTGATGCTCTCCTGAAGTATCTGGAACCGTTTCGTGCGGAGCTGTCGCCGATAAGCCAGGAGCGCCTGAAGACCAACCCGCTCCGCATTCTGGACACCAAGCAGAAAGACGAACGCAAGCTGCTCGACTCTGCGCCGCGCCTGATTGATTATGTGGATAAAGACAGCCGGGAGCACTACGAGGTGCTCAAAGGATTTCTGGCGGACCTTTCGATTGCGTACGTCGAGGATCCATTCCTCGTGCGTGGCCTCGACTACTATACGCGCACAGCGTTTGAAATAGAAAGCCCGCATCTCGGTGCGCAAAACTCGCTGGCCGGTGGTGGCCGGTATGACCTGTTGGCTGGGGAAATTGGCAGCTCGACAACTGTTCCCGGCATCGGATTTGCAGCGGGCATGGAGCGAATGTTGCTGGCGATGGAGGTCAGCGGCGCTACTCTGCCGGGAACTCCACCGCTGGATGCTTTTCTGATTGCGCTCGGCGACGCCGCTGCCAGAGTAGTATTCCGTCAGGCGCAGAGCCTGCGGGAGGCGGGGCTACGCGTCACCTTCGACCTGCGCGGTAGATCCATGAAGGCGCAGATGCGCGCTGCCCACCGCTATTCCGCGCGCCATGCAGTCATCTTGGGAGACGAGGAGCTGCGTACTGGGCAGGCGCAAGTCAAGTCCATGGACACGGGCCGGCAACTGGCCGTGTCGCTGGAGAAGCTATCCACCTATCTTTCCGATCAGGAGACATAATCCCGCCCCATGTTCCCACGCATTGTTCAGATACCGCTCCCGTTCGAGGTCCTGGGGACCGACACGCTAACGATCTATTCATTCGGGGCCATGCTGGCCGTGGCGTTCCTGATGGCGGCCTGGCTTACCCGTTTGGAATTGGATCGGCTGTACACGAACGGCCGTCTCCCGTCGGTCCGGATGCGAGTGCCGTCTGGCGGCAAGGGAAAGGGCAAAAAGCCCCGCATGGTCGATGTTAGCCCATCGCACCTGGTAGGCACGATGACGGTAATCGCGATTGCTGGCGGCCTGGTAGGGGCAAAGGTTTTTCATATCCTGGAAAACCTGGGCGAATTTGCGGCCAATCCATTCAGCATGATATTTTCTACCGGCGGGTTGACGTTCTACGGTGGCCTTATCGTTGCTGCAGCGAGCATCCTGTGGTACATGCGCAAGCATCGCGTGCCGATGGCCTTGCTTTCCGACGCCGTCCTGCCCACGGTGCTGTTGGCCTATGGCATCGGCCGCATAGGGTGCCATCTAGCTGCGACGGTGACTGGGGGCTTCCTTCCGATCCATCCATGCGGCCAGATTGGCTTCCGGGATGGTTATGGGGCGAGACCTACCCGGCGAATATTCTGGGACGAACACTCCCTGAAACAGGCGTGTACCCCACACCGCTGTACGAATTTGGCATGGCGGCCGTGTTTTTTGGCATCCTTTGGGTGCTTCGCAAGCATCCGTTTCGGCCGGGATGGCTGTTCTCTTTGGCGCTGATGTTTTTCGGCGTTGAGCGGTTTCTGATTGAGCAGATACGTGTTAACAACACGTTTGAACTATTCGGCATGTCCGTGACACAGGCGGAGGTGATTTCCGTCGTGCTGATGGTGGCGGGTCTCACAGGTCTTATTCTTACCACGCGGATGCGCGAGGGGCGTTCACGCACGTAGTCCTGTTGCGATATCTGACGCGGATAATTCCTGTAACCTCATGGATCTCAAAGCCTATCTGGAGGAGGCAGTAGACCGCATTCACGCCTGGGAAGCCACGTGGGGCCCCTACGACAGCCATCCATCGCTGGCAGCGGATGACTCCGCCGTGCAGGCGTCATTCGCGGCGTATGCCGAGCGCCTGAAGGGTAATTATCCCTTCTTCCACCCGCGCTATGCAGGCCAGATGCTCAAGCCACCACATCCAGTGGCTGTTCTGGGCTACGTTGCGGCCATGCTGATCAACCCGAACAACCATGCCCTTGACGGCGGGCCACCGACTGCCGCCATGGAAGTGGAAGCGGTTCGGGCACTGGCCGATATGTTCCATCTGCCTTCGCAAGCACTCGGTCACTTGACCAGCAGCGGAACCATCGCCAATCTCGAGGCCCTGTGGATAGCGCGTGAATTGCACCCGGACAAGGCCGTGGCTGTCAGCCGTGAGGCCCACTACACGCATGGCCGGATGGGCCAGGTATTGGGATTGCCTATGGTTCCTCTGCCGGTTGACGAGTACGGGAGGCTGTGCCTGGACGCATTGGAGCGTGAGCTTCGGACGGGGGCCATCGGCACCGTGGTTCTCACGGCTGGCACCACGGGGCTGGGCGCTGTGGATCCGATCGAAGCCGCGCTTGCGCTCTGCCGCGCGTATGGCTGCCGCATCCATGTGGACGCGGCATACGGAGGCTTTTTTGCCATAGAAGCGTGGAGTGACGCGCCATCCTGCGTGCTGTCTCCGGCCGTGGCGGCAGACTATCGTGCTATTGCTGCATGCGATTCGGTGGTTGTGGATCCACACAAACATGGACTGCAGCCGTATGGGTGTGGCTGCGTGCTGTTTCGTGATGCGTCCGTCGGTCGCTTCTACAAGCACGACTCGCCCTATACATACTTTACGTCGGACGCGCTCCATCTTGGTGAAATCACGCTCGAATGCTCCCGCGCCGGTGCCGCCGCCGGTGCACTGTGGTTGACATTACAGGTGTTGCCCTTGCGCGCTAACAGCGGCTACGGCCCCATTCTGCGCGCTTGTTTGCGGGCTGCCCGCGCATGGCACAGCGGGCTGGAAGCGTCGGAAACGCTCCTGCCGTATTTGGAGCCGGAACTCGACATTGTCATCTACTATCCTTCTACAGAAATGCAGCGAGCCTCGACGATTGATGCGGCCAGCGAACGGCTCTATCAGCGGGCATTCAACGACCCGGATTATCCGGTATTCCTCAGCAAACTGCGCATAGATCAGGCCCAACTCGCCCGTCGCCATCCCGCGCTTGTTATGGATCAGAAAGAGGTTCGTATTCTGCGCAGCGTTCTGATGCGTCCGGAGGCTGAAAGCGCCGGTGCTGACCTATTGCAACGCCTTGAGACATGGGCCCTCGAGGGTCTGGATTCTTCCACCAATGGCCAAACCATCACCTACTGACCGTACGCTCATTGCCGGGCGCCATCCGGTCCGGGAGGCCCTGGACCGCGAGCCGGAGCACATCGAGCGGGTATACCTGCAGCAGGGAGGACGTGGCCTCGGGATTCTTCGCCGGGCGGCGCGAGAGTCCGGCGTTCCCGTCCAGGACGTGCCGGCGCAACGGTTGACAAAGGTGGCCGGTCAGGTCCGCCACCAAGGAGCGGTGGCGTTTAGGACACCGCTGCCGCTTTACACACTGGAGTCCATGCTGGCGGCCGTGGCGCCAACTCTGGATTCCGTCCGGAAGGACAAGCCGTTGCTTCTGGTGCTTGATCGTATCGAGAATCCACGCAATTTCGGGGCGCTTGTACGGACTGCTGTTGCCGCAGGCGTCTCGGGCGTGCTCATTTCCGCGCGGCGCATGGCGCCGCTGAGCGCCGTGATGATCAAGGCAAGCGCGGGATCAGCCACGCGGGTGCCGATCGCTCGCTCGGAGGATCTGACGAGTGCTCTGGAGCAGCTAAAGGAGCGCGGCTACTGGGTACTGGGGGCCACGGCCGAAGCAGGCACATCCGCCTGGGACGTGGACTGGAAGCGGCCGACCGCTCTCGTTATGGGGAGCGAAACCGCAGGGTTGGAGCATCGCATCACCCAGGCCTGTGATACACTCGTGTCGATTCCGATGCCCGGTGATGCAGAGTCGCTAAACGTATCGGTAGCTGCGGGAATTCTGCTGTTTGCAGCGGTCAGGGACCGACAGCCACCCAACTGCTGAAGCGCGGACCATGCAACCTACTTTCTGCCGCCCAGATTGTAGACGATCTTGCGAACGGTGTCAAACTGCAGGTACGGATGCTCCTCGCGCAGAAGTTTAATGGCCTGCAATGCCGGTACTTCGCTGTCACGCATTTCCCTAAAGCGCTTCCGGATCTGGTAGTCCCGGATACCCTTATGGTTTAGAAGCCTGCGAGAATCCAGAACCTGGTACAAATCGTCCTCAATGAGGTCGGCCAGAGGATTCGAGGCGTCGTGTACTTCAGCGACTTCCATGACTGGTCTACAAGGGTTAGTGCATATACTACTGACGCTAGGTGTGATGTCGTTATGGCTATAATCATTGTAGCACAATGCTCGCTTCGAGTCGGCAGGAATTCGGCGAATGGTGCAGGTTTGCGATTGAATGGTAACACTGCCAAAGTGAATTGTAACCGGTTTTAACTTGGTATGCTCACGCCGTAATGCAGTACGGCCACCAGCCGGTTCAGCAATCCCGACGCGCCGCTTTCGCCTGGGTATACAGTTGCCCCAGGCTCGATTTTTCCAGAATTATGGCAAGGAGGCCAATAGTTACATAGAGGATCAATTGGCAGCCGTGCACGAAGACCGCATAGGTTACGGCCAGAGAGGGAGTTATTCCGTAGATCTCGACCAGGGACACGCGCGTGATGTAATGAAAAGAGCCTATGCCCCCAGGAAGGGGCAGTGCAACGCCAATGGCGCCGATAAACATGATAACCATTCCATCCAGGAAGGACAGATCATAAGGCCCCGTCATACCTAACATGATTAGTGGGATGTAGGCCATAAGCACATAAAGCAGCCACATCACGACCGTTGTTGCCACAAGCATCAATCTGTGCGGCGACCGATGCGCCGTTGCGATCCCCTTGCGAAACGCAGCCCATGCGGGCTGCCCATGCCGTTTCCAATAGCGCCGCAAGGAGGAATTCGGGTTCTTGAGCACGATTGCGGTGATGACGCCACCCAGCAACGCAAAGATTACGACCAGGTACAGCGTCCAGCTGAGCGTGCCACCAAGTGGTGAAAGGAGCGTCACCAGAAAGTCGTTTGACCGGTCGATCAGAATGACAGATGTCAGCGCTAGGCCCACCAGGAGGGTAATGACATCCATGACGCGTTCGATGACCACCGTGCCCAACACCCCCGCAAACGAAAGCCGCTCTTTGGCGGACACATGCAGGGTGCGGACGACTTCGCCTATGCGCGGAAGGGCGTAGTTGACCATATAGCCTATCATCAGCGCTGAGAAGGCGGTGCGCAGCAAGGTGCGCTGCTCCGGGCTGTCGATCACGTCCAGCAGGAGTTGCCAGCGATACGCCCGCACAACATGACTCGCGAGTGTTACTGCGATCAGGGGTATGAACCACAGGTAGTTAACCTGCAGCATGGCGCGGCCAATATCGCCAAGATTTGCTCCGCGAAACGCTAGATAGACGAGAAGGCCTGCCAATAGGAGGGTTCCTGCACGGAGAGCAGCGCGGCGCACACGCGAATTCACGTTGGTAAACAGTTAGGTGACCGGGAGTGCGTGTCAGGACCGCAAGTCGATGATTTCTGCGTCTGACGGCGGGGTGAGTACGAACGTATCCCGTCCGATTTGTGGGTTAAGCTCAATGTTGTCCAGCGTGAGTCCCATATGCGTATCGTTCGTGTCAATGATGCGAACCCGCGTGATGACGGCATCCCGCGCACGCATCCATACGGTCAGGGCGCTGAAAAACGAGTCCGCGCTCTTTGGCTTGAGATCCAGCTGGTAATGTTGTTCTCCGTTCTGGATGGACCGTCCCACGCCAACGGCATCAAAACGCTCGCCCATGTTCAGGAGGAACGTGCTCGGCATGAGTATGGCAAGGTCTTCTTCGATGTCGCTGATGAGGACCTGATTTTCGTCTATCCGGTAAACGTAGGTGCTCTCGCCATCCACCAACAGTACGGTGTGGTCCGTATCAATCCGGTATCGATCTCCATGCACGATCATGCGCCCGGAATAAACCTGATCATCATCCCAGAATGTCGAAGACATCACATGCGTAAACGAAGCTTGCAACCCGTCTACTGCGGCATACCGGTCCTGGAGTTGCGCAAAGACTGCTTCTGCATCCTGGGCCTGCAAATGCAGGGCCGGATAGAATAGCGCAATCAGACTTACCGCCGTAAGGCGGAAACTATCAACGGACATCGGCGCACATGGCGACATGACAATGGAAAACGGGCCTGTGGTACACGTGGGTGATTGCCTTGTTCGCCCGAGGGGTCGTGCTTCCTGCCTGCTCACGTGCAAGGTCTGGTGAACCTTGGGATCAGATGGTACTGCATCGCATCATTACGGGTGGACAGACAGGCGTAGACCGCGCGGCGCTGGATACGGCAGCCGCGTTGGGGTATGCCATTGGCGGTTGGTGTCCCAAGGGGAGGCGCACAGAAGACGGTCCCCTGAACATGCGGTATCCGCTACTGGAAACCCCGACGGAAGCCTACCTGCAACGCACGCAATGGAATGTGCGCGACAGTGACGGGACACTCATTCTGGATGATGGTCGGCCGTCACACGGGACACGCGCAACAGAACTCGCTGCGGAACGGCTTGAACGGCCGTGTCTGGTCGTAGCAATCGCTGGCACCGATACGCTTGCCGCAGTACAGGAGTGGATGACCACGCATCGGATAGGCATCCTGAATGTGGCGGGGGCAAGGGAGAGCGAGGCCCCGGGCATCTACGACGCGGCCTGCCGATACCTGAATGCGCTCCTGGCAGTGCTTGCGACGACTCCCTAGGATGCTGCAGCGTGCAGCGCTTCCCGGAGGGCATCCACATCGGCAGCATCATTGTATACGTGCGGAGCAATGCGAATGGCGTCTCCACGCACCGATACGGATATGACTCGCCGGGCAAGTTCTCCGCGAAGGCGATCCATGGGCACATGTGGAGGTGCGCGCAGGCCAAACAGGTGCGCGCTACGCAGCGATTCCTCCTCTACCCGGTAGCCAAGCGCAATGGCTTCCCGCAACAAATCCCGTGTGAGTGCCGCGCAATACGTCTGGATGGCATCCGGGCCCCAGCCGAGCACCTGCTTCAGAGCTGCAATCATCATGGGAACCAGAACAAAGTTGCTCCGCTCCCCCACGTCATACCGTATGGCCCCGGGTTGGTAGGCCTTCTGATACTGGACCAGTTCGCCAAATCTCTCACTGTGCAGCCGCCCGATCCAGTTTTCCTCTAGCGGTACTCCATCCGAAAAGCGGGGGCCCAGGTACATCGCGCCAATGCTGTACGGGCCGAGCAGCCACTTGTACGCCGCGCAAATGAGCGCGTCTACGCCAAGGCTCGAGGCGTCAAACGGCAGCGCGCCCACAGACTGCGTGCCGTCGACGACAAGTGCGGCCCCGCAATCCCGCGCTCTTTCGCCGATGGACTGCACGTCGAAACGGGTGCCATCTGTCCAGTGAACGGCGCTGATGGCGACAATAGCAGTGTCAGCGTCTATCGCTTCCAGAATGCGTGTATTCCACTCGTGCCCCCTACCGGGGCCCAATGGGGGCGGAACCACACGCAATTCGGCCTGTGTGTCGCGAGAAAGCCTACGCCAGGAGTATATATTGCTTGGGAACTGTTCGTGTAATACGACAATGTTCTGGCTGCCGAGTACGGGAACGTTTCTGGCCACGGTGGCAATCCCGTAGGAGGCTGCAGGAATGAGGGCGACGTGCGTTGGCGATACGCCGACCAGGGTCGCAAACAGCTTGCGCAATTCAGCCGCTTCGTCAAAGAACATGGACGGCGTGATGTCTTGCGGATTGCGCTTGCGGCGCAACCCTTTCAGGCCTGCTTCTTCCACGCTTCGCGCTAGCGGCGACATGTAGGCACAGTTGAGATAGTGCACGTCCTCGGAGAGCGAGAACTTGTTCTTCTGACAGGAAAGCAAGGGAGCCATCATGGGATCACGCACGGGTTCAGGGTGGCAGTGACGGTTTCCAGTCGTTTCTTACCTTACGTGCTACAAGTGGTCTTAAGGGGCGTCCATGCTCTTGTCCTTCGCAGCGAAGTCAGCTAACCAATCCAGAAGGTATTTCATGCGTCACGTTTGTTTTTCCCTCATCTTATTCCTTTCTGTTTCTGCGTGCAATATAGGTGCCACGACAGACAGTGAACCGCCAACGCTGTCACTTCCGGAAGGGTTCGAAGCCCAGGTGCTGTATCATCCGATGGCAGCCGACAGTAGTTCGTGGGTATCCCTGGCCATGGATCCAAAGGGCCGGCTCATCGCCTCCGATCAATATGGTGCGCTATACCGGATCAATCCTGCACCTGTAGGCGAGGATTCGGAGTCGACGACAGTGGAAAAGCTGGACATCGAAATCGGCCACGCCAACGGCATGCTGTGGGCATTCAATAGCTTATATGTTGTTGTTAACAGTGAAGAAGGAATGGGAGGGCATCCCAGCGGTCTGTACCGCATTGTGGATTCGAACGGCGATGACGAACTGGATTCAATTCGGACTCTAATCACATTCGAGGGCGCCGGAGAGCACGGGCCGCACTCGATAATCCCCGGCCCCGACGGAGCGTCACTGTATCTGGTCGCTGGCAACCATACGGAACTGCCAACGTCCTTCAAGGGGCCGGTGCCCCGCCGTTGGCAGGAGGATCAACTGATTCCTCCACTGCGCGATCCGCGCGGGCATGCCGCGGACAGGAAAGCTCCGGGTGGCTGGATAGCGCGTACGGACCCGATGGGCGAAAGCTGGGAGCTTGTAAGCGTAGGATTTCGCAACGCGTACGATATCGCCTTCAATGACGCGGGTGATCTGTTCACGTTTGATTCGGACATGGAATGGGATTTGGGAATGCCGTGGTATCGACCGATTCGCGTCCTTCATGTGACAAGCGGGAGCGAATTCGGATGGCGTACGGGGTCTGGTAAGTTCCCGGCCTATTACCCCGATAATCTGCCAGGTGTTGTCGATGTCGGACAGGGCTCTCCGACGGGTGTTGTGAGCGGGACAGGTGCAGCGTTCCCACGCCGCTACCAATCCGGTCTGTTCATCTTTGACTGGAGTTTCGGTACCATTTATTGGGTCAACCTGCTCTCGCGTGGCAGCACGTATGTTGGAGAAGTGGAGGAATTCCTGTCCGGCGTGCCGTTGCCGCTTACCGACGGATTGATCGGTCCGGATGGTGCACTGTACTTTGCAACCGGTGGGCGGCGGCTGGACTCCTACTTATACCGTGTTACCTACACGGGTTCGGAACCCGTGCAGACGGTGTCGCGTGATGCGCAGCCCGGCGTCCAGCATGCGCTCCGCCGGTCTCTGGAGGCATTCCACGACAAGCAGGATGCAGATGCCGTGCCCGCAGCGTGGCCTCATCTGGATCATGCAGACCGCTTCGTGCGATATGCGGCGCGCGTGGCCATTGAGCACCAGCCGGTGGGATCGTGGGCTGATCGCGCCCTTGGCGAGCGCGACCCCATTCGTAGGCTATACGCGGTGATTGCGCTTGCGCGCTGCGGCGCGGAAGCGCACCGGGACAGGGCGTTTCGCGCGCTGCTTTCTATCGATGAAGCACGGCTTTCGCGGGAGCAGCAACTGGATCTCTTGCGGGCCTACGGGCTGGTCCTGATACGCCTCGGCCATCCGCAAGGAGCGCTGCGCGACGAGGTGGTCCGGTTCCTGGACGAGGGATACCCCGGGCGCGATGAAGCCATGAACCGGGAGCGCGGCAATCTTTTGGCCAGTCTGGAGTCCCCAAGTGTCGTAGGCAAGATGCTCGCACAATTGGCCGCGTTCCGTGACGGCGGGGCGGAAAGCCTGCTGCTGCTAGCCGATTCCGTCGCACAGCGGAGCGACGACTACGGCGGGGTGATTACCGACATGCGGGCAAACGCACCGCAACCACAGGAAATCGATGTCGTCATGACACTGCGCCATGTAGAGAGCGGCTGGACGCTTGAGCAGCGCGAGCAGTACTTCCGGTGGTTCTATGATGCGCTTCGCAAGAGCGGAGGCAGGAGCTATGTCGGATTCCTCGAAAACATGCGGGCCGACGCCCTGGAGAATGTGCCGGAGGTCGACCGGGAGGCTCTCGCCGACCTTACCGATGCCTATTCCGCACAGGCGCTGGATCTGGCGGATCTCCCGCAGCCCGAAGGACCGCCACGCCAGTGGAACCGGCAGGAAATCGGGAAGCTGATGGCGGACGAAATGAACAAGCCGCGCGATCTTGAGCGGGGCAAGACGATGTTCGCCGCCGCGCTGTGCCTGGCATGCCATCGCTTCGGTGAGGAGGGAGGATTAATCGGACCGGATCTGACCACGATTGGAACCCGGTTTTCGCGGCATGACATTCTGGAAGCGATCGACTCGCCCAGCGATGCAATATCTGATCAGTATTCCGCAGAGCTAATCACGCTCACAGATGGCAAGACCTATATCGGACGCGTGGTCGGAGAAGAAGACGGGGTCGTGCTTGTGAACCAGAATCCGTATGATCCGAATCAGCAGGTGGAGTTGCGCACGACCGATATTGAAGAGCGAGAGACATCCAGCGTATCGATTATGCCTCCGCGCCTCTTCAATCGCCTCAATGAGGAAGAGGTGCTGGATTTGATGGCGTACCTGATATCGGGAGGCGATCCCGCACATCGCTGTTACACGGCCGATGAAGGCTGTGACGCCAAGGAGTCTGACGATTGACAAGCGAGGTGTATGGTGGGTCGCCGCACGCAGGTACAGTGAGCGGCTACGTGCCCGAGCCCGAGGCCTCCAGGGCATAGATCGTGTTCTGCACCACGCCCGCAAAGGGAGCGCCGTCCGCACTCTCCAGGCGATAGGAAATCTCCATAATCCAGGTAGGCATAATGTCCGGGAGCCCGATGGACACGGTCTTGCCATCGTCGGACAGCGCAATGCGATCGATGGCAAGTGTCTGCGTGTTATAGCGCTTCGAGCCGTACCGGCGCGTCCGTTTCAGGTCCCAGGTCTTGATCGTGTACCGGTCCGGTGATTGGACTACGCTGGCCTGTAAGGCTTCGGAGAAGGTGAGTTGTATCCCCGAGTCCAGCACCTTCAGCGCAACAGGCAGGTGTAGTGGTGCTCCGGTATACCGAATCCGATACAGACCGCCGACCTGAAGCATCTGGTTTGTCGCCCAGGCGGACATGCCACCGGTGTATAATTGCCCGTCCGCAGGATTTATCCGTCCCCGCATGATCCCCGTGGGAAATTGCGGCACCGGGAGCTCAACGACTCCCGCCTGCCTCGTGTCGTCAACGTTTTGTGGCAATACGACGAAAATCTTGCCGTAACCGTAAGAAAAGCTGAGCAGGTGGCCCCCAAGCGGTCCCCAGCGATTACTGTCGACCCACAATAGCTCTGCGGGTGACCGGTCGATCTTCTGGTCAATCCAAACCAGGGGATGAATCATGGCGTCATCCGACGAGTCAGCCGGAGCGCCGTATCCGAACATGTTGCCGTAAAAGCCGCCCTCTTGCACCCAATTGATTCGGTTCATCGGATTCCAGTGCCCCTCCTGATCGGTAACGATAAAGGAGCCGTCCGGGTTTAGCAGGACCCCATTGGCAGCCCGGAATCCGTTGGCGATTATCTTCGATTCGCTGCCGTCTGCACTGACCCGTATCAGAGTTCCATGCTGCGGAACAAGCGATGTGCGGGCATGCCGCGCACTCTTGGCATAGTAAAAGTTACCATCGTCGTCAGTCTGCAGGCCCATGGCGAATTCATGAAAGTGCTCAGTGACTTGGTGATCATTGTTGAAGCTCTCGTAGTAATCAGTTTCTCCGTCTCCATTCAAATCCCGCAGGACGGCAATCTGGTTGCGGCATCCAACGTAGATTTCCCCATTGCGCATTTTGATGCCGAGGGGCTGGAACAGCCCTGTCGCGATTCGATGCCACGTGATTGCGCCTTCCTCCCGGGTGATACCTTCGAGTCGCCAGACCTCGCCATCGATGGTGCTGACAACTGCTTCATTGCCATCTTCGAGAAAATCGATTCCTGTGGGCCGCATTCTGCTCTTCCACGGATTATCCACCGGTAGCGAGAAGACATCTACGGCATAGGCGCCGCCCTCTCCGCGAATGATCGGCGCAGTCAGCGTTTCCGGGTACCGACCGGGTCCTCCGGACGTGTATTTGCGCAGATCTTCAGCCATGTCGCCTGCGTCGGCATGCGCCTGCAGGCGATCCGGTTGCCCGGGAGACATCCATATTTTGATTCGGACCGGGTCCCCGGCAGGAATGGACAGTACGGTGAATCCGTCTGTTGCGCCGACATGCACGCCGTTGCCCTTTACCACTGCCGGGATACTATCTGGCGCGATGCGCATCGTAAGCGGCACGGAGCGCGCGGCAACGTTGAGTGTGCGGCTCAGCACGGCGGGATCACCCGCATCTTCCAGGTCGTAGGTCTCGAAGACGTCCGCGTCATCGACGGTGTACCGGATTATCATCCTGTCACCGTGGACATACAACCCCTTGTAATGCGCCCATTCCCTGGGAAGGGGGCCGAATGGTCTTCCGTCTACTGCAACGAATCGCGGGTCTGCAAAGCTGTTGGTCTCCGGGTTGGCCCACCCGGGCATGATAGGATTCTCGATCTGTACGGATCCGACCGTACGGGGATATACGTTATGCTGATCATCCAGTAGTATGTCTTCATAATCGATAAATCCCTCCCCGGTCCAGAAGCCTGTAAACCGGAGCAAGTCATGGTCAAAAATGACGAATGCATTGCCAGCGGCCACTCCTCCCGGCCCAGAATCCAGGCGCATGGCGATACCTTTGTAGGCGAAGTTGAGATGTCGGTAGTCTTCATTCGCCAGCGGGCTGGGCCCTCGAGAAATCTGTTTGGGAGGATCGTCAGCGTCTGCCAGTTCATAGGTGCGCATGAGGAACCGCCCATAGTCCATTTCTGCCCATGGCCGATGCGGCCGCGGCTCAGGGCCCAGACTGTCGCCCTCCGGCAGGGAGCGTATCCAACGCCTGGTGACCTCGAAATACTGATCCGGATTGTGCTCTCGGAGGAATTCCTCCCGGATGAACAGGATTACGTCGTACTTTTCCTGCGGCGTCAGCTGCACCTGTGGCGGCATGGTCCCGAAGCCGCGGGTGAGCGTCTGGTACAGGGCGTATGGATCGGAGCCGTTCTTGAACGGCTCCTTCCAGAACTGCCGGGAGTTAGGAATGGACCCGGCCTGCTCCGGGTCACCGTGGCAACTGTAGCAGTTGTTCCGATACGTCACCATGCCTCGGTGGTAGAATTCTTCGCTCCAATCACCAATCAGTCGGGCATGGTCCAGCGTTCGTTCATAAGCAGGCAATGTGGAGTCCGAGACCAGATAGCTGGCCGGAAATGCGGGCATTTCCGGATGTTCGCACCCGACGATAGGAAGGCATGCGACTAGAAGTAGGATAGAGAACCTGTGAAACATGGACGCACGGGAGGACTAGTTAGGCGTAGACATGCAAGAGGGTCTTCTGCAGAATATAATGGATGGAGGCGTTCACAACGTTTCGGGGTGAATGTGCGTCTCCGAGGGCGCAGAAAGTGGCGCCTCCATGGACGAGTGTCGGTGAAATAGCATGCAGGAACACGAGTGTTCGGGGCTTTTGTATTTTGTTTTCCACCTTGCATGCACCGGTGGATCCTGCCCATAACCCAGCGAATCACAATGAACCAGTATCTGCTTCTTGCTCTTCTTGTAATCGCCGCGTGCGCGAATGCGGAGCGCCAATCCGGCATGGACGCCGATCAGCCGGAATCTCCACCTGTCACGCCAGAGTATTTTCTCAGTGCGGATCAGACGCATAATCGCTTCAGCGCATCTATCGAGCCTTTGCTTTCGGTGCCACCGGGCGCCGTGATCGAAGTGCACACGAAAGAGGCCTCTGATGGGCAGCTGACACCGGAGTCCACGGCGGAAGATGTCGCAACGCTTGACTTTAGCCCCATTCATCCTCTTACAGGGCCCGTATACGTGGAAGGGGCAGAAGTCGGAGATGTCCTGGCTGTGACGCTGCACGAAATCGAAATCGGATCATTCGGGTGGAGCGCCGTTACTCCCGGATTCGGATTTCTGGCAGACGAGTTTACTGAGCCATATCTGAAGACCTTTACGCTGGGAGAGGGTGTAGAGCATGTTGCGTTCAGTGATGGCATAACCATCCCTCTGAAACCGTTTGCCGGGGTCATGGGCGTGGCTCCGGACACGGACTCGTTGCTCTCGACGATACCGCCACGCCGCAATGGCGGAAATATGGATGATCCCCATCTTGTGGAAGGGACGACGGTATATTTTCCCGTCTTGGTGCCCGGTGCGCTGTTTTCTATCGGTGACACGCACGCTGCGCAGGGACTCGGCGAAGTATGTGGCACGGCCATCGAGGCCCCCATGCGCATCGTGTATGAGGTGGATGTGATCAAGGGCAAGCACTATCTCCGGGAGCCGCAATACGAGACGGCAGAGTACTACGCCGTCACGGGATTCGGAGAGACCATCGACGAGGCCACGCGCAAGGCCACACGCTACATGATTGATTATTTGGAGGCGGAAAAGGGTCTCGCCCGTGTGGATGCCTACGTGCTGGCATCGCTGGCTGGCAATTTGCATATTGCCGAAGTGGTGGATGTGCCGCACATGCTTGTTACCATGCATATGGACAAGAACATTTTTGGCGAGTAGGTGTACGCGCGCACGCCGCCGCGCAAGGGGTGCTAGCCTCCAACGTCTATCAGTTGATCCAGGCAGGCGTCTATCATATAGCTCCATGATTGAACAGAGGAGCGCGCGGTGGCGCGGCATTACCCGTTGATGTGCATCGGTGGGGGCCATCGTAATGAAGACCGGACTTCTTGTAAGCCTCGTGTGCGTGCTCGTGCTGCGCACTGCTGGGGCTCAGCATGTGGTGACCGGGACGGTCATCGAAGACGAGTCGTCGAGTGCGCTGCCCGGCGTGACGGTAGTGCTAAAGGGTACGTCCCAGGGTACGTCGACCGACGGCGAGGGAGTATTTACTATAGATACAGGCACTCCGGATGTCATACTCGTGTTTTCGTTCGTCGGCTTTATTACGCAAGAAGTGACCCTGACTCCCGGTGACAGCGCGCTTCTGGTGCGGCTGGCGCCTACTGTGCTCGGGTTGGAAGCCGCTGTAGTCGTTGGCTCCCGGCGCTTGCCGCGCATGGTAAAGGACTCGGCCGTTCCCGTGGACGTTTTGTCACCAGGCGAACTTGCCTCGTCGTTCAGTACGGATATGGACGACATGCTTCAGACGCAGGTGCCTTCGTACTATGTGCAGCGGACCGGAGGGGACGAGGCCAAACTGGTGCGCCCGGCTACACTCAGGGGTCTTCCTACGGATAACGTCCTGGTATTGGTAAACGGAAAACGCCGGCACCGGTCGGGTTCCATTGCACTGTCAGGTAATTCGCTCAACGAGGGTTCGCACGGGCCTGATTTGAACATGGTGCCTGGCATCGCGATCAAGCGCATCGAGCTTCTTCGGGACGGGGCGTCGGCCCAGTATGGGGCAGATGCAGTAGCTGGCGTGTTCAACCTGCTGCTGCGTGATGCGCCGCACGGCGTTCTGGTGCGGTTACAGGGTGGACAGTTCCTCGCCGGCGACGGGCAGAATATGAAGGTGTCCGCCAATGCAGGATTTCCGATTGGGCGTTCGGGATTCATTAATCTGAGCATGGAGTACCGGGATGTCGGTCCGACGGTCCGTAGCGCCCAACGAGATGATGCCAGGATCCTGCAGAGTCGAGGCTATCCTGTAGCGGATCCAGCCCAGACGTGGGGTGACCCCGACATCGACCTCGCTGTGGTCGGGTTTGTCAACGCTGGCGTCGACCTGGGACGCTACATGCACGCCTATGCGTTCGGCGGGATCGGCACTCGCTCTTCCGAGGGCGGTTTTTTCTTTCGGGCGCCGGGTACGGTCAACGCGAGAGGAAGCGTGTTCCGGTTTGGGAGTGGTGATTCGGCCACCCGTGCGGTGCTTGATCTGGATGAGGACGATGACATCGTCTGCCGGGACCTGCCGGACCTTCCAGGCCTGGATTCTGACAAGGCCGCCATCGACCGCTTTATCGGCAGCTACAGCGGAGAGTGCTTTCTTTTCAATGAAATCTTTCCCGGCGGATTCACGCCAACGTTTGGCGCAGACATCAGTGATTTTAGTCTTGTATCAGGATTGCGTGGCGGCTCCAACACCGGCATCCAGTGGGATGCAAGTGTGGGCATTGCGCGTAGCATAATCGACTACTTCATTTATGATACGGTTAATGCCTCCTACGGACCGGACACGCCGACATCGTTCCGGCCGCGTGACTACATACAGGAGGAGATAACAGCTTCACTGGATCTGACCTATCCGTTGCAGGTGGGCGGTCTGGCTTCTCCGATGAACATTGCGTGGGGCGCACAGTGGCGGAAGGAAATTTTTGAGAGCCGGGCCGGTGATATACACTCCTACCAGCCGGGACCCTATGCAAGCCAGGGATTCAGTGTGGGTTCGAACGGATATCAGGGGTTACACCCCCAATTCGCCGGCGTATGGGGCCGTCCCAACTACGCGTTCTACGCAGACCTTGAGGCGGATGTGACGCAGGCACTGGTGTTAGGTGTTGCAGCGCGGTTCGAAGATTTCTACGACGACTTCGGGAGTACGCTGAAGGGCAAGGTCGCAGCCTTGTACCGCATGGCGGACCGGGTTTCTCTTCGTGGCACCATGAGTACGGGGCTTCGCGCTCCTTCTCCGGGGCAATCCAACCTGACGGTATTTCGCACAACGTCCTTCTCCACGGAGCATGGCCTGATCGAGGTAGGCCACGTCCCGCCGACGCATCCAATTGCGGTCGGTCTCGGCGGCAAGGCGCTCAAGGAAGAAACGGCAACGAGCTTTTCCCTGGGTGCGGTACTGGAACTGAGGGACGACTTGAGCCTGACGGCGGACTACTTCGACATTTCCTTCGAGGACCGCATTTCGGTGACTGGCAACATCCCGATCACCAATGAGCTTGTGCGGATTATTGACGAGCAGGATATTCTCGGTGGCGTATCGAATATCCGGGAGATCCGCTTTTACTCCAACGATTTCGATACGCGCACCAGAGGAGTAGACGTGCTTCTCACATGGAATCGCAGATGGGCGCAAGGCAACACGACTACCGCCACCATCGCCTGGAACTGGACGGAGACAAGTCTTATGGACCACGCCCCGCCACAACAGATCCGCGAGTTCCTGGGAACGCGGCTTGTCGAGCCTGTTACGCTAAGCCTGCTGACACGGCAGCGTCAGGTGGAAATCGAGGAGATCAGTCCGGCGCACCGCGCCATCATTTCAGGGCACCACGAATTCGCTCCGTTTAGTGCGCGCGCGCGGCTCAGTTACTACGACGGATGGAAAGCCTGCCGGTTTAGGAGCAGCGCATGTCAGGCGGACGGCATTAGCACACTGGATTCATATGACAGCGTGTGGTTAATCGATGTGGAGATCGGATATTCCTATCGACAAGATTATAGCATCGCCCTTGGTATGCACAATTTCACGGATGCTGCTCCGCAGGCGCATCCCGAAGAGACGGCGCGGCAAGGCAACCTGCACCCCAGGAGTGCCGGTTGGGATTCCAACGGAGCGGCTTGGTATGTGCGCGTAACTGCAGACCTGGATTAGCGGCTCTCGTGTGATCACGGTGCCGAATAGGTTATCCGATAGATGGCATTCGCCTGATCGTCGGAAACCAACAAGGAGCCGTCCTGCATGACTTCAATGTCTACGGGGCGTCCCCAACTCGCATCGCCATCCAGCCAGCCTTCTGCGAATACTTCCTGGCCAGTGGCTAATCCATCTGCGTCAAAGTGCACGAGCTTGATGCGGTAGCCAATCTTTTCTCTACGGTTCCAAGAGCCGTGTTCGGCTATAAAGGCCTGGTTCTGATACTCTTCCGGAAACATCACGCCGGTATAAAATGCCATGCCGAGCGGAGCCACGTGGGGGCCCAGGAGGACCGCGGGAGCGATATAGTCGTTGGCGCTATGTCCTTCCCCGAATTCCGGGTCGGGCGTATCGCCCTGGTGGAAGTACGGATATCCAAAATGCATCCCCGGTCTGGGGGCGTGGTTCAACTCGCACGAGGGCAGCTCGTCGGTAATAGCCGGGTCCTCGCTGATATTGTCGCGTCCGTTCTCGGTAAACCAGAGTTCGTCCGTGGTCGGATGCCACGCGAATCCTACCGAGTTGCGAACCCCGCGCGCATAGACTTCGCGCTCGGATCCGTCGGCATTCATCCGTAGAATGGCAGCGTACGGATCAGGCCGCTCGCATGTGTTGCACGGCGTGCCCACCGGAACGTAAAGCTTGTCGTCAGGACCGAAGTCGATAAACTTCCATCCGTGCATTCTATCCTCCGGCAGGTCGTCCAGGACGACTATCGGATCTGGCGGGTTTGCAAGATGCGCCTCGATGTCGTCGTAGCGCAGAATTCGGTTGACAGCGGCAACGAACAGCGCCCCGTCTCGAAAAGTCAGTCCCGTAGGCATCATCAACTCCTCGTCGATGAGGTGTACTTGTTCGGCTACGCCATCGCCGTCCGTGTCTACGACTGCGTAAACCTGGCCTTCCTGCCGGGAGCCGACAAACAGGGTTCCTCCAGGTGTAAGTGCCATTTGGCGGGCATTGGGCACCGCGTCACTGTAGATGCTAATGGTGAAGCCCTCAGGGAGCTTGATCTTGTCGAGCGGAAGATCATCGGTGCCCAGGCGCAGCGTGCTGACGCCGGTCAGGAGGACGAGAACGAGCAGGGAGAAGAGTTTCGTGCGCATGATCAATTGGGGGTTAGCGGGTTGTCGCAAGTGACATTATCCTTCAGCAGGGTCACGAATGTCGCATGGCCGGCTTCCATGCCCCGCGTGTGCATTCGGCACAGCCGGTGTCCGGTCAAGGCCAGATTACGATCCTTTCGGGTATTACTGCGGTGCTGCATGTCCGGCTCGTGCCAAGGGCTGGTCCAGTTCGGAGAACGCCTTGGGCCGTAGCCGTCATGTTCGGTCACACGCGACACAGTCTATCTGTCTCCGGAATAAAAATCACGTTCGCTGGGTGTTAATTGCTCACGGATACAGACGCATTCGATATGAGCACGCGTAGTGAAACTTCGGATACACAAGATAGGTCGCAAACACCTCGCGTACGGCGCAACAACAATCGATTTCCAGAGGAGATCGGAATAAGGAGCGAGTCCCGGAGGCGTCCGTAGGCGATTTGATGGGCGTCAGATCTATGATGGCACTCTGGTTATGGGCAATGGTTTCCGGTTGGTACTGCGAAAGTACGGCTTCGCAGCGTTCGTTTTAAAGGCAGAATCGGTCGTATCCTACTGCGGTCTTTGTGTAGGACTGATGAGCAGCTTCGACACGCGCTCGAAGTGAAGTGGCGGCAGTTGGAAAACCCGCTAGTATCTAACAGAAAGAGCTTCTCGCGTGCATCGCCAAGTGGATTGGGATCTTTTTCCTGGAGCGGAACCATGAATAGTGCCAATGCGCACACGAAGGTGGGTTACGTTCGCCACTAGCGGGTGAGTCGCATGCAGACGTTGAGCACGAAAAAGCCAAGGTGCGGCTTCGTCCCACTGATTGACTTCGCCCGCGCCGCGCCCATCACGGTGGTCATGCATGCTCCCCCGGTTGTCTTGATACTCTCGGTAGAGAAAATACGAGTGGCTGGGATTCGCTGGAGACACGCTCGGAATCGGAGGAACGGGGCCTCTCCTGCCGCGTTTCGACGAGATGGCACGTACTCCAATGACACATCTGGGACACGCCCGGAAACAGAGGAACGGGAGGCCGCTGAGCGGGATGGGCAAGCGAAATCTCTCGGAGCGCGACATCTGCACGAAGTTTATCACGCCCGCCGTGCGTGGGGCCAGATGGGGCGAGATGTCGCAGATTCGCGAGGAAGTGAGCTTTAGCAAGAGTCGCATCATCGTGGGCGGCAAGCTCACCCTGCGATCAATAGCGCTGACTTCGCCGTTTCCCCTTTCTCCTCCCGTCCCTTGCCTAGCAGCACCACATCGTCGCCAAGGTTGATGAACTCATGGCGCTCTGCAATCGTATGGAGGCCAGTCTCACCGTCGCAGGTCGTACCCGCACTCGTCTTCTCGATTCCTTTCTACATGACGTGTTGGCATCCGCTGCGTACGAAACCGTGACCGCCAAGAGGTTTGAGGTATGAAGTACTTGGCCTGGGGCAAGGCGTCAATAGACCCCAATCGGGAGTTGGCCTACAGATATGCGTCCTACGTCCCGCACCGCCGGGATGGGGTCGGGAGGACAGGGCCATGATCCGCGTTCCAGTACCACCCGAGATGATTCGCTGGGCCTGCGAACGCGCTGGCTACGACCTGGCGCACTTTGCGGAGCGCATCCCACAGCTCCCGGCTTGGATCCGACGCGAGAAAAAACCGACATTGACGCAGTTGGAGAGACTGGCCAGGCTTACGCATACGCCGCTCGGCTACCTGTTACTCCCCAAGCCCCCCGACGAACGCCTCCCAGTTCGTGATTTTCGCACCGTGGCGGGTACCGCGAACGCCAAGCCAAGCCCCGACCTGCTTGACACGCTCTACACGATGCAACGCCGACAGGAGTGGCTGCGGCAGTCCCTCGTCGAGATCGACATGGAACCATTGGCCTTTGTGGCAAGCGCCAATCTTGCCGATGAACCGAAAGCTGTGGGTCGCGAGATGCGCGGGGCGCTCGGCCTCTATTCTGGATGGGCGGCGGGAGTCCGCACTTGGCAGGAAGCCGTGAGTGAGATGCGCCGGGCGATCGAACAGCTCGGTGTGATGGCGGTGATCAACGGGGTGGTGGGAAACAACACTCGTCGCCAGTTGAACGTAGAGGAGTTTCGCGGCTTCGCACTCACTGATCCCTACGCTCCGCTTATTTTCGTGAACGGTGCGGATGCGAAGTCGGCGCAGATGTTCACGCTTGCTCACGAACTGGCCCACATTTGGCTCGGCACGGAGGGACTCTCCGGCTTCGAGACACTACTCCCCGGTGGTACGGACGTGGAAGACTGGTGCAACCAAGCGGCGGCGGAGCTTCTCGCACCAGAACGAGAACTCAGGATGCGTTGGCCGGAAGTTAGACGGGAGGCGAGTCCCTTCGAGGCACTCGCCCGGACGTTTAAGGTGAGTCCAGTAGTCGCCGCCCGCCGAGCTCTCGACCTAAATCTCGTCGACAGGAGCACTTTCTACGACTATTACAAGCGCTACGTCCATCGAGAACAGAGGGGTGGGACGAAGCCGAGTGGGGGCGATTTCTACAACAATCAGAACACGCGTGTCGGCAAGCTCTTCGCGACTCAGGTGCTGCGCGCGGCGATGGAGGGTCGGATCGGATTCAAAGAGGCCTATGATCTGACAGGACTACGAGGTGGGTCCTTCCAGAAGTACGCCCGGCGGCTGGACATGGATCTCCCATGATTGTGGAGCGGACATACATCATCGACTCGGACGTCTTCATCACGGCGAAGAACCTGTACTACTCGTTCGACATCTGCCCAGGCTTCTGGAAGAAACTGATTCATCACCACCGAAAGGGCAG
Organism: Rhodothermales bacterium; assembly: GCA_963665975.1. Lineage (GTDB taxonomy): Bacteria > Bacteroidota > Rhodothermia > Rhodothermales > Bin80. The sequence goes on from OY762508.1 coordinate 3,011,343, forward strand.
AGTCTTCAGCATCGACAGGGTTCGCAGCGAACTGCTGGCGGGTTCCAAGACGGAGGACCTCGTCCAGTGGGTGAGGGACGAAGTCCCGGAAGGGTTCTTCGTCCAAGTGGATACCGAGGCAGTGGTGCATGCCTATACGGACGTCATGATGTGGGTTCAACGCCATCCGAAAATCTTCGACTACGCGAAGGCTAAGTTCGCAACGGGTGCCGACGGCTGGCTCGTTGCGTACGCAAGGATTCACGGTGCCACCGTCGTGACGAACGAGCAGAGTGCACCGGAATCCAGGAGAGAAATCAAGCTTCCTGATGTGTGCGATCAGTTCGGAGTACAGCGCGACAACGTATTCGCCATGCTTCGAGCGCTGAACATCTACTTCAGTTAGGTAGGAGATGGCTGAATGACCTGTGTGGACCGTACGCCACCTTCGAGTCGATGCCTGCTTGTCGGAGCGAGGCTTCGCCCGCGAGCGTGCTATTGCTCTTCGACATCGTTCGGGTCCTCCGCCCCCGAAATGCAGCCGGTGGAGTGGTCGCAACCCCAAGGCAACCCACGGCTGAAGTTTGTCAATTTGCGTTGCAATTAACAAACTTCCGTTTAGCAGTCCTGATTGCCTCTATTTGTGTTGGCACATGGCATCAGTGAGCTTCGTCCACGCGTAGCGGTTCAGCAGTCTGTAAGCAATTCGTAGCCGAGTACAACAGATCGGGCTTTTGGAGACAATCGCGTGTGAGGGGTAATCAGCGACCCCTCCACGGAAGAGGGGTCGGCATTATCTTGCAGCTACGGTTCTCCTACAATAGCATACGCCGATGATGCGCCCAATGCGTGTACTTCTTGTTCTTGTTTGCTGCCTGGTTGCGCCATCGGCGCAAGCGCAGGAATCTTCTCTCACGGTAGAACAGATCATGCAGGATCCGACCACCTATATAGGGGATTGGCCGTCGGCGCCGTTCTGGTCTGAAGACGGCGAAACTCTATATTTCCGGTGGAATCCGATGGGCCTTTTTCCAAGCGATTCCCTGTTCAAGGTAGGGCACGCTGGTGGAGACCCTGTGCAGGTTCCTCCCGCCGAACGGCGTAATTTGGGACCTATATTTGACGGCTGGAATCATGCGGAGCATGTGTACGATGCCACACTATCGCGCAAGGTGTATGAGCGAGATGGAGATCTATTCCTGTACAACCTTCACGCGAACGACCGCGTTCGCCTGACGCAAACACGGGATCGCGAGAGTAATCCACGGTTTGTCCCAAGCGGAGAGGCGATCATCTTCACCCGTGACAACAATCTATTCCGACTGGACCTCTCCGCGGGAGCCGTTCGGCAACTCACTGACTTGCGCGACGGGCGAGTGCCTGAAGAAAAGGACCCGGATGATCAGGACGCCTATCTGGAGGTGCAGCAGCGGGATCTCTTTGTCTACATTCACGATCGGCAAGAGGAGGAAGAAGCGCGTGAAGCAAGCCGTGACCGAGACCGGGAGGCGGAGTCTCCCCCGCCCACGCACTACTTGGGTGGGGCGTCGGCGCAGCAGCTCCGCATGGATCCACAAGGGCGCTTTGTGTCCTTTGTAGCCACACGCCAGCAGACGCCGAGCAAACGGACGAGCGCCATGCAGTTTGTGACCGAAAGCGGGTACGCTGAGGAGTTGACGGCGCGTCCCAAGGTAGGTGTCCCGTCGGAGGGATCGACGCTGCATGTGCAAGACCTGTCGCGTGACACTACCTATCAGATCGATCTGCACCAGGTATCGGGAGCAAATGATGTCCCGCAATACCAGCAGGAGCAGGGTGTAGAGGTCGATTCGAGCAAGACCAGGCGTCAATTGTATGCGTATGGTCCCTGGTGGAGCGGCGACGGTCGGTTTGCGGTGCTGGAAGTGCGGGCGCGCGACAATAAGGATCGCTGGATTGTCCGTCTGGACCCGGAAAGTGGCGTGCTCACTGTACTGGATCGACAGCATGACGAGGCGTGGATTGCAGGGCCGGGGATTTCGTGGTTCGGGAACAGCAGCTCGATGGGTTGGCGTCCGGACAATCGCAGATTTTATTATCAGAGCGAAAAAACGGGGTTCAGTCATCTCTATACGGTAGACGTAGAAACGGGCGAGGTCTCGCAGCTGACGAGTGGCGCTTTCGAAGTCTTCGATCCTCGACTATCTCGCAGCGGAGACTTCTTCACATTTACGAGTAGCCAGGGGTCGCCCCATGAGCGGCATGTCTTCCGGATGTCGGTGGGCGGCGGTGCGCCCGTTCAGCTCACTTCCATGCCAGGGCGCATAGAAGCAGCAGTTAGCCCGGATGGCGGCACGTTGGCGCTACGCCACTCATTTATCAACCGCCCACCGGAAATCTTCCTGCAGAGTGGATCGGAAGATCCGGTGCGCATCACGCATTCGCAGACGGAGACATGGTTGGCTTATCCGTGGCGTGTCCCCGAAACCGTTCGGATCGAGGCCTCCGACGGAGCCATGGTGCCTGCTCACCTGTTCATCCCGGAAGTAAGCAATGGAGCCGCCGTGCTCTTCGTTCACGGCGCAGGCTATCTACAAAACGTGCACAATGGCTGGAGCAGCTACTATCGCGAGTATATGTTCCACAACCTGCTTGTGGACCTTGGCTATACCGTGATGCAACTGGACTTTCGGGCCTCGGCGGGGTATGGCCGCAACTGGCGTACGGCCATTTATCGGCACATGGGCGGACGCGACCTGCAGGATTATGTGGATGCCTCCAGATACCTCAGCAAGACATACGACATCGATCCGGAGCGTATCGGCATTTACGGCGGTTCCTACGGTGGGTTTATTACGCTCATGGCGCTGTTTACAGAGCCGGAGCATTTTGGCGCGGGCGCCGCCTTGCGCAGCGTCACTGACTGGGCACACTACAATCACACGTACACGGCCAATATTCTCAATACGCCGGCGACCGATTCCCTGGCGTTTGCGCGTAGCTCTCCCATCAACTTCGCTGAAGGCCTTGAGGACCCGTTATTGATGCCGCACGGAATGGTTGATCTCAATGTGCAGTTCCAGGATGTGGTACGCCTCGCCCAGCGTCTGATAGAGCTCGGGAAAGAAAATTGGGAGCTCGCTGTGTACCCGATTGAGGGGCACGGTTTTCAGGAGCCCAGTAGTTGGATTGACGAGTACCGTCGCATACTGAAGCTTTTTGAGAAGCATGTGGGCCGGGTGCCCCAGGATGATCGTGACCGCTAGCGTCCTGTATCAGAAATGCGTGTACAGTAGTCCTTCAATGGTTCCAGGATGTCGTCTGCAGCTCTCGTCCAGATGAAGGGTTTGGGGTTCTCGTTGTACACGGCACGATAGTCCTCGATGGCTTGCTCGATTTCCCGGGTGCTTCGGTAGCTCCCCCGCCGGATCTGTTTGTTCGTAATCTCTGAGAACCAGCGTACGACCTGATTGAGCCAGGATGCACTGGTCGGAGTGAAGTGAAGATGGTAGCGCGGGTGTCTGAGAAGCAAATAGTGGATCATTGCAGTCTTGTGGGTACCGTAGTTGTCGAGAACCAGATGGGCATCCAGTTCTTTGGGGATCGCTTTCTCAATGACCGCCAGAAACTTCTTGAACTCGATGGACCGGTGGTGCGGGTAGAATCTCCCAATGACTTCGCCCGTGGCAATGTTCGGGGCAGCAAAGAGCGAGGTCACTCCGTTGCGTTTGTAGTCATGGTCTGCCGGGCTGGTGTCCCCGGACGCAGCGGAAGCATCGGCTGGGCGCGGTCGAGTGCATGGATCTGCGACTTCTCGTCCACGCAGAGTACGACCGCCCGCTCTGGCGGGGCCATGTAGAGTCCGACGATGTCCCGCACCTTCTCAAAAGAATAGGGGATCAGCCGAAAGCCCGCCAGATCCGGTTCACCGTCGCAGAAATCAGGCCGCACGCCTTCGCCATCGAGCACGTGCTCCACTGGCTGGCTCCCTGCGACATCGACTCGAGTGTGGCCACCACAACCCGTTCTACATTCGAGTCGCTGACCGTGCGCGGGGTACCCGGCCTCGGCTCGTCCAACAGGCCGTCACATCCCTTCTCAATGAATCGCTGGCTCCATTTACCGACCGCCGCACGGGTTGTATCCAGGCGGGCCACTACGCTCCGGTCGCTCTCGTCCTCAACAGACGCCAGTACAATCCGAGCACGCAGCGCAAGGGTCTGCCCGGTCTTGGACCGCCGGAGCCAGTGTACAAACTTCTCTCGATGTCTGTCGTCGATCTCAGGAAGCGCTCGCGTGTGGTGATTCGCCATGGCATCGCCTCCCTTTGAATTCCCTGAAAGTTACGGGGGCAATATACATACCACATGATGATATACTGTGCAGGAATTTGTGATATGGAATACTAGGTGTGATGTCCTCCACTACAATTTATTTTTGAGTCTGTCAAGCTTCTTCAGTCGTTTCTTGTACAGTTTTGGATCGCGGGAGTATGTCTCCATCAGTTCGCCAGCAATACGGGAGTCGGCCGTTTCCATTCCGCATCTTGAGCAATGGTACATCAGAGTCCCTGATGGGCTAAGGAACCAAGATTGGACCTCGATGCCGCCTTCTTTTTTCGCAATGCTGGTATGCGGACACGTCATCTGTATTCTTTCTTTCAGGCGTTCACGGCTCAATTCCCTCCAACGATTTATATCCAAGGTGATACCAACTTTCACTGTAACAGCCACTATTGCTAAGACCACGATCGCAGCGGCGAACTCCCAAAAGGTGCTAGGTAGAATGTCCATGGCAGACAACCTCTAAACATTGTGCGCAAGGGTAAGGCTCACCATCCCGTAGAGCAAAAGGTTCCCCAAACCAATTCCGCCCACTATCTGGAGCAAGGCTTCCTTGCTTACTGGTCTAGGAGTCTGGTGACGCCATTGCGCTTGGCGCGTGCGCTGCATGTGTAGGCGGCGAGGACGCGGGAATACGACGTAGCTAGTGCCTGGCAGAAAACGTGTTTTGCGTGCCAGAATCGCCTTTTTCAGAGGGTCGAAAAGTCGGTTATGCTACCCAGTCTGGCAATCGGCTTCCCGACCGACCTTAACAGGGCCGCCGGAGCGTTTTCTCGGCCCGATTATGCGTGGATACACGCCGATCTCGTACCTGTTGGCCCCGCCTCTGCCTTGCGCCGTTAGCCGGACGCCCGATCTCCCGCTCCGTACAGGCGCTTGCAGCTACGCAGCAAGCCGTTGTCGTCGGCGCTTCTCGCGTTTACGGTCTCTCTCTCGCTCCAACGCGCCGATGCGTTGGATGTTGGCCGCCACCACAGCGGTCCCGACGACTCGCTCGAAATCCTCCTTGCTGACCACACGCACCCGCTCCAGTCCACGCTGATTCAGGTTGTTCATCGCCGATTCCACACCTGGATGCCGACGGCGCGCCTCCTTGAACTCCGCGACGCTCTGCCGCGTGCGCTCTGCCTTGGTCATATTCCCGGTTTTCGGCATCGCCGTCACGTCCAGCAATTGATCCAGTCTGGTACGCAAGTTGTGACTGTAAAAGCCTCGATCGAACGAGGTGATCCGCAGTTCTGGAACGTGCTTCTGGACCTGGATCACCAGCTCCTCTGCACTATCCCCGTCGGAGCCTTCCCAGAGGATCACATGCCCCAGCACGAACTGGTGCCAATCCTCGATGATCGCTACCGGAACACCCAACTCCACCGGCGTGCCAGCCTTACCCTTCGATATCCAGCGCGTGTAGGGCCGGAAGATGGAAAACACCTTCTCCTGTTGCGGAATCGTTTCGCCTTGGAGTATCTCTATCTGACTGGTAAACAACGCAAGGTAGTCCCGAACCGGTGTAATCTCCTTCTGCGCCTCACGCAAAGCGTTACGCCGCGCAATGGCCGCCTGCCCATCCTCCTCCACCATGGCCGCTTCCATGATGGCCAGCGTTGTTCCCAGTTTCCTGGCCTTGGTGTCATACCTGCGGCACAGCCGCAGGTACGCCTTGACGCCTTTGCGATTGCGCCAGTACTGCATGTGCGCACCTTCGAAAAAGCCTTGTACACCTTCTTGGAATGATACCGGTGTTGCCGCCAGCCGGGCAACTGAAACGCCTTGGCCGAAGCCGCGCATGTCCTGATCAGACACCGCATCGTATCCCACAACAGGCTGACGTCGGTGGGGTAATGCACGGGGGTCTTGACCACCTTCGAATCACATCGACCGACCAGTTTTTCGCCCTGCTTGTGTCCCGCCTTCTTGTGCCCCAACTTCACCAGCAACTGGTTCGCCGCGTCAAGCAAGGTGGAGGACAGCGCACGCACGTTGTCCTGAATCGTTTGCCGATTATACGTGGTCTCGTCTCCATCGCCGTGGCCCATCATCTGGCGCAAGATCTTCAATTGATTTGCCAAGAGAGCGAGCCGGTCGTAGTCACAGTTGATGGCCTGTTTGAGGCCGGCGAGCACGAAGGTGCGCCATAGATCCATGCCGGGGCGTCCTCGGTCCTTGCGCGTGTTCGGTTTAAAATACTTTCGTAGCAGATCAAACAGTTTTTCTCGGGTCTCGGTGTCTCGGTAGATGCACTGCAGCCCGTAGAGGTAGACGACAATATCGTCCCGACTCTTGCAATCCAGGGGAATGTCTTCGATGCGAATCTTATCGAAGGCGAGTTGGAAGTCGAATACGATGCGGATGGGACCAGAGGTTAATTGAGCGAAGATGGCATGTTTTGCGTGTAATGAAGGCCAAAAGAGGCCGGATTGTTCCGGAACTGGAGCAAATAAAGTGGTCTGATAATCTTGTTAATTATATCTTTATAATAAATTCTTCCAGGCACTAGCTAAAAGAATGAAGAATGCCAAGGAGATGCGTCTGATTGACATCGAGATCAAGCGATGCGACGAAATGAGTTCCTGAATTGCCTAGGGAATATCATCCCATAGAGCACAGGTGGTAGTACCAAGCCGTGTCATCCTCTTCATCCGCGGGAAAACTTCCGCTGTTCGTGTCCACAGTCCTTGATCCCAACCCTGCTCTTTCTGCGGCATGGTGGGCTGCACCATTCGCCAGGAGCGCTCCCCTACGGCCTGTTGCAAGGAATCATGCTGTCTGAAGTGCAAATGTGTACCCTGGGTGTGGACAGCACACTCCATAGTTTCCTGATCCGACAACTTGCCGGAGAGAATCTATACCTTACTTATCGTCGCAGCGATTTCCCGCTCCACGCTCTCCAGACGACTGATCTCAAGTTGCGAAGGTATGCGGCGCAGGGCCTCGCTGGTGTCTGCTACTCTGATCAGGCCTAACAGTCCGTGGATAAAGTCATGGGTTGCGGCGTTTAGGCATGGATAAGAGTACACCTACACAAGGGCAAAGTCCGACGGCAATGGCATTAGGCAAACGATGCAGGGTAGCAGGAGTTGTACGTGGCGACCGACAGTATTTGGTCGCTGGGCAACGTGTTTTACCGGTCGTTGAACGGTTTGTTGGAGGAGCACGGATTTGACGATTTTGCGGAGGAGGCGTGTCGGGAGTTTTACGCGGATACCCGTGGTCGGCCGGGGGTACCACCGGGCGTGTATTTCCGGATGTTGATGGTGGGGTATTTGGAAGGCCTGGGTTCGGAGCGCGGGATTGCGTGGCGGTGTGCGGATTCGATTTCGCTGCGGGAGTTTTTGGGCTGTGGATTGCGTGGGAATCCGCCGGAGCATTCCACGTTGTCGAAGACGCGGAAGCGTATAAGTTTGGAGGCTCATGCAGCCGTGTTCAGTTTCGTGATCACGCTGCTGAAAGAGTCGGGGCTGCTTAGTGGTCAGACGTTGGGGGTGGACGCGACGACATTGGAGGCGAATGCGGCGATGCGGTCCATCGTGCGCCGTGAAAGCGGCATGGCGTACGAGACGTGGCTGGAGCAGTTGGCCCGTTCTTCGGGGATTGAGACGCCGACGCGGGCGGATCTGGCGAAGCTGGACCGGAATCGTGCAGGGAAGGGCTCGAACAAGGACTGGATGCATCCGCAGGATCCGGAGGCACGCATCACGAAGATGAAGGACGGCAGGACGCACTTGTCCCACAAGCTGGAGCATGCGGTGGATCTGGAGACGGGGGCGATCGTGGCGACGACAGTACAGACCATGGACGGTGGGGACACGGCGTCGCTGACCAAGACGCTGGACGAGGCAGAGCGGCAGTTGGCGAAGGTGGACTTGGCCGCGAAGGAAGTGGTGGCCGACAAGGGTTACCACTCGAACAAGACGATGACGGACATGAAGCGGCGCGGACAGCGCAGCTATGTAAGCGAGCCCAATCGGGGCAGACGCAACTGGAAGGACAAGCTTGAGGCGCAGAAGGCGGTATATGCCAATCGGCGGCGGATCCGGGGCAATCGCGGAAAGCGTTTGTTGCGGCAACGAGGGGAGAAGGTAGAACGTACGTTTGCACACCTGCTTGAGACTGGAGGGCTGCGACGGGTTCATGTGTGCGGGCAGGAGGAGATCCGAAAACGCATGCTTATCCAGGCGGCGGCTTTCAATCTCGGCCTTCTCATGCGCAAGCGGTGCGGCTTCGGCACTCCGCGCGGGCTACAGGGGCTTGCTGCGGCGAGCGCGGCACTCAACGTGCAGGCCACATGCGCGATATCGTCCTTTTTTCGCCTGCTCCAGTCGCAGTCTTGGCTTCACAGAGCCAAAATGGCCATCTCAGGCTTGATTCGAGACCGGGTGTGCCCTGCAAACGCCATTGTCCAAAATCCGACTTCCCCGTGCGAGGCTAACTGAACCTGCACGCAACTGCCCAAGAATACTCTTTATCCACGGGCTGCTAAGCCCGTCTTGCGGGGTACAGCTTACAGCCCCCCTCACCCCATCCTCTCCGGATGGGCACAGAATACCTCGATGGCGTGATTCAGAGAATGAGTATCGGCCAACTGTCAAAACGCGCGGTGAGTCTCCAGCGGATGTTGATACACCTGCGTGAAGGCCTTGCGGAACGCCTGGGCGCGAAGTATCGCACGGTAACGCTGCATATAGACATCCTCAATCACGTACCGGGTACGGTTGTGTGCCTCCTGCACCTCACGTACGGCTTGGTGTTGCTCACGCACGGCCTCGCAGACATGCAAGTCAATGTAGACCGACCGCAATGTGGGATCTGACCGCCTATGGCGGTAGGCGTCTTGCTACGCACCACGACGGACGGAACGAAGCAGCAGAGGCAGAGGATCATCCACGCCGTCATCCAGATACGGCTGCAGCAACCGACCGTACCGCATTTCCAGCTACGGACGGCTACCCAGCGAAGTGATACAGCACCCGCCCACGCGGCGGCCATCGGTCCTTACTAGGCCCCGAGAACGGGCCTCGATGTGCAAGCCATGGCCCCGTAGTACCTTGGTCAACTCTTACTCGTTAGCCTGTGATAGCGCAGGTCCGGCCGCTTAGTGGACCTCGCGGGCAAAATCGCGGGCGTCACGGCGACTCTCTGAGCGGGAATGCTCGGGGCTTTCGGTGCCCTTACCACTAGCATGATGCCCCGGGACATGCACCAGATCCCAGCGCCGCTACAGCTACCGCAGCGTGCGCTCGATCTGGCGATAGTCGTGGTTGGCACCCAAGCTTTGCCCGCTTCTGGATGAACACGGTTCACCATCACATGCGCGTACGAGTCCGCCGTGTCGCGGGGTGCCACCAGCCAGACTTGATGATCCTGCAAGCCCAAATCTTTCAGCACTACTTCGCACGCCGCTCCCATTTGTGCGCGAGTCGGTAGATCCTCTGTCGCAAGCGCCAGACTCGCGTGGTACACCGGCTTCTTGCAGCGACTCGATTGCACTGCCGCTACGCGCTTCTCCGTTGCGATTCTCCAAGAAGCAGGTTGCGCTTCCTGGTCCACGCGACGCGATCCAGGCCGCCGGATCACATCAGGTAACGCGAGATGCCTTCGAAATCCCACCCTTGGGTGAACTTGCGGATCATAGACGAAACTGAATGGACAGAACCTCGGCCAGCACCGAGCGTAACTCCGATGCCTAGGGCAAACGGCGGGATGAGCAAACTGGTTCAGGTTGTTGCCGATGCACGAGAAGGCGTGATACGCCGCGTTGTTGACCTTCGTGCTCAGCGGGGCTTCCAGCCCTGCGTCACGCAGATGGACCCTGGAGCGCAGGCCCGCCCGCATGGCTTTTTTCGTGATGGTGATTAGGTCCTTATTCAGACTCACCATCAGATGATGCCGCCAGCGCGAATTCTCCGGCAGGCGCGGACGACCACCCTTACCACGGGACAACACCCCTCCCGCGCTTGCACGGGCCCTCGTCCTCTAGGACGAGCGAGCGTTTTCGCCCCGCGGAAACATCGCTCGCTTAGCAGTCGTTTGGCGGCTGCCTAGCATACATGACGGTAAAACGCGTGTCGCGCGCGCCGCCACGCTCCTGCTTCAGACCCATCACATCATTTCTTAATCGTAACCGACCCGCAGCATCGATGTACGGCTGCCGCTGTGCGCTTTAGAGTTAGGCTGGATATGCAGCCCTAATACAGGTTTGTTCATAATGACACCGCCACCTTGAAACCGTACCTTGTTACCATCTTGTTGTCACAAACGGCACGAATGTTATGAAGGAAGGTATTGAATTGATCGTTGAAGTCGACGATGAATTACGTAGCTGGCTGGACTCTTGGATCAATCATGGGGCAGAGCCGACTGATGTTCTCACTTGGATGTGGTTTACCGGCGAAGCTAAGCCTGGTTCAGGCTTTACGCGTGAGAAGGCGCTATCGGATTGGATAGCCGCATCCGAAAGCGAATGGCTGGCATGGGAATCTGTCAGATGCTTGCTAAGGATCCTGCGTGAGAAAAACCAGCCGATTCCGGTCGCGTTGCACTTATGGGCACTTGATGTTGCGGATGGCACGCGCCGACCACCGTCCAGAAAGCGTGGCCGTGACGCAACACAAAACGTCTTTCGCAATCGGAGTATTGTAATGGCAGTCATGATGCTCACAACCCATAGGATCCCGGCGACCTCTAACATACCTGGACGGTCAGCCTGCCATTTAGTGGCGGAATGTGCGCACTTGTCATACGAAGCAGTGCGCACCATTTGGCAATCTAACAAGGACATGACGCCTGCCGACTACCTGAGCTTGGATGAGTTTGTGCCCTTGGAAACGGTGCATTAGGAGGCGATATGGACGAGCACAAGCACCAGCAGGAGCGACTGCGGGAGGCCGCTTGCCTTATTAGGGCATGGGCCATGACGTTCTTCGTAGTTTGCCGCGACACCAGACTAAGAGTAAGAGCAGACCACCATGAAGCCACCGCCGTACTTTTTCCCAGGGTCGCACATAGTTCACTTGTGCAAGAATTGCACTGAAGTAAAGAAGCGTGGTGCCATTAACCTGAAAAAGGGCAGATGGTCTGGTAGACCAACTACGCCGCACCAAGACGAGGCCGTAGAGTGCCTTGAATGCTTGGCCCGCATAGGGAATCAACAGTGCGACTCATTGCCTCTGAGTTAACCCCCCCTAGTTTACGGACAATAACTCCTAAAATCGAGACTGCAACACGCCCGGATCACCTCGAAAAGCAGGTCGATCGCCTTAAATCAGATCTTAATTACACAAAGGCCATAATTTTCGACATAACACGGTAGAGCGGCATCACGATTGTTCATTTAAATGTCGGCGGCAGCATAGGCGATGCAAATCGAGTATTCCGTATCATAAATTCCTGCACAGTATATCATCATGTGGTATGTATATTGCCCCCGTAGCATTTAGGGACTTCAAAGGGAGGCGAGGCCATGGCGAATCACCACACGCGAGCGCTACCGGAGATTGACGACAGACAACGGGAGAAGTTGGAACGCTGGCTCCGGGATTGTGTCCCTATTTTGATGCAAATACATTTTCACAAATGGCAAAAGGCAATCACCTTGTTCAGTTGGAAAGATTCCGCTCCATCACTCTTCTTGGTGCAGGCTTGCGCATTTGCATTCCGAAGGCGCTCAAATTCCCGTGTGTAGACTGAGGCCGCGGCGGCAGAGTGCAGCACTACGACTGCAATTGCATAGTATCCTTCCGTGCCAGAGTCCAAAATGTTCGCCGACCCCGTCCAGACGATACGCCCGTCTACCACAAGAAAATTATTGTGCATGATGCGATTTGCAGTAAGAAATGCCTTCCGGGACGCATGAACTGCGGTGAGGTATGTGTCACCGATCTTATATGCTATGTGTTGCGGGGTCCTTCAAATCTCTTCGACCGCTTGCATGGGCTTGGTGCTGCCCTGTTATCCTTCTGGCATCCGATTTCACGCTGATACTCGTCCCGGATGCAGCCGATTTCCTGACTCCACCGGTCTCACGTACAAATGAGTCACGCTTACAAACGTATTGATTGTCACAGAACAGATTCATGAACAGGTTACCATCCCCACAACAGGCTTACATATTTCCACTGTCGAACAAGACCACACTGTCCCCCCACTCAAGTCGCAATCGACATCGCCCGGTTGCACGAAAAATGCGCCCGATAACGAGCTTTGCTCCATGAAGTTATAACAAGTAACGTAGGCACAGAAGCTGCCTTTGCGTTGGTTGGTGCCTTAGCGGACATTGCGCGCCGTTAATCCTGGATCCGGTAGACGACGAGGGTGGTCACGTCGCCACGATCCTCGGCGTAGGCCCGGTCGCCTCGAATTACGCGCAGGTTGACGGTTACGGGGAGGCTCAGTTGCCCGTGCAGTCGGCTGTCGGCGCCGAGACCGAGCCACTGCGCTGTGGAATCCGCTACGGACTGCGGTGTGGCCTTTACCCAGATACGGCCACGATCATCAACGACAAAGGTCTCAAAGGCGGGTTTGGTTGCAGGCAGATCGGCATCTAGGACCGCGTTGCGATACCACTCCGACGATTCTTCGACAAATCGTTCAATCTCGTCACGTGTCAGCGGAATGGGTGCAAGCACATGGGTAACGGCGGTGCTTTGGATGCTGTCCGGCGCGATAACCGCTATGTCAACGGATTCTGTCCAGCCCGAGTACAGCGTGCCGCCCGGCCCCGTGCTAATAACAGGGTCGCGCCCGAAAGGCATTCCCATAGCGAAGCGGTCTTCCCCTTCTACTGACACTAGCCACTCGGAAGCAGGCAGATCATGCACCGGAGGAGGTATGATCTGTCCTGTCCAGTCGACGCGCATAACGTATAAGCGCCGCTCTCCCAATGCTTCGCCTGGCGTTACGGGCCAGCCGAAGGTAAAAAGAAAGCCCGTATCGAGTACGCCAACCTGTCGGTATGGGAGGCCCAGTGAATCCTGGGAAACCGTAAAGTCATAGACCAACTCCAGGTCGTCCGGCTCATACGCGGACAACCGCTCCAGCCTGGAATCGAACACATAGAGCGTATCACCAGGGCCTACGTAAATGGATCCGATCCGTTCGAATTCGCCGGGACCGCTTCCCTGACGGCCGATGGTCCCGAACAGGTCGCCGTCTGCTGTGAAGGCATAGATCCTGGGGTCCTGCTGTTCACCCACAAAGATCCGGCCGGCACCATCTACGGCCACGAGCTCCCCGATACCACCAAAGAGAATGGTGTCTCCCGCGGCTTCGTCGCCCAGCCGGAAGAACTCGCTCAGCGCGGGTCCCGATGGCGCAGGACCATTTGCTTCGTCCGTGACTCTCGTTGCACAGGCTGGGAAGAATGAAGTCGCAGCTACGGCAAGCAGCAGGAGACGGGTTGCTATTGTTCTAGAGTGTGAGGATTCCCCAAATTCAGCGGAGGCATTGCAGGGCATAAGGATGCATGAAGGCTTGTCTGTGGACAGGATGATCCGGATCACGTGTCGTGACCAGGCAAGTGGGTGCGCTAGTAGAGGGCCCGTTACATACCTCCTCTCACGAAGAATCCGCATTCCAAGATATGCGCCTCCACCACCACCGCCAAATCTCCTTTCCACCTCCGTCTGGGCGTCCGCTGCGTGGTAGGTCTTTGGAGACGTGTGCCACGGTTGGTTCGGTGAGAGCCTTGGGGCGAAATTACTCGGGCAACTCGACCGTATCGCATGCGTCCCTAATGGCAGTAACTATGCTTCAACATGCCAGGAAGGTCTGTTCGTGAACCGATGAATCTACGCCCTGTCAATCCGCACTGGTTGTGTGAAGGAGGCCAGACGTCCAACGGTGCTACGTGATCCTGTCTTATTCTTCGATGCTCTTGCCCCAGGTGGGATCCGCCAGATCCAGGGGATCAGAGTGTGTCCTGCTCTGCTCGATAAGGATATCTACAAGTTGCGCACGCATCGCTGCATGATCCGGATGGGCCGCCAAATTCTCCAATTCGTGCGGATCCTCGTTCAGATTGAAGAGCTGCTCGTGTGGTACGCCGCCTACCTGATAGCGGATCAGCTTCCAGTTATTCGTAGTCCGCACGCCACGCTGCAGATCGCGATAGGCATAAAAGACGGCGTCCCGCGTATCGTGCGCAGGGTCATCAAGCACCGGTGCAAGACTCAGCCCCTCGACTGATTCCGGTGCCTGGAGCCCGGCTTTATCCGCAATGGTCGGAAAAATGTCGTGGATATAGACCAGGGCGTCCCGTGTTTGGCTACGCGGAATACCGGGTCCAACAAGGACCAACGGCACACGCATGCTGTGCTCGTACAGGTTTTGCTTGCCCAACAAGCCGTGGCTGCCGACGGCCAACCCGTTGTCGCCGGCGAAGACAATTATCGTGTTACCCCATTGTCCGTTCGCCTCCAGCACATCGAGTATACGACCGATCTGATGATCTACCTCGCTAATCATGCCGTAGTAGGTCGCTACCTCTTCGCGAATCTCCGCAGAAGAACGGGGATGTCCTAGGAGGGCCTCGTCGCGTACACGCAACTCACCGTTGTCGAAGGGATGCTCTGGCATGTAGTTCGGCGGCAAGGGCACCGAGTCCGGCGCATACCAGCGGTCGAATGGAGCAGGAGGAGTGCGTGGATCGTGCGGCGAAGTGAATGAGACGTAGGCGAAGAACGGGTCACGATTGTCACGGGCTTCGTTCAGGAAAGCGATTGTGGCGTCTGCAAACAGCGTACTCGAATAGGTGTCGGCCTGCCAGCGGTCCTCTTTCGGGTAGTTCCCTTCCGGATTGTAGTGGTGCAACCACGGGGCCTCATGGCCTCCATCTCTCGGCCAGTGCATGCCGCCAAAATAAATATTGTCTCCATGCTGGAACGCTCGGGTATATGAGGCGCGATCGTTATGCCATTTGCCCGTCCCGAATGTCGTGTATCCCGCCTGTGTAAAAAGCTCCGGCATCATGACGTGATCTGTGGGAATTGCGTCCCCTTTTTCCAGCAAATGGAACAGGGGACGGCCCGTCATCAGCATCGCACGGCTCGGCGCGCAGAGCGCACCGTGCATGCCGCCCATCGTGTGCGCCCGCGTAAAGGCTGTTCCTGCGCGCACCAGGCGGTCCATGTTCGGCGTGCGAATGTCCTCGTTGCCGAGTGCGTGAATGGTGTTGAAGCGCTGGTCGTCGGTATAAAAGATCAGTACGTTGGGAGGCTCCGGTTCTTGAGGAATACAGGAGGCAACTGTGAGGCAGAGAAGTACAAAGGCAATGGACCTATACATGGTGGGCAAGGGTTTCAAAAGGACAATGTAACCGGAAATATCGAACAAGCAGGGTCGAATGTCCACGCGCCGGAAAGTATCTTCGTTGTCATGGCACGCCTGAATTTACTTTGGCTCGTTGTACTGTCGGCCGGCTGCACCTGGGTGACAGAGGATCAGCCTCCCAACATCGTCCTCATTATGGCGGATGATCTTGGCTACGAAACCCTAGGCGTTAATGGCAGCACGCACTATAAGACTCCACACCTGAACCAACTTGCGCAGACCGGCATGCGATTTACGCAGGCTCATGCCACTCCACTATGCACGCCGTCGCGTGTACAGCTCATGACGGGCAAGTATAATTTCCGCAACTATATAGGCTTCGGACTCCTAGATCCTGAAGAGCAGACGTTTGCTCACTTGCTCCGGGATGCCGGCTACCGAACGGCAGTAGTCGGCAAATGGCAATTGTATGGGAACGCCAGACAGCGCGAGTTGGCCGGGCGAGGTGGAAGCGTACCGGAAGATGCGGGATTTGATGAATATGCACTATGGCAGGTCAAGGAGCGAGGTCGGCGCTACTGGAGCCCGACGTTGGACATAGCGCAGGAAGGAGTCCAGTCATTTCCGGACGCATACGGCCCGGATCTTTTCGCGGAATACATCGGGGCCTTTATGGAACGCAACCGCGACCGTCCATTTTTTCTGTACTACCCGATGGTGCTCACGCATGACCCGTTTCAACCGACTCCGAATGAAGGGTTTGTGGACCATGCCGTTAACGATACCGCCTACTTCGCGGCCAACGTTGCCTATATGGATGAGGTTGTAGGGCGCATTACAGCGCACCTCGACCGGCTGGATCTTCGCGAGAATACGCTGCTGCTTTTCATCGGAGACAACGGAACGGATCGCGATGTGATTTCCCAGGTCGCTGGCAAGCTCATCAGGGGCCAGAAAGGCTATCCGACCCGGGCAGGTACGCACGTGCCGATGATAGCCAACTGGCCGGGAATCATTGGTGCGGGGCAAGTGAATGACAATCTCATTGACCTGACAGACTTTCTCCCTACGCTGATGGAGGTTGTGCAGGAGGATATTCCCGCGGAGTACGGACCGGACGGCCTCAGCTTCTTTGGGCAACTGCTTGGCTATGCCGACACGACGCGGTCGTGGATTTTCTGCCATTACGACCCGCGGTGGGGCAATTTCCCGCCGCGCCGATGGGCACAGGACAAGACGTGGAAACTGTACGACAATGGTATGTTCTACCACACGGAGGATGATCCCGACGAGCAGTTCCCACTGGCTGATTCAGCGCTGGACGCTACCGGGCAACAGGCCAGGCAGCATCTTCAAGAAGTGTTACAGAAGATGACTTTATCTACCCGCTGATTAGGACGCTATGCGCTACATCTTTCTATTTGCAGCCCTGCTCGTAGCATCGGGATGCGCCGAACCTGCACAGCGCCAGCCCAACGTGGTCATCATTCTTGCTGATGACCTGGGGATTGGCGACCCAGGGCGATACAATGCCGAATCGAAGATCCCTACGCCCCATATCGACCGCCTTGCAGACGAAGGAATGCGTTTCGGCGATGCCCATTCTCCAAGTGGCGTGTGCACACCGACTCGGTACGGGCTGTTGACCGGGCGATATGCATGGCGCACGCGCCTGAAGCGCTGGGTCACCAATGGCTGGTCGCCAAGCCTAATTGACACTACAAGGCTAACGCTGCCAAAGCTCCTCAAGGATCACGACTACGTCACCGGGGCGGTAGGCAAGTGGCATCTGGGTCTGGGACTGGCCGAAACCGTGGACTACACCCAGCGATTGCGGCCGGGACCAATCGCTATTGGGTTCGATTATTTCTATGGGATTCCGGCCTCGCTGGATTTTGATCCCTACGTATTCGTCGAGAACGAAAGTGTCGTCGAGCTGCCTACCGATACAATAGAAGCAAGCACCATGCGCCGCCACGGCGGCGGTGGATTCTGGCGAGCAGGGCCGATTGCGCCCGGCTTCCACCACGCGGACGTGCTCCCTGTCACCACGGAAAAGGCCGTAGCGTTTATTGAAGAGCATGCCACGGAGCCGTTCTTCCTGTATGTAGCCCTGCCCGCGCCGCATACGCCGTGGCTTCCCGGAGAAACGTTCGATGGACGCAGCGGCGCCGGGCCCTATGGCGACTTCGTCATGCAGGTCGACCATACTGTAGGCGCCATTGCGAGTGCTCTTGACCGCATGGACATTGCCGACGAAACCCTGTTCGTGTTCACCAGCGACAACGGAGCCCACTGGCTGCCATCAGATATCGAAGCGTACGGGCATTACGCCAATGCCGCCTGGCGTGGTCAAAAGGCAGATATCTGGGAAGGCGGCCACCGAGTCCCCTTCATTGTTCGATGGCCAGGCGTCGTGGAGCCAGGGACGCAGAGCGCCCACCTGGTATCCCTTACGGATGTGATGGCAACCGTGGCCGCTATGCTTGGCATAGCATTGCCAGAGGATGCAGGTGAGGACAGCTACAATTTCTTGCCTGCCCTGCGTGGAGAGGATGAGGATGGTCGTACCGCCATGGTGCACCACTCCGGCGACGGCATGTTTGCCGTGCGGGAAGGCCAATGGAAGTTGATCCTGGGGCGTGGCTCCGGCGGCTTCACCCGTCCAGCCCGCCATATTCCCGATCCCGGTGAACCGATTGGACAGCTGTATAATCTGGAAAGCGACCCGGGAGAGCAGGACAACCGCTACACGACCGAGCCCGCCGTCGTCGCGCGTCTTACGGCCTATTTGGAGGAGGTCCAATTGCGGGACCGAAGGCGGCCGTAGCCTACAAGTGTGCCAGCACCGTTGTACATTTTAGTGTACCACCCGGGCAAACCCGTTTCCTTCAACACAATGCCGCCGTCATGCGACCAATTGCAATCTGTCTTCTGTTCGTGCTCCTGTTCGCCGGAGCTAGCGATCAACCTGCCCCGCACGAAGCTACGCCCGATGACAGACATATCGTGTTCGTCACCGGAGACGAAGAGTACCGGTCAGAGGAATCCATGCCGATGCTCGCCAAAATTCTGAAGCGAGATTACGGGTTTCGTGTAACAGTCTGTTATGCCCTGAACGAGAAGGGATTCATTGACCCGAACGTGCTGGACAATATTGAGGGACTCGAAGGCCTGGATGATGCGGATATGATGGTGGTCTTTACGCGCTTCCGGGCGTTGCCCGATGAGCAGGCGCAGCGCATTCTGGATTTTGCTGAATCAGGCAAACCAATGGCGGGATTCCGGACTTCCACGCATGCGTTCTTGTATAAAGACGATGCCGATCGGGAGCATCTAAACAATGAGTGGCCTACCAAGGTCTTTGGGCAGCAGTGGATTACGCACCATGGGCACTTTGATGACGGGGCAGCTCCCCTGACGGATGTGAAAATCGTAGAGGGAATGGAGGAGCATCCGGTTCTACGTGGCGTTTCGCCGTTCAAGGCCTACTCGTGGCTATACCACGTCCACGGCGGCGAGCACACACTGTACGGGGACAGCGAGCCGCTGCTGCTTGGCACTGCGCTGCGTTCGGGACACGCGGATAATAACCGGCTGGACAAGTTTCCGCTGACCAATCCCGTGGCTTGGACCAAGACGTACACCGGTGCCTCCGGGACCACAGCACCCGTCTTCTTTACGACACTCGGGCATCCGTATGATTTCAAGGATCCTGCCATGCGCACTCTTGCGCTAAACGGCATTCTATGGGCCCTTGGACACGAAATCCCCGACGGAGGTGCCGATCCAACACTGGTCGGTGCCTACGAGCCCAACAATTCGGGGTTCGGGGACCGGTTTAAGCCGGACATGAAGCCGGAGGAACTCTAGGCTCGACATGTTGCATTTTGGCGGCGGTCCAGCTCCTGGATTTCGTCCAGGGTGACGGGAGAATGAGAACAGCCACGAAGATGACAAGCAGGCAAACTGATAACGGCGCAACGACTGGCTACGAGGCCGAGCTGTGGGCCATGGCCGATGCGCTCCGCGGCTCGATGGATGCGGCTGAGTACAAGCATGTCGTGCTTGGCCTCATCTTTCTGAAGTACATCTCGGACGCCTTCGAGGAGCGTCACGCGACGGTGCTGGCTAAGTGGGGAGAAGACGCCGCGGAGGACCGCGATGAATACATCGCGGAGAACATCTTCTGGGTGCCGCGAAAGGCCCGTTGGGCGCACTTGAAGGCGCAGGCGCGTCAGCCGACCATTGGCCAGACCGTGGATCGGGCCATGGCCGCAATCGAGCGCGAAAACCGCGCACTGAAGGAGGTGCTGCCCAAGGACTATGCACGACCCGCCTTGGACAAGCAGCGTCTCGGCGAACTCATCGACATGATCAGCAAAATCCGCATCGGGGATGCCGAAGCCCGCTCCCGGGACATACTCGGCCGCGTCTACGAGTACTTCCTCTCAAAATTCGCGAGCGACGAAGGCAAGAGGGGTGGCGAGTTCTACACCCCGCGCTGCATCGTCAGGCTGCTCGTCGAGATGCTGGAGCCCTACCGGGGGCGGGTTTACGACCCGTGCTGCGGTTCATCCGGGATGTTTGTACAGTCAGTGGAATTCATCCGAGCGCACACTACAGGGAGTAGAAATGGGAGCAAGGCGCACGGTGACATCTCGATCTACGGCCAGGAGTCGAACTACACGACGTGGCGGCTCGCGAAGATGAACCTAGCCATACGAGGGATTGGAGGGCAGATCGCCCACGGTGACAGCTTCCACAACGACCGCCATCCGGATCTAAAAGCTGATTTCATTCTGGCCAATCCCCCATTCAATGTCTCGGACTGGGGCGGTGATAGGCTGATCGAGGATAAGCGCTGGCGCTACGGCATCCCCCCGAAGCGTAACGCGAACTTCGCCTGGGTGCAGCACATGGTCCACCATCTGGCGCCGAGGGGCGTTGCGGGGTTCGTGCTGGCCAACGGGTCGATGTCGTCAAGCCAGTCCGGCGAGGGTGAGATCCGGAAAAACCTTATCGAAGCGGAGTTGGTCGACTGTATGGTCGCCTTGCCCGGCCAGCTCTTCTACTCGACCCAGATTCCCGCCTGCCTATGGTTCCTGGCGCGTGGGCACCAGCGGCGCAGGGAGATCCTGTTCATCGATGCGAGGAAGCTCGGCCGGATGGTGGATCGGACGCACCGCGAATTGACCGACGAGGACATCGCCCGGATTGCGGACACCTACCACGCTTGGCGGACGGGAAAGGAGGACGGTTACGCCGATGTTCCTGGCTTTTGCAAGAGCGCCTCGCTGGACGAAGTGCGCAAGCACGGCCACGTCCTTACGCCGGGCCGTTACGTCGACGTGGAGCCCCAGGCGGATGACGGCGAGCCATTCGATGACAAGATGAAGCGGCTGGTTGCCGAGCTTCGGGAGCAGCAGGCTGAAGGCGCTCGACTCGATGCCGCAATCACTGTGAACCTGAACACGCTGGGGTTCGGAGGCAGGGAGTCGTGAGCAATTCCAACGAACAGCGCTGGCAGCAGCGGCTCGACAACTTCGGGACGGCGCTCGCGCAGCTGAAGAATGCTTGCGAACGCGAGCGTTACGACGACCTTGAGCGGGCCGGTCTGATCAAGACGTTCGAGTTCTGTTTCGAGCTGTCGTGGAACGTGCTCAAGGACCTCCTTTTCTATGAGGGGTTCGACGTGAAAGTGCCTCGCGCCGTGATCCGCAAGAGCTTCGAGGTCGACTACATCGGCGAGAGCGATTGTGAGACCCTGCTCGATGCCTTGGACAAGCGCAACCTGTTGAGCCACACCTACTGGAGCGACGTGGCTCTGGAGGCGGAGGCGCTGATCAAGAAGCACTACTATCCTGTCCTGCTTCGACTCCACCGGACTCTGGACGCTAGACGAACGCCATGACGGACGGCCTCAAGGATGTGCACCGCGAGGCGATCATCGCAGAGATCGCAGCGAACGACCGCGTGGAACGGGCCGTATTGTTCGGATCCAGAGCGACTGGCACCAACACCGTGTCATCCGACGTAGATATCGCGTTATTCGGCGACCGGCTGACGCTGGCCGATCAGGCCCGTCTCGCTGCCGCTTTGGACGAGATTCCGATGGCGCAGGCGACCGATCTCGTGTTGCACCACTTGATAAAGTGCCAGGCCTTGCGAGACCATATCCGACGGCAAGGCGTCGAATGGTTCGCGCGCTCGAACACTAGGCGCAGTAGTCCCGCTATGCTCCCGTCAGTCTCCGCGGACGGCGTTCGGTCGTCGTTTCTGTGCCTTGAGGATGTTGCCAGTATCACAATGGGCCAATCACCACGTGGCGAGACCGTCTCGTTACGAGATGGAGTACCTCTTTTGAATGGCCCAACAGAATTCGGCGCGCACCATCCGCATCCCGTACAGTTTACAACCGATCCCCGCAGATCTGCCCAACCCGGCGACCTTCTTTTCTGCGTCCGTGGTTCAACCACGGGTCGCATGAACTGGGCCGATCGACAATATGCCATAGGCCGTGGAGTTGCGGCGATTCGGCATCGGCAGGATCTCGGTCTCCAACCTTTCGTCCGGGCGGTGATCGAGTTTGAACTTCCCGAACTACTGGCTTATGCGACCGGCTCAACCTTCCCCAATGTATCGGGCCGCCAACTCGCGGAGGTTCCATGGCCGAACTTCGCCAATGACGAACAACGCGCCATCGCCCACATCCTCAGCACGCTGGATGACAAGATCGAGTTGAACCGCCAGATGAATGAGACGCTGGAGGCGATGTCGCGAGCGCTGTTCAAGTCCTGGTTTGTTGATTTCAATCCGGTTCGAGCGAAGATGGAGGGCCGGGACACGGGATTGCCTGACTATCTTGCCAACCTATTCCCGGGCCGGTTGGTCGATTCTGAGTTGGGAAAGATACCGGAAGGGTGGCAGGTCAGGACGTTGGGCAACTTATGTCACAAGCCGCAATACGGATACACTGCATCAGCTCAGAGCGAGCCCGTTGGACCGCAATTCCTAAGGATTACTGACATAAATAAGGAATCGTGGGTGTCGTGGTCTCGCGTCCCCTACTGTAAGGCAACAGACGATGAATTCTCGAAGTATCGACTTGGCAAGGGAGATGTGCTCATCGCTCGCATGGCGGATCCAGGTCATGGAATTCTGGTGGAGGAAGACGTGAAAGCGGTCTTCGCATCATACCTGATTCGATTCCGGCCTGTTGAGAATCACATCGCTCGGCTCTTGCAGTACTGGCTTAAATCCGACGCGTACTGGCACTTAGTACAGGGTCGGGCAACTGGAACAACGCGACGTAACCTGAACGCCAAGGTTCTCAGCCTGTTTCCTTTAGTGGTTCCATCCAACGTTGCGGCTGCCACCTTCTCGGAGGTGGTCGGTGCTTTGCGGGATCGGTTGGTGATGAACGTTACGGAGATGGAAATACTGGCCACCCTCCGCGACACGCTGCTCCCGAAGCTCGTTTCGGGTGAGATCCGCGTAGGCGATGCCGAGAAGGCATTGGAGCTCGTTCCATGACACGTACCTCTGCAGCATTCACCGAGTCCGAAGTCGAGGACGCCGCCCTCGAATGGCTGGAAAGCCTTGGGTGGAAGGTGGTCCATGGTCCCGACATTGCTCCGAATGCGGCGGGCGCGGAGCGCACGAGTTACAGCGAAGTCATTCTGGAACATCGGCTTCGCGACGCATTAGATCGGCTGAATCCAGACCTGCCTCCCGAGGCCTTGGACGACGCATTTAGTAAGCTGACCCGACCTGAAGGCTCCACGCTGGAAGCTCACAACCGCACGTTCCACCGCATGCTGGTGGACGGCGTGACGGTCGAGTACCGCAGCGATGGCGGCGCCGTGCGCGGAGCGCAGATCTTCGGCCTCGACTTCGACAACCCCGCCAACAACGATTGGCTGGCGGTGAATCAGTTCACTGTCGTCGAGGGCGAACACCAGCGGCGGCCGGATATCATGCTGTTCGTCAACGGCCTTCCGCTTGGCCTGATCGAACTCAAGAATCCGGCGGATGAGAAGGCCACGGTGTGGACAGCCTGGCAGCAGATCCAGACCTACAAGGCCGAGCTCTCGAATCTGTTCGCATGCAACGCTGTGCTCATCGCTTCGGACGGAATAGACGCGCGCATCGGCACGCTCACCGCTGGGAGGGAATGGTTCAAACCGTGGCGGACGATGGACGGAGTGCAGGAGGCCGATCCACATCTGCCCCAGTTGCAGGTGATGCTTGAAGGAATGGGCCAGCGGCGCCGATTCTTGGCGTTGGTGCGGGATTTCATCGTGTTCGAGGACGACGGCAGTGGCAAGCTGGCCAAAAAGATGGCCGGGTATCACCAGTTCCACGCCGTAAGCATCGCGGTTGTGGAGACGCTGCGAGCGACTCAACGGCAACGGGCGGCGGTCTCCGATGAAGCTGCTCGCACACCGGGTGGCGATCCCGGCGACCGGCGCATTGGGGTCGTCTGGCACACGCAGGGCTCGGGTAAGAGTCTTACCATGGCTTTCTACGCCGGGCGGATCATCCGCGAACTGGCAATGGCAAACCCGACGATAGTCGTGCTGACGGATCGCAATGATCTCGACGACCAGCTCTTCAGCACGTTCTCCCGTTGCCAGGACCTGTTGCGCCAACCGCCGACTCAGGCCGCGAGCCGAGCCGACCTGCGCGCCAGACTGGAGGTCGAGTCGGGCGGCGTGGTATTTACCACGATCCAGAAATTCTTTCCGGAAGAAAAGGGCGACCGGCATCCTGTGTTGTCGGAGCGCCGGAACATTGTGGTGATCGCCGACGAGGCGCACCGCAGCCAGTACGACTTCATCGACGGCTACGCCCGCCATATGCGCGATGCGCTCCCTAAGGCATCGTTCATCGGTTTCACAGGCACCCCGATCGAACTGGAAGACGCCAACACGCGCGCGGTGTTCGGCGATTACATCAGCATATACGACATCCGGCGATCCGTTGAGGATAAGGCCACGGTGCTCATCTACTATGAGAGCCGGCTGGTGAAGCTGACACTGAACGAGGCCCAGCGACCGAGAATCGATCCTGACTTCGAGGAAGTGACAGAGGGGGAGGAAGTCGAGCGCAAGGAGAAACTGAAGACCAAATGGGCCCAGTTCGAGGCCGTCGCTGGCTCCGCGTCTCGGCTCAGGCTTATCGCCCAGGACATCGTCTCGCACTTCGACAGGCGGATCGAGGTCATGGACGGGAAGGCGATGATCGTCTGCATGAGCCGCCGGATCTGCATCGACCTCTACCGCGAGCTGACTCGTTTGCGTCCAGACTGGCATCACAAGAAGGACGGCAAGGGCCGAATCAAGGTCGTGATGACCGGCAACGCATCGGATCCACCCTCGTGGCAGCCCCATATCCACAACAAGGCGCACCGCGAATTACTGGCGAAACGGTTCCGCGATCCCGCTGATTCTCTTCAGATCGTGCTTGTGCGGGACATGTGGCTAACGGGCTTCGATGCGCCGAGTCTGCACACCATGTACGTCGACAAGCCGATGCGAGGCCACGGGCTGATGCAGGCGATCGCGAGGGTGAACCGGGTCTTTCGGGACAAACCGGGTGGCCTGGTCGTCGACTACCTCGGAGTGGCGCATGAACTCAAACAGGCGCTCGCAACCTACACCGAGAGTGGCGGCACGGGGAAGACCGTCATAGATCAGTCGGAAGCTGTGGCGGTGATGCTCGAGAAGTACGAAGTCTGCTGCGGCCTATTCCACCGCTTCGACTATTCTGCGTGGATCCGTGGCACGCCAGCGGAACGTGTGGGCCTGCTGCCGGGAGCACAGGAACACATTCTCGCGCAGGAGAACGGCAAGGAGCGCTGCCTGCGGATCGTACGCGCACTTTCCAAGGCCTTCGCACTCGCCGTGCCTCACGAGGAGACGAGCCGGATCCGCGACGATGTGGCGTTTTTCCAGGCCGTCCGGTCGGTGCTGGCCAAGCGTGCCGAAGCGGAGGCGCGTCCCGAGGAAGAGCTGGACTACGCCATTCGTCAGATCGTCTCACGGGCTGTGGCGTCGGAAGATGTGCTCGACATCTTCGCCGCTGCTGGCCTTGAGAAGCCCGATATCTCGATCCTTTCCGAGGAGTTCCTGGCCGAAGTGCGTGGCATGCAACAACGCAACCTCGCGGTCGAACTGTTGCAGAAGCTGCTCAAGGGGGAACTCGCCGTCCGCAAGCGAAAGAACGTCGTCCAGGCTCGATCCTTTGCTGAGATGCTAGAGGAGACTATCCGTCGTTACGGGAACCGAACTATCGGAGCCGCACAGATCATCGAGGAGTTGATCCAGCTCGCCCGCGACATGCGGGAGGCGAACGCCCGTGGCGAGGCGTTGGGGCTCTCCGAAGACGAACTCGCCTTCTACGATGCGCTCGAAGCAAACGACAGCGCCGTGCAGGTGCTCGGCGACGAGACGCTACGCGTTATCGCCCGTGAACTGGTTGAAACCGTGCGGAACAACGTCAGGATCGATTGGACGCTTCGCGAAAACGTCCTTGCCGATCTCCGCCGACTGGTCAAGCGCGTACTCCGAAAACACGGCTACCCACCAGACAAACAGAAGAAGGCGACGCTGACCGTGCTCGAACAGGCGGAGGTGCTGTCCACTGAATGGACGGTATGACGCCGGGTCACTTAGGGTAGTGCGGATCGGAACCATGCCGGCTCGCACTCGGTCGTAACCGTAGCATACTTGGGATGCCGCCAATACACCCTTGAAGCTGCAACGGTAAACCAATAGCGCGGAAGGAGAAGAAATGCCGACAAGTAGAAAATCATTCACGTCGGGTCAGTTGGAAACCATATGTCAAGTGTTGGCTGACACGAACAAGGGTCTGACAGGTTCTGAGATAGGTCATATCCTTGAACAAGTGCGAGTATTGGATGTGGATCCAACAAATACGAAATGGAAGCGTCTGTTCAACGCATTGGCTAAATCGCAAAATCGAACGCAATCCGGTAACCGTGTGCTGGCCTTTATTAGCCATGCCTTGGAGCCAGCCCGATATCAAGGAAACTGGACAATGTTTGAGGAGCGCCGCGCTGACGTCAACGTGGTGTTGCTGCTCTATGATGGACTGGAGTTCCAGGAGGACGGGAAGTTCCACAAGACGAAGAAAGCTTCGTCCCTCCGAGAAGCGCAGCAGCGCGCGAGTCGTCTTCGATCAGCACTGGAGCAGAGAGGAGTTCATCTGGATGTTCTTCGCTATTGCTCGGCAGAATTCCTGGGAAACGACTCGTTCCATGCAGTCCTTGAAGCGACCAAGAGTGTTGCAGAAAAGATCCGGAAGAAAACAGGGCTGACGAGCGACGGTGCGCATCTGGTTCAGGAAGCGTTAGCGGGCGACAGCCCCCTGTTGCGCATCAATGCCTTGGCGAGTGAATCACACAGAAGTGAGCAACGTGGCTTTGCGAACCTCCTCAGGGGTATGTTTGGTACTTTTCGCAATCCGACGGCCCACGCGCCACGCATCACATGGCGAATGCCTGAGGAAGATGCATTGGATCTGTTTACTTTGGCCTCGTACGCTCACCGTCGCCTCGATAGTGCTGATCGGCACTCACCTTAGTCAGGGAATGGCACCCTCGTGCCTCCTTAGTCCGGTATCAGCTTCCGGTGGAACACCGTGCACTCAGCCATGCTCGCACGCGCTCGTCGGCAGAATCCCGTCCCATCCCCTGGCTTATAAGCCGACGACTCGTTATCAACTTTATGTAAGGCTCAGACGCAACACATCTAATGTAAATTGTTGCTCTTGGAAATCGAGACAAGCTACTCGTCCGGCAGCCGCTTAACCATAATATTGCGATAGCGCACGCGGCTGTCAGGGTCGTGAGCTTGCAGGGCGAACGTGCCACGGTCCAGGCGACGCTCCCCCTGGGGGTTCGTCTCCACATGGTCAACAACGGTGGAGTTGTTGATCATGATCGTGATTCGCTTGCCGCGAACGATGATATGCTCGGTGAACCATTGATCATCCGGCACGAATGCTTCCATCACATCGTCGACGCCATACAGGCTGCCGGTTTTTCGTGGATCCGTGGTGTAGGTATTGTTGACCTGCGCCTCATACCCCTTCGACGGCCAGCCCTCTTCCTGATAGGTGGTGTGGAAGTACAGGCCCGAGTTCGCTCCCGGTGAGGTCATCACGTCGGCCTTGAAATGAAAATTGGTAAACGAGGCGTCCCCGGATTCGCCCATATAGAACAAATGGGCGCGCGATCCATGCACGACGATCGAACTGTCTTCCACGGTAAACGAAGTGGAGTCTTCGCTGGCCTTCCAGCCATGCAGCGTGGCTCCATCAAAGAGTTCGATCCATTCTGCCTGGGCATAGACAGGGCCGGTGCACCCCAACAACAAGACGGTGCATGCGAATAGGAATGGACGGGTCATCAGTTTAGCGTGTTTGGTGATACTTGAGGCTACTCGGCAACGATACTGGTTTCTGTCGCCGTGGGAAAGTTTTTCGGTACCGGAATATCCACACTTCCGGTTGCAAGCCATTCCGTGCTACGCTGCAGGAGGGTTCGGAACCCGACGCAACGCAACGCGCGGTCGTCTTCTTGGCCGGACCACAAGTGGCCCGGTAGCAGCGTTAGCACCTTGCCTTTACCATAAGGGATCCACCAGAGCATCAGTTCATGTTTGCCGGTTCCGCCATGTTCTGGTGAGGAATAGGCTGTGGCAAGGACTTGCATGTCTTCTGCTGGTCCGCGCTGTCCGTGATAGAGTTCATCGTGCGGATGCAGCCATACAATAGGCAGCCCTTTGAGAATGGGATGATCATCCATCCGCGACATGATCTGCCAGTCATGCAGCGTCCCGTGTCCCCCGCCGATATCTTCGCCGGGAGGCAGCCGAATGAGGTTGTCCTCATCATCGATGTACGCCCGGTGCCCCACATCTGGCGGTCGCCACAAGAGTCCCACCATGCGCTCAAAAGCTTCCCATCCGTGGAACGGGTTGTTGGATGCGTGCTGAACGAGCGCGGCACCTCCGCCTTCGATGTACTGCTCGAAGGCTTGTCGAACAGGCTCCGGCCACATTTCTCCGTTATAGTTGAGAAGGACTACGTCGTAGGAAGAAAAGTCAGGCCGCCAAGCGTCCCACAAACTGGCGTCCGCACCCTTGGGTGGCGCCTCAGACACCGTGACATTGAAACGCCCCGCCTCGTCCAGAGCGGCCACGAGGTGCGCAGTGGTGCGCTCCCAGTCATGATTGTTCTGGCCTGTAATGAGCAGGACATTGGGACTGGAGCCACTAGACAGGATACTGGGCAGAAGGAGTGTCAGCAGGAGTATGTGGAGGTGCCGCATCGTAACGTGGTAGGTAGTGATTGCCGGTAGTCATGGTTGTGCCACCGTAGTATAATACTTGAGCCGTACTCTAACCGCCGAGGCAATTGGTACGACAATTGTTTTTCGACAGAATTGGATCTTTGTGCGAAAACTCGGATACTTGTGCAGCCAAATAATTGCTTCCAGAGAGTTATATATCAGGACGTATGGATATTCAGACGGAGATGATACGCAGCGAACTCGCAGAGGTCGTTGGAGATGCGCATGTTTCCACGGCTGAGATGGATCGTCTGGTGTATGCGACGGACTGGTTTTGGCTGCCTCAGATGTGGCTCGATCGCGGAGAGGCTCCTCGCAAACCGGACTATATCGTACGGCCCGGATCGGCAGAGGAAATCTCCGCAGTATTGAAGATCGCCAATGCGTATCGCATACCGGTCATCCCATGGGGTGGGGGGTCTGGATCGCAAGGAGGCGCGTTGTCGGTGTTCGGTGGTATCATCGTGGACACCAAGCGGCTCAATCGCATCATCGAAATTGACGAGCGGTCTCTCACGGTGACCGCCCAAGCCGGCATCAATGGCGCGCAGTTGGAGTGGGCGCTCAATGAGCGCGGTCTGATGTTGCCACATTATCCCGCCTCAGCCAATTGTGCAACGCTCGGTGGCTATCTGGCTCCTCGCGGTACCGGGACCATCAGCACCAAGTACGGCAAGGCGGAAGATCTCGTGCTTGGCATGCAGGTTGTACTGCCGGATGGACATATTCTGCGCACGCCCATCGTGCCGCAGCACGCAGCAGGCCCCGATTTCTTTCGTCTCTTCCTGGGAGCGGAAGGTACATTCGGGATCATTACGGAAGCGACCATGCAGGTCGACCATCTTCCGAAAGCGCGCCTTTTGCGGGCCATTCTCTTCGATGACCTGAAAGACGGCATCGAGGCTGGCCGGCAGATCATGACGCGCCGCCTGGATCCATTTGTGATTCGCCTCTATGACCCGCGCTCGACAGCGTCCCGTGTCAAGAAGATTCTCGGCTATGAGCTGGAAGGGGCTTACATGGTGCTCGGCTTCGACGGCGACCCGGACCTGGCGGCGCTGCAGGAGCAGAAGGCGATGGATATCATCAACTCCTTCGGAGCCAAAGATCTAGGTCGTGAACCGGGAGAGGGGTGGTGGGAGCACCGGTATGATTTTTACTACCCGCCACAGAGCCTCAAGCTACCGTGGATGTATGGAACTACCGAAACGGTGACCACCTACGACAAGATCGAAGCGCTCTATTACGCGGAAAAGAAGGCGGTCGAAGAAGGGTTTCGCGACTGGGATATCGACTTCATCGGGCACTTTTCCCACTGGTTCCACTGGGGCGTGATGGTATACACCCGCTTTATCATCAAGAATCCGCCCGAAGACGCCCGCGAGGCAGTGCGGTTGCATAACCGCGTCTGGAATACCGCGATGACGGCCGTACTGGAAAATGGCGGCATGGTCAACGAACATCACGGAGTTGGACTCAAACTTTCCCGCTTCATGCGACGTCAGTACGGCGATGCATGGCCACTCCTGGAGAAGATCAAACACGCGCTGGACCCCAACGGGATCATGAATCCCGGCAAGGTGGGCTTCGGCTTTTGACATACGCCAAACACGTGCGCATAGAGAACCCTATAGCCGTCACCGAGAACTGCAGGTACTGCTTGATGTGTCGCCATGTAGCCCCTGTGGGCCACGTTATGGCGGACGAAGCAGTGACACCGCATGGCATCGCGCTTATAGTCGCCTCCCAGCGCCGGGGGCTTATCGATTGGAATGCGGAGGCGATCCGCATCCTGTACGCGGAGCCAGACGGGGGCAACTGTCGCGCGCACTGTGTGACCGATCAGCCGTTGCCTGCAGCTATTGCCGCCGTCCGCGCCGACATTGTCGCCAGGGGGCTGGCGCCACCCGAAGTGGCAGAGGTCCATGAGAAGCTGCAGCAGGCGGCGTCCCCGTATGGAGCATCACTGCCACAGCGATCAACGCTGAAGAGCGATGCCGCACTTTTCGTTAGCGATGAGGCCCACTACCTGTGGCCCAGTGCCGCCGAGAGCGCACTAAGACTCCTGGAAGCTGTGGGCATGAAGTCGGCACCGGTAGGACAGGGGCGATCCAGCGGATTCTTGGCATGTTCTCTAGGGCTGGCCGAGACGGCAAGAGCGCAGGCGGCAGAGTTATTTGAGGAACTGCGCGCCACGGGCACCCGCAAGATGTTCGTGCTTTCAGCGGGCGACTTGTTCACATTTCGCCAGATGTTCGACGAGCGGCTAGGCGTATCCTGGCCAACAGACATAGAACTGGTGGACCTTGCCAGCTTCCTGGCAGCGTCTCTTGACGACGGGCGCCTCACTGTTACACCATCTTTGACGTACAGGCCCTACGCCTACGTTGATCCGACACATGCGGTGCGTGCGCCAGAGCGGTTCGCTGCCGTGCGCGCCCTGGTAGGAGCCGTCTTGCCTGATCCGTGTATTGAACTATTCTGGCGCCGGGAGCGGGCCCACCCCGTTGGCAGCACCGCGCTGCAGTTTACACGCCCGGACATTGCCGAGCGTCTGACGCGGGCACGCCTGGAAGACGCACGCAGTCGTGGAGCTGAAGTGCTCCTTTGCGAAGATCCCGGCACTCTGTATCAGTTGCAGCGATTTGCCGGTGAGATGGGTCTGCAGGTTTGCGGGCTGTACGAAACACTGGCTGAGCACTTGACCTCCTAACGGTGCTATGGAGAAGACTGTCGTCCTCATTGGAACGCTTGACACGAAGGGGCCGGAAATCGCCTACCTTCGAGACCGCCTTCGCGCGCTTGGACTTGGCACGCTGGTTATCGATTCCGGTATCCTTGGGGAGCCGCTCGATATCATTCCCGATATTGATCACTCTGAAGCGGCCACCTATGGCGGCACGACGATCGAGGCCTTGCAGACAGCTGGCAGCCGGGGAATGGCGGTGCGTGGCATGCGCGAGGCGCTCAAGGTTCTCACGCTTCGCCTATATCAGGAGGGACGGCTGGACGCCATTGTCAGCATGGGGGGCGCCGAAGGGGCCGTCATGGGGGCAGCCGCCATGATGGTGCTGCCGGTGGGCGTGCCCAAGGTCCTGGTGTCTCCGATCGCATCAGGATATCATTTTTTTGAGCCGCTTGTTGGCACGCGTGACATGATGGTGGTCCATTCCGTGGTAGACATTCTGGGCCTCA
Organism: Rhodothermales bacterium; assembly: GCA_963665975.1. GTDB lineage: Bacteria > Bacteroidota > Rhodothermia > Rhodothermales > Bin80. The sequence continues at coordinate 3,043,485 of OY762508.1, forward strand.
ATCCTATAGCCTGCACGGTATTCGACAATGTCGCAGCCGCGCTCTGCGGCATGATCGAACATGGCCACGGCCTGCCCAAACCAAAGCCGGGAGAGCAGTATGTGGCGATGACCATGCTGGGCAATACCACGACGGCCGTGATGGCGGCCAAAGAACGGCTCGCCGTGCATGGGTATGAGGCCGTCATATTCCACTCCAATGGCGTGGGAGGGCCGGCGATGGAGGAATTGGCAGCAGATGGCCAGTTCGTCGGCGTCATCGATTTTACAACAAACGAAGTCTATGACCCGTTAGTGGGAGGCATTCACGACGGGGGACCTGAGCGCCTGGAAGTCATCGGCGGGCTCGGATTGCCACAGGTCATCGTGCCAGGCTGCATTGATTTCAGTGTGTGGAATGCCGGCACGGTTCCAGAGGCGTTGCGTGCCCGGCCGGCCTACGACCACAATCCGGAATACGTGCTCGTCCGTACCAGCCGCGACGAAATGGAGCAGCTCGGCAAACTCTTCGCTCGCAAACTGCATGCGGCAAAGGGGCCCGTGCACGTTGCCGTGCCGACGGAAGGATTGTCCATCCCGAATATCCCCGGCGGAGTATTCTGGGATCCGGAGTCCGACGCGCTCTTCTTGGAGACGCTCCGCAGAGAGTTGCGGAGCGATATTCCCATACAGACATTCGCACGCCATGTCAATGATCCGGAATTCGGATGCGAGGTGGCGGATCTGTTCATATACATGATGGAGGGAAGCACCGCATGATTGCGACGAACAGTCAGGACTACAGCCACTTGCCCGTGCTTGCAGAGGGCGAGGAGGAGTTTCGCAGCCAGTTCCTGTCCTGGGATCTGGGAGACCTGACGATGACGGACATCAAGATCTATCTGGGAACCAAGGACATCGTTCTGGTGCCCGTGGCAAGCCTCGAACAGCACGGTCCACACCTGCCACTCTACACTGACACCGTGACGGCGGTGCACATGTCCATGCGTATTGCCCACATGATCGGTGTCCTGCATTCGCCGCCTATCTGGATGGGCTATTCCCCGCAGCACATGCACGATCCGGGTCAGGGACGCGGGACCATTACGGTGCGCAGTTCAACCCTGCTTGCGGTCATGCACGACGTGGCGCGCAGTTTGATACATCACGGGTTCAACCGGATCATCTTTATTAACGGCCACGGCTCGAACATCAAGGTCGTCGATCCCGTGCTCCGCAAGCTCCGCTATGAGACGGGAGCACTGATCAGCTTCGTCAAGCCGTACATGGAACGCTACATGGGAATTCTCCAGGGACTCATGGAGAATCCCCCGGAGGAAACGCCCGGCTGGCATGCCAGTGAACTGGAGACGTCACAGGATCTTGCCTGGAATGAACGTCTGGTTCGCATGGACCGCGCAGAATTTACACGGGCGCATATCCCGGAATTTCTGCCGCGCTCGTTCGAAAAGAAGGACGGCATGCCCGATGTGGAATTCGAAGGCTACACGTACTTCAATTTCCCGATGGACCACCACGAATTCATCGAGAGCGGGGTGATCGGTAACCCGTTGCGCGCCACAAAGGAAAAAGGCGAGGAAGCATTTCGACGCCTGAGCGAACATGTGGCCAGAGGCGTTATGGAACTCATGACCGTGCCCGTGACGGTCCACAACCGAGCCTTCGTCGATCGCGTACTCTAAATCAGTGGCAGGAGTGTTTCGGCAGATCGTTGGACGTGCATTTCGTAGAATGAGGTGCTGAATACGCTGCTTCCGTGGTCTTCCAGGAACTTGCGCTCGCTCTCTGAAATGCCTTCCGGATTGGTATCGACGCTGTCCGGGAATCGGTTTGCGGGTGTCCGATCCAGCGGAGGACAGAATTCTACTGATAACGCGCCGTCGTAGCCGTTTTCGCGAAGCGTGGCGATAATGGCAGGCCAGTCGAACGTGCCCATGCCGCACGCCATGCGGTTGTTGTCGGCAACATGAAAGTTGACGAGCCTGCTGCCGGCATCCCGGATAGCCTGCATAGGATCGTCTTCTTCGAGGTTCATGTGGAAAATATCCAGGCAGACTCCGCAGTCCGGCCCGACGGCCTCGGCCAGCGCCAGCGCCTGGGCGCTGCGATTGATGAAGTAGGTTTCGAACCGGTTAATGGGTTCGATGCCGATCTTGACGCCGCAGCGCAACCCGTGGTCATATATTTCTTTCATGGCCTCTACGCACCAGTCCCATTCCTTGTCGGGGGTGGCATCCGGAACAATCTTGCCCACCGTTCCCGGCACGATGGAAATTACCTCTCCGCCCAGCGCTTCCACCATCGTGATGCAGTCCTTGACATAGGTCACGCTCTGAGCGCGCTGCGCTTCGGATGACGCCAAGAGGTTACGGTCTTCCAACATAAGCGTTACGGTGCCCCAGCATTGCACGCCGTGGTCCTTAAGGAGCCGGCGGACGGTCTTTAAGTCATACTTATAGGGTTCGCCCTGAATTTCCAGGCTGTTGTATCCGTACTTGGCGAGGCGCCGGACGGTGACCTCGAGAGGCTCGACTTTCATCCAATTGTGAATGGCCAGATGCATGATGTGCAGGTTTTACGTGATAGTGATCAGGTTGGGGTAACGACGAGAAATCGATCCACGCTTGATCCTATGTGGGCCGCTTCAGCGGGTGATTCCGAACAAGATACAATTTGCGCATCAGGAGTCTCTAACACGGATGTTACTAATGCGTCGCACCACTTCGTCCGCGATCACGCCCACCAGGATGACCGCTCCAATAATGGCGAATTCGAGTTGTGTAGGAATGCCGAGAATGTTGATCGCGTTATACAGCAGGCGTAGCACCGCGGCACCGATGACCACGCCCAGGATGGATCCTTCTCCACCGCGGAGACTGCAGCCTCCGAGGACGGCGGCAGCGATTGCATAGAGTTCATAAAAATTGCCGTGGACGGCGGGCTGCACTGAATTCACATCGAGCGCAAACAGGACGCCACCCAGGCCAGCCGTTACGGCCCCTATGATATACGCTAGGATCACCATGCGCCGCGTGTTGATGCCGCTGAAGCGGGCTGCCTCCTCACTGTGACCGAGAGCCATCATGTAACGACCCCAGACGGTGTAGTTCAGGAGCACGGCCGCGAGTACGGCAACAACGACCATCAGGGCGAACGGGATGGGCACTCCGAATGACTCCGTGATCGGAATCCGCCCAATGGCGAGCTGGCGAAACGAGTCGAAACCGGCGCCGAATCCCTGCGTCTGGTCTCCGCTTATCCACCGTGCAACGCCCCGGTAAAACAGCAGTCCGCAGAGGGTTACCACGAAAGGTTGCAGGTTCAGTTTTGTGACAAGGATGCCGTGCAGCAGTCCGATGGCGAGTAGCACCACGAGCACGGCCACGAGTGCGGCAGCAATGGACCACTGCTGTCCGATAAGGAACATCGGCAGCAGGACGCCGACAAGTCCGACGACCGAGCCTACCGACAGGTCAATACCACCGGTGATGATTACAAAGGCGGCGCCAATGCTGATAATGCCGAACAGCCCTGTCCATCGCAGGGTGTTTTGCAGGTTGTAGGCGGTCAGAAAATTTGGCTCCAGTATTGCTGTGAGCACGAAGACCGCCAGGAGCACGCCGGTTATGCCGAGGAGTTTTTTCATGCCTGTGGGTTCGTTGCTCCTACCCCTTGTCCTGTAGCGAGATGCATAATGGCCTCCTCGCTAAGATCATCCCGGGAAAGTTCGCCCGTAAGGCGCCCCTCGTGCATGACGAGCACGCGGTCCGCGAGACCCAGTATTTCCTCCAGCTCGCTGCTTGCGAATAGAATCGCCATCCCTTCTTGTGCCAGCGTTTCCATCACGCGATAGATTTCCTCCTTGGCTCCGACATCAATGCCGCGCGTTGGTTCGTCCAATAGTAGCAGCCTGGGCCGGAGCTGCAACCACTTCCCGACCACGACCTTTTGCTGGTTGCCACCCGACAAAACGCGCACGGCCCTGGTGTCTGTAGACGCCTTGATGCCCAGGTTCTGTATTTGGTCGGCGGCCACCTGTGCCTCCCACTCTCTGCGCAGCCATCCCCAAGAGTGTCCCTCACGCCATAGTGTGGACAATGTGAGGTTATGCCGGACGGACATCTCAAGAATCAGTCCCTGATGCCCTCGGTCTTCGGGTACGAGGGCAATGCCGGCGGCAATGGCGTCGCGGGGATTGAGCAGGCTAACGGGCGCGCCGCAGATAGTGATGGATCCACTCGTCGCGGGATCTACGCCAAAGAGCACGCGCAAGAGCTCCGTACGGCCCGAACCAACAAGCCCGGCGAGTCCAACGATTTCGCCTTCCCGCAAGGTCAGCGTGAGGGGGTACTCGGGCCACGCTGGCGTACATAGATCGTGCGCTTCGAGTACGGCATCTCCGGGGGTTGCGGGTGATTCCCGGTATGCATAGCTGACATCGCGGCCTACCATCAGGCGCACCATCGCATTGCGCTGGATGGCATTTCCCACCAACTCACCAACCGCTTCACCGTCACGCAGTACGACAACGCGGTCGGCGAGCGCCTGCACCTCGCCAAGACGATGGGATACGTACACGATGCTGACGCCGCGCGCTCTGAGCTCAGTGATCACCTCGAAGAGAGTCTCTGCTTCGGCCAGAGAGAGGCTCGAGGTTGGTTCGTCCATGATCAGGATGCGGGCTTCCGCCGACAGCGCCCGGGCGATTTCGACAAGCTGCCGATGACCGATGGACAACCGCGAGACCGGAGTGTCGGGGGAGACTTCCAGGCCTATCCGAGCCAGAATGGCCTCCGCGTCTTGCGCGATTTGGCGGCCGCGAATATACCCCGCCACATGGGGCTCGCGGCCAAGAAACATGTTGGCGCCAACAGAAAGGTTGGGTAGCAGACTGAGCTCCTGGTGGATAAGTGAAATGCCCAGGTCCATGGCATGCCGAGGCGAGGATATCGCCATCTCCTCACCATAGATGGCGATATGGCCCGCGTCGGGAGCATGAACGCCCGCGAGTATATTCATGAGCGTGCTCTTGCCCGCGCCGTTCTCTCCGATCACGGCCAACACTTCACCTCGATTGAGAGAGAGTGTTACCTCGCGCAGCGCCACTACGCCGGGAAACTGTTTCGTAATGCCGCGGGCAACAATCAGCGCAGAATCCATGCGATCATTGCCAGGCAGGGTGACACCGGGAGCGGCTAGACTAGTCCTCATCTACGAGTTGCTTCAATTCCGTCCAAAACTCGTCAACGTTTCCAGCTGTTATCTCTCGCGCCGGGATGTCTATGAATTGATTATCCGGCACAACAGACATATCGTCCCGTGCAAGCGCCGCCAATACACGAACAGACTCGTAGCCGTACCGGTATGGATTCTGGACAATTGTGCCTGCAATCAGGCCATCCTTAATCCCCTGTAACGTATCGTTATCTTCATCGAAGCCAACGATGGTGATCTGATCCAGCTTTCCTGCCTCCCGGACAGCCTCCAGGATTTGGGGAGGATTGTAGACAAACAGTCCAATCATGGCGTCAAGATCGGGATAACGCGCCATCGCATCCTCGGCCTGCCCTTTTGCGCGCGCAAAGTCGAATTGATCTACGCGCGTGTCCAGGACTGTATATTTTTCGCCTTCAATACTGATGTCTACGTCATCACGGCGGGAAGGATCGTGGGACCGGTCCATCAGTTCGTCAATGACTCCCTGCCTCCGGAGGTCAGCATTAAGCTGTCCCAGGAGACCGATAAAGAGCACTACGGAGCCACCTTCCGGCAGTGCCTGTTTTAGTAGCTGGCCGCACATGCGGCCAGCCTCATAGTTGTCCATACCGATGTACACCAGTCGTCCGCTGTCGGGAGCATCGGAGTCGTGTGTGATCAGATGGGCATTGGCGGCGATTTCCTGTAGTAGTCCACCCTGATTTCCGGGGTCGGTGGGGCTGAGGGCTATTCCGCTTACGCCGCGGGCCAACAGGTCTTGCACCATGCGTCGCTGTCCTGCTGCGCCGTCCGGTGGCATCATCACTTCTACGTGCGCACCGAATTCCACCGCCGCATCTCGGGCTCCTTTGTCGGCAATGACCCAAAAGGAGGCGATGCCATTGGTGACAAAGCCTACAGTGGGCTCATTCGCCGCGTCTCCCGGATCCGACTGACAGCCGAAGAGCAGGAGGGGGGCCAAGAGTAGAAGTTGCAGAGCGCGGTGCATCATCGGAGTGCGATCAGAGTCGCTTAATGTGTGGACAGGTATATAGATGAATTCCGTGTCTTATGCAAAGTAGTGACCATTGCCGTGTGCACCCCGCAGCGGATTCAGACAACCCCGGATTCATAGAGCAATGTACCGTTCATTCGTGCGATCACTCAAATTCCGAAGGAGCGTCCGCCGCTGACGGTCAGGAATTGTCCGGTTACGAAGGATGCTTCTGCACTGGCGTAATAGACAACGGCGCCGGCAACATCGTTGGGAACTCCCCAACGTCCCGCGGGAATGGTGGTCAGATAGGCATCCTTCATGGACTGTGGATCCTTGGCGTGCCGCTCAACGGGAATCCACCCCGGCGATATCATGTTAACGGTGATCCCAAAGGGAGCGAGCTCCGTCGCCAGGCTGCGCGAGAATCCAACTTGTCCACCCTTTGCTGAGGCATAGGCGGTGAAGGGGGCGACACCCAGTGAGTATACCTCCGTAATGATATTGATAATTCGTCCCCATTTTTGGCTCTTCATGTGTGGCAGACAGGCCCGCGCGAGCAGGTAGGGACTCTTGACGAAGAAGTCAAGCAACGTTTGGTACAGGTCCCAATCGTACTGCTCGATCGGGCGCTGGGGCTGGTCACACGTGGCATTGGGCACCAGGATATCGACAGGGCCGAGATCGGCCTCAATCTGGTCCACGAGCGCTCGTACGGATTGTTCGTCGGTGACATCGGAACGAATGAGTGTACCACGATATCCGCGGGCACGAAACTCCTTGAACGTCTTGTCTGCTCGTTCTGCGTTGTTCGCATAATTGAGGGCCACTGCTGCGCCAGCCTCCGCAAGGGCAAAGGCCATGGCTTTACCCAATCCGGCAGAGCTGCCCGTGACGAGGGCTACGCGATTGTCAAGTCTAAATGGCACAAGAGATGGCTTACGTTAATATTGACTTGATTACGTGGCCCTTCACGTCCGTAAGCCGGATATCGCGGCCGCTGAACCGGTAGGTTAGCCGATTGTGATCCATGCCCAAGAGGTGCAGCATCGTGGCGTGGAGATCGTGGATCGTAGTGATGTTTTCGATGGCGCGGTATCCATATTCGTCAGTCGCCCCGTATACAGTGCCACCGCGAATGCCGGCACCGGCGAGCCATATACTGAATGCAGAGGGATTATGGTCGCGTCCATTGGTGCCCTGGGCGAATGGCGTCCGCCCAAATTCTCCTGCCCAAATGACGAGAGTCTCATCGAACAGGCCACGCGCCTTTAGATCCTTGAGAAGTCCCGCGATGGGTTGGTCGACCGCATGGGCATTCTTTTCGTGTCCTTCCTTTAGGTACGCGTGCTGGTCCCATCTGTCGGCGGCAACTCGCGGGCATGTAAGCTCTATGAACCGCACGCCGCGTTCGACCAGTCGCCGCGCCAGTAGGCACTGCGCGGCATAACCGCGAGTATGCGGGTCTGGCGAATCCATTCCGTACAGCTTTTTGGTTGCCTCGCTCTCATCCCTCAAATCGGTTAGTTCAGGCACCGACGCCTGCATGCGAAATGCCAACTCGTAGTTGGAAATTGCCGATTCCACCTCCGCAGTTGAGCCGATTCGTCCCAGCAGGTGCCGGTCAGTCTGGCTCATCAGCGCCATCTTGCGCCGTTGCACATCGGGTGATTCCTCTAGTGGGTCGATGTTGGCCAAGGGCTGCTCTCCCGCCCGAAAAATGGAGCCCTGGTAGGAGGCTGGCAGAAAGCCGCTATTGAAATTATCCAACCCGCCGGGCGGAATCAGCCCGCCGTCGAGCACCACATACCCGGGCAGGTTCTGATTTTCGCTGCCCAGCCCGTAGTTGACCCAGGCGCCCATGGACGGTCGTCCCTGAATGCCGATGCCGGTATGCAGGAAATAGTTGGCATTGGTATGCTCCGGGAAGTCCGCAACCATCGACCGGACGACAGCCAGATCATCGGCGCAACTGCCGATGTGCGGAAACAGGTCGCTAACCTCCATTCCGCACTCTCCATACCGCCGGAAATCCCAAGGGCTCTTCAGAATGGTTCCAATGTTGTCGAACTGCGTGGCGTCTACAGCAAATTTGTCGTACGGATTCTGGCCGTGTTCGCGTGTCAGGCGTGGCTTTGGATCGAAGCTGTCTACTTGAGACACGCCCCCGTCCATATAGAGAAATATGATGCTGCGTGCCTTTGGCACGTGGTGCGGCGTGCGCGGAGCGAGGGGGTCCGACTCGCGGAGCACTTTTCCAAACGGGGCCGTGCCCATGAGCCCCATTAATGCGAGCCCTCCGAAACCGTTACGGCACAGGGCGAGCATTTCGCGCCGCGTCATTGAGCAGCAGAGGCGGTGTGGTGTTGCCATCAGATCAGGTAGATGAATTCCTTCAGGTTGAATACCACATGACAGAATGCGGCCCAAAGGCCGGGATCATTTTCCACGGCTTCCACATCGAGCTCCATCCGTTGTGCCTCGTCTTCCAGGAAGCTTCGCGCACTGGCTATTTCTTCCGGAGTAGGGAGGCGGGAAAGGGCCCTCATGTATATGTATTCTATTTTTGCCAAAGTGTCAAGGTCCTTTGTGACTATCCTCTGGGCCCACGTGTCGGCCTGCTCCGCAACGAACGGGTCGTTTAGCATGGTCAGAGATTGTGCTGGCACGTTACTGGAGTTGCGCGCGCCAAAGGCGGAGAAAGGAAGCGGCCGGTCATAGGCGAGCATCATCGGCGAGAGAAAGTTGCGCCGAACAGAGATGTAAATGCTGCGCCGACCCGCTCCGTCAAGTGGCCCGGACTCCTGGGGGCGGCCGCGTCCCTCCATGAATTCGGTCAGGTGTATCGGCACCGGCTCGCCATACATCGTGGAGTCAAGCCGTCCGGACACGGCAAGGATGCCGTCACGAATAGCTTCGGCTTCCAGCCGTCGGATTGGATAATGACTCCACAGGAGATTTTCCGGATCCGTTTCCACGGCCTCGGGTGATGGCTTCGTAGATCGGCGGAAAGTTTCCGAGAGCAGGATTTCGCGCAAAATGGTTTTTATCGACCAGTTCTGTTCCATAAAGCGCAGCGCCAGATAGTCCAGCAACTCGGGATGCGTCGGAAGGGCCCCCTGCGCTCCAAAATTATCCACCGTCTTGACAATCCCTCGGCCGAACACATGATGCCATAGACGATTCACCATTACGCGTGCTGTCAGCGGGTTGTCCGGGTTGGTGATTGCCTCGGCGAGGTCCAGGCGTCCGCTCGCGGACGCGGTAAACGGCATCCCTGAAGGATCGAGTGCGGTAAAGAACCGGTGCGGGACGGGAGCACCGGTGAGCGTCTTGTAATTGCCGCGGTCAAAGACGGGAGTCGTCACGGTATCACCGTCCGTTACGGTGAGAACATACGCGGCGTCTTGCAATTCAGCTGAAATCGCGTCCACCTGTCGAAGCGCGGCCCCTACCGGCGGTGCGGGAAGCTGGCCGCGGCGCAGGGCGGCATTTATTGTTGCTACCTGAGCCTGGGATGCCGCGCCGGAGGCCCACGCATCTACGGCGCTGGCAAGAGCCTCACGCGGTAGCGCAGGCTGGGCCATCAATGGCGGATCGCCACTAAACGTGACTGCGTAGGCGATTTCAACGTAGGAGGACGCGTCCCGGACGAAACGGTGTTGCTCCGTCAAGAACTGCTTCTTGTCGTAGGTGCCGACCAGGAGCTCGATATACGCCTTGCGTCCTTTCCACATGGCGATATCAAACCGGTATGTGGAAAGCTCCGGGCCTGTTACCTCTACATCAAGTCCGCCATGGATGGGAGCGCGAATAAGCTGGAAGTTGTCGACAATGATCCGAATGGAGGACTTGTGGCCGGCGGCCATGACATGGAGACTGTCGTGTTCGATCGTGAACGTAGGTGACCGGAATGCGCCCGGGACGCCCGCAGCCAATTGCCGGCTTGAGGCAACTCCCGTCAGGAGGCTGTCGATGCGACCGCGGGTGGTGATCGGCGCACCCGGCGCCGTCGGCTCCTCAAACGCGGGTCCATGTGCGAACCACCCGTCATAGGAGCCATTGCGAAAATCACCTAGCATCCGCCACGACTGCGCGGAGTCCCGCGCGGCGGCAATCAAAGGCGTTGCGCCTGCCGGGCGTGTGGATGATAGTCTGGCTGGCGCACCCTCCAACGCCGGGATCCATGTCGTGGCAATATGGCGGCGCAGCGCGCTCTGGATGGCACGCATCGAATCAAGCTGCACGCGGTGATGGGACGAGAGCAGCGCCGTGGGAGTAAAGCGTGCGCTTTCCACCAGACCGTAGAAGCTGTAATAGTCCGCCGTAGGCAGGGGGTCAAACTTGTGATCGTGGCACCGGGCGCACGCAAGCGTCAGTCCCTGAAACGTCTTGGTAGTTACGTCAATGATGTTGTCAATGCGGTCGGCTTCATCAATTCGGTTATCTACCGGGCTGTGCTTCCCTTCGCCGAGCGCATAGTAAACGGTTCCGATGACAGATTCATCGGTGCCGGAAACCGGGTGGTAGCGGGGCGTATTGAGCAGATCACCGGCCAGATGCTCGGCTACCAGCCGGTCGTAGGGCACATCTGCATTAAAGGCGCGGATCAGGTAGTCGCGATATTGCCAAGCCCCGTCGATCGTGAAATCGAACTCATGCCCCTTGGATTCAGCGTAACGCATGAGGTCCATCCAGTGGCGCGCCCACCGTTCTCCAAAACTCGGGGAAGCGAGGAGTGTGTCAATGAATGAGGCGTACGCATCCGGGGACGGATCTTTTATGTAGGACCGGACCAGTGCAGGCGAGGGTGGGAGGCCTGTCAGCACATAGGATGCGCGCCGCACCAGGGACTCCCTGGTCGCTGGGGGCGCCGCAGGCAGGTCGCGGGCCTCGAGACGGTCGTTGATAAATCCGTCAATTGTGGTTTTCGATCCGAAAGGCGCTTCGCGTGGCGTGGGAGGAATAAGGGCCCAATGGGGCTTGTATTCTGCGCCCTGGTCAATCCAGCGAGACAACAGGGCAATTTCACGGGGCGTCAGCGTCTTGTTGGCCTCGGCGGGTGGCATCCGATTCTCGGGATCGTCCGCTGTGACTTTTTGGATAAGACGGCTGCGCCGTGCGCTCCCCGGTACGATAGCGGAGCCACCTTCGCGCTTGCGCATCGCCTCCTCCCGCATGTCCAGCCGCAGGTCGGCTTCGCGCGTGCTGACATCAGGCCCGTGACACACGTAGCACGTATTCGACAGGATCGGCCGGATATGGAAATTGTAATCGACCTTGTCGGGAAGCGCATCCTGAGCTTGCTGGCTCGTGCACCCTTGCAGTATGCAGGCCAGCGTCAGTACTGCGCAGGGCAGCCATCGCTTGTATGCGCGATTCAGTCTGGAATGCATGATTGCGTGTTATGGGAGGAGATCGTTACGGAAGGGCCATGTGTACAGATGCGAGTGAGGTGTTCAATGGCCTCTCTGTTCGGCCATTGAGTACCCATCGAATACGATTCTCTGGCGCTTAGGGACTGCTTGCGCTACCATCTCCACTAGCTTCACCGGAAAATGGGCGGAAAACACGTGTATGTGCCTCTGAGAGTGCGGTGCACCGTGCAAAAAGCAATCTGCCGGTGCTGTAGAGAGAATGCTGTGCGCGACTAGCAAAAGATAGTATACCCACTCCCGCTTTGCACGCAGGCTACCAGTAGCGTGAGATGTTGATGTTAACGATAACAATCAATAATAGGTTTCGCCAGATCTCTGGCGTCAGGATTCGTCAGCCTAACCAATTCCTTTGTGCGCGATTAAGAAGGGAGCGGCGGTTTATCGCGCTTGACATGTGGACAAACTGGCATGACGCAAGCGTGCGGGCCGCTGGACCCCCGCGTGGAAGATGATCTCCATGAGAATGTTCTATTGGTGCTCTGCTGGTCTGGAGCGGGACATGCGCCTGACGTAGCGGTCACCTTCGGCTCTTGGCAGGAGCCACACGGGCTGACGAAGGGAATGCTCTGGATAAGTAGCCGGAGCCTGGAAATTTGTTGCTTGTTAGACCACGAGGACCTCTTGCTGCCGTGAAATCCTGCAAAGATCCAGGGAAGCCTTGATTGGACGACCTGCAAGGGGTAATCTTCGCAAGCACCGGACAACACGCGGCGGATAGTCCCGTCGACCGCAATGCCATATTCGACGAGGACAACACTAACCCGACGAGCATTTATCCAGGCCGGCCTGGCCGGAGTATCCGGTCTTTCGTTGCGACCAGGCACAATCGAGGGCGACGTAGCCATAATCGGGGGCGGCCTCGGTGGGTGTGCAGCGGCCCTGGCAGCGTTGCAAATGAACTGCCGTGTCGTCATGACGGAGCCAACGGACTGGATTGGCGGCCAGTTAACGCAGCAAGGGGTTCCGCCGGATGAGCACCAGTGGATCGAATCCTTCGGCGCCACACGCACCTACAGGGCGTTTCGCACGGCCGTGCGAAACTACTATCGCCGCTCCTACCCACTGTCAGTCCCCGACACGCCCACCCTCAATCCGGGCGCTTGTGGTGTTTCACGTCTATGCCATGAGCCGCGCGTTGCGCTGTCCGTACTCGATGAGTTCTTCGCGCCGTACATCAGTAGTGGCCAACTGCAGATACTTCTCCACGCGGTTCCTCAGGATGCCAGCGTTACCGGTGACCGCGTCGAATCCGTGCGGCTGCAGACCGGAGTGACCGTTCGAGCACGCTACTTTCTGGATGCTACGGAGGATGGTGCGCTGCTGCCCATGACCGGCACGGAATACGTGATGGGTGCGGAGTCGGACACCGGTGAACTGCACGCGTCGTCACGCCCAGGTCCCGCCAACATGCAGGCGCCAACGTGGTGCTTCGCCATGGAGTACAGGCCAGGCGAAAATCATGTCACCGAAAAGCCGGCGGAATACGACTACTGGAAAGATTATGTACCGCCTCTTTCCCCGCCGTGGCCCGGCAGGTTACTGAGTCTCACATACAGTCATCCGATTACGCTTGAGCCACGGACGGTGTCCTTCGACCCGCGTCCTGGTGCTCAAACTGAGCACTTCAACTTGTGGGCCTATCGCAGGCTTATTGATCCAGCCCTTTTCGCTCCGGATGCGTACAGGGGCGGCATCTCCCTGGTGAATTGGCCACAGAATGACTACATGCACGGCAACCTGTTCGCCGAGGACGATGTGTCCGGGCATCTGGCGCGCGCACGGCAACTCAGTCTCTCGCTATTTTACTGGTTGCAAACCGAGGCGCCCCGAGAGGATGGCGGCCAGGGATGGCCAGGGTTGCGCCTGCGGGGGGATGTCATGGGTACAGCGGACGGTTTGGCCAAGGCGCCATATATCCGCGAGTCGCGCCGCATAAAGGCCCGCTTCACGGTACTCGAAGACCATGTGGGTACAGAAGCGCGCACGGGGACCAATAAGGCCGCGTCCTTTCCGGACTCTGTTGGCATTGGCAGCTACCGCATTGACCTGCACCCGTCCACACGCGGCGACAATTACATTGACGTGGCTTCGCTGCCCTTTGAAATTCCCCTCGGAGCATTGCTGCCGGAGCGCATGGAAAACATGCTTGCCGCCTGCAAGAACATCGGCGTCACCCACATCACGGGCGGCTGCTACCGCTTGCATCCGGTTGAGTGGAATATCGGCGAAGCGGCCGGTGCATTAGCCGCGTACAGTCTGAAGCACCATACGACGCCGCACGGCGTGCACGTACGCCACATGGAGGATTTTCAGGAAGTGCTTATCCGTAGAGGCGTGGAATTGCGCTGGCCCGAATCCATCTACTGAAATCTGCGTGCCAGCAGGCGTTTGTGCCTTTAGGCTTGTCATTGAACCTGTGCATGGCGCAGAGTCGCGCGTGCCGTATCCGATGTCCCAGGAAACAGCGCAAACCGGTTGCTGTACTGCGGAGCGGCATTCTGATGCTGCTCCACAATCCTGCTTGTATTCCTATTTCAGCTGCTGACCTCGTTCCTGACAACGGAGTCTCCGCTGGAATAGAACAATACTGCGAGTACAACATTCGGTATTAGGTGATACCCACAGCTTCTTTCCGATGTTTGTATCATAGTTTTGCGTGGTGTAATCAAGGGGAATTATATACCAAACTGAAAGGGATGGAACCTTATGCATCCAAGTAAATATAAGCATCTGTGTTTAAGACGATTACATACCGATTAACTGGTGTGCGAAAGCCGATGCGCGCCAGGTTGAACGCTCTATTCGCGCACCTCACGTGGCTACGCTATGAAGCAGTCTCGTATTGCCGCGACGAATGGTGGGATGCAGGAGAGAGCACAAGTGCGTTTGACTTGTACAAGGTACTCACCGAGTGTCGCAAGGGATCAAGAGCCGCCAGACAGTGGGGCGTGCAGCCGCAACGATCCATCCTGAAACGTGTTCACGAGGGCTACAAAAAGCTGTTTGCCAGTCAGGGCAAACGCCCACGTCTCCGCAAAAACGTACGATCGTTCGAGTCGGACGGGCCGGTCAACAGGTCTGGCGACCGATACTATGTGTCCGTCAAGGGTGTCGGCAAACTACGCTTCCGTGACAAGCAAGGCGTCTTGGAAACCGCCACCGTAAAGCACTGGCGCATCGTTCGCCACGCGCTCGGAAGTGGCTACGACATCCAACTCGTTATCGAGACGGACGAACTAGCGCTCGAGCCCGACACGCGTGCTCCCGTTGGCATTGATTTCGGCTTGAAAGCCGTGTGTACGCTGTCCAATGGCACGCAGTATCAACCGGAGCATATAAGCGATGCACGCGAACGGAAGCTATCGCGCAAGCTATCGAAAGCCATCAAGGGTAGCCGGAGCCGTCGCAAAAAGAAGTTGGCGCGCCAGAAAGAAATGACGCGCAACCGCATTCGTTGCAAAAACGCGTGCCACCGCATTACATCCGACATCATCCAAAACCATAGCGCCAATCTGGTTCTGGAGGACTTGCAAATCGCGAATCTGATGCGGAAGGGTGGCAACCGCAAGCGTGGACTAAACCGTTCGTTTGCTGGCAAGTCGCTTGGAACTGTGAAACTGATGCTTGAGCAAAAGGCCTTGCGGGCCAATGGTCGAGCCGTAAGAGTTCCGGCAGCATACACGTCGCAAACGTGTGCACGATGTGGCAATCGCAAGACCGATTTGAAGTTGAGCGATCGCACGTACGTATGCATATGTGGCTATCGTGCCGATCGCGACGTAAACGCTGCCCGAAACGTTCTCTCGCAGGGCCTGTCCCTGGAAGGCTGGGAATCTTGCCTTCGTGCAGGGGAGAATGGACGCTATGGAGCGCCCCTGGAAAGGCTAACCGCCCAACTAAGCACTCCAACTGCACAGAACCATATGCCTGTTCAGTCAGGTATATAATTCCCTAATCAAGCGATCCCTGCAGCAGCATGAAGCAACCTCGTTCCACGCCAGGTGTCATGAGAAGGCTGGCTGCTCCGCTTTTCCTTCTCGTCTGCGGTATATGGGCTGCTTGCGGTAAAGGCTCGGAGCCGGCCATTGTGGCTCCGGAGTCTACAAGCACCGAGTATCGGGGGCTGAAAGATGCCGCTCCCTATCCTGTTGGCGTGGCATTGCAAGCCAGTCGTCTCGAATCCGTGCCTCGAAACGGCCTGGTCGAAAAGGTATTCAGCAGTGTGACGGCCGAGTATGAAATGAAGATGGAGCCGCTATCTACAGGCCCTGGCCAGTATGCCTGGGACGCGGTAGACAGACTGGTAGACTATGCAGAGGCGCGAAACATGCAGGTGCACGGTCACACGCTGGTTTGGCATCAGACCACGCCGGCGTGGCTGGAGAACTTTGCCGGCGACGATGTGGCATTCGAGGAGGCGGTGCGTGTTTACATCACGGACGTGGTCACACGGTATCGTGGTAGAGTGATTAGTTGGGACGTGGTCAACGAGGCATTTGAGGATGGGACCGGGGCACTGCGCAATTCTGCCTTTCGGCGGCGCATGGGGGATGACTATCTCGAACGGGTTTTCCAAATGGCGCGCGACGCGGATCCGTCCGTGTTGCTGTTCTACAACGATTACGGATCTATTTGGGACGAGGCCAAGAAGACGGCTATTCTCGACATGGTGGATCGCTTTCAGACCAACGATGTGCCGCTAGACGGAGTCGGTCTGCAAATGCACGTCACCTACAACAGCCCGCCGCTGGAAAATATCACCGATATGATGAATGAGCTGGTCCGCCGTGGGCTGAAGATCCACATGTCGGAATTGGACATCCGCGCGAATCCGGATGGCGATCTGACTACGCTTACTGCGGCGCGCAGCGAGGCTCAGAAGGCACGTGTCAAGGCGATTGTGGGAGCCTTTAACGATTTGCCCGAAGCAAACCGGTTTGCCATTACGCTGTGGGGATTGCTCGATCCCGACAGTTGGCTGATAGAATTTTGGGGCAATCCGGAGTGGCCTCTCCTCTTCGATTCGCAATTCCGTCCCAAGCCAGCCTACTTCGGATTCCTTGAAGCGCTGGAAGAGCGCTCCTGACACGGACCGCCTGAAGGGTTTGCCACGCTCACGGTATGCGTCAGTCAACCCTCTCTACGTACACAGAATATGCGCCGCGCTCGCGGCCGTCCGGAAGCGTAAGCCAGGTCTGCAGTGTGATGGGGCCCTCATCCAGTTCCACAGTAAAGCTTGCCTGGGTGTCGCTTTCCCGTACGGCGCTTTCCAGGTCCCACGTGCCCATCTTGATGCGGGCATGCGTTGCCTCCAAGGGCTCGTCAAGATGTCGGGGCCATCGGCGCAGTTCGATCTCGTAGGTGCCAGCCTGCGCGACTTCAAGAACCCATGTGCCGTTGCCGATCATGCCCGACTGGACCTGACGGTGGTTCCAGACGGACTGCGACTGGTCTGTAGTGTGCCAGTCGTGTGGATTCAGATGCATCGGGTTTTCGGCGTCCGCTCCGATAACGATGCGAACAAATCTGGCAAACACAGGCGACAGACTGGTCCACCAGGCGTCATAGGCGGCGCGCAGGCTGTCCACAACCACAGGAAACATGCCCGCCACGTCGGATTGTTGCGCAGAATCGGTGTTGATGTCGTAGAGCTCCGATTGATTCACAAGCCGCCACTTTTCGGTCATGACCGCAGATTTTCGCCACTTGACAGGGTAGGGGAGCCGCTGCGAGTGTACGAAGAGCGTGCGACCTGTTGCTGCGTCAACCGCCCCGTGGAGCAGTGGAGCGAGACTCTCGCCGTCCAACCGGACGTTGTCCGGAACAGTGAGTCGGCACAGCTCCGCCAGTGTGGGAAATACGTCAATATGCGCGGTGAGGGCATCAATCTCGGCATGCTCAGTCAGATTGCCGTCCGGCCACCGCACGAAGAAGGGAACGCGATGCCCGCCATCATACTCGGAACCTTTTCCAGCCCGCATGCCGGCGTTGAAGCCACCGAATTCTCCCTCTTCACCACGCCAATTGGACCATCCTTCCGCTGATCCGTTGTCTGTCATGAACACCAGAATTGTGTTGTCCGACAATTCCAACTCGTCCATCCGGTCAAGCAGTCGCCCCATGTTGTCGTCGATATTGGTAATCATGCCATAGAAGCGAGCCATGGTGTCACTTACACCCTGGTCGCGGTAAGGGCTGGCGTATCGTTCTTCAACAAAATAGGGGCCGTGCGGCGCGTTGGTAGACAGGTATAGAAAGAACGGGGTTTCACTCTGTTGATCCAAAAAGGCAAGCGCTTCATCGAACCATACGTCCGTAACGTAGCCGGAGGTGGGTTCCAGCGTTCCATTGCGCAAATAGTAGTCGTCAAAGTAGTCGTTGCCAAAGAAATCCGGTCCTTGGCCAACACCTCCGGCAGGATGATAGAAGGTTTCATCGAATCCCTGATCTTGTGGACGTAGCGGATAATTGTCTCCGAGGTGCCACTTGCCGATCATGCCGGTGCGATACCCTGCACCAGCGAACAGCTCAGCAAGCGTGTGTTCCTCCGGCGCCATAAGCGAGCGGCCCATGATCGTATGCCATACCCCCGTTCGGGTCGAATATCTCCCGGTCATAAGCGCGGCGCGCGTCGGCGAACATGTCGGGTCCACATGGAAGTCTGTCAGTCGGACGGCTTCCGCATGAAGCCTATCGAGATTCGGGGTCTGCAGGAGGGGATTCCCGTGCGCGGCTACGTCTCCGTAACCCTGGTCATCGGTGATGATCAGGATAACATTGGGTGGCTCTTCGGGAGAAGCGCAGCCCGCGAACAGCGCGAATAGAAGGAGTAGGAGAAGTGTTCGCATGATAGCCATTGACTTGCCGGTCAGCCCGCATCGCGTACTGGTCCTGCTATCGAAGCTCGTCGGCGGTATAGAAGCCCTGCCGGTCTGCGGTGGCGGCGCGCACGGCGGCAACCTGCTCTGGCGAGATCGCCGGCGCGGCATTCCCAAAAGCATTGCGCACGAAGGTGAGCACGGCTGCAATCTCCCCGTCATCCAGAAGGCCTCTGAACGGCGTCATGGGCACCGTACCGGGGTATTCCTTTCCGAGCACCTCGATAGGCCCGATGAGCCCGTCAAGCGTCAGCTTTATTAGACGGTCCGGGTCACCCACCACCCATTCGGTGCCCCCAAGTGGGGGAAATCCTGCAGCTGGAACACCCTTGCCGTCAGACATATGGCAGGTCCCGCAATATCCGTCACGTCCAAAGAATTGCTTTCCCAATTTGAAGGCATCCAGGTCGGATCCCGTGAGATCCACGCCCGCATCCTCGTCCGGAGTCACCTGCACCGTTTCGCCACTAAGATGGGCCAGGGTCGTCACGGACGCGTTGATCATCCACTTGTCGAGGGGTGCCTGACTCGCCGCCGTAGCCACGGGCAATCCATCCTCAGGTTGCAGCCACGAAGCGGCCACCATGGCCTCCAGGCGGACTCGCCCGTGAGGATCCTGGGCGGCTGCCAAAAGGAGCGCGGCCTGATCCTCGATCTGGTGGCCTGTGTACCGTAACACGCGCACGGCCGCGGTGCGTGCCCTGTAGTCCTCAGCCTTCAGGAGCCGGCGAAGCAGGCTGTCGTCTACACGGTTAAGGCCCCATGAGACCCAAAGGGCTTCTAGGAGGTGGTGCTCGTAGCGCGGATCTTCCGGATCAAGCGATGCTGTCCACGCACGTAATAGCGGGAGCACATCGGATGCGCTGCGTCCACGCAACTCCCGCCGCGTGCGGTAACGGGTACGATACTCCGGAAGCAGCAGGTTGTCCAGGAGGGTTTCGATGGGCGCTCCCGCAATGTGAGCAGGTTCAACGAGGGGCTTTGCAGGGTAAGTAATGCGGTAGATGCGCCCGTGTGCGTGATCGCGCAATGGGTCGCGCGAATTATGCTGCATGTGGCCGATCAGCACGTTGTGCCAGTCCACCAGGTAGAGTGATCCGTCTGGAGCAAATTCCATGTCCACCGGTCGAAAATTCGGATCGTCGCCCGTGACAAGATCCTGCCGGTGCCGGCTGGCATATCCGGTTCCGTCGTCGGTCAGGACATGCTGCTTCATGCCCAGAAAGCCGATCGTGTTGTTGATCAGCAGGTCGCCTTGCACGTCTTCCGGGAAATGCCGGCTAGATACGAACTCCAGCCCAGCTGTGGGGCGTACGCGGTGGGCTTCCTCAATCAGATTGTAAGACTTGTGCGTGGCTACCCCGTAGCGGGGCTTGATGGACCCAGGCATCATCCAGCGCACGTCAGGGCCGGAGGTCTCCGCAAAGAAATTCTGTCCCCAATCGTCGAAGGCGATGCCCCACGGATTGGGGATGGGGAGCTGCGCTGTCCGCTCGAGGCGTCGCCGTTGCGGGTTGAAGCGATAAAACCCGCCATTGGTGGCGCGCACAGGGCCGTAAGACGTTTCTACGTTGGAATGAAGAAAGACTCCTTCGGCCATATAGATGGCGCCGGACGGATCGGCGCAAAACGCGCCGATCGCATGGTGCGTATCGTGATCGTCGAAACCGCTCAGGATGATCTCCCGGGTGTCGGCTCGGTCGTCACCATCCGTATCCCTCAGCAGCACAAGGTTGGTACCCTGGCTGACAAACACGCCCTCGGGAGCAAATTCAAAACCGACCGGCAGGTGTAATCCGTCGGCGAACGTCGTCTGGCGATCCGCCTTACCGTCGCCGTCGGTGTCCTCCAGAATCAGGATCTTGTCATCCGGCCGGGCGTCGCCGGGTCGGTAGTGCGGGTAGGTGGGCATGGTGGAGACCCATAGCCGTCCCTGATTGTCAAAGGAAAGTTGGACTGGATTGGCGAGGTCGGTAAACTCCTTCTCGGAAGCGAAGAGCGCAATGTGATAGCCGGGAGGCACCGTAATCTTGTCCACGGCATCCTGGCCATACAGGTATACCGGGTCGCCATTTTTTTCGCTGGGCTCGTAATTGGTTTCAATGGATGGCAACACGGTCGTGCGACTGTCAGCGGCTGCGAGATCGTAGGAATTTCCCCGCGCAGTCATCCAGATAGCCGTATCACGCACCAGCGTCATTTCCCGGACCTTGGCCAATTCTGCAGGATAGTTTTCAGGACCGAATGGATTGTACCGGCGCCCGAAGACATGGACACCATTGGGAATCTTGAAGTCATTGTGCCAAAACCAGTTCTTGTCAAGCACGGACTCGCGTACGGCGGCGCGCATAGACTCTGCTAGTGTGGGCGCCTCGCCGAATAGTTCGTCAGCCAGCAATGTGGCAAGACGGGCGTATCCGGCATCCGTGAGCTGGGAGCCATCGATCGTCAACGGCTCCGTGTTGTCTGCAAACCACGCCTGTGACGGCGCAAAGGCATCCACGAAGTGGACCTGTTTCCGCTTTGCCACCCCGCGCATAGCTTCCACATAGCGGGTCAGGCGTGCGTTTTCCTGACGGCCATCCGGCAGGTCATGCAGATGGGACAGGTCCTCGAAGGCGATCGGAGAGACAATGGCAAGCCGGGGAGGCGCGTGTCCATTGTAGTTTTGCGCAAGCGAATGATCTGCGAAGGCCTCCAACTCGGCGGTGAAGCTTGCCAATCCCGCCTCACCCTGGAAGGATTCGTTATAGCCAAAAAAGGCTACAATAACGTCTGCCTCAAGTGTGGTCAGCCACTCGTCGGGCGTCGCAAAGTGGCCCTGGCTTCCCGATGGCTGCGCAAGCTCGGTCTGAAAGCTGTCCGCACCAGGAAATGCCCACGGCGACACCCGCCCGGAATGCGGCCGAAAGCCCGGCGTGTTACCGCCATCACCCATGTTGCGAATCAGCAGCAGGCTATCCGGGTACCTCAGATGCAATTCAGTCTCAAAATGGCCGAACTGCATCATGCGCGAACTCAGGTTATTGCCGACAAGAATGATATGATCTCCCTTGTGAATAGTCAGTGGGGCATTGCTATTGGGAAGCCATTGCACCAGGAGCCACGCGGCGAATAGTATGCCGGCGAGCATCCACACGGTATGGCTTCTTCCAGTAGTAGGGTTGGTTTTCATTGGCATGGGATTGACACGACAGTCAGACCTGGACATAGGATTGAATCATCAGTTCTGAACCTAAGAGGATCCCTGATGAAATGCCATAGTGAGCACAATTGCCGGGGCAATATGATAACGGAGTAGGTGTACAGTTGCGCGTGTGGATCCGACCTTGTCGAGGTTACTCAAGGGCGGGTGTAGAGTCCAGTCAATCAGCAAGGTGTCCAAACGGTGCCCAGAACGACCCGCGTTACGGGCCCGTGACGACAAGAGGGAAGAATAAAGTTCTGACCGCGCGCGTGCGGCTAACACGGCACATGTATGGCGTTTTAAGGGGCACATGCAAGCCTATACCAAGTGCAGTGTGTACCCGAGACACATAGACCTCCTCCGCCTTCGCGGACGGATACGTGGGCAGCGTCAAGCAGACCCCAGGACGCTAACGAGCCGGATATTAGTTGGGTGCGGACAGGGTGACGTGATATGTGCGTGGGGATTGTGTTTGCGCCGAGTCCTGCCGGGGTTGTTTGCGGGCCCGTCACGGTGAGCGCAACTGCTCCGGCCTCCGTTGCATTGTGTGGTCACCACCGCAGCGTCGCGTGGGTGCTGATGCCGTACACGACAGGCTGTGCGACATGTCCTCGTGCGGTTCCGGATGCGGACAGCGCCAGTCCGTTTTGCAGCCTCACTTCGTAGCCAAGCCGATACTCCCGGCCACCCTCCCGCATGGTCACCGCAAAGACCGGACGCGCCACCCCTGTCGGGTGCGCCACTCCATACCCCAACAACAACTCCACGCGTTGTTGACCGGACGCGCTGATCGCCGCTTGCTCTACCGAAGGGTGACGCCACAGCGCCTGCATCCCGCCAGACTGCCCTGCCCCCCATACCGGACGCAGTTCCGCTGTCGGACCCAGACCGCCCGCCGCACCGTAACGCAGCGTAGCCGCCACTCCCCATTCCGTAAACCCTTCCGACGCATGCGTCGCCAACCCCCGTGCACCCACTTCCGCACGCAGCTTGCTGCCCGCATGCGCCAGACGCACACCTCCTCCCATCTCAAGCCCCAACCCCGTCTCCGCGTCCCCACCATCCCCACGAAACGCAACCTCCACATACGGACGTACCGTCCTGCCCACCAAAACGCTGCCTTCCAGACCCGCCCGCAAACGGCTCACCAGGATCCGCCTCGCTTCCTCTGCATCTACCCGGACAACAAACGCATCCGCCTCGTACGACAACCGCGCCGTTCCGCCTTGTACCAGCGTACCGGTCGCTCCCGCCGCCACCAGGCTCGCGGCAAGCTCCGCCTCTACACGCTTGGCGCCTTCCACCTCCGCCGTGCCCCGACCCAGACCCCCCAACACCCAGATGTCGCTCGACCACAAACGGTAACTCACATACGGATACACTCCCGTAAGCCTCGCACCCGTCTTCCCGTCCGCCGCATACGCCTCGAACGTGCCCGCCCCATTGCTGTACGCCAGAACAAGCCCCGCCAACAGCCCGCTCCGCCAACGGTAGTCCGCTCCAAACGACGCCGTGGTCACATCCGCGCGCAACGACAACGCACTCTCCCGACCGCCCCACCGAGTGAATGCGCCACGACCCCACACGCTGAACGCACCACCACCGACAGACGAACGGGTCAACAGACCGCAACCCGCCAACAACTCTCCCGCCGACGGATTCCAGTGCGGATTCGCGTACCGCACCAGCTGCAACCCCTCCCCAGCCACCGGTGCGCACACAGGAGCAACCTCCCGCAACCGTTCTCCCACCGCCTCGGTCACATGCGAAGCCGACGTGCGAGCAAAACGCGCAAGATACGCCGCCAACACGCCCGTCTCTATCGGCTCCTCCTCCACTATCGTCGCCATCGCCTCCGCATCCTCCAACAACGCGTTCGATGCCGACGCCAACACCAACGTAAACGTCTCCTCCCGCCAGTCCCGCTCCCCACGCAACAACCGCACTCCCACCTCCTTTTGCATCGCACCCGGAACAAACGTGAGCGTGCCCGAGGTCTCCTCATAGTCCGTTCCCGCCTCCGCCGTGCCGTCAACAGTCCGGTAGCCGACCGTTACCAATCGCGTGCTCGGCATCGAGAGCCGCACCGTAAAGACCGCCGCCTCACCGTCCTCACGCACCAGAATATCGTCGATCCGCAAATGCGGCATCCCGTCGTTGTCTCCAATCGTTCCGGTAGCCACACCCCGCGCAATCACCGCATTCCTCGGACCCGAAAGCGTCACCTGAAACGTCTCGTGATCCTCATCCATCGCGTCTTCCTCC
This sequence comes from Rhodothermales bacterium, assembly GCA_963665975.1. Lineage (GTDB taxonomy): Bacteria > Bacteroidota > Rhodothermia > Rhodothermales > Bin80. The sequence continues at coordinate 3,067,442 of OY762508.1, forward strand.
ACCGTGATGGCTACCACCCCCTCTGTACTGCCGCGTTCAAACACCACGATCCCCCGCGATGCCGCGTAGTCCAACCCCGCTTCCGCCGTCATGTCCGAAGATTCAAAAAACACACTCACCACACGCGAACTCGTCCGGCTCAGCCGCACCGGAAGATGCAGCAACCCCGCATCCTCCGTGGCGCGACCATCGTAGATACTGATCGTCAGCGGCTCGTCATTGTCCGTAATCGTACCCCGACCTGTACCCTCTACAATCTCCGCATTCACCGCTCCGCTCAACCGCACCAAAAACGTCTCGTCCGGCTCGTCCACATCGTCCTCCAACACCGACACAACGATCCCCTTCTCCACTTCGCCCGGTGCAAACTCCACCCTGCCGCTCGTCTCGGTGTAGTCCGCGCCCGCCTCCGCCGTCTCGTCCGAAGTCGCATACAACACACGCACCACACGCAAACTCGTCCGGCTCAGCCGCACCGGAAGAACCAGCAACCCCGCATCCTCCGAGGCGCGACCATCATAGATGCTGACCGTCAGCAGCTCGTCATTGTCCGTAATCGTGCCCCGACCGGCGCCACCTGCTATCTCCGCATCCACCACTCCGCTCAACCGCACCAGAAACGTCTCGTCCGGCTCGTCCACATCGTCCTCCAACACCGGCACCACAATCCGCTTCTCCACTTCGCCCGGTGCAAAATGCAAGGCGCCACTCGTCTCGGTGTAGTCCGCACCCACTGTCGCCGTCTCGTCCGTGGTCGCATAATTCGCCCGCACCGCCATCGCACTCTGACCGCTCAACCGCACCGTGAAGACCGCGCTTCCCGCATCCTCTCCTACCGTCACATCGTCTATGCGCATGTGCAGCGGCGCCTCGTCATCCACAATCGTACCCGTGCTTGTACCGGCTCCCAGATCCGCATGCTGCACCCCGCTCAGCACCAGCGTAAACGTCTCTTCCGGCTCGCGTACCGCATCATCCACAATAGACACTCGGAGCATGCCTGCCCTCTCCCCGGGTGCAATGCGCAGCGTACCCGATACCCCCTCGTAGTCTGAACCCGCCTGCGCCGTACCGTCCACTGTCGCATACACTGCCGTCACCTCGTACGCGCTCGGTGCGCTCAGTGTGACCGCAAACAACGCACTGCCAGCCCCTTCAAACACCCGCACGCCCTGCACCACGTCCAGCACCGGTGTACGGTCGTCATCCACAATCGTACCTGTCGCCTCCGGCACCGCAACCACCGCATGCTCCACGCCGCTTAGTAGCACCTGAAACGTCTCGTCCGGCTCGTCAAGCGCGTCATCCAACAGAGACACCACAATCGTCTGCTCCGTCTCTCCAGGCGCAAACCGCACGCTCCCTGCCGCGCGAACGTAATCCAACCCCTCCAACGCCGACGCTCCCCGCGTCTCGTAGAACGCGCTTACCGCTACCGGACTGGGCCTGTTCAGACGCACCGCAAACACCATGTGCTCGGAACCCTCCTCCGCCCTCACATCCGCAATCCGAAGATACACCGCATCGTCATCCACGATCGTACCCACTCCTTCCCTATCTGCAATCTCCGCGTTTCGAGGCGCACTCAACACAAGCGTAAACGTCTCGTTCTCCTCCCATTCCGCGTCGTCCGTAATCGGCACCCTGACGGGTTGACTCACCACCCCGGACGAAAACTCCAGCATGCCGCTTCGTGCTTCGTAGTCCAACCCCGCCGTCGCCGTACCGTCTACCGTCGCGTAGGCCAACCGTACGATCTGCACCGGATTCGGCCGGTCCAACGATACCGTAAAGCGCACCTCGCCATCCGCCTCCCCTACCGTCACGTCATCCACACGCAACCCATACCGGTCGTTGTCCCGAATCGTGCCCTCGCCTGTGTGGTCGCCCAGCACCGCACCCGCAGCATTGTTCAACACGACCGTGAACGTCTCGTCCTCTTCAAAACGCTCATCATCAATCACGACCACCTCCACCTGCCCGCTCAACTCCCCCGGAAGAATCACAAGCTCCTCGGAGACCGGAACATAGTCCGCTCCCGCCGTCGCCGTACCGTCGACGCTCGTGTAGGGCACCGTAACCGGACCGGTAGACGGTGCACTAACACGCACCGTGAACACCGCACGCCCCTCATCCTCCGCCACCACGACATCGTCGATCGACACTACCGTGAAATCGTCGTCAACGATCGTCACCGTCGCCGCGCCTCGCGAGATGTCCGCGTTCTGCGCCCCGCTCAGCTGCACCTGAAACGTCTCGTCTCCTTCGACCAGGGCATCATCCAGAATCACAATCCGGATGCTCTTCTCCGTATCGCCGGGCGCAAAGACCAGATCCGATTCCCCTGCCGTATAATCTGCTCCCGCTGTCGCGGTACCATCCGCCGTGGAAACATGCACCCGAACCTCCTCCGTGCTGGATGGCGTCAAACGCACAGATACCACCGCCTCACCCGCACTCTCGCTCACAACTGCATCCGTTATCCGCAGCGTGGCAACCTTGTCATCGTCGATTATTGTCACCGTCGCCGCGCTTCGCGAGATGTCCGCGTTCTGCGCCCCGCTCAGCTGCACCTGAAACGTCTCGTCTCCTTCGACCAGGGCATCGTCCAGAATCACAATCCGGATGCTCTTCTCCGTATCGCCGGGCGCAAAGACCAGATCCGATGTCCCTGCGGTGTAGTCTGCTCCCGCTGTCGCGGTACCATCCGCCGTGGAAACATGCACCCGAACCTCCTCCGTGCTGGATGGCGTCAAACGCACAGATACCACCGCCTCCCCCGCGCTCTCGCTTCCAACCGCATTTTCTACCCGCAGCGTGGCAACTTGGTCATCGTCGATTATAGTCACCGTCGCCGCGCTTCGCGCGATGTCCGCATTCTGCGCCCCGCTCAACCGTGCCTGAAACGTCTCGTCTCCTTCGACCAGGGCATCATCCAGAATCACAATCCGGATGCTCTTCTGCGTCTCGCCGGGCGCAAAGACCAGATCCGATGCCCCTGCCGTGTAGTCGACTTCCGCTGTTGCGGTACCGTCCGCCGTGGCAACATGCACCCGAACCTCCTCCTCGCTGGCTGGCGTCAAACGCACAGATACCACCGCCTCACGCGCGCTCTCGATCACCGTTACGTCACCCACCGAGAGCGTCGACACTGGAGACGAGGAACAGTTAGGGCCAACAGCGTAATCGCGGGATCTGACCTCAGCAAGCCAGTCCTGAAAGGGTGCGTTCAACGGGGCGCATAGACCATGGTTGTTGGACCAGTCGAACCATTCAAGAACGCCTAGCTGCGTCAGGCTCATCGGCAACGGATCCGTAAACTTGTTACGGTCTAAACTAAGGACTCTGAGCATACTGACGTTGCCCAGCTCAGGCGGAATCGAACCGCTTAGTGAGTTCGAATGGAGAATAAGCCAATAGAGCGTTGCGAGGTTGCCCAGCTCGGGTGGAATCGAACCGCTTAGCGCATTGTTATAGAGATGAAGGTATTCGAGCTTTGCGAGGTTGCCCAGCTCGGGCGGAATCGAACCGCTTAGTCTATTGTTAACGAGATTAAGGATTTTGAGATTCGTGAGATTGCCCAGTTCGGATGGAATCGAACCAGTGAGATTGTTGTTCGCCAGGCTAAGCACGGTCAACGAATCGTTGGTGTAGGTTACTCCGTGCCACGTACTCAATTCAGCAGCAGTGGGTACCTTGGTCGTGTCCCAGTTGGCGTTGTTGTTCCAGTTGTCGCCGTCCGTAACGTCATACAGGGTCTTCAAGATGTCGAACACGGCCGAGACCTCCTGGGCTGCGACAACCTGCACGGACAACATACAGGCCACGGCGGCCACGCCGAGGCGGACCGAAGGGCCGCCAGGACGTCGGAGCCACCGCAACTGCTTGCGAGTGTGCAGGAAGGAAATCATAGTTGTAGGCAGTGCGGCATTCTTGCAGGTGTGCATTTGCACAAACGCACGGCTGGGCGCGACAAGCAGGGTCCAGGAGGAGAAGGGAGGTGGGGATCTTCACGCATGACTATTTTCAATCGCGTCGGTGAAAAGGAGTGGGAAGTGCCTGCGGCATCGTTAGGGTACACGATTAAGATCTCTCCCTGACCCGAACTCTGTAGAGTCACAGTCATGGTCTCCACAACGTAGGCTTAGTATTACGTTTGACCTACCCCGCTTTTACGGACGGCTGGTCTTTCTTAGTGACTGCGTTAACCCCGCAATGGGTTAATCTAGCCTTAGAGTAATATTAGCCATCTAGTTGTACATTGTGCGTGAACATCAGGGACTGATTCGTGTTCTTATTGTGTTTTTTATAGCTATCGCTGTACATTGTTTGTATTCATATAGATCTACCCCGCATTCACGGACGGTTAGATCTTGGGGTTGATGATGAATGATTTGGTTCATTCTGCCTCCTCTTGTACCGGTGAGAAAGGCAAGGGATTGCCCCAAAGCTAGTTGGCTGGGGTGTGGTTAAGCAACTTCAACCACAAACCCAACCGACACATGAATCCACATTCATTTTCCTTCCCTGATTTGCCGCCGGATGCGCCGGCACCCCTGGAGGGCACCGGGCACGAGGTGCGTCTGCACCTGTTGCGACACTATGCGGACGTGATCCGGCTGTTGGCCGATGAATTGCTGTCCCGGTCTGTGGTGCCACCGGCGGCCCGTGCGCCGATTGCGCCTGCGCCACCGGTTGAAGCGGTGGCTGAGCCACGCGCCGTGCCGGAGGACGAAGACCGTCTTACCACGGCGTTGGCGCTGTTGCAGACGCGCAGTCTGGCAGAGGATCCTGTTGTCGCCGTGTGGCTTGGCGGGCTGCAACTGCGCGGATTGCACATCGTGCTCTGCATGGGGGTTACGCTAATGGGCTATCGCCGCATGTTGGACGTTGTTGCGTGTGCGCCGGAAGATGTGCCGTGTCTGACGGAATTCTAGCAACGTCTAGTGGCACGCGGGTTGTCCGCGGACGAAGGGCTTTTGTGCATTTTGCCCCATAGGGCTGCAAACAGCCGTACGGAGCGTGTTCGGCCCTCGAATCGCTATTCAGTGCTGTTTGAATGCCAAACTGCCCACGTTACCGGTGGGTTGTCCGATCCGGTGCGCGGCGACTATCGTAGCCGTTTGCGGCAGGTCTGGCAGCTGTCCGATGCGAACAAGGCCGAAGCCGCACTCATGGACATCCACGCGGAGTTGAAGCACATCAACCGTTCGGCAGCCAATGCGCTGCTGGAAGGCTTGCAAGAGACCCTCACGATCCAGCGCACTGGACAGCTGTTGAAGGCAGACAGGGGGTTGCGCGTCCTGCACGGGTTGCATGCGGTGGGCCGTACGTTGGTGGTTCCCGCCAGCGCGGTGTTTCAGTGCATGGAGCGCATGGCGCTCGCGCTACTGGAACAGGAAGCCGGCCTGCGCCGCGTAGCCCATGCGGTGTAGCGTCCGGTTCTTCGTACCGCTCTCTAAACCCTGCCCACATAACCACACAAGACATGCCGCAATCGTTCACGGCCGAGAGCCTCCGAGAGCTGGCGGAACAGGATCCGGCCTCCATGGCCGTTGCGCGATACCGCATCGGCGTAACCCTTAATGGCCCAGTCCATTATGGAAAGCGAGGTTGAGCAGCTCTGTGGTGCACACCATGAAGTCGTCGAGACGGACTATCAGCGGTGGGGGACGAATCCAGGCACGATCCGCTACAACAATGAGCGTGTGAAGGTGCGTGTGCGCCGCGTACGCAATATCAAAACGAACAAGGAACGTCCGCTGGAGACGTGCTGCAGGTTACACGCAAAGCGTGGTCTGGACGATGAGAAGATGTGTGAGCAGTTATTGGCTGGACTGTCCCAGCACAATTACAAGGGGGCGATCCAGACGTTTTGCGATAGCATAGGACGGAGCGCCAGCACGGTAGGGCGCGCCTTTGTGGGGACCTCCGCCAACGCGCTCGAACGGGTTGAAACGCGTCGGCTGGACAAGGAGAAGTACGCAGTGCTGTTTATCGACGGCAAATGCTTGCAGGGAGTGCAGATGATTGTGGCCATGGGGGTTACGGTCACGGGCAAGAAGGAGGTGTTGGCGGTCGTTGAAAGCGGCGGAAGGGCATGCACAGGTAAAGGCGCTCCTGGAGGATCTCATGCGGCGAGGTTTTTCCTATGACGGCAAGCTGTCGGTGATTCTGGACGGTGCCAAGGGGCTGCGTAAGGCCGTATATGAGACGTTTGGCAACGACATCGAACTGCTGCGGTGCCAGTGGCACAAGTGGGAGAACGTGGTGGGTCACCTCAAGAAAAGATGAGGCCGAACCGCTCAAAGTGCGATTGCAAGCCGCGTGGGAGAAAGAAACGTACACAGAAGCCCATACCGCACTGCACACGATCCATGCAGAGTTGACACACTCTTGTCCAAAGGCGGCTGCAAGCCTGTCTGAAGGTCTGGAGGAAACCCTTACGCTGCACCGACTCGGGATAGGCAAGAAGCTCAGAGACAGCCTCAAGACGACCAACAATATCGAAAACCTCAACAGCATCATCACGCACCGCACACGGAACGTAAAGCGCTGGAGCTCCTCCGATCAGCGTCACCGTTGGTTTGCCGCCATCTTCCTGCACTACGAGTCCCGACTGACGCCTATAGATGCTACGCTCATGCAGGACCTGACTATCGCTCTGAAAGGCGAAACCGAATCCCCTGAACCGCTTAACTTAACCCACTCAACCTACGCCCCACCCAACTAATAACGGGGCGATCCCGCACGGAATGTGGACAAGTCTTCAAACATCTTCGTTGCAGGAGGTGGTTGCCCGGTTCGGCAACTGTGGCGGATAGAGGAAGGCTTCCGAGTGCTCAAGAGTGCGTTAGCGGTGCGGCCGATCTTTCACGAGACCGAGCGTCGGGTGCAAGCGCACGTGGCAATCAATCTGGTGGTGTTTGCCTTATTGCGCATCCTGCGCTACTGGCACAACACGATGCACGGCGGCAAAGAGCCGCTGAGCGAGGCGCGCATTCTGTCGGAGCTTAGACAGGTGGAAATGTCTGGGCCGCTGGATCGCCATTCGAACAATCTTTATGCGTTGCCGTCTGCTGCGAACAGGACACAGATCCGACTCTACAAGGCCGGCTGCCAGAGGCTGCAGCGGACGACGATGCTACTGAAGGAGGGTGCTTCTTCGGGTTAGTCCGGTGCGGTAAGATGGGAATTGTAGTATTAAGCTGACCATTCAGTCTAATAAACACAGTGGTTTATAAATCGATACCGTCGGGGGTCAGGAATAGGGTCGGGTACCCGTGACGTGACGCAAACTTTGGGCAACGCGCATCACGGTGGCGGGTGCCGACAAGTTGATCGTGGTGGCACGCGGCGTATGCCTTGGCGGGAGCCCGGGGCGCGCCAGTCTCTCTGGCAGAGGAAGCTATTTATGGGACGAGTTGGGTCGCTATTTTTGCGAAGAGTTCGCGATAGAATTCTCGCGCGGCGCTCGCGGGCATTATCTGGATCGCTTCGCCGCCATCTTCGTTAGCCGAGGTACTCGAGAGATTGAGTACAACCGCGGTACCGTCGCTTACGTCCCGCACCAGAGCCGTCACCTTTGTGCGGTTTCCCTCGAAGAGGCGCAGCCCGAGGCCGACGCGCTCATCAGTGTTGATGATGCCATTGTCCCGATCGGCATCGGTTACAGCGTAGCCATCCACGGCAAGGGCTGCAATGACCGCATCAAAGACCTGATCGAAGTCTACGTCATACGTGCGCGTGCGTGACTCTACCGAGAGGGATTGGGTGGTAGCACACCCCGCTAGAAGGACAAGTGCAAAAGCACCAAATGTAATACGTTTCATTGAGGTAGCAGCTGGTGATCGGGTTGCTTGTATCTACTAGGCGCGCTGAGCGTTCCCAAAGTCACATCCACATTAAATGAAGTGATAACGACTAGCGTGAGCTACGGGTGCACGCCCGGTGTGGTAAGCACGTTCAGGACCTCAAACACAAGCCGGATGTCATCAGGCCGCTTTCCAGTCCTACACCCTACGTCATGACGGTGTCGTGCGCAAGAACCGTCTCATCCCGCCGTTCTGGATGACCTGCAGTCCGGGATGCGGGCGCATCAGGAGCGCACAGGAAACCCCTGGATTCAGAATTGGACCTATGAATGAACCGCGGGCATGCCAGGAGGCGGCTGATTGTCAGGAATCGGCCGGCGCCGTTAGACTGATATGCTATGCGCGCGCCATTTCCTCCAGAAGACTCCTCAGTGGCTCGAGCCCCGCCGCACGCACATCCCTGTAGTTCTGGTCTTTACAATCCAGCTTCGCAGGTTGCCGATCAGTTCGGACCGCCACGTAGTATGCATATGTGGCTATCGTGCCGACCGTGACGTAAACGCTGCCCGAAACGTTCTCTCGCAGGGCCTGTCCCTGGAAGGCTGGAAATCCTGCCTTCGTGCAGGGGAGAATGGACACTATGTAGCGCCCCTGGAAAGGCTAACCGCCCAACTCAGCACTCCAACTGTACAGAACCATATGCCTGTTCAGTCAGGTATATAATTCCCATTGAAAGGTCTGTCAGCATGAAGATCGCTTCAAGCATCGAAATATTGCATATATCGTTGGCTCCCAGGAGCAAATTAAACGCTCCAAGGCTATTCAGGCCAACGTCCGCCATCCCTCTATACCGGAAGATTCGCAGAGAGTCAACATGGCGTAGATCAGTCACGGACATCGTTTAGAGCCAGATTCAAAGATTTCATTCGCACGGGTTTCCCGCAGGAATTTCAGAGTTTCGGATTTCCGCCGACTCTTCGGGTTGAGAAATATTGGTGGCCAATAGTCTGATGGAGGGAACGCTTACCTTGCAATGCCTGGGAGTGGCCAGGGAGATGGGACAAGGCCTTCGGACAACCCATTGCAAGTAGAACCGGGACGGCCGTAATCGATGGCGGGCTTGCACAACGTGAAATGGTAGCGAACACCGAACAGCTACATTGTTGGAGGGCGATGGCATTGACGGAGATAAGGCCGACACTGAATCGGATTCCGAATGCCGAGTATCTGCCCAGGCTGCATGAGGCGTTATACGCAAACACATGCCAGCGCCAATAGCGGTTCACCTCCAGCCACTTACGAACGCGGTAAACCAACTGATTTTGGGGCAACGCCTGTGATAGTCAGCGGCAGGATCACGGCTCCGTCCGACAAGAGTCTCAAGAAACGAAATCCTTCACCAGGAGCTCACATCAATAATTCGAGGTGACCATGAACGTAGCAAATCTCGAAACCGCATCTATCGGCTGGCCCATCACCCGGTTGGGCGTCTCCTTCTTTCCCGTGTATCTGTCGGCCAACAATGTACCCGAGATAGAAACCGGCGCAGCCGCCGAACTCGTCGTAGACGAACTCGATAAGCCGTCCGTACAGGCGTTGCACGTACGCAACCCCGACGACAAGCCCTTGCTTATCGTTGAAGGTGAGCACATTCTTGGTGGGAAGCAGAACCGGGCCATAAACGTGACGATCCTGGTACCTCCCAAGGCCATCCTAGAGATCCCGGTCTCCTGTCTCGAGCGAGGTCGTTGGGGCGAACGCCGGGCTTCGCGGCGCGACGAGGCGTTTGCACCCGTGCGCGTCCGTGCCGCCAAGGAAGTGGGCGTCACCCGCTCCATGCTCCGGAGCGGCTCCCGTGATGGTGATCAAACGGCCGTCTGGCGCGAAATCGACGAGATGTTAAGCCGTGCATCCGTCCAGTCGCCCACCGCGTCGGCAGCGGACATGAGGCGAGCAGCGCACCGCACCGAGTCGTCCCGTGCCGCAACCATCGAGAAGCTCGCGGCCCGTGGACCACTTCCAGGTCAGTGTGGCATCGTTTTCGTCCACGGATACTGGGTGACGGCGATGGACGTTTTCGGTTCGCCACGCCTGCTGGCCGCCCACTGGGCCGCACTAATCCGGTCGCATCTTCTGGAATCACCCGTCACCAATGGGAGCCCTTCCGCCACGCGGGCTCTTCAGATCGTCCGACGCTTCGCCTGGGCGCATGCGAAGGAGGCCCCGGGCATTGGCCTGGGCGTCGAGCATCGCGTAGTGGACGATCGTCTCACCGGACATGCGTTGACGCTGGATAAGGCGCTGGTGCATGCGGCATTTTTTACGGAAATCCCGCAATAGGCCCGTACCAGGAGTAGACACGGTAGCTAACGGTAACCGTGTATGTCGCATGCCGGCTGCAGCGACGGTACGCGTCGCTGCAGGCATCCGTCAGCGCCTCTGCAATTGCAGGCCGCGTTACCCGCGGTCACGAATTGTGTACGGCCTGCAGGCATCGCCGAAATCACGGGGCGGATGAAGTGGTTCACTGATCCCGGTACATCAATTACCGCCGGACAGCGGGCCAGGGGACGACGGCTTCGGTCGCTCCGCTCATGCGGGAGCCAGAGTGGTTCGACCGTTTCTGAGCGTCGTACAGAAGTTACTCGGCCCAAGGAGCATTCGATGCTCCAGACTTCACCGGTGCGTCGATTGCAATCATGTCATTTCCATGTTCTATGACCGGAGTGTACCACAACGTCATCCGGACACCGAGGAAGCGACCGACCGCTGTGCTGCACAGCCTGGCAGGATTGCCGTACTTCTTCGTGGCCCCGGTAGCGGCAATTGACCCGAATCACGGTTGATCGGTATGGTTGTGTAGGAGCCGACAAGTCTGGTGTCGGAAGCCGATCCTAGGTTATGTGTGGATTGAGCCGCGAGGTCACCGGGACACTTTGGGCTGTGCCCGCGTCGTCGATGACATGTACGCGTGCGCATCAGGAGCGCACAGGAGGCCCCTGGATTCTGAAGTGGACCTGTGAACGCACCCTGTACACACCAAGAAGGCTCTCATTGTCTTGATCCCTGCGAAATCGTACCTTTTCGCCACACTCGTCACCTGTGGACCGATAAACCTTGCGTCACAATGAAACGAATTCTCCTCATCACGCTGTGCGTAGGATTTATGGCGGGTTTTCGCGGCGGGCCTGCAACAGGGGAGCCGGAAGAGCAAAAGCAGCCCAATATTCTCTGGATTGTAGGCGAAAACTTTAAGCTTGATCTCGGTATCTACGGCGCGGAGAATGTGCACACGCCGAATCTGGATTCACTTGCGCGGCATGGCGTGCGCTATACGCACGTGTTTTCGACGTCGCCTGTCTGCGCGCCGAGTCGCTCGGCATTCATGACGGGGATGTATCAGACCTCGACGGATATGCATCACATGCGGTCGCATCGCGACGACGATTTTCAGTTGCCACCGGGCGTGCGGCCTATCACGCACCGGCTGCGCGATGCCGGATACTATACCGCGAATGTCACGCATGTTGGAGACCTGGAAGTCGGCACCGGGAAGTTGGACCTGAACTTTGTCAATGAGGGGCCGCTGTATGATTCGAAGGAATGGGCGCCCCTGAAGGACAATCAGCCATTCTTTGCGCAGATCAACACGCCGGAAGCGGAATACGACATATATGATCGGATGTCAGCGTCCAAGCCGCGTGTTGAATGGGTGGGGGAAGACTGGCATCCAAAAGTGGCGACGCCCGAAAACGTAACGCCGCCTCCGTACTACCCGGATCATCCGATTACGCGCGAGGAATGGGCCCGGTATCTCAATTCGGTTTCCGGGATGGACGTGCGCGTGGGGTGGGTCCTCGAGCAGCTCCGCAAGGACGGCCTCGCCGATGACACCATAATCATTTTCTTCGCGGATAACGGGCGTCTGGAAGCCCGCGGAATCCATTGGGCATGGGATACTGGTCTGCACGTTCCGATGATCATCTACTGGCCCAAGAATTTTCCTCCCCCGCCGCAAAACGAGCCAGGAACGGTGAACGGGGACGTGATCAGTTTGCTCGACCTTACCGCAACTACGCTATGGATGGCCGGCGTGCCGCGCCCGCCACTCATGCAAAGCCGGCGCTTCCTGGGGGAAGGTGCGGATGAGCCCCGCACGTACGCCTTCAGTGCGCGGGACCGCATCGATGAAACCGTGCTGCGAATTCGGTCTGTGCGGGAGCGTCGTTTTCATTACATACGCAATATCATTCCCGGCGAGGGGTTTCCCACGCTGAACCGCTATAAGGAGAAGTGTTTTCTGGTAAAGCCCCTAATGCGGTCGTTGCATGCCGAGGGCAAGCTTTCGGGTCCGCCCGCCGAATTGATGGAGCCCTTCCCGTACGAGCAACTGTATGACACGGAGGCCGACCCGCACGAGATACACAACCTCGCAGGCTCGGAGGATCCCGCTCATCAGGCCGCCTTGCAGCGCATGCGCGCTGCGCTGGATACGTGGACGGCGGAAACCGGCGATCTTGGAGCATGGCCCGAGCCGCAAGAGATCGTCGCCCCGTTCGAGAAGGAAATGCACGACTGGTTCGGCACGCCCGAATGGGTAACCCGGTCCCAGGATTGACAGACCCGGACGCGAAAGCGCCGCTCAATACCCGCTGATTCCCATGATGAAAGCATTCTCTTGCCTACTTCTATTCCTGCTCTCCGCGCATAGTGCAATGGGACAGGATGCACCGCGGCCTACGCAGACCGTCGCCTTGCATGTGCCCTACCTGGAAGAGGCGCCCACAATTGATGGTGCCCTGGACGAGTGGAAAGACCAGGCCTTTACCGACGGCGTATGGGACATTTATCGCCTGCGCCACACGTTCTGGTATGACGACGGGCGTCGCAACAGACTCACCGACCACGGCAACGAAGGCCACCCGGAAGAGGACCTGAGCGCCCGCTATTATATCGCGTGGGACAAGACGCATCTGTACTTTGGCGCCGAAGCCCGCGACAACGTAAACGATGTCGAAGATCCGAATCACCAGCCCAGGAGCTGGTATTCCAAAGACAGTATATGCTGGTTCATAGAAGCACCGAGGGACGACGCTCCCGAATGGTTCGGACAGGGTGACAATGCCTTTTGCTTTGTGATTGACGAAACGCGCCCGTCGTATGCAGCCTGGTGGCGGCATGGCTCGTCGCTTGAGTCGCGTATTGAGGAGCCCATTCCAGAGGGTAGTGTCGAGTACGCTCTGCGCTTTGATCCCTGGGGGACGGGGGAAGCAGATTTTGTATTGGAGGCCCGCGTCGAAATGGCGTCCACGCTCGGCGTGAGCGACCCACGTTGGCAGCCCCCGCACGTTGGCGACGTATATGGGATGGAAATCGTCCACTGCGATCCGGACGGAGGGCCCTACGGGGGGCATTTCATGATTTATGGAACAGGCGACGATGACGCCACATGGGGGCGCATGATTTTGGTCGGACCCCAGGATGCCATCGAGCGCCGCAGTGAATAGAAATGGAAGCCGGGCAACAGCCTCGGCCATGTTGCGTACATGAGGCGCGGGAATATTCGTAAAGGGCGAGGAAGCAACGAGCCGGCTGCGCGGCGCAGATTGTCGGGACGGACCCCTGGCCAGCCGAGAGCACGATCTTTCCAGCAAGACCAGTAGCATGCACCGCTTTAGACATGCCGGACAATCTGGCGCATATCATAACGGCCCAATCGTATGCTTCCACATTGCGTACAGTGGGAGAGGAGGCCGCACGCCTGGGCATTGAAGCCTATGCCGTTGGCGGCGTAGTGCGTGACATGCTGCTCAGGCGCACTACGACGGATCTGGATTTTGTAACCGTCGGGCCGGGAACGGGAATTCGTCTTGCGAAATCCGTGGGCCGGAAGCTGGGCGGCCACATTGTTCACGTGTACGAGAAATTCGGCACGGCGGCCATTCGCATTCCAACGCGCGAGGACCGATTGGTAACGCTCGAGTTCGTCGCGGCCCGCAAGGAAAGTTATCGTCGAACGTCGCGGAAACCCATCGTCGAAATCGGAACACTGGCGGATGACCAACGGCGGCGCGACTTTACGATCAACACTATGGCGGTGCGTCTTGGCCGGGATCGCTTCGGCGAAGTGATCGACCCGTATGACGGGCGGAGCCACCTGCGTGAGCAGCTGATCTGTACGCCAGCGCCGCCACGCCAGACGTTCGCGGACGACCCCCTGCGCATGATTCGTGCGGCCCGCTTTGCTGCACAACTGGGCTTCACCATCGATCCGGAGGTCTTTAATGCCATGCGGGACGAAGCGCACCGCGTGGATATTCTGAGTCAGGAGCGGATCACCGACGAGCTCCAGCGGATCATGGCATCGGACAAGCCGTCGGTAGGTTACCTGATTCTCGAAAAGACAGGTATCCTGGCCCGGATTTTTCCCGAGCTCCACGCTATGAGGGGCGTAGAGACAGTTCGCGGCCAGCGGCACAAGGACAATTTCTATCATACGCTACAGGTCCTGGACAATCTGGTGGAGGCAACGAAGAGCCGGCCTGCCGAGGAAACCCTGTGGCTTCGTTGGGCGGCCCTTCTGCACGACATTGCCAAGCCCCGCGTAAAGCGCTTCGTCTCAGGTACCGGCTGGACCTTCCACGGGCACGAGGATAGGGGTGCACGCATGATTCCCAGACTCTTCCGGCGTCTAAAGCTTCCACTTGACGAACGAATGGAATACGTCCGGAAAATGATCGCCCTGCACCACCGTCCGGTGGCCCTGGTGGACGACGAGGTAACCGATGCGGCCGTGCGCCGCCTGCTCTTCGAATCAGGTGATAGCATTAATGACCTCATGGCACTGGTGCGCGCGGACATTACGTCGAAGAATCCGCGCCGCGTCGTGCGCTATTTGAAAGCGTTTGACGAGGTGGAGAAGAAATTTGCGGAAGTGGAGGCACGGGACCGGCTACGCAACTTCCAACCTCCGGTAGACGGCCAGGAGATCATGGAAGTGGTGGGGATAGGCGAGGGTGTCGCCGTGGGTATTATCAAGGAGGCGATACGCGAGGCCATTCTGGAGGGCGAAATCTCGAACGAGCATGATGCGGCCTTTGCCCTGCTGCTGCGCATAAAAGATGAAGCGCTGCGGCGCGGAGCGCTTTTTGACGAAGTCATGCGCAGGTTACAGGGCCCCGAACGTCGTGCAATGGGGGCGATCAAGGAGGAAATTTTTTCGGGCGATGTTCCCGAAGATCCTGTTGCCGCCTGGGAGCACCTGATGGAGGTGAAGGACCGCGCGCTTGCTGCGACGGCCTAGATCCGTCATGCGCGCAAGGCACGCGGCGCGGAATCTTGTACGCCTTCGAATCGTATCACAAGACTGGCAGAACAGACCTAATAATCCAATCGTCATGCGAGAAAACAGCGAACGCAGCGCCTATCCGCATCCTGAGGATTTCGAAGTGATGCGCCCCGAATACACGGAACTGGAAGATGGCTTCTTTCAGGCCTCTATTGTTGTTGCGCCGTTCCGTGTGACGGGCAAGAGCGCGACGCGGCCTGGCGCGCGACGCGCAGCGCTCTACGAGGCCCAGAATACGTATCGATCCTACCATCCTAACTACTACGTCAAAAGCCCATTTCCCGATTCCTTCAATGATCAGCAGGGCATGCAATGGAAGCGGATTGGCACTATGAGGCGACCCACTACCGGCGACTACATGTTTACCGATGAGACCGGGGAAGAGGACTACGCAGACATCGAGCAAATGCTGATGTGGGACGTACGTCCGACCTAGTGTCCTGCCGTCAAGGTGTGCGTCAATCTGTGGATAACGAGGTATAGTTTGTTGACATCGGCTAACAAGCCCCAATAACGGCTATAGGGATGAGTCGTCAGACCGCCAGAAGCGCACGTAGACCTGGATTCCACCCGTTCTGGTCAGTAAGGCCATGTTGATATCGTATCGGAGGAGAGAAAAAAAATAGTATTAGGGGTTGCATAACGGACATCATAAGTGTTTATTAGTAGTACACCGAGTTATTATTCGGATGTCAGCCCTATTATGCACAGCCGACTGTAACGAGTAATTGCTGTCGGGGCCATAGTGGTCTGTAAGCGTATTGAGGCCCTTCTCGTTTGGCGCGTGCGCGCTCTCAGGGGTGAGTAGACTCAAGGCGTTATGGATCAATCAACTAAGCAGATGAACGTCGCAGCAGATCATGTTCGCGCGTGATTCACTCCATGTCAGACGCGGAGATAATGATGACCAAACAAACACGTTCGGAACCCATTTCCTTACCAGGCGCCGACGACGGTCGGAAGCGCGAACGCAACGCCAAGGGCCTTGTTATTGATCGGGTCTTTTCCAAAGAGGGCGAGAATTCATTCGATTCCGTGTCGTGGCACAAACGCGATGCCGTAATCAAGAATCCGAATGGAGAAACGGTTTTCGAGCAGAAAGACGTAGAGTTTCCCACCTCCTGGAGCATACTGGCATCTAACGTGGTGGCATCGAAGTATTTCTATGGAGATTTGGCGCGCGCACACATGGAGCCTGACCAGGGTGGACGGGAGCGTTCGCTGCGCCAACTCATCCACCGCGTAACGCGCACTATCTCGGACTGGGGTATAGAGCAGAACTATTTTGCTTCGCCAGAGGACGGAAAACGCTTTTATGATGAGTTGACCTGGCTGTGCACGCACCAGCATGGTGCATTCAACTCCCCCGTGTGGTTCAACGTGGGATTGAACAACTTGTATGACATTACGGACTCGGGTGGGAAGACCATCTTTGGGTGGGACGAAGACAAGAAGCAAGTCGTGGCGGTGGATCCGTACGAGCGTCCGCAGGGCTCGGCGTGCTTCATTATTTCTGTCGAGGACTCCATTGACAATATCTGGCAGCTGATGAGCGAAAGCGCGCGCCTGTTCAAGTTCGGCTCGGGTGTCGGATCCGACTGGTCGACCTTGCGTGCGTCGCAGGAGAAGCTCTCGGGGGGAGGGCAGCCTAGTGGTCCAGTCAGCTTTATGCGTGTGCAGGACGCAACCGGCGGCACCATCAAGAGTGGTGGCAAGACGCGCCGTGCGGCCATCATGCAGACGCTGAAAGTCTGGCACCCGGACGTGCTGGAGTTTGTCGAAGCCAAAATGGAAGAAGAACGCAAGGCGTGGGCGCTCATCGAACAGGGCTACAACGGATCCTTCAATGGGCCGGCCTATGGTTCGATCGCATTCCAGAACGTGAATCAGTCCGTGCGCGTGACGGACGAGTTCATGCAGGCGGCCAGTGCCGATGAGGAGTTCCCGCTTCGGGCGGTGACTACCGGAGAGATCATCGACACCGTAAAAGCGAAGGAGCTGTTGCGCAAGGTGGCCGAAGGCACCCACGTCTGTGGCGACCCGGGCATGCAGTATGAGGATACGATCCAGCGCTGGCATACGTGCAGCAATACTGCGCCGATCAACTCGAGCAATCCGTGCTCCGAGTACATGTTTCTCGACAATTCCGCGTGCAATCTGGCGAGCCTGAACCTCAGGAAGTTTCAGAACGAAGATGGCGCCTTTGAGGTAGAGCGCTTCCGCGCGGCAACGCGGATCTTCATCACCGCCATGGAAATCATCGTTGACAATGCGGGGTATCCGAGCGCGGAGATTGCCAAGAACAGCCATGCCTACCGTCCGCTCGGGCTAGGCTTCGCCAATTTGGGTGCACTGCTTATGGCGATGGGGCTACCGTATGACAGCGACGAAGGCCGTGCGGTCGCTGGTGCCATCATGTCCATTGAGCATGCCGAGGCGTACGCCCGCAGTGCGGAGATCGCAGGCAACCCGGCAATAGGCCCGTTTGATGGCTTCGCCGCCAATCGAGAGCCGATGCTTGCTGTTATCCGGCAACACCACGACGCCGTCCAGGAGATTCATGAACGGTGCCCGGAGTATCTGCGTGTGGCGGCTGAGGAGTCGTCAAGGAGGATGGTGGCGCAAGGCGAACGCCACGGCTATCGAAATGCACAGGCTACGGTGTTGGCGCCAACCGGGACCATTGCCTTTATGATGGACTGCGACACGACGGGCATTGAGCCGGACATTGCTCTGGTCAAGTACAAGCTCCTCGCGGGCAAGGGTGAAGGCATGCTCAAAATCGTCAACAAGACGGTGCCGCTAGCCTTGGTTCGGCTTGGATACAGCAAAGAGGCCGCAGATGCCATCCTCGCCTATATCGATGAGCATGACACCATCGAGAATGCGCCGGGACTGAAAGAAGAGCATCTGCCGGTGTTTGACTGCGCCTTCAAGCCATTCAAAGGAGTCCGCAGCGTGCATCATAGCGGGCACATCAAAATGATGGCAGCCTGCCAGCCGTTTGTCTCCGGAGCGATTTCGAAGACGGTAAACATGCCGGAGTCAGCCGCGCTGGAGGACATTGCAAATGCCTACGACGAGGGATGGAAACTGGGACTGAAGGCGCTGGCGATATACCGCGAAAACTCCAAGCGGAGCCAACCGCTGTCGACCTCGAAGGGAGGTAACACCAAGGCGCGAGTCGATACCTCAGGCGATGGCATGCCGATAGGCGCGGAGCCGGAAATCCTGGAGAGGGTGATCGAAAAGGTTGTTTACAAGCCTGGACGCAGGCGCCTGCCAGACGAGCGCCCTGCGGTTACCCACAAGTTCAGTGTCGCCGGCCACGAAGGATACCTGCATGTGGGACAGTACCCGGATACCAAGCTGCCGGGAGAGATTTTCATTACGATGGCCAAGCAGGGATCGACGATTTCCGGTCTCATGGATGCCTTTGCCACGAGCATCTCAATTGCCTTGCAGTATGGCGTGCCACTGGAAGATCTATGTGCGAAGTTCAGCTACATGCGCTTTGAGCCAAGCGGGTTCACCAATAACCGCTCGATCCCGATGGCGTATTCCATCATGGATTACATTTTCCGCTATCTCGCGCGCAAATTCCTGAACCAGGAGCTCATGAACGAGCACGTTGACCCGAATGAAGCGGTCACTCGGATCGTAGAGCAGGTTGGCCCGGCGACGGATGCCATGCAGATGTCCCTGCCGTTTGATGAGAGCGGGGAGCCGACAATGGCATCGGTACTGGAGAGTGAGGGCTACACTACGGCGGAGGGAGAACTGGCAAAGAGCAAATCGGTGACTTTCCGAAACCAATCAGATGCTCCGCCGTGTTCGAATTGCGGCGCCATCACGGTGCGCAGCGGTGCATGCTATGTATGCGCACAGTGCGGCAGTTCTAGTGGATGCGGATAAGGCAGAATCGGACGTGGGAAGGGCTGCAGCCTGGGGAAGGGGGTTGGCTGCCGCCCTTACCGTCCCTGCACATTCTCATAGTAGACGAGGCCGCCACCCAGCCCGCCTGAGAAGAGGTCCTTGTCACCGTCGCCGTCAATGTCGACGAACACAATGATCGTATTGATGGGCAGCGGGAAAGGGAACCCGTCCACGGGTGCAAACTCCGGCAATTCAGGCGTGCCCATATTCCGGTAAATGGCCGCGCCATCCGCCTCGCGCCCAACCACGAGGTCCTGGTCTCCATCTCCGTCCAGGTCCGTGAACGTGGGAGCACTGCGACGGCCGACGTCGATGTCGCCATAGTTGTCGCTGACAAGCTCAAACGCAAAATCGGTGCTGTTGCCCGTGTTGCGATAAAAATTGAGATCGCCGGACGATTCGCCGATGAACAGGTCCAGATCGCCATCCCCATCAATGTCTACAAGCGCAGGCGTACAGTTACTGCCGCGTGTGAGTTTGATGTGGATCTCCGGATCTAGCGTGAATACGGGCGCGGTGGCGTCACCGGTGTTGCGGTAATAGAACACTCCCTGGTTCCACGTGCCAACGAACATGTCCAAGTCGCCGTCAGCATCCATATCGGCAAGCGCCGGGGCATACTGATATGCACCGGCCAGGTCAAGTGCTCCCAGCAGTTGAAAACTCGGCGCGTCGGATGCGCCCTGGTTTTCGTAGTGAAAGATGCGTCCCGTCCCGAAGTCGTCGTGCGCGATCTTGTTTGAGAGCAACAGATCCTGGTCCCCGTCACCATCCAGATCTGCAAAAGCGGGAATCGTTTCAGCACCCACGTCAATGGAAGTAAGAAACTGTTTACTGCGCAAGGTGAACTGCTGCCCGTCAGCTTCGAGAAAGTAGAAATTCTCTGCTGCTGTGTGATTCGGGTTGAAGGCGCCACCGAGGACGCCGACAAACAGATCCGCGTCGGAATCCCCGTCTATATCGGCAAATCCCGGGGCATTGTATCCACTGGTGACCAGAGGATCGTTTGGTGGGAACGAAAGCGGCTCGTTACGGAAATCCGGGGCCTTGCATGACCCGGTGTTCGGAATCAAAAGCAGGCCCGGCTCAAAGAAGTCACCCCAAAAGAGGTCCTCGTCTCCGTCGTTGTCCACGTCATGGAATGTTAGCGTGTTGGCTCCATGGAGGGAGGCAAATTGTGCAACGATCTCAATATCCTCAAACCGATTCGTGATGAGCTTGAAGCGCGGGAGATCTTGCTCATCCAGGCCGACGGACTCGTAGCGCAAGAGCGTACCGTCAATGCGGCCGATAAACAGATCCAATCGGCCATTGCAATCAATATCCGTAAGTGTGGGGATATTCTGCCGGTCTGCGAACAGTGACTTGCCGGAGGCATCCCTCAGCGAATCGGAAACCAGTTCGAATGTCGGGGTGGTAGGCGTGCCAACATTGCGAAACAGGCGCACATAGCTGAACGGTAGTTCACCCAGAATGTCCAGGTCCCCGTCCTGATCCACATCGTGGAGCCGATACCATTCGCCCACGTTGAGATCTTTGTACCGGTTCGTACGCCATACAAACCGGGCCTCGGTCGGTGTGCCAACATTCTCAAAGTATTTTAGGGCCCCGGTAACCTCCTGGACGAACAGGTCCAGATCGCCGTCGCCGTCGATATCTGCAAATTGCGGCCGTGGCAGGTTCAGACCACCGAGAAAGGGATGATCCAGTGGCGTTCCTTCGCTGTTGCGCACCTCGAACGGGTACATGTCTCGCTCGAAGGCTGGCGGAAAGACCGGCTCCTGCGGTGCCAGGACACTTCGCGAACCAGAGCATCCCATGACAAGCAATGCCACCAGCCATGCCGCTCGCGCCGCCCGGTCAACGTGCAGCCGTGCCAAGACCCGTCGCGTTGGGTCCGACTTCCAACATTTTTTCGATCGCATGGCTCTCTGTATTGATGACAGCAATAACGCCCGGGGTGCCACCAAAGTCATAGCGGGGCTGGTATGCTTCGTTCAGGTTGTTGTTGGAAATAAACACATGGCGTCCATCCGGCGATACGGCCGCGCCATGCGGTTGCGCAAGCCCTTCCACCACACCCGCGACGCTTCTGGTTGCCATGTCGACCACGGTCGCCGTTCCAGCCATCTTGTTGCCCAGCCAAAACTGACTTCCATCCGGAGTGAACACCGGATGCCAGGGTGCTGCGCCGACCTTAAGGGAGTCCACGACCACGGGAGCCGCTGGATCCGTCGTGTCAAAAAAGAACAGCGTGCCGGTCAACTGGCCGCCTACCACCATCGTTTGGCCATCGGGGGCCACCGCGAATTGGACGAACGTGTGGATCGGGCCGTCTATCGCCTGCAGCTCGACGCCTGCATCATTATGGTCTACGGTAGCCATGCGGTTTTCCGCGAGGCTGGCTACATATACCTTATCACCGGCGGGATGAATTGCCAGAGCGTGCGGACGTGCGAAGAAAACGTCGAGCTCCTCAATCTCCATGGTAGCACGCTCTATCAGGCCGATCCGCTGCGGCGGATTGACTGCCTTCATGGAGCGACCTACGTATAGCATGTCCGCTCCGGTATGGAGCGCCAACATGCCCGGACGTTCGAAGGCGATGCGGCCGACGAGTTCGTTGCCCCGATTAAATTTCAATACTTCGTCATCCCCGATCAGGGAGACGTACCAGAAAGAGCCGTCGGGCTCCGCTACCACGTGGTGTGGTCGTGCGTCCGCGGTAAAGCCGAGCTCGCGCAGCTTTACCGTGCGAATGACAACCTGCGCATCCATGTCGATCACGGATATGGACGCCGCCCCCTGATTACAGGCGTACAGCAGGTTGGTAGCACCGGTGTATGGCGCTACGCCGTCGTCATTCCGTGCGCCGTTGTCAATCCAGCGCCGTACCAGATCTAATTCCTCGTCCGAGATTACATCCGCCACCGCGCTGAGTGGATCGTCCGCGCTGAGCTGCGTTGCAAGCCTGATGAGCAGGCTGCCCTCCGCGTCGAACGGAATGAGCACTTCGCCGTGCTCGCTGCCTGCGATAAGCGTGGTCCACGAGTCCAGGACCAGCCCGGTCTCACGCTCCAGGAGGGGTGCAAATTTCTCCTGCAACACAGGGAGGATGCGGGACGAGAATTCTCCAGCGTCGGTCTGGGCCAATGCTGCCGGCGCGCAAAATGCCAGCCACGCTGTCGCTGCACACGCAGCTATTCTTGCTACCTGTCGCATGTTGTCTCCGGACACGCAGGGGACTCTCAACAGCCTCATGTATCCACGCCCCGTTTTTTCAGTACGAAGAGCCCCTCGCCAATGCTGGACACGATAATCGTGCCGCTCTTGAAGAACGGGTAATTGCTCCAGGAGCCCTCAAATCCTGCACGGTCCGGCCCGCCTGGCTCTGTATCA
Organism: Rhodothermales bacterium; assembly: GCA_963665975.1. Classification (GTDB taxonomy): domain Bacteria; phylum Bacteroidota; class Rhodothermia; order Rhodothermales; family Bin80. The sequence continues at coordinate 3,089,939 of OY762508.1, forward strand.
AAATAACCCACTTCTACCGGGTTTTCGACATCGCTGACATCCAGAATGCGGAGGCCGCTGCGATAGTTGGACTGGTACATCAGATTGTCCCGGATGTACAGGTTATGGTCGCTCGACGTGTTTTCCGAAAGCATTTCCTTGAGCAACTGTGGATCGTCAAGGTCGGATACGTCCCAGATGAGCGTCCGCGTGTGACTAGCGTTGCCCTGCAATTCGTCCAACTCGTCATTCATGTAAAAATGCGCGTGGTCTTCCGTAAGCCATCCCTGGTGGGCGTAGGACACATTGGGATACGACGCATTGGAGAGTGCAAGCGGATTCTCCTTGTCGGTGACATCAGCGATGCTGAGGGCCGTTTCGTTAGAGTTGAAGCAGACCTCCTTGCCAAGATGCTCCGTGTCCGGACCGTTGTAGATTACGCACTGGGCGTCGTGTGTGTAGCCGGTGCCGCTACGCCCGGTTTCCGTGTCCGCAAAGCACCCAACGAACGTAGGGCTGGTGGGCTCACGGATGTCAATAACGTGGAGCCCGCCGCCGCAGGTTTCGCCGCCGCCACTGCTACCAACGGCAAAGGCGAATCCCGTTGCTTCGTTAATGACGATGTTGTGGGCGCTGGCAATCTTGTCGTAGATCGTTGCTTCCTCGAAGGTCACAGGAGGGGCTGACACATCGCGAAGCTGTCGCAGGTCGAAGACTTGCATGCCGTGCTGTCCGGCATTGTCAGCTACTACGAAGGCGTGGCTGTCATAGACCTTGATATCTCGCCACGAATTGGCTGTGGCGCCTTCCGTCATGGGCAGGTCACCAAGAAATACGGGGTTGTCTGGATCGGTAACGTCTACAAAGGATGTTCCGTTGGTTCGTCCGACAAGGGCGTACTCGCGGTCCGTATCGGGATCGGTCCATCCCCAAATGTCGTTGAGATTTACGGACTCATCGCCGCCCAGGTCCGCAATGGGCAAAAACGAGAGCAAGTCGACATCACTGCAGTCAAAATGCAAGGCCACGCCCTCTGCGCATTCGACCGGGCCGCTGGCGCTCAAATCCAGTTCTATTGCCTCGCCAAACGGAGTCAGGCGCACTTCCATTTGCGGCATGCCCGACTCAGTCATCAGACTTACCACGGTGACTGCTCCTTCTCCAGAGCTGGAGCCGGGGGCGGAGACGGCTACCGTACCATCATTGATCGCGAGCGCGACGCCGAATGCCTGGTCATCACTACCTGCCGCCAGCGTATGGGCGACAGTCCATGCGCCGGTCGTGTCGTCCAGACTATATACATGCACAGCACCCTGGAAGCCATTGGCGCCCGGTTCCCCAACCAGGACCATTCCGTCATCAGAGGACATGGTGTAACCAAACAGGTTCATGGCTGCGCTGGAGTCTGCCATAGTCGAGGTGGCCTCTGACCATTGGCCATCGTCGCCTCTGGCAAATGTAAGAAGGACGCCGGCAGGAGGAGGGCCAGTCGGCGGGACGGCCGGCACGATGCCAGGCGCGCCGGAAACGATCGTTCCGTTTTCGAGCACATGGAGAGATAGCCCCAATGCCTTTGCGTCTGCTGCGTTGTTCGTCAACGTTTGCACTTCCTGGAAGGTAATCTGGTCGGTCGCGACATTTGCCTTCACAACCGCGACACCGTCCTCCGAATCGTCGGATACGCGAATATCCTGCGAATCGGTCGCGGCATCGGCCTTAAAAACGACGACAGCCCCTTTGGAGTCATCACGTCCCGGTGCGCCAACAACGACATGATCGCCGCTCATGGCCACGCTCCATCCAAAGAAGGCGCCCGGCGTCATTTCACTTGCCTCTATTTTGATCGGCGCTTGCCACTCCTCCTGGACTTTGTGGAAGTAGTACACCGCGCCGGAAGATTCATTTTGAGTGGGCGCTCCCACTACGACCCTTGCGCCGCTGATGGCGATGGCACCGCCAATCTTGGTAGTGGAATCAGCATCAGCCACGGTAAGGAGCGATGTCTCCATCCACGCTCCGGACAGGCTATCCTGTTCGAATACGTACACGGCGCCTTGACCGTCTGCGTGACCAGGAGCTCCTACGGCCAGCTGCGAGCCGTCCCGTACAAGGGCCAGCCCGAAGCCGTCGCCATCGGAAGCATCAGATGCCCGCAACGTATCGGTGGCTACCCAGCCGTCCCCTTCTTCGCTGGCCCGGAAAACAAGCACGGCGCCTGCGCCGCTGTCAGTCCGCGGCTGGCCAATGAGTACTGTGCCGTCAATTACCGCCATAGAGGAACCGAAGCCACCCTGTGCTTGTGCAGTCAGGGATGTACAGGCCAGGACCAAAAGGCCAAGGAGAAATCGTTTCATGTGAGTTACCTCAAAAGGGGGTAGTACGCATGCGCATGTGAAAAATTACAAACCAACCAATAGTATACAGTTCGCCCGTCAAAAGGATGCGTATTACGATGTTTTTTCGAAGACCAGCATGGCCAACGGGGGCAGTGTAAGGACGATGCTGGCGAACCTGTCGTGATAGGGGATGGGGGTGCTCTCCACCAGGCCAAGGTTTCCCATGCCACTGCCGCCATAAATGGAAGCGTCTCCGTTCAACAGTTCGCGGTACTGGCCTGCCTCGGGCACACCAACCCGATAGTTCTCCCGTGGCGTAGGGGTCAAATTGAGCACGACTACTATGGTTCGTCCACCATTCATGCGCTGGTAGGCCAGCACGCTGGTTTCTGTGTGCTCGGCAATCCATGCCCACCCGTCCTGGTCGTCGTTCCAGAGTGCAGCATTGGACCGGTATAGCGTATTGAGATCTCGAACCCAGCGCATGATGCCGGCATGAAGGGGCGATTCCAGCAGACCCCAATCCAGCGCCGTGTCGTGATTCCACTCTGCCGTCTGCCCGAATTCGTCGCCCATAAAGAGCATCTTCTTGCCTGGATGGCAAAATTGGTGGCCGTAAAGGAGGCGCAGGTTTGCAGCCTTCTGCCAGGCGTCACCCGGCATCTTGCCCCACAGCGAGCCCTTGCCGTGGACTACTTCGTCGTGCGACAACGGCAATACGTAATTTTCCGAAAAGGCGTAGACGAAGGAGAATGTCAGCTGGTGGTGCTCCCATTTTCGATGGATCGGATCCTTGCTCATGAAGGTCAAAAAGTCATTCATCCACCCCATGTTCCACTTGTACAGGAAGCCCAGCCCATGATCGTAGGTTGGGGCTGACACGCCCCGGAAGGCCGTAGATTCCTCCGCTATTGTGATCGCGGTCGGAAATTGCGAATAGACCGTTTCGTTGACGTCCTTGATCAGGGAGATCGCCTCCAGATTCTCATTGCCGCCGAATTCGTTCGGTGTCCAGTCTGAGCGGGAATAGTCGCGGTACAGCATGGATGCAACGGCGTCTACCCGCAGCCCGTCCATGTGATACTTGTCCAGCCAAAACAGGGCATTCGACAGCAGGAAGTTGCGAACGCCCGGCTTGTTATAATCAAAGATGTATGTGCCCCAGTCCGGGTGAATGCGCATGTGCGGGTCATCGTATTCATACAGCGTCGTGCCGTCAAAAAACACAAGTCCCTGGGGGTCTGCTGCGAAGTGTGCAGGCACCCAGTCTACGAGGACGCCGATGCCGTGTTGGTGCAATGTGTCCACCAGGTACATCAGATCGCAGGGATTGCCGTAGCGATACGTGGGTGCGAAGTAGCTGACGACTTGGTAGCCCCAGGATCCATAGAATGGATGTTCAGCTACCGGGAGCAGTTCGACGTGCGTAAAGCCGAGGTCAGAGACATGGGCCGCTAATGGTTCAGCAATGTCCCGGTAGGAGAGGGATAATCCATTCTTGTGATGCCTCCAGGAGCCCAGGTGCACTTCGTAGATCGACAGTGGGCCACGGAGTGATCCCGGACCCTCACGCGAATCCATCCAGTCCGCATCATTCCATGAGTAATCCAGCGGCTCAATAATGGACGACAGTCCTGTGACGGCGCTGCCACCCATGGCTGGCGCTTCGATGCGAAAGCCGTACGGATCTGCCTTATTGGTGGTATAGGCATCCCGGCCTATGTGGTACTTGTAGGAATGCCCGGTGCACGCCTCAGGAACGAATCCTTCCCAGAGTCCGCTTCCTGCCCGCCGTAATGGATGGGCAGCTGTGTCCCAATGATTGAATTCTCCGATTACCGACACGTAGTCGGCATGCGGGGCCCAGACAGCAAACCAGGTTCCGCTGTCGGTAGGATGAGCCCCCAGTTTGTCATAGCTCCGCAATAGCGTGCCCTGATCCCAAAAGAAAAGGTCCTCGCCTGTCAGCCAGTTCATGGATATGGTTAGTATTTGGCAGTATTACGGCTCTCGCAAGGCGTGCTCTCCTTTGTGCCCTGGCACCGTACGGGATCATGTCTAGGCATAATAATCGAACTGCTCCTCCGTCCGAAATCTTCGCAGTACGCGAAGAATGCGCGCTGGTGACACGTGTGGATCCAGGCGTACCTGCTGGTGAGAGCCCTGCCAGATAATGCGGTCGCCGCCCAGGAGATCATACACCTGAAAGGGTTCCATGGCCGGTAAGCCCAGACGTTTGAGCGGGAGCTCAAGGAATCCTTCCTGAGCCTGAAACGGATCCAGATTCACCAGGCACAGGATGATGTTGGCGCCGTGCTGCTTGGTGTACGCCAATATGTTGGGATTGTCAATCTGGAGAAAACGCAGCGAACGCAGCGTCTGAAGCGCGGGGTTTTCCCGGCGAATGCGGTTTACACGCCGGAACAGAGGCTGCAGCGAAGTCGGATCGTTCCAATCCCAGGTGCGGATTTCATATTTCTCGTTGTCTGCATACTCCTCACGGGCGGGATGCTGCTTGTTGCGGACGTGCTCATAAGGAGGACCGTAAACCCCGTAGACGGGCGACAACGTGCTGGCGAGTACATAGCGGACCACGTGCGCAGGGCGCCCGCCATGCACAAGATACTCATGCAGTATATCCGGGGTGTTCGGCCAGAAATTAGGTCGGAAGAACTCTACGACATTCGATTGTGTGAGCTCCGTAAGATAGGTGCGAAGCTCCTCCTTGGAGTTACGCCACGTGAAGTAGGTATACGAGTTGTTGAAGCCGAGCTTCGCCAGTTGGTACATCGTCTTGGGCCGCGTAAAGGCCTCGGCAAGAAAGATCAGGTCGGGGTGCTCCGTGCGCAGGCCAGCCAGGCACCACTCCCAGAACGCCAGGGGCTTCGTGTGCGGATTGTCGACGCGAAAGATGCGCACACCGCGCCGCATCCAGAATTCGAATATGCTCTTCAGCTCTTGCCAGAGGCTCTCATGATCGGCGCACGCAAGATCAAAGGGATAGACGTCCTGATATTTCTTGGGCGGGTTTTCCGCATAGCGAATCGAGCCGTCCGGACGGTGACTGAACCATTCCGGGTGTTCGCGAACATAGGGGTGGTCTGGCGAGCACTGGAAGGCGATGTCAATGGCGACGTGGAGGTCCAAGTCCCTGGCTTTGGCCACAAAGCGGTCAAACGCGGCTAGGCCCCCGAGGCGCCTATGGACACTCTTGTGTCCGCCTCCGGCGCTCCCGATAGCCCACGGGCTGCCGGGCTCGCCGGACTTCGCCCGAGGGTTATTGTCCTTTCCCTTGCGATGCTTCCGTCCAATGGGATGCACCGGAGGAAGATAGACAATGTTGAAGCCCATCTCCTTGATATGCTCCAGGCGCCTGGCGGCATCGTCCAGTGTTCCGTGGCGCCCCGGCGCATCGGCGCTAGAGCGCGGAAAGAACTCATACCAGGCCGCGCAGCGGGCCAGCACCGGGTCTACGTCCACATGCATCACGACGCTCTCAACAGCATCAACGCGCGGGTCGCAGTCGCGCGCCAATTGCACGACATGGGTCTCGAGAGCCTTCTTGATTTCTCCCGCTTCGAAGGTGGCAGCACAGGCGAGAAGCTGCTTGCGATTCGGCTTGCTTGCCGCCACAGCGGCCTTGCGCAAGAGCGTAGCTCCCACCATCAACTCGATGCGTAGCTCCGCTTCGCGCTCACCACCCTGCACCCTGCGTCCAAACTGTTCATGCCAGGTCCCGAAAGCGTCTACCCAGGCGCGGATGCGGTAGGCGTACCGCCCTGGTTCACGGACCACAAATGCCCCCTCAAACTCATCATTGTGTCGAAAGGTAAGTGGCGTAGCCTCAGGTGTCTCACCTTCGCGTCCATGCAGAACCTCCGCGGCGAGCTTGTCGTGTCCATCGACGATGATGCCTGCAACTACAGTCACGGCTTCACCAACGGTGCGCTTGATTGGCCATCGTCCTGCATCTACATTAGGTTCGATGGAGATAATAGAAATGCGCGACCAGGATTCCGGCACACAACGAGATTTAAATTCCATTATCGGAGCAGGTTACGTATTCTTGGATGTTCCGTGAGAGATTTGGATCATTCTGGTACCATGGTCAAAAACGGGGGAGAAAGTACGCAATTTGAGCGCAACCTGCGCGCAGGTGCCGGTCATCAAATTCTGCGCGGCAGCCCGTATCCACTGGGTGCTACATGGGATGGCGCTGGTGTCAACGTTGCGCTGTACAGTCGTCACGCGGACACCGTGCGTCTGCTCCTGTTTGATTCGGAGAATGCTCGGGAGCCAGCGGCGACCCTGCAGCTAACCGAACGCAGCGGTGCGATATGGCATGGCTACGTCCCCGGTATCGGCCCCGGTCAGTTGTACGGATTTCGTGTGGAGGGGCCTTACAGCCCTGGCGAAGGGCACCGCTTCAATGCCAACAAGGTGCTTCTCGATCCCTATGCCAGGGCTATTGGCCGACCTCTCGTCTGGGACGACAGTCTCTACGGCTACGAGCGAGGGCACGCCGATGGGGATCTCAGTTTCAACAACCAGGACAGTGCTCCGTTCGCCCCGCTGGGCGCTGTCGTGTCGAATGCTTTTGACTGGAGAGGCATCGAGTCTCCAGCTATTCCCTGGGGAGAGACGGTCATCTACGAAACGCATGTCAAGGGAATTTCACAGCAGCACCCGGATGTTCCCGAGTCCACTCGCGGCACGTACCTCGGTTTTGTGGCAGAGCCGATCATAGACCACCTGCGGCGGCTCGGCGTCACTACCATACAACTATTGCCTGTGCATGCCAGTGTCCAGGATGAGCGGCTGGTCAGCCAAGGGTTGGCCCAGTATTGGGGATACAATACGCTGTCCTTCTTCGCTCCCGAGACCAGGTATGCGAGCGGGGGACCGGCGTCGGCGGTACACGAATTCAAGACGATGGTGCGCACGCTGCACGAGGCGGGCTTCGAAGTGCTCCTGGATGTGGTGTACAACCATACCGGAGAAAGCAACCACTTGGGACCTACGTTGTCGCTCCGAGGGATTGACAACAGGACTTACTACAAGGAGCGCCCGGACAACCGCCGATTCCTGGTTGACTATACCGGCACGGGCAATACCATGGATGCAGGCCAATCCGCTGTCGTGCGCCTGATTATTGACAGCTTGCGGTACTGGGTCACGGAAATGCATGTGGACGGCTTCCGCTTCGATCTGGCGAGCGCCATCGCACGCGAACGCTTCGATGTGAACATGCAGGCTGCATTCTTCCAGATCCTGCACCAGGATCCCGTGCTCAGCGGTGTGAAATTAGTAGCGGAACCCTGGGACCTTGGCCCCAACGGGTACCAGTTGGGAGCCTTTCCCTGGCAGTGGGGCGAATGGAATGACCGGTACCGCGATGCCGTTCGGCGCTTCTGGCGGGGCGACCGGAACATGGCCGGCGAGTTCGCCACGCGTCTGGCGGGATCCAGCGATCTATACCGGAAACGTGGGCGCGGACCTACGGCCTCAATCAACTATGTAACCTGTCATGATGGCTTCACTGCAGAGGACCTGGTCAGTTTCACGCGCAAGCGTAACCAAGCCAACCTTGAGGGCGGCCGCGACGGTTCTAACGCAAATCATAGTATGAATGCCGGCGTTGAGGGCCCGGTAGCGGATGCGACAATCCTGGCGAGACGGGACCTCCTGAAGCGGAGCATGCTGACGACGCTCATGGTGTCGCAGGGTGTGCCTATGTTACTGGGAGGGGATGAATTGTGCCGGACGCAGCGAGGCAACAACAATGCGTACTGCCAGGACAACGAAACAAGTTGGTATTGTTGGGACCTTGACGAGCGGCAACAGGATCTCCTGTCCTACGTCCAGCATCTGATCGCCTTTCGCCACGAACATCCCAGCCTGCGCCGTACGCGGTATATGACTGGGAACGCGGATGCAAGCGGTGCGAAGGATGGTCTTTGGTGGCACACCGAGGGCAGGGAAATGACCAGCGAAGACTGGACGCACGCAAAACAACAATCTTTCGGACTTTTGCTATGCGCAGATCAACTGCAGGAGCGTGACGCCCGGGGACGTCAAAGTCACGATGACACGCTGCTTGTTCTGTGCAACGGGGCAACCGAGGATCAGCGATTTATCCTGCCAGCAGGACACTGGGAGATCGCCCTTCGCAGCGGCGCGGGAGGCGTGCTTGCGGTAACGCAGTACGTTGATGTTATGGCGGGCGAAATGGTACTGCTAACGGCGCAGTAAGATACCTGCGACATTGTCGCTACGAAGGTTGCACCCCGCCTCTGGACTGTCCGGCGGCAGGATCCGTGTCAGGCGCGCGGCCAAACATCTGCGTGACGGCGCGGAGGCGCGCTCCGGGTTCGTGAAACAGGGCGTCCAGTTCGCCTGGCAGCATACGCCAGTTCCAGTTGCCTCCCACCGTGCCGGGAGTATTCATTCGGGCAGAGCTCGGAAGTGCCAGCACATCCTGCAGCGGGGTGATGACGAGACCAGCTGCGGAGGCCATTAGCATGCGCAGGCATGACATGTGCAGGTCGTGATCACCGTCGGCCAATTCCAGATAGCGCCGGGCGAACACGCGTTCATGGTCCGCGGCAGCATCCCACCATCCCGCAAGCGTATCGTTGTCGTGGGTCCCGGTGTAGGCAATGACCTGTGGCTTGTAGTTGTGCGGAAGGTGTTCGGATGTGGAGTCGTGTCCAAAGGCAAACTGAAGCACGGCCATTCCCGGGAATTCGAAGTGGTGCATCAGGGCGGTCACATCATCGGTGATGACGCCCAGGTTTTCGGCAAGAATGGGCAGCGCCCCCAACGCAATTCGCATGCGGTCGAAGAGCGCCGCGCCTGGTCCGTCTACCCATCGCCCACGCACGGCGGTCTCTTCGCTGGCCGGGATTTCCCAATAGGCGGCAAAGCCGCGAAAATGATCCAGCCGGATCATGTCGAACAAAGACAGCGCATGTTGCATGCGATCGGTCCACCAGGCAAAGTTCCGTTTCGCCATTCTGTCCCAGCGATACAGCGGATTGCCCCAGCGCTGTCCCGTAGTGCTGAAGAAATCCGGCGGCACGCCGCCGACAACGGCAGGATTTCCAGTCTCGTCAAGATAGAACAGTTCGGGGGCGCTCCAGACATCCGCACTGTCATGCGCCACGTAAATCGGCACGTCGCCGAGGATGTGGACGCCACGCTCTTTGCAATAGGCTTGGAGCCAGTTCCATTGTCTGGCGAAGAGAAACTGCCAAAATTTGTGTCGCCGCGTGGATTGCGCATGCACGTGGCTGGCCGATATGAGCGCGTCGCGATTGCGGTGCGCCAGTGGTGGCGGCCACGACGTCCACGCCAGCTCTCCGTAACGCTCCTTAAGAGCGGCGAACAGTGCGTAGTCGTCGAGCCAGTCGGCGTGCGCGGCGCAGAAGGCTTCAAACTCTTTGGTCAGCACACCACCGCCCGAGGTATCGAACCGCTCCCATGCGTGCAACAGCAACTGCCTTTTGTATGGAATGACCAGTTCGAAGTCAACGGAGTCCTCCGGGAAACTGGGAGCTGTGTCGAGGTGGTGATTTTCCAGAAGGCCGTCACTTGCCAGTTGCTCCGGGCTGATGAGGAGTGGATTGCCCGCGAAGGTGGATGGACTTGCATAGGGCGAGTAGCCGAAGGCAACGGGACCCACGGGAAGCATCTGCCAGACGCGTTGGTCCGTGTTCACACACGCGTCGACGAACCGGTAGGCTACTGGACCCAAGTCGCCAATGCCGAAGCGGGAAGGGAGCGAGGTGACGTGCAGAAGAAAACCGCTGGAACGCTCAAGAATCATGGGAACGGGACCACGCGAAAGACCGGAATGCCATGTACATTACGACAACCCTGAACCGACATGTCTGGCAATTGGGAAACATCACCAGGTGTTGCACGAATTGAAAACCTCCGGGACCATGAGGGTAACCATAAGCGAGTGCGAACTGGCGGATTTGGACGATCTCGTCCTGCTGTTTGACGCCTACCGCCAATTCTATCGGCAAGAGAGTGATCAACAGGGAGCGCGCGCATTTCTTCGAGAGCGGCTCGCAAAGCGAGACACGGTGCTTCTCATAGGCCGTGACGAGCATGTGCAGCCGATTGGCTTTACGCATCTGTTTCCCTCCTTTTCGTCCGTACGCCTGGCGAGGCTATGGATCCTGAACGATCTATACGTGGTGCCGGAGATGCGCGGTCTCGGCGTTGGTTGCAAGCTCATGCATGCCGCGCGCAAGCGTGCCCTGTCGGAAGCGGTGGCCATCCTCGCGTTGTCAACGGAGAAAGATAACCATCGTGCGAAAGGGCTGTACGAACAGTTAGGATACGAGCGCGACACCATGTATGATCACTATGAACTGGTTCTGTAAAGAAACCGCGTAACCTTGAGGCGCGTGCTCCGTTTTACGGAAGACACATCCTTGCCAGACGACCATGCAAGATATCCTTCGCACACTCACGCCAGCGGACTTTGGTTTTCTGATAGGAGTCATTGGGGGATCCAAAGAGCGACGACTTACGGCACTGTTGGATGCGGTGCAGGACGATGACACTGTGGAGGCGCGTGCTGCACTTACGGACACTCTGGAGCACGAAATCCGCTACTACGGGAGTGCCGACGTGCCCTATATGGCGCGCAAGGCCTTCGGCGCAGAACCCGGTGTCTCTTTCAGCGTCATCATTCACGACGCCGCCCGGAAGCTAAGAGTGCGCCTGACGCCGTTCAGCACGGAGCGCGAAATGATCGCAGAACTCGCTCAGGAGACGGCGACGCAACAATTTGCCAGCCTGACGTCCGACGAGCAGCAGCGGCTTCTGGAAGATCTAGGAATCGAGCGGGAGCGCGCCGTAGCATTTCTGAAGAGGTCGGCAGGCGTATTTGCCGTGCCCACCATGATCGAGGCTTTTGGGATTATTGTCGTACAAGGTCTTGTCAAGACGGTCATCTTTGGTCTGATAGCAAGAATTGTCGGCGCGCAGCTCGCCGCCCGTCTTTTCCAGTTTCTGGTGTCACGTTTGCCGTGGTGGGTGGGGTGGATTTCTCCTGCGGCGTGGACGTTGTCTCTTGGATGGGTGGCGTTGGACATCCAGGGTCCGGCCATGCGCAAGACCATTCCGGTCGTGCTATACCTGGGCCTTTGCGTGCTGCGCGAGGAGGGGGAGTCATTGTAAAGCTCGTGCAGGCTATGGGCGAGTTGCGATTGACCAGGCGGCTCCGCGCCCCGTTGGAAGCGGCGGGTTGTCGTGCGGTGCTGGTCCCACCCTGCAGCATATGGGGTCCGCGTCGCGACAGGAGTGGTGCGCCTCTGCCTAGACCGCTCCGCCCGCGAGCCACCTTGCAAGAGTCACGGAATTGAGCGTCCTTGGTCCAGCATGAACTCGTCTGAAGAACCGAAGCCTCCCGTGCCGTCGTGGCAGCGGCCCGATCTCGTGCTGGTCGGGTGCGTGAAGACCAAGCGTGCGGTGAGGAGCGCTGCAAAGGATCTCTACAACTCACCCCTCTGGCACCGGCGCCGGGCTTATGCCGAGGGCTTGGGCCGTCCGTGGTACATCCTCAGCGCTCTGCACGGATTGCTGGACCCTGACCAGCGCATTGATCCTTACGACCTCGCATTGCAGGATCTTCGGGCTAAGGCCCGGCGGGCTTGGTCAGCTCGCGTACTCAATGAATTGAAGTGTCGGGTCCCGTCAATGCGGGGCAAGCTGATCGAGATTCATGCTGGTGCGACCTATGTGAACTATGGGCTCGAAGAAGGGCTTCGCGATGCGAGGGCCGCAGTTCATCGACCACTCGCGCGTATTGTGGGGGTTGGACGCCAGCAGGCTTGGTATCGCGAGAGGTTGCACAGAAAAGGAAACGCGGATTACCCCCACTCACCAGACCGTTCCCATGCTGGCAGAATCGCAATGTTGATCGCGGACGACTTCTACGGAGACCGCCTCAACCTAGCGTCGCGCGGCATGGCTGCGGGCCATCCTTGGCTTGGCATGCCCGGGGTCGAGTCCGTGCGCCAGCTGAGGGCCTCCGGGGCGGAGCTCGAAATTTGCCATGATTCGGCGCTCCCGCATGGCGATTGCACCGCGAAGCACGTTCTCTTGTCTGGCGGCACCGACCGTGCCGCGCGCCTTTTTCTCACGTTCATTGCCGCGATGAACCGGGCACGGGACGCCACCCAACTCTGGAACGCCGGGGTGCGCCTATTCGAAGATCACCCCGAGAGCTTCATTCCACAGCATGTGGCGGGGCTTGAGATCGACTCGCTTCGCAGGGTGCTGAAGCTCGCCCGTGTCAGCCGGAGACACGGACCCGACTCGAAAGCATGGCACCAGATCGCCAAGAGTCTGTCCTCCGGGCTCGAGTCTCAGGTGAGTCGGGTGATCGACACCGGCAGCGGTGAGGCCCAGGGACTGCTCCGGGACCTCAAGTCCCGCGACGACAGCGGACGCGCTCGCTTCCCGATGCTACGCGGCCCGAAGGTCGGGCCGATGTGGATCCGGATGACGGCGAATCCGGGTCGAGCGCGGATCGACCGCATCGAAACGATCCCGGTCGCGGTGGATGTTCAGGTGCGCAGGGTTACCGAGAATCTGGGAGTGGCCGCGACGCGCGGTTTGTCTCTTCGGAAGGCCAAACCTATCATCCATCAAACCTGGAAGAATGCCGTATCGGAGGCGGACATTGCAGGACCACCTGGAATCGAGGGCACGTGCGCGGCCCTTGATCCAGCGCTGTGGTTCTTCGGCAGGCACGGTTGTGGACATTGCGAGATGGCGGACAAGCAAGTCAGTTTCGGAGGCGCCTGCGACTTCTGCGTTCGCTTCCGCTAGTTACGGTTCGCCAAGCTGAAGCCAGCGCGTTGGACACCCGCCGTCAACTCCGTCCCGTACGCCCGTCCGCTCGCCTTTCGTGGTCCGCTCGTCGCTCTCCCACTGAACGGTTACATCCGTCGTACCGCTGGAACGGTGGTCGGCCATGAAGACCGCCTGCCCCGAGGGTGCCGCTCAGCCCGACCCGGCCACCGCCGCACAGCTGTGGCGTCTCCCACGGCCATGGGTTCGCTACTTGCTCGGGATCCAACCGGATGGATTACATTCGAGAGCTCCGCGTGACGTTGCATCCGGTAGATGTTGCCCCGGATATTGACGATGCGCCGATGACATGGGTTTCCTCCGGAGAGACGTGCGTCGATCAACTCTGGCATGTTCGGTATCCAATGGCGTGAGCACCATTGAGGGGTCGCAAGAAGAATTGACCTGCTATGACATCTTTGCTATATTAGTAGTTATATAGCCATTTGCTTCACCGCATCCCTGGGTTCTCGACCACACACCGCCATGAGCCTTGACCATATCCTGCTCGGTCTTCTGCGCGACTCGGCTACCGGGTACGACCTAAAGAGTGCGTTCAGCGAGCGAATCCGGCACTTCTGGTCCGCCGAGCTCAGCCAGATCTATCCGACCCTGAAGCGTCTCGAGCAGCGCCGGATGCTCCACAGCCGGGTCGAGCCGTCTCCCAGGGGACCCAACCGCAAAGTCTATTCGCTGACCGACGAGGGCCGCGAGGAGTTGCAGCGCTGGCTGCGTGGCGGCCCCGAGGTCGGCACCGAACGGTTCGCCTACCTGGCCCAGCTCTACTTCATGGACGCGATTGGCGACCTGCACGAGACGCGTTCTTTCATGACGGAGCTTCGGGATCATCTGGCGCGCTGGCTGACGCAGCTTCAGTCGCTCGAGCGGGAGGTGATGGCCGCCCACGGAGAGACGCCGGAGCGCTACAACGACGCGGGATTTCACCGTTTCGCGACGCTTCGCATGGGCATCCACTCCATCGGGTCGAAGGTGGCCTGGTGTGACGAGACCCTGGCCTCGATCGACCGCCGCGTAGTAGCCCTTTCCGGGGTGGAAGCGGCATTCCCAAAGGAAACGTGTGAGGAGGAGGCCCGCCCATGACAGTCTTCATCCTTCTATTCGATGCCCTCCTCCTGGTTCACATCGTGGCCGGTTTCGTCGGTCTGGCGGCGTTCTGGATCCCGGTGTTCGCCCGCAAGGGCGGCCGGGCGCACGTGCGGGCGGGCCGCATCTACGCCTACTGCGCCTATATCGTGACGGTGTCCACGGTCATTGCGGTGGTTGGCCGGATCTCTTCCTATCGGTACATGGGGATCAGCGTCGCGGATCAACCCGAGTCCTACGGGTTCGCCATCCTGCTGGGCTATCTGGGGGTGGTGACCTTCGTCATGGTACGCCAGGGCATGCGCGTCCTGGCGACCCGGAGAGCACCCGAGAAGCTGCGTACTCCCACGCACGCGGCGCTTGCCTGGGCGTCGATGTCCAGCAGCGTCATGGTCGTCGGATTCGGGCTGGCGGTGTGGTCCGACGTCTCGCCGATCCTGCTGGGAATGAGTCCTATCGGCCTCTTCACGGGGCGGCGCATGCTCCGGCTGATGCGCGATCCTGGCGGCCAGCGAATGGGCTGGTTCTACAGCCACCTGGCCTCGATGCTCGGAGGCGGTATCGCCTTCCACACCGCGTTCCTCGTCCTCGGCGCGCAGCGGCTGTGGGCTTACGAGATCGAGGGTTTGCTTGCTATCGTCCCCTGGATCCTGCCAACTGTCGTCGGCGTTCCCGCCATCGTACTTTGGAGCCGGTACTACCGGCGGAAATTCAACCGAGGGGCCCGCGCCACGGCCGGAGTGAGCCAGCCAGGGCAGCCGGGCGCTGGCCGCGAGGTCGCGCAGCCGGCATAATGACGGGTCGCGATGGAAGAGACGGCCAGAGCGACGGTTGGCTGAAGGCGATGCCCTGCGAATCGCCCGACGACATGAGGGCGGCAGCGGTGGCGGTGTGGCGATCCCCAAAGGCTGTCAGGCTATCCCGACGAGACGCCTGCTGCAATGAGAGTGCGCGTGCCACTTAGAGGCATCGTAGGACTCAGACAACTCCGGAGGACAAGTCTGGAGGAAGCGATGCGAACGGAGCCGGATGTACGCTATGACTAGGACGGCTTGGTTCTCCTTCACCTTCGCCCGCTCCCGCTCGTACTGCGACCGCCAATCCGGAAGCTCCGTCGCCACGGAGCCGGACTACGGCCAAAGCTCCTCCGGCTCGGCCAGCGCCTCGCCCACGCGTCCGTGCCCGTCCCGTTTCGCCATGCCACCGACGAAAGTACATTCCAGATTACGTTTACCAGACGCGCCCCACACGATCCGAACGATGGAATGTTCGCCACGGCTCGGCCGAATGTCCGCCAACGTCGAACAGAATCCTGTTCAGGAATTGGGATGCAAAAGGGATGATCAACCAATCATTACTATAAATAATTGCAATATATGCACCTTATGAAATCTATTGCGGATAGTGCTGCTATCCACCCAACGGTGGATGCCAGCAGGCTTCGAGGTATCGACGGTCGTGTTCCTTGTATTGTTGACAGTCACCGTGCAGTCAGGATTGGTTGTCACGTGCAGCAATGGGACCAATCTGATCCTGGGCGCCATACCACGACTCCTTGCACTTCTGGAAGTATTTGGAGGCCTGGCCTGGACGATCCTCGTGGTATTGGAGATCTTCGCAGGCGATGCTCGTGGAGCATCCCGTGACCCTTGGACCGGTGGCCGTTGTCCTACTGGCCTGGCACAGCCTTTGGCTCGGCATCCATGTGGTTGCCAAGCATAAAGTGGGACTGGAAGCGCGCGTATAGCGTGGCGGTGAACTGCTCGGCTGTTTCGGCCACCAGATCGACGATGTAGGGAAAACGGAACGACCCGGCGCCTGCGGTGTCGATGATGACACTGCGCAGGCCCAGTCGCCGCTGAAAGAAGGTATCGTGGGTGTAGAAAACCTGGAACCGGTCAGAAGGCACGATCCAAACATAATGCTGAAATACACCGCGTCTGATATAGACCGTATCGGCGTCTATGGCGTAGCCGTGATTGCGGTACTGTAGCACGGCAAGGCCATACAGTGGCGCTAGAAGCAGCAACCCCCATAGCGCCTCTTGCCAGAAATACACCGGTACGGCGAGTAGCACAGCGAAGACCATGAAGTATCGCACCACGGTCCTCCGAATACTGACTGGCGAGACGCATTCGAACGATTCCGGGAGCGTAAACGGTCGAATGTGCGGGGCAAGTGCAAGTATTTCGTGTAGCCGGGCAAACGGCACGGCCACCTGATAGCCTTGCTTTTCGACGTCATATCCGATCGTCTGCAGTTCCAGCCGGTACCACCCGAAAAGACGCATGGGTGGATTCGTCCGCAAGATTAGCGACTGTACCCGCTTGAGTGGAATTGTGCCTTCCCGGACGGTGAAAAGGCCGTGCCGGAGGTGAAGTTTGTTGCCGTCGAGCCAGAGTCGAAAGTTGTAGTACTTCGTGACATTGATCACGATACCGGTTGTCCAGCCAAACAGGATGGCCATTACCCCGGTAACTGCGCCAATCAACCAGGGGGAGGCTCTGGCCGTTTCGGTATACTCCTCTACACCTCCACTCAACACCCAATCTACAAGGTCCTCTGGCGTGAGATTAAAGACATCCGGTAGGTACTGCATGCCGGAAAAGATGATGGCGATATAGATGAGCGAAAACCGAAATGCGCCGGACAGGAAGATGCGGTCCAGGGACATGCGAAAGAGTTCCGTCTCCTTATGAGGCTCTGGCGTGCTCCCGCGCACACTATCGCTGGTGGCCGTCCATTCCTGTACGACGGTTCGCAGTCGATTCGCTTCGGCGACATGCACGTATTCAAGGATGCCTTCCGCACTCTTGCTGCCGGCGGTTTCGATCTTTACTCTTGCCGTTCCCAGGAGGCGAGGCAAGAGGCTCCGCTCAAGGACAATGTTCTGGATACGCTCGATCGGTATGCTTCGCTTGCGGCGTGTCAGTACCCCGCTGTGAATGATCACTTCGCGTTCTGTAATCCAGTAACGGAATCGGAAGTACTGAATTAGAATGACAGGCACCATAACGGTGCCGTAGAGCACCAGGAAGACAAGGAGGACCACCTTACTCGGTCCCGAGTCGTTGCCAAGGAATGGCAATAGCCCGAGCAGAAGCGCTGGCAGGCTCTTGATGAGCTTCTGAATCAGCGTAAGCGGATGGAGTCGGCGGGCAGGGTCCGTCGGAGGGCGTTGCAGCTCCATCAGATTGCGTCCTCGGTAATGTAGTGGCGCAGTTCGTCCCTTAGCCGCTCCGCCGTTTCGTAATGCAGTCCGGGGACGGTGACACTGCTGCTACGTGTCCCGGCCGTATGTACGATGAGGCGTCCAAGTTCGTAGTTGCGTTCGAGCACGTCTTGCGACACGTCCAGATGCTGGATTCGTCGGAGGGGAACGATCGTGCGCACGCGATTCCAGACACCCCTCTCAAGGTACAGTTCGTTTGCGCGCAAATCGTACCGCCAGAAGCGATACCGTAGCCCAGGTATCACAAGCGTCCAGGACAGCCCGAAAAGGACAATGCCGCCTGGCAGCAAGCCGAATCGCCAGATCAGGCCGCCGCTTGTCATTGTCATGATGGCCCATGCCGCGACGACTGCGAACAGTGCGACGAAGAACAGGAAGCTCTTCAGCCGCCAAATCGATTTGATATCTGGATGAAGCGGTTGCATGGGAGCTCGTGCGCGGCCATAGAAGGAAGACCCACTTGAAGTCCACTAAGCGAACGAGGGTTCCAGACGCCGAACTGCGCCGACGCGCGGTCGTTAGCATGCCTCCTACTCAACTGTCTGAGCGGTGATGGTCAAGACAGTAAGCATTCTTGGCTGCGGGTACCTGGGTTTCCCGCTGGCACAGCGCCTACTTGCGGCTGGCTATGCTGTCAAGGGTGCGACTACGACGCCAGCCAAACTGTCGGTGCTTGAACGCGCAGGCATCGAGCCCTATCTGGTGATGCTGAGCCCTGAATGGAAAGGAGATGCTGCCGAAGGCTTCCTTCAGTCTGACATCCTTTTTCTGAATATACCGCCGCAGCGCACCCGGCCGGATGTTGAAGCCTACTACGACGGCATGCTGCAGTCCGTCCTTCATGCGCTGGGCAGTGCGCCGACTCGCCTTGTAGTTTTCGCAAGTTCGACATCTGTCTATGCTGCCACGGGCGGGACGGTCACCGAGCAAGACGCTGGAAACCCTATGCCGGAGACAGCGTCGGGTTGCGCCGTGCTTAAGGCGGAGCAGAGCCTCCAGGTCCGGCATTCCTTCGACACGACCGTGCTCCGCTTCGGCGGGCTCTATGGGTATGACCGTGCACCGGGTCGCTTCGTTCGAGGAGTAGTCAAGAATCCGGAGGCTCCTGTCAATCTCGTCCATCGCGACGACGCGGTCGCTGCGGCCTTCGCAGTAATCGACTCCGATTGCCGGGGTGAGGTTTTCAACGTGTGTACGGACGGTCATCCTACGCGTGGCGTGTTCTACAAACAGGCAGCGGAATGGCTTGGACTGGATCCTCCGCCTGTCGCAGGCGCCGGGTCTTCGCCGGGCAAGCGCGTTGACAGCAGTTGGCTCAAGACTTGCCTGGGGTATGCTTTCCGGCATGTTGATCCCCTTGTGCAGGCACCGTAGTTTGCAGCGCCTTTCACAGACAAAATGATGTCGTGGCCCATGCTTGGTGACAGGAAGAAAGCGCAGGAAAACATAGTAGGAGGGTGGAATTCCACCCACGGGCGCCGGTATGCTCGCACTATTCGTTTTCTACAGAGAGGTCTCGAGCCGCCAGCCCGCATTCTGGACCTCGGCACACCCAATGCGCTTTCGAACATCATGCAGCAGGAAGGATATCTCGTTCAGAATACACAGGGGGAAGATCTGGATGACACTCCAGAGGTTGTGCGTGGCAAAGGGGTTGATGTTGTGACGGCCTTTGAAATTCTCGAACATCTGGTCTCCCCGCTGAATGTGCTTCGCGCTATCGATGCGCCTCGTCTGTTCGCCACCATACCCCTGCGGCTGTGGTTTGCCACAGCCTACCGCAATCCGGATGACCCGTGGGACCGCCATTACCACGAATTCGAAGACTGGCAGTTTGACTGGCTTCTCGAGAAGGCAGGGTGGCGCATCATGCGCACGGAGAAGTGGACATCTGCGATTCCCACGATCGGAGTCCGCCCGCTACTTCGGCGTATAACGCCACGGTACTACGCGGTGGAAGCGGAGCGCCAATCGGGATGACAAGAAAATTATATACAGCGCAACGAACATGAAGCTAAATCCGCTATCTCCCGAAGAAGAGAGAGTAATCATTCACAAGGGTACCGAGCGCCCTTTCTCCGGTCGCTACAACCTGCACAATGCGGCAGGTCTGTACACGTGTAAACGTTGTGATGCGCCTCTTTACCGGTCGGAGGACAAGTTCAATTCCTTCTGCGGCTGGCCGAGCTTTGATGACGAAATCGCCGGCGCCGTGCAACGGGAGCCCGACGCCGACGGTCACCGCACGGAGATCTTGTGCGCGCGCTGCGGCGGGCATCTTGGCCACGTTTTCGAAGGGGAGTATCTAACGGCCAAGAACACGCGCCACTGCGTGAATTCCATCTCCATGAATTTCGTGACGCGGGAGGAACGTGCCCGTGGGCAAAAGATCCAGGAGTAGATCCCGATAGCGGGAAAGAAAAAGGCCTCGCGTCTCCGCTGACGCGAGGCCCTGATTTCCTGTTGGTGTGCGAACGGCTACCCCATTTCACCGTACGCGCCCCAACGCTCCCCATACACACTGCAGTGTGCTGGCAATGTTACGGGGAGAAAGGGGGCGGCGTCAAGATCAAGTCATTTCTATGTTGTAACAATTATTAAACCCGCCGCCGCGTAGTCATGCTGCAAAATAACTTATATTTGTAGTAAGATACTTTTTATTAAAGTAATTCTTTAATAAAAAACGATGATGCAGCGTTGAGTATACCTTCTTTGTTAGTGTGCGGAATTGCCTGATATGCCGTGTGCCGGAGGTGGGAGTCGAACCCACACATCCTCTCGGATACAGGTTCCTAAGACCTGCGCGTCTACCATTCCGCCACTCCGGCTCGTGGTCGGCTGGAATCTTTGGTTTGCGCGGATTGTTCCACCGCAACTTCTGCTGCCACCTGGGGGAACCATGAGCACCAGACCATATGTTTTCATTGGAAGTTGCCTGCTCTCGTTAGTCTGGCTGGTGTCAGTTGCCGCTGCCCAAGATGTTTCGACGCATGCGGGCAAAATGTGGGCGTTCGAATATCCGCCGTTCGAACAGGTACAACAAGCGCATGCCTTCAGCCCCGACAGTAGCTGGTTCGACAACGCGCGACTTGGCGCGCTGCGGATCGCTGGCTGTTCCGGTGCGCTGGTCTCCAGTACCGGCCTCTTGGTGACCAGTTATCGGTGTGTGCGGAGGCACATCAGGACGGTCACCCGCGAGGGAGAAGACCTTGACCGAGACGGCTTTCATGCGGGTGCGCTTGAGGAAGAGCGCCCGGTGCCTGGCGTGTTGGCCGACCAGCTTCTCTTGGTTCGGGACATCACGGGAGTACTGGACACCAGCACATCGGAAGACGAGCGCACGGCCATCAGGGAGCGGCTGAAGCGTGAAGCGGACGCCCCGGATCTCCATGTGGAATTCGTCTCTCTCTACGGTGGAGCAAGGACATCTGCGTACGTATACCGTCGCTACGAGGATGTCCGCCTGGTTCTCGCCCCCGAGTTCCAGACAGGCACCTATGGTGGCGTTTCCGACAACGCGACCTATCCGCGCTACAGTCTCGACGTTGCTTTCTTTCGGGTGTATGAGGACGATCACCCGTTTGAGACGGAAAACTACTTTGCCTTCAGTGACACGCCGATACGGGCCGGCGAAGTCGTGTTTGCAATCGGCAACCCGGAGAGCACTGTCCGCCTGGAGACGGTGGCGCAATTCGAGTTTCGCAGGGATGTATGGGACCCCATTGTGCGTCGTTTCCTTGAGACGCGCGTAGCGGCACTGGATTCGATTCCGGATCCCAGGGCCGAGGAGCTGCGCTTCGATCTGCTTGACTCAGCCAAGTTGTACGCTGGTCGCAAGCAAGCATTGGAGGACACGCTCATCCTGCGACACCGCGCCTCCCGGGAGCGCAGGCTAACACAGGCCACGCAGCAGGCGGACGGTGATCTGTTAGGCAGCATGGCCAATCTTCAGGATGCCCGTGCAGCCCTGGAAAAGCCGGCAGCTGCATTCTTCAACTTTCTGCATCCCCGGTATGAATCCAGTATCTTGCGCCGGGCTGCTGCATTGCATCGGGGAAGCGAAGGCGTGCACGCCGTTGAGGATCTGAATCCGGACCTGGAGCGCGCCCTGCTGATCGAGCGCCTTCGGGACCTAGAGGTATGGTTGGGGCCGGGCGACCCCGTTACGCAGCACTTACTTGCCGGACAGTCTCCTGAAGCCGCTGCGGATCGTCTTCTGGAAGCGTCGATGCTTGCAAGTGCGGAGCGTATGATGGCCGCCAGTGATTCTGCGCGCACGCAGGACATCGCGGTCCGTGCTATGGCTATTGTCATGGAGCGGTACCGCATATTCGACGCTGCCTCTGGTGCCCTGCACGCCCAGGAACAGGAGGTGGCCCAGGCACTGGGTCGGCTGCACGTGGAGGCCTATGGCGCTCGCGTGCCCCCGGATGCTACGCAGACGCTACGCATTTCCGATGGCGTGATCCGCGGATACGCGTACAACGGAACGGTCGCGCCACCGTTCACCACGTACTATGGTCTTCTTGACCATTTTCGGTCATACGGAGAGAATTCCGAGTGGATGCTACCTTCACGGTGGCAGAGCCTGCCCGATTCGTTCGATCTGTCGACTCCGGTGAACTTTGTTTCCACCGTTGATATAACGGAGGGCAATGCGGGTTCGCCGCTGGTGAATCGCGATCTTGAGATTGTTGGTATAGCCATAGACACCAATATCGAGGGGTTGTCGGGAGATTTCATCTATTGGCCTGATAGGAGCCGCTGTGTGGCCGTGGCCACAAGCGGGATTCTGGAGGCCCTGGACAAGATCTATGGGGCAGAGCGCCTGGTCGTCGAGCTGCAGACGGAAGCACTGGCGCCGTCCCCGTAGGATGCACGCCCCTTCGCCCATTAACCGATCTGTTCCCATGCGTCTTTTGGTTGTCCGCTGCTTCATGTTTGTCCTGTTGGCGGGATGCGCCTCTCCAAAGGAAGTCGCCGTTATCATTGAGCGTCCGGCAGCCCCGGTCGAGATGGCCCCGATAGCAGTGGAAGAGCCAACTCCGCAGCCGCGCAGCACTGCGACCGTAGGCAGGTTTGATGGAGGCAAGATGTGGACGTTTGACAATCCACCGCTTGATTATTTCGAGGAAGCCTATGGCATGCGCCCCGACACGACCTGGTTCATGCGGGCGCGTTTGGGCGCGCTCCGGTTTTCCAGCTCCTGTTCTGCATCTTTTGTTTCTCCACACGGCCTCATACTAACGAATCATCACTGTGCGCGCGAGAGCATCGTCGATGTCAGCAGAGAGGAAGAGGATCTGCTCGAGGAAGGGTTCTACGCCTCTGAGTTGGCAGATGAGCGGAAAGTCCATGACCTCTATGTAGAGCAGCTCATTTCCATTAATGACGTGACGTCCAGCATTCATTCGGCCAGTCGCGCCGTGCGCGGAGACAACGAAAAAATGCAGGTCCGCCGGAACAAGGCCCGGCAGGTAGAAGAGCAGATGATGAGTATGGCCAAGGCGCGTGATTCCACGCTGCATGTGCAGGTAATCGAGCTTTACAACGGTGGGAGGTATGCGGCCTATACGTACCGTCGCTATGAGGATGTCCGGCTGGTCATGGCACCGGAGAATCGGCTGGGCTATTTCGGTGGAGACTCAGACAACTTCACCTATCCGCGCTATAGCCTTGATATGTCCTTTTTCAGGGCATACGACGCTGATGGCAACCCGGTCACGGGTAACGACTTTTTTTCCTGGGATACTTCGGGGAGCCAGGAGGGCGACGTGGTTTTCGTAGTTGGCAATCCCGGATCGACGAACAGGTCCAGTACCGTGGCCATCCTGGAGTATGCCCGAGACTATGCGCTCCCGCATCAAATTGCGGCCCTTGAGGAGCGGGTGGCCGCGTTGGAAGCGTACCTCGGCGCTACGCCGGAAGGCGAGGAGCCGGCGACGGTGCGCAACAGCCTGTTTTCGATGCGCAATTCGATCAAAGCCAGCACGGGCGAGCTTGCAGGGCTGCGCGATTCGGGTCTTATGGCGCGCCGACTGGCCGCTGAGGAGAATCTTCGCAGGGACTTGGCGCAGGTGGATTCCCTGGAGATGGAATTCGGCGGTGTTTTCCAGAGTCTGGAGGAACTCCAGCGATCCCGGAAGGCGGAGACCTCTCGTGCCGCCGCCTTCTTACTGTTCGGTTCGACGGCCGGTTCACGGGTGCTGACGCGTGCCCTCTACGGATACTATTATGACACGCTTCAGCGGCGTGGAGTATTCTCGCCAGCTGAACTGGAAGAGGTGCGCAAGGACGCCTTGGCATTCGAAGACAATCCGCCGGCGCTGGAGCAGGCGCTCGTCGCCATTCGCCTGCGCGATCTGGAGCGGGCGCTCGGACCCACCGACCCCACATTCCGGAAAGTAACCGGCGGCCTGCCGATTGACAGCGTGGCCAGTCAGCTCGTTGCCACAACAGCAATCGCCGACTCTGCCGGCTATACCTTGCTCCTGGACGGCGGCTACCTGAGTAGCGAAGACCCAACGGTGGAGTTTATCAATGCGATTGCGCCACTGTATTTTACTGTAACTGGACAGGATCAGAGCTTCAGCAACCGCGAGGAGCTTTTGAAGGGTCATTTGTCACAGGTGCGCTTTGCCCTTTACGGCACACAGACGCCGCCTGATGCCTCATTCTCCTTGCGTATTGCGGATGGTGTGGTGCAGGGATACGCGTACAATGGTACGAAGGCGCCGCCGTATACCACCTTCTATGGGTTGTACAACCATTATTACGCCTATCGTGGCGTTAGTAAATCCTGGGATCTTCCGGAAGCGTGGCTTATGCCGCCGTCGTCATTTGATTTGGCGACGCCATTGAATCTGGTGAGCACGAACGATATTGCGGGTGGCAATTCCGGGTCGCCGCTACTGAACCGTGACCTTGAAATCGTGGGACTCATATTTGACGGAAACATGGAGTCGCTTCCCAACACCTACCTCTATTCTGATGTAGCAGGGAGGGCGATATCGGTTGATGCGCGCGCCATACTGAAAGCCTTGGACGACATCTACGACACCGATCGGCTTGTACTGGAGCTAACGCGTGGTCGCCTCGCGAAGACAGACGAGGAGGCCGAAGCGGTCGTGCAGTAGGCCGCCAGCTTCCGTGTGAAGCCAGCGGCCATGCACTGCGCGTGACGGTTGCGTTATTGAATCGTGACCTTGCGAGCCTTGTGGTCGTCCGTGATCGGAATCTGTATCCGCAGTACGCCGCGGTCAAAGGTGGCCTTAACCGCATTTGCCTTGATGGACTTGGGTAGCACGAAGTGGCGCTGGAAGTGACCGGTAGCGCGCTCGCGCCGTGTGAATGTATCCGTGTCGTCCGCCTGCGGGCTCTTGCGCTCACCTTCGACACGGAGTGACCGGTCCTGGATGGTGATTTCCACATCATCCTTGCTGAGTCCCGGCAGATCCAGGAGAACGATATAGGCATCCTCGGTGGCAGTTACGTCTGCCTGCGGCGTCCAGCCCGTAGGCCAGGCACCCGCCAAAACGTCCATCAGTGTAGGGCTGTCGGAGATGCGTGTGCGCTCGCGCAGGACCGAGTCCAGGTCGTGGCGCGATTTGAAGCGAATAAGGTTGTTCATGATGTTGCCTCAGTTTGATTTGATAGTTGGCACGCTTGCGATGTGTGCGCCCATGCTTCTTTCAAGTAGCGTACCAATGCCGGCTGTGCGCCGCTTTGTCCGCGCCACAGGGCTTCCTGAAGACAGCATGTCGGTACGGGAAGACGATATGGCCGCGCAGTCAATCGGACTGCTGACAATCCTTCCAAGGGTCGGCAAATCCGTCAGTGGCGCTACGGATGCGGGCGCTCTCGGCCGATCGCACAATCTCCCCAAGTGCGCTAATCAGACGCTGACACAAGTGTTATTTGCGCGTTCTCTGCTGTGGTCAGACAAGGGATGTACTCGAGGCGCTTTCAGATGTGGGATCCCTTTCTGGACATGACGGATTCTTGGTAGACAATGGCGTTCGTGAGTCCCTCTTGCCCGAAGGCAATGCTCCAGTTAGTATATATAAGCCTGTCCTCGGCGGACCCATCCAGGATGGGGACGAGGCGCAGTGGATCGTATACCTGCCCGACAACACGGCACGTGCGTGCGTTAGCCTTCACATCCCGTGTAACGGGAAGGTCAGGGGGCTTTCACATTAACGATTACGACATCCGTATCGTGATAACTCTGGTGCCGCACGGAAGAGCTGATATGGCGTAGCATCCGCAGGGATACTTCTTGCTCCAGATTGGCTTCGGGGGTCGCATCGGTCAAGAGTGTAATCTGGTCTTGGAGGTTTCCATCGCCGCTGGATGCGATAAATTCCAGTACCGCTTCGTTGCCGTCCTTGTGGGCAGACAGCAGCATGCGCCGAGATTGACTCTTGGTTTTCTGCCCTATCATGGTTAGCATTGTTTCTTCGACAGCCGTTTCGAGGCGCGTCACCATGGCGTCCCCCCATCTGTTCTGCTTGACAAACCGGGCCACAAAGTCGCGCAGATCTGGCAGTGAGGCGGGGTCGAGAATGGCTTCGATGCGACTGCGGCGTCGGCGTGTAATTTCCACGAATGCCGACATGGTAATCGCGACGAGCCCGCCACCGGTCATGCCATCCTGCAAAAGGCCTCCGGCAAACTCGGCGAAAATTTCGGGGAATATTACTTCATTCTGGAAGCCGACTCCGGCCCAGAAACCGATACCTGCAATCAGCCCCTTTCGATAGTCGACGCCATCCTTCACGATGATTTTCATGCCGACAATGAAAAGCATGGCCAAAAGCACCATGATGTAGCCACCGGCAACAGGAGACGGAATGGCAATTACGCTGGCGAGAGCCTTTGGTAGGAAGGCCAGCGCAAGAAAGATTACGCCAATGGCGACCCCGATTCTGCGGGAGGCGATCCCGGTCAATTCGGTCACCGAAACGCTGCTCGAATAGGTAGTGTTTGGCACTGTGCCAAAGAGGCCCGACAGGAGATTGCCAATGCCATCCGCTGCCACGGCGCCCTGCACGGCACGGAAGTCCACCGCCTTTTGGCGGCGCCAGGATACCCGCTGAATGGCGACGCTGTCGCCGATCGTTTCAATGGCGCCGACGAGAGTCACAAAGATAAACGCGGGCAGCAGCGACCAGAACAGCGGGCCGAAAGTAAGGTCGAGTCCTGGCCATCCACTGGTCGGAATGCCAATCCAGGCAGCCTCCGCAATGCGGCCCGTATCGTAGATGCCATAGAATCCGCCCACTATCGTGCCGGCAAGGACGCCGATGACCGGCGACCACATGCGGAGCGTACCCCTGGCCTTGAGCGCGATGCCAGCGATCACGCCGACGGTGACCGCGAGGCTGAGCGGAGCCGCCGACGGCGAAACTCCTTCGGGCACGTCCTTGAACAGGTCGAACAGAATCGGCATTACGGATACAGGGATCAACATGATCACGGTTCCCGCCACCGTCTGCGTAAGGATGCGGCGGAACAAAGCAAGCCGCGCAGCGAGGGCAAACTGGAATAGTGCCGAGACAATGACCAGCGTGGCGAGCATCGCAGGCCCGCCTTTGGCGATGGCCGTAATACAGACTGAAATAAAGGCTCCCGAGGTGCCCATCAGCAGCACATACCCTGCTCCGATACGGCCGATACGCACCGCCTGCAAAATTGTCGTCGCTCCGGATATGAGAACGGCGGCAAATACGGCCCATGTCAGAAATTCCTCCGCACCGCCTGCTGCTTGTATTACGACCACTGGCGTTAACACAATTCCTGCAATACAGAGAATGGCCATCTGCAAGCCAAGACCGACAGTCAGGGAAGTCGGCGGTTTCTCATTGGCTTCAAAACGCACATCAGTGCGCTCGGGATTAGTCATAGCTTTGGAGATATCATGTTTCTCACTAAGCGGGATATCCGCGCTTTATATCGTGCATGGAGCAAAATAGGTTTTTTGACAGGATGCGGCAAGGGAGTCGTCGAATTACGGCAATGTCTGCGGGGCACCTTCCTTGCCGATATGCTGCGCATGAGTGATGTAGTGCGGATCTATCCCGCGTATGCAGGAAGAATACGTAGGCAGGGAAGGCTGAAAGCAGCCTGCGCAACCCTCCAGAAGCAGATCACCGACAACGAAGCGTACGCAAGGCAGACGGTGAACCGATGCAGGCAGACGACTAAACCGTGCTGTTGAACAGTTGGGAATGCTGTACGTAAGCAGCATGCACGCTGCGTGTAAAACTGGATCCCGACACGTAAACACCAGATAAAACCACGTGAACCAAGGAGCCACCACACCGGACCCGATTGCGCTTGTCCTCGGAGGCGGAGGAGCGCGGGCGGCTTATCAAGCCGGGGTGTTGCGGTATATCGAAGAGGAATTCCCCGAAGCTGTGTTTCCGATTATCACGGGCGTGTCGGCTGGCGCCATCAATGCCGCCTATCTGGCAAACCATACCGGTGTAGAGCAGGGTGCTGCAGCGGGACTTGCAAAGTGCTGGTTCGATATCAGCAGCGACCAGGTATTCCAGGAAGAATCAGTGTTGTCCCTGTCAAGGCGCCTGGTCGGTATGTCAATGGTGGGAAGCCTCCTGATCAGGAGGAGACTGGCGGACCTGACCCTGCGCGTAAAGGAGGGGGAAGCGCTCTTGAGCACGGGGCCGCTGCGCGACTACCTGACACATCAGTTAAATAGTGAACGCGGCGTGCTAACCGGGATCGGGGAAAACCTGGCGTCGGGCCGCCTTATCGCTGCCAGCATAACGGCAACCAATTATCTGACCGGGCAATCCGTAACGTGGGTCCAAGGCCGCAGCTTTGAAGACTGGCAGCGCCCGAACAGGGTGGGTATCCAGGCGGACCTGAGACTGAAACACGTGATGGCCTCGTCGGCCCTTCCGCTGCTGTTTCCGGCAGAAAGGATCGATGGAGCCTGGTATGGCGACGGTGGTATTCGCCTGACCGCGCCGCTGTCGCCGGCTCTGCATCTCGGGGCAACCAGCATTCTGGTCATATCGACCCGCTATGGGCGATCACGGTCCGAGGCGGACGTTCCCGCCGTGCAAGGCTACCCGCCAGCGGCGCAGGTGATCGGCATGCTGTTGAATGCGATTTTTCTTGACGTGTTGGACCAGGACGCGCAGAACCTGGAAGCCATGAACAACCTTATCAGGCGCATTCCCCCAAAGCGTCGTAACGGCCTGCGCCCGGTGAATTTACTGGTACTGCGTCCTTCCGTTGATCTGGGAAGACTCTCCAGTGAGTACAGCCCGGAATTCAAGGGAAGTCTCAAGCTGCTGACGCGCGGCCTTGGGACTGGAGATACGAAAAGTCCGGACTGGCTCAGTATGCTGCTCTTTGACCACAAGTACGTATCGCTCGTCATGGAGATAGGATTCGAGGACGCCCGAAGACAGAAAGATAAGATCCACGCGTTCCTGTGCGGGAGGCCTTAGTCCGTGTACGGCTGGATTGTGTCTTCCTATCACAGGATTGGCTGTGCGACCGAAGAAGCGCCGCCGGAAGATGTTACAAGTCGTGCGCAACTTGCGGCTTAGATTTCAGTTAGGCGCCGGACGGTGCAGATGAGCCCCGGTGTGACATAATCAGTATTGCGGCAAGTGCCGATCAACATGCGAATCGTATTCAGGACCTCGGGACGTCGCCAAGGCGCCACACTGGTGAAGAGCACCCTGTTACTGGTGGGAATGCTTCTGTCGACCATTCCGTCCGAAGCGCAGCACCTGGTTCGCGGACATGTCCGCGATGCCACGTCCAACGCGCCACTGCCTACCGCCACAATACAAATCGAAGACACCTATCGCGGCACCATTACCAATGAGGAAGGCGCCTTCCGTGTACAGGTCGACTCCCTGCCGGCAATCCTGGTCGTCCGCTGTATCGGCTACAAGACCGCGCGCCGCGTGCTTCAGAGTGCAGACTCCGGAGGGCAGGATTTTCTGCTGGAGCCCGTGGTCTACACGATGGACGAGCTTGTCGTCTCAGGAGAGGACCCGGCGATCGACATTATGCGCAAGGTCATTGAGAGCAAACGGGAGTGGCGTGCAGCACTTCTGTCCTATAAGGCGGCGGCGTACAACCGATTCACGATTTCCAACGACACCGGTATCGTTTCGATTGTCGAAACAGCGACGGATGCGTTCTGGGATCACAAACGAGGGATTACCGAGGTCCTGAAAGGGCGGCGGGAGACAGCGAACTTTCCGTTCGAAGAGAACATGCCTGCAGCACTCTTTGTCACCAATCTTTATGACGATGACATAGATATCGCCGGGCACAGACTCGTCGGGGTAACACACCCGAATGCGCTTGACTATTACACATTCCATCTCGAAGGGATACGCCAGCGCGACGATACAGACGTGTACGACATTCTGGTCGAACCCAACAGCAAGCTTTCGAGCGGATTCGTAGGGCGCATATCTGTACTGGATGGGGCGTATGCCATGATTGACGTGGAACTGCGACCAGGGGAAGCCTTCCTCTTTCCCAATCCCATCCGCCGCTTCGATGTTACCTACCGGCAACAGTTTTCGTCCTTCGGCGGCAGTTTCTGGTTGCCAGTAGACCAGCGCTCGGAGACTGAGTTCGCCATCTCGGTTCCCGGACTCTTGTCCTTTCCTCCATTCTACATCAACCAGCTCTCCAGGATCATCGACTATGAAGTAAATGAACCCCTGCCGGATACACTGTTCGCAGGCGAGGAGATGCTGCGCGTGGATTCGGTCGCGGTCGCGGCGGATAGTGTACTGCAGATGGAGGGTCTCGCCGTTCCATTGTCTCCGATCGAGACGCTCGCCTATGCCAGTATTGACAGCACCATGCTTTTAGAGGACGCGTTTGCTCCGACAGGCCCACTTGCACGGCTAATGCGCACCCGGGAGTCTGCTGCGAGCGCGGGAATTGATTGGGGGCTACCGGAAAACCTCCATCTGGCGCCGTCACTCTGGTACAACCGTGTGGATGCATTCCACGGCGGCCTCCGGGCGACAATTGAGGTAGGGAAGCATGTCAGGTTCGGAGGTGGCGGAGGCTGGAGCTCGGGCCCGACGGGTAAGGATCGCTGGTCCCATCATGGCACGGCGCGGCTTACCACTGCGGGAGCACCCGAGTTGTTTGTGGAAGGCCGCATCACGGCGAGTAGCGCGTTGCGCTACCGGTCGATATACAAAGGGCGCTTGACCAATAGCCTGCCCCTGCTCCTGGGAGGCGATGACTATTTTGACTATTACCGAAGCGAAGGCTATACCGTCACCGGGGGCGTGCGCGTTGAGCGCTGGCGCACCAGGCTGTCCGCCACGTTTCTATCCGAGGAGCACGCGTCGCTTCAAACGACAACGAGCTACGACCTTCTGGGCAAGAAAACCCCGTTCCGGGATAATCCGAGTATTGATCCCGGCATGCTTCGTGCATTGGCAGCATCGATCACCATCGGCAGGCGCAATGCCTTCGTCCCACTTACTGGACGCAGGCATCTGACGCTACGCGTCGAGCACAGCGCGCCCGGTGCGTTGGGTAGCGATTTTCGCTATACGCGCTACGAGTTCGCGCTGGACTGGCGGTTAGACACGTTTACGCGCCGACGCCTGTTGCCCAATACGTTGGATATGCGCCTCGTGCATGGAGGAGGCACAGGCAACTTGCCACCGCAGCGCGCTTTCATTGCCGAAGCGGCCGGAGCTACCAGATACCACGCGTTCGGGACGCTGTATACGCTGATAGGGCTACCATACGTAGGTCGGAAGATAACCGCATTCTATTGGGAGCATAATTTTAGAACCCTGTTTTTTGAATTGGTGGGCATGCGCGGTTGGGCGGAACGCGGCGTCAATGTTATTCTTTATGGAGGCCACGCGCGAACGTGGACCGGTCAGCCGCACGGCCATGCGCCGGAGCCTCCTGGCAGATGGGCCAGCCCGGATAGATTCCATCATGAAGTTGGCATCTCGATCAGCGGGATCCTTGGGCTCTTGCGGGTTAATGTAACCAAGCGTCTTGATGCCAGGGGTGTTACCGTAGGGTATGGCTTTGCCAGGATTTTCTAGTTCACGTCTGCGTCTGAGGTTGATCTACATGGCCGGAGCGGCCATCCTGTTTTTTCTATGGCCCACAGGAGCTGTGGCTCAGGTCATCCTGCGCGGGCTGGTTACTGACCGCGATACCGGAGAGGCGCTCTATGCCGCCCACGTTGTCGAAGAGGGGACGCGCAGGGGTACGATCACGAATCGGGAAGGGCGCTTCGAACTTGCGGTGCAGCGCCTCCCGGCAACGCTCGATATTCGGTTTGTCGGGTACAAAGTCTGGCAGGTGACGGTCGGCGCCAATGATGATCGCGACCTCGTGGTCGCATTGGAGCCTGCGGTCTATGCCATGCAGGAAGTCCTCGTGGCCGGGGATGAATTCGCCACGAATGTGCTGCGAAAGGCCATTGTGCGTAAGAAAGCAAGGCGCGAACATCTTCGTACGCACCAATCGCGCGGCTATACGCGTGTGACGCTGGAGAATGCCAACGGCATCGCGCTCATTAGTGAGCATGTCTTCGATCGTTATTACGACAAGGCGCGCGGGATCCGGGAAGTAATCCGGTCCCGGCGCGAAACCGGGGATTTCTACCGAGAATTGGGCCTGAATCCGGTCGGGGAATTAGCGGATTTTTCGGCGGACGTGATAGACATTCGCGGGCTGCGGTTCATAGGCCCCACGCATCCGGACGCCCTGGAGGCCTACACCGTTGCGTTTGCCGGGCGGCGCACCGTTGACGGGCGCACCATTTATGATCTGTATCTGGCGCCGAGAGACCTGTTGCGCGCCACGTTTGTAGGTCGTCTAGCGATCCTGGACAGTGTATTCGCATTGGTGGAGGCCGCCGTGCGACCTGCGCGACACGTGGTTTATTCCGCCGGAACATCTATGTGGGAGGTGACCTACCGCCAGCACTTTGCGGCCGTAGATTCATTCTGGCTGCCACAGGATCTGCAGGTGGCCGGCGTGTTTCGGGCACGCATGGAGCATGGTCCGGTGACATTGCACCAGGTGTTGCTGCTCTCCGGTTACGAGCCAAATGCGCCATTGCCGGATCTGCCCTATGCCGGCGAGGAGCGCGTCGCTGTCGACTCGGCGTCGGTATTCGAGGACGACATGTTCCTGTTAGGAAGAAACCTTGTCGCCTTGACGCCACGGGAGGCGGAAGCCCTCGACGCTCTAGCTCGCGCACGACTAACGCTCAAGCAGGCGTTTCCAGCTACAGGACGGGGCCTGCGACCACTGCCCGTGGTCGTCGACCCTCCGCAGTTCCGATGGCCGCTCTTCCTGGGCTATCGGCCGTGGTTATGGTACAACCGGGTGGATGGCTATGCGATAGGCGTCGAAAAGCTGCTACCCTTGTCACAGACGTTGGAATTCGAAGGCCGCCTTGCTCAGACGACCTACGATGGGCGCAGAACCTATGCGGGGCGGCTCACCAGGAACCGGGGCGGCCGCCTGTCCTACACCATGCGCTACAGAGTGGGAAGTGCTGCACAGCGTGTCTCGCCGATCTATTCGGGCACCGTTAGCGGGCTTGCGGCGCAATTGGGGCAGGGCGACTATTTCGATTATTACTGGAGGCAGGCGTTCAGCGTGGGAGCCATGTTCCTGCAGCCGTGGGTCCGCGTTTCCCTGGATGCGCGGCTCGAGGAACATGTGTCCATGAAGCAATGGCTACCGCGCCCGTGGCCATACCGGCGCGCCTTCCGGCCTAATCCGTCGATAGATGACGGCAGCCTTCGCTCGCTCGCGTTCGTCGTCGCCATTGGCGATATCCACCACGCGCTACGTGTTACCCCGCAGCACCGCGTAGCGGTGCATGTTGAGCACGCGATACCCGGTCTCCTCAATGGGACGTTCTCCTTTGCGCGCGTGGATGTGCAACTCGACACGCATCTACGGACATTTTTCCGCCACCGTCCGAGGCCTCAAGGCCTCGCGCTGCGCATGATGGCTTCCACACATTGGGGTGACCTGCCAGCACAGCGCCATGTGGCGATTGATGGCGCGCTCGGCCCATTTGGTGCGCTCGGTGTCCTGCGCAGCCTGCGGGGTCGCCGGCTCGCGGGCGAGCGTCTACTCGGAGTGTTCTGGGAACACGATTTTCGCTCTTGGCCGTTTGAAATCCTCGGGCTCACGCCGCTTGTTGATCGCAACATGGGCGCTGCCCTGCATGGCGGTCACGCCCGCGCGTGGGACAGAATGCAGGCGGAGCCACAAGCGTTTTATCACGAAATCGGGGTGTCACTCACCAACATCTGGGGCAGCCCTCTGCGCCTGGACGTGACTCACCATATGGGCGAGCGAGGCGTGACGGTAGGCGTGGGGCTTTCCCGACTGTTCGGTGGACAGTAACCGCCTTCAGGTCTGACTGGCAGTGGCGGTAGCCTCTTCCGGTGTGTAGACTGGAACGAAGTGATCCTCAACCTGTGTCTGCAACAGACGCGCGAGTACCTTGCGATCCGAATGCACG
This sequence comes from Rhodothermales bacterium, assembly GCA_963665975.1. GTDB lineage: Bacteria > Bacteroidota > Rhodothermia > Rhodothermales > Bin80. Next base: position 3,124,008 of record OY762508.1, read on the forward strand.
ATGGGCTCACCCGGGAATATTAGCGTGGCTTCAAAGTATTTCAGTCCCAGCAGTCCGAGGATATGTTGCTTGAACGGCATTGGGCCAAACCAGCACACGGATTCTTGCGCCGGAGCTTCTCCGTGTGGGGTGCTGTAGCGAATAACCGCAGTTTCCACAGGACGCTCCTGGCGGGCTGCAAGCTCGAGCAGACCGGACTTGAAGGGGCGGACGCCCTCGCCAAGGCTGGTGGTAGCCTCCAGATGGAGGATGAGGCCGCTATCCTGTTGTAGAACATCTTCCATGCGATCACTAATGCGCCGGACATCGGCACGCCGGTCACGATTCAGGAATAGCGTTCCGCTTCTGCGAATGACCCACTTGACAAGCGGCCAATTTGCCGTGTCCTCACGACCGATAAAGAATCCTCTCACCTGCGTCAATAGCAGGATGGCGTCAACGTAGCTGAGATGATTGGTTACGAGCAGGAATGCGCCCTCAGGCGGCGTGCCGATAACGCGTATGCGCATGGCGAGGATGTGCGCAACACCCTTCGACCATGCCTTGGCGGCTCGTGTCCTCCAGTGCATTTCACGTCGCGTGAACAGGAGGCCAACGTCGTAAACGGGAATGCAGAGCGCTGACCACAGAATGAGCAACCCGGCTCGCAGCGCCCGGCGAACGGTGCGTATCATTTTCGATAGTAGTAATAGTCGAGAGCATTTGGGTCGAGCCCTTCCGGATCAATTACTGAGAAATAATCGATGGTGCCGAATTCCAGGTCAAATGCTGGTGGGCCGCAGACCTTGGCTCCACGACGCAAATAGGCACGCAGCAGGGGTGGGACTTCAGAAGTGTCCGCGCATTGGGTGGTATTGCCCAGCGCCATGCAAGAGAGGTGTGGATGGGGAAGCACGGAGAACGTCGGGTGCATGTGTCCTTCCTGCACCAGATAATTGAAGACGCGCATTCCCTTGGCGGGATCCTTGCTTCGCAGGGCGGAGCACCCGAAGAGATACCGCTTGCCTTGACGGTTTAGATATAATCCAAGGCCCTGCCATAACATCTGGAGCACTTTCACGCTGCGATGCTCAATATCTATGCAGGCGCGTCCCATTTCCACGGCCTCATCCAACAGGGAGGCAGGGAGCGTAGACAGGTCGAAGTGGGTAGTCGAATAAAACCCCTTGCCGGTAGCGGCCATTTCGGCCGTCTGCACACGGTAGGTGCCTACGGGTTTGTCCGTCCCCAATTTCACAGCCATCAAATGGTGGCAGGTCGCATCGAATCTATCTTCATCGCGTCCCGTTTCGTAGGAGGTGTCCAATCCCTGACCGAGTTCCAAATTAAAGATTTCAAAACGCATCTTCTGGACAGCTTCAATCTCATTTTGGGTCTGTGCGAACCGTACCGCATATTGTCCGCCCGGAATGATTTCTGCCGGCGGTGGTCCGATGAGGCCGCCATCAGGTACGGTTGACTCTGATAAGGCAGGGAGTGTAGGCATAATGTGGTTTAGTGGGTGATGACAACGAAGCACTTCGGTTCGACGGAAGCACAACAATTCGCAAGATACGTACTATTGTGCTCTTGGAGGCAATAACGCATTCACCGGCATAACGGACAGATGATTTGGGCACTGTGATGGGATAATATGCGAGTTGTTGACGTTCACTGCCGTGGTGACCGATCGTTACAGTGCTAGAGATTCGCTATCAAAATATACGGAGTTTTACCTCCTACGTACAGGCTGCCCGCAGCTTCTGCATCCGCGTGGCTTAGAATAGGTGGACGTCCAGTCTCAGCGCATACCGTTCGAGCATGTAGAATGCTATTGCGCACACCAGCGGAACGCGCAGGTTGTCATTAATGGAATCTCCCCATACTTCGGTAGTGGCAGCAAGCAAGATGCCGACGGCGCCGACCCAGAACGCGACGCCGCCGAAGAGTCCAAGCACGACGAGCCCGACCAGTACAAATGCCACGGTTCCCTCAACGGTGCGCCTGCTGCGCGGCCACATGCGCCTACCGTAGCGGCGGCCAACGAGCGCAGCGGCGGCATCACCCAAAATGCACGTCGCCAGTGCGGTCGACGCAATGTGCACTGGAAAAACACAAACCAGGAGCAGAGAGGAAAACAACACCCACGACGCTCCGTTAATCCGCACGGGGTCACCCACAGCCGGAAGCTCGCTCCGCCGCATCATGAAGCCAAACACGCGAGTGATAATGGCGGCAAACCGCGCTGAGCGTACGCGTAACACGTCGGCCGATAGCGCCAGTGCAACCAGCGGGAATAGAAGAGCTGCCGATTGCCACTTGCCCACTACCGGCATGAGGAGTGGGATTAAAAGAGCAAGAACATGCAACGCCTTGCGCCACTGCTCGGCGGAATAAGGGATGTGTTCCTCAATGTTGGAGTTCATAGAATCAGTCGGTTCGCAGCCCACTTCTTGTGGCAATCCGGGTTAGCGGTGTGGAACACACATAGCGCCATTTCTCGATCTCAAACATACGCTTCGCGGGGTTATCAATATGAACATATCGGTGCTCTATGTGGACAATCACATGCTGGTGGTCAGTAAGCCGCCGGGCATGTTGGCGCAGGGAGATCAAACGGGAGATGCGTCCGTCCTGTCGCTAGGCAAGACCTACGTCAAGGCAGCGTTCGACAAGCCCGGCAACGTGTATCTGGGTCTCGTGCATCGGCTCGACCGGCCCTCCTCCGGCCTGATGGTGCTCGCACGGACCTCGAAGGCTATGCGCCGATTGTCCGGGCAATTTCGAGAACGCCGGGTTGAAAAGCGCTACGTGGCACTGGTTGAGGGCGACCTGACGGGGAAGGGCGTCTGGGAGGACTATCTGGTGCGGAACCAGAGGCGGATGTGCGTAGCCGCGAGCAAGACGGCCGAGGCGAAGCGAGCCATCCTGCGTTGGACGGCAGTGGCGCATCACGGGCGGCTGACGCTGGTCTCTATACAACTGCTGACCGGCAGGCGGCACCAGATTCGCTGCCAGTTTGCCCATCATGGGACTCCTATCCTGGGAGATGTGCGCTATGGCGCAAGCAGTCCACTTGATGGCCGCAACATCGCTCTTCACGCCTGGCAGCTGATCGTCCAGCATCCCGTAGAACAGCAACCCATGACGTTTGAGGATCCCATTCCACCAGTCTGGAGCATCGTGTCCACTCCAGCAATGGAAAAAGAGATTCGCGATTGGCAACGATTTACAAAAACTTCAAAAGACTAGCGGAGCACCGCGTAGGTGCGACTGTACTACACAAAACATCATTTTCCCAGATGCGTTGCGCCCTATGACGCTACGCCAGTATCTGCGCCGGTATAGGGAGGACGAGCGCCTGTTGACAGGCGCCTACTATCCGACGGAACGGATAGTTGTGGAGCGGGGAGACACGGTAGGAGTGGTGTTGTTTCACTCGGGAGGTCCGGAGTCCGCAGACCAGGTCAGGCCGTTTCTCTACGAGGTCTTCATGGATCCCGCGCGCTACGCATTTCCGGGGCACCGGTCATGTCGCGCCGCGCTTGGCAGTATTGGGGCGATAGTGCAAGGCAGGGCGCTGCGGAAGCAGTTCGATTCTGTAGGCGGTGCATCGCCGCTGGCTTCGCTTGCCCGCGACCAGGCTGCCAGCCTTGAATCGTGCTTGTGTGCAGGACAGAGTCAATCGCCTGGAGTGAGGTTTCGGGTCTACGCAACGATGCGCTACGGACGCCCTAACGCTGTAGAGGTGGCCCGCCGGATGCGCGAGGATAGCGTCACAAAGGTTGTCCTATTGCCCAGCTTTCCGCAGTATTCCAAGTCCACTACCGGATCTGCCCTGGCCCATTGGTGGCATCTGGAGCAAGAGGGGACAATGCCTGCGCGCCTCACCGTGGCTGTGATGGAATACGCCACCAATGACAAGTACATACGGGCCATTGGGGAACGGATCGACGAAACCCTCCAGCGATTTTGCAGCCGCACATGTACGGACGTCCCAATCCTCTTTAGCGCACAGGGCTCTCGCGCCCGCAAGATTGAAAAGAGGGGAGATCCGTATAGCGACGCAGTCCACGCTACCGTTGGTCGTGTAATGGCGGTGCGCGGTCATGACAGACCGCACGTTGTGGCTTTCCACGGCGGCATGTACCCACTATCCTGGTCGTCAGCGGCCTTTCTGGAGGCGCTTGCGAGCTTGCGCCGGCAAGGGCATGCGGCCGTGCTGGTGGCCCCGATTACGGCTGTGGCCGAGGGCCTGGACACCACCTATACGCTTGATATCGCACTGCGGCAACTGGCTTGGCGCACCGGCTTCAAACACGTGGAGGTGGCGCCAACACTGAATGACCACTCCTTGTATATTGAAGCCCTTGCAGATCTTACACGTGAGCGGTTAGCGCGGCGATCGGGCACTGATGCGGCGCTTACGCCAGAGGTTCCGGTGCGCGCCGAACTGGTGCCGCTGTAGCGGCCATCTGCTATGCTGAGGGTGCAGGTGAAGGTGGATGGAATCCAGGAAGAAGCGCCTCGGAATTGCGGGTTGTAACACTGACGCCATGTGGAGACGTTGACGGTGCGTTAAGGGTTCGCGGATCGCAAAACGCAAACCGAGCCCGGCCAATGACGCACACCTGAACAATGTCTTCTGAATCTTTGCTTCCCACCACCATGACGGATCCGGGTGCGTCTGCCTGGCATGCCGGCGACTTCGAGAAGATCACCAACGAGGAGCTCGTCCAGCTCGCCGGTGACAATGTTCTCGAGAGCGAAGCATACTTTGAACTGTGGCGACGCAAGAACGGGTTTGTCGTCGACATGGTCTCACGCCGCATGTCCGGGCAAGATGCGCGGCATATGGTGACAACCTTCTTTTGCCATAAGCTGCCGAAAGTACTACATCAGTTTCGCTCGCAAAGCCGCCCTGGGTCATTCGATGCCTGGCTTGCCACGGTACTTCGCAATTATCTGAATGACGCGTGGCGCCGTGGCAAAGCGCGTCGCCAGCGGCAGGTGGAAATGGAGCTCACCGACCGCGTGCTGGCGCAACCCGCGGAATTGGAGGCCCGCCATGAACAGGAACATCTGGTGTATTTCCTGCGGCAAATCATGTTGCAGGTGCTCAGCGCGGAAGATCGGTACATCTTTCGTGCCCGATACTGGGAGGACAAGACATTAAAAGAAATCGCGGAAGAAATCGGCTGCTCTCCAGAGAGTGTGCGCGTACGGCACTGGCGTGCCAAAAAGCGCCTCCACAAGGCATGTGCGATATATCGCGAGTCCGGACTATTGTAATCCGGCCCTGCGACGAATCAGAAACAACAGAACCATGATGCAACAACAGCCTGCGTGCACCGAGCCCGGACAATGGAACCAGCCCCCGTCCGCAGATGCGCCCGCAGAAATCATATTGGCCTGGCTCCGGCACTGCGAGGCCTGCCCGTATCATGCCATGCTCAATCTGGAAGAGGATCTTTCCATAGACCTCCTGCTTCGGGAGGCATGTCGTGATCTTGACTGTAGTGCGGTGGAAACGCGCAGAATACGGCAGGATGCTCCTGCCCGGAGGCTCGGACCGCGCACGCCGTTCGTGCGGATCGCAGCAGCCGCATGTAGCGTCGTGGTTCTTGTCGCAGCGTTCTGGATGCTGTCCTCGAAGGGGCCTGGTGAGGATGCCCTGGACGAGCTGGCGGTGGCAGGTGGAGAAGATTCCGTGGGTTTGTCGCAGGCCGTTTCCGGCATGAGATCGGGGCGACTCTATGTGTCACGCCGCGTCGCAGATGCGAACTACAGCCAGCCGAGACCCGTCAGCGGCCAGCCGACCGCCGGACAGGTGGAGCTGGTAACGGCGCCCCATGTGCGCGGCAGCCTGCTGCGCATCACCAATCCCAGAAACTGGAAGGCGATCGAAGTGCGCGTGGCAGAACAGCTCCTCGACGAACGCATCATATTACTACCGGCGCGCGTGGCGGACTCTCTCGGTCTCGGTGATTCGATGTCGGTTTTCGTAGAAGTCCTATCGACAGGACGAGATGTTGGATTTGCGCCCTGACAGGCCTGCGTAATCGTGCCGGCGACAGAGGTGGACACGCGCCGCGTACAACGAAAAAAAGTCGGATTGAAGCAATTGGCAGCGTAACCCGGAAGCCCTTTTCTCGTATCGGAACGTGGACGATACGCCATTCAGCACACACCAATGAACACGGGGACCGCCATGCAGATGCTACGCACAATCGCACTCGCGCTTTTAGTAGGTTTCGCAATGCCTGTCATAGTACAGGCGCAGGGCACTGCCACCAATTATGATCAGTCAGACCGGCAATGGAAGTTGGTCGCGTCGCAAATCACCTCCAACCTGGAAATGTCCATCGATAATGTCAGGACGCAGACACTCCGCAACACGATTATCTTTGCAACGCTCTACCGCGACAAAGTAGATCTGCGCCGGTGCGTCACGGCACTGCGTTCGGTCTACGAGAATGGCGCCAATGCTACGCAGCGAAAGCTCGCCCTTGCTGCGCTAACTGCGATTGGAAGCTCCGGAGCTTCGAACTACCTGGCGCGCCATGTGCATGCTGCAGAGGCGGAAGAGGGGCGTCTCGTGGTGGCATCTGTACTCAACGAGTTCTTTCTCTCCCGGGCGCGTGCGGCACGCGAAGCCGCCCGCACGGTAACAGGATAATCGCACGTCAACGGACAAGACTCAGGTCCACCGTGCGTGCAGCGGTGTCTGCGTGCAGCACCTGAACAGTCACGGCCTGTCCCGGCTGGTACGATGCCCCGGATGAACTCGCGATGACGCGATAGGTCGATTCATCGTAGTAGTAGAAATCATCGCCCATGTCGCGAAAATGCGCCAGCCCTTCCACAAATACGTCGCGTAGCTCCACGAATATACCATAGTCACAGACGCCGCTGATTATGCCGTCGAAGCTGTCGCCGACATGGCGTCGCATATATTCTACCTGCTTAAGCTTCACAGAGGCGCGTTCCGCATCTTCGGCCGCCTTTTCTCGCTCGGAGCAGTGCTGACACTGCTGGGTCAATGGCTCCACGGCTCCGGTTGCATCACCGCGCGCATTGCGCTTCAGGAGGCGATGGACGATCAGGTCCGGGTAGCGGCGTATGGGACTGGTAAAGTGGGTATAGGACGCTAGGCCGAGCCCGAAATGGCCTGTGTTTTCCGTAGCGTAGGTTGCCTTGGTCATCGCACGGAGCGCAGCTTTTGTAATGACCGCTTCCTCGGCGGATCCGCGCACGGCAGCGAGCAAGGTGTTTAATGCGCCTGAGGATACGCGGCCGTTTTTGAGGGGCAGACTGTAGCCGAATATCCGCACGTAATCGGCCAGTCGCGCAATACGCTCCTTGTCCGGGTATCCGTGGACGCGATAGACGAAGGGCTGCGCCTCTTCGATGTGCTTCGCCACGGTGCGGTTGGCCAGAATCATACACTCTTCGATGAGTCGGTGCGCCGCAGTGCGCTCCTTGCGTACGAAGCCAGTCGCCACGGCATCGTTGTCCAACAGGACGCGAACTTCGGGGAGATCAAAGTCCAGTGATCCCCCCTTCGTGCGCTGCTCGGCAAGCCGACCGGCGAGTCGCCAGGCAAGCGCCAGATCGGAGGCCAGGGCGTGATCCTGAGAGCGGCCATCCAAGACATCTTGCGCCTCTGCATAGGACAGACGCGCCCGCGAATGAATAATCGTTTCCCGAATAGCATAGCGGACGACGGTGCCTTTCGGAGTAAGCTCCATGATGCACGAATACGTCAGTTTGTCTTCGTGCGGGTGAAGAGAGCAGACATCGCCGGACAGCACGTCGGGCAACATGGGAATAACGCGGTCCACGAGATATACGCTGGTGCCGCGGGCATAGCCTTCCTGGTCGATCAGTGTACCATGCTTGACGTAATGGCTTACGTCAGCAATATGGACGCCGACTTCGATATTGCCACCCGCTATCCGCCGGACATGCAGCGCGTCATCCAGGTCCCTGGCGTCGGCGGGGTCAATCGTAAACACGTTCAATTCGCGCAAATCCAGCCTGCGGGCGATTTCGGCGGCAGGAATGCTTCTGGGGATAGCCTCTGCTTCTTGCAGAACGTCCCCAGGAAAGTCTGCCCGCACGTCCAGGCTCATGGCCACGGCCAACACGCGCACGGCGGGATCCGACGCGGGTCCCAACACGCGCAGGACGCGGCCGACGGGCATCCGGTCTCCTTCCTCGAAGCGGTCGATGGAAACCTCCACCTTGTCCCCATGGGTCGCTGCACCCTGGTCCTTGCTGTCCACCAGGATGGGATGTATAAGGCGGACATCTTCAGAAATAACCTGGCCGGCGCCGTGTTTAACACGCAGCGTTCCCACGGCCCGCGAGCGTGCACGGTGCAGTACCGCTACGACGCGAGGATCGCCCGCAGCCGTCCATCGCACGTGCACACGGTCGCCGTCCAATGCCGCCCCGAGATGCCTGGCGCGGATGTAAATGTCTTTCGTCCGATCAGGGACCGTGACGAAGCCGAATCCCTTCGGATGTACGCGGAGCACACCCTCGGAAGGCTTGGTGTTGTCGCGGCGTGCAGGGTGCTTCCTGCTTTTGCGTCGACGCATGTGTGATTGTGCTATGTAGACCGGTTGGGTTCGCTATGCGCCGACCTTGCGTGCACCTGTGGTGATCAGGTTGCCTCCGTATTGGACATAATTCTGGCGGCGCGCCTTCCACGGCAGGCCGCCCTGTCAGTTCCGGGCCTCACTCTGTATCACCTCGTCGTCTTTCCGGTGACCAAGAATTGTGCGCCACAGCGACTTCCAGGTCGTAAACTCAGTGCGATACGTAAGGCCGACGCCTGTTTCGCTGGTGATAAGAGTCTCGCTCAGCACATCGCCTTCACGGCGGTAGAACACTTCTATGGAGACACTTGGGCTGAGCTTGATTTCAACAACGAATTCTCCCTGCAAACCTTCGGGGACCGCGCTGTCGATCTGGTCGCCAAGCCCGCGATAGACGCCCTGTCCACGGATCAGCAGTCGCTCGTTAGCAAGTCTGAGAGCAATGCCGGCGGACAGGTCCAGATCGTCCACCGCCTCGTCACTCTGCAAACCGAACGTAAAATCCGCATTCGGGATGACCTGGTTGAGATACCGGTTGAGCTGGCTGGAGACGAGGTGTGATACGCTGTTGAACGCCGATCCCGCCAATACCGAATTACCGCTGCCCTCTGCAGACAGCAGGAAAGAATTCGTAAGAAGCACGCTCGTGGCATGCTGTGCGGCGCGGTCGCTCTGATTCAGATAAGCCTCCAACAGGGGCGTATCACTTATGGCTTCCCGGCGACTTCGGTCGAGCGCAAGCGAAAGGGCTACCTGCACCGCATTCAAGGCATCCGTAATGTGCAAGTTCACTATTACGGGCAGATTCGTTTGGAGGGAGCCTCCTACATCTTCCGGAAGCCCGGTGCGCGAAGCTCTCGTGCGATAGGCCGCAAAAATGTCAAGAATGGGATTGGCCGGATCACCCGTCCATGTGATCGTCCCCTGGTCAATCAGAAAACGCCGGACGAACACCTCTCCCGCGGTGAAGAGATAATCCCCGGAATCAACCGTAAGGATTCCGTACGCGGAGACTTCCCCCTCCTGCAACTGCAACTGCATGCGTCCGCTGCCGACCGCGTTTATCACATCTCCCAGCAGGGGGTCAATCACCAGTTGGACGGTAGAACCCTGGGGAGCCAACAGGTTGATATCTATCCCTAATCCTTCGACAAACGAACGCTCACCGCTGGGTCGGTGCGACAGGATGTTTTCGCGTTGGACCGGCTGCAGGGCTTCCGGGACCTGCCCGGTGGAATCTGTGAACAGGATAAAGCCAGGGTCAATGGTTTCTTCTAGGTCCCGAATGGGAATAAAAAACTCGCTCCGAGGCGTCGTCGCCATATTGTCAGAGCGAAGAAGCGCATTATCGAGCGGACCGGTGAGCGTGATGTCTCCTGACGCCCATAGAGATCCGTAGAATGGAAGGTCGCGCGTATACGACTCGACGTTTATGATCTGCACCCTGTCCAGATCACCCGCAAGATCAAAGGACAGGTGGCGGTAGTCATTGAAGAACACGGTCCCCGCAATATTGGCTGTGCCCCCTGTCCGGTCTGTAAGGGTCAGGGAGTCAATATGAATTCCTTCTTCATTCACGCGCACATCGCCCTCCACGGCAAAGAGCAGGTTATAGATGGGTATTCGCAAACTGCCGGCCAGATACGAGAAGTCGCCTCCAAAGATTGGGTGATCGAATGAGCCTCGGACATACCCGGTGCCGGTGAACAGACCCTGGACATCAGAAAAAGCGTCGATGACATATTTCAGGAAGAAGGCGTCTGCGTGCGGTACATCAACTGCCAGATCGATGGATCCGGCATCGTCCTGTCCGGGAAGACGAAACGCACCCGTTACATTTACGCGGTTTTCTGTGCTGTCCTGGTCACGCACGATGGTTGGCGTAACCCGGGCGACCAGCGCAATGTCGGGAGAGCCCGGAGTGTACAGGCTAAAGGCTTCAAAGTCACCGAGAACGCGGTCGTCCAACGCCAGGGCGTCGACGGTTACACTGCCTGTGACCACGGGCTCTTTCATGCCCGTCACGTTAATCTCCCCGTTCATGCGGCCTCCGAAGGGATGGTCGTTTCCCAGCAATCCAGAGAGCTGCCGAAGGCCGATCGCGTCAATGTTCAGTCTGAGCGTGTCCTCGAGCACGTCTGAAAGCGTGCCCTGCAGGGTGACGCGCTGCAACTCTGCGCCTTCCTGCGCCACGCTCTCAAGCTGCAAGTCTGCAAACCGAATTGCGTTCGTATAGAAATCGATTTGCGCAGGCAGGGTCTGTTGCCATTCGTACTCTTCCAGCGTAAAAGCAACGCTGCGAAACGTCCAGCGATGCCGATCAGGGAGGATGTCCCAGGTGCCTGCAAAGCGGGTCTGGCGTGCGCTGGTCAAGTCAATGTCTACAGAGCCGTCCTCGCCGCGGGCCTGTAACCGGGTTGCTCCAAAATCGTGACTACCGGAAAGGAATCGTTGAGCATGACCGTTCAGCATAACATCGAACGAAGCCTCAGGTGGTCCTCCAGCATGGGTCGATGCCGCAAAATTGGTGCTCACATGGTCGGCGCGCACCGTGCGTATCGCCAGGGAGTCAGCCTCCACAGAGCCCTCGATGCGCAAGTGATTCCCGTCGGCGAAAACCGCAACCTCAGCACGCAGGTCGGTGGCTATGGCTGGCGCCATCGGCAGATAGCCGCTGAGAATATCAGAGCGCGTGATCTGCAGCGTCGCTTCCAGCTCTCCTTTCTTGCCCTCGGCAGCGCTCGACGGCAGATTCGGTGCACCCTCCGCAACGGCATCCATCGGAGACCCCTTATCATAGCGGCGCCCGACTTGTCGGTCGCGCATTTCTTGCACCGCTTGCTTCCACAGTCTGGCCACCGGTCGCCATACGGGCAACCCGGCAGAAGACGCGACGCGTAGCGTCAAGACGTCTCCCGCAACGTCCAGGCGCGGTGTTTCGCCGCCACGGATCGTAATTGCAGACCGGTGCGGGGGTAACGTGAGCACATCCTGGCCCCACTGCGTGGTTGAGGAGTCCACCTCGAGAGCCAGCGCAACATCAAAATCGTTTGCGGAATGGCCGGACCCTTCCAGAGTCCAGGAGGACTGGAAAGAAGAGTGCAGCGAGTCCACGGCCAGGAGTACGCCCAAATCCAAACGCTCCGTAGTAAGGGTTGCCCGGAATGTTGGCGTGGGCGCATCCCAGGAAACAAACGCACGCCCGGACACTCTTTGCTCCTCGCGCTGGAGAGTAGTCACCAGATCAAGGCGCCGATGTGCGAAGGATGCGGCAACGTTGAGCGAATCGAAACGCCGTCCTGCAATATGGGAGTCATGCAGCACGCCGCGTAGTTCAACGGCTAGATCGTCCATGGAATGGCCGCTACCCTCAGCGGTGATCGTGCCGCCGAGCACGCTGGTGAGTGCGGCGTCACCGGTAAGTACGCCAAGGTCCACCGAGTCAGGCTGTATTTCGACGGCGTATGACCACGACGCATCGGGCTTGCGCGTAAGCCCGACCGTGCCGCGGAGGATGCCGGGAGCTCCCTCAAGATCCAGGTCCGCCTGGCCGCGCAGCGTCTGGTCCGTCCAGGAGCCACGACCCGTGCCAGCGATGCGCCACGCGCCCAGATGATCAATCGCCGCAATAGACACGCCAGGAAGTAGCGCCCGCACATCTGCAGGCGCAACCGTAGACGGCGCAAAGACCACATCGAAGTCCAGCGAATCGAGTACCGAGCGGATGTTGCCGGAAGCCTGCAGCACGGACTTTCCGCGGGCAACATAGAGTGTGTCGATAGCGACCGCGCTCGCGCGGCCGCGCATGCGCAAGGAGGCCTCGGCTACGCCGGAAAGAGGCAGGCGAGGTATGAGGCGCTGCAACGCAGAAAAGTCCAGCTGGCTGGGGGCGATAGACGCAGAGATGGAGTAACGGTCGAGGCCACGGGAGGAGTCATCCCACGCGAGGACACCATCCGCATGAAGCAGGGTCTCGTCCGCCTCTACGACGAACTGGTTAAGCAGCATGCGGTCCGGCTCCAGGATGATCTGCGCCTGCGCATTCTCGACGGTGATTGGTAGCGCAGGGATCGCTATCGAAAAGCTGAGTATGTCAATGAGTCGCGCGTGCTCGTCCCATTCTATCGTGGCCTTGACCTCAAGATCGCGCAATTCAGCCTGGGCGTAATCGAAGAGCCAACCGGTGTCTACCGCCGGTGGTGCCGCGGCAATATGCTCCGTGCGCACGGCGCCATCTACTATGTGCAAGTCCGCCGAATGGAAGGACCACGAGTTGCCTGTCTCATCGACAGGAATGCGCGGACGTAATGCTGACTGGATATTCCAGGTGCTGTCGGCCTGGTAGCGAAGGGAAAAGGTCGGCCGTATAAGTTGCAGTGACCTGACGGAGAAGCGCCGGGCCAACAGGTCCCGCCAGCGCGGACGGGCATACATCGTGTCGATGTGTACGGTGAGACGCCCACGTGTGTCGAAGAGTCGTACATCCGCAGCAAGGATTTCCAGGCCGAGATTGCCGCTAAGCATTCCAATCTCCAAGCGACCATGGAAGGCTTCTGCAAACTGTTGCTCGATGGTGCGACGCAGCGCATCACGACCCACATCGGTGCGTGCAACGGCAAAGTAGCTGGCGGCTATCACCGTCACGATACCCAGAGCCGTCGTAAGAATGACGTCCGGAAGCCGTCTGTATCTATGATCAGGTCGTGATTGCAACAGGTACCGGGAGAGAAAGGAGGGGAGTTGGAAAGACTGCGTCAACCAAGACTGCAGACAAACGCCCACGCTGCGTGGATGTCGGATTCAGGCACGCCGCCGGTTACATAAGCTTCTCCCAGGCGGCGCAGCAGGACGAGCCGGAGGGCGCCTGCACGCACTTTCTTGTCGGCGCGCATCGCTGCCATTAGTGCATCCATAGGCATGTCTTTTGGGGGGTGGCGCGTCGGTATGCTTCCTACGAGCCTGTCTGCACGTTCGACCGGCAGGTCGGCATGTAGCGTGCCGGAAACCCGCAGGGCTGCACGCATGCCCAGGGCCACGGCTTCGCCGTGCGTCAGTCGTCCATAGCCCGCGACGCGCTCAATCGCGTGTCCGAAGGTATGCCCGAAGTTCAGCACTGCCCGCCTGCCTGCCTCCCGCTCGTCCTTCGCCACGATGTGCGCTTTGACGGCGGCTGCCCGAAAGACGACCTCCGCGACCACGTCTGCATCCCGGCGAAGGATGGCCGGCCATTGCTGCTCCAGTAGAGCCAGGAGCTCCAAATCTTCGATAAGGGCATGCTTGACGACTTCAGCAAGGCCACTGTACCACTCGCGCTCCGTGAGAGTGTTGAGTGTGGAGAGATCGGCGATAACCACGCGGGGCTGATGGAATGCGCCGATAAGGTTTTTGCCTATCGCGTGGTTGATGCCGGTCTTGCCGCCGATAGCGCTGTCCACTTGGGCGATAAGCGTTGTGGGCAATTGCACAATGGGCAGGCCGCGCAACAGTGTGGCGGCTGCATACCCGGCCAGGTCTCCGACGACACCGCCGCCGAGCGCAAGGATGGGTGTTTCGCGGTCGATACCCGCGTCCAGCGCCGCGTCATAGATGGTCTGCAGTGCGCTGGGACTCTTTGTTGCCTCACCGGGTGGCAGGATGATCGTCGTGGGCGAATAGGCTGAATCAGCAAGCGCCTTAGACAACGGACCAAGATAATGGGTGGCCACATGCTTGTCGGTGACAACGAGACAGGAGCCTGGCCTCATGCCGGTCTCGGACAGGATTGCCGGGACGTCCGCAAGGCTGGCCATGCGTATGGCATAGTCGCGGCCAGCCGGAAGTGCGACAGAAATTGATTGGGTTATCACCACAGTGGGCAGTGCGTATGGTGCAATGAAAACAAGTTTCGAACGGGTTAGGGTGGAGTTCGTTCGTTAACGAAGGTGCGCGACGTGCGCATCGCATAGCGCAGGGCAAGGTTTTTCGGTGCTCCTGCACCACCTCGGATTCGCCTATACTACGAGCAATGAAAGCCATCTTGTTTGATGCACCCGGAGATCCGGATGTGCTGTACATGGGAAAATGTCCGGTGCCGGATCCGGCGGCGGACGAGCTGCTCGTACACGTATCCGCGACGGCGCTAAACCGTGCAGACACGATGCAGCGTCAGGGACATTACCCACCTCCGCCTGGTGCAAGCACGGTCCTGGGGTTGGAGATTTCAGGCAGGGTAGTGGCCCAGGGTAGCGCCTGCACAGGGTGGAGCGTCGGAGATCCCGTAATGGGATTGCTGGCCGGCGGCGGCTATGCCGAATACGCCGTCCTGCATCATCGCCTGGCCATGCCGATACCCACCGGCTTGGATGTTGTGGAGGCGGCAGCAATTCCGGAAGTATTCCTGACTGCCTATCAGGCGCTATTCTTGCTCGGCGGATTGAAGCAGGAGAAGCGGGTTCTGGTGCATGCGGGAGCGAGCGGCGTAGGTACAGCGGCTATACAACTGGCTGTGCACGCAGGAGCGACTGTTTTTGTGACTGCGTCTGCGAGCAAGCACGGGACATGCCGCGCGCTCGGCGCCGAACTGGCCGTAGACTATCGAGCAGATGATTTCCTGGCGCGCATCCTGGAAAACACCGAAGGTCGCGGTGTCGATGTGATCATAGATTGCGTTGGCGGACCGTACTTCGAGCGCAATGTGCGAGCACTGGCCATGGACGGCACCCTGGTGCTGATCGCGATGCTGGGCGGGAGCCGCGTGCCAGACATGGACCTGCGAGCACTCTTCCGAAAACGGGCGCGCGTGGTGGCCACTACGCTGCGGAATCGGAGCGTCGAGTACAAAATTGCGCTTGCGCAGAAGTTCGCCCGAACGAGCCTACCTTTGTTCGATACTGGCCGATTGCGTCCGGTGATTGATTCGGTTTATGACTGGACAGATGTGGCGGCTGCGCACCAGCGGATGGAGGCCAACGAGAATGTGGGAAAGATCCTGCTTCACGTACATTGCGAAGCAGGCCGCCACTAGTTGGTAAGGCTGCGAATGGGCGCCGGAATCTGTCCGCCCCGGCGTGCAAAATGCTTGCTGGAGAGCCGCTTAAGGGGCATTACGGGAGTAGTGCCCAAAAGGCCGCCCCATGCGGCCGTGTCTCCAACGCCCTTGCCGTGGACCGGAATAAGGCGGCACGCCGTGGTTTTGTTGTTGATCATTCCAATGGAGAACTCGTCCAGCATCAGCGCGGCGAGGGTTTCCGCAGGCGTATCACCGGGCACGGCGATCATGTCGAGCCCAACCGAACAGACGGCCGTCATGGCCTCCAGTTTGTCGATGGTCAAGTGGCCGCGCGCTGCGGCGCGGGCCATGACGGGATCCTCGGAGACAGGAATAAAAGCCCCGCTTAGTCCGCCCACACGGCTTGTGGCCATGACGCCTCCCTTTTTTATCGACTCGGTGAGCATGGACAGCGCTGCCGTGGAGCCGGCGCCGCCTACGTCCTCCAGTCCCATGCACCGCAGGACTTCGCCGACGGAGTCCCCCTCCTTGGGGGTGGGCGCGAGTGAAAGATCGACAATGCCGAAAGAGACAGGGACGCCCGAGCGCTCATGCAGGCGCGCAGCCGCCTTGCGGCCGATGAGGGCGCCGGCGCGGGTGATCTTGAACGCTGTCCGCTTAATCGCCTCGCACATAGTGCCAAAGTCTGCATCCAGTCCCACATCCCGCACCGCGCGGAGCACGACGCCAGGCCCCGAAATTCCTACGTTAAGGACAGCTTCGGGCTCACTCGGCCCGTGAAACGCACCGGCGATAAACGGATTGTTGGGGATGGCATTGCAAAATCCGACCAGGCGTGTACAACCAAGCGAGTCTTCCTTTGCCGTCAGGCGAGCCGTCTCCAGGAGTACCTTCGCCAGGCGCAATACGGCATCGGCATTAATGCCGGCTCGCGTTGAGCCACAATTCACAGAGGCGCAGATATGCCGGGTGGCGGCGAGAGCCTCAGGCAAGGCATCGAAATACGCGGCATCGCCGCGTGTCATGCCCCGTTGAACCAGCGCCGAAAACCCCGCCAGGTAGTCTATGCCGATATCGGTGGCTGCGGTATCCAATGTGCGGGCGAGCGCGACGAAGTCGGCAGCAGACAGCCCGTCCGCGACGAGCGTGATCGGTGTGACAGATACGCGCTTATTGGCAATCTGTACGCCATAGAGGGCCTCAATGGCTTCGGCCACCGTCACATGGTGGGAGGCCACACGTCGGATCTTGTCGTAGGCACGAGCCCGCACGGTCTGTGGCAGCGAACTGGAGCAGTCCCGCAGGGAGACTCCGAGGGTGATCGCGCGAATGTCGAAATGCTCGGATTCGGTCATCCGGACCGTGTCGAGCACTTCGTGTAGCTCGTACGCCATAAGGGACCTCCTGTCCAGGCATTCCGTCTACGGGCGGTGCATCCCGGCAAAGAGATCTTCGTGCTGCGCTCTGACGCGAACGCCGAGCGCTTCTCCAGCAACCGTGAGCTGGCACTGCAGCTCCGTCAGGGAAATCCGCATGGTGGCGATCTCCGCAATCATGATGAGCGTGAAGTATTCCTGCAAGATTTTCTGGGAGACATCCACAATATTGCATCCCGCCCCGGATACCGTGTTTGTGATGCCGGCCAGGATTCCTTGCCGGTCGAGTCCAAAGGCGGTGATGAGGATGCGGTCTCCACCCGAGGTGCTTCGCGGGCTGGTGAAATCCAGGACCGCAGCGGCTACGGCTTCGACGCGGGCCGGATCGGCACCTGGTGCCATCGCGTCGGCAATACGGTCAACGAGACGACGAATATTCATCCGGAAGAGGGGAGGCCAGGAGTTCTGAATATGGTATTGCTGGGGTATACCCAGACCCCATTTATTACTCCTTTGCGATCTTGCACTTGTTCACCCTCATAACTCCAACAATTACCTGTGCAGCACCATCTTGCGCGTCATTGTGATTGAGCCAGCGCGCAGTCGAGCCAGATAAACCCCCGATGGCAGCCCCCCGGCATCGAACGACACCTCGTGGACCCCCGCCTCTACCGAACCTTCGACAAGCGTTGCCACCGTGCGACCCAACAGATCTACCACTTGGAGGTTTACCTCTGCCCGATCCAACAATTCAAACCGGAGCTTCGTACCCGAGTGGAATGGATTGGGATAGTTCGACGAGAACTCCATGGTGCCTGGAGTCTCCCCCACGTCTTCCACCGCTGTGTTGATAATATATGTGAGCGTCAGTCTAGGCCGATAGCTCACATTGCCGGCCTCTCGGGAGCCGAAGATAATGCCGTCGTCGGCGCTGGTGTAATTCTGCAGGATGAACCCATAGTTGACCGATGGATTTACAATCCACTTCGAAATGACCGACACCGCAGAGTCGCTGAGCGTGATCGTGAGTGGACCGACATCCGTCGCCAGTATGGTTCCCAGCACGTCCGAGCTGCGATCGGGCACTTCTCCGGCACCTTCGGTCTGCCACGAATCGCCAGTGCGATACTGATTCCAGTTCGCCTCGCCCTCTACCCAATCCTGCTGCATCTCGTAGATCTCATAACTGTCCGGCGAGCTATCGGAGATTTGAAGCGTGATCCGGGCCAACTGGACTATGCTGCCTGCAGGCAGGCTACTCAAGTCCCATTTCAGCAGTACGGAGCGATCCGGATCACCGTTGACTTCGAGCTCATCGTCAGAGCCGAAGATCGTGGTCGGGTTATCCGATTTGATCTTCGAGTCCCGCGTGCCACTATAGGCACTGGTGGGCGCCACGCCGTCCTGAAAGGATATCGCCACGGCATTGGGATCGCTGACAACGATCGTCTCGGTGACCATACCGGCGGCGCCAGCGTCGTCTGTGACCGACAGGGTAACGGCGTACTCGCCTGCGTTTGTATAGGTATGATTCGCCGTCACACCGGAGCCCAATGCTCCGTCACCGAAGTCCCAGGCATAGCTAACAATGGTGCCATCGCCATCACTGGAGGCCGAGGCGTCGAAGGCGACGGAGAGCGGCAGATTGCCAGAAGTCGGACTGGCGGTGAAGCGAGCGACAGGCAACTGGTTGCTGCCTGGTGGAGCAAAGGTGAGCGTCAGTTTGGGTCGATAGCGCACATTGCTGGTCTCTCGGGAGTCAAAGTCGATGCCGTTGTCGGCACTGGTGTAGTTCTGCAGGATAAACCCATAGTTGACCGATGGATCGGCAATCCACTTCTCGATCACCGACACCGCAGAGTCGCTGAGCGTGATCATGAGTGGGCCAACGTCCGACGCCAGTATGGTCCCCAGCACGTCCAAGCCGCGATCGGGCGCTCCTTCGGCGCCTTCGGTCTGCCACGAATCGCCAGTGCGGTATTGATTCCAGTTTGCCTCGTCTTCCACCCAGTCCTGCTGCATCTCGTAGATCTCATACGTGTCCGGCGAGACATCGAAGATCTCAAGCGTGATCGTAGCCGATTGGATGGTGCTGCCTGCAGGCAGGCTACTCAAGTCCCATTTCAGCAGTACGGAGCGATCCGGATCACCATCGAGCTCCAATTCATCGTCGGAGCCGAAGATCGTGGTCGGTTCATCCGATTTGATCTTTGTGTCGCGCGTGCCACTATAGTCACTGGTGGGCGCCACGCCGTCCTGGAAGGATACTGTCACGGCATTGGGATCGCTGACAACGATCGTCTCGGTGACCATACCAGTGGCGCCGTCGTCGTCCGTGACCAACAGGGTGACGGGGTACTCGCCAGCGTCCATATAGGTATGATTCGCCGTCACACCAGAGCCCAAGACTCCGTCACCGAAGTCCCAGGCATATCTGGCAATGGTGCCATCGGCATCTCTGGAGGCCGAGGCATCGAATGTGACGAATAGCGGCGAATTGCCAGAAGTCGGCATGGCGGTGAAGCGAGCGACAGGCAACAGGTTGCCGCCTGGAGGAGCAAAGGTGAGCGTCAGTTTGGGTCGGTTGCTCACATTGTTGGCCTCTCGGGAGTGTAAATCGATGCCGTCGCTAGCATCTGTATAATCCTGCAGGATAAACCCATAGTTGATCGATGGATCGTTAATCCAATTCTCAATCACCGTCACCGCAGAATTAGTGAGCGTGATCGTGAACGGGCCGGTGTCCGTTGCCAGAATGGTTCCCAGCACATCCGAGCCGCGATCCGGCACTCCCCCGGCGCCTTCGGTCTGCCACGAACCGCCAGTGCGATACTGATTCCAGGTCGCCTCGTCCTCCTCCCAGTCCTGCCGCATTTCGTAGATCTCAATCGTGTCCAGCGAACCATCGAAGAGCTCAAGTGTAATCGCAGCCGATTGGACGGCGCTGCCGGGGGGCACACTGTTCAGGTCCCATTTCAGCAACGCGGAGTGATCCGGTGCACCGTCGACTTCCATCTCATCGGCGGAGCCGAAGTTCGTGGTCGGCTCATCCGACGCGATCTCCGTGTCGCGTGTGCCACTATAGGCACTGGTGGGCGCCACGCCATCCTGGAAGGATATCGTCACGGCATTCGGATCACTGACAACGATCGTCTCGGAAACCATACCGGTGGCTCCAGCGTCGTCTGTGACCGACAGGATGACGTCGTACTCGCCAGCGTCTGTATAGGTATGATTCGCCGTCAATCCGGAACCCAATGCTCCGTCACCGAAGTCCCAGGCATAGCTAACAATGGTGCCATCGGCATCGCTGGAGGCCGAGGCATCGAACGTGACGAGTAGCGGCGAATTACCAGAAGTCGGCGTGGCGGTGAAGTCAGCGACAGGCAACCGGTTGCCGCCTGGAGGAGTAAAGTTGAGCGTCAGTTTGGGTCGTTCGCTCGCATTGCTGGCCTCGCGGGAGTAAAAGTCGGTGCCGTTGTCGGCACTGGTGTAATCCTGCAGGATGAACCCATAGTTGACCGATGGATCGGCAATCCACTTCTCAATCACCGACACCGCAGAGTCGGTGAGCCTTATCGTGAGTAAGCCGGTGTCCGTTGCCAGTATGGTCCCCAGCACGTCCGAGCCACGATCAGGCACCCCTCCAGCACCCTCGGTCTGCCACGAATCACCAGTGCGATACTGATCCCAGTTCGCCTCATCCTCTACCCAGTCCTGCTGCATCTCATAGATCTCATATGTGTCTGGCGATTCGTCGAATATCTCTAGCGTGATCTCGGCCGATTGGACGGTGCTGCCTGCAGGCAGGCTTGTCAAGTCCCATTTCAGCAGTACGGAGCGATCCGGATCACCATCGACTTTCAATTCATCGTCGGAGCCGAAGATCGTGGTCGGTCTATCCGATTGGATATTCGTGTCGCGCGTGCCACTATAGGCACTGGTGGGCGCCACGCCGTCTTGGAAGGAAATAATGACGACGTTCGGGTCGGTCGCGGCGACGGTTTCAGTGAGCGTTCCGGTAGCGCCAAAGTCGTCCGTGACCGTCAGGGTAACGGTGTATTCGCCAGCATCCGTGTAGGTATGATTCGCAGTCATGCCAGAGCTTGAGGCGCCGTCGCCGAAATCCCACTCATAGCCGACAACGGTGCCGTCGACATCCGTGGAGGTCGAGGCGTCGAAGGCGACGTGCAACGGCAGATTGCCCGAAGTCGGTGTGGCAGTGAAGCGGGCGACGGGCAGCTGGGTGCCGGAGCCGTCCACCGCCAACATTTCGTCGGCGTTGATCGTCGAGCCCGGAATGGCAGGTAACCCCAATAGCGACAATGCTAGATTGGCCGCGTCGCCGTTACGGACGGGGGGCAGTGATGCACTATACGTGGGCCTGCGGGAGCCCGGATCCAGCCTGGTGCCAGAGTTCAACGTGTAAAGATCGGCGCCGTCGGCGACTCCCGCACCCCACACGTAGAACGGAATCTTGTAGTGCTCTGGCGTGGCGGGATTGCTATGCCCTGTGCCGGTGCCGCCGTGATCCGATGTCAGGATGATCACCGTGTTGCCGTTGAGCGCAGGATCGTTCTCCACCAAATCGAATAGATTGCCGAGCATCAAATCCATTTCCCAAATGGTGCCGAGATACCTGCGTTCCATCCATCCGGTCGAATGGCCCTCCGCATCCGGGTCTCGCAGATGCAACAAACTGAAATGGAACGGGTCGCTCCGCATCGCCGAAATAAAGTCAGCTGTGAGGTCGTACGTGTTGGAATCGTACCGATAGTAGTCGATTTTGTCCTTGCCGTTGTCGGGGCCGGTAACGTCGGGAGCGCCGTTGGCGGCGTTGTAGCTCTGCTTGTATACGACAAACTTGGACTTGCTGACGTAGGCCCCTGTGCGTAGGCCGTAGTCGTGCGCCACATCGAAGACGCTGGCCACATATGACCCTTTGTTTGAGTGGATCGTCTCGTTGGCGGCCGGATCGGAATTGGTGGTCCAGTTGTGGCCGACTCCCAGGGCCACCTGCCGCGCCGTAAGCATCGTGGTGTGGTTGGGCAGGGTCAGGGTGTAGTCCAGGTCCGTGCGCGCATGGTCGGTCCACGCCCCTTCGTTGCGGAAACGATACAGGTTGGGCACCTGCTCCGACCCAAGGGTGGTGATGGCATCCGGTCGTAGCCCGTCAATGCTGATCACGATCACGTACTGCACCTGCATGGTCCGACCGGCATGTCCCGGCGACGGCTGGTCCATCCGAGCGATATCGAAGAGATGATCGGTCGCATCCGACTGGGGTCCCACCGGGAAGGACAGCCCGGATACAAACGGGAGGGTTACTACAGCTAGCATGAGGGCCGCCAGCGACCAGGTGAACGAGCCTTCTGTGGGAGATTCCGCCTGCATGCGTTTAATAATATTGCACATCGTTGAACCTCAGGTGTGTGTTGAATGGTATGCCCGACCTCCCACCGCAGGCTGGAACCGGACCGAAACCTTCGTTCACCAGGGACTGTCGACGCCAGCCCTATCGGATTACTTGATTAGCATCATCCGGCCCGTCTTCACCTGCGTGCCCGTTGCCGATATCGCAATCAGCCGGTACAGGTACGCGCCTGACGCCAGTTCCGCAGCGTGCACGTCAATCCCGCGCGATTGGCCCGCTTCGATCTCTCTCGCCGGCACCGTCATTACGCTACGGCCCAGCATGTCGATGATCTCCACGCGTACCTGCGAGGTCTCCGGCAAGTCAAACTGAATCTTCGTCGCCGGATTGAACGGGTTCGGATAGTTGCCTTCCAACACAAACTCCGTCGGCAGCTCCTCAGCCGCTTCCGTAGCTGTTATCTCGTTCGGCAGGAACGTGTCGCCATTGGTCTCGACACCCAGCATCCCCAACCCTTCGGCGCCAGTTTTGCCCGCACCCGACAGGTTCAGCACAAACGCCTGATCACGGAACTGCTGCAGCTCCAAACGCCACACTGCAATCTGACGATCGTTGTTCGCCGTCGTCACCTCCAGATTATATCCACCCGGAGCCAGACTCAGATAGGCGCCCACATCCTTGAAGTCGATGTTGTTCGCCAACAGATCCAGGACTCGCGTGTTGTCGATCGGGTCGATCAACCGGATGTCAACCTCTCCCAGTTGTGCCGCACCGTGCACCACGTAAAAGTCCACCAGGTTGTCGCCTATCGCCTCCATCCGGACATCCGGCACCGTGACGATAGCAAAGTCCGTCACCACACCGTGGGCTATCACGTTGTACGACCGGTGCTGCTCTACCGTGATCGTTTGCGTGAACAGCGGCACCGAGTTGTCCGGAGCCGTTGCCACCACCACTTCCAGCGTGTGATCACCATGGACTACCGGCACAAATCCGGTCGCCGAACGGTACGTCCAGTTGTCCAGCACCCGGTTGCCATCCAGATACACATCTATCGCATCGGCTCCCGCCACGTTGTGAATGAACTGCACCGTCGCCAACCCGCCACTGATCGGATCCAGCGTGATCGGGTTGGCCAGGAAGTTCGACGCCACACCAAATATGTTGCAGTCGTCTACCTCCACACCTTCCTGCGTCAGGTTCGGCACCCCGTTCACAAAGTCATTCGATGCAAATGACTCGTCATCCGTCTCACTCTCGGTCAGATCATACACGCCCGCAAGACGCGCATTCGAACCGTCACAGTCAAACTGCACCAGACGAAGACCCTTCACATTGAACACGTTCGACAGCCCCGACGCCACCACCCGAATGTTCGGATCATGCGCCGGAATACCATCCTTGAACTCCACCTTCCAGAACATGTCCGCCACCGCATCCAACAGCAGGTTGCCGCCGCCATCTGCATCCGTCACAATACCGGATTCCGGCCACTGCACGTCATCCGCTGTCATGTCCGCCTGATATTCCACCATCACCGTATTCGTGCTTCCCAGATCATCCGGAAGCTGCATGATGAGCGGACGGAAGTGAGCCACCTGACGATCCGCCGTCGTGTCCGCCGCTTCACCGACCGGGAACAGATACCCGCCCCCTACGACGCCGCCGCCAGCATTGCCCTTCGACACTGCACGTGAAAGCACTCCGTTGACATAGCTGTCACGCGATCCAAGATGCACGGCTGCATCTCCTTCCGGATCCGCCGTGTTGCGGCCAACCAGGTCCGTCTCCAGATTGTCATTCTGGATCATCCACTTATGCTCTCCCCCGTTAATGACACCACTCTTCAGCGTAAGCATGCCCTCCTCGTTCTGCACACCGTCACTTGCCAGCATGATCATGCCGTCACCGGTGGTATTCACTGTCACATCGCAGAACTGCGTCTCCGGACCATCACCGTGCCACACCATCTGGTCACTCTCTCCGATGAATGTCACGTTGCCGCGCAGACCCATTTGCCCCGCTGTATAACTCGCCTCGTTACCGCGATCACCGATTCCCGCAAAGTGGTAATCTCCTGCTACCATCAACGCCGCAGGCGTCGCAGGTCCCGTTGCAGGAGGCTCCTCCGTACACACATCGCCACCACCCAGCATGTACACATTCTTGATGTCTGTACTGCGGCGGCCGCCAACGCGGAAGTCACCCATCACCGTATGTAATCCGCCTCCCAGATCAAACGTCATCTCCGCATCCGGATCCATAGCCTCCGAATCTGTTACCACACCCTGCATGAAGTCGCCATACACCGTAACGCCGCTCTTCTGGTCTCCCGCAAACGAACCGCCCGTTTGCATGTAGTCCATACCCACACTCAGCATCTGGCGAGGCTGCCGGCTGGCGCCACCTGTCGTAGCACCACTCTCTGCATGTGGCGCCATCGTGAACGTGTTCTTCTTCAGCGTAAAGCCGTTCATCGCTTTCAGCACATCCACGCTGGACGCTACCATAGCGTTACCGTGCTCCTGCAGATATCCCAGGAGCATGATCTCATCCGCCATGTTCGGAGGCGCATTACCGTCTGCTGTAGACGCCGTACCACCTGCCGCAAACGTTACCGTGCCAACCCTGACATCCTTGCCTTCGTCATCCTTGACATCACGCTTCACAATCACATACGGCAGCGCAACACTCAGTCGATCCTTCCACGTGCCAACCATCACCTCCGTATCGCCGTTGCCCACAATGTGCACCATCGACGTTACCTCATCCGCAGTCTTGGCTGCCGCCGTACGCGCCGCACGCAGGTTCACAAGACTCGCACGCAACGCCTCCCGGTTGCTCGCATAATCCGCCTCCAGGAAATCCGCCAGTGCCGCACGTATGTCGCCGGTAACGTCCGGGTCGCGATAGGCCGACGCCTTCGTGCAGCCCACGCCAGCTCCCGAATCACACAGATACCCCTTCTCGCCAATCGTTACCGTCTGCGACGTATTGTCCTTGTCCGCAAAGACGATCAGGTGCTGACCATTGATATCCAACGCACCAGCATTGATCGCCAGGTCGCCACTGAGCTGCGACCAACCCTCACCCAACGAAACTACCGGGAACGATGTTACCGGGTCACCATCCTTATCCTTGCACGCAGAATCAATCGTCACATGCTGAATTCTCCGAGCCGCAGCTCCAGGTCCGGTGTCCGCGGCCTGCCACAGCATCCCTGCCGTACGAACCTTCGTACCTACGTACCTCAGGTCGATCATCTGCTTGTCCTTCGTGGGAATCGTGATTGCGCCCCGAAGATCGTCGTCCGACGGAAAGCCGATGTCGCCCTCACCCATGATAACTATCGTGTTGTCAACCAACGTCAACGTCGCCTCCTGCAGCACGAGCGTGCCCGAGGTCAGCTTGAGCGTATTCGATACCTGCACGTCTGTCATCAAGGCCAACTCCTTGCCCGCAGCCTTGTATACCTCCAGCCCGTCCAGGACCATGGCCTTGCCGTCTGCCTGCAGAACAAGCTCATCGCCCGTGTCCTGCGAGCGACTTCCCGTGTAGTGCACCACATTAGGCTTGGTCGCGCCCATGTAAGCATTGGCACCATCACCCCGGCTTACACTGCCAACCGCACCACTGCTCTGATTGACTACCACTGTGGCGCCTGTCGGATTGAGCTTACCATTCGTTTCCAGCGTGCCGGAGAGCACCTCTACCAAACTCGTCGAAACGATGCTGCCAATTCCCGTAATCGACAGCATCGCCCCGGAAGCCTTGTCGACCACCACGCTTGCCAGCGCAAGATCCTCAGCGCCCAAATTGATGTCCTGCGACGCACTACCTGAGAAGATCACTGTATTACCCTTGGCCCGAGTCCCCACAAAGGAGGAAGCGCATACATTATTGACTGGAGCCTCAGCGGGAGATGCAAGCGTGAATGTGATAGTACCCCCACTCAGTAATAAGTCATCCTCAAACTCTACGTTGTGGTAGAAATTATGGTTGCCAAGGTAAATTCCTGAGGTACCTTGCAACTCCAGAATCCCCTCAATAGTTGAGATTTCACTTCCTTTCGAAGATGCAACTGTAGGGTCATTAGATTTGGAGGGATCATTATCACCCATGAACCATAGCCCTTCGATACAGTCCGTATCTGGATCATCCGTGTCTTTTAAGAGAACGTCCCCCTCAACCACGACGGAATCATATATATACACCCCGCTTTGGTTGCCCGATCTGTCAGGCCCACCGCAGTCATCTTGACTTCCCTGCGCCGCCGGGTACACCGTGCCGTACTGCTCTATCTCAAGATTTCCAGATATTGTAACACTATCCCAAAATTCCGTACGACCATCACGGTAATTACGGAAATGACCCTTTACGAGATCGGAAAAAACAAAGAGTACGCCTTCGTCATTTAAAGAAATCCCTCCTCCTCCAAGTTGGTCGACACTATAGCACGCACCGGCATTCTCAACCATCCACAGATCCATGTCGATCTCACCATCGCCATAGATCCAAAAGCACCCCTCTACCCCAGAATCATACACTTCGGGAAAATCAGTAATGTCAAGCCTGAGATAGCGTTCGCCCTGTAAGCGACCCCCACTATCAACTCGTATCTCGGGAGCAGTCCCATCGTCTACGTCAACATCATCAAAGTCGCCATCGTGTTCTAGACGGGTTTCCGTCATATCCAGCGTACCCTCACGTATCCAGAGCCGGAAATCGATCTCCAGTCGAGACACATGATTATCGAAGCTATTACAATCCTCTACCAGGACTTTGCCAGAGTCTTTATCTATGATCAAGGTTTCAAATTGGGCATCAGTGTCTTGATCGCACCGAGTTTCGTCAATAATGATGCGTTGATCACCAGAATCGCCTTCGATATATACACGCCCCCCTGAAATCCAAGAATCATCGCCCAATCGAATCACAGACGACGATAAACGCAACTTAACTCCGCTTAGCTTGAGATTCGTGTCTCGCGCTAGGGTGAAATCACCCAACAACGCTACGTTTCCTGCAACTCTTTCGCTACTGGATAGGACGTATTCGGCTAGTCTTTTATGGGCTTGAACTATGAGATTGATCAACGTCAATTATTTTTTTGGTCGACGACAATTAAAATTTTGTAAAGACAGAGGCCGAGCTTCGAGGCGGAGCCTCGAAGCTCGAAGCCGAGTGCTTTTTCGCCCCCGGCCGGTACGCGTGAATCCAATTGTAGACAGACGCCATACATTATCTTTTCCACAGACCTTGTCAGCGTGGCATTCCGCGCACCAATACTCCTGGAAACACCACGTATTACCCGGCTTCCTATAGCGCTCAAGCGCCTCACGGCTGTCTATACGATGTCAGGACCCAGCGCTCTGGGCGTCATCCTGGACCTGTTGGCGCCGCTTGGAAGCCTCCAGCCGATAGCTCGGCACATTCAGCTCCAGTATCACGCTGTGATGCACGAGCCGGTCTATGGCCGCAGCCGTGGTCATCGGATCCTTGAAGATGCGCTCCCACTGACTGAAGGCCAAATTGCTCGTAAGAAGCACGCTGCCACGCTCGTAGCGCTGCGACAAGAGCAGAAACAGCACCTCCATCTCCTCCCGAGTGTGCTGCACGTAGCCGATGTCGTCGATAATGAGCGCCTCAAAGCGAGATAATCGCTTGAGGAGCTTGGGCAGACGCAGCTGTTGTTTGGCCCATAGCAGATCCTGTACCAGGGTGCTGCAATTGTAGAAGAGCACGCGCCGCCGCTGAAAGATCAACTCCCGACCCAGTGCACACACCAGGTGCGTCTTGCCGCTGCCGGGAGGACCGAAGACCAGGACATTCTCCTTGCGGTCCAGAAAGCCTCCCTCCAGTAGCACACGCAGATGGTGGTCTAACCGCAAGGGCAACCGGCCCCGATCGAATGTGTCCAGCGTCTTCTCCAGCGGCAGCCGCGACTCGCGCAGCCAACGCTGAATGCGATTGCTGTGACGCTCCTGTTGCTCCTCTTCTATGAGCTCCAACAGGAAACGCTCGAAGCTCAAGGCCTCCCTGCGGGCCATATCGGCCTTCTCCCGCCAGCACGCCCGGATCGCCGGCATACGGAGCTCCTTGAGCCCTGCCTGCAGCGCCCGCTCCAGTTCTGTTGACGTCAGCGTCTTCATGGCGCTACGGTAAGAGAAGTCCGCGTCGATGGCTCCAACAGGCCGTCATACGCACTCAGATCCACCACAGGAGGCGCTACCAGAAGAACAGGAGCCTTCTGCACCATGCGATCCAGCAGCGCTTCTACAGCCGCTACCGTAAGGGGCTCTTTGCCCTCCAGCAGCACACGCAGGGCAGCGTCTACGCCCGATTCGCTCTCTTTGGCTGCCAAGTACAACACACGCAGATACGTCTTGTCGGCCTTCAGAGACGCTCTGTGCGCCCGATGCAGCGCGTCATAGGCCATCCGAAACCGGTGTGTGGGAAAAAGCTCCGCCCGGTATCGGTATTGGGCAAACGCCCCCGGTTTGCGCACCAGCGAGTCGATCACATCCCGATACTTGATACGGTGCTTGCCTTTTCCATACTGCCGCGGCATGCGCTCCATGAGATGCTGCCCGTACCACACCTCAACTACCTCGCTGAAAAGACGTACGGCAACCAATTCGCCGACCAGCCGGCTCGATACCGAGTAGATGTTGCTCTGAACCCGTATCACACTGCCCTTCGATACTCGCACCCGAAATGCCTTGTAGCTCTCCAGTCGCCGCTTCGCAAGAGGCCGCAGCAAGGCCCGCTCCTGCTCGAAACGCTCCCTGCGCTGCGCATTCAACTGTGCAAACAGCTTCTCGAGAAACACTGTATAGGCCTGCCGGCTCTCAAAATCGCTTCCACCACGCAACATGAGCTGGTTCCTTATCGCCAGCTTCAGCCGGTAGTGCCGCTGCTCTACCTTTCCGTTCTCGTGCGGACTCCGTACCTGCGTATGCCGCGCTTCCATGCCACAGTGGCGCATCAACGCCTGGTAGCGCTCGGTAAAAGCCTCTTTGCCGCCACGCAGCTTGCGTACCGCACAACTCATGGAGTCCGTCTGGTGCAGCCTGGGCGCGCCTCCACACGCGTGCAGGGCATTCTGCACACCCTCCGAGAGCGCCTCAAAGCTCTCTGAACGGCAAATCGTACCCGTCTCCCAGTTCGAATACGCCAGCACAAAGTGGTACAACAGATGCGGAAACGGCTCTCCCTGGATCGTCACACCCAACTCGTTCATGCACGTAAAGTCCGATTGGGCGCGATCTCCCGGCTCGTACTCCTGGGCAAAGAATACTTCCTTTGGCGGACCCTCGGTCGCCTTCCAATGCTTCACGCGCCGCTGTAATGTGCGCAGCTGGCCCGGCTGGAACTTGTCCGGATACCGACGCTGCAACTCGCCAAAGAGCGCCTTCACCTCAATGTTGGGATTGACCTCCAGAAAGGCCTTGACCTCCTCCCACACGTCCGCGAACGGATCCTTGCGCGTACGCCACGTGTGCGGCTGCTTCGTCTCGCTTGGCAGCTTGCCCAACCGCACGTACTTCCGCGCGGTAGGCTCACTCATGCCAGACTTGGCCGCTGCCGTCATTATGGACTCCCCCTTCTTCAATACCAACCTGCGTAGAAGCAGAACCTGTGAGTCTCGTACCATCTCAAATGTGGATCGACTGGAAAAATCCGGCCGTCCACGCACAAGACTGACTCAGGTCCCGAAAATTTTAATTGTCGTTGCCGTTAATTCTAAATGTCGTCAATCATGAGATCCTCATTTGTGCCAAAGAGCGCTGTGCCACCATCTTCAAGTATCCTTACAAAGACGGTATCGGCTAAACTGGTGCTCGCCGACATTGCCGCTTCAAGATCACAAGGGTCGCTTCGATCAGTACACGGTGCATTTCCATCTCCATTTGGCTCCGCATAACGATTCTGCGCAGTTGCTGAACTCACAATGCTTGTTAGAATAACTAGCATTGTGAGCAGAGGGGATTGCCGTTTCATGGCGCGTTGCGGTAGGTGGAAGTGATTCCGACCCAACAAGGCGTCGGGTCGTGCCACCATCGTCGCAAAGCGAGCGAACGGCTTTCCCGAACGGGAAGCCGCAGGTCCTGCCTATTTACCCACACAGATAGCTAGTCTGTGTTTGTACAGGTTGTTCTATTCAGCAGAAGACCCGACGTAGGGGCTTTGCCGACGATGAGGCAGGAATAAAATAGCTCCCTATTTCACAAGTTATCGTATAGTATTCGTGTACATTAGACGTTTTTTCGTATTATTATCGTGTCCTCGCCGCTTGCAAGACCCTAATTTGAAGATTTTTTCTGCTTGTGAGGAAGACTTTGGGTGCACTGGCGCTCGCCTGGGGTAGAGCAGTTGCGGAGTAAGGTAATATGGGAAAAACGGTTGCACGCAGCGTATACGACCGCCGAACCATATCACCAGGAGGTGCCGAATGCGACAACGGGTGTACCGTGGCCCGCACGACATCGTTGTCGAGCGCTTGGTGAAAATAGCGGCGTGCATGCGCCCAACATGCATAGGTCGTGATCGTCTTCACTTGGTCAACCCATCGCTATGCCCCGTATCCGTCTGTCTGTAACGCGTCAGCATAGCCGTCCAGGAAGTTCACCGGACCAGCCCTATCCCGGCCACGACGACAATCCATGACGACCAGTTTCTGTTGTGGCGCCATGGAGACCCAGTAGTACCCGGAATGGGTCTTTCCCATCTTCTGCACATCCAGTACCAGGATCCTCGTCTCATCCACTTGAAAATACCCACTCTGAAGCGTCTCCTGTTTGAGTGCATCTTATAACGGGGTCAGATGGAGTTGTCCCACTTTCACGGATATCGTTCTATTTGGGTCAACCAAGAGGGTGTATGCTATGGAAGGAAGAGGAGGCGGAGGACGATAGAATTGGTCCTCAAATCAGTAAATTGTCATGCACAGTGACAAAGATGGGTATGGCCCGTTAGGAAAGGCCCAGGGCTTCGGGCGGCAGGCCGCCGCATCCCCGGAATCAAGAACCATCAAGGTTTCGTGATCGCCGTAAAGAACGGCCGCGTAGTCCCGTCCCGGGGTCGCAATACCTTGAGGAAGACGCTTTCTCCGGATTCCAGCTCACGCCAGGTCCGCTGAAAATCCTGCAGGCCGGAAATTGCCGCACGATCCATTTCGACGATGATATCGTTGCTGCGGAGTTCCGCTTCGCGGTAGGCTGCGCTGTTTCGGCCGATGGACGTAATCATCACGCCACGCACGTCCTCGGTTTTCTTGAGTCCGAGGCGTTGCAGCATGGCCGGTGTAATATCACCCAGTGTTATTCCCACCTCTTCCAAGCTTTTTTCGTCCTGAGCCTCCGCATCCTCCGCCCGAGATTTTTCAGCCAGATCATCACGCCACCGTCCCAGGGTGAGAGTAGGCGAAAGCCGCTCCTTGCCGCGGACAATGTCAAGCGTAATGCGATCATTGGGAAGCATATTGCCAATCGTCGCCGGCAACTGGTAAGCGTCGGTGAGCGGGGTACCGTTGATACCCGTGATAATATCGCCCTCCTGTAATCCTGCCTCCTCTGCTGCGCTGCCAGGCACTATGCGGGCGACCTGCGCAGCGCCACGGGAGACGTCAAGCGCCTCTGCGAGCGACTGGGGCACGCTTCCAAACTCGACACCCAGGAATCCGCGCTCGACCTCTCCGGTGTCTATGAGTTGTGAGATGACGTTGTCCACAACATCTACCGGTATGGCGAATCCGATGCCCAGGTTTACGCCTGTCGGAGAGTATATGGCGGAGTTGATCCCAACAAGATTACCCCGCAGATCGACCAGCGGCCCGCCCGAATTGCCAGGGTTGATGGCCGCATCCGTCTGGATGAAGGAGGCGACATTGTTGAGTGAGGAGAGGCCTGAGCTGGAGCGCTGGAGCGCGCTCACAATGCCGGCGGTAACGGTGTTGTCCAGATCCTCCGATAGCGGAGAGCCAAAGGCCAGCACCCATTGTCCGACCCGCACATCATCGATGGATCCGTACGGTACCACCGGTAGATCCTCCGCGTCTACGCGGATTACGGCAAGGTCGCTCTTCGCATCCGTCCCAATCACTTCACCGTCCAGGAAGCGTCCGTCGGCGAGCCGGATCTCCAACTCATCAGCCTGGTCAATGACGTGGTGATTGGTAATGATGTATCCGTCCGAACGGACAATCACTCCGGATCCCAACCCCGTGCGCACATGCGGGGAGGATTCCGGCAAATTGAAGAAAAACCGCCCGAACGGGGTGTCCGCCGGTAGTTGGTCAACGACCCGCTCCGAGTGGATTTGCACGACGCTTGGACCAACCTGTGCGGCCACGTCGATAAAGGCCTGCTCCAGCTCCAGTCGCTGGACAACAGTCTGCACATCTTTTGCCACGGATGCGGCGCCGACCCGGTCGCCGCTTCCGAATAGATTGGCGCCTGTGGTGGCGAAGAGGATTCCGGCGGCGAAGACCGCCACGAGAAGGATTGCGATAGAGGTAAAGTGTCGTGCGTGCATTCCCGGTTCTCTGGTTGATGAAGTCTGAAAAGGTGAGTGAGTAACGACCGCGTCGACTGATTCGTATACGAGCGGTTAGCTTCCGGGTATACCCGGATTGGTCATGTCGCGAACATTGAGATACGCGTCCAGCTCTTCGTCGTCAAGCAGACCCATAGCCTTGACGGTAGCTCGCACCGACTGACGACTGCTTGCCGCAGCCTTGGCCACCTGGGATGCCTTGTCGTAGCCTATTGCGGCATTCAGCGCCGTTGCGATGGACGGGTTTAGCTCCAGGAGCTCGCGGCACCGCTCGCGGTTTGCTTCAATGCCCGTCAGGCACCGGTCGTGAAATGCCCTGCAGGCACCCGCAAGTATGGCGATGCTTCGTAACATGGCCTGAGCCATTACGGGCATCATTACGTTGAGCTCGAAGTTGCCGTGCTGTCCTCCGACAGTGATTGTAGTGTGATTGCCCATTACCCGGGCGCAGGCCATCATGAGGGCTTCGCACAGAACAGGGTTCACTTTGCCGGGCATGATGGACGATCCGGGCTGGATGGCGGGAAGGCTGATCTCCGACAGCCCGCTTGTCGGTCCGCTGGACAGATGTCGGATGTCGTTGGCGATCTTCATCAGGGATACGGCGAGCGTGTTGAGCGCCCCGGAGGCCATGACGAAACCGTCCTTGGCGGCCTGTGCCTCGAAGTGATTCTCCGCCTCCCGAAACGAAATTCCCGTCAGCGTACAGAGATGCCTCACAGCGCGCCGCGGGAAATCCACGTGCCGGTTGATGCCGGTTCCCGTGGCGGTGCCGCCGAGGGCCAGTTCGCTGAGCTCATCCATTGCCGTCGTCAGCCGGCGGAGCCCGCGCCGTACCTGCGCGGCGTAGCCGTCAAATTCCTGGCCGAGGCGTATCGGCGTGGCATCCATGAGATGCGTGCGCCCGCTCTTCATGATGTCATCGAAGGCTTGGGCCTTTGCCTCCAGCGCACCAAGCAGCGTCTCCAGTGCGGGGATCAGATCCGCGGCAATAGCGACGGATGCGGAAACATGCATGGCCGTTGGGATGACATCGTTGGACGACTGCGACATATTCACGTCGTCGTTGGGATGCACCGCATCTGGGCCAAGAATCTGCGAGGCCATCGTCGCAATGACCTCATTGGCATTCATGTTGGTGGAAGTGCCGCTGCCCGTCTGATACACGTCAATGGGAAAGTGGTCGTCGACTTCGCCGCCGGCGACACGCTCCGCGGCGCCAATGATTGCCTCAGCCTTGTCTGAAGCAAGCAGGCCGAGCTCCTGGTTCGCCTTTGCCGCCGCCACTTTGATCGATCCGAGTGCGGCAATAAATGCACGGGGAAGCGCTTCGCCGCTAATTGGGAAATTGTCGACAGCCCGTTGGGTCTGCGCACCATACAGGGCATCAAGGGGTACGCGCACTTCCCCGAGGGAATCGCGTTCAATCCGGGTATCGGGCATGCTGGTAAGCTGTTTAACTGTGCATGAGCACACTACCCTATTTATACGATGCGGCGCTCAAAATGTTGGCAATTGTCGTAAATCCGAAACCACCTGCGGGCTCCGGACTTAATGTGTCCTTTGCATTGCTGGACGATCTCCCTTGCTCTTGAAAATCATACGCACATCCTCAGCCATGCAGGCATATGCCGATGCCTGCCGCGCGAACGGCCGGACCCTCGCACTCGTGCCCACGATGGGAGGCCTGCATGCAGGACATCTCGCGCTCGTGCGTGAGGCGGGTCTCCATGGAGACCACGTCACGGTATCGATTTTCGTTAACCCTACGCAGTTCAGCCCGGAAGAGGACTTGGCGGCATACCCGCGGGACCTGGAAGAGGACCTTGGAACGCTGGAGGAGGCGGGTGGAGTGGATGCGGTCTTTGCCCCGGACGTGGAGACGTTGTATCCGGGCGGCCCGGACAATCAGCGGGTATGGCTCGACGTAGGGGATCTTGCTGCACACCTGTGCGGCCGCTTTCGTCCGGGGCATTTCCGGGGCGTCGTAACGGTGGTCGCGAAGCTGTTCTTGAGCTGCAAGCCGCATGTGGCCGTTTTCGGCCGCAAGGACGCCCAGCAATACGTGATCCTGCGCCACCTGGCGAAGGCGTTTCCCTTTGGCGTA
This sequence comes from Rhodothermales bacterium, assembly GCA_963665975.1. Lineage (GTDB taxonomy): Bacteria > Bacteroidota > Rhodothermia > Rhodothermales > Bin80. The sequence continues at coordinate 3,158,995 of OY762508.1, forward strand.
CGCGTCATAGGCGTTGACACGGTGCGTACGCCGGATGGCCTGGCCCTTTCTTCACGCAATGCGTACCTGGATCCGGTTGAACGGGCCCAGGCCGTGGTGCTTTCTCGGGCCGTGGCGCGGGCCCGCGAGATGGTGGAAGAGGGGGAACAATGCCCCGGTCGTGTGGTAGCGGCAATGCTACGAGAAATCAGCGTGGCGCCCCTGGCGACGGTGCAATATGCCGAGGTGGTAAGCACTGAAACGCTGCAGCCTGTAACGCATATCGATCACGGCTGCGAGATACTGGCAGCCGTCGCCGTGTTAATTGGTGCGGCTCGCTTAATAGACAATGTGATTGTCCGTGCGCCGCACGCATAAGGCTCGTTTGCACATGGTCCGCCGGCTACTGCTCGTTATACTTCTGGCCGGCAATGCGCACACGGTCGCTGCTCAGGAACAGGGCGCGTTGTTTCCGTTCGTTGAGCAAGGCCGATACGGGTTCATCGACAGCACGGGGGCGGTGATCATCGAGCCGAATTACGACGGGGGACAGGTATCCTCGGAGGGGCTCGCAGCTGTGCGCATCGGAGAATTCTGGGGCTTTGTAAACCGGGCGGATTCCCTGGTGATCGACGCCCGGTTTACAGCGGTCTTCCCGTTCGCTGAAGGACGTGCCCGTGTCCGACTGGGACCGACCTGGGGCTTCATCGACCGCGACGGAAGCGTAGTAACGACCACTGACTTTACCCGCGGACTTGACTACTCCGAAGGTCTGGCTCCCGTCCAGGATCAATCGAGCGCCATGGGAGTGGAGCCCCGCTGGGGGTTCGTGGACAAACGCGGCGCACTGGCAATCAAGCACCGGTACACGCGCGCATTGCCGTTTTCTGAAGGTCTCGCCGCCGTGCAAATCTTGCAGAAAGTATTGTTTTTTAACATCAATACACGCTGGGGCTTCGTCGATACAACGGGCACGTGGGTGATCGAACCCACACTCTCGTCAGCGAGAAGCTTCTCGGAGGGGTTAGCCCTGGTGCGAAAAGGAGACCAGTGGGGATACATCGACCGAGAAGGCTCCGACGTGCTGCTTGCAGAGTTCGAGCGGGTCTTCACCTTTTCGGGCGGTCTCGCCCGCGTCCGACAGGACGGTTTATGGGGCTTCATCGATCACACGGGAAAAATTGTAATCTCTCCGCGGTACGAGCAGGCCGATGACTTCTCCGAGGGCCGGGCGTTGTTCGGATGGAACGGGCTGTGGGGCTATTTGGACACCGAGGGAGAAATCGCCATTCCCCCGCTGTTCACGAAGGCCCGTGCATTTGCGAAAGGGCTGGCTTTTGTGACCCTGAACGACGGGCGCCCCGCATACATCAATCGGGGCGGTCGGATCGTGTGGGCTAGCCAGTAACTTCACGCGTGTCGGTCGTAGGCGTCGATGATTTCTTTCACCAGCCGGTGACGGACTACATCGCTGCGGTCGAAATAGATGAATTCGATCCCGTCAATGCCTGTCAGAATGCGCTCCGCCTCCAATAGCCCGCTTTGCGTGCGCGTTGCCAGGTCAATCTGTGTGACGTCACCGGTGACGATAGCGCGGCTGTTGACGCCCAGGCGTGTCAAGAACATTTTCATCTGCATCGCGGTCGCGTTCTGCGCTTCATCCAGGATTACGAATGCATTGTTCAACGTGCGACCGCGCATGAAGGCAAGGGGCACAATCTCTATCACGTGGTGTTCCATGTGTGCGCCAAGCTTCTCTGTGGGCAGCATTTCGTCCAGCGCGTCATAGAGCGGTCGCAGGTACGGATCGATTTTATCGCGAAAGTCTCCCGGCAAGAATCCCAGCCGCTCTCCCGCCTCGACCGCAGGGCGGCAAAGGACGATCCGCTTCACCTGCCGCGCCTTCAGAGCTGCCACCCCCAGCGCCACCGCCGTATAGGTCTTGCCCGTCCCCGCCGGGCCGATAGCAAACACGATATCGCTCTGCTTGGCGGCAGCCACAAGGCGCGCCTGTCCGGCCGTCTTGGCTCGCACCAGACCTCCCGACGGAGTGAACAGTACGACCTCGCCAATGTCGGTTTCCGGTTGCGGGGCTCCGTTCCCACTGGTCACCAGGGCGAGGACGGTTTCGACGTCGTGGGTGGTCAGGTTGCCGTTGCGGTTCAGAACAATGATCAGCTCCCGCAGAGCCCATTCAATGTCGCCAACCTCGCGGCTGCCGCCCCGAAGAGTGATCTGGTTGCCCCGCGCGAGAATGTGGGTATCGGGAAACGCTGCTTCGACACGTCGAAGATGGACATCATGGGAGCCAAAAAGCAGAAGGGGGTCGGCCTGATCAATCGTTAGTTTCTTCTCTTCCACTCAGTGAACCGGTTTGGGGCATGGGGCGTTCAGCATATAACCAGTCAGGTTTCCGATAGTGCCCTATGTCCCGCAAACTGATTGTCGAGTTCACGAAGATGGATGGAGCAGGGAACGATTTCATCGTCGTTGACAATCGTTTTTACAACTTCACCGACAAAGAGCTCTCCGACCTTGCACGCGCGCTATGCCCGCGTCGTAGCGGCATTGGGGCGGACGGTATTCTGGCCTTTGCAACGCCAACCGGCAACGGAGTGGATTTCCGGATGCGCTATGTGAATGCTGACGGCTCCGTCGGCACGATGTGCGGAAACGGCGCGCGGTGTTTGGCCCGCTATGCGCGGCATGCGGGAATGGCGGCAACGGAAATGCGCATCGAAACCGACGCCGGCGCCTACGAAGTGGCCGTACCGGAGGAGGATGACGCGTCCGTACGGCTCTTTGTGCCGCTACCCAGGCATTGGAGAGCGCGGCAGGATCTCGCTGGCACACTTCCAGAGGCCATTGCCAGCGTCCATTATCTGTGGACAGGCACGGAGCATGTGGTGTGCTTTGTCGGCGATGTCCAGATGGCGCGTGTATCGATGTGGGGAAGAAGCATTCGTCAGGATGACCGTCTCGCGCCGGAGGGCGCCAACGTCAATTTTGTGCAGGTGCTGTCAAAGGGCACCAGCGGAGCGCCGGCGGAATTGCGCGTACGGACCTATGAGAAGGGAGTAGAGGCCGAAACCCTGGCATGTGGCACAGGAGCGCTTGCCTCGACGCTAGCCGCACACTTTCTGGGAAAGACAACTGCCGGGGAAGCCAGGATACACATGCCCGGGGGCATCCTGGGCGTCGGTTTCGAAGGCCAGGGCACGCGCATCGCACGTCTGTGGCTTGACGGCCCCGCCACGACTGTTTACCGCGGCACGGTCGCCGTATAGCATCCTACCACGACATGTCCGTGCGCAGGTCCTGAATGTCAGCGCGGTCCCGCAGTGCGTTGATCCACTGATTGCGCAGTCGCTGTTCCAGGTCGTTCGTCAACTGCTCACGCAGGCGATCCCGCTCATCGTTGCTGAGGAGCTCAGGCTCGTGTCTGGCGGTTACGCGTGCCACGAACACAGCATTCTCGCCTTCCACGACACCGGAATCCTTTCCTTCGGCCAGGCCCAGCACTGTGCCTGCAAACACCGGATCCCGGCCCAGGTCCGGTACGATCTGGTTTTGGAAGCTGATGCCATTCGCCAATTGCGACTCCACACCCAGCGCCTCGCTGAGCCCATCAAACCCGCCACTCTGGTAAGCCTGCTCCAACCATTCCCGCTGGAGTTCCTTCTTTTTGGCGAGTAACGCGCGCTGCCGGATAACACCTTCGACGTCTTCCAGAGCCTGGTAGCCTTCCTCTTCAATATCTACGACATGTACGACCAACGAAACCTCGTTGAGCTCGATGATGGGGCTGATTGTGCCCGTCTCGGCGGTTTCCAGGAACCGCGCGACACCAAGACTAAGCCCGAAGGTCGGCAGGAACTGTTGGCCTTCCTGCATCTGGAGAGACTCAATCGCAATGGTGCGGCGCTCGGCTTCACCAGCGAAGTCTCCCGATTCCTCAGCATAGAATCGAAGATCATCCAGGGATTCCTGGACCGCATTGAGCGTGGCCACGGAGGCGTCGATCGGAAGGCGCAGATGGGCAATCTGCACCTCCACGGCTGCCTGGTGCGTGACCTCGATGAGGTGTACGCCGTGCATGGTCTCTACAGGCCCCACAAGCGTCCCGACAGACGCGCCGAAGGCGGCTTCCTCGAAGGGTTTGACCATCACTCCTTCGCCGAACCATCCGAGATCTCCACCATTGGTCCCGCTGCCGGGGTCCTCTGAATAATTCGCGGCCAGTTCTGCGAAGTCCTCTCCGTTCCGAATGCGTGTACGGAGCTCCTGGATCCTGGTGCGGGCGCTGGCGATAGCGGCATCATCGTCGTCAGAGGCGCGTATCAGGATATGGCGTGCCCGCACGGCTGTCTCTTCGGTAGGCCGTGTGTCGCGGACTTTAACAAGGTGAATGCCGCCCTCCTCGGTTACCGGGCCTACCACGAGGCCAGGTGCAATCGTGTCGCCGCTCTCAAAGAGTAGTGCTGCAATCGGAAGCGGTAAATCTGACGCCCGGAGAAAGTTGTTCGAATACGGCTGCGCGGAGCCGCTCTGGATCAGAAACAGCGAGTCGTCCTCCGCGGCCTCGAATTCCGGGAGCAGGTGCTCTGCTTCCCGCTCGAGCGCGAGCGTATCTTCGCTGGCAGGCTCCTTCGAGAGCGAAGCGATTTCTATCGAGTACAGGCGTTCCTTCCTGTATTCTTCCTTGTGGTCATTGTAGAACCGCGAAACGTCTCTGTCGGACAGCGTGGCGGAGGAATCCGGGATTTCCGCATACCGAAGGAAGAAGAATTCTGCGGATACTGCAGACTGCTCGCGTTCATACGCCGCCTGAATGTCCCCGTCCGAGACACGCACGGTTGCTGATATCAGCTTATCGAACTTCTGCCGCCTCCGGTCAAGGCGGATGTATTCCTCAATCTGGATCCATGTGGCTTCCTGCTCGGGGTCATCAATCACGTTCTGCAGGATGGCCCGATCGATTCCTCCTTCCTCGTCTGCAAAATACGAGCGGATGATCTGGTGCGGGTTTTCGCCGGTGATCAGATCCTGAATTTCCTGATCGCTGACGGCGATGCCGAGTCGATCCATTTCACGGAGGAGCAGCATGTTGTTGACGAGCGCGTTATAGGCCCGTTCCCGCTCTGTTTCAAGTTGCTGTGGCTCTACGGCGTTGCCGGTTTGCTGCCGCACCTGCTCAAGTTGGCTCTCCAGTTGCCGCTGATACTCCTCCAGGGTCACCGGGTCGCCGTTTACCACGATGACTTTCCCCAGGGGATTGGCCCCAATTGTGTCGAATACGCCGGAATCCTGCAGGACCCAGAGTCCGCCAAAGGAAATCACGAGAATCCACAGGATGATCCCCGTGTTTTCCCGCATCTTGTTCATTGTGCCCATACGGCGTCCCAGCGAGCGTTCAATGGATTAAGCGGGGGCTCAGGTGCCGAGCACCCGGAGAGTCGGCCTACGCAGGATCTACGTGGACCAGTTTCTGGTTGCCACGTCTCGTATAGAATCGCACTGTACCGTCGACCTTTGCGAACAGCGTATCGTCTCCGCCACGTCCGACATTGTTGCCGGGATGAAATTTCGTGCCCCGTTGGCGGACAATGATGCCACCGGCGGTAATGGTCTGGCCGCCATATATCTTGACGCCCAGCATCTTGGGATTTGAGTCGCGTCCGTTCTTGGTGGACCCGACGCCTTTCTTGTGAGCCATGACTGCGTAAGAGGCTATTCCTGGGAGGTGGTCTCTGCCTCTCCAGAGGACAAAGACGCGATGCGAATCTGCGTGTATGCCTGGCGATGCCCGCGTGTCACCTTGTACCGCTTGCGGCGTTTCTTTTTAAAGACGAGCACCTTGTCTGCCTTGACATGGCCAACCACGCGCGCGGTGACAGAAGCGCCATTCACGGTCGGTGTGCCGACTTGTACGGCATCACCGTTGGCCACAAGCAGCACATTGTCTAGCGTGATCTCCTCATCAGGCATGGCGTCGTGGAACAGGGGAACATAGAGTGTGTCCTCTTCCTGAACCTTATATTGCTTGCCCTTGATTTCAACGATGGCGTACATCCTGGTTCCTTTTCTTTGGGGGCACCGGCGCAACAAGCGTAACATTCTTAAACCAGCCGGGTCCTGCAAAGATTCCCGGGGTCGATAATCAGCCGTTAAGAGTATACGAAGAAATGAAGCTCACCTTACCGGGCACGGGGTGCGAGGTTCCTGTTGGCAAGCTGCTGTGCATCGGCAGAAACTACGCCTTGCACGCGGCTGAAATGCAGAGCAAGATTCCGGCGGAGCCCGTCGTGTTTCTGAAGCCGACGACGGCGCTCATCCAGGATGGAGTGGCAGTCGTGCTGCCGCTGATGTCTCGCGATGTGCACCACGAAATAGAGCTCGTCGTCATGATCGGGCGTCGCGGCAAGCACATTGCAGAGTCCGCCGCGGAATCCCATATAGCGGGCTACGCCGTCGGCCTGGACATGACCGCGCGAGACCTGCAAAGTGCGGCAAAGAAAAGCGGCCGCCCCTGGAGCATTGCCAAAGGCTTCGACACGTTTGCGCCTGTGGGCATGTTCGTTCCCGCTACCCAAATCCCTGATCCGCAGGACCTTGTGCTTACGTTGACGGTCAACGGCGAGGAGCGCCAGCACGGTCATACGAGAGACATGATCTTCCCGGTAACGAAGCTTATCGCCTACTGCTCCCGCATCTTTACGCTGGAGCCCGGCGACCTGCTGCTGACGGGGACGCCGCACGGCGTAGGACCTGTCCAGGACGGCGACACCCTCGTGGCGGTCTGTTCAGGGTTGCCCGTACTCACCGTGCCGGTGCGGCGCGCACATCAGGCAGCGACGCTGGTTCCGTAAAGCGTCTGCAGGATGCGAAGCGCCCGGTCGACATCCCGCATGGAAACGTCTCTATGCGTGGTTGCACGTACGGTTTGCGATCCGAAGGGCACCATGGCGACGCCCTCGGCGTGCAACGCCTCAAGAACCGGCATGGCATCGCCGTCCCGGACATCGAAGAGGACGATATTCGTCTGCACCGCATCGGGGTCGATGACGAATGCCGGGATGCCGGCGATGCCGCTTGCCAGTCGCCGTGCCTTGGCATGGTCCTCTTCGAGTCTTTCCCGGTGATGCGCAAGGGCGTACAGGCCTGCGGCCGCCAGTATGCCCACCTGCCGCATACCGCCGCCCAGAAGCTTGCGGAAGCGATGCCCTGCGCGGACCAGGCTTTCGGTGCCAGCGAATACGGACCCGACAGGCGCTCCCAGGCCCTTTGAGAGGCAGACGCTCACCGTATCAAACGGCTCTGCATAAGTTTTCTCGGAAACGCCGCTGGCAACAGATGCATTCCACAGGCGCGCGCCGTCCAGGTGGAGACCAAGACCGTGCTGTCGAGCGGTAAGCGCCAACTCCTCAAGGCGGGCCAGCGGATAAACCACGCCGCCGGCCTTGTTGAGCGTGTTTTCCAGACAGAGCAAGCGAGAGGGCGCCTCCCAATAGTCACCGCGGCGGATCGCGCCACGCACCTGTGCAGCGGTGAGCAGGCCACCGTGCCCCTCAAGAGTGTGAAACGTAACACCGGAAAGTACACCGGCCGCGCCGGACTCGTAGTTGAAGATGTGGCAGGACCGCTCCAGGATGACCTCATCTCCCGGCTGAGTCTGCACATGGATGCCGAGTTGGTTGCCCATCATCCCGGAGGTCACAAAGAGGCCCGCTTCCTTGCCCAAGAAATCTGCCACGGTGCGTTGCAGCCGGTTGACGGTCGGGTCTTCTCCGAAGACATCGTCGCCGACCTCGGCTTCGTACATGGCGCGCCGCATCCCTTCGGATGGCTGCGTCACGGTGTCGCTGCGTAGATCTATCACAAGGGGAGGGGGTTGGCAACGTGTCTTTTCAGACCTTAGTCCCGCGCGATCTCCAGGATCTCGAAGTTCACGGTTCCGGCTGGCACGTCAATGGAGACGGTGTCGCCCACCGCACGACCCAGGAGGCCTTTTCCTATCGGACTCTTGATCGAAATGAGTCCGCGTGTAATGTCTGCTTCCAGCGCGGAGACGAGCTTTAAGCGCTGTTTATTGCCTGTCCGCACGTTGCGCACCTGCACCGTTGACAGGATATAGGCCTTGGACGTATCAACCTGCGTCTCGTCCAGTATGCGCGCGCTACCGAGCGTAGTCTCCATCTGCGCAATGCGCGCCTCAAGTTTGCCCTGCGCATCCTTGGCGGCATCATACTCCGCATTTTCGGACAGGTCGCCGTGCGCGCGTGCTTCGGCAATCTCGCGAGCAATGCGCGCACGTTCGTTGATGCGCGCGTGATGCAGGTCCGCTTTGAGCTTTTCCAGCGCTCCCTTGGTGAGATAAACAGGACGTGGTTCTTCCATGATATCAGATACAGGGTATTGTGGTAGCCCCCTATTCTCCCTACCAACCCGTCCGCTTTCTGGACGGTTGCCGGGTTGTCTCGACGGGTGTGGCGAGCGTCGCCGGTAACACACGCTGGGCCGTCCAGTACGCGGTTTGCCAAATGGACTCGTCCAGTCTGGAGGTGCGCACACCGTCGGCGGGGGAAACATGTGCAAATTCTCCTCCGCTCAAATAGATCCCGACATGCCGGTCCTGGTCCGAGGTCCGGAAGAACACCAGATCTCCCGCCCGCAACGATCGTTTCGCAACGCGGTCGCCTATTTTCACCTGTTCCATAATAGTCTTTGGGAGGGCGATGCCGAAGGCGCTTTCAAAGATCTTCGTAACAAATGTTGATTGGTCGATGCCGCTCTTGGAGTCGCCGCCATACTGGTAAGGGGATCCGTGCCATTCCTGCTCTAGCATGCGCAGGATATCCTCAACGGGCTCCGATGCCTGTGATGACGACACAGAAGTTTGCCGGGCGTTGCCGCAGCCTGCCACGAGCAGCGCCATGATCCCTGCGATCCACACGCTCCTTCCGCCCAGAAAAGAGAGAAGGTAGCCCTCGCTACGCAGTACGCGCATACGCTTGGCCGTCATGGGTGCCTGCAGATAACGGAAAATATACGATGGGATCGTATCGTTTACCATGCCGCGCCTGGGTGGATCCTGCGTCCCCCTCGTTCGTTATACTTGTTCCTAACGATTAACGAAACGAATAGCGACGATCATGCCATACCCGGAAGCGCTGGTCCTCCCTATGCGTGCTGAACTAACCCGGTTGGGAGTGCGCGAACTGCGCACTGCCACGGACGTGGACGCGACGTTTGCCGAGGCAGCAGGAAAGACGCTGCTGCTGGTCATTAACTCGGTTTGCGGTTGTGCGGCCGCCATGGCGCGCCCCGCGATTGCCCTGGCAGGCCAACACGAGCAGCAGCCGGATATCGCCGCTACGGTGTTTGCGGGTCAGGATCTGGAAGCCACGGTCCGTGCGCGCGAATACTTGGCCGGCATTCCGCCATCCTCCCCGTTTATTGCGCTCTTCAAGGACGGCGACGTGGCCTACGTCATTGCGCGGCATCACATTGAAGGTCGCAGCGCACAGGCGATAGCGTCGGACCTAGCGCAGGCCTACTCCAAGTACTGTGGTACGGACGCCGCCGCGGAGGACATGCCGGAAACTCCGGTGTTTGAGCCGGTGTATCGCGCGGCGACGTTTCGCTCGATCCGTTAGGCCAGGCGCAGATTGTCTTTCCAGACAACGATGCCGGCATAGATGAGCAGTGCGATCGCAGTCGCTCCGGTGGTGATCCAGGAGGAGTCCAGCGTGAGGGCCGCAAGGATCAGGACGAGGCCGGGAAGGCCCATTACGCAGTAACGGGCGTATGCGCCGAGCGCCTTGCCTATCGGAACATGCGCGAGGCGGAGAAGCACGATAAGCTGCACACCGCGCACACCTGCGCCAGCACAGCCGAGTAAGAACAGCATCGTGGTAATCTCACCTGTCCGGCCGCCTACGATCAGCGCCGTTGCCACGCACACAAACATCACCGCGCTGGTGACGAAATCCAGTCGTTGCCGTTCTGTCACATCAAAAACACGCGTCAGCGGAACGACAATGGAGGCCAGGAGCAGCCATGGCGCAATATACCGGGCATAAGCGCCTGCTTGGCGCCAATTGGCGCCAAAAACCACTTCGAACACATCAGGCCCGACCAGGAGTAGCGCTACGATTGGGACCACTCCAATCATGACCATCCGCCCGTGGACCATTGCGGTCACCCCTTGCAAGCGGTTTTCAAGTTGGGCTTTGGCCGCATGCGGGAAGAACACCTTGGCGACTGCGCCCCCTATGTGGCCGAGAGGGATGGATATGACCTGGAACGCCAGGAAGACTAGTCCTAGTAATGCTTTATCAGGGAAATATAATGGAATCAAAAGAATTGGCATCTTTGCAATCAATGCGGCAAGAGTGGCCGACGGGGTGGAAAACAGCGGGAAGCGGCGGTAGCGCACCGCGCCGCGTGCTATCGCCCTAACGCTGAACGAGGACACGAGCAGGCGTCCATATCGGCGCGCAACGACGTATCCAGCGATGAGTGCGGACACAATATGGCCGGCAAGAAAGCCCCCAATGAGGCCCTCGGCGCCCGCATTCACCGGCGGGAGTCCGACTCCGACGCGTGTCCCGACCATCGTACCCGTATTGGCAACCTGTGCTGCGCTGACGCACCGGTACTCTTTCATTCGAACAAGCCACAAATCGGCAATCTTGAACAAGCGCATCGCCAGCAGTGTAGGTGGCACCAGGATCAGGTAGGGGGCAATTTCAGGCACCCCCGCCAATGCGGCTAACGGCTCGCTCCAGATGACAAGTAATCCTGTCAGCATGGTTGTGCATCCCAGGACAAACACGGCAAGCCAGAAAAGCGCGCCGGAATCCTCGTCTTTCTCCTTCAGCATGAGGGCATCCTCGTATCGCAGTGACGCGAACGACATCAACACCACCATCACCGCTACGAAGTAACCGAGGATGCCCAATTCCGCCTCGGTGTAAAGGCGCGTGATTACAGGTTGAGCAAAAAAGGACAGCGTAAGCGCAGTCGTCGACCCGGTGAGCAGCGTCAGCACGGGTCCCCGGAACCCTTCGGTCGAAAACATGCTGCGCAAACGGTTGCGGAGAATATTTATCAAGGGGTTGCCTCCGTGATGCGGTAGACGGACCATGCGCCTGCGGAGAAGACTTCAGTATATGCGGGGGACTCCACAGGAAGCGTCGTGGCGCGCACGACATAGTCAAACGCATACTTCGAAACCAGGTGTTGCAGCTGCGTGGGAGGCAGGCGAAAAAAAGAGGCGTCGAGACTGTCAGCGAGCGCCGGATAGCCGCGTGCCGGCAGGGTCATGGGGGCGAGATCGGTCAGGCGTTGAAACCATTCCAAATTCCGGGCCGGATGGAAGGGGAAGGCCTTGAAATTGACGACAATGGCGCGTTCGGCCCGGCTTCGGAAACCGGACCAGGAAGGGGGAACGGCAAACACGGCGTCCGTGGCGGTATGCGTCCGCGCCCAATTCCCTATGCGTGCCATTGGCGCATCCTCGCGGGGTTTAGGGCCTCCACCCACGACGAGCCACAGGGCGAGAAGGATGCACACGGACCATCCGGCGGGCGCGAAGGCTCTGTCCAGACGGCGCCACCCGGGCACGTGCACAATGGCGGCCCCGCACGCAAGAATGACAAAGAGCAGCTTCGCGAGCACCGTCGTCTTAAAGAGTTGCAGCTGGGCGACGCCAATCAGGGGTATGACTTCTGTTCCCAGGAAGGCGAGCATACAGCAGGCGAGGATGCCCATTAAGAGGTTCTGCAGCATGATCCGGTGTCCCACAGCCAGCCGTCTGCGCAGTATGGCAAAGCTGGCCAGACCGGCCACAGTCAGGATGCCGAACTTGACCAGGGTCGCAGGTGGAAACGAGAAGAACAGGTAATGGTGTGGAGCACGGAATTCGGCAAGGATATAGTATTGTGAGGGCACCGTGTCTGCGGTCTGCTGCATTGCCAAGGGCAGGAGCACGGGAAGAGCGAGGACAAGCCAGAGCGGGGCGGCGCGGAGCAGTTTCTTCCGACCCGATTGTTGCAGCAAGAGGGTCACGCCGCATAGCAGCGCCAACTGCAGGCCGACGAGCGCCTGCATCCATGTAGCCATGCCGATGAGCACGACGGCTATCATTACCCGGCCACGCCATAGCATGACCAGCCCCCACAGCCCAAGAGACCAGCCTGCCATGCTCGGCACCAGCATCGAATGGACAAGATCATTGCCGCCGAGTGTCCATTGTGGCGTCAAGACGAGTGCGACGACGACTGCAGCCGCAGCGGCAATGCGGTCCTTTAACAGCAGTTGGGCCAGCGCATAGACGGCGAAGGCAAGGGCTCCCCATGTGGCGCCATACATCACAAGGACGGACACATGGACAGGGAGGAGTTGAGACAGCGCCCACAACAGCCACACGAATGGCGTGCGCACGCTTAAGGCGGCCTGCTGCCCGGCTACGAACCAGTCGGCGTTCAATATCGACGGATCAAGGAGATGGAGCAGGAAGGGCACAAACTCCGCCTGGTCGCTCACGCCATAGCCGTATGGAAATCGCAGCGCGTACAGTAGCAGCGCGCCGAGCGGCACGAACAACGGGGCGCGCAAGCGCGAACGCGAAGTGGGGCTCTGCTGCGGGGCGCTATGCATGGCTCACCGCTTCCCCGTGATCCGGAACAGGAGACGCAGCTCCAGACGCGTGGTTTTTTGCAGGTGGTGGTACGGCGTCAGCCGCGGACCAAGGCGGCGCTTGAATTCTGCGATGGAGGGCGTATTTGCGCCGACAAAGTCGAAGTGTGTCACCCCGGCCTCTCCGAGTAGCGGCAGGACGCGGCCCAACAGCACGGTCATGGCCGGGCCCGGTGCGCTTCCGGCAACCCAGTAGCAAGCTCTGTCTCCGTTGAGCAGCACGGCCAGTCCCGCTTCCACGGCATCCTGTCCATGGCGTGTCGCGGTGAACAGGCGCACCTGCCCGTCACGCTGCAGGTTGCGGACGAGTGACAGGAGCGACTCTTGTCCGCCGGGCAGTGTTCTGCCATGCCGCCGGTAGCTTTCCTGGCACAGGGAAACCACGGTCCGCGCGGGGTCGGGACCCGTCTCTTCCACCCGGAAGCACTCCTGATATCGCCGCCAGGTGCGCACAGCGGAAGAAGACCAATGCATTGTGGCGGGACCGCTTGCGAGCGCCAGGGTATAGGTGTAGAGCGGTTGTACACGCCATCGGCGCCAGTTGGCGGGGCGCACATCGGAGATGGTTGCCATAAGATCCAACCGGTCATAGGTGTTCTCCAGTGAATCCAGGAGCATCTCCAGGCGCGACGTTCGGGCATGCACGGCGGCTTCGGACGAGGTTGCGCGTAGGAGCAGTGCGGAGTACTGCGTAAACGGCGGGAGGCGCACTTCGCGATATGGCCCCCGGCGGCGCCAGAAAATGATGGCACCAGCGGTATCCTGGCCGTTCACGACGATCAGGTGCATCCGGCAGCGCAGGCCGTAGGCCTCGGCAGCGCGCCGGGCGTACGACAGAGTAGAAAACGGCGAGCGCTGGGGTGAGGCCTGTTCAAGCACCTGCCACCGCGCCTGTGCAGACGGCTCGTCGAGGGTCAGGATGGTCGCATCGAAGGTCACCAGAGCTCCGCCTGTCAGAGGATGTACTGGCTCAGGTCCTTGTTGGAAACGATGTCGCTCAGCGTTTCGGTCACCCGGGCTTCGTCTATTTCGATGCGAGAGGGACCGGATCCGTCCGCGTCGAAGAGGATGTCCTCCAGGAGCGTGGTCATGATCGTGTGCAACCGGCGGGCCCCAATGTTCTCCACGTCGGCGTTCACCTGTGCGGCGGTCCGTGCAATGGAGCGTACTGCCGGATCCGTAAAGCGGATTTTCACGCCTTCGGCCGCAAGCAATGCCTTGTACTGTTTGAGCAGGGCGTTGCGAGGCTGTGTCAGAATCTTGTAAAAGTCTTCCTCTGTCAGGCTCCGCAGCTCGACGCGAATTGGGAATCGGCCCTGCATTTCCGGGATCAAATCGCTTGGCTTCGCCACATGAAATGCGCCACTGGCAATAAAGAGAATATGATCGGTGCGGACCATGCCGTACTTGGTCGTTACGTTTGAGCCTTCCACAATCGGCAAGAGGTCGCGCTGCACGCCCTCACGGGAGACTTCCGGACCGCCCTGCGCGCGTCCGGAGCGAGTGGCGACCTTGTCGATTTCGTCGATGAAGACGATCCCGGCCTGTTGGACACGTTCGATCGCTTCCCGCGAGACTCGGTCCATATCAATCAGCTTCTGGGCCTCCTCCTTGATCAGCAGCTCGCGCGCGTCCTCCACGCGGACGCGGCGTTTCTTGCGCCGTCGCGGCCCCATGTTGCCAAAGAGTTCCTGGATATTCATGCCCATTTCCTCCAGCCCCATGGGCCCAAAGACCTGCAGCATGGGTGTCTGGTCGGCCGCGACATCGATTTCGATTTCCCGGTCGTCGAGTTTGCCGCGTCCCAGCATGTCCCGAAACCGTGCGCGCGTGCGCAGCCGGCGCGCTTCACCATCCTCGTTCAGCGCGGCATCCTCTGTTGCGGGTATGGCGACCGGTGGTGCTTCTGGCACCAGGGCATCCAGGATACGCTCTTCTGCGCGTTCGCGGGCCGGGCCCTGGACCTTGGTCTGGTGTTCTTCCCGAACCATGGTGACGGCAATCTCCGCCAAATCACGAATCATGCTGTCCACATCACGCCCGACATATCCGACTTCGGTAAACTTGGTGGCTTCCACCTTGATAAACGGGGCGTCTGCAAGGCGCGCGAGCCGCCGTGCGATTTCGGTCTTGCCTACGCCCGTCGGACCGATCATGATGATGTTGCTCGGCATGATCTCGTCGCGCATTTCAATCGGCGCGTTTTGGCGACGCCAGCGGTTGCGCAGCGCGATAGCGACCGTCCGTTTGGCCTCGGTCTGGCCGATGATATACTCATCCAATTCCGCGACGATGTCGCGGGGCGTCAACTCCATTGCCATGTCGATACGTGTCGGAGAATGCCGTACGGGCAGTCCTAGTAACTGTTGTCGCCGGAGTCGAAGATCGATCCCTGCGCGGAGCCGTCCGGATACGATTCCGCTTCGTCATCATACTCATCCTCGTAACCCTCGTCGTACTCATTGGGATCGTCGTACTCGCCTTGTTCCTCGTCGGGGTAGGGTTCGGCGTAGCGCGCTCCCTCGTCGTACGGCACCGCTCCGGGGGCATCTGCCCGGTGGTCGCGCTGCTGCAATTCCTGGACGTCGGGGTGCTGCGTATCAATGAGCAATACCGTGTAGTCATAGGGGAAGCCCCGACGCTTTTCCAGCCATACTGCTCCTGCGTTCTCCAACTCACTGATCAGCGACTTTGGATCGTAGCGGTCGTCGTCCAGGAGTTCCGAAAGCTTGCGCAGCAGGGGTGTCAGGTAAATCTCTGGATACTGTCCAAAATGTTCATCAATGATTTGTAGTGCCCGGCGCGCCCCCGGATGTTCGATTTCTATGTAATCGACGGGCGATTTGCGAGGCGCAGGCGGTGGTGGGGCTGGGCGGTGCACGGGCCGCGGGCTTGACAGCGACCGTCGCGACGTATCACCGAGCAGGTTCATCGCTGGCAGGAAGACGTCGTCATCTACGTGTGACGACTGGCCTGCCGAAGACGGCGGAGAGAAGGTGGCGATCAGGGCGCGCGAGCCGCGACGGTTGCAGTGCTGCACCAGTGGCAAGTAAGGACGATCTCCGGTTACGATGGCAATCGTATCGATATCCTGCCGGTTATACAAGGTCTCTGCGGCGTCCAGGCACAGCTGGATTTCGGCAGCATTGCGCTGCATGGCGCCCGGCACGAAGCGCGGCTCAATGCCGTGCAGGTACAACCCACGCTGGATGCGCTGGCCATTACCATGCATTTCCGAAAAATCGGCATAGGCCGCAACCACAGCCGTAGACGTGCGGGACTCTTGCATCAGGTATCGCTTCAGCTCTTGGACTACTTCTGTGATGACATCGTCCGGGCGCGAGCGCGGTCCCATGCGCTCGTACAGGTGCAGGAACAGGTTATCATAGTCTACGAATACGGCGGCGCGTCGGCTTGCGTTGCCAGTCTTGTTAGCATCTCCTGAATAATGCATGGTTCTTAGGGTGTTTGTGTTATGCAGTGTAAATGGACAATCTATCTAACCAGGCTCTGATCACGCGGGAACGGGATCCGCGTCAATCTCCAGCACGGTAGTGCAATGGTTGGTATAAATGCAGATGTCGGCGGCGATTGCTAGGGCATGTTCTACCACCCGCCGCGCTGTCTGTCCTTCGACGGCGCGCACGAGTGCACGCGCCGCAGCCAGGGCATAGGCTCCGCCGGATCCGATGGCTATGATATCGTCATCCGGCTCAATGACATCCCCGCTTCCGCTAATGAGCAGGAGTCGATCCGGGGCCCCGACGGCAAGCAGTGCTTCCAGGCGGCGTAAATATCGATCTGTCCGCCACTCCTTGGCCAGCTCAACGGCAGCCCGTGTAACGTTGCCGGAATATTGTTGAAGTTTTTCTTCGAAGCGCTCAAACAGTGTAAAGGCGTCCGCAGTCGCACCGGCAAAGCCGGCCAGAATTTTGCCGTCAAACAGCGTTCGGACTTTCTGCGCCTTGTGCTTCATCACCGTGGCGCCGAGCGTGGCCTGTCCGTCGGAGCCCAGTGCCACTTTGCCCGCCAGCCGTACGCCGACAACGGTGGTTCCGTAAATGGGTAACCCTGCTTGTTCTCGCATCAACGCAATCACTACCTGACCAAACGCTCGAAAAAATCTGCTTAATCATGCCGGTTTGCGCTATCAGACCCTTAATGCATGGTCGTGTTCCAATCTTCCCCTGTCCGTGCTCCTGGTCACCGCGCCATGCGTTGGCGAGCAAGCCGGCTCACTATTCGGTCCTGAACCCTGGTGATATGCCGCATTTTGACAGTGAAATGATTGCTCAAAAGTGCAAACGCAATCCTGCGGCCCTCCGCAGTGTCTACGAATCCGCACAGGGCGTTCACGTTTCCAAGTGATCCTGTCTTCGCGCGGACCCGCCCACCCGCCGCAGCACCGCTACGGAATCGATGGGCCAGCGTCCCGTCGCGGCCGCCGACAGAGAGCGAGGCAAGAAACGCCGTGCGCACGGCCGGATCTTCGTGTCGGTCCATGAATCGGAGGAGCGACACGACCATTTCGGGAGTCACCAGATTCTTGCGAGACAGTCCTGATCCGTCCACCAGTTGCAATCGGCTAGTGTCAATACCGGCTGCGTGGTAAGTTGCCATAGCGGACTGGATGCCCATTTCCGCTGATCCTGGCGTCAGGTCTTTGCCGGATACGGGATACCTTACCGCAAGGGTGCGCAATACCTGCTCGGCGTACAGATTTTGACTTTCCTTGTTGATTATCTCGATGATCTGCGAAAGCGGCGCAGAAACGTGTGTGGCAATGCGCCGCAGGTGCGATCCGGCATAATTCGGGCGTATCGATAGCGCGTCCACATCTACGGCACGTCCGTGCACCGCAATATCCTCCTGCAACAGCGTCTCGCGCAGCACGTGCACGAAATATTGGGTCGGATTGTGCACGGTCAACTGTTCGGTGTCGCTGCGTCCCAGGGGAATTTCACTGGTGAGCGTAATTACGTTACTCTCTCTCGTGCGATCGTATCCCTCCGTAAGTCTGCTGCCGGACGCCGTGGTGACAGTGCGGTTGACGATCTGCACGTAACTGGTGCGGTCGGGCTCCCAGGACACCGACGCAGGCTGTCCGAGGGCGCGCGGCTTGAGCGTAAGGTCAATGACGTTGTCATGAAAGGACAGACCGCTAACAGCCGCGGCATACCCGAAAGTCTCATCATCCCAACTCCATATGACGCCAAACGGGGTGTCGTCGAAGATATCGTCATCGCCGATGATATCGCCCAGAATCCTGGTAACCCCCATCGCTCGCAGCGAATCGGCCCATGCCCGGAATACCGCCTTGCGGTTCTTACTTGTTTCTCCGCCGATGGTGGGATCGCCGGAGCCTCGTACAATCAGATTCCCAAGCAGGCGCCCATCCACGACGGGTCCGTCGATGAAAACTTCTGTTTGGTATGTAGCATCTGGTCCGAGCCTGTCCAGAGCGGCGGCGGTGGTGAACAGCTTTGTCACCGAGGCAGGCATAAAGCTGCGACTTGCGTTGCGCGAAAAGAGTACGTCACCACTTGCGATATCAACGGCCATGGCGCCCCACCAGGCATTGGCCATGAGGGAATCGTCCAGGATCTGGTCAATGTCCGCTTGCAGTCCGGCAGGTTGCGCCGAAACCGCCGGCGCCAACAGGCAAAGACCCACAAGCGCGGTCGCGATCCACTGGGCGGAACGAAGGGGCATTGGCGGGAGCACGTCTACGGTTGTCTTGCCTCCAATGCAGTGCGCTCTTGGTCGTGTTGCCGCAGAATCACGAACGCATGGTTTGTCGTACTTATAGAGGCTGCGGGCTGCACATATATGTCGAGCAGATTTTCGCCGGGTCTGTTGACCACCGATACGATGGAGCCAATGGCATAGTCGGGTGGGAATATGCCGCTTGCGCGGCTGGTGACCACAAGGTCTCCTACTTCCACGGCTTCCGTCTTGGCGACGTTTTCGAGCAGTAACCGGTCAGCACGCACGCCCGGCCAGGAAATGATGCCCTCGGCCTGTATCTTGTCGATGTGAGCTGGCACGCGAAAGTCGGTGCTCAGTATTGGCAGTATTCGGGAATAGCGGTCGCTCGTAAAGATGACACGGCCCAGGATGCCATGCTCCGTGACCACGGCCATATCCATTTCAACGCCGTGGTCCCGGCCCACATCCAGGGTTGCGAAGTTGGTTTGGCCGAAGATGTCCTTCGTAACAATCCGAGCCGCCACCGTCACATAGGTGCTGTCCGTCTGGAAATCCAGCGCGGACGTGAGGAACTGGATTTGCTGACCGGCTTCCCGAAGACGTGCGAGTCGCCCGGACAGTTCGATATTGTGTCTGCGTAGCGCTTCGTTTTCGTCAATGGCCCGAACGTACCGGCCAACCCAGGCCAGTCGGGTCTCGACGCGGCTGGTGATATCGAGAGAGATGACTCGCATGCCGCGGAGCATGGCGTCATTCCTGGTCAGCATTAAGAGGACTGAGACAGCCAGTAAGGTATACAGGACAACCCAGTCACGGACACGATTCCACAGACGTACAGGCATGCCTACAGGGAAGACGCCGGGCTACGTGAGCACTTGTTTGTATGCGCTTACATTGTCGAGCACTTTGCCGGTGCCGCGCACCACGGCCGTGAGTGGATCCTCGGCCACATAAACGGGCATTTCTACCCGATTCTTGATCGTTTCAGCTATTCCCTTGAGGAGTGATCCGCCACCGGTCAGCATGATGCCGCGTTCGAGCAGGTCAGCGCCCAGTTCCGGTGGGGTCTGCTCCAGGCAACGCATGATCGCTGCGGTGATCTGTCCGACGGCATCCCCCAGCGCTTCCCGCACGTCTTCGGAGGAAATAGTGCGCACCTTTGGGATGGAGCTTACCATGTCGCGTCCTATGACGGAGATTTCCAGTTCCGGATTGAGCATTATGGCACTGCCGATTTCACACTTAATGCGCTCTGCGGTACGGTGGCCTATCAGCAGATTGTGACACCGCTTGAAATAATGCAGAATGGCTCTGTCCAATGCGTCTCCGCCGATACGGATCGACTCATCAACCACTATCCCAGACAGAGCGATAACGGCGATCTCAGTGGTGCCTCCCCCGATGTCGACGATCATGTTGCCGACGGGCTCTTCCACATTCAGGTCTATGCCAATGGCTGCCGCCATGGGCTCAGCAATCAGATAGACCTTTTTTGCGCCAGCATGCTCGGCACTATCCCGGACCGCTCGCTTTTCTACTTCCGTTATCCCGCTGGGAATGCAGACGACCATCTGTCTTATAGAGGTCAGCCAGTTTTTCTGCAGTTTGTGGATGAGTCCGCGGATGAGCTGCTCGGCTACCTCGAAATCCGCAATCACGCCATCCTTCAGCGGGCGGATGGTTTCGATGTCCTTGTGCGTGCGCTCATGCATCTGGAGCGCTTCGTGTCCGATGGCAATCGGCTTGCGTGTCCTGCGATCAACGGCGACGATGCTTGGTTCGCTCAGCGCGATCCCCCGGCTTTTGGTATAGATAAGCGTATTGGCCGTACCCAGATCTATGGCTATATCCGTGGAAAAATTGAAAAAGCCCATGACTATGACGTGATCAAGCTAACTGCCGGAAGAAGGGGGTAAAGAAAGCGTTGTCTTGCACATGGGCGGGAGATCAGTCGATCCCGTCAAGATACAACGAAAAATGAAACAGACTAATGTCTAAAGTGGCGTCGTCCGGTGAACACCATGGCCATGCCACGCTCATCGGCGGCGCGGATGACCTCCTCGTCCCGGACGGATCCTCCCGGTTGAATAGCCGCACAAGCACCGCTGTCAGCAGCTGCCATCAGACCGTCTGCAAATGGGAAGAAGGCGTCGGAAGCAATGACGGAGCCAGTAAAGTCGAGCCCCGATTTTTGACCTTTGAGCACGGCAATGTCAGAGGCGTCTATGCGGCTCATTTGCCCTGCTCCGATTCCTACGGTGCTCCTGTCGCGCGCGTACACAATGGCGTTGCTCTTGACATGCTTGACCACGCGCCAGGCAAACGTGAGGTCTTGCCATTCCTGCGGCGATGGCTCCCGTTTGGTTACCGTCGTGTAGTGTGCACGTTCCACGGCACCGTTTTTCCCGGCGATGTCTCGTTCCTGTGCCAGAAATCCACCGAGCACCGCGCGCGCGTCCAGTCCCTGGTCCATACAGGCTCGCGCTTTCTGGCGCACGAGGCGTCGGTTCTTTTTCCGCATCAGGAACTCCAGTACTCCCTCTTCGAAATCCGGAGCGATGATGATTTCGGTAAAGACGGCGTTGATGGCCTTCGCGGTCCCGAGATCCAACGCCTTGTTGACAATCACAATACCCCCGAAGGGAGATTGCCGATCCGTGGCGAAGGCGCGGTGGTAGGCCACTTCCAGCGTATCGCCTGTGGAGACACCACATGGATTGGTGTGCTTAAGGATGGCTACGGTGGGATCCTTGTCGGGGAACTCGTCGATCAGGGCAAGAGCGGCGCTCAGATCAAGGAAGTTGTTATAGGATAGCGCTCTGCCGTGGAGCTTCTCGAACAGGTGATCGGTCTTTCCGTAGACCGCGGCCTTTTGGTGCGGATTTTCTCCGTAGCGAAGCGCAAGCGCACGTGGCAGGGCTAGGGTCAGCGTGTCCGGCATGGCGCCATTTGGTGCGTCCGTCTGGTGCGACAGGTAATTCGCAATCGCGCGGTCGTAACCAGCGGTGTGCTCAAACGTGGCGCCCGCCAGCCGACGTCTGGTCGCCAGGGACAGTTGCATGTCGTTGGTGGCGAGCTCGTCGAGCACTGCCTGGTAGGCTTGCGGCGAGGTCACGACGGCCACGTGGGCAAAATTCTTCGCCGCAGCTCGCGCCATGGCAGGCCCCCCGATATCTATGTTTTCGGCGGCTGCGCTATCGGTGACCTCAGGGTGGGCAACAGTTTCGGAGAAGGGATACAGGTTGACGACGACCAGGTCAATCGCCTGGATTCCATGGGTATCCAGTTCCGCCTCATCGTCGGGGTCTCCGCGCCGGAACAAAAGGCCCCCATGGATCCGGGGATGCAGCGTCTTGACACGGCCGCCCAAAATCTCCGGGAATCCTGTGACGTCGGAAACGTCCTCTACGGCGAGACCGGCCGCGCGCAACGCCTTTGCTGTTCCTCCCGACGACACCAGAGCGACACCCCCTAGGGCAAGCTCCCGGGCAAAGCGCACCAACCCGGTCTTGTCGTACGCGGAAAGCAGTGCGCGTCGGACGCGGATGTTGTCGGGCGGAGCGGGCAGGTCCTTGACTTCGATCATGAGCACCGGTGCGGGATAGGGATTACGAGGGGGTGATGATGCGCACGTGTCTTCCTTCAATGGTTACCCGGCCTTCGGCGAAGAGGCGCAGCGCTTTGGGATAAAGTTTGTGTTCGACCTCCAGGACCCGTGCTGCGAGAATCTCCGGCGTGTCGCCGTCGCACACCGGTACGGACTCCTGGAGGACTATGGGTCCCGAGTCATATTCCTCGCTGACCAGGTGCACGGTGGCGCCGCTGGTGCGGACGTTTGCGCGCAGCACGCTTTCGTGCACGCGCTTGCCGTAGAGGCCCTTGCCGCCAAAGGCGGGGAGCAGTGACGGGTGAATGTTGACCATGCGATTCCGGAATTCCGAAACTACGGCTGCCGGAATCTTGCGCAAATAGCCAGCGAGGGCAATAAATGTCACGCGGTGAACGGCGAGTTCTTTGAGAAGAGTCCGCGCGTAGATCGCCTCTTCGGTAAAGTCATTCGGGTTCAGGACCAGGGTTGCAATGCCGTGGCGTTCGGCGCGCGCGAGCGCCCCGGCCTTCCGCGTGTTGCTGACGCAGAGCACCGGCGTAAGGGGAAGCACGCCCGCGACCACATTGTCCAGGATGGCCTGAAAATTGGAGCCGCCACCGGATGCAAAGACAGCGAGCCGCAATCCGGTATTCAGCTGCTGGCTCATTGGTGACTGGAGAGGAATTTCACTCGACTGTTAATAGTAGGGGCCTTGCAACGAAAAAGTTATAAAAACCTGTCGAAATTCGATCACCAGGCGGCCACCGGCTCAAGAATATTCAGCGCGGCGGTAGAGCTTCCGACGGCAAGGCGGGCGCGGACGCCGACGGGCATGGTCGCCTTGTCGGGGAAATGGCCATAGACCAGGCCAGTAGCGACGGGGAATGGCGCGTCGCTCAGGTAGTCGTCAATAATTTCCTGTGGCGTCAGCACGGGTCGATCATGTTTCGGCTCCCAGCCAGTGAAGGCTCCCAGAATCAGACCACCCAGATTGTCAAGGATGCCGGCATTCTTCAATTGCGCGAAGAGTGCGTCGATGCGATACGGCTGCTCGCCGACTTCCTCCAGGAAAAGTAAGGCCCCCCGGAGCGGGGGGAGATAGGGCGTGCCGATGAGCCTGACTACCATAGACAGGTTGCCACCCAAAAGGATGCCCTCGGCGGCGCCGCGCCGGTACGGCGCGAGCCAATCTCCTTGTGGTCCCAGTAGCGGTTGTGGTCTGGCACCCCCGGCGATCGCAAGGAATTGTCGCTCGGTGTGGGCGGCTATTTCACCCCATTCCGCCACGACCGGGCCCGACAGGCCGCGCCATCCGGACCGGTGGTAGAGTGCCAGATGTAATGCCGTGACATCGCTGTAGCCAGCCAAAATTTTCGGGTGCTGCTCAGCCGTGCGGTAATCCAGTCTGTCCAACAGACGCAACGACCCATAGCCGCCCCGGGTGCAGATGATGCCCTTGATGTCCGTCCGGTGCATTACGCGGTTAAAGGCATGCGCGCGCTCCGCATCGCTTCCCGCCAGATAGCCCCGGGTATGGTATGCGTCCGGATCCCATTCGACGACGAAGCCGGCGTCTCGCAGCCGGGCGAGGCCTTTCTTGAGGCGCTCTTTTCGATAGACAGGACTGCTTGGTGCGAGGACGGCTATCTTGTCGCCGGGCACAAGAGGTGCAGGAATACGCAAGGGCCTTCAGGGTCAGTAGGTTTGCAATCGTCAGGCATGCCGCCTGACCGAAATGGCCTGAATTGGTTCCCTTGCCTCTCCAATGCAGGCGCGCAAATTATACACATGATAGCTGTTCGTCCTCCTGAATACTTCCCCGGACTGGCGTATGTCGCCTTGATGCTTAGCAGTGACCCGTTCGTGTTGGCGGACACCTTCCAGTACAGCCGCCAGTCGTTCCAGAACCGCTCGCGCATCCGCAATCCTAAAGGCTGGCAGTGGGTGTCAATTCCTCTCAAGGGAGGACAGCACGGGCGGCCGCAGACCGGTGTTCACATCAGGCAGATAGCCGCATGGCGCAAGCGCCACTGGAAGGCGTTCGCCTTCAACTATCGGCCCACTCCGTATTTTGCTCACTACGAGGAGGAATTAAGGGAGTTTTTCATGCGGCCGTGGACGATGCTTGGTGATATCACCTGTGCAAGTGTCCAGTTGCTGCATCGCTTCCTGGGACTTTCCTCGATGCTGATTCGAGCCTCCGAACTTGAAGGCAGCCCCGCCGGTCTCCCGGACATTCTGGGCGCGATGGACCGGGCGACGCTCCTGACCACGCAGGAGTCGGCGCCCCACGATGCACATGGCGGGTGGCCCTTGCGGGTGTTGCAGTACGACCACCCGCAGTACCGGCAGGCATTTGACCGCTTCTGGTCGGGGATGACCGCCTTGGATGCAATTTTCAATCTTGGTCCGGAGGCCGCTGGCATGATCCGTCGTGGCATCCGCATAGAGGAGCACAGCGTGGGAGCACGGAGGCCGGCAGCGGGTTAACCCCGTACGTTTGGGAGTATGATCGTTACGGTACAGGACAGGTAATCACTGGTCGAGTCATTATGAGCCAATTCCTTCAGGAAGTCGTGTTGTGGGATATTGCGATGTGGCGCCTCCTCGCCGCGCTGATTCTGATCTTTCTCGGCATGCTGAGTCGCCGGGTCATCAAGGCCGTATTCGGTGGCGTGGTCCGACGGCGTGCGGCGTCTCTGGATTTGCAATGGCCCGCTGATCTCATCGAGCTTGTGACCAGGCCGCTCACGCTCTTGGTGCAGGTGTTGCTGTGGTTCGCGGTCGCGCTCGTATTGCAGTTTCCTACAGAGCCGGTTGACGTCGCCCGCCTGGCTGCCAATGGGCTGATGGTGGCGCTCGGCGTTGCGGTTATTTGGGTGGCGTTCCGGCTACTGGATACGGTTTCCCGTGCTGCCTCAAGAGCCGCGGAGAAAACGGAGACGCGACTTGACGACCAGATTATTCCGATGGCGCGGAAGACCCTGAAGGTGTTTGCGGCCATCGTGCTTGCGGTCCTGGTCATCGATCGACTGGGGTATTCGGTGGCGAGCCTGATCACCGGTCTTGGTATTGGCGGACTTGCCCTGGCGTTGGCGGCCAAGGACACGGTGGCTAATTTTTTCGGCTCGGTCATCATTTTTACCGATCAGCCGTTTCATGTGGGAGATTGGGTTGCCATCGGGGAGTTGGAGGGCATCGTGGAAGAAGTCGGCCTTCGCACCACCCGCATTCGCCGGTTTGACCGGGCACTGGCCACGGTGCCCAACCAGACATTCACCAATACGACGATTGTCAACCACTCCAGTCGCACGACGCGCAAAATCCGGTGCGTTGTCGGGCTTGGCTATGGAACGTCGCCCGAGCAGCTTGAGCAATTCGTGGAGAGCATTCGGGAGATGCTCGCACAGATGCCGATGCTGGATCCAGAGTCGCATGTTGTTTATTTCCAGGAAGTGGCGGAATCGAGCCTCGACGTGGTCGTGCAAGGATTTTGCCTGACGACAGAGTATTCTGTCTTCATGGCCGCACAGCAGGAGTTATTGCTCAGCATATTGAAACTCGTGGAGGCGCAGGGACTGGAAATTGCCTTCCCGTCTCAAACCGTCTATCTTCGGGACCGCGAGCAACCGCTGGAGCATTGATCCGATGCAGTCTACGAGACAACGGTATTGGCGAAAGAACCTGCAGTACCTGGCCGTGCTGCTCACGATTTGGTTTGCGGTCTCCTACGGATGTGGGATTCTGTTTGTGGACGCACTGGATACGGTGCGTATCGGGGGATTCAAATTGGGATTCTGGTTTGCGCAGCAGGGCGCCATCTACGTATTTGTGCTTCTGATCTTTGTCTATGTCTTTCTCATGAACCGGCTTGATCGGGCACACGACGTGGACGAAGTCGAGTGACTGGCGCTTTGTACGCCGAAAGCCTGTTTTTCTTCTTCCTCACGTCGTCCAACGTGCTGATTACGCCATGACCGTACAAGCCTGGACCTTTGTTCTGGTCGGCATTTCCTTCGCGTTGTATATCGGCGTGGCGATTTGGTCACGCGCCAGTTCAACCGGAGAGTTTTACGTGGCTGGAGGGCGCGTCCCGCCGGTGCTGAACGGGATGGCGACGGCAGCAGACTGGATGAGCGCGGCTTCGTTTATTTCGATGGCGGGTCTGATCGCGTTTATGGGCCGGGATGGCAGCGTCTATCTGATGGGATGGACGGGTGGCTATGTGCTCCTGGCATTGTTGTTGGCGCCATACCTGCGCAAGTTCGGCAAATTCACCGTCCCGGACTTTGTCGGTGACCGGTACTATTCGCAGACCGCGCGGTTTGTGGCAGTGCTCTGCGCCATCTTCGTCTCCTTCACCTACGTGGCCGGTCAGATGCGGGGCGTGGGCATCGTGTTTTCACGTTTTCTGGAGATTGGCGTTACTCCAGGTGTGCTCATCGGCATGGGCATCGTGTTTTTTTATGCCGTACTGGGTGGAATGAAGGGTATCACCTATACGCAGGTGGCCCAGTATTGCGTTTTGATTTTCGCATATCTCGTGCCGGCGATTTTCATTTCGATGCTGATGACGGGCAACGTCGTCCCGCAGATCGGGTTTGGGGGCACGATGGCCGATGGATCGGGCGTCTATCTGCTGGATGCCCTTGATGGCCTGAGCAGGGAGCTGGGCTTCGACGCGTACACGGACGGTCGCAAGGGCACGCTGGATGTGTTCTTCATCACGGCGGCTCTTATGGTTGGCACGGCCGGCCTGCCGCATGTCATCGTGCGGTTTTATACAGTGCCGCGCGTCTCCGCCGCGCGGAGTAGCGCGGGATGGGCGCTCGTATTCATAGCCTTGTTGTACACGACGGCGCCTGCGGTTGCGGCCTTCGCCCGTACGAACATGCTCAACACCGTGTCGGAGGTTCCCTATACGCAGGCTCCGGGATGGTTCAAGAACTGGGAGACCACCGGACTGATCGAGTTCGATGACAAGAATGGCGACGGGTTAATCCAGTATGTGGGGGACGCCGCGCGGAATGAATTGACCATCGATCGTGATATCATGGTCCTGGCCAATCCTGAAATTGCCCGACTGCCAAACTGGGTGATCGGCCTCGTGGCGGCGGGTGGACTTGCCGCAGCGCTGTCCACGGCGGCAGGTCTGCTCTTGGTGATTTCCACATCGGTAGCGCACGATCTGTTCAAGAAGGGATTCCTGCCCCATATCAGCGAGCGCACGGAGCTCTTGACAGCGCGCATCACTGCCGGCATCGCCGTATGCATCGCAGGGTATTTCGGAATCAATCCTCCAGGTTTCGTGGCGCAGGTGGTGGCCTTTGCCTTCGGGCTGGCTGCGGCTTCGTTTTTCCCGGCCATTATCATGGGCATTTTCACCAAGCGCATGAACAAGTACGGCGCCATCACCGGAATGTTGGTCGGCATCGTATTTACGGCAGCCTACATCATTTTCTTCAAGTTTATTGCTCCCGAGCTCAACTCTGAGGATCACTGGTTCCTGGGCATTTCTCCCGAAGGCATCGGAACGGTGGGAATGCTGCTCAATTTCACGGTCGCCATTGCGGTTTCTCGTCTGACGCCAGCCCCTCCGGTCTCCATTCAGGAATTCGTGGAGGAGATACGGATTCCGCGTGGCTCCGGCGAATCGCACGAGGTTTCGGCATAGGAGGGTCTCTCAGAAAACACACGGAGTCTTTGCGGTTTTCGTGGCAGTGTCGTATGTTGCTTTTCAGGTTGTGACGTGACCGTACCGTGGCTTTTTAATCTTTCCGTTGGAGGTGCGTAATGAGAATTCCAGTAGCCCTTGCGACGGCTTTTTTGTTGCTCCTGGCCGCCTGTGGAGGTGCCGCGAGTGACGAAGAAATGGCGGCCGACGAGCAAGTAATAGAGGATCCCTGCCCAAGTGTAGTGGGATCCTGGGAGTTGATTGAAATCCGCGACAATGCGCTGGCCCTTAGCGGTGATTTTGAGAGTGATCCGAATTATCAGGAGGCGCCGACTCTTAAGATTCTGAACGACACGCATTGGATGTTTATCCGGCAGTCTGCCAATCAGTTCGTCCATTCGCAGGGTGGCCGTTATTCGCTCGAACCTGGCGGGTTTTACACCGAGTATGTCGAATACAGCGCAATAGAGGAGAATGTAGGGCAGTCCTTTGCTTTTGAGTGCCGTCTGGAAGGAGATTCGCTGTGGCACCATGTCGGTGGCCAGGGCGATACACGCTACGACGAAATCTGGCGCCGCGTACGGTAAGCAATTCGCAGTTGGCGGCAGCCCCTATGTTCACATTGGATGCAAAGCGTTAGCCGAAGGTAGAATTCGGCTAACGCTTTTTTGTATCCATCCACCGCTTCACCGAATCATTTGTCTGCCACCATGGATTTTGCCCTGATCGACTACGTCGTTTTTTCCGCCTATTGTCTGCTCATTGTCTGCGTCGGACTATGGGTTTCCAGGGAAAAGTCGGGGCGCAGAAAGAATGCGGAAGATTATTTCCTGGCGAGCAAGGCGCTTCCATGGTGGGCCATTGGGGCGTCACTGATTGCATCGAACATCTCTGCCGAGCAGTTCATCGGGATGTCAGGTTCCGGGTTCCGGCTGGGCCTGGCCATTGCCACCTATGAATGGATGGCCGCCATCACGCTGTTGTTGGTGGCGTGGCTGTTCATACCTATTTATCTGAAGAAGGGCATCTACACGATGCCGCAGTTCCTGGAGGTGCGCTACGATGCTCGGGTGCGCACCCTACTGGCAATTTTCTGGTTACTGGTGTACGTGTTTGTCAACTTGACGTCCGTCTTGTATCTCGGCGCGCTGGCTCTGGAGGGGATCATGGGCCTTACGCTGTGGAAGGGAGTGATCCTTTTGGCGGCATTTGCGATGGTATACAGCGTATACGGAGGCCTTAAGGCGGTGGCGTGGACCGATGTGGTGCAGGTCATATTCCTGGTGGGGGGCGGGCTTCTTACGACCTACCTGGCATTGGATGCCTTCAGTGGCGGCGCGGGTGCGCTGGCCGGTTTCAAGGAGCTGTTCGAGCAGGCTGGAGACCGGTTCAACATGATCCTGTTTGAGGGTGAACTGATTTACACAGACGACAAAGGTGTGAGCCAGGATGCCTACGACCTGCTGCCGGGCCTGAGCGTTCTTGTTGGCGGCATGTGGATTGCGAATCTGTTCTATTGGGGATGCAACCAGTATATCATACAGCGTACGCTGGCTGCGAAGAGTCTCAAAGAGGCCCAGCGAGGTGTGGCGTTTGCAGCAATTCTCAAGCTGCTGCTCCCGCTGATCGTGGTCGTGCCGGGTATTGTCGCTTACGCAATGCAGGCGGACATCACCAAGAGCGACGAGGCTTATCCCTGGCTGCTGAACGAATTTGTCGGTCCCGGCTTCAAAGGCCTGGCGTTCGCAGCCCTCATTGCGGCGATTGTTTCGAGTCTTGCGTCGATGATGAACAGCACATCGACCATATTCACGATGGATCTCTACCGAAACTTTGTCAAGAAGAACGTTTCGGATCAGGACCTCGTGCGCGTGGGGCGCATCGTTGCGATTGCATGCGTGGGAATCGCGGTCGTACTGGCGCCGCAACTGGCTTCGATAGACCAGGTCTTTCAGTATATACAGGATTTCACGGGGCTCGTTAGTCCAGGCGTGCTGGCCATCTTCATGATGGGATTGTTTTGGAAGAAGGCCACGGCGAACTCGGCACTGGTGTCCGCGCTAATGAGCATTCCGCTGTCTCTGGCTATGCGTTACCTGGCGCCGGGTGTGCCATTCATCGACCGAATGGGCATCGTTTTCCTGGTGTCCGTGGCCCTTATCATATTGGTGTCCTATCTGGAGGCGAAGGGCGCGGACAGTCCCAAGGGGATTACGATAGGCCGTGGTATTCTGGAGACGGACTCTGTGTTTGCGGCTCTCGCGTTCGGGATCATGACAATCACGACCGCACTGTACGCACTCTTCTGGTAAGCTCCCGCATGCACCCCCTCCAGGGCGCCGGGGCTGACATTCGGAGCGCACGCGTGCACAGCCCTGCTAACTCGGGGCATCCGAGATATGCCGAACACTGGAAACTGCGGGGCAGGCTTCGTATATTCTCCCACGGGCCAGGAAGGCCGGAGTATTCGATACAGGCTGAAATCCGAGTATTATATAGTCTCTTGCATGCCTGCTCCTGCGTAGGGAGTGCATGCGAGGAATTAGGTACCGGTTCCATGCTTGACAAAGTTCTCGGCAATCGGGAAATTGGCTCAGATACATAACCTGCAGTCGCTTCTCACTCGGACGGAATTGACGCCGGAAGGCTTGGCAACTGCACAGCGGAAGCGGAGGCATCGCAACCATACATAACAATCTTCGCCATTGGCACACGCTGCATCGAAACCGCTTTGTCGTTGCCCGATAGGAGCGCGTGCGTGTCGATGGCGCATCAGTGAATCACCATTTCTGGAGGACCGCACCATGAGGCTGGCAAAGCTACTAGGCTTGTTTGCACTACTGGCATTTACGGCATCGTCTGCCTTCGCTCAGCGGGGGAAGATTGCTGGAACCATCACGGACGCTGCGAACGGGGAAACGCTACCAGGCGTTAACGTCATTATCGATGGAACGCAACAGGGCACATCCAGTGACGCCGACGGATTCTATTTTATTAATAACGTGCGTCCCGGCACCTATGTGCTCCGGGCGTCGTTCATCGGGTTCATTTCCGAGCAGATCGTAAACGTGCGGGTAAGCACGGGATTGACGGCGACGGTCAACATCCAGATGCGCGAAGAAGCGGTCGGACTTGATGAGATCGTGGTTACCTCTGAACGACCAATTGTGCAGTTGGATGTATCGGCAAATGTAGCCAACCTCAACCCCGAGTCATTCGAGGATCTGCCGGTAGCGGGTGTTAGCGAAGTACTCGATTTGCAGGCGGGCATCGAGCCGGGCCTGCGCGTGCGTGGCGGCGGATTAAGCGAGGTCGCGTTCGTGATGGACGGTATGAACCTGCGAACGGGACGTAATCAGCAGCCGTTCACAAACATCAGCTACACCTCTCTTGAGGAGGTTCAGGTACAGACTGGCGGGTTCAACGCGGAATACGGCAACGTGCGTTCGGGCATCGTTAACGTTGCGACCAAAGAGCCTTCACGCACTACGTATACGTTTGACGGCATTTTCCGCATCGCACCTCCGCAGCCGAAGAGCGCAGATGGGCTCGGCGGCACCAATCTTGATGATTGTGATTTTTCGGGCAAGGTAACGGGGGATTGCGACAGTTGGTTCATCCGGCCGTTCATTGATCCCGCCGTGGCGTGGGACGGCAACTCTGGCGGCGCCTGGGATGCCTATACGCAGGATCAGTACAACAGCTTTGAAGGCTGGACGACGTTGGCGGAGCGGTTGCGCAATGACGAGGGTTTTGACGTCACAGCCCAGGACATGCAGGATTATTTCAAGTACACGCACCGCAAGGATAACGCGATCGACATTCCGGATTACGAAGCGGACATCAGCGTTGGCGGCCCCCTAATTCCGGGTTTGAGTGACAAGCTGGGCGACCTTCGTTTCCTGGCCTCCTATCGTAGAACACAGACCGCGTACATATATCCGCAGTCGCGCGATGCGTTCAAGGATCAGACCCTTCAGGTAAAGCTGGTATCCAACGTTCAGCCGGGCATGAAGCTTACGCTCACCGGCATGCACGGCACCGAACGCGGCGTTAATGCCAACCAAAATAACGCGGACGTTTTTATGTGGCAGGGTAACCTGCCATCTTATCCCTGGTGGGGCACTGGTGCCCAACAAGTGGAAGGTATTAACCGTCGCGGCAGGGTTGTGCTTTCCGACGGGGCGTTCTCGCTCGCCAACATTGATCATACACTCCTGGGCGCGACATTTACACACACGTTGAGCGCCAGTACGTTTTATGAGGTCGGTGTGCAGAATCTTGCTTCGAAGTACCGGAGCCACTTTCCCAATCTGCGGGACGGTTCGTATATCGATGAAAATGGCGATTTCGTCCAGGTTCCGTACACGAATAATCTGGGTCGCCCCATCGAAGGCATAAGCATTCCTGCCGGTGCACTGACCTGTTTTGGCGGGGGCAGCGACCTGAATGGGGATAATGTCACGACGCCGTATTGCGTCGGGGATGAGCCTTTCGGATTCCTTGGTCAGGGCGGCAACCTCATCGGCGGCGCCGAAACCACCGGCGGTCACTGGGTGAAAACCCGTGATACGTCGGACGTGAGCGTGTTCACGGGGCGTTTCGATCTGACAAGCCAGCTTAACCGGTTTCTCCAGGTCAAGACCGGCGCCGAGTTGATTGTCAGTGATTACGATCTGAATTACAAACGGGTCAACCTGGCTCTTGTCGGACCGGAACCGGAAGCGGATTATCCTCTGCAGCGTTCTCCGATCCAGGGAGCGGCCTACGCGCAGACCAAGTTGGAATTCCAGGGCATGATCGCCAATTTGGGTGTGCGTATTGATTTCTTCGATGCAAACACCGGTTGGTGGGTCTCGGACTCACCGTATGACATCGCGTATAAGGAGCGCGTTGATGACCTGAATGAGATCCTCCCGAAGGAGGATCCATCTGCTCAAGTTTTCGTCAGCCCGCGTTTGGGGATCTCCTTCCCCATTACGGAGAAAAGCAAGTTGTACTTCAACTATGGGCATTTCCGCCAGATGTTGGGCCCACACAATGTATTCGGCATCCAGCAGTCTCGTAATGGTGGAATCGATTACTTGGGCAATCCCGACCACCCCATGCCGCAAACGGTTGCCTACGAATTGGGATTTGATCAGAATCTCTTTGACCAATATCTGCTGCGCGTTTCCGGATTCTACCGTGATATCCGCAATCAGCCACGTTCGGTGCAATATCAAAGCCTGGGCAGTGTGGTGTCGTACTCGCAGCCGGAGCCGTGGAACTATCGCGACGTACGTGGCGCCGAGCTCACCCTGACGAAAATTCGTGGCGATTGGGTTCGCGGATTTGTCAACTACACGTACCTCCAGACAAAGGGCGGGAACTTCGGCTACTCCCAGTTCAATCAGAACACCTTCCAGCAGCGCAACTACTTGCGTACGTCAACGGATTATCGGCAGAGCACGCCTCAGGCGGAGCCGTTTGCTCGCGCGAGCATCATTTTCCTGACGCCGAACAAGTTCGTCAACTCAGTCATGAATGGTGACTTGCTTGGTGACTGGCGTGTCAGCTTCCTGGGTGAATGGCGGTCTGGCCAGAATTTCACGTGGGCAGGCGGAGGCACTGCACCTCCGGAGTTGCAGGAGAACGTACAGTGGCGCAGTTACTTGAACTTTGACCTGCGCTTCACCAAGCATATAAACACGCGATTCGGCGGGGCCCAGCTCTTCATCGATATCGACAACGTTTTCAACCGCAGACACTTGTATCAGGCTGCCGGTTTCCATCCGGACGGCCGGGACCAGGACAAGTATTACTGGTCTCTGCATCTTCCTGAGGACACGTTCGATCAGCTGAACGCTGTTGACGAAACGTTGCCCTACGCGCAAAAAACGGGTCTGCCGTATGTCTGGGTACCCGGAGATGACAAACCGGGCGATTTCCGGCACCCGGACGTGGAGTTCCAGCCTATTCAGGCCGTAGGCACTATTGCTGGCATTGAGTCGCCAGGAACCGCCCAGTGGTACTGGGCGCAGGATACGGGCACCTATTCTCGTTGGAACGGGACTGCGTTTGAGGCGGTGCCTGATAACGAAGTGCAGCAGGTGCTGGATGACAAAGCCTACATCGATATGCCGAACTTTCGGTTCAACACCTTCCTGAATCCCAGACGCATTACGTTGGGTCTGAGACTCACCTTCTAAACGCTTCAGCGTAAACTCCGCCAGACGGCGTACACAGCCGTCTGGCGGGGTCCTTCATCCTTCGAGACATCCAAATCGAAAGCAAGCACATGAAAGTCTCTTGCTACCAACTCGCTACTGCAGCCACGTTTTTGTTATTCCTAGGCATAACTGAAACGAGAGCGCAATTCACTGCACAGTGGCTGGATATAGGCACGTACCATTCAACGTACACAGAGTCAGGCGCCCAGCATGAGGGCAATGGCTCCGCACCCGATGGTATGGAATGGCCTGCTATTCTGCGTAACAGCAGCCATTTTCGTGCAAAGGCCCTGTGGTTGGGCACGAAAGATTGGACAGACCCCAATGGTCAGAATTTCCCCTACTTCGTAGCACGAATCGGTCCAAGAACCGCCGGGGCTGATGTCACATTTCCGGTGCAAAACGTTTTACTAAGCAAGACGCCCGATACTCGCGTCGAGGTAGATGGGGCCTTGTCTTTCGACAACGTTGCAGTTGTGGAAGCCGAGCAAGTGGATCCAAGCCTACCGGCGGACCGGATGGTGCATAACATCCACAACACCTACATCGGCGTGACGGTGGAGCGCAAGGCATACGCGTATGTCAATCAGGCGCATGATGATTACAATATCATCGAGTACACGTATACGAATACGGGAAATACCGACGATGATGAGGATATCGAACTGCCCAATCAGACATTGACAGATGCCCGGTTTTTCCGGATTCATCGCTGGCGTGGCAATTTGATGGGAGCATGGGCTGTGAGCGGTGGACAAGTCTGGGGGAAATTCAGCATGGTGGATGTCGTCGGTGATGGACATGCAGAATACCCAATTAATTTCACGGCGCAGTATTTGTGGATCGGAGTAGATCCGGAAGCACAGTCGCAATGGGACCGGATCGGGGCGCCCCTCTTCGAGGAAAATACCTGGACTGCATCGGGAGATTCTCTTGGCAGACTTTCTGGCGCCAGCTTTATTGGGCGGGCTACTATCCATGCGGACAATTCCCCTAGCGACCGGAGCTACATCCGCTGCAATCCTAGCACCATCAGCACCTGCCAGCCGTCTACTATGGGTTTCATGGACTCGGATGAAGCACTTACGGCTGATGGTTCTTCGCACGAAGATTATTACGAGTGGGGCATCCGCACCAGAGAGAATCCTGATCGGATCACAGGAGGTTCGTCGCACATGTTTCCACATTACGCGGACCGAATTGAGCCGAGCGGCATTTTTTGGGAAGCAAAAAACGATGCCAGTACGGGTAAGCAGGGAGGGCATGCTGCGACGACAGCTTACGGGCCCTATACGTTGGCTCCTGGCGAGCATGTGCGAATTGTTCTGGTTGAGGGTGTTGGCGGCTTAGGGTTCGACGCTGGTCTGAAGATTGGCAGGAGCTTCAAACTAAACGGTTCGGGCCGTGATAGTGAGATGATCCAGTATGACGCTAACGGTGATGGCATGATTACACAAGGGACGCATGATTATGCGATTAACCAGATCGATACAGACGGAGATGGGATGTTTGATGATTTCGGTCAAGGGTTGGAGGAGATGACGAAGAACCAGTGGGTGATGGTTTCTCGCGATTCTCTGTTCAAAACGTTGCAGCGAGGCATCAATTTGTACGCTGCGAGCAACAATATGTCTACGTACCCCGTTCCGGAGGCCCCGCATTCACCGACGTTGTTTACGGTAACCGGGCGTCCTGACAAGATTGAATTGGGATGGGATCCGCCGGCAGGGGGCCCATCACGTGTAAGTTGGGAGTTGTACCGGACGGAGAAGTTCGAGGATTTTCTGTATGTCACAGGCTGTCCGGATGACTTCTCTGTTCGCTGCGGATACGAGCATATCGCATCATTGGATGCTGGCGCAACGTCCTACGATGACACGACGCCTGTGCGCGGCACCGATTACTATTATTACCTGCAGGCGGTTGGACAGTCTCAGCCGGACGATCCGGATGGTATAAGCGGAACACCCGGTGGCTTTGCGCTGCGTAGTTCCCGGTCGAACACGCAGACCTACCAACCGGTGAACCTGAAGCGGCGGCCGTATGGCAGTACGGGAACAGTGGCCGATGCGAGGATTGTTCCGAATCCGGTAAACCTTGGCTCTGATGAGTCAATTCGTTTTGCGCAAGAAGACCGCGTGGCCTTCTTCAACATTCCTGGAGATTGCACAATCAAGATTTTTACGGAAATCGGAGAGCTTGTGCACACCATCGAGCATGACGACGGTAGCGGGGATGAACTGTGGAATCTGACGACAAAATCGCGGCAGTTGCTAGTGAGCGGGATTTACATTGCCGTGATTCTGGATAACAGCACCGGCCAACAGGCGATCCAGAAGTTCACGGTTATTCGCTAGCCGCAGTTCTCTCAACCGACACCTTACTCACACGGCCTTAAAGATCCCGAGCAGGATCTATCAACCTAAACCGATTGGAGTCGCGATGAACAAGCGATACTTTACTACCCCACTGTTGTTAACCCTGCTTTTGATGTTGGCTCCGGCCGCGTTTGGGCAGATCGGTTTGACGCATGAAACGGAGGTCGAAACGCAAAAGCGGGCGCAGACGGGGATGAAATTCCTTAGCCTGTCCGTAGATGCAAGAGCTGCCGCCATTGGATCGGCGATGACCGCAGAAATGCAAGGGTCTTCGACTTCGATGTTTTACAATCCGGCAGGTATGGCATTTATGGATGGCAGTTTTCATGCGGGTGTTGGGAATCTGGGCTTCATTGCCGATATCACCTATAACCAGGCAAGTGTGGCTTATAGGCCGAGCGGAGCGAATCTCGGTGTTTTTGGGCTGTCCCTTGTCAATGTGGATTACGGTGATTTCGTAGGCACGATCCGGGCTAATAACGAGGACGGATTCGTTGAAACGGGCATGTACAGTCCGACGGCAATGGCAATCGGGTTCGGGTACGCACGTTCATTTTCCGATCGCTTTTCTGCGGGCGCCAATGTCAAGTATGCCGTGCAGGATTTTGTGGGCGATTTCGCCACCAGCCAGGATTTCGATACCGGCGTAGTTGCGACGAACGAGAGTTACAAGAACAGTACGGTCGCGATTGATTTCGGAGTTCTGTACGCGACTGGATTCCGGAGCCTCGTGATTGCGATGAGTGCACGCAATTTCTCGAGGGAGCTTACGTATGTACGGGAGCGGTTCGAGTTACCATTGACGTTCCAGGTCGGAATAGCCATGAACGTGGTGGATTTCACAGCGATGGATCCGAACATGCACGCTCTGATGCTGCACGTAGATGCGCAGAGGCCCCGTGACTTTTCGGAGCATGTGCGGTTCGGCGCGGAATACACGTTCATGAACATCATTTCGATTCGGGGTGGCTTTGAGCAGTTGGCGGCGAGTGAGGAGCAGGGCGTCAGCCTGGGAGCCGGTTTGCAGTATGAGTTGTCCAGCTTCAAGATCGGAGCGGATTATGCATACACCGACTTCGGTATTTTTGGGAGCCTCAGCCGCATTGCCGTAAAAGTTGGCATGTAGAGCGGGAGTTGCCGTCTCTTGGGGCAGTTTAAGTTGACCATTTCATCAAAGGGCTCGGGATTAGCTTCCGAGCCCTTTGATGTATTGCGACAGGGTGCTAAATGGTCACCGACTGTGGTGGTTATTTGGGCGATTGGGGATAGCTATCAGTCTCTGGATTGTGGTGACCGTTGATGGTGCGATATTGGGACGGATAGCGAATGCATTATTCATTTTCTACGACTTTCTCCTTCTATTACGGCCGGATGTATCATTTCGGATGGTAGTCAGGATGTTGAAGAAAAAGCTAAGCCTGAGTCCTGTCGCGGCCAAAGAAGTTGATAGTGCAGTTTTCGAGGTTCGTACACGGGGCCTTTTTCGACTGAAGGCTTAGTCTGGTCTTACCCTGCCACGCAAAAAGGCACTTCTCGCGGGCACAGGAGTGTTATAGTATTCGCATAGTATCTAAGAGTGATATTCTCAGCATGAGAGGATATCCCCGTCGAGGAGGGCCAGATCTGATGACCCCGATCCGGATCTTCATTAGCAGCGTCCAGCTCGAGTTCGCGCGGGAGCGGGAACATCTGCGCGACTACCTGCGCGGTGATGCGCTTATGCAGCGATTCTTCGAAGTGTTTCTCTTCGAGGATGTGGCGGCGTCCGATCGGCGACCCGACGAGGTTTACCTGGACGAAGTGGAACGGTGTGAAATCTACGTGGGCTTGTTTGGGCAAGACTACGGATTCGAGGACATCGTGGGTGTATCGCCTACCGAACGAGTGTTCGACCGCGCAACCGAGTTGGAGAAGCATCGGCTAGTCTTCGTGAGGGGTGGCGAAGAGGGGCGGCATCTCAAGATGCGCGCGCTTATCGGCAGGGCACAGGCCGGTCTGGTGAGGAGGAGGTTCACCACGTCGGCTGAGTTGGTGGCGGGTCTTTACGCCGCGCTCTTGCAGTATCTCGAAGCAAAGGAGCTGTTGCGCTTCGGGCCGTTTGACGCGGCGCAGTGCTTCGGGGCTACGCTCGACGACCTGGATGTCGAGGGCATGTATCGCTTCATCCGTATAGCGCGCCGGGCTCGGCAGTTCCCGTTACCGGAAGAAACGCCTCCGGCGGATCTGCTCAGGCATCTCAACCTGTTGAAAGGAGGAAGGCTGACCAATGCGGCAGTGTTGTTGTTCGGGAGAGCACCGCAACGTTTTCTCATTTCCTCCGAGATCAAGTGCGGGCACTTCCATGGTACCGAGATTGCAAAGCCGATTCCTTCCCACCAGGTCTACAAGGGCACGGTCTTCGAACTCGTGGACCAAGCGGTGGACTTCGTCCTGAGCAAGATTGCGCTGTCAGTGGGCACTAGGGCGAAGAGTGTCCAGGCTCCCGTGATGTACGAGATGCCAAGGGAGGTGATCACGGAGGCTATCGTCAACGCAGTGGCGCACAGGGACTACACCGACAATAGCAGCGTTCAGGTCATGCTTTTCGCGGATCGGCTGGAGGTTATGAATTCTGGCCAGCTACTGCCGCCACTGACCGTGGAGAAGTTGCGCGTGGCGCACCCATCACTGCCCAGGAATCCGTTGCTCGCCGAGTCCATGTACCTGCTGCGCTACATTGAGAAGATGGGCACCGGAACGGTGGACATGATCCGGCGTTGCGCCGAGGCTGGCCTACCGGAACCCGAATTCGAGGTCGGCGCAGGCTTTCTAACGAGGATTTGGCGTCCGGGTGACGCAAAGAGAAGGCATGGCTCCATCGGGGAACAGCCAGAAAACAGCCAGAAAACAGCCAGAAACCGCCCCGATCCCCGACCGAATCCTCTCGCTTCTCCGTCGGAAACCCTCTGTTGGCCGCCGTGAAATCGCCGCCACGCTTGCCAGCACCGAATCGACCATTCGATACCACTTGGACAAACTGCGCGAAGCCCGGAAGATTGAACGGGTCGGTCCCGCCAAAGGCGGCCACTGGAAGGTTCTGGACGGCTCTGCGGCCCATCCGCAGAGTCAGCTAAAATAATCCCTGTTGGTGCCTTTAAGAGCCGGACTCAGCAGCGGGTTATCGGCGTCTTGCGGTACCGCCTCGACTACGAAAATATCGGCTACTGGCGCGAACGTGAATGGAAAGAGGAAAGGCCATTACTATACATCCCCGATCACGATTGGAGTGCGAACACTATAGAGCGAGGATCATATAACCAAAGTGTGGTATCGGTAGTGGCTAGTGTTGTCTAATTGGATCAGATGTCTGTGCAAAAGCATCAGAGTATAATTGCAGGCAGGCGTACAGGCATCAGAAAACAGTCCTTCTAATTGGTTGCTACGATATGCAGGCGGGGCGATTTAATGGTGGTAGTCTACAGAAGGAGAATCATTTCATTCTGGTGGCGGCCTTGTGCTTGATTGCGGCCTGTGTGGGGGACGAGTCAGTCAATCCAATGCCAGATGGCGCCTCGCCCATTGTGTTTACTGAGATCACTTTGGAAGCCGGGCTTGCCGATTTCGAGCACGATAATGGTGCCGCAGGCAAGAAATACTATGCTGAGCAGATGGGATCCGGCGGAGGATTCCTGGACTATGACGGGGATGGCTGGTTGGATATACTCCTCATGGGAGGCGGGCAGTGGGACCGGCTGCCAAAGGTGGGTTACAAGCCCCTGTGGCTATATCGCAATAAGGGTGACGGGACATTTGTGGATGTAACCTCCGAGGCCGGGCTGGATAACGTGCAGGCCTACACCATAGGGATGGCGGCTGCGGATTTTGACAACGATGGGGATTCTGATTTTGTACTGACCAATATCAACGAAAACATGCTGTTTCGTAATGATGGGGGCAGGTTTACAGAAATAGGGCGGGATGCAGGGTTGGCTGGAGACGACGAATGGAGCAGTTCCCCGCTGTTTATCGATGCGGACCGGGATGGCTGGCTGGATTTGTATATTGGCAACTATGCAAAGTGGACTCCGGAAACAGACAAGTTCTGCCCGGAAGGGGGTACGGTAAAATTGTACTGCATACCGGCAGATTATGATGGCAAGCCCAGCCGCTTCTTTCGCAATAATGGGGATGGCACGTTTTCGGATCAGACGGTAGAGGCGGGCATCCTGTCGGCAGTTGGCAAATCGCTAGGCGCAGCAGAATTCGATTACGACCGTGATGGATGGTCGGATTTTCTGGTGGCGAATGATGGAGAGGGAGACCTGCTATACCATAATGCACAGGATGGGACGTTTCGAGAACGCGGCGTTCTGAGTGGTATCGCCTTTAGCGACCATGGAGAGGCAAGGGCAGGTATGGGAATCGACGTGGGAGTCGTGGATGATACCGGAGAGCCGACGATGTTCGTGGGCAATTTCTCAGAGGAGACCGTCGGGGTGTATCGTCATATTGGTGGGGGCTTATTCCAGGATCGTGCAGCGGCTTCGCGTATCGGACAGCCCAGTACGCATACCCTGACCTTTGGCTTGTTTCTGTTTGATGTGGATCTGGATGGAGACCTGGATTTATTCACTGCGAACGGACACGTGTATCCGGACCGCCTGGTAGGCCAGGACAAGATAACCTACCGGCAACGATCACAACTGTATATGAACAGCGGGGACGGAACATTCGAAGAGGCGCCACCCGAAACTACCGCACCTCTGGCTGAGAAAATGGTCGCCCGCGGAGCGGCGTATGGAGACTATGATAGAGACGGTGACCTTGATATCCTGATTTCGGAAAACGATGGACCAGTGCATTTGTGGCGCAATGATTCCGCGGGTGGCAACTACCTGCGCGTTTCCATAGAGGCGCAGAATGGGAATCGTGATGGCCTTGGAACACGTGTCGTGATCTGGCGCAACGGCAAAAAGCAGGAGCGCCGCATTCATTCGGGATCCAGTTACCTCTCGCAATCAGAGATGGTGGCGGTCTTCGGGCTCGGGGATAACCTTGCGATAGACAGCATGCGCGTAGACTGGGCAAGCGGTGCGGATTCCCGGTTCGGGTCCGTCCAGGCGAACCAGGAAATCCGGGCGGTAGAAGGAAGCGCCGAACTGATGCCAGTCGAAATGTCGGGCGTCCGACAGTAAAGATAACTTTGTTCGGGTGTCAGGCAGAAGCATAGAGGTCACCATGAGACAGCGCATATCCTACGCAGTGGCGCTCTTAATGTGGACCGCTTGTGGAGAAAGTGCTCCACCAGATACGGGTTCACAGGCGCCCGTCGGAGCGCACTTTACGGAGGTCACCAATGTCGTGGGATTGGGTGGGTTCTCCCATACCAACGGAGGATTCGGAGAAGCCTGGGCCCCTGAAATCGTCGGAGGAGGAGGAGGTTTTCTGGATTACAACGGCGATCAGTTGCCTGATATCATGCTGGTGGCGGGAGGCGCATTTCAGGGCCGCATGCCAACAGGGCCTGCAGTCCGCCTATACAGGAATAACGGCGATGGTTCGTTTGTGGAAACTACAACGGAGGCTGGCCTCGCCGATCTGCGCGCGTATGCCTTCGGAATTACCGCCGCCGATTATGACAACGATGGTGATCAGGACGTATTCGTAAGTACGCTTTATCGGGATTTGCTTCTACGGAACGACGGCAACGTGTTTGTCGAAGTTGGCGAACAGGTAGGCCTCGGAGGCGTGGAGGAATGGAGTTCATCCGCACTGTTTTTCGATGCCGGAAGGGACGGTCACCTGGATCTGTATGTCGGAACGTACGTCGACTGGTCGCCCGAGAAGGATATCTACTGCGGATTCAATGGAGAGAAGGTATACTGTACGCCGGAGCTATACGATGGAATCTGGGGGCGTTACTACCGAAACAACGGAGATGGAACGTTTCAGGAGCGCACCGAACAAGCAGGGTTTACTTCTGGAATAGAGGCGCATCGCGACAAGACGCTCGGCGTAGCCACGTTTGATGCAAATGGGGACGCCTGGCCCGACCTCGTCGTAGCAAATGACACGGAGCGGGACTTGCTCTTTCTGAATGACGGCGACGGTACGTTTACGGAGTCCGGGATCCGAAGTGGCATTGCCTACGACCAGCACGGTAAGCCGCGCGCTGGCATGGGAATTGACGTCGGGGTCGTCGATGCCAGTGGAGAGCCCACCATCTTTGTGGGCAATTTCACGGAGGAGACCGTTGGTGTATACAGGCACACGGGTGGCGGCCTTTATATGGACCGGGCCGCCAGCTCTCGAATCGGGCAGCCAAGCATGATGACATTGACGTTTGGCCTTATGTTATTTGACGTTGATCTGGACACGGACCTGGACCTGTACATCGCCAATGGGCACGTGCAGACCCATATCGCTCGAATCGTGGAGGGGGTTACGTTTCGTCAGCGTGCCCAGCTCTTCATGAATTCGGGCGATGGTCTCTTCGAAGAAGCGCATCCGGAAAGCGAGTTGCTGTCACTCCCCATGGTGGGGCGCGGCGCTGCGTATGGGGATTATGATCGAGACGGAGACGTGGATGTTCTTGTAATTGAGAACAATGGTTCGGCTCACCTTTGGAGGAACGACCTTGAAGGCCGGAATTACCTGCGTGTGCGCTTGGAGGGACGCGAGAGCAATCGCGATGGCCTGGGTGCCAGCGTTGTGTTGACCGCTGGAGACAAACGGCAGTTTCGGTACGTGCATACGGGATCTAGTTTCCTGGCGCAGTCGGAGACGATCCCGGTTTTCGGTCTCGGAGAGGTAGAAACAGTGGACAGCCTATCGGTAATCTGGCCCGCCGGCACCGTTGACAGACTGGGTCTGCTGGAAGCCAACCAGGAAGTAAGGTTGGTGGAGGGGAGCACCTTGTCAATGACCAAAACACAATAGGAACACAGCGTGACAGCCAGGATCATGATACAATTAACTCTCCATGGCGCCATGCTTGCGTGCGTCATGCTCTTTTTGTCCGCGTGCGCAGATCCCACTACGGCACCGGCTGATCAGGCGGCGCAGAAGCCGGCCACGGTCGGCTTCACAGACGTCACCGCAGAGGCTGGCCTGGGAGATTTCCGGCATGTCACGGGGGCGTTCGGTGAGAAATGGTTCCCGGAAACCATGGGGTCCGGTGGTGGCTTTCTGGACTATGACGGCGATGGACTTGCGGACGTGGTGCTCGTTGCAGGCGGAACGTTCCCCTCAACGGGAGAAGAGGCGGGCCCGGCATTACGTTTGTATCGAAATGGCGGGGAGGGGCGATTCGTTGAGGTAACGGAAATTGCGGGATTAGCCGACGTGCGGGCGTACGCATTCGGAGTCACCATAGCAGATTATGATAACGACGGAGATGAGGACATCTTCACCACGACGTTGTATGAGAATCTGCTTCTGCGAAATGATTCGGGCGTGTTTCGCGAAATTGGCCAGCAGGCCGGTCTGGCCGGTGATGCGCAGTGGAGCTCTGCCGCGGCATTTATTGACGCCGATCGGGATGGCTGGTTGGATATTTATGTAGGTAATTACGTGGAATGGTCTCCGGAAAAGGACA
This sequence comes from Rhodothermales bacterium, assembly GCA_963665975.1. Taxonomy (GTDB): domain Bacteria; phylum Bacteroidota; class Rhodothermia; order Rhodothermales; family Bin80. The sequence goes on from OY762508.1 coordinate 3,202,814, forward strand.
TTTTCTGCACACGCGTTGCAGGCAGGAAAGCGTACTGCACGCCGGAACTCTACAAGGGTGTATCGGGCCGCTTTTACCATAATAATGGGGACGGGACATTCACCGATCGCACGGATGCGCGCGGGTTCACCGACAGGACCGGCAAGACATTGGGCGTACTCGCAGTCGATTATAACCGGGACGGCTGGCCTGATCTCATGGTCGCAAATGACACCCAGCGCGATCTGCTCTACGAAAACCAGGGGGACGGAACGTTTGTCGAAAAGGGACTATACAGCGGTATCGCCTTTGACGAAAACGGACGGGCAAGGGCAGGAATGGGTGTGGACGCGGGCGTCTTGGACACGACGGGCGAGGTGACTATCACGGTGGGGCATTTCACCTCTGAAATGATAGGTGTCTATCGACACGCGAAGGACGGTTTCTTCATTGACCGGGCGGCTGTATCCCAAATTGGAAGACCCAGCCTTCGCACCCTTACCTTCGGCCTGTTCCTCTTTGATGTGGATCTGGATGCTGACCTTGATCTCTTGGCCGCAAATGGACATATCACAGAGGATATCGAGCTCGTAGAAGACGGCATTTCCTATCGGCAGAAGGTCCAGCTCTACCTCAACAACGGCGAGGCCCGTTTTGACGTAATCGAGCCGATAGAGACCCGCCTTGTGGCGCGTGGGGCTGCCTACGGTGACTATGACGGAGATGGCGACTTGGACGTGCTTGTCATGGAAAACGGAGGTGGAGCTCGTTTGTGGAGAAACAACCTTGATGATGGACGCTATCTGAGAGTCCGCCTACAGGGGGCGCAGAGTAACCGTAGTGGTATTGGATCACGCCTGGTTATTCAAACGGGTTCGCGGAGGCAAGAGCGGTATGTGCGCGCAGGCATGAGCTATCTTTCTCATGCCCAGACGACGCCGGTATTCGGATTGGCGGATGCGGAGCGGGTAGACAGCCTGTGGGTGTACTGGCCTAGCGGAGTTACCGATCGTTTGGGATCCCTGGCGCCTAATCAGGAGATTCGCGTGCACGAAGGCATGCCTGTACCATAACAGCACCTCAGATGATGATGCGAACGCGGGCACAAGGAGATCTTCGTCTGCGCGCGTGGGCCCTAGGGGTTACCGTGTTGCTTCTGGCGGGCTGCCATCCCGAGCAAGGCGCACCAGATCCCAGAGCCAGAGAGCTTCTCTGGGATATCCAGCGGGCGCAGAAGGGGAATAACTACACAGGGACGCTCGCGCTTATTGACAGTGCCCTGGTCGTAGCTCCTCGCTATCCGTCGCTGTACTTCACGCGCGGGCAGTTGCTCACCAAATTGTACCGATTTGATGAAGCACAGGCGGCGTTTGAAAAAGCGCTGGAACTGCATCCGAGGTATGTCGGCGCAGCGTACCACTTGGGGAACAACGCATTTTTTGTAGGGCGTAACCGGGACGCATTGCGGTATTACTGGCAGGAGCACGCGCGCATTACAGGAAGCTCCGCAAAGCCGGCCCTGGCCAGTGTCTTGTTGCAACTGGGACGGGTATATGCACGGCTTGGCATTGCTGACAGCGCCCGCTGGGCCTACGAGGAGTCTCTAGCCGTGCAGGAAAACAATGCGCAGGCCTGGGCATGGCTCGCAGAGCTTTCCGAAGATGCAGGCAGATTGGAGGATGCTCTGCGAGAGGCGCGCCGCGCATTCGCACTGGAGCCCGAGAATGTTGAGCACCAATACCTCGTCGGAGCTCTTGGCTTTCGCATGGGTGCGCTGGAAGAAGCGGAGGGCCACTTACGAAGCGTGGTGAACCAGGCGCCGTGGCATGCAGGCGCGCACTACAATTTGGGGCGTTGTTTGCTCGCACAGGGAAGAGAGGCCGAAGCTGCACCGTTCCTGGCGGCGACAGACAGCTTGCAGGAACTGCAGGCAAACATAATTCTCGCCAAGTTTGCCGTCGAACGTAACCCCGCAAACCGCGAGCGGTGGCTTGACCTTGCTTCCCTATACATGCAGACAGGGCAACAGAAGGAGGCGAGCGAGGCCCTCGTCGTCGCACGCCAGCTCGGTTCATGAATCAAAGCATGTACCTGTTCGTTTTAGGCTCGCTTGTAGCAGTACGCACAAAGAGCGTATAGTGGCCAGGCAATTCCGGTCGGATGCATCCAATGAGTGACACCTCGAACACTCGCGAAAATGGCGCTACGCCGGGGCAGCGGACGGATCGAACTCCGCGCAAGCCACTCCTTAACGTGATGCTGGTTGCAGGCGCAATTGTTGGCATCGCCTGCGTAATTGTGCTATTGAGTGGGGTCTTCGGCGCGAAAACATCCTCCATTACGGACAAACTGCGGGAAGAAGCTCCTCCGCGCGTGGCGCAATTCCTGGTGGAAGGGCAGCGCGCTCTAGAGCGAGGGGTGTATGACTACGCGCTGGCGATGACGGACAGCGTGGAAGTGATCATGCCTGAACTGGCCGATCTCCACTATCTCCGTGGCGCGGTATACACACAGATGAACCGGCTGGAAATTGCACAGGCAGCCTACGAAGCCGTGCTGGAACTCGACCCGGCTTATCCAGGCGCCCGGTTCCATATGGGGCTTAACAATTTTCGACGAGGAAAGCTGCGTGACGCAATCGACTACTACCTGGCCGAGCAGGAAGTTGTCCCCTCCAGTGGACTTTTCCAGGAGCTTGGCCGCGCCTATGCGAAACTCGGTGAACCGGACAGTGCGCGACAGGCGTATGAAGCGGCGGTGGAGCAGGATAGCACCAATACGACGGCCCTAATGTGGCTCGGACAGCTATTGGAAGAGGCTGGTGACCTTGAGGGAGCTCTGGAGGCTTCTCTCAGGGGATTGGCGCTCAGGCCCAACGACCTGGATTATCAGTATATCATTGGAACGCAGTATTTTCGGCTGGAGCAGCCGGACAACGCACTGCCGTATCTCGAGCCGGTAGCGGCACAGTGGCAATGGCATCATGGCGCGCAGTTCAATCTAGGGCAGGTATACATGCGTCTGGGGCGCGAGGAAGACGCGCAGAGATATTTTGCACGCGCCGACAGTGCGCAGCAGATGCAGCAGGAAATCAATCGGGCGCAAGAGGCGATTAACCGCGACCCGGAAACTCTTGACAATTGGCTGCGACTCGGCGGATTACTGCGCAAGAGCGGGCAGCTTGACAGGGCCATTGAAGCGTACAAGAATGCCGTTGCATTGGTCCCGTGGAATCTGCACCTCCAGAATAATCTGGCTATCCTGTTCATGGAAAAAGGAGATACGGAAACCGCTATTCAGCGATACCAGGCCATTCTTCGGGCAGATCCCACCATGCATGGGGCCTGGCTCAATCTTGGTGTGGCCTATGCGAACGCAAACCGTATTGACGAGGCGCGGTCAGCATGGGAGCAGGTGCTCGTCAGCGTCCCGAATCACGCTACGGCGCGATCCTATCTGGCGCGTTTAGACACGATGAGTATTCCAGAGTAACAACATTGAGGAGCATGAATACACGTGTAGTTTTGGTGGCATTCCTGCTGGCGACGACAACAATACCGGCAGGGGCGCAGCAGATTGACGAGGGAGACTGGGTAGGTCGCGTAATCCACCTCACCGGCAGGCATATGGACGTGGTTTATGGCGTGCGTTGGTTTGGCGATAGCCTTGAGATCCATATGCAGGTAGAAGAATACGGCTCGTTTCCCTTCGAGGATATTCGGATTACGGAAGACAGCCTGTCGTTCACGTGGTCACCCAGCTTCCAACTGGAATGCTCGATGTACCTGCTGGATGATGGCGTCTACCAGGGCGCCTGCATGGATCCATGGGGTGGCTTCGGCGGAATAGTCATGGCCCCGCCGGGGTCAGACGTGAATGCCATTGAACTGCACGATGAAACGATCGAGAGCATTGCCGGGTGGACGGACCCTCCCGTCGAGCAGGAGCTGCCGTCATTGGGCGACAACTATCCACTCGGTCGCAAGGTCATCGTCAATGAACGGTCTTTTAATGTCGTTGATGTTGGGCAGGGACCGGTCGCCGTTGTTCTCGAGGCGGCGATGGGAGACAATCTGACCACGTGGGAGCATGTACAGCAGTTACTGGCGATTTCAACGCGCGTCTTTTCGTATGATCGGGCCGGATTAGGTTATTCCGAACCTGGATCGGACGGTCGCAGTCCCGAAGCAATTGCCAGAGAACTCCGAGCTTTGCTCCGCGCGGCAGGCATTCCGCCTCCATACGTGCTCGTAGGGCACGCGGAAGGCAGTTTTTCCGTGCGCCGATTCGCGTCTCTGTACGAAGAAGAGGTCGCGGGCCTCGTGCTAATTGATCCCGCTCACGAGCAACAGGCAGCGCACTGGCAGTCCGTGGCCCCCGATTCCTGGAACACGTACTGGTCGAAGAAGAAGGCGTTTTACGCAATAATGCCGCAACCAATCAAGGCGGAATTCAGTGCACTGGACGCCATCCTGACCCAGGGAGAAATCGCCGGGCTCGACGAGTTGGCAGGGGTCCCTTCAACCGTACTGACACCGGGTGAGCCATCCGAGAAGCCGACGTGGTTTGGAGAGACGGAAGAGGGACGCCAGGCTTGGGCACAATGGCATAAGGCTTGGGTAGACGATGCCCCGGCCGCCATGCATCACGTGGTAGCGGAAAGTGGCTCGTATATCCATCACGAATTCGCCGAATTCGTAGTGGATATCATCCTCCAGCGGGTGCGGGCGGCGCGATAGCACTATCGCAATAGCAACACAGCTTTCGTAGCACGAGTGCCATCGGGTCCGGTGATACGGACATAGTACAGGCCGCTCACCAGATTTTCCGACCCGACGCGCAGCGTGATTGTTTGATGCACGCGAGGTGTACCTTGATAGAGCGTGCGAATTGCCCGGCCTGTGGCGTCGTACAACATGGCGGAAACGGGATCTTCCGTACGTGCGGTATACTGGATAGATGTGGTGTGGCGGAACGGATTTGGGAAGGCCGCGGTGACGATATACCTACCAGTAAACACCAGGACGGATAGTTCGTCGCTGTAGTGAGACGCGCCATTGGAAGCGTGCTGTTGGAGGCGAAGAACATGCTGGCCCTCCGGCAGACCCGTGATGACAAGGGAGTACGCCAAGGGTTGGTCCTGATTCGCTGGTGCATCGACGGAGCCGATTACGCGGAATGCGCCGTTATCCTTTATCTCCGCATCAAAACGGTTTGTCGAGGGCCGGTCCGTGCTCCACGAAAGGTGGACCGCCCCGGATATGACCTGTGCTGCGAAAGATTGGATGCGGGCCAGCATCCCCGGCGTGCACGTCGCGTTGAGCGCAAGACCGCAGATAGGATCTACCCCGAGAGACCGGTACGAACTCCTGTCCGGTATACAGAGCTCTGGGTCATTGCCCAGCAGGTTGCATACAGGAATGGTCGCTCCGAGTGTGGCTACGGATACGGGTACAGCACCGGACAACTGGTTGGCGCTCAGGTTCAGATTCTCCAGCCCCGTCAGGCGACCAAGCTCCGCCGGAATTTCTCCTGCGATCGCATTGCCTGATAGATCCAGGGTTTTCAGATCTGGCAATGCATTGATTGTAGCCGGAATGAGCCCTGTCAGGTTGTTCGCAGTCAGCGCAAGCTCCGTAACAGTGCCACTGCTGCACGTGACACCGAACCAGTCGCAGGGCGCCGCCGTAGCGAGCCAGTTGCTGCTGTTGGTCCACCGGGCACCGTCTGTTGCTAGAAAGACCTGCTCCAGGGCCCTACATTCGGAGGAAGCGGGCTTGGGCACGTCGGTGCAGAGGCTGCAGGCAGGATCCCGCTCCAGCCCGCATATGGAAGCCGATTCAAGCACATCATACGGGGGAAAATCGGGCAGACACAGGGCATTTCCTTCCAGGAAGCATGATGTACGTCCGGTCATGTATGCAGCCATGTCCAGAGTCAGCGGTCCTTGCAACTGGTTGTCAGCCAGCGATAGCCAGATGAGCCTGTCCAGACTGGTCAGCTCAGATGGCACAGCGCCTGTCAGGTCATTGCCGCTAAGGTTCAGTGCCGTGAGAGTTGTCAGGGCGCCCAACTTCGGTGGGATGACTCCGGTCAGCAAATTGTCGCTGAGGCTCAGTATTCGCAGCGCGGGAAGGGCAGTGATTTCTCCAGGAATGGACCCTGCGAGCGCATTATTGCTGAGATCCAATTCCTCGAGTCTGTCCAACTGTCCGAGCACAGAGGGAATGGGCCCCGAAAGCTTGTTGCCGTCGAGCTTGAGAACACGCAAATTCGGGAGGCTGCCCAATTCAGCCGGGATCGTGCCAACAAGCTCATTCTCGCTCAGAATTAGAACCTCAAGATAGGCGAGTTCTCCAAGAACAGCCGGAATATTGCTGGTCAACTTCTTGAACCGCACGCCATGTCCGCTATTATCAATGACCAGTTCGCGCAGTTGTGTTAACAGCGAAAGTTCACCAGGTAATTCCCCGGTCAGATTGTTGCCCGAAAGGTGAATCTTGGTTATTGATCTCGGCCAGGCCTCCGAGGCGCACGTAATCCCATACCAGTCGCAGGGTTGATTGGAGCGTAACCAGCCGGAAGCGTTAGACCATTGTCGTCCATTGGTATGATTGTACAGTTCTTCTAGCGTTTCGCAGGCATCGAGGGTGAGCTGTTGGATATACTGACAACCAAGGAATTGTGCACGGGACGGCATCGGACCATGCAAGCAGGTCCCGACGAGCATAACCGTGACAATGCGAGTCAGAGAGCCCATCCGTCTTGAGGATGTGGTGAAGGCGGATTCTGTTCAGGTACCCTCCTGATAGTTGTATCGAAACGCCCTTGCTTGCAAGATCGCGGAAATCATCGATCACAATCGCAACGGAATACAGATGGCCATCTCCAGTTTGCCGCCCGATCAACGTGCTCCGCGGTTTACCAAACAACGTTACTTCATAGGGACCATCAAAGCTCCCGTCGTAGCCATTGTGGCGCGTACAGGAAGATGGTTACGGGTCTTGTTGCTTGCCCGGATGACCACATCCGCTCCTACATAATTCGTCCAAAGAGGCTTTCCGGGTCGCCATTTGTTAGGTCGTCTGTCGCAGAAGCGCACAGCTGCTGTTGGTGACGGCAATTGGACCCTTGGCAGCGCGTCGCGCCTATGGTGGAGTTTGGCGGGGTTGCGCTGGTCCGACGATCTCGGATAAGTCGACCGCAGATCTGTGCTCCCGCACGCCAGCTCGCAATAGTCCGGGAAGGACATGTTACAAGCTTATGGGCGGCTTTCTGATGTACATCTACAAGGATATCGTGACGATAGGTGGCGTGCAAGGGAGTCAAGGTAGTGCTTCGTCCGACCATTGCTGGCGACCAGCGCTTTGCTGATCGTGCCACGGACACAAGCATCAACCATGGGCCACGAAATAAGGCGGCCTGTTCTTGCGTGCTCCCTAATCTCGTATCTCCTCGTCGATTCCTTCTTCGCCTTCCCATTTTGCAACCACCGCCGCAGCGCACGAGTCACTGTAGACATTGACGGCGGTGCGTGCCATGTCGAGAGGTCGGTCAATGGAGAGCATCGCTCCCACGATCAGCATTGCCTCGGGATTGTCCCCGATTCCGATCACATTGAGGATAATGAAGATCACCACCAGACCGGCGGATGGGACCGCTGCAGCGCCGATGGACGCGAGCAGCGCTGTGAATACGACGACGACCTGGGTCATGAAACCGATGTCGGCTCCCAACGCCTGCGCAATGAACAGCGCGCCCACGCATTCCATGATGGCGGTTCCGTCCATGTTGATGGTGGCGCCCATGGGCAACGTGAAGGAAGACACCCGACTGGACACCCCGACCTTTTCCTCCACGGTCTTGAGGGTGACCGGCAGAGTGGCGGCGGAAGAACTCGTGGAGAACGCCACCAGCAGGGGCTCCCGCAGGTTCATTACGTGTTTCCACGGCGATACGCGTCCCCAGAAGTATAACAGGATGGGTAGCGTGATGAAGAAATGGACGAAGAGGCCCGACCCCAAGGTTGCAACATACTGTATGAGGTTACCGAAAGACTTCAGGCCCGTCGCGCCAACCAGCGTGACCATAAGGCCGAAGACGCCGATCGGGAGCAGCTTGATAATGCCCGTTGTGAGGGACATCATGCCCTGGAAGAGCGCGTCGACCAGTCCGGTGATTTTGGTGCGGAAACCCTCCGGCAATGTGGTTATCGCCACGCCGAAGACGATGGAAAAAAAGATGATTCCCAACATGTCGCCCGCCGAAGCAGCCGCGAAGAAGTTGGTAGGTACGATGTCGAGAATCAGGTCGATAGGTGAATCAGGTGTCGCGAGGTCCGGGGGGTCCGCTCCAGTGTCGGTGACCGGGTAACCACGGCCCGGATTGAAGATGTTGAACAGGATCAGTCCGGTAAAGGCGGCAAAGAAGCTTGATACCAGGTAGTAAGTCAGCGTCTTGCCGAACATCCGTCCCACCGCACGCCCGCTGCCTGCGGACGCAACTCCCGCGATGATGGAGGTCACCACCAGCGGCACAATGATCATACGCAGGAGTCGCATGAACAGGGTGCCCAGCCAGCCAAAGTACTGCGCGAAGAATTCCCCGGAAGGAGTGAGGCCGATGCCCACGCCTATGAGCATCGCTAATAGTACTTGCCAGTGAAGACGCTTGTACCAGGGGAGGCTTGGATTGTAATTCATGGGCTCTCTGTATGTCCAGCGATGGATGGAGTGTTCGGCAAGTGTCAACCCTGCCAAGGTGGAAGTCAGCAGTTCCGAAGCCTGGGAGGATAGGAACTGGAACCTGATTCATGCAAAGCTACGTGTAAACCCCCTGAATTAAAGGAATTTTCCGCTTATGAGGGAGAACCCAGGCGCCTTGGAGTTCCGTTGCGCGCGAGACAGCATCCCGACAATGCAAGCATGTCCTGGTGAGCTTAATCGCGGCATTGCTAGACAGCGGGCTCATCCGTCCGGAACAATGGTGAAGGCAGCTTCCGTCAATGTGCTTTCCTGGTACCCGTATCGAATCGCTTTTGCTTGCAGCATTTTGGATTGATCGATCACAATCGGACCGGAGTACAGTTGCCAGCGACCTTCTCCGGCTCGGTATGTGATCGACGCGCCCTGTGTCTTGCTGTACATCGTTATTTCGATGGGGCCATCAAAGCTCCCGCCACTGTTTGTGGAGGTAACGCCATCGGGCGTGATGGCTGTGGCCATTGTGGCGCGTGGGAAAATGGCTACGGGCTCTGTCTGTGGCTGCTCGCCGGATGGCCACATCTGCTCTACCATGGCCAATTCAGAGAGATATCCCATGTCGCCGACACGATTCATCCACGTGTCAAGAGCCTCCTGCATCCGCGCGCGATCCGCTGCATAAGCAGGGTCATAGGCCAGGTTATTGATCTCGTGCGGGTCGACTTCTGTGTCATACAATTCATGCACAGGCCGTGTATCGCGCATCCAGAGCGTCTGCGGACCGGTCAGCGCCCCTTCGGTATGCAGGCGAAAAATTTCCTGCATGGTCGGCATCACATTCGCGTAGGCCATCCAGAGCACGTAGGGCTTTTCAGGTCGGTAGTTACGGATGTATTTGAAGCGCCTGTCCCGCGCCGCGCGCGTCATGTCGTACTGTTCGTCAAAGCGGTCCCGCGCTGCAAAGATGTATGTTCTTGGCGATTTGCTTCCGGCGAACGCACCGAGTAACGCCTGACCCTGCATATGAGCCGGAGGCTCAAGTCCGGCAAGGGACAACACCGTTGGGGCCAAATCAAGGAAGCTGACCAATCCATCATCGACGCGCGGAGCACTACCCGGCACACGGATGATCAGCGGAACATGCAATCCAGAGTCGTACACCCATCGTTTCATGCGCGGCAAGCCGTCGCCGTGATCGCTCCAAAAGAATATTACGGTGTTTTCCAGTAGTCCGTCTTCCTCGAGCTCACGCAAGATTGCTCCTGCCTGCCCATCCATGCGTGCGATATTGTCATACTGTTGCGCGATGTCACGCCGAACGGTTGGTGTGTCGGGGTAATAGGGTGGCACGGGTACTTCCGAGGGGTCGGTGACCAGCGGTTCAGGTGCCGCATGGGCGTACTGTTCCGGGAGATCCATCGCACGAAAGGCGGCTTTCGGATCCGGCCAGATGCGACTTTCGTGCGTTGTCAGGAAGTTGAATACGGCAAAGAATGGCTGATCCGGATCCGGCCGGCTCCGCCAGTGGGCGGATGGACCGGACTCGTCCCATGCCGTGGCGGGGGTTTCGAACTGGTAGTCTTCCTTGCCATTATTGGTTGTGTAATAGCCGCCCGCACGTAGGTATTCCGTAAACGTCTTTACGTAGTGAGGTGGCACAACCGAGTACGGGGTCGGATCCGGAGCGAACGGCGCACCGGACAGCGTGCGCATGTGATGCGCTCCAATGGACACCTGGTGCATGCCCGTGATGATCGCGGCCCGACTTGGGGAGCAGACACCCGCCGTGGTGAAGGCCTGCGTGTATCGGGTCCCCTCGGTAGCAAGCTGGTCAATATTCGGCGTGCGGGCTACAGAGTCGCCGTACGCGCCCAGTCTCGGTCCCATGTCTTCAGCACTGATCCAGAGAATATTGGGACGCTCGAGCGCTACCGGCGCAGGATCTGGGGGCACAATGGAGTCGGTGTTACTCTGGCACGCAGCGCACAGCAGAATCAACACCAGGAAATAAACACGATGGGACATGAACATTGATCTTGTGAGGAGTGGGTTATCAGGCTACTTCCGAAGGACAAGCGGGTATTTATTCCGCGCTTTCCTCTTCGGCGTCGTCCGAAGGCACAGGCGCCAGAGTAAGGCCGAGATTCACGTCTACCTTCGGTAAGGCCTGTTTCAGATTTTCCACGCCAGCTTCCGTGACATTCGTCTGCCACAGGTAGAGGGCGCGCAATGCGGGTAGCGAGGAGAGATGTTGCAGGCCGTCATCTCCCACCGTTGTACCGTACAGGTTGAGATATTCCAGATATTCCAATTGGCCCAGATGGGGAAGCCCGGCGTCTGTGACGGCGGTCCGTTCCAGATGGAGTCGCGTCAGGTGCGGCAGATCGGCAATGGTGGCGAGCAATGCATCGTTGGCTTCCGTGCGTCCAAGGTCCAGCCAAGCGATATTCGGAGACAGGGCCCTTAGGGCTGGCGCGAGTTGGTCGCTGCCGCAGGCGCCCGGGTCGGTGCAGCGCACCTGCAAAAACGGCTCTTCCTCGGCCAGGGGTGTGACCACGACACCGAGAGAAGCCAGCGCCGCCACGTCTTGCGAATCTGGCGGGGAAATGTCCAGTGCGAAGATGCCTGTGCGGATTTCGTCGAGACCGATTTCATCCAGGATTGTCTGTATGATGTCGGTCATTTCGGATTCGGCCAGGGTCTCCTCCAGGGATGCCCCCTGGTCGATCCACCATCGCAGCATTTCCGCTTCCGCCACCGTGATCTGCGGGCGGTCCGCAGGGGGCATGTGATCCCCGGAGGCAAGCGGCAACCAGATGCGATGTATGAGCTCACTCTCTTCCGCACGTCCTGCAATGATCACAGGGCCATCATCCCCGCCTTCCATGAGTCCTTCCTGCGTGTCAAGCATCAGCCCGCCCTTGGCGAGCCCTGCTCTGTGACAGGCAATGCACCGGTTTTCCAGGATGGGTTGTATGAGGGCCGCATATGTAGTGGCCTCGCCAGGATCTTCCAATTGCAGTCGTCCGAGATCCTCCTTGTCGGGCAAGCCAACCAGATTGCGTATCCCATTGGGCATGTAGCGCGTCAGGTACCCGTCTCCATGGGTGAGCTCACCCCCAAAGTGTCCGGTAAGCGCGACTCCAAGTACGAGTGCTGCAACAGAACCCGCGTAGGCGCGCTTTTGCGTTTTGGTTGGCGGGCGAATGGCGCTGTTCGTCCAGACTTTGAGCGGGTATGCCGCCGAGGCCAGTATTGCGATCACTACGCCGAGGCGCTTGTGCCAGAGTAGGGTTGACGGATCATATCCGCCCCCTTGGGCCAGATACAGTCCAGCGATGGCCGCCAGAATTGCGCTCCAGGCGCCGACAAACAGAAGGGCCGTTACCGCCTTATTGAAGGTGCCCCACCACTGCAGTCGGGTGACAAGCTCCAGTAGGGCAGCAATGAGTAGGATACCGATGGGCAGATGCACGAACAATGGGTGGAATCTCCCAAAGAAGAGGGAGGCATCGGTCGGATGGCCTGCCCCGGAAACCGATAAGAGTTGTATGAAGAGAAACACGAGCCCGGCTACCAGGCTGTAGGCGGCTTTGTTCATATGCGCTATCGTTGTCATTGAGTATCGTTAAAAAGTATCCTTGCTCTCTCAGGCGATCACATTCCGCACTACGGAGCCATGTACGTCTGTCAGACGATAATCGCGGCCCTGGAATGGGTACGTAAGGCGTTCATGATCAAATCCCAACAGGTGCAGAATTGTTGCTTGCAAATCGTGGACATGGACGCGACCACTGATGCCGGAATATCCTATTTCGTCGGTTTCGCCGTGTGTGACTCCTCCTTTGACGCCGCCGCCGGCGAGCCACATCGTATAGGCATCGCTATGATGGTCGCGCCCCACGAATGGGTTATCCTGGCCGCTTCTGTTTTCCAGCATGGGAGTCCTGCCAAACTCGCCGCCCCAGATGACGAGTGTTTCATCCAGGAGCCCCCGCTGGTGCAGATCGCGTAAGAGGGCGGTTACCGGTCGGTCTGTTTCCCTGCATCGGTCCACGAATCCCACGTTCAGCGCTTCGCTGGCGCCGGCTCCGTGAGAGTCCCAGCCCCAGTGGAACAGTTGCACGAAGCGTACACCACGCTCCACGAGCCGCCTGGCCAGCAGGCAGTTATTTGCGAACGATGTCACGCCTGGTTCCGTGCCATACATTTCGTGGATGTACGGCGGTTCCTTGTGGATGTCCATGGCCTCCGGTACAGAGGTTTGCATGCGGAAGGCCATTTCGTACTGGGCAATGCGCGTGAGGATTTCCGGGTCGCCTACTTCCTCGTGCTGCTGCCGGTTGATTCGCGTGATCGCGTCAATGGACTGGCGCCGGAGGTCCGCGGGGATGCCGTCGGGGTTGGACAGGAATAACACAGGGTCTCCCTTTGATCGGCACTGCACACCCTGGTATACCGTGGGGAGAAATCCGCTTCCGTACACGCTGGCTCCTGCGTCCGGCGCCACGCCCCCAGAAAGGAGTACGACGAAAGCTGGCAGATTTTCATTCTCTGTGCCGAGTCCATACGTTACCCATGCCCCCATACTCGGCCGACCCAGACGCGGACTGCCCGTTTGCACCAGCAGTTGCGCAGGCGCGTGGTTGAACTCGTCGGTGTGGATGGCCTTCAAGAAGGCCACATGATCCACCACCTGCGCAAAATGAGGCAGGTGATGCGATATCCAGGCTCCGGATTCGCCATACTGTTGGAAGCTGGCTTGCGGTCCAAGCATCTTCGGTACACCTCGAATAAAGGCAAACCGTTTGCCTTCCAGCAGCGAATCGGGGCATTGCTCTCCGTCCAGGCGCGCCAGTGTTGGTTTGTAGTCGAACAATTCGAGCGGTGATGGCCCTCCCGCCATGTGCAGGAAGATCACCCGCTTGGCTGTAGGCGTAAAGTGGGGAGACCGCTGTGCAAGCGGATCTGTGGCAACCATCCTGTAGGCGGACGGCTCAAGGCCCGGCGTGCATCCTCCCAGAGACGCGAAGGCGATGGCGCCCAGCCCGGTCCCGCACGTTCTCAGGAAGTGCCTGCGGGTTACGCTACATAGATGCGCATGTCTCGCTTCTTCAAGAAGATTCATGGGTTTCTCAGTTCCCTTATTGCTTCATAACGAACGCATCAAGGTTCAAGATAGCATTTGCGGCCACCGTTGTCGCTGCGAGCTCCGCCGAATGGTATCCACCGCTGATTGCATAGGCGTCGTCCGGGGACGCGCCATAATGGTCAAGGGCTTTGTCATATAGTGCTCGGAGGGACGCCAGTTCGTTTACGGTTGGTGAATGGGCGAGCGCCAGCTCATATCCGGTCGTGAGCTGTGCGTCGGGATCCGGGTCGGTGGCTTCGTCGACCATCCGTCGGGCCAGCGCCTGCGCCGCTTCCACGAATACGGGATCGTTCAGGGAGACCAGCGCCTGCAACGGGGTGTTCGTGCGCACTCGCCGAGAGACACAGAATTCGCGGCTGGGGCTGTCAAACGTCGCCATGGACGGGTAGGGGACCGTGCGTCGCCAGTACGTGTACAGGCCTCTTCGATAGCGATCATCATCGGTGCTTGTCTCCCACCGGGTGTTGTCGTAGGGATTCTGCCACAGCCCATCCGGCTGCGGAGGCTTTACGCTCGGACCATACATTCGGTCACTCAATAGCCCGCTGACTGCGAGCGCCTGATCGCGGATCTGTTCCGCGCTCAATCGAAACCGCGGGCCTCTTGCGAGGAGGCGGTTCCGGGGATCACGCTCCAGCAGGTCGCGGCTGATGGCGGAGCTCTGCCGATAGGTGGCGGAGGTTACAATATCCTTGATGATGGCCTTCATGCTCCAGTTGTATTCGTGCATGAAGGTGATGGCTAGATGGTCGAGAAGCTCAGGATGCGATGGCGGCTCTCCCTGTGTTCCGAAATCTTCCAGGGATTCGACGATACCGGCGCCAAACAGCTGCTCCCAAAAACGGTTGACCATCACGCGGGCTGTCAGCGGATTGTCCATGCTGACGAGCCATTGCGCCAGGCCCAGCCGGTTGCGGGGAGTCTCCGGTGGCATTTCCGGAAGGGCCGCTGGAACTCCTGCCGTAACGGCGTCTCCCTTCAGCAGGAAGCTGCCGCGCTCGAATACATACGTACTGCGCTGGCGTCTGGCGGGAAGCTCTCGCATAATCGGTGTCAGGACGGGTTCCAGCGCAGCGAGGGCTTGTTGCTTCTCTCCCCGCACCTTGCGCAGGTCAGAAATTCGCGGATCCGGGGTGATTTCGGCGTAAATGGCGTTCAGAAATGCCTCCTGTCCTATGTCGCGCTCTTCCACGGGAATAGCAACAATGCGACGCACCTCATTCTGTGATCTTCCCGGCACCTGGCCGACCACCTTAGGATCATCCAACTGGTCTTCCCAGACCCGCCGGGCTGCTGTAACGTCCGGTTCGGCGGCAGCTGCGCGCAATTCGTCTTCCAGTTCCCGAATCTCTGCCAGGAGCGCTTCGCCCGCTTCGCGATCGGCATCCTCGAAATGAGGCATCGTCGGCATTTCGTTATCCTGATCCCAGTCTTCGGTATTGTTGAAGAATGCAAAGAATTGGTAGTAGTCTTCGTGACGGAAGGGGTCATAGGGGTGTCCATGGCACTGTACGCATCCAAAGGAGGTGCCCTGCCACACCTCCCATGTCGTATTGACCCGATCAATGACAGCGGCCACACGAAACTCCTCGTCGTCCGTTCCTCCCTCCGTGTTCGTCATGGTATTCCGGTGGAACGCTGTGGCTACAAGCTGCTCTTCAGTAGGAGTAGGCAGCAGGTCGCCGGCGAGCTGTTCAATGGTGAACTGGTCGAACGGCATGTCCGCGTTGAATGCCCGGATGACCCAGTCGCGATAACGCCAGATCGTGCGTGGAATATCTTTTTCGTACCCCTTCGAGTCGGCATATCTAGCAAGGTCAAGCCACATGGATGCCCACCGTTCCCCGAATTGGGGTGACGCCAGGAGGTTATCCACGAATGCCTCATAATCGACAGTGTCTGGATTTGTGCACGCGGCCAGTACGTGTTCTGCAGCTGGCGGCAGGCCGACCAAGTCCAGGCTGACTCTCCGTAGCATTGTCGGACAGTCCGCCTGCATGGAGGGTGTGAGCCCTTCTTCGTCTATTCTTGCGAGGATGAAGGTGTCCAGTGGTTTTCTAGGCCAAGAGGGGTCGGATACGGCAGGAATCTCCGGATTCTGTGGGGCCACATAGGCCCAATGGGGATCCCACGGTGCGCCGTCGTCGATCCATTGCCCCAACAGACGTACTTCTTTGTCGGTCAGCGGATCATTTTCCTGCGGCATTCGCTCGTCAGTACTAACGTGACTCACGCGTTGCATGAGCTCACTTGCGCCAGCGTCAAATGGAACGATGGCGGCCTTCCCTGACTTGCCGGGGAGGAGTGCTTCCGCGCGGAACAGCAGATTCAGGTCACCCTGACGCCGTATGCCGCCGTGGCAGGCTACGCAACGTTCGTTGAGAATCGGACGGATATCCCGGTTGAAGTCTACCTCATTGGAGCCTGTGCAGGACAGTCCAGCCAGGAGCACGGCCGCCATGGCCATGCCGCGGGTGAGCCTAATGAGGAGCATGGAGGGACTGTCACAGCGAAACCTGCGTTTTACGACACAGGTTCGACCCAGGTGGCGATGCAACTGCAGCTTATAACGTAAGCCTGCCATGAGATAGCAACGTGGAACGAGTTTACTGTTATGCCAGCACGTCCGGCACAACATGGCCGTGCACGTCGGTCAGGCGATAGCGGCGCCCCTGATGCTTGAAGGTAAGCCGTTCGTGATCAATGCCGAGCAGGTGGAGCAGCGTGGCCTGAAAATCGTGGACGTGGACGGGATCACGAACGATGTTATAGCCGAATTCGTCTGTTTCGCCATAGCTCATCCCTGCACGGACTCCTCCGCCGGCCATCCACAGCGAAAAGCACCGGGGGTGATGATCACGCCCGTAGTCTGCGTCGGTCAGTCGCCCCTGGCAATAGTTTGTGCGGCCAAACTCGCCGCCCCAGATCACAAGCGTGTCATCGAGTAAGCCGCGCTGCTTGAGGTCTAGTACGAGCGCCGCAGACGCTTGATCGGTTTCCTGGCACTGCTGCCGGATCCCTGCCGGCAGGCCGCCATGGTGATCCCAGCCCTGGTGATAGAGCTGGACAAATCGCACGCCCCGTTCCACGAGGCGGCGTGAAAGGAGACAGTTGGCTGCAAACGTTCCAGGATTGCGAGCATCATTCCCGTAAAGGTCGAAGATGTGGTCCGGTTCGTCTGAGAACTCCATGACTTCGGGGACGGAAGTCTGCATGCGGTACGCCATTTCGTACTGTGCGATGCGGGCTTCGACGGCGTGATCCTGTTGCAGGTGGTGAAGTTCGCGGAGCCGATCCAGCATTTTGCGGCGACTTGTCCGCGAAATCCCTTCCGGGTTATTCAGGAAGAGTACGGGATCTTTACCGGACCGGAACTGGACTCCCTGGTGCAGGGAAGGAAGGAAGCCGTTACCCCACAAGCGCGAATAGAGTGGTTGCCCCCCTTTGTTCTTGGTGATGAGGACACAGAACGCTGGCAGGTTTTCACTGTCGGCACCGAGGCCGTAACTGAGCCAGGATCCAAACGAGGGACGCCCGGCGATTTGCGAACCGGTCTGAAAGAAAGTAATTGCCGGGTCATGGTTAATGGCTTCGGTGTGCATCGACTTGATGAAGCACAGCTCATCTGCGATGCGGGCGGTGTGCGGCATTAGTTCGCTAACCCACGCGCCACTATCTCCGTGCTGTTGGAATGCGAAGTGGCTCCTCGCCAGTGGCAGCGAGTTCTGAAAGCCGGTCATGCCTGTGAGTCGTTGTCCTCGGCGTACAGAGTCTGGCAGTTCCTCGCCGTGCATGGCATTGACGACGGGCTTGTAGTCGAAGAGCTCGAATTGTGACGGGCCCCCACTTTGGAATAGATAGATGACACGCCGGGCGCGGGCCACATGGTGCGGGATGCCCAGGGTCCCATCTATGCGCGGATCCAGGGGATTCAGCAGAGTGGACAAGGCAGCGCCTCCGAGCCCAAGGCCCAGACGAGCAAGGAAGTCCCTACGGCTTGTCAGAGAAGTATAATTGTGGCAGGCATGCATGGACAATTCTGCATAAAGACCATACAATATAGAATCGCGCCGGGATTATTTGTACATCCTGGTGTTCTGCGGTGCGAGTCGATAGCGTTCTCACCAGGCCTATGTCTGGGATCAGGTGTCTTGCGATTGTGTCTCGACATCGTGACGTCTTCATCGCTTGGGGCGTTTGCTTACACCATGCAAGAGTGTACGTCAATCCGATGCGTCCTCAGATGAAGGAAACGCCAGGAAAGCGCTGCGACGGGCGACCGCGGCCAGAAACCCGGCGCCAGTCCATGACTGGACGCGACATTGATCGGCTATTGTCCAGACATGTCGCGCAGGTGACTAGCCCTTCCAAAGGTCTCGACCGTCCACTGCGTCTCGGAGCCAATTGTTCGTCTAAGACGGACCATATTGTTGAGTCGCGACTGTCGACGAAGTCGGATGCCGGATTCCCGGAGGGTTCTCTTAACCATGTTGCTTCGTCTCACGGGGGCTCGCAATGATAATTCAGGCCTCGCGGTTGAATAGGCGTTCGTCGTGTATGAAAGAATACGCTGCATGTCTTGTGGATTCGGCAACTCTCTGCCACCTCTTTGCCAGGGCGTCAATATTGCGATGGGATTGGGAATCATCATTTTTTCCCAGACTCTCGCATCGTGGGCGCTTTTTGCGCCGTGGTGCGGGATTTTGAATACTGACGCCCTCCCGTCAGGACGTGTTGGATTTTCTATTAAGGGTGCCCAACCGCGCTTCGCCAAATCGGCGCCAAGCAACAACGCGATGTTGTCTACTTGTATCCAAAGCACGACGGAAACGTCGTTGGGAGAAAGATTGGGAATTCGAGTCTTGCTCTTACCTTCTTCGGGCAAAAGGCGATGAACGACACGCAAGAAGTCAAGATAGTCTGCGTCGTTGGGGGAGAGCGACCAGATTTCGCAACCGCCGTGCATATAAACTCGACGGTTGGCGAGCGCCAAAGTTGGGGTCGACTCTGCTCCAACAAGCTGTGAGACCACGCGATAAATTTCTCGGACTCCAGAACCGGTAGCGGAATGATGATGCCCCTCCAACGCTCGAGTCACGGTTAGAAATTCTTGTTCACAAAGCACACTGGCGCAACAAAATGTAGCCTCATGACAAACCTCCACCAATGCCGCTATCCCTCGAATATGATCGTCGTGCCAGTGGGTTGCTACGATCAGGCGGACAGCCTGCGCCGGGTCAACGCCGATACCCTGCAAGTACCGAAGCGCGCTCGGTATACTTTCTTCATCAAGACAAGAGTCAACGAGCACCCAAAGTCCGTCACCAATGTGCAAAACGATGCTTTCGCCGTAACCGGGACCGATCAGTGTGATTTCGAATTCGTCAACGCCGGGAGGCGTTCCTATTTCTGTCACAGCTTCATTGCCTGAACGGCCTCGTGCGCCCAAGTCTTACCATCTTTCCAATCCTCCTTTGTGATGGTCGGTAGGTCACGAAACACGATGTGCGATACTCTTCTCTTTGTGCCCGCCGGAGTGCGCTCGTAGCCGATTACCCAGCGGAAAATACTTCCCAACCGCATCTTGGAAACATCTTCGTCTGAAATTTCAGCCATAGGAATGACTGCTTCCTCTCCTATGCAAGTGTCGCCACCCGTCAGGTCGACCAAATCCGCTACGAAATCATCGTTATTAATTTCGCGTACATATCCTTCCCATTGCTGCCGCGCGATAAACGTTACTACCGATTCGGGCAGATACGTTCTTGCCGGTAAGTTGAGCAGTCGAGCGCGATAATGCACGCTGTATTCACGATGAGACGTTGAACTTGATTCATCCTGATTGCACACACTGGTCTTTACAGAATTTGCTCCATCCACCTGCGCCATCAATATGATGACTTGATCCACGTTTTGGATCAAGTCATCGCTGGAGCTCCGCTGAACGCTGGTCGGTCCCGCAGGCGGGTTAGCAAGTTGAGTCGAATTAAGCAAGAGCTATCCCTCGTGGTTTTGCGCCAAGGACATGAGATGGTCGATGATGCCATCGCTTCGCGTGAGTGATGTATCGAAGTTGTCCTTGAAAAGTTTCGCAAAAAGCCTCCGTGCTTTAGAACCGGCCTCATCCATTGCGTAATGATCGTTGACTTGAACGTAGATGCCTGAGGCGGGATCAATCTGTGCGGATGGTTGAACCGTGACGTTGATCATACCGCCACTTGGTCGTTCCGGCAGATTGACTTGTGTCATGGTAAGCGATGTCATTCCGCCATGCTGTCCGTCAGGTGCCAGCTTTTGGCCCCAATCTCCCCACGGCGCCACGGGCGCCAACCTTCTTCCGATTCGATCTCTCACAGCCATACTGGACACCTTGAAATGCACGGTTCGGTTGATTCCGAATGCTGTGAGAGGCGCATGGTGTAGATGTTCTTCAAACACGCGCAAGACGAAGTCGTAAAGACGAATATGAGGCTCCTGTTCGGTCCGAACTATAAATCGTTCCGGAGTGACCTCCAGGCGAAGCCAGTCCGCAGAAAACGCGGTAATCTGATTGCTAGCAACATGCAATTGGGCATTCGTCGCGATAGCATTAGATAGGACACCATGCCAACCGAACCAAGCAGGCGTGAATGTAGCGGGATTAAATGTACCACGCAGGACGACTTCCGCGCTGCTAATCTCAGGCGCAATCCGCATACTGCTTATCCTCCTGGTATTATCCAACGAGCGAGTGGCAAATTAGGCAAGGTGGAGGAGATGCTCTTGTGTTGTAGGAGTATTAAGGGGCCTCACGCCTTCGATTTCGGCGTCTGCAGGTAGTCGGAACCTCGAAAATAGCGTACGTTTGATTGTCCTTAGATAGAGAAAGAACGGAGTTTTCGGGACGGTTGTCAACCTGAACCAGTGTAGTCTCCCGTAGTTAGTGCTTGCCCAACGTGGATGCCAACATTTTTCGAGGAACCTGTGGCTGAACATGAAAACCACCTAACCCAACAGCGTGCCTCATCGCTCCACAAGCGTAGGCTCATCCTGCTCGTCACATTGATCGTGGTCGTGATCGGGATCGCGGCAATGCTGGTATTCAGCGGCGGCACGCATCGCAGCAGTATCGCTGCAGATGAATCTGCAAACTGGTCCGAGACGTCGCTCGAAAACCTTCGAGCATTTGGAAAGCTCTATGGATATGTGAAGTACTTCCATCCCAGTGATGCGGCGAGCGCCATCGACTGGGATCGCTTTGCCGTCTACGGTGTGCGTACCGTGACCGACGCATCCAGCCCGGCCGACCTGAAGGAATCTCTCGAAGCGCTCTTCCTGCCCATCGCCCCGACCGTACAGATCTACGCCGACGAAGAAGGTCCTCCAGCCTCGGTCGCAGAACTGACGCCCGTGGACACAACGGATCTGAAGCTTGTGGCCTGGCAGCACCTCGGCGTCGGTTTGGGAAATCCGGGGCCCTATCGCAGTATCCGGTTGAACCGGCTAGCTGAAGCGCCGACGCCCCCTTCACGCGCCTTCTTTGTGCAACATATTGATGCTACTCCTTTCCGCGGCACAACGATTCGGCTGCTTTCGTCCGTGAGAACGGACGTAGGCGGCTACGGAAACCAGGCCCACCTGGGACTTACGGTAATGTCGAGCGGCCAGGCTACGTTTATGGACTTCATGGACGACCGTCCGATTACCAATCCCGAATGGGAAACCTATACCGTCACCGGCATAGTAGGAGAAGATGCCGACAGCATCGGGGTAGGCGGGATGTTTTTGGGTTCGGGTAGGGCGTGGTTCGATGATTTTCAACTCCACGTTCGTGTGGAAGGCGAGGCTCAGTGGACGCCGGTGCGTCTCGACAATGCAGGGTTCGAGGCTGGTGCAGTGGAGGATCTCCCAGGCAGGTGGACTATCTGGGGAGACGGATATCGGGTGCAGATTGACACGCTTGAAACGTATGAGGGCAGGGGCTCACTCGCCATTGAATATGACGACGCGCCCCGTATGACCCAATCGCTCTTCGAGGAGCATCCGAAAGCCGGGGAAGTGGTGGAACGACCGCTGGGCCGGGAGCTTTCGGCACAGATCCCCCTCGCGCTCTACAGCAGGGATGGACAGACTCTCCGGCCGGACGATGCACCGCCGGTGGAACGCTTGGAGGCAGAGCTGGAGCAAATCGCACTGGACGAGCTTACAGGGGCGGATGAGGCACTCCGCTATGCGGACGTTGTAACAGCATGGAACGTTCTCCAGCACTTCTACCCCTACTTCGACGTGGTTAATGTCGAATGGGACACCGTACTTACCCAGACGCTTCGCCGGGCAAGCACCGACCAGACGCCGAAGGATTTTCTCCAGACTCTCCGGTGGATGGTAGCGCAGTTGGATGACGGACACGGGAATATCGAGCATCCATCGACGGAGCTTGAAGCACGCCCTCCGTTTCTGGTTGATGAGGTGGAAGGAGAGATTGTAATCGTCGCTTTTCGTTTCACCGTCTCCGATGAAGCCTGTTTCTCGCGGGGCGACGTTGTTATCTCAATTGATGGTGTTGCGTCGATGGACATAGTCAGAGCTTCGGAGGAACTCATCTCAGGATCACCGCAATGGAAGAAGCACCAGGCCCTGCGGACGTTGGGGCACGGCGAGCAGGGCTCGGTCGCACATCTCATCCTCGACCGACAGGGCGAGGCCGTCTCGTGCGACGTGGTTCGCAGCTTTCAGGGCTTCATAGGAGAAAATCGGCCGACCACGCTTCGTGAACTCCGAGACGGCGTGTATTACGTGAACCTCAGTATTACTTCGATGAATGATATTGAGCATCAGGCGGATGCCTTGGCCGGGGCAAAGGCTGTCATTTTCGATTTGCGTGGGTATACAAGAGACAACGTTGGCGTCTTACAGCACCTCTCCGAGAATACACTTCATTCGACCCTGTGGCACATACCGAAGCAGATCTATCCCGACCAAATGAATCTTGTCGGTTACGACACCACAGGCACACGCTGGACTCTTCCTCCGAAAGAGCCCCAGTTTACGGGAAAGATCGTCTTCCTGACAGATACAAACGCCATAAGTCAGCCCGAGAGTGTGCTGGGTATTGTTGAGTACTATGGGTTAGGCGAGATTATGGGGCAGCAGACGGCCGGTGTCACAGGCGATGCAAACCCTATCACACTGCCGAGTGGCAATCGCGTGTGGTGGACCGGCATGCGCGTGATCAAACACGACGGTTCGGTGCACCATATCACCGGTATCCAGCCCACGGTGCCGGTCGAACGGACGCTGGAAGGCGTGCGTGCCGGCCGCGATGAGGTGCTTGAAGAAGCTTTGAACTTGATTGAGCGGCTGTGATCGTCCGTCCAATAAAATGACCTTTCACCGAAACAATTATTCTCTCGCATTCACTATGCAAAGGAGGGGAATCAATTAGCTGTCGAGTAGATGGGTTTCACCGGGCGCTGTAGGTCAACGTTTGTGTGTTCTGTTTTCACATGGTTACCCGACAGAGCCACAATATCTCGACCAAACACCTGTCGGTCCCACCCTCTCTCAGATAGGGACTGGGTCCTGCCTGCGGTCAACTTCCAGGGATTGGTCCACATATCGTATCTGAAGCCAGGGGCTCTCTCCTTTGTGGCAGGTCGCTTCCTGACCACTCCTGGAAGGCGCGGAGGCCGAATGCCGGCAAGGTCGCATAGAGGTGGTCGAAAACTTCCGACTGGAAGGCTTCGTAGTTGAGCCATTTCGTATCGTTCGAGAAGCAGTATACCTCAATCGGTGCACCGTGAGGACCGGGTGCAAGTTGACGTACCATGAGGGTCATCTCTTTGTGCGTATTCGGGTGGGCTCGCAGGTATCCTTCCACGTAGTGGCGGAACATTTCCAGATTGGTGATCTGCTTTGCCTGTGCTGCGCTTTCTCCCTCGGCTGCGTGGGTTGAACGGGTATCCTGAATTCCGGGGCGCAGCATTTCATCTAGCCTGTGCCGCAGGTGGCCCTTCAAGGGTTCGGATCGTGAAAGCTCGAAAATCTCTTCGGGTGTCAGGAATCGCACCGTATTGACGTTGATGAGAATCGCCCGCTTGATCCGTCGACCTCCCGACTCGAACATGCCGCGCCAATTCTTGAAGGAATCAGCGATGAACCGATGAGTTGGGATCGTCGAGATCGTCTTGTCCCAGTTCTGCACCCTGATCATGTGCAGGTCGATGTCAATCACCGATCCGTTTGCGTGGGCGTGCGGCACCTCCACCCAGTCCCCGATGCGAACGATGTCGTTCGAAGTGATCTGGACGCTCGCGGCTAGAGAGACAAGCGTGTTCCGAAACACGAGCATCAGAATCGCGGCCAGGGCACCGATCCCAGAGAGGAAGACCACGGGAGAGCGCCCGAGGAGAAGAGCCACGATGACGATTCCGGCAATCAAATAGATCGCCAGTTTCGCGACCTGCATGTAGCTTTTGATCGGCTTGGCTATCGATGCCGGAGACGTTCGGTGGTAGATGGCGCTGAACGAGTCCAGCACCGCCACGAGTGTCCTTGCTATGACAAACGCGATGTATGCGGCCGAGAGGCGACGGACGAGTGTCCAGAAGACAATCAGGAGTTGCGCTTCCGTCCCCGCCTCCACATCCGACTGGGTCACCCCCAAGGCCGGAACGATTCCATAGTAGACGACGAGGGCAGGCACGATGGGCGCAAGCCGACGGAGCACCGTCTTGTCAAATGGGCTTTGGTCCAGCGAGATCTGCGTCCCGGAGGCCACCATCCCCAGGGTCTTGGCGATGATCCGGGATTTCATCCAGTCTGCAATGATCGCCAGAACGACCAGAGCTCCCAAACCGATGCCAAGATGCCACCAGTTAAAGGCGAGGGATTGTTCTATTTCTGCTAATTGTTCCATTTCGGGTAATATGATAGATTCGATAGTATACGCAGCCGATGAACAAGTTGAGTCCCAAGTATGCTGCACATTCGTCTTCCGTAGATCAGTGCCCGCGTGGCTGCAAGTTCCAGTACTCCTTCCTGGCAACATAGCGCCTGGCAGGCAAATTCTTGCGGGTCGGTCGGAGCTTTACAGGCATGCAGGGTCGCATGGCTCTGCGCGGGATGCGACAGAACGTTAGAATTGCCGGGAATGTACTAGAAATGTCTGAGAGGACAGCACTACGGGGGAGAGGATACCAGACTATCAAAAACGGGCGGTTTGTATTGGGTTTAAGACCTATCCTGTCACCGATCTACCGCTTCGTAACGGCCTCGTCGAAATTCATTAGCGCACTGGCTACTACCGTGCTAGCCGCCAAATCGACTGCGTCGAGAGAGGTGTAGCGGGAGGAATCGCCCGTTTCCAGTAGCTGCTTGGCGCGAGCGTGATCCTCCGCAAACAGATGCCGCTGCTCGTTGTAGAGCGCTATGAGCACCTCGCGCTCTTCCTTGTCCGGTCGCCGCCCCGTTACGAGACGAAAGGCATAGTCGATGCGTGAATCCAGCGTCGCTCCACCCTCGGTCAGCATCCGTCCACCGATATGCCGGGCTGCTTCCACGAATTGTGGGTCGTTGAGCAATACGAGGGCTTGCATCGGTGTGGTCGTTCGTTGCCGGCGCATGGTGCACTGACTGCGCATGGGCATATCAAAGACGATCATTGATGGAGGTGGGGAGGTGCGCTTGAAAAACGTGTAGAGGCTCCTCCGATAGAGGTCATCCCCCGTGCCGCGCACATATTTCACGCCCGATTTTTCTTCCCACAGGCCGCTCGGCTGGTATGGACGGACACTCGGTCCGCCCACCTTCCTTACCAATAGGCCGCTGGCGGCGAGTGCGGCATCCCGGACCATTTCAGCGGTGAGCCGCAGCCGCGGACCCCGGGCCAAGAGCCGGTTGTCCGGATCGCGCTCGATCAACACACGAGACGCCATTGATGCCTGTCTGTACGTCGCTGACGTCACAAGGAGTCGTTGCATGGCCTTTATATCCCATTCGGACCCAACAAACTTGCTTGCGAGGTACTCGAGTAATTCCGGATGGGAGGGAAGTGCGCCCTGACTTCCGAAGTCTTCCGCCGTAGCCACGATACCCGTTCCGAATAATCGCTGCCAGAAGCGGTTAACTGCGACGCGGGCAGTCAGCGGGTTCTGGGGATCCAGTAGCCACCGGGCAAGCCCGAGTCGATTACGTGGCAACGTATCCGGAAACGGAAGAATACTCTCCGGCGTGCCAGGCGAGACGGGGTCCCCCTCACGGTCGTATCTGCCTCGCTCCAGTACAGCGCCCTGTCGGGGCATCGCCATCTCGCGCATCACCATGATTTCCGGGGTGGACGAAACCAACTCATTCTGCCGCAACCGGAGATTTCGCAGTGCATCCCGGGCCTCGCGAGTCGCCGTGTGATGTTGCGACAAGTAGTAGGCAAAGAGCGCCTCGTCATTCGGGGTATCGCCCCGATCAGCCAGTTGAGCGATTTCAAGTGGTGTAAGCGCGCGATCGTAGATGCGAAACGCATCGACAAGGCCATCCTTGAATCCGGTGTCGCGAAAGCGGTAACCCAGCGTCAGATGCACGTCTACCCGCTCATAGGTGATGTTCCTCGTCAGGTTATCGCGCACGACGGCCACGGAGGCCTCCTTGCCGTTCATGTATATGTATACGCCGTCGGCGCGGCTGGACCCGTCATAGGTCATGGCGACATGTACCCATTCGTCCAACGGCGCCCGCTGGTCGGTAACAACGCGTACGGCATTCTCTGGCCACATGTGTGTCAATCCCGCCACAAGGTGACCGTCCTGCATAGACAGTTCGTAGCCCCGGCTTCCCGCGTCCAGAGCCGCCTGTGTTCGATGTGCCAGGACGTTCCATTCCTCGTACGCCGCAACCTTGATCCAGAGGCTCAGTGTGAACGGGTCGGCGCGCGTAAACACGCCGACATCCTCGAAGTAGGTACCGTTTTCGCCATCAAAGGTCAGCGCATTGCCGACATGCCCCGGGACCACGACGGGGTCATACTGTGTGGCGCCGCCTGGTCCTGTTGGCACGAGGTTTTCAATGATGCCGCCGCGGGTATCTTCAAATTCATAGGCGGCAACGAGTCCGCGAATTGGAAGGACGTTGCGTACCGGTGGCCCCGGTTTCCAGGACTCAAAATCATTCCGGGCGGCCTGTGCAGTAGCCTGAAGGACATCCTCCTGCGCAGCGATCTGACCCTTAAGCCTTTCCAGTTCCTGTTGTGTCTGCTCTTTGGGAAGTGGTAGCGCCGGGACAGGTACGGCGTCTGTGAAGTGTGAGGTTTGCCCGGACTCGTCAATGTTCTGGAAGAAGCTGAAGAATTGGTAGTACTCCTTTTGCGAAATCGGGTCATACTTGTGGTCGTGACAGCGCGCGCACTCCATTGTAAGGCCGAGGAAGGCCGTTGCCGTCGTGTTCGTGCGGTCCGCCACGTATTCGACACGGAATTCCTCTTCGATACTGCCGCCTTCCTCCGTCTGTCGATGATTACGATTAAAAGCGGTCGCAAGATGTTGCTCCCGCGTGGCGTTTGGGAGCAGATCGCCCGCGAGTTGCCACGTCACAAAATCATCATAGCCGACATTGTCGTTAAACGCCTTGATCACCCAGTCGCGCCACGGCCACATCCGGCGTTCGCGGTCAGCCTGATAGCCGTGCGTGTCGGCATAGCGCGAAACGTCCAACCACTCAGATGCCATGTGCTCTCCATAGGCGCTGGAGCCTAATAAGCGGTCAACAACGCTCTCGTAGGCGGAAGCACTGGTGTCCGCAAGGAAAGAATCAATTTCTGCAAGGGTGGGCGGAAGTCCTGTGAGGTCGAACGTCACGCGGCGCAGAAGTGCTTCCCGTGACGCCTCCGGGCTTGGCCCTAGTCCTTCGCGCTCCAGGCGGGCCAATACGAAGTTGTCCACGGCATTGCGCGGCCATGAGGCGACCTGCACCTCGGGCGCCTCCGGCGATGTTACCGGAATAAACGCCCAGTGCGGCTTCCATTCGGCGCCTTGCTCTATCCACCGTGCGATCAGCGCCTTTTCCCGCTCAGTGAGCATCAGATTAGATTCAGGCGGCGGCATGATGCCGTCGGGGTCGTCATCCATGATGCGCTGGTAAAGCATACTCCGCCGAAGACTTCCCGGCACGATGGCGTGGCCTCCTGATTCCAGCCGCTCCATCTTGGCGCCAGCCTCCAGAAAGAGTCTCAGGCCAGCCTGCCGCGCATTGTCATCAGGCCCGTGGCATGCGTAGCAGCGGTCAGACAGTATGGGCTTGATGTGGAAGTTGTAGTCAACCGTGTCCGGCAATTCTGAAGAAAACTCCTGCTCTCCTGGCGATACGTTGCAGGCCGCCAGGATACAGAGCAATAAGCAGGTCGAGCGAAGTGCGGCCATCAGGCGAGCAGGTCTTTGACGACATGTCCGTGCACATCCGTAAGCCGGTAGCGCCGCCCCTGGTGTTTATAGGTCAGGCGCTCGTGATCGATTCCCAGGAGGTGTAGCACGGTTGCCTGGAAATCGTGGACATGCACGGGATTCTCGGTAATGTTGTACCCGAATTCGTCTGTCGCCCCATAGGTCAATCCCGGCTTTACGCCACCGCCGGCCATCCAAACGGTGAAGCAGCGCGGATGGTGGTCACGGCCGTAGTTCACGTCTGTGAGCGCACCTTGGGAATAATTGGTTCGCCCGAATTCGCCTCCCCAGATGACGAGCGTTTCGTCGAGCAGGCCGCGCTGTTTTAAATCGACGACGAGTGCGGCAGAGGCCTGGTCTGTGTCCTTACACTGCAGTTCGATATCATGGGGCAGATCGCTATGCTGGTCCCAGCCCATATGGTAGAGCTGCACGAAGCGCACGTCGCGTTCCGCAAGTCGGCGCGCCAAGAGGCAGTTAGCCGCATAAGTTCCGGGAATGCGCGCATCTTCGCCGTAGAGGTCGAACGTGGACTGGGGCTCATCCGACAGATCCGTAACGGAGGGTACGGAGGTCTGCATGCGATAGGCCATTTCATATTGGGCAATGCGCGACTGGATGTGGGGATCTCCCGTGCTTTCAAAATGCAGCGTATTGAGATCAGCCAGATGCCGAAGCATGCGCCGCCTGTCAGTTGCCCCCAATCCCGGCGGATTGTTGAGGTAGAGCACGGGATCCTGTCCGGCGCGAAATTGCACGCCCTGGTGGAGCGCCGCAAGGAATCCGTTTCCCCACAGCCGTGAATAGATGGGTTGCGGACGCTGGAGACCCCGTGATAGCAGGACGCAAAACGTGGGAAGGTTCTCGTTGGCGCTACCGAGCCCGTAGCTGAACCACGCACCCATACTTGGTCGGCCCGGCTGCTGTGAGCCCGTCTGGAAGAACGTTATGGCAGGGTCATGATTAATGGCTTCCGTATGCATGGACCGCACAATACAGAGTTCGTCAGCAATCTGAGCGGTGTATGGCAACAGGTCGCTGACCCATGCGCCGCTTTGACCACGCTGGTCGAAGGTGTAAATGGCTGGAGCAAGGGGTAACTGCTTTTGATAGGCGGTCATGCCAGTCAGTCGTTGTCCCATCCGAACGGATGCCGGTAATTCTTGTCCACGGTGCTTTACCAGTGTAGGCTTATAGTCAAAAAGCTCGAGTTGTGAAGGGCCGCCACTCTGGAAGAGGTATATGATCCGTCGGGCTTTTGGCGCATGGTGCGGTGCGCCTAGCACCCCGCTAAAGGCGGACCTGTCTATGCCTCCGCTCCGTTGGCTGGCGCAGCCAACGCCCAACAAGGAAGCGAGCGCAGCACCGCCGATACCCATGCTCAGCCGGGAGAAAAAATGCCGGCGATTCATCTGGCAGCCGTGTTCAAATACGGGGTCCTGCATGACCTTGTAGGGTGTGATTCGCCTGATGGACTAGTAGAACTGCGCCTCGTCAAGATTAAACAGGCTGCTTGTGACCACAGTCAGCGCTGCCAACTCGACAGGTTCCAGCGCTGCTCGCTGGGGGCTTGCACCTACGTGCAGTAACGCTACCGCGCGCTCTGGATGCTGGCGAAAATGCTCTGTCTGCTCTGTTAGCAGGGACTGGAGAATGTCCATTTCCTGCGCGGTTGGAATGCGCGAAGTCACCGCGCGAAATGCCTGCCCTATGCGCGCGGCAGCGTCTATTGCGGGTCCTGCCAGCAAGTTCTCTGCGAGCACACGAGCCGCTTCAACGTACTGGGGGTCGTTAAGCAGTATGAGCGACTGTAGCGGTGTGCTGGTGGCGTGACGCTCCACCGTGCATATAGTCCGTTCGGCGGCGTCAAAAGTCAACATTGCCGGCGGAGGGATGGTTCGCTTCCAATAGGTATACAGGCTTCGGCGGTACAGGTTTTCCCCCGGGTCAACGCGATACCTATTCTCCCCGATCTGGTTGGCCAACGCCTTCCAAACGCCAGGCGGCTGGTATGGCCGCACTGGTGGGCCACCCAGGTCATGCACCAGGAGTCCGCTTATCAAGAGCGCGTTGTCGCGCATCATTTCTGCGGAAAGACGCTTCTTGGGACCACGGACAAGTAGCGTATTGTCGGGATCGGCCGCAAGCAGTTCAGGCGTGGGATCCGCGCTCTGGCGATAGGTTGCCGACAATACCATCAGGCGGAGCATCGCCTTGATGTCCCACCCGGACTCTATGAAACGCACGGCCAGATAGTCCAGCAATTCCGGGTGTGAAGGCAGGGCTCCCTGACTCCCAAAATCTTCTGGCGTGTGCACCAGCGCCATGCCGAATATCATCTGCCAGAGACGGTTGACAGCTACGCGTGCAGGTAGTGGATTGCGAGGATTTACCAGCCACCGGGCAAGCCCCAGACGATTGGGTGGCAAGTCTTCCGGAAAGGGCAGAATGGCATCGGGCGTCCCTGGTCCTACAGAGTCCATGGGCGCGTCATAGGCGCCACGTGCCAGCACGAAGGTGGGGCGCACGTCTTCCGCCTCTTCCATGATCATTACGGACGGTATGTCACGATGCTCTCGTCGGAGACTGTCGAGCGTTGTCACCCGTCTAAGGGCTTCCGTATCCTGTGTGGTCAGATAGTAGTCCCAGAGCTCTTCAACAGGCGCCTGTGCAGGATCCGGGCTTGCGCCGGCCAGTACCTGCACCTCCAGGCGGCTCAGCAGACGGGTGTAGAGCCGCACGTCGTCAACAGCTCCACCCGTGAAGCCATGGATGTCCTCCCGGACTTTCATGCGCGGCGTCCAGTTGCCGAGGAGCAGATCGTTTCCGTTTAGAATACTCTGGCGATCAAGGTCATCCTGCTGCGTAGTCACAGGCTGTATCGCGCCGTTAATGAACAGCGTAATGCCGCTGGCCCGCCCGGAGCCGTCATAGGTTGATGCAACATGGCTCCACCGGCCTATTGGCATCGTGCGCGTGGTCCTAACCTCAATGGCATGCTCGTTGTCGTGCACGAGCCGCAAGAGGAGACGCCTGTCTGCCATCAACACAAGTTCATACCCACCCCGTTTCTGTTCCCCGTTGCGTTTGGACAAGAGGCCTGCGTCTTTTTCAAGCCCTCCATGTGGAGGCTGAATCCAGGCGCTCGCGGAGAATCGGTCGTACCAATCGAAATCCGCTGCATCCCCCAGATTGATAAAATTCACGCCATCGAAGGTCACAGCGCGACCCTCCCTGCCTTCAAGAAGCGCCGGTGGCTCCAATACATCCTCAAGTCCGGTGTTCACGCGCACACCGCCGGCAATCAAGTTGTCGAGCGCATAGGCCGCCAGAAGATCACTTTCGAGGCTTGCATGAACATTGATCCCGTCTGCGAATGCCGAACGCTGGGCGACGAATGACGGGGCGATGGGGTTTTTTCGGTTTGCGAGGAGGGTTTCTTCGGCCTCGATACGCGCTATCGTGTGTGCAGTTTGCGCCTCCAGCTCCGCATCTTCCACAGGCATTGCCGGTTCGGGCGCAAGATCGAAGTAGCTGATTTGCGCCTGTTCCTCCATGGTATTGAAGAACGCAAACATCTGGTAGTAGTCCTGCTGCAGGATCGGATCAAATTTGTGATCGTGGCAGCGAGCACATTCCATGGTGAGTCCCAGGAATGCGGTGGCAGTCGTATTGGTGCGGTCGGCCACGTACTCGGTTAGATACTCTGCGGGCACGACACCCCCTTCCTGCGTAATGGCATGGTTGCGGTTAAAGCCGGTAGCGAGCTTTTGGGCATAGGTGGCCTCCGGGAGCAGGTCACCCGCCAGTTGCCATATGATGAACTTGTCGTAGGGAAGGTTGTCGTTGAATGCCCCGACGACCCAATCGCGCCACGGCCACATCGTGCGCGGTCGGTCGTCCTGGTAGCCGTGGGTATCTGCATAGCGTGCAATGTCCAGCCATCCGGAGGTCATGCGCTCGCCATATGCAGGTGAGGCCAATAAGCGGTCTACGACAGTTTCGTACGCATCGGCGCGTTCGTCCGCCAGAAAAGCATCAATGTCTGCGGGTTCGGGCGGCAGTCCGGTTAGATCGAAAGTGACTCGCCGGAGGAGTTTTTCTTTGGCCAGAGCCGGAGACGGCTCGAATCCGGCCTGCTCCATCTTGTGGAGTACGAAGTAGTCGAGTTCATTACCAGGCCACGCGGTCTGTTCGATGTCAGGGAGATCGGGCAATTCGGGTGGAATGAATGCCCAGTGGGGTTTCCAGGTAGCTCCTTGCCGGATCCAGGCGCGGATGAGCGCAATTTCGTGGGGCGAAAGGGACAGGTTGCTCTCCGGAGGAGGCATAACCTGTTTGGGATCGGTCGCCGTGATGTGCGCAATGAGCTTGCTCGCTTCGGGATTACCGGGCACGACAATGCGTCTCGTGGAGTCCTCACGACTGGATGCGAACGCTCCCTCCTGCGTGTCCAGCCTTAGATTGGCTTTCCGCACGTTGTCATCCGGGCCATGGCATTTGTAGCAGCGATCCGAAAAAATGGGCTTAATATGGAAATTATAGTCTACCTGATCGGGCAGCGCTGGCGCCCGATCACCAGGCTGGCACCCGAATGCCAGAGAGCCCGCCAATAGCACAACGGACAAACGCAATCCGCCCGGTCGTCGTCTGGACAAGAATGGAAACAAACTGTTCACAGATATCCACTAATGGCGACTCTTGCGTTATGCGGCAGCCCGACACCCTTGTCGGTGGACCGTTCTCCCGCGGCCACACACTGGCGACTGAGCGTCGCGCGCCACGATAGGGCGGCGTCTTTCGCCGTAGCTACCAGGATACTACGGTGCGGCGAGTGTGAGGCTCCATGATACAATCGTTAGAAGATATTATTCGGAAATACCGTGTTCAAAGAGGCCTTGTAGCACGCAGAGGCGCAAGGATGCCATTGTTGGCCCGTGTAGTCGGCATACTCGTTGGAAAATCGCAACCAATCCGTTGCAAGAGCACTTTCCGCGCCGAGTACGAGTTCACGATTTATTGGAGTTGTCACTAAACGAAACCCACAAGGGCGACCATACAAGAGGATCCAGCAGCAAACCGCACCAGCTGCCGGCGCATTCGTGCATCGACTTGGATGATTGCATCGGTCGACTTCTAACTGTGGCAAAGCTGCACCAGAGATCTGGCCATGCCATCCCTGTATTGGATCACGACGCCACGGTACTACCTACGCATTGGGATACCGTGGATACTACGCGGAAGTGCACTGCTTTACGTACCGTACACGGGACACGAGTCCGTTTATTGATCGCAGGCCCGCAGTCCATTACCAGTGTAGACCATTCCCGCCAGATAGCAGAATCGACTGGTCGACGCTAATGCCGAGAATTGGTCCTGCTGCTACGGCCCCTGGTAATTACGACCAGTCATTTATCAGGCGTGGGCAATCCCGGACTATTGCCAGATCTCCTGAGACTGAACGGGGCAGCCCAATCGCCTCGCTTCGAAGTGCCGGCTGGTATCATCGGCGTCAACCCCAGTCAGGTACGGATTGCGCACAACTGCTTCCGCATCTCTATGTCAGCAATCTGGCGCGCGGTGATACGTCCGTTGTCGGTGTCAAGTGGCAGCGGTAGAAGTAGATAGTTGCAGGTCCAGACCGCACGTTCACCATGAGGGCGCGTTGCTCGAACCACGCGTTATCGCAAAAAGGTATAGTTGAGCTTGATCAGAAACACGTTATTTGGGATGATATTAAAGGCGTCGGCGATCTGCCGGTCCATCGGGGTGTTGTAGGGTGAGGCGCCCCAAGGCGCGAGCGGGTTGAGCTCGTCTTCGGCCCTGCGCCCGTGGGTCCAGACGAGAAAGAGGGTCGAGCCGGGCCGATACTCCCAGCGTAGCACGGTGTTGGACTGAAAGCTGCTAAAGGCAAAGTCATCCCGCTTGGGAAAGGATTCGACCGGAACCAGCGTGTCGCGGTCTTGCAGGATCTGAAAGTCGGCATAGCGGCCTCGCGCCACGAAGAGCTGGCCGTAGATCTGTAGCGAGAGGTTCCGGGTGAACGTGATGCTGCCACGAAGCGTGAAGTCTATCGAACGCGTGTCCCGCACGCCGAAAATAGAGACATAGTAGTGCCTGTCTGTGATAAAGTAATGCCCTTCCGTATTGATGAAGGGGTTGATGCGGCTGAAGATGTTGTCAAGGCCACCCTGGTCTTCGATGGGAACGTAATAGTCCGGTCCCAGGTCATCCGGTGCGCCAGCCTCGATGCCGATCCACCATCCCTCCTCGCCACGTAGGAACGTTTCGTTGGACGACCAGGCGATTACGTCGCTCTCCCACTCGGCCTCTATGTCGGCCATCAGAGCCAAGCGCGAGCCGACATCCCAGTTGCCCCGAACGCTCAGCTCGAATTCTCTGCCGCCATCGTCCATGAACGTGAGGCTGGCCTCGGGCTCTACCTGCCAGGTGCGCCGATCATCCGTCTGAAACTCACCACCAAATTCAACAGCCCTGGGTTGGGCACGCGGGCCCAACCCTCTAGTTTCGAAAAGATCATAGCCACCGAAAGGATAATCTACAGAGAAGTCGACACCGAATCCCCGGAAGCTGCGCAAGGTCCATCTTGAGAAGAAGCGCAGGTCCGTGCCCAGGTAAAGGCCGTCCAAGTATGACCATTGATGCCCGGTGTTGAAGCCGATGAAACCACGCTGGAAGGAGCCAAAGGGCTTATTGTCGTTAACCTGATAGTCAATGCCTGTGTCGAGGCTGAGGAAGTTGTTGCGGCGCAGGCGACCCACGTCGTTCGGGTTGTACTTGTCATCTAAGAGGTTGGCCGTGAGATCATACCGAAAACTGCCTTGTCGCTTCGCCCCTCTCAGCGAAGCCGCTACACCAGTCTCTTGCGCCTGATTCCCTTCCGACCAGCGACGGTGGGTAAAACTCGCAAGACCTGAGAGGCTGTAGGTGTTATTCCTGAAGCGGAGGTCCCAGTCCGCACCGCCGGCCAGGCTGCGCGGCCCCATGTCGTCTTCCGATCCATTGAAAACTGTGAGAATGCCTCCGATGGACGAGAGCGATTGGAACTGCTGGCTCAAACGGGCCACACCATATTGACGCCCCGGATTGAAGTCATCGCCCGTCATGGCTCCTAACACGCCGAAAGAGAGGCCACGTGCCGTCCGCCCGGAAAGCTTGGTCGCACCGATGATAGGGGTCTCTGCACCGATACGCCGCGTGTAGAGCAGGTTGCCGCCACCTCCGGGACCACCCTGGCCGATCCTGAACTCGTAGATCTGCGCGCCCTCGACGAAAAACGGACGGCGCTCGCTGAAGAATGTCTCAAAGGCGGTCAGATTCAGTTCCGCCGGGTCAGCATCAACCTGCCCGAAGTCGGGGTTGATGGTGGCATCGAGTGTGATATTCGATCCCAGCCCGATCTTCAGGTCGCCTCCGGCATCGACCGAACCGTCTCGGGCGATTTCACCGGGCTGGTCGGGGTTTTCCTCGGTTCGCAGGCGCGAGACCGTGTAGGGCTGCACCTGCACGTTACGCCGTGGCGCAAGGCCGTCAAGTCCCTCCAGGATTCCGTAGTTGGCCACCTGATTGTTGCGCTCGGCGCGACGCACGAGGGGCCACTGCACTTGCTCGCCACGCCGGGGCATGCGCCGCTCAAAATGGATTCCCCAGGATTGCGTATTAGCCCTGGCGAAGCGGAGCATGCTGTAGGGAATGCGTATCTCGACGACCCATCCCTCCGAGGTGACCTGTACGTTTGAGGTCCAGACGGCATTCCATGACTCGTCCATTCCGCGACCGGGACCTCCACCGCCAGTGCGGATGGCATCGTACTGCACGCCAGCTGCATTAACGCCGAAGACATAAGCTGATTTCTGATCAAAGTATGAGTCGAGGGAGATCACGAACCAATCCGCCCGATTGAAATCGTCACGCCGCCCGAGGGTTTGTTGAATGCCAGACGCCTCGTCATCAAAGAGAAAGGCCCCGATGTAGACATTGCTGGGGCCGTAGAGCACGCGCACTTCGGTTTTTTGGCTAGCAGGGGCTCCCTCTTCCGGCTCGGACTGCATAAATGCGGAAACCGCTTCGGCCTGCCTCCAGGCTGTTTCATTGAGCCGGCCATCGACAGAGACCGGCGCTTGGACGTGATGAGCCTGGAGAGTAGGCCGCGTCCCTATGTCGATTTGCCGCGTCTGAGCAAGCAGGGCGTCAGAAGCTCCTGCCAGCAGGAGAAAAAGAAGGCAGAAAGAGCGTCCGAACGTCATGGAATCATGGTAATTCGATGATCTCGAGCAGGGTGTCCCGGAGATGAGAGAACCCTGTACTACATGCCTCGCACCAGAGAGTCCGCGCACTTTCCACCCTTGATGCCTTGCCGAGACCGAAGTATAGCGGATATACGCTGTGCGAATGGAAGCCAGGCACGCCATTACATACCTTTAGACTTAGACGTACAGTATGGAAATTATATTCCAAAGTGACAGCAGATATCGAAAACATTTTGTGATCTAATGACTTACGCCTCTGGATCATGCACGAGCGTGATCTTGAAGTAATAGACGCAGTCTTTACGCGCGGTCAAGTCATTGATCAGCACCATCGACACGTCATTGTAACCTTTGGTGACGATGTCAAGGTCCCCTTCATTGTCGAGGTCGAAGATGATCGACGCCCGTGATTCCAACACGGCCGAGATGTCGTACTGTTGGTTCGGCTCATACTCCACGCGCGTCCCGTGGCCTTAACCCTTGCCGAGGCAATGAACTTTGAACCAGAGCTTGGCCGTCCGTCCGTTCCGCCGCCGAGGATTAACTCGCTGTCGAGAAAACACGCCCCGGTTATTCAACAGCACGGAAGCGCCTCCTCCAGGTGCATTGCATGCTGACGCTCCAATCGATTCAGTTCCTTCGGACGCTCCTCACCCTTGGAAGGACACCCCTGTTTGCGCTTCGGGTGCTCCGGCTCCCTTGTCTTTCGCACAGGCTTCTCTCGCGTCTCTCTCGCCGGTGCATCACGCGAAATTTGGCCCACTACCTGCTCCGCTTATGCCTCTACTATCAACGCCACGTGCAGGCGAGCCGGCAGATCGGCCTCCACAAACTCCCCTAACGCGCGCGAAAATGTCCTTCGGAACATCGCGCAACGGTTCCCACCTACACATACGCCGAAGAATCGGATCCAAACGCACCCGTTCCATCGACGCCGTTGTTGTCGGACCAGCATACACCATCTTGGCCAGAAACGCCCGCGCAAGCGTGGTGCGATGTTTCAGCAGACGACCCGGCATGCGATCCGGGATGCTTGGCTGAACGCGCTCGACAGACACCATCTCCAGGGCCAACAATAGCTTCATGTGGCGCCCGACCACGGTGCCCCGCCTCGTCCATCTGAACAAGAAGTTCTTGTTGGAGACGGATCCAGAGACCGCGTAATTCCCTTGTTTCTTTATTCCAATGGGTAAGAATCCCTACATCTTTCGGAGACTGTACATGGCCTGCTCAAGTTCGTAATCCGCAACTGTTCCACCCCAGATGGGCGCCAGATTACCTAAGGTCTTCCTCACAAGCAGAAAAATCCTTCAAATCAGGGGTTTTGCAAGTGGCTCGACTCTCCTGGGAAATTTGTGGAATGCGCACAGAAGTTGTTCCAGTCGGGTAGACGGATACGGAATCAGTTTCTTGCTTCGCGGCTATTCTCCAGATGTTTCCGAATGGTGATCCAATCGTGCTGGAACGCATTAAGATCGTACTGGCTGGTAACCCTTCGAGCACTGGCATAGTCCATCATTTCCCACAACGTAATTCCGGCACTTTGTGCTGCCTGGGCCAGGGATATCGATCCGGTGGCATACATCTGGAGATAGTGGTCCATCTTCCACAGGAGGATGGCTCTTGACAGCAACTGACGCATAATAGTGGCGCGGTCGGTGTGCTCCACGGCCTGAATTGTTTCCAGATCCTGGAGCATTTCTGACGATAGCACGTCTTTTGTAGGATCCTGGTATGGCATGTCAGGCTCCTTTTGCCTGGCTTAGTATGGTTGTCAAGACGGAGTCGGAAATTCTGGATCGCCTGGCGAGTTCCCGAATAGCTCCTCCCAGATGCGACGCACTCAGAACCTGCTTTACGTGTGCTTCCAATAATTCGCCCGCCGTCCCGATGTGTTCGATGCCGATCGTTTTGGCTGCGTTTCTGGCGGCCTTATCGTCGATGACCAAGCGTATGTTTCTTGTCTGGGCGATAGCCAATGCCTCTGCCTGGCCTGGTCCGAATCGGAAATGCTCCAAGATGGTTCGCATCAATGTGTGTTCGGTTGATGTCAGGCTGGCAACCATGAGCCAGCCGCTGTTTATGGCAGCCTCCAGACGTTGAACATCGGGGGTCTGAATGGCTCCGCCCGCTTCAACCGTTTCCGCGTGAACAGTAGGACCAATCCAGACATCACCGCGACCTTGATTCAGCAATCCGAACTGCCGGTTTTTGGCCATTAGTATTAGGGGAGAGGAGTCAAGTGCTGTCATATCGATGCAGGGCACGCGAATGGACTCAGTGCACAAATATTCCCCTTGGCCGTTGTGAGGCTCCTGGCAAGATAGTGAGTACGATACATGTACATGCGATATCCTGGCACGCGGCGCAACGCTGCGTTCCGAGTAAACGAAATGGCACTCGGCACCGGATCGCAGCACCACGTTGTTTCCTGCTCATGGGAACACCGCAAATACTCCGCGGCAATGAGCGGAAGCAAGTACTGATGTAAGAGACTGAACAACAGATAGATAACGATGCATCTTGATGTGATGGATATACTGATTCAACGGAACAAAATCGTTATGAATCGTTGGTGGCGAGATGGCAAGCAGGATTCGCAGAAACAGAACGCGAGAGGGTTGCAGTCAAGATTGACCGGTGATGGTGTGGACATTCAAAATTGGACGATGGCAATAGCATGGGCGAATTCCGCTTTCTTCACACTTCCGACCTGCATCTGGGACGCCGGTTCAGCAATCTTTCGGAAGACATTCGTGGTCGTCTCGTAGAGGCTCGTCATACGGCGATTGAGTATTTATCGGTGGTCGCGAGGGAGCGCGGCGCTAGGCATGTGCTCGTTGCCGGGGACCTCTTCGATACCGAAACCCCTTCTGATCGCGTGTGGCGCCAGGCCGTCACGGCCATGGGCGCTGCACACGACTTGCATTGGTGGATTATTCCCGGAAATCACGATAGCCTATCTGCAGAATCACTCTGGTCTCGTTTCCAGGCGCACGCGCCGGAAGGCGTACACCTCATGCATTACGCGGAACCGGAGGTCATTGCGGAGGGAGTGACGTTGCTTCCGGCGCCGGCGACTCGCCGATTCCCGGGCCGCGATCTGACAGAATGGATGCAGCATTGTACGACCGAGGACGGGCACCTCAGGATTGGACTGGCGCACGGCGGCGTGCTTTCCTTCGCCAGTGAGGACAAGGATCCGGAGACGATCGCGTTGGACCGGGCCACGTCATCCGGGCTCGATTATCTGGCCTTGGGCGATTGGCACGGGTATCACCGTGTTGACGACCGAACCTACTATTCCGGTACGCCGGAGCGCGACCGCTTCAAGCATGCGGGTAGAGGGGAATGTCTGACCGTCTCGATAGCTGGTCCTGGAGCCATTCCCCAGGTCGAAAGGATCACGACAGGAATGTTTGACTGGTCTGAATTGGAACTTGCGCTGACTCCAGAGCAGGACGCGGCTCAGGCGTTCCACGCAGCGCTGCCACAGGACAGGTCTGCGCGTCGGAACATGCTGCTCAGGATGCGAGCTTCGGGCTGGCTCCGTCTCCCTGAACGTATCGCCCTCAAAATAGCAGGGGATGAGGCGGCGCCTGAGTTTGGATACTTTGAGTTAATAGAGGATAACCTGAAAACGGAATACGCAGCCGATGATCTGGATGCGATCGCTACAGGAGGCGCTCTGCGCATTGCAGCCGATCAACTGTACCGGGAATCCCGAACAGAGCCTGATTCCGAAGCTCGCGCGGTTGCCGCCGCCGCCCTGCGACGGCTCTATAGTTACGTAAGCGTGGAGACCCAATGAAACTGCGCTCGATACGGCTGGAGAATGTGCGGCGCTTCATTGACCCCGTGGAAATCACAGGGATCGGAGACGGCCTAAACGTGCTGTCAGCCCCGAACGAGCACGGGAAGTCAACCGTATTTGACGCCCTACATGCGGTCTTTTTCAAGGATCGGAAGTCAAAAGACAAGAAAGTCAAGAGCCTGATTCCGCATGCGGGTGGAGACCCGGCGGTGACTGTCGAAATCGAATGGCAAGGTTCGACGTACCGTATTGTAAAGCGCTGGAGCAAACGAGGAGCCGGCGATGCGCGGATCATGGTCAACGGTCGCACCATCAAACAGGCAGATGATGCAGAAGCGTGGATAGCTGCCGTGCTAAAGGCGCCCGGGGACGGGGGACCCGCAGGACTATTGTGGGTGCGGCAGGGACTAGCCGGCCTTGTGAGTAGTGACAGGAAGTTGCGAGATGCAGAACACCAGGCCCGGCGAGGCCTGGCTACGTCCGTTGCGGGAGAGGTGGAAGCCGTGACTGGTGGCCGCAAGATGGATATGGCAAGGGATCGCTGCCAGCAGGAGCGTGATCGCTACGTTACTAGGACAGGTAAGCCAAAGGCTGGCGGTGCGCTGAAGAACAAGGAGGTGGAGTTTCGCGAACTCAGCGAGCGGCATAACGAACTCAAGGCCAAATCACATCAGTTGCGCGAGGAGTTGGACCGTCGCCGGACACTACGGAAGGAACTTGCAGGATTAGAGGACCCCAAAGAACGTCGACAGCGACAAGAGCGACTGAAGAAGGCCGAATCGGGCTATGAAGAGGCTGCTCGTCATGCCGAACAAGTAGAGCGTGCGCGCCAGAAGCTGAGTGCGAAACGGCTGGAGCGAGATCGTGCGCGTGAGCAGGTTGTCTCCCTGGAGCGTGATTTGTCCGAGCGCAAAAGGGCGCGTGAAGATCTACAGGTAGCAACGGACCAAGTGCAGCGGGATTCCTCCACATTGCGATCCGCGGAACGCTCCATGGCGGAGGCGGAGCAGGCGCTCGCAGGAGTTCGCAGGAGTTCCGAAGAGGCCGCTGACACCCTGCAGCGTGTCTTGCGTGCACAGGTAGCCGTGGCGGCTACTCAACGGCGCGATGAACTCCATGAGAAGTTGGACAAAGCCGAGACACTGCGTAAGCAGTTGGAAGAGGCTAAGGCTGCCGCCCGTGTGGAAATCACGGATCGGGACCGGGATCGCCTGGAGGCGCAGTACGAAGAGTTGCGCGTCTTAGAGCGCGCGCGTGAGGCCGAGGCGGCTGCCATTACAATGACCTATAGCCCGGGCCGTTCTACGGGAGTGTATCTAAAGGGAGAGCCTCTCGTGAATGCGCAACGGACGTTGATCCCCAATGGCGCGCAATTGGACATTGACGAGATAGGCAGCCTGACGATACATCCCGGCAGGCGCGTGGATGACCAGTCGTTGGCCGTGGCCAGGGAAGCGTTTGTCCAAGCGCTCGCAAAGGTGCGCAGGTCGGATATCGCCGAGATACGCGCATCTGGCCAGCGCAAGAGAAAGGCCGATGAGAGGCGACGAGACGCGGAAACGGCGCTCCACGCCACGATTCCCAATGGGATAGACGCATTACGTGAAGAGATTGCTACACTACCCGATCCGGTAGGCGTGGACCCGGATCTGCCGACAAGTGCGCAGGCGCAAGAGGCTGACCGCGAGGCGAAGGAAGAGCTTGCGCAGGTAATCGAGCAGCACTCCGTAGCGCGTGCGAGGCTTGAGCAGGAGGGAAAGGCGCACGCCCGAGCGTCCGCGGCAGTAGAAAGCGCCCAAGCGCGACTGGAACGCGCCAGGGCGGCAATCGCGTCAACGGCAGATTCTGAGGACGCATTGCGCCAGCGCAGGGAAGTGCTGGCGCGCCTGGGAGATGCTCTGCAGGAAGCGGCCCTGCGCTGCGAAGAGCTTGAAGCGCAGGCGCCGGACTTGACCGAGGCGGAGACGACGCAGGCAAGGGCGCGCAGCATTGCGCGGAATGCTGACGACGCGCGTCACCGTATTCGGATTGAGCTTGGCAAACTGGACACCACCATTGAATTGCGCGCTGGCGAGGCAGTAGACGAAGAGATGGCCGATACGGCCGTACGCATGGAGAGCGTGCAGCAAGAACTGCACCGGCTTAGGTTCGAAGTGGACATGCTCAAGAAGCTTGAGGAAGCACTTGAGAGCGCCCGTCAGTCCGCACGTGACCGATATGTGCGCCCTGTGCTCAAGGAACTCGAACCACTCCTTCGCCTCTTGTGGCCGGAAGTGAAGATTCAGTTCGATGCGGAAACGATGTTGCCCACGGTTCTCGTTCGGGAAGGAACCGCGGAGGATTTTGGCATTCTTTCTGGCGGCACGC
Source organism: Rhodothermales bacterium (assembly GCA_963665975.1). Classification (GTDB taxonomy): domain Bacteria; phylum Bacteroidota; class Rhodothermia; order Rhodothermales; family Bin80. The sequence goes on from OY762508.1 coordinate 3,245,506, forward strand.
AGGAACAAATTGCGCTGTTGGTGCGCCTGGCCTTCGCGCGCCTGCTGGCGAATGCCGGAACACCTGCACCGGTAATACTGGATGACGCCATCGTGTACACGGACGACAATCGTATTGAAACTATGTTCGACGCATTGACGCGCCAAGCGCAAGACCTTCAGATCATCGTGTTTTCCTGTCGCCAGAAGGCGTTTCGGGACTTGGGTGGGCGCAGTCTGTCGATTGAATCGGCTGGTCCGAGCCGGGACAGGCAATGAGGCGGAAGACAGATGGGATCAGGCTATCCGCATCGGATCTGGTGCGCTATACGGCATGCTCGCATGCGACCAGGCTTGATCTTGCGTGTCTTAAAGGGGAAGGACCCGAGCCAGCCGCGGCGGGTGACGACGCATTGCTGCTCCAGCGACACGGCGAGGAGCACGAGGCCCGATACCTGGCGGATCTGGAGGCTGCGGGCAAGGGCATCGTCAGGATTAAGACTGGCGGGGTGTCCATGGACACGGCCGTACGGGAAACGCAGGCGGCGCTGCGCCAGGGACCCGATGTGATCTATCAGGCAGCCCTGCAGGATGGTCTATGGGGTGGTTATGCTGATTTTCTTGAGCGTGTGGGCAAGCCCTCTCTTCTGGGGGAATATTCGTATGAGGTCGTGGACGCGAAGCTGAAGCGCTCGCCGTCACCCGAACACGTACTCCAGCTTGTGCTGTATTCCGACTTGCTCGGCAAAGCCCAGGGCCTGGCGCCGGAAAGAGCCCATCTGCAACTCGGCACAGGCGACCGTGAGAGCCTGGTGCTTTCCGAGTATGCGGCATACGCCCGGGGCGTCAAGGGGCGCCTGGAGGAATTTGTTCTGCATCCGCTAGGAACGCGGCCCGTTCCGTGTCCGTCCTGCGACCTGTGCCCATGGCGAGAGCACTGTGATGTCCGCTGGAAGGATGAGGATAGCCTGTTTCAGGTTGCAGGTATCACAAAGAGTCAGGTTGCCAAGCTCGAAAATGCAGGCGTCAAGACAATGGCGGCGCTGGCAATACGCAAGAGTCGGGTGCCGAGGCTCGTCCAAGAGACCCGAGAAAAGCTGACCATACAGGCTCGTCTCCAGGATGCGCGCAAACAGGGCATGCCCACATTTGAGCTCCGAAAACTGGAATCTGGCAAGGGATTCTTCCTAATGCCTCAGCCGAACCCTGGAGATCTATTCTATGACATCGAAGGCGATCCCTATTACAGGGAAGTGGACACCGAAGGTCTGGAATACCTGCACGGGGTATGGGACGGCAGCAGTTTTCATGCGTACTGGGGGCATAACCTTCAAGGGGAAAGAGAGGCGCTACAACAGCTCTTCAACCTTTTTCAGGTTACGATTGCACGGCACCCGGAAGCCCATATTTATCACTACGCGCCGTATGAAGTCACTGCGCTGCGCAAGATCACCATGCGGCACCGGTTTGGCGAAGTGCAACTGGATGAATGGTTAAGGGAAAGACGGTTTGTAGATCTCTATGCCGTGGTTCGCGGCGGCATTATAGCGTCGGAGCCATCCTACTCAATCAAGGACATGGAGGCGTTCTATGGCGTGCAGCGCGAGGGAGAAGTGACCACTTCCGGGGGGTCAATCACGGCGTACGAGCGCTGGCGTGCAACCGGAGAACAGGCCATCCTCAATGAACTGGAGGAGTACAACCGCATTGACTGCGAGTCGACCGAAAAGTTACGCGACTGGCTGTTGGACAATCGCCCGGAAGTACCGTGGCGTGCGCTGGGGGAAGGCAACACCGAGCGTACAGACGAGGTTTATGATGAGTTCAATACACTGTTCGAGACCATAGACCGAGGAAATTTGCCCGATGCACGTAAGCAGCTCTTGAAAGATCTGGGGGTCTTCCACTGGCGCGAAAGCAAGCCGGTGGCCTGGGCTGTCTTTGCAGCCGCAGAGAAGGATTTTGAGGATCTATGCGAGGACATGGATTGCCTCGCCGGTCTGGAGGCTACAAGCGTACAGCGGCCCGTGAAACGCTCCGTCGAGCGGACGTATCGGTATCCGCAGCAGGGTACGAAGCTGCAAGAAAACAGTCGCGCGCAAATCGCTATCGGGGAGAATCAATTCAAGGGCGTGACCATTAGCACGCTCGACCGGACGGCACGCGAGGTCACGGTGAAGATCGGGACAAGCTCTGGTGTAGAGCTACCCGACAAGCTTGACCTCCTGCCGAATCTTGCATTGGGTGTAGGTCAGATTCCGGATGCGATCCGAGCTGTCATTGCGGACCAGTGCGGCGCGCGCGAGAACCGCGCAGCGGAGGACCTCTTGGCCCGGAATGCGCCGCGGTTTATCCGGGAGTCACCACTTCCGTTATCAGACCGGGACGATGTTTTGGGCGGGCTCGTGGTGGCGGCCAGGGCGATGGACGCCACGGTGCTCCCGGTGCAGGGGCCTCCAGGGACTGGCAAGACGTATATCAGCGCTCGCGCGATATGCGCACTTGTGAAGGCTGGTTTTCGTGTCGGTGTTTCGTCGAACAGCCATGCCGCCATCCAGAACGTGCTCATGGCGTGCGTGGATGCGTTCCGAGAGACCGGATCGTCCACGACGGGCATTGTGCACAAAGCGGGACACGACTCCTCGCCATTGCTTGATGGCTATGGCGTGATCAAGCGCGTGCAGTCCAACACGGATGCCGCCATTGGTGCCGCTCGCATAGTAGGCGGCACGGCCTGGCTGTTTTCACGGGAAGATCAGCGGCACGCGTTCGATTACCTGTTTGTGGATGAGGCAGGCCAGGTTTCGCTTGCAAACCTTGTTGCGATGTCCAATTGCGCCCGCAACCTGGTATTGATTGGCGATCCGCGCCAGTTGCCGCAGGTGATCCAGGGCGCACATCCGCATCCCGCAAATCTATCCTGCCTGGATTGGGTGCTCGGACCTGGACAAAATGTCGCGCCCGACCGTGGAATTTTTCTGCCTCGATCCTGGCGGATGCACCCGGATTTGAGCCAGTATATTTCTACGCTGTATTACGATGGCCGGTTGGGAAATCATCCGTCGACGGCACGTCAGGCCATTCGTGCGCCAGGCTTGCCGCAAGCTGGCGCCTTTCGCATGTCGGTGGATCACGTCGGTCGGGCGCAGGAATGCCCGGAAGAGATTGGGGCCATCCAGGGGTTGATTCAGCGCCTGTGTACGGGAGAATGGACGGACCGCGAAGGGACCACCCGGGCGCTAACGCCCCGGGATATCATTGTGGTGGCCCCGTATAATTCCCAGGTAAATGCGCTGTCGCAGGTGCTCAGGCATGTCCGGGTCGGGACGGTGGACAAGTTTCAGGGGCAGGAAGCGGCGGTCGCCCTCGTGTCCATGACGGCTTCTTCGGCCGAAGAGACAATGCGGGGAATCGATTTTCTACTGTCCCGGGAGCGGCTAAACGTGGCCGTCAGCCGTGGAAAGGTGCTCAGTATCGTCGTGGCATCGCCACGCCTCTTGCACACGCACTGTTCCCACATTGCGCATATGCGCCTGGTTAATGCCTTGTGTGCGTTGCAGGAGCTGCCAATGGAGATGTTAGGCACGGCTGGATCTTGCGAATGATGTAGTCTGACTTGGTGTGCACCAGTAGAAAGCAGAACGTTACAACGCAAGTATCAACGGAAAGAGAGATGAGTTGGTCACCCAGTAGCAGGCAGTCGGAAGTCCGGAAAGAAGGTGGCGAAGCATTTCGGGAGCAGAACGGGACTATTGAGCTCACGGTGCTCGACTTTTGGCAATGGGCGAATTCCAACCTGCTGGATAACGCCGCCCGCGGCATTCTGGTTGAGTTTCTGGTCGCCCATGCGCTCGAACGAATAGACTTGCCTCGTCGCGAGTGGGGCGCGTTCGATGTCAAAACCGAGAGCGGGCTCAAGATTGAGGTGAAGAGCGCGTCATACGCGCAAAGCTGGCCTCAAGAACGCCCATCCAAGATCGTTTTCAATATTGCACCTCGAAAGAGCGCTTGGGATGCGGAGCCAAACGACTGGGAGTCATTTGACCGACCGCGACGTCCCGCTGATTTCTACGTCTTCTGTCTCCTTTGTCAGCTTGATGATCCCGATCCCAACCCTCTGGACCTGGCCCAGTGGTGCTTTTATATACTCGAAAGAGGCTCTTGCAAAACTACCCGAGCATTTGGTGTTAGCAGTGATCCGAGCGGCATGAATTGGTGCAATTGTCTCGGATTATGTGCGTGATCGACACGTTTGGCCATCTTCCTCCGAAAATATAGGCCATCGGTCACCAATGTAGCCTCGCCGTGGTGGATTTCAGTCACAGTCCCTGCAGTGCGCACACATCTATCCCTTGGCTCCTGCTCGACAGGATACCGGGTACACGCAACCATAACGAAAAACGGCCGCGTTCAGTGCAACAGGCGTAGCAGTTGATCTACTGTGAGCGCAAGCACCCCGAACATCAGGTGGCACGTCACTTTCTTGTGGCCACGCACACGTACATGACGGCCACCGAACTCAACCTTGAGACGCCCAAAGGCCCGCTCAACCGTCGAACGCTCCTTGTACCGTTCTCGCTCAGGCGGGACAAATCCGGCTGCACGCTGCGCCTTTTTCTCACGGTTTCGCTCCGCTTTCCCATTGCGTCGCGGATTCGTGTCAATGATGGGCACATGGTCCAGGCTTTTGCTGTGCGCGTGGATCTTTTCCGCGTCATACGCGCTGTCCATCAGATCGTAGAGGTTTTGCACCCGGTGTGCCTTCATCGTCATGAGTGGAATCGCTGCCTGGCTGTCATGCAGGGACGCAGACGACACGATGCAACTGATTGGAATACCTCCGCCCATTACATCCATGTGCAATTTGTACCCCACCCATGATTGCTTGTACCCCTTCGCATTGCGCTTAACACCCACCGTACACGGCTTTGGCAACTCCTCCAGCATCTCCTCCAGGTGCATCGTACGCTGACGTTTCAGTCGACTTGGTTGCTTGAGACGCTCCTCCCCCTTGCGAGGACGCTCCCGTTTGCGCTTCGGGCGTTCCGGCTTCTTTTCCTTTGGCGCAGACTTCTCTCGTGCCTCTAATGCCGTTGCATCACGCGAAATATGGCCCACCAACTGCTCCGCGTACCCCTCTTCTATCTACACCGCGTGCAGGCGAGCCGGCAGATCGGCCTCCGCAAATTCCTTGAATGCACGGGAAAACGTCGCCTCGCTCGGCACATCGCGCAACCATTCCCACCCACACAGACGCCGAAGCGTCGGATCCGAACGCAGCCGTTCCACCAACGCCGTTGTCGTCGAAATATCGAACACCATCTTGGCCAGAAACGCCCGCGCAAGCGTGGCGCGATGCTTCAGCGGATGCCCCGGCATACGATCCGGAACGCTGGGCAGAAGGCGTTCGACAGACACCATCTCCAGTGCCAACAACAGCTTTTTATAGCGCCCGGTCACAGGGCCAAGCACTGCGTCCATCCGAGGAAAGAGCTCCTGTTGGCAACTGATCCAGAATCCGCGTACTTTCTTTCCAAGGGACATGGGTACCTCCGTTTTCTTCGCGTGTGTGGTAACTCCGAAGATCCCGAAATAGGAGGTTCCAGTCCCTTGTTTTTGATTCCTATGAGAGAAAACACCTACGTCTTGCAGGTGTTGTACGAGGCCTGCTCAAGCTCGTAATCCGCAACTGTTCTACCCCAGGCGCGCGCCAGTTCACCCAAGGTCTTCCTCACAAGCAGAAAACCTTCAAATTAGGGGTTTTGCAAGAGGCTCTATTGAAATTGCATTTTGAGGTCCGACCAATGGAAATTGTGCATCTCCCGCACCCCTATTCTAACGAACAAGAAGGTCCTCGCGATGAACGTTCATCATAAGAGGATTAAAGAATTGTTTTCGGCAATAGGCAGGGCGACAGGGTTGCTTCTCGTGGCAATTTCTTTGGCGTCCTGTTCCGGGTGGAACGTGGAAGAGCAAATCGCAACGGCACGCCAGGATTTTGTCGCCTTCGACCTTCTGGCAGCACGCGACGGCTTCGCAAAGGCCCTCGACCAAGATCCGCACAATACCAAGGCGGCCTATGGTTACGCACGGGTTTTGATGGAACTCAACCGGTATGAGGATGCCATTCCGGCATTCGAGTCTGCATTGAAGCTTGCTCCCAACGATCCACGCGTCCGCGAGGGGCTCCTGTACACGCTTTATTGGGGTGGAAGATTTCAGGGGCGCCGCGACTGGCTCGATCGCACCATAGAGATCGGCAAGGAAACCATTCGAGCGTTTCCTGAACGTGTTTCGCCGTACGAGAGTGTAGAGGGCGCTATCCGGGAACTCAACGACTCGGAGCGATGGCTGCACATACTTAATGAGCTGGCTATAAATACGGAGGGGCTGTCGGCCGTGCTCATTGATCAATCGCCGGTGTTTCGCATCCATCACCTGAAGGTGCGGCTGGCGACAGCGCAATCGTCAGGAGATACAGAAGCAGCAACGATGATTGAGGACGAGCTGCGCGAGGAGCTTGCCAGCGCAGTCGAGGCTGACGCGAGCGGGGCATCACCGAATCCCGGCCGCCGGTACTTTTTGGCCATCGGTCACGATCTGCTGGGTGACACCGATGCCAAGCTAAGCTGGCTGTCGCGCCTTGATGAAACCCAGGAAGGCCGCCGTATGGGTGCGAGACAGAAATACTACGTGCACTATTTAGACTTCCTCAAGGCCCGGGAGGCGCCGCTCGAAGAACGCCTGGCGATCATCGAGCGCTGGAAGCAGCGCTTCAAACCGGATTGGGTAACCGGCGACATCTCATTCTATGCGGAGGCGCTGAACCAAGAATTCCCCTTGCTGGCAGACGAAGCACGCCGACAACGTGACGAGGACGGCCAGCCAAATGACGAAATCCTTGACCGTATTGTCGATGCTGGCGACAACCTGGTACGCCTGGCCACTATGACCGGGACAACGGCAGAGTATCTTCGGAGTGCCCGAACGCTTATTAATCTGGACGTCCGGCCTGATGAAGCACTAAGGTTTGCTGACGAGGCTATCGCTGCGCTCAAAGAGCGGCGTCCCGGACTAATCCATGCCAGTGTGCGCAAGGACGCGATTGACCGTACGAGTGAAAGCTGGATCGCCTCATTCGAACGCCAGAGAGGACTGGCGCTCGTGAGACTGGGCCGTGACGCGGAAGCTGAGCTGGCATTCCGCAAGGCTATAGACATAGGCCCGCGCTCTGATCGTTTCGCCGCGCTCGGCGAGTTTTTGGCCGGTCAGGAGGAATTCTACCAGGAGGCATATGAATTGCTTGTCGCGGCCCTGGCGCATAACGCCGAAGATGAGCGGCTCGGCAGCAATACGAGGGGCCGTATCCGTGAAGCCGCTGTCATGGTGGGGACCCACATCGGCATTGACGAGGAGGCGCTGGATATGGCTCTTGATGCTGAAATTGCAGAGGTTGCGGACGTAGCGCGGCGTCGCCTAGTTGACAACCGTCTCGATCGTGTGGCGCCCGACTTCAGTCTCACCGATACCGAGGGCAACGAATGGCGCCTCACGGATATGCTCGGCAAGGTCGTGATCCTCAACTACTGGGCCACGTGGTGCGGTCCCTGCCTGGCGGAACTTCCCCACTACCGCGATCTGGTGGACGAGTACGCGTCGGCTGCCGACGTGGTGTTCCTCGCCATCACCACCGATGCCAGTCACAGCGAGGTACGGGCATTTCTTCAGGAAAATGACTATCGCTTTACGGTGTTGTTCGACGAGGGCAGTGCAACGGATTTCAATATTAGTGGCATCCCTGCCCACTTCATTGTGGGATCGGAGGGGCGTATCCAGTACAAAACCCAGGGATTCCCCGGCGCCGAGCAGTATAACGAGGAGATGCGGGCGCGGATTGAGGCGTTGCGCGCAAGAGAAGAAGAACCCGTGAGCTCCTCTGCAGCCGCTGAAAGTCGGCTTGATTGATGCCTGTCAATGTCCGCTCCGTGAGCGCCCTGGACACCCACGCGGTTGCGCCCGAGGCCGACTTATCTCCCAGCCAGTCCAGCCAGGATTCCCGCGCATGGCCGTAAGCCCGCCGGGTGTTGACCGAGAGCGAGGCGCTGATGAGTGCGGCTTGGCAGCACTACCGGCAGCGCGGGCGTGCGGGTGAGTGCCTTCATGACGGAAGAGAGCGTTCAACGTAGTTGGCCAGCGAGATTTTCGGTGCACGCTGGTTAGGGCCAGCCTCAACCTGAGCAACGCGCCGAATTATGACCGGGATGACCCACTCCAGGGATTGTTTTTCCTCCGGCGTGAACGAGTGTGCTGTGCCTTCGGCTTTTCTGGCAACGTCACCTCCCTTGCGGGCACAGAGATATCCTATACGACTCAGTACTTCAGAGTCAATCCCAAATTTACGAGCTGCCTCCTGCCGCTTCGACCCTTTCTTTCCCACCATGCTTTCCAACATTGTAAGGCAAAAGTTCGCCGTGTCTGGAAGAGGCCCTCTGCCACGCTTGTACGTCAGATAGCGATTGTACATTAGCCTAACTTCAGCCGAGAGCTCTAGTGGGGTAGAAGGCGACCGCGGGTAGCTTGGTGGAGCCACCCTTATTGGCGCACGTAACGTACCTGTTGCAACGGCGCGCATCCGGATCTCATGTTCGTGCAGTGCTGGAGCCGGACCTTCGATTTCAGCATGGGAGAACTCTAATCGAAATGCTCCGGGCCTGTGTCGAAGATCGGCTTCGAACTGCCATTTCTCCAGGAAAGGGTCTACTAAAGACCGGGCTTCTTCCTTGCTTGCGCAGGGCTCCTTCATTCTGACCACGGCATGCTTGTCTTTCAGCGTCACGTGGAAAGCGTTCCTATCTTCTTCAAGCGGACGCACATTGGTATAGTCCAGATAATCCGGGCAGTTAACGCGGTAGTGCAAAAGGAAAACGCGCGGGTTATCCATGGCGGAATAGCGGTACAAATATACCGACGTAGTTACGTCCGATAAGTACAATTATCAAACGTAACTCACGAGCCTCAAGTTGCTGGCGACCGGCGCCTGTACTCCCTCGAGGTCGTATTGAGTCTGCACAGAACCATTTCCGGGTAATCCTGTTTTGCATTTTTCCCCTTAACAATTGAATGCGAATTCAATGGGATCAAGTCAAGGCGCTGAGGTTGTGTCGTTGCCGAACTGGATCGGGGCCCAGGAAATGTAATCTTCACACGCATACACCTGCATCTTACGACTACGGTGGGAGGCTGAATCAAGCATCACTTAGCCCGTGAACGCCATGTGAGTGGCTGCTCGGCTACATGCGCGCGGGTATCGACTGTGTGGCGGTCACAGACCATAACATCGGAGCATGGATCGATCGTCTGCAGGACGCTCTAGCCGTGCTGGAGCGTGATGGCCTTGCGGACTTCCGGCCTCTGTATCTATTCCCGGGTGTCGAGAGTACAGTTAGTGGATAGTGGAGACGTGCACCTACTTGCTATTTTTCCAATGGAAACGTCCGAGTCAGACATAGACAGACTGCTCGGCGCTGTTGGTATTACGGCAGGCAGCGCAGTGACTACAAAGCCCTTCGAGAAGGTCGTTAAGGAAATTGTGGATGCAAAAGAGCCTTTTGCAAAGCCCCTGACAGGCAAACATTAGACCTGAAATGTCCCGGTCAGAAAACGATTTCCTTGAACCCTCTCAGATCGATCGTGCGACGGACAACAGGAAGAAGCACCACGCCGTATAGAGAGTTGGCAACTGTGATCAATATGTTGGGAAAGGACAGCAGAATGTAGCACGGCACGAGAAAACAACGTGCCGCATGCACACCTTTTCTATGCTCCGACATCCTTGCTCCGTGACACGAATAACGACTGCCTGATCAGATACACTGGCTCAATCTGCGCGCCATTATCTGCGCTACACACTACGCATTACCATTCTGTACAGATTTTCTTCCCAGCCGCAACCAACCCAGGACACCAGCTCGCTGGAGGCGGCACGCGACCATCCCTCTATCTGCGCCGGGATCGGAATATCTGCCAAGTGAACCCCGACACGTTGCCGGCTACTTCGTACATCAGCGTACTGAGACCAGACAACTGAGCGGAAACAATCAGGTCACAGCCCCTTCCACCTGGTTCTCTGCGTACCTGCCGGACAGGCTCACATCGATCACGACGATGCTGATTTTTGCCCGGAGTCTTGGAGCGAGCTGCTCTTCGAGTCGCTCCTTCAACGCGGCCGGTGTCTTCGGCAGGTGCCCGCGAGGCGGTACCACCTTCATGTAATCAGGCCCGAACCAGAGCACTAGATAGATACCGTACCCTTCGGACTCTGGCGCCCGCGTGTACTTCGCCACGAGCTGTTCGTCCACCGCGCGCCAAATGTCGCGATGCGAGTTCTTCTTGATCTCAATCGGGATCGCAAGGCGGGAGCCGACCGAGACGCGGATGTCTGCTCTCTTGTCATCGGTATATTGGCCTTCTGCTTGCGCATCAACATGGTTCGGCCGGAGCATTTGTTGCAGGTCTGAGAGTAGCACATTCCGGCAGTCCTCTTCGTGCTGAGGGGCCAGGAGCTTCCGCGATTTTGGATCTCGGTGCCAATACTGGCGCCAGTCGCTTGTGGAACCACTCCGGATACGCTCGGCCAGTTGTTCTAGCGCGTCGAGCGTAAGCGCGACGAGGTCCGCAGCACTGGCTGGGGTGCGGCCCCGGAGAGTTTCCTGGATCTGTGCCAGGGAAAGGACTTCCTGCTTGGCCACGCGGCGTTTCCGGGCCTGAGCCCCTTGGGCATGCGCGAGTTCTGCTCTCCAAGCGCCCAGGTTGGGATCGGCAGCTAGCGATTCAAGCGCATCGGTTGCCTCGTTGTGGGCGCGATCGGAGAGCGTTCGGATCCATGAAGCGAACAGGGGTTGGAACTTCAGCTGCGTCACCTGCTCCGGTCCAAGAAAGCCTGCGCCTTCCGGCGGATTTAATGGACGAAGGCGCCCCCCGAGTGTCTGGATGAGTTGGGCCAGTTCATTGGTGCACCAGTCGTCAAATGAGAGCGAGCTGCGCCGCCGGTCGTCTGAAACGAAGAAGTTGACGACATGCCTCGCGCGAACATCGCTACCGGCCGAAAGGAAGTCAACCAGAGAGGGCAGGCAGGCATCCCTGGCGACAGACAGGCCGGCGCAAAGCCACAGGGCTCGCTGCGCCACATCCATGCCGCTACGCCGGAGTCGCCTTAGCACGATATTCCGAAGCTCGTCCGCTGACATGCCATTGGCTCCCAGAGCGGCCCAGAGGACCAATCGCAAGGACTCCAACTGCGGCCCACTGCATCGCGTAGGGAAGACAGAGAACATCCGCCTGACGGCGAGTGGCGTTACGCGCTGGTATGTCGAATTGAGGGCCATGTCCCACAGGTGTTGATCCGGCGGCGTCCTCATGCGAACGCGGGCGTTGTGCAAGGCGACCAGCGCATCGGCTACAGCCCCGGGATACGACTCCAAGGCGCGCACGTACCATTGCGGGCGCGTGTCCTCCCGGACGGCCAGACTGTTCGCAAGCGGGTACTGCTTGCTGGGCAATCTTGAGACGAGAAAATAGCCTACCGCCCTCCGTCTTCCCTTCTGGTCCAGACGATCCAGTGGATCACCTGCCACGCGTTCTTCCTCCGCCATGCCCGCCAGGAAGGGGAGGGCAAAGTACGACATCCTTCTACTCTGATGAAGTCTGGCGATCTGAACCAGATCCGGCAGATCGCCACGGTCCAGCAGGCTGCGGAATCCTGCTAGTGTTGCTTCCACGAGGGTCTCGTCGTCGTCCAATAGGGAACTCAGGCGAGCGAGCGGACCATCGCCCGGTCCCCTCTCGGAGAGGCCCTCCAAATAGACCAGAGCAAGTTTGTGGAGCAAGGAAGGTGGGCAGCGCCCCTCCGCCAGTTCTGTCAAGTGCTTTCGTACTGCCGCCACCTCTGCCTGCTGCCGTTCCCGGATGGGACGCAGCATTTCCGCCTGGCGCTTCTTTGACTCGGCCGCCTCGTGCTCCTCGCACGCCTTGGCCTCAAGGCGCTTGTTGTTCCACTCCTCCAGGGCTGGTGTGTCTCGCACGGCTTGAGTCACTTCGTCATCGGATAACGGCGAGCCCCAGCCTTCCCGCGCGCGGATTGCCCATCTGGTGAGTTCCATTGCGACACTTGGTCGCTCGTCCGACAGCTCAACCGCTCGCGCAAGACACCATTGACGAAACCCGGCCAGCGTCTCCTTGCCTACGAACTTAGAGCCAACTGTTAGGTCAAGAAACGTATATCCTATTTCGGACTCCCGCGCCTGAATGCCAAGTTCAACGAGTGCACGCTGCACACGTTGGCGTGCCTTCAGCCAAGTCCTGATCGCATTCTCAGCCTCGTCGTTGAGTCCCAAGCTCCAACGATGCCCAGAACAACCTGCCGGCACCAGTCGAGACTGCCCAAGGTCGACTTCGACGAGATCGAACCAGCGGTGGATCTCGGGAATGCCCAATTGGTCTCCGAATAGATCGAGCCCGCGCGCAAGGAGTGTCAGCACGATATTGCCCAGCCGGTGGTTCGCTAGCCTCGGAACCGCTTCGGACGCGCGATCGCATAGCGAGTCGAGCAACTCCCTGATCTGTTCATGGCTCGACCTGTCCACGAGACCCGTCCAGAATCTCTGGTAGGTGTCAAACTGGTGCGTGTATGGGCGGACTAAGAGATGATCCCAGACTTCTGCGGGCCGCAGATCTTTTGGATACAGGAGGTCAAGCAGGGTGCCGAGCAGCTTGTTTTGTTCGTCCGGCAAGCGTTCATCTTCAATATCCTCGACGAGCCCGCGCAGTGTGGTGCCACGGATTGGATTGTCGAAAAGAACTTGGTCAAGGGCGGCGAGGGCCTGACAGCGGATTTCGGACTGCCACGTGGGATCACGGACGATTGCCAGCAATGCGGCACGATCAGAGTCCGATTGCGCCGGAGGAGCGATACTCCTCTCCGCTCGAACGCCGTAGAACATCCGCGAGAAGCCGAACAGGAGGAGAAAGACGAGCTGTTGCCTCGCGTCGGAGCGCACCGAGGAAGCAGTCAACTCCCAGATTGCCGACTTGCCCTGGCTACCTGCCAAGGCGTCGAGGGCGACGGCGGATGGCCAAACGCGCCCAAGTTCGGAGCTTTTCTCCAGATTCTCGAACAGATCTCTTCGCTCACTGGCCCCAAAGCTGCTCGCGTCGCCATCGAACGCCACGGCGACCGGGTCTGCGCGAATCAAGATCGGCCTGGCTTGGGGATTCACTGCAGCGAGCCAGGCGGCAAGCCCCCGGAGATCGGGCAGGGGAATCCCGTCATGACCCATGAGCAGCGACAGCGCGCGCCTGACGGTCACTCTGCCATGGGCGCGGATCCGTTCGTCCAGGTATCTGGCGCCCAGATACTCGGCCATGAGCCGGTGGGTCGGAGTGCGGACCGTGGAAGAGCCCCTGAAAAGTCCAGACTCCAGAGCGGCAAGCAGGGTGCCTCTATTCCCACCCTCCACTTCATTCAGGGAGAGGATGTCTGGATCGTCTGTATCGGTTGCGGTCCAGCCCCCCTTACCAGCGATCAACATCAGCGCCGACAGCTTTCCGGCCGCGCTCAGAACCACATCTCGGGAGGACAGCGCGATTCCACGTCGGGCGTCCCGGTGCTCGTTATTCCGTTCCTTGACAAGCTCCTGGCAGGCCTTCTCGAACGCCTCTCTGGGGCTCTCAGGCCAGCCGTCCGTCTCCACGGAATTGAGGAGCACCAAGAGTAACTGTGGATTCCAAAGGAAGGCATCCAGTCGGTGTTCAACGGCTGCGAGTATAAATTCATCGGCGTCGTTTCGACGGAGGGAAACGATCTGCCGAACGCCCTCACGATCCAGTGGGTTCAGCCGCAGGACCCGAATCGGCGCACCACCCGCAAGGGAGGAGAGTTCTCGATGGTCTCCTAGCTCCAGCCAGCTACCGGAACGGCACGACAGCCGGAACGGGGGACTCCCCAGCGCCTTGATCCAAGCCAAAATCCTGTCCAGTGACACTCGTGGATCTGAACCGCTGACACGCACTTCGTCCAGTCCATCTATGAAAAGCGGTCCTCTTCCTTGCCAGTTGGGGTGGTTCTGGAGGCCTCGGCTTATGAATCGTCGCGCCGTAATCGGATCGGGAGCCTGCGCCCGGTGGGCTTCCGTTTTGAAAGTCGTGCTTTTGCCCAGCCCCGGCTCGCCCAACAGGACGTAGCTGTGGTCCGAGCAGAAGTCGGTCAACGACAGGTCTTCACGTCCGAACCGCTCGTCGTCTTCCGGCTCAATCACGCTGACAGTGCGTGGTACAGGTGCGTTCATATCTCTTCCAGCCATTCTTCCGCGCTCAGCGACAGGAATTCGTTGAGTGGAATTCCACCCGTGCCCACCATCACCGTTCTGGCGTCCCGAAAGCGGTTGGCAAAGGCGTCCAGGCCGGATTGTCTCCGTGATTTGCCGCTCTTGACCTCAATCCCGAGCAAGTGGGGGCCGCGCGCGATGACGAAGTCTACTTCGTGCGGAGGGTCGCGCCAGAAATGAAGCCGGGTCACCGAACCGCGAGTGTTGTAGAGGTGCGCCCCCACTGCGCTCTCCACAAGTCGGCCCCAATAGGACCGATCGGCTCGTGCCTCTTCGAATGTGTAGCCGGACGGTGCCGTCATGAGGGCGGTATTGAGTACGTTGAGCTTGCGAGGCGACGCCCTCCCCAGATGCGGAGCCGGTGTATACCGGGACAAACCCGTGACCAGACCCGCGTCGGAAAGGAGATCGAGGTACCGGGCTACAGTCGTAGTATTGCCTGCGTCCTGAAGCTGACCGAGCAGCTTGTTGAAGGACATGAGTTGGCCGGAATAATGCGGGGCCAAGTCCATCAACTGACGCATCAAGGCTGGTTTCGTGACACGCGTCAGCCCGACAATGTCCCGGCCGATGGCGGGCGTGACAATGGAGTGAGTGATATGATCTCGCCAGGCAGCGAGCCGTTCGGTTCCCGATCCGTCGGATAACGCGCCGGGGTACCCGCCGAAGAACAGATACTCCTCAACGGTGAGATCAAATGCCGACGCCATCTCCGAGAGTGACCAGTGGGTGGTCGGCAAGGGGTTAAACCGACCCACCAGACTCTCATTCAGTCCGGTCAGCATCCGCCAGGGAGCCGACCCCAGGATCACAACGCGGAGGGGGAAGTTCGCTCGCCGATCCGCGTCCCAGAGTCCCTTCACGATGTCTGACCAGCGCGGAATGAGTTGAATCTCGTCAAGTACCATCACCAACCCCTGCTTGGACCGCAAAGAGGCCCGGCGTGCTCCCTCCCATAGTCCGACAAGCCACTGCTCGTCGGCCGCAGCGCCGACCGGAACAGCCTCTATGGTGTCCGGCAGCCCCAGCGAGGAAAACGCAGAAGGGGTTGGGTCGTCCATGGCGACGTACCAACACGCATACCCCGACTGGGTAAGTAGTTTGCAGGCCTGGAGCGCGATAGTCGTTTTTCCGGTCTGTCGGGGACCGGTCATCGCGATGATTCGCATGGTCGATTTTTCCTCTACAAGTTCGACCATGCGTCGTACTTGTGGGCGTTCGTATTTTTTCATTCCAGAATATAATAAACTGAGTAAAATTACGCAACGACGTATCTTTCCATTCAATCCACGTAATAAAAGTGGCGGTGATGGATTGTGATATCGCTGACCTCGGCCTCGACCAGCTTGATAGTCGAACGGCCTGGCTCGGAGGCGCAAGTCCTGATTAACGTCAATTATTTTGCCTCCCGACACCTCTTCCAGCGTATGTATAAGGCCTCGTCAAGTCCGTTATTCGCAACTGTTCTATTCACGCCGTTGATTGGCGGGACGCCGGTTCATTCAATTTCTCCCTCACAAGCAAGAAAAATTCTCCCAATTCAGGAGTAATGCAAGAGGCTTCCAAAAATCAAAACATGTCGTGGATCTTAATTCTATCGGCGTGATGCCTTTTGCTGCAATATCGGGACATAATCCGCAGGCTAATGCGCTACCTGCCAGCATGGGCGAGGGAAGAGGAGTAACACAGTTTTATTTGACGCGAACCGTCGAAAACGGGTGTTTCAAGGAAAGTGTTATATTATAAAACTTGTATAATTAATTATTTACACGAATAATATTTTATTTGATGGGTAATTGACGAATTGCTGCATCCTGACGAGTTATTCGGCGCTAGTGATATCGAAATTGCTCCAATACTACCGGGTCCTTGCTTCGCTTGACGACAAGGCCGGTTTTCACGTTTCGAAATACGATTTCCTTCGGGCGGGGAGTCACATCCACCAGGAACAGGAACCACCCTAGGAATCCATATCGCGCTTGTGCAATAATAAGCGGGTCGGCGCGCAATTCCTCGATCGTCATAGGGGCGGTCCGAGCCTCCGGAACGGCAAGGATTTCGACCGGGTCTACGAAGGGGCCCTCGTCAGGCACCGCATGCGTAAGGATTTCGGAGGCGCGCTCGGTACGCACGATTGCGTCTGATGCGGTCTTCTGCTTGAACAGGTAATAGTCCGAGGACCATTTGCCGGAGCCATACAAAAAGATCAGTATGAGCAGGAACAGGGTCAGCGTCGCGAACTCGAAGCCCTGCGTGCTCGCCAACAGGCCGGCTTGCGCCTGGCTGACGAACACTGCCCCGATAAGCACGGGGATCTGTATAAGCGCCGCCACGCGCGTGAGCAGCCCCGCCGTCATCATGAGCCCCCCGAAGATGTGGGCCAGCGCGACATAGTGCATCAGAATGGTTGAACGCAAAAGAGCGCCAGAGTCAGGGGAGAGCAACTCCAGGAAACTGTCCGCATTGGCAATAAATAGCGTGCCACGCACAAAGAGTCCAACGCCCAGATAGAGTCGCAATAGATCAAAGGCGAAGGAGCGGTAGTCATAGAGCTTGTCCAATACCTCCTGAATAGGAAGCCTCCCGCCTTTCCAATAATGCTCGATAGACCATCGACCGGAGCCGTATAACACCACAAGGATGAGCAGGAATAGGACCAGCGTCGAGAGCTCGAACGAGTCATTGGCAGTAAATAGTCCGGATATGCTCAGGAACACAGCTCCGAAGAGTACCGGAATCTGCGCAAGGGCCGCGATACGCGTCCAGAAGCCTACCGCAATCGCTGCTCCTCCCACGATATGCAGGAATGCTACGGCCTGCAGCAGGATGGTCGACGAGGCCCAGGCGGGCGAGCCTTCCGGTATGAGCGCCATGAATGCCGACGAATCATAGGCAAACAGGACGCCGCGCACGAAAAGTCCGACTCCGAGGTAGATTCGGATGAGGTCAAAAGCAAATTCACGGTACCTGTCGAGCCAGGCAATGAGATTTGATAACATCCGGCGCTCGGTCAGTGGGAATACATCGCGATAATCTACTTCAACGGCGTCGAAGCAACAAGTCTGAATGCAGTCCGTGGGCAGAAGCCGTGCATATATCGGGCAACCCTCCGATTGGCAATGCCGCCGTATGTATTATACAGGCGCAGAACCCGGAAACGGGGCGCATGGCAAGGACATGCGCGAGCGTGTGTTGCCCCAAGATGGCCTCTTATGCAATAAGCGCTTGACAATGTATGATACTATGAAGTTGTTTAGGGCCGATATTTGCACATCGCTATCCCGCATACTCTTGTCGGCTGATTCCCAACAGAGATTTATGCCGTTTCCACGCCGCGTGGTTCTTCTCCGCACACTTGTTGTCGGGTTTCTTGTACTCCTGGTCGCGGCCATAACAGGCGAGTTGGCGCTTGGCGCTCCACAGGAAGCCGCCACCGATGGGGATTATCGGACCCTGCCGTTTGTGAATAGCCGGGTCGTGATGTGGGTGGTTGCCGAACTGCACCTGATGTTCGCAGCCTTCGTTCTCGCGGTGCCCATGTTTGCGATTGTCATTGAGTACATCGGGTACAAGACCGGTGACAAGCGCTTTGATGAACTGGCGCATGATTTCACGAAACTGCTGTCCGTTTCGTTTTCGTTCACAGCCTCGCTGGGCGCGCTTCTCACTTTCTTATTGATTGTTCTGTACCCGGCGCTGACACAATATCTAGTCAAGATTTTTAGTTGGACGTTTTTGCCCTACGTACTCCTCTTTTTCCTGGAGGCCATCTTTCTCTACAGCTATTACTATGGATGGGGCAAATTTTCGCCGCGAGTCCACCTGTTCCTGGGCGTGATGCTGAACATTGTTGGCACGGCAATCATGTTCATTGCTAATGCGTGGTTGACGTTCATGAACACGCCGAACGGCATTGATGAACTTGGCAATCTGACCAGTGTCTGGGACGCGATCAACAACTATATCTGGATGCCGATCAACATCCACCGGCTGATTGCCAACATGGCCTTCGGTGGAGCGATCGGAGCAGCCTATGGAGCCTACAAATTCCTCGGGGCGCGGACGCTGGAGGAGAAGGCCCACTATGACTGGATGGGGTACATTGGCAATTTTATTGCCATTTGTGCCCTGCTGCCTCTGCCGTTCGCCGGATACTGGCTGGGCGTCGAAATCTATGCCTATGATCAGAGCCTCGGCATCACGCTGATGGGAGGGACATTCTCCTGGCTCTTTATCATACAGGCGGTGCTTATAGGCAACCTGTTCCTGGCCGCGAACTACTACCTCTGGCTGAGCATGGGGCGCATTGCGGGCGCCGAACGGTACCGGAGGTTTATCAAGTACCTGCTGGCGGTTATCACGCTGTGCTTTATTGTGTGGGCAACACCGCACTCGCTGGTGGCGACGGTGGAGGAGGCCCGCGCCATGGGAGGGTCGCATCATCCGATCCTTAATGTGCTGGGTGTCATGAGCGCCAAGAACACGGCGGTCAACCTGCTGATTCTTACTACCTACATAAGCTTCCTTCTGTACCGCCGTTCGAACAAGGTCGCCACGGTTTCGTGGGCCAAATGGGGCAATTTGGTGCAGTTTGGCATCTTTGCGGCGGTCGTCATTATCGTCGTCTTCCTGGGCGTATGGGGATATTTTGTGGATGCCCAAACGCGCATAGGGCTCTCGCGACCGCAGGTCCTGTTGGTGCTCTTTGCGATGGTGTCGGTGACGGTGATTGATATCTTCCTGTTCAGAGGCGCCGAAAAGAAGGGCGAAATCGCCTGGGGCAAGATCCCGGCGCGTGCCCAGTATGCGCTCTTTTTCCTGGCAATCACGTTTGCGTGGCTAATGGGGCTCATGGGGTATGTGCGTGCCGGAATGCGGCAGCACTGGCACGTATATGGCGTCCTCAGGGATACGTCGGTCGACGCCTTTACGCCCACGCTCGGCTTTGCGGGACTCATTGTGTCCATTACCGTAATCATCTTCTTCCTATTCATTGCGATCGTGTTCTTCCTGTCCGGACTTTCGGGACAGAAGAAATGGGTGCCCAAATCCGAACGCGGTGATGGCGTTGCAGCTTCGGCTGACACGGATTCCAATCTTGCGATATCGTGAAACACGCCCTGCAGATATTCGCCTTTACCATTCTGGTGTCGGCTTTCTATTGGTACGTAAGCCTGTGGGTGCCACAGAAGCGTACGGAGCCCCCGGAGGACATCGCCATCGCCGCTGATCTGTCCACTGAGGAAATGGTTGCCATCGGCGAAGAAATCGTAGCAGGCAAGGGCACCTGCCTGACCTGTCATACGATGGGGGAATCCGGCACCGGATTGCGCTTTCCGGATATCGGCATTATTGGTGCGATTGCCGGAACGCGCATCGAGGGGATGAGCGATGCCGAATACCTCGCTGAGTCCCTGTACGACCCCAATGCCTATGTGTTGGAGGGATTCGTAGCTGGCATGCCAGCGGTGTCCAAGCCACCCGTTGCGCTGAGCGACGATGAGATCCTCACCGTAGTTGCCTATCTGCAGTCACTTGGAGGCATTCCAACGGTGACCATGGAGACCGAATTCGAATGGCAGGGCCAGAGCGTACAGGCCCCCGAAGCGGCTAGTGCGACGGCTGTAGCCGAGGGAGGCAATAGGGATGCCGAGACCCTATTTACCAGCTACCTTTGCAATACCTGCCACACTCTCGATGGAGCGCCCGGGGTTGGCCCGAGCCTTGCAGGTATAGGCACGCGCATGAATCGCGCTCAGCTGTATGAGTCCCTCATGGATCCTGACGCCGAGATTACCGAGGGCTTCGTAGCCGGCCTCATGACTGCTACGCTGAATGCTACCGGCTTCCAGAGCCAGGTATCGGCGCAGGAACTACAGACACTCGTAGATTATCTGGCGGAGCTGTAACAGATTCGGCCTATGAACATCATCGTCCTGATAGCTATTGCCGCGGGGCTGGTCGCCATCCAGGTGGTGCTCACGCGTTGGGTTGCGCTCAATCGCCTGGCGTGGATGGGCATCTGGTGGGTGGCCATGTATCTCGGTCTCAGCTATGGTATCGACCCGCCGCTTCCGACCTCGATCATAGCGCTCTTCATGGCGATCGTAACGCTCGCCCTGGCCGCCTATCTCACGGCCGATTCCGGCGAAATGGCGGATGCGCGGCGCACGGTTGTGAACTTCCTGGTCGAACGCAGATTTCTGGTACCGCTCGTCATCGTCGTGGTGGTAGTGCCGCTGGCTGTGGCGGCGCGCGTGTACCTGGGCATGACGAAGCCGCCGCAGCCCCCGCTCAGCAGCCGCACCATCCATCCCCCGCCTCCAGGATCGATCAATTTCCAGGGCAATACGATAAATCTCACCACCGCCAATAATCCTTACCGGGAGCTCGAGACATCCGATCCTGAAGCCTTCGCGCAGCATGTCGCCAACGGTCGCAGGATCTATTTCGAGAGCTGCTTCTATTGCCACGGCGACAACATGGAGGGGGCAGGCATGTTTGCGCACGGTTATGATCCCATCCCGGCCAATTTCAACGATCCGACGACGATCGCCATGCTGCAGGAATCGTACCTGTTTTGGCGTGTGGCCAAAGGGGCTCCCGGGCTTCCATCAGAGTCTACGCCATGGTTGTCTGCGATGCCGGCATGGGAGAATTTTTTGGACGAGGAGGAGATCTGGGATGTGATCATCTTCCTGTATGAGTACACCGGCTATGAACCCCGTGCACAGGGAATGCCGCATTAGGCCGATCATGCTCACGATGACCCGACATCTGTACCTTTGCGCCCTCTTGCTTGCCGCCGGAGGCGTAGCCTACGCTCAGGAGCCGGATCTTGGCACCGAGGAGCAGCGCGCTGCCGGACAAGAGCTCTACAACCTGAAGTGCGCGCATTGCCACGGCAAGGCCGGTGACGCCATGAGTGTGGCCACGCCGTTCTTGCGCCCTGCGCCGCGTGATTTTGTATCGGGCCAATACAAGTTCCGCTCAACCGCCAGTGGTGAGTTGCCTACTACCGAGGATATCAAGCGTAGCATCCGTCTGGGGATGCCCTATACCAGTATGCCGGCCTGGAGCGGAATTCTGTCACAGTCGGAAATCGAAAACCTTGCGTATTACATCAAGACATTCAACAGCGACTTCGCCGGGCCATACGGCACTCCAGAGGTCATCCCTGTGCCGAAGGCGCCGCCGTACGATGAATCGCGGCTGGCGCGTGGACGCGAAGTGTTCGACGCAAACCAGTGCGCAGATTGCCATGGACCCAATGGTCGCGGGAATGGCCCGTCGGCCCCGGACCTCATGGATGATTGGGGCGAGCCCATTCGCCCCGTGGACATGACGAAGCGATGGACCTTCAGGGGCGGCTCCTCGCGGGAGGATATCTACCGGACCTTTACCACGGGACTGAACGGCACGCCCATGCCTTCCTATCAGCAGACCGTGGAGGAAGAGGATCGGTGGGCACTTGTTGATTACGTGTGGTCGTTGTCTCGCCAGGAGCCGGAATACGGAACCGTTGTGCCAGCTGTGGGCCAGGACCGACCCATTGATGTCACCAAGGGAACAGAGCTCTTCGAGGGCGTGCCTGGTACGTATTTCCCGATCGTGGGCCAGATAATTGAGCCGGGCCGGTCGTTCTATCCAGGCGTCAATGGCGTGGAAGTCAGGGCGATATACAATCTGTACGAAATCGCATTCATGCTTAGCTGGCATGACATGACCGCGGAAACCGCAGGGTCGAACAGTCTGGCCATGACTGTGCCTGAGCCGGACACGGTGGATGCCGCGGACTATACAGATGCCGTGGCGCTCTTGCTTCCCGCGCAGAATCCGCAGGGATTGGAGCGGCCGTACTTTATGTTCGGCGACACCGATAACCCGATGCTGATCCTGTATGCAGACTTGGGGCAGGACGAAAGTGGAGCGTATCTCGGCCGAGGATCGAACTCCATAACGGATACCGATCACCCGCTCGAGCACTACTCCAACTATGAGGATGGCGAATGGACGGTCATCTTCAAGACCAAGCGTGTTACGGAGGGCGGGCTTGAGTTTGCGGAGGAAGCGTTTACGCCGGTTTCTTTTTCCGTCTGGGATGGCGCCAGTCGCGAGCGCGGCAACAAGCGCGGCCTCTCCGCCTGGTATCACGTATACCTGGCGCCATTCGAAACGGAGTCGGCCGCGCTGCCGATGGCCAAGTGGGCCTTTATTGTTCTCGTGCTGGAGTTGGGAATAATTGGTCTGGTGCGGTGGCGTAATCGCAAGCGCGTGGCGTAGCGCACAAGGGCACCGAGGAACAAGCGACCTGGAAGCTGTGGAGTATCGGCCCTCACTTATTTCGTGGAATCTGACCAAAAAGTGCAACCTTCGTTGCCCGCATTGCTACATGGAGGCGGGGCGCAAGGCTGCCAGGGAGTTGACCACGGACGAATGTCTCGGACTGTTGACCGAAATGCACGGTCTGGGCACAGAGATGCTCATTCTGACGGGTGGAGAGCCGCTTCTGCGCAGGGATATCTACCAGATCGCCGAGGCGGCATCGCAGCTCGGGATCTGGGTCGTCATGGGGACCAACGGGGTGCTCATCACCGATCGCGTCGCCCAGCGCATGGTGGACTGTGGGGTCAAAGGTGTCGGAATCAGCATCGACTCGATCGATCCCGACCGGCACAACCGGTTTCGGGGCGGCCCGAACGCGTGGCAGTATTCCGTGCGCGCACTGGACATATGTCGGGCGCACGGACTGGAAATACTCGTGCAGACGACGGTGATGGAGGAGAACATGGATGAGATCCCGGAGCTTCTGGCATTTGCGCGGGAGAAGGGCGCCTGGTCCTTCAACCTGTACTTTCTGGTCCAGACCGGGCGGGGCAAGGACATGACAGAGCTGTCCCCCGCGTCCTCTGATGGCATGCTCACCCAACTGGTGGATTTGCAGGATGCCTACCGGCCCATGCTGGTGCGGTCGAAGTGCGCGCCGCAGTTCAAGCAGATTGCGTATGCGAAAGGCAAGGGCGGTATGGAGAGCGGCGGGTGTATGGCAGCGACGCAGTACTGCCGAATAACGCCCGAGGGAGATGTTACACCATGTCCCTACATGACGGTGTCGGCAGGCAATGTGCTTGAGGAGTCCTTTACGCGGATCTGGAAGCACTCCGACATTTTCGAGCAGCTCAGGGATCTGGGCCAACTAAAGGGTCGGTGCGGAGCGTGTGAGTTCAAGGAGATCTGCGGTGGCTGCCGCTGCCGCGCATACGCGGCGACGGGAGACTACTTGCAGGAGGATCCCTCTTGTACCTATCAGCCCACCGGGCGCCAACTTGGCATCGGTCCCTGCAACTGGGACGGCGAAGCCTTGGGCCGGCTGGAACGGATCCCCATTGCCTTCATTCGAGAAAAAACGCGCAAGGGAGTTGAAGCGTACGCCAAGCGCCATGGGTTGGCGACAATAACTTCTGAGGTCATGACGGGAGCCCTGTCGGGGATGGAGCGGCCACGCGCCTTTGGCAAACGGCCCACGCGTCCGGCTCGTGGACCGTTGGCTTAGAGCATCGAACGTCCATGCCACCATGCCTTATACCATCACGGATGCCTGCACCGCTTGTGATATGTGCATCGACGTTTGCCCTATCAGTGCGATTTCGGAGGGTGACCCGATCTACGTCATCGATGAAACGTGCTGCGATTTCGAGGAGTGCGTGGTGATGTGTGAGGTGGACGCCATTGTGGCGATCAAGGAGGTCGAACAGGATGATCAAGAACGAAATCCAGTTCCTTAGCTGGGAGGAATTTCAACAGATGGCGCCGTCCATATTGACACTCGAGGTCACCCGGTTAGCCGGGCTTATCCGGGAGACTGGTGCGTTGGACATCCGCAATCCGCTGGCGAAGGCCCGCGTCGAGTTGAAGCGGTTCATAGCGTGCGTGCAGCACGTCAATAAAGAGGAAATGGAACAGACCTGCAGTCCACACCTATTATCGGCAATTATTGGCGTGTCACTCGCAGGAGAGAACATGGAGCAACCCACGCTAAACTACGTTCTTGACCGTCTGCGTTACGTCCAGGAGCGTATCCCGTACATCTACTGAGTTCTCGGATCTACACCAGCAGGTTGACATTGAGACTCGCTCATGCTATGCTACGCCCGGTTTTGACCCGGAGCCAGCCGAGCTCGCCCCCAGGCACCCATGTATAAGAAGATCTTCGTACCGGTAGATAATTCGGAGCATTCGATCAGTGCGGTCGATCTTGCCGTCGCCTTTGCCAAGCGTTTCGACGCGGAAGTAGTCGGCAGCCATGCCTATGCTGCGCGCATGCATGACTACCGCTTCAAACAGATGGAGTTTACGCTGCCTGAAGAGTATCTGATCGAAGATGCTATGGAGAAGCAGCGGAAGATCCACGACACGCTCATCACGATGGGTCTCGAGTTGATTTCCGACTCGTATCTCGTAGTGGCGGATCAGCGCTGCAAGGAGGCCGGGATTCCGTTTCAGCCCAAAATGTACGATGGCAAGAACTGGAGGGTCATTGTCAAGGATATCGAGGACAGCGATTACGATCTCGTGATTCTCGGGGCGTTGGGGCTCGGCGCGGTACGGGACAGCGTGCTTGGCAGCGTCTGTGAACGCGTCACGCGGCGTGTGCGGACCGACACGCTGGTCGTAAAACAATTGGAGGACGTAGACGCCAACCCGGATGGCGCCATCGTGGTCGGCATTGACGGCAGTCCTGAATCGTTCGCCGGATTAAAGACCGCCCTGGAGCTGGGGCGCGCGACAAGCAGGAAGGTAGAGGCGGTTTCGGTATATGACCCCTACCTGCACTACGCGATGTTTAACAGTATCGTGAACGTGCTAACGGAGAAGGCCTCCAAGGTATTTCGGTTCAAGGAGCAGGAGCAGCTCCACGAGGAAGTCATCGACACGGGTCTTGCAAAGATCTACCAGTCCCATTTGGAGGTAGCCCGGCGCATCGCCGCCGAGGAGGGCGTGGATCTGAAGATCACGCTCCTGGACGGCAAGGCCTTCGAAAAGATGCTCCAGTACGTACGGAGGGAGAATCCTTGGCTGCTTGTGTTGGGTCGTATTGGCGTGCACAGCGACACGGACATGGATATCGGCAGCAACACCGAAAATCTGCTACGCACGGTCCCGTGCAATGTCCTGCTCTCCAGTCGGCGTTATCGGCCGCCAATCGACGTGAGCGCCGAGGAAACCATGCTATGGACGGAGCCCGCGATGCGTATCCTGAATACGGCGCCGGATTTTGCTCGCGGCATCGCGCGCACCACGATCCACCGGTGGGCCATGGAGCGCGGACATTCGGTCATCACGCGAAAGATCGTCGAACAGGCCATGGGCAACATCCTGCCCAGATCGTCGATGGTCAAGATGGGGATCATTGCCGAAGAGACGGCAGCCAATCAGATCACGGCCGCAGATTCCGTCACATACGTTTGCGAAAATTGCGGCTATGCGGCGCGAGGCTTCGAGCCTGTGACGTGCGCCGTCTGCAGTGCTCCAGGCGATGCATTCCAGAAACTGGACAAGGATGCGATTGAACGCCTGATCCCGCTGGAAGGGGGTGTGGAAGAAGAGGCCACGTTCGATGACGTGAAACTGAAATGGTCTAAGGACGCGCGCGCGGCTCTCCGCCAGGTGCCGGACGGCTACCAGATGCGGAGGGCGAAAGCCCAGATTGAAAAGCGGGCCCGCGTAAAGCGCATCCCGACCATTACGCTTGACATGGTGATGGCGGTTATCGAGCACACGCTGGACGACTCCAGGCATCTTGCTGAACGCGGGCAGCTCAAGAAGGCGCCTCCAGGTATGGTGGATCGCAATGGCGCAGGCAGGCAGGCAACGGAAGATCTCGTTCAGGACGGCGAGTTTCTGTGGACGCCGCGCGCGCTGGCTCGCATGGAACGCGTCCCGGAAGGCTTTATGCGCACGCGCACCAAGGACCGCATAGAAGACGTCGCCCGCCAAAAGAACACGAACCTGATCACGCTCGCCATCACCGAGGAAGGCATCAAGGAAGGACTGAAGCTCATGGAGGAAATGATGCGAGAGCAGTCCGACCAATAAGCCCTCTTCATGTGAAGACCTACCACGACATTGTCTCGGATGGGGGCTCGGGCGTTGCCGAGCAGGTCGGAGAGCATGCCTCGAGAGTTGAGGAACGCCTTGCTCAGGTAACGGACATTGTCGCCATCATGAGTGGCAAGGGAGGCGTGGGCAAAAGCACGCTTACCGTGAACCTGGCGGCGGCGCTTGCCAGGCTAGGATGCGCGGTCGGTGTCCTGGACGCTGACATCAACGGGCCCTCGATCGCGAAGATGACGGGGGTGCGCGGCCATACGCCTGTGCCAACAGACGAGGGGATGACCCCTGCCATGGCGGCGCTGGGTATCCGTGTAATGTCCATAGACCTCTTCCTTCCACAGGATGCGACGCCTGTTCTGTGGAATGCGCCCACGCAACACAGCGCGTACACGTGGCGGTCCATGATGGAGATGGCCGCCTTCCGGGAAATGCTGTCCGATACGCAGTGGGGAGCTCTTGATGTGTTACTGATCGATTTGCCGCCGGGCGCCGACAAATTGCCGAATGTAGCCGATATTATTCCGACCCTGTCCGGAGCTTTGGTCATCACTGGACCCTCGGAGGTGTCGCGCATGGTGGTGGCGCGCTCCATTACGATGGCCACGGACGTTGCCGACGTGCCCGTGCTGGGCCTCGTCGAAAACATGGGGCCGATCACCTGCCGCAGGTGTGGACATGAAGAGGAGCTGTTCCCGGGAGTAGGCGCCGAGGGGCTGTCCCGGGATCTTGGCGTGCCGTATTGGGGTCGTATTCCCTTTGACCCAAGGCTAGCCCATATGGCGGACACCGGCGACATGTTCGTAGACGGTTATCCGGATACGCCGACCGCTACGGCCATTTGCTACCTGGCCAGGACACTGCACGAGCATCTCAGTCGAGTCCGAATCGGATCACTTTCCTGAACCATTACGCGCTATGAAATTTCTCTGCGTGGCCTGCGACGAACCCATGAAACTCCGCGAGACGCGTGGGCCGGACAATGGCTCGATGGCCATCATTTATCGTTGTGGTCTTTGTCATCGCGACATTGCGATGTTGACCAATAGCATGGAAACCCAGATGGTGCGCTCCCTCGGCGTAAAGATTGGGGCGGGTGGGCGCACTGAGGCGGCGGAGCCGATGGAAATGCTACGGTCCTCGCTATCGGAGCAGCGTGCGGGCATCAGCGCGCCTGAGGCTGGGCCTGCCGCGTCGAAGTGTCCATTCACTGGCGTGGTGACGAGCGCCTATGCAGCCGCGGACCAGGGCCTGGTGTGGGACGAGAGTGCTCAGGCGCGTCTCGCCGCTATCCCGGAATTTGTGCGGCCGATGGTGAAAAAGAGCATCGAAGAGCACGCGCGTGAAAAAGGATATCGCGAGATTGACACTTCTGTAATGGATGAGGTAAAGGGCCGCGTTGGAATGTAGCGGTTCAGGCTTCGCCGGTAAGTAGCAGGCGCGGGGCGCGTATAGCTTCTCTGAGCGCGCTTGCGGGCTCAAGCGCCTGCGTGACATAGGCTGCAAGCAGTGTGCGAAGGCGGTCAGGGTCAGGCTCCAGCTCCGCGAGTACGTAGGCAGCATGCTTTATCAGCCCGTGCCACGAGTCGTTGTCCGGGAAAAACGCGCGGCCCAGGACGCGGTTTGTCACAAAGTCCAGGCGCAGCTCGAAGAATCCGTGGAAACGCTCCAGGATCGCCCGCTCGTTGTCGTTGAAACAGGCTTCGAAGCGCTCCAGGTCTTCGAGAGAGCGGTCCCCCTTGAGACCATCGATGTAGCTCTGTCCAGGTACATAGATGTCGTTGAACCATAGGCGCGATAGCGCTGCGGCGAGCTCCTCCGGACGCGCATGCTGCCGACAGGCATTCTGACAGTCTTTACTGGTCAGAAAGGCCAGAAATATCACCACGCGTTCGCGAGCGCCCGCGACGTCGGGGATCGGGATAGCCATGGTCAGTAGTCGATTTCTGGAAGGTCCTTCCAGCGCGGCTCTCCTTCCGGCTTGAAGTTCTGCGTGGCTACGAAGTGCCAGCCCCGGTGGAAATTGAGCTTGAACTTGCCACCGCCGTAGTGATCCAGGAGGTAGCCCATCGGATCGTGCACGAGTTCCGTCAGGGCAAGCACGGGGCCTCGTTCGAGTCCCTTGAACCGCACGGAATTGAGATGCGGCTCCTGCACGAGGACCGTGATGGAGGATTCTCCCAATGCCTGCAGGAAGGCCCGCTCCAGTTCCGCATCGCTGGGCGCGTGCTCCCCGGCGTTGGAAAACTGTTTTCTGATATACTTCTCGTACAACGCCCAAATCCAGTCCATGGCTTCACAGGGACTCCATCAAGAATGCAAAAACCTGTCGACGATTTATTGACATTTTAGAGTATATTCGGTACTTGAGCAAGGTTTCCACCTGTGCACCCTTCATCATGAACCAAACACGACCGAGATACATGCGACGTTCTGCACTGTTATTCGCTTTTTTTCTTCTTATCGCCGGCTGCGGTGGCGGCGGTGATTCGGCTCCAGCTGCCGACAGTTCTTCCGATGATATGGGAGACACGGCTGCGGAGACAACTGCAATGGGCACAGCCTCAGTTTCCGGCATGATTACGTTTGACGGAGAGGCACCGGCGCGGACCCCCGTGCGCATGAAGCCTGAGTGTATGGACCAGCATGACGCGCCCCCGCTCTCTGAGGACGCCCTCGTTGGTGAAGCAGGCGAATTGAGCAACGTATTCGTACATGTGTCTGCAGGGCTTGTCGACGGGTATTCTTTTGCGACGCCCAGCGAATCCGTTGTGCTCGACCAGGTTGGGTGCATGTACGCCCCACGCGTGCTGGGCGTACAGACGGGACAGACGGTGCGTATCGAGAACAGTGATCCGTTCCAGCATAACATTCATCCGGTTCCTGAAACCAACCGCGGCTTCAACGAATCAACTCCGAACGAAGGCGACTATCTGGAGAAGACGTTCCTGCTGCCGGAACTCATGGTCCCCGTCAAGTGCGATGTGCACAGTTGGATGCAGGCCCATATCGGTGTGCTGGATCATCCCTATTTCAGCGTGTCAGGAGACGACGGAAGCTTTACGATCAGCGGCCTGCCTGCGGGCGACTATACCATTGAGGCATGGCATGAGCAATTCGGCACGCAGACCATGCAGATTACAATTGGAGACGGCGAAGCAAAGGCTGACGCCAACTTCACGTTCGCGGCAGCCATGTAGGTTGGTTTTGAATACTCACAGGAAGCGTTCAGCGAAGGCAATGTCAGCCAATTCTGGACGCTTCTTTTTTGGCGGTTGGGTATGTCCTCCGTCGTAATCAAGATTGGCAAGGATAACCATGGCAGATAATTCCCATGCATCTGCTCCGGAGCATGCCCATGGGGCCAACGGGGAGGTCGCAGATGGCCATCACCACGCCGGCTTCTGGCGTACCTACTGGTTCTCTACGGACCACAAGGTTATAGGCATTCAGTACGGCATAACAGCGCTCTTATTTCTGCTGTTCGGATTTGGATTGATGCTGCTCATGCGGTGGCAGATTGCCTCACCGGGGGTGGAAATTCCATTACTGGGGGCGCTGACGCCCGAGCTTTACAACCAGTTCGGTGCCATGCATGGCACCATCATGGTGTTCATGGGCATCGTGCCGCTGGCGGTGGGAGCATTTGGGAATTATGTAGTACCGCTGCAGATCGGGGCACCGGACATGGCGTTCCCGAGGCTCAACATGGCCAGTTACCATTTTTTCTTCTGGGGCGGCGTGGTCATGCTGGGTAGCTTCCTGGTGCCTGGAGGCGCAGCGAAGGCGGGTTGGACCTCATATCCGCCGCTGGCCAACATAGAGACGATGGGCCAGACGTTCTGGCTCGTGGGGATGGTGCTGCTTATCACGTCCTCGCTCCTGGGCGCCATCAATTTTCTTACGACGATCATCCAGCTCCGTGCTGACGGCATGACATTCTTTCGCATGCCGTTTTTTGTATGGGCGCAGTTCATTACGGCATTCCTGCTCCTGTTGGCGTTCCCGCCGCTCGAGGCCGCAGGAATCCTTCAATTGTCAGATCGTCTGTTGGACACGAGCTTTTTCCTGCCCAGCGGCCTGGTAACCGCCGACGGGGTGCTGGATGTGGCCGGCGGCGGTAGTCCGCTGTTATGGCAGCATCTCTTCTGGTTCCTGGCGCACCCGGAGGTGTACGTTCTCATCCTGCCCGCGATGGGCATCGTGGCTGAAGTGTTGGCCAACAATACCCGGAAGCCGCTGTGGGGCTACCGGCTGATGGTGTACTCGCTGATCTTTCTGGGATTCATGTCCTTCATCGTCTGGGCCCACCACATGTTCATTACGGGCATGGGGACGGCTATCAGCGCCTTCTTTCAGGTTACGACGATGATCATTTCGATTCCGTCGGTAGTGATCCTCTCTGCGCTCGTGATCACCCTGTACGGCGGATCGATTCGGTTCTCGGTCCCCATGCTGTTCGCATTGGGTTTTTTGCCCATGTTTGCAATAGGCGGCCTTACCGGGTTGCCGCTGGGGCTTGCGCCAACCGATATTCCGCTGCATGACACGTATTACGTGATCGGGCACTTCCACTACGTGGTGGCTCCGGGCACTATTCTGGCCATGTTTGCCGGCATCTACTACTGGTATCCAAAGGTGACCGGCAGGCAGATGAATAACACGCTGGGACATATCCATTTCTGGGGATCTATACTGTGCATGAATGGCATTTTCTTCCCCATGCTTATTCAGGGGATGGCGAATGTTTCGCGTCGGCTCTTTGATGGAGGCCTGGCCTACAGCTTCTCCGAGCCCGTGTTGCATTACAACTCTGTGATGTCCGTGGCCTCGTTTCTGCTCCTCGCGTTCCAGCTTCCGTTTATCGTGAACTTCTTCATGAGTCTCAAGAAGGGGAAGAAGGTGGAGAAGGACAACCACTGGGACGCGACCACGCTCGAATGGTCGGCGGCGCCCACCCCTCCGGTCGGCCATGGCAATTTTGTCACCGTCCCCACTGTGTACCACGCTCCATACGAATACAACATGCCGGGTTCTGGCAAGGAGTTCGTCGCACAGAATGATGCATTATCCGCAGAGCCACTTCCTGAAACTGTCGAAGCCTAGATAGATGGAGTTGCAAATCCCATATGAAGTCACGGCCCGCCGGGATACCGGCGTGAACAACGCAAAGTTGGGCATATGGCTGTTTCTCGCCTCCGAGGTCATGCTGTTCGGGGGCCTGTTTGCGGCCTACGTGTTCCTGCGTATGGGTGCGGACGCATGGCCGGGCATGATGATTCCTGACACCACGGAGATGGCCTTGCGTGCCGATCAGGTGCTGAGTGTCCCGCTTGCTACGCTCAACACCATGATCCTGATCGCATCCAGCGTTACGATGGTCATGTCCTGGGCATCGCTGAAGCTGAACGATTTCAAGAAGTACAAGCTCTACATGGGGCTCACGATACTCCTGGCGTTTGGCTTCCTGATCGTGAAGACGTTCGAATACGGCAGCAAGTTTGGGCACCATTTGTACCCGGAGACAAACATGTTTCTCGCGGTCTACTTCGTGCTCACTGGGCTACACGCCATCCATGTGACGGGCGGTATTATCGTGAACGCCTATTTTTGGGGCCCCGGAGCGAAGATGTGGACTCGTGGGAACGAGCGGGACAAGGCGCACTTCACCAATCGCATTGAGGTGGCTGGGCTCTACTGGCACTTCGTGGATCTAGTGTGGATATTCCTGTTTCCGACGATATACTTGCTGTAGTCTGTCTGATTCCATGTAACCGAGCACTGTAACGAGAGTGGCGCCATGGCTGAACACATGACCGAAGAAGAAATCCGAAAACATGTCAAGGTATACGTGATGGTTTTCGGTGCTTTGGCCGTCCTGACGGTAGTAACCGTTGCGGTTTCCTGGTTGGACATGCCCATGCTGCCGGCACTCATTGTGGCATTGCTCATAGCCGTTGTCAAGGGGACGCTGGTGGCCTTGTACTTCATGCACCTGGTCAGCGAGAAGCAGGTGATCATGTGGGTGCTTGCTGCAACAGTGGTATTTCTGATCAGCATGTTTATCCTGTTTATAGGGGCGCTTGCCGATCAGGAGCAGGTCGCCATCTCTGGCAGCTTTCTCAGCTATGTCGCTTAAGGCATTTCA
This sequence comes from Rhodothermales bacterium, assembly GCA_963665975.1. Taxonomy (GTDB): domain Bacteria; phylum Bacteroidota; class Rhodothermia; order Rhodothermales; family Bin80. Next base: position 3,278,124 of record OY762508.1, read on the forward strand.
TATCGTCTTTATCGTCTGCTCAACGCTCCTGGCTTTCGGCTTCGGCGTGTGGGGGGTGTATATGCACTTCGCGCATGACAGCATCCTGCTGTTAGGCATGGGGCTATTCTCGCTAGTCGCTGGAGTCGGTCTTGTTCTGTACGGCCTGAGCATGGGCAAGAAGCTCAGTCAGACCACATTCCGGTAGGGGGGCGCATATGAAGACGGCAATCAAAGTGGCGCTCGGTGTTGTAATCGCATCTCTCGCGCTCCCGGATCTTGCGATGGCGTGCGAGCAGTGTCTTGGAGTCGGCGGCGCCAACGGTCCTACGATTCGGGCACTCGTGTTGTCCATGGCGTCGTTGTTGACTGTAATCACCGGCGTGGGCGTCGGCATTGGCATGTTCTTCGTGAACATGCACCGGCGTTCCCGAGCGCTGGGGCCAGGCGAATTTGAGGTCACACGGCTGGGAGACATCAGGCCTCGAAGCGTTTCCTGACTTATCGCAATAAAACCGTTCAAGGAAGCATGTTTGATCTTAGCAAAGTGATGGGAATGCCGTTGGACGCCTCCGGCCACGGAGCGGCCATTGATTCCATGATGAGTTGGGTGCACTGGCTCATGGTGCTTCTGGTTGTAATCTGGACTCCGTTCTTTGTGTACGTGCTAATTCGCTTTCGCGCCAAAAGGAATCCGGTCGCAAACTATTACGGGGTAAAGAGCAAGTTATCGTCCTATTTGGAGGGTGGTGTTGTGGTGGCGGAGGCGATACTGCTGGTCGGTTTTGCGCTTCCCATTTGGGGTACGATCAAGAATGATTTTCCTGCGGAGGAGTCGTCCACGGTTATCCATATTATCGCTGAGCAGTTCGCATGGAATGTGATTTACCCGGGTAGTGACGGTGAATTCGGGCAAACGACGCTCACCAAGCCGATCCAGATCGATGCCAATGATCCGAAGGGTGTCGACGATATCATTGTGGCTGACGAATTACATGTCCTGAAGGATCGGCCGGTTATTATTCAGCTTTCTTCTCGAGACGTCATTCACAGCTTCGGGCTGCCGAATATGCGTGTCAAGCAGGATGTCATCCCGGGGCTGCAGATTCCGGTATGGTTTGTCCCGAAAATGTCGACCCGGGAATTTCAGGAGCAGATGAAGAAGAGAATGCCGATCCTGGCGGATCAGCAAAAGCGGCGGCAGCGTCCGCCGTATCGATGGATTGCGATAGAGGATATAAACGGTGCTGACGGAAGTGCGCTTGTGTCTGCGGGGCAGCGCCTTTCGACGCGTGTTCTAGATCGGCTTTACGAGGCTGGTATTGCGGACGTGCTGGCGGCGCCGGACATGGAGATCAATTGTGCGCAATTATGTGGCGGTGGCCATTACAGCATGCGCGGCACGCTTATCGTGCATGAGACGGAAGAGGAATTCAACGCGGCAATCGAGCGGTATGCCTTTTAGGTCGTCGCGAGTAGTGCGGCCAGATTTTTTTCGCCACGCGTCTCCAGTCGTTTCCTGACGTGCTCTCTCACATCGGGCTGGGGGTTGTCTATTCCAATAGCCCGGCCGATGCGCTGGAGCAGTGCGTTCTGTGAGCATTCGAAATGTTGCACACCGACGAGGTAGGCCAACTTCTTGACCGGATCGTCTACAGAATCGATAATCTCTTTGGATATGCGGAGGAATGAAATCTCGCGGGCCCTGGTGACGAGGAATACCTGATCGCCGGGCTCGGCTCCCATCTGCTGTAGCGTGTGCCTCATGCTCCCAATTGTAGCGCCGGCTATGGAACTCAGCTGCCAATGTACAGTGAGGGATTCGTAGGGTGTGTTCGTGGTAATCTTTTCTTGAGGTTCACATCCGAGCTCACGCGCCATTGCGTTCGGAATCGGGCGCCCGCTGCCTCGCAGTCGTTCGGCATCCACTGTAAAACGCCAGGCCCATCCGCTGTTGAATTTATAGACATGGGCGCAGCTGGCAATGTCGGTTTCAATGTCGATTTCGCTCTGCTTTCTGACGCGAATCGAATCTGAGTCATCCCAGGAAAAAAGAGGGGTCTTCAGGACAGCTAACACGGTGCTACGGCGGACACCGCAGGACTTGGAGAGGGTGTCTGCCAGATGCCTGGCGTTTGCGGCGCCACCGTTGGCATCCAGTTCCCGAATGATAGCATCCGAGACGCTCGTGTACGGGACGTAGCCATCGGTTCCGGCGAGGACCAATTGCTTCTGGTTGTTGATACGCCAGAAACGAGGATCCTTGGTCAGGCGGAACCGGATCTGTTTGCCGCTGGAGATGCCCATCAACGCAGCAATCTCATCGTCTGTAAGAGGCTGTCCGGCGTATTGCAGGATAATAGCCGCCTTATCCAGCATGGTGCCCCGCCACCAGAGGTACCCCGCATCCACGTATTTCAGGCAATTCAGGTATTGAATCCAGGCGTCGTGATAGGCTACCCAGATGCCCAATTCATTCAGGGCAGTCGTGACCTCTCCCGCCGGCAGCACCACGCGACTGCCGAACAGGTTACGCAGTGTCTGTCTGCTAACGTAAGCGAGGTTCTTGCGCAGTAGCAACCACCCGTCGTTCTCGACATAAGGGCCAGCCAGTTGCAGGAACAGCCGTTGAATCAGATCATGTCTCCGTTCGTCGGCAATATCAGCAGTTACGCGTTCCAGAATCTTCGGGACACCAGGAGCATCGGCAGGAATAGCGCTTCCGAGATTATGGCGGAGAACCTTCGCCCGACGCATCACGGGGCGATATTCTGGGCGGTGGAATTCGTGTACGGTGTTTTCCAGCTTTCTTCCGATTTGTTGCACACGCTGTCCCGTGACACGAAAGCGTTCACCGAGGCGTTTGATCGTCGTCTTGGGACGGCCGACGGTAAGCACACGTTCATCGAGCACTTGCACGGACCGCGTGTCGAGGGCATGGAGCCACCCCATTACCAGTTCGGGCACGTTGAATTGTCGGAGCTTGTCTCCGGCCATCAGGAATACATTGGTGTGCCGCAGCGTTTCCCACATGTCCCGTACTCCGTTAGGCCAGTCCGGCTGAGCTGGTGGCAGTACCTTGCTGAAATCCTGCTGCTGTTTTTCTCCCCCAGCCCATGCGGCCAAAAGTTGAAACATGTTGTGAGTGTTGGGAAGCGAGGCCTGTGCTACGGATTGCGCGGTTGTGCAGTCTGCCAGTTGCATGGCGGCTTCGGCAACGCAGCTGAAGTCCAGCACGCTACGCACACTGACATCCGTTGTGCGCAACAGGTCTCCAAACGTCAATTGGGACAGGCGCGCCGGGCTGAACCAGAGCACGCCAATGGTGCCCAATTCATCCATTGTGCGTTTTCGCAGAGGCAGGTTCAGTGCAGACAGGGTGTCGGGCCACTCTCGCGTAAAGACCGGGACAGAGAAGATTTCGTCTCGTCGACCCTCGACGAATCGCACCACATAGGCTTCGATTTTCGGAGACAGGAGCGCGCCTTGCCTGATATCGGCGGGGATGCCGATAGAAGCCAGGGCAGTCTTGATTTCCGATAGCGATTTACGACCGAAGTTGCGGAAGCGGAGGAGGTCATTATCCGATGTTCGCAGTAGCTCCCCGACTGTCTTGATCCTGGCGGCGGCAAGGCAATTGACGCACCGAATGGACAAATCGAGTGCCTCGATCGGCAAATTTAGGTAATTGCCCATCGAGCTTGCCGCGGGCGTCGGCGGGGAAGCAACAGAGTCCAGGACGCTCTGAGTCAAATCGTGCATGGTAGCATCGGCGGCCAGTCCGTATGCCTTGGCAACGTACGGAGGCAGCGTGACGTGCGGCCATAGCGCACCCAGGCTTCCCGGTAGCAAGGGGGTCCTGGGCACACCCCAGGGATCCGATGTCAGCGACTGCGCAGCATACTCAGGAGATGGCGCGATTGGTTGTGATTGTTCTTCCGGAGCTCGCGGCGGCGCGCCAGCATGGTCGGTGTACTTGTCGATCGCCGCTTCCGCCACGCAACAGAAATCCAGTGCGCACCGGATGAGCGCAATGTCACGGCCCGGCAAATCGCCGAACGTCAGCGAAGAATACTGTTGCGGGCTAAGGGCAAGAAGCCCGTTCCGCTCCAGGTATTTCCTGGTTGTATTGCGTACGGGCAGGCTGCGTGCGTCCAGTTGTTGCGGCCACCGCCGATGGAACACCTTGACTGCCGCGATTCGGTCGATGCGCTCTGCAACGAATCTTGCGACAAATGATTCTGCGCGCTTGACTAGCGTTTGATCGGGCAGGAAGGTTGCTGGCAGGCCATTGGCGCGCAGAACTGCCTTGATTTCTCTTAGGGAGCGTATGCCAAAGTTGCGCATGCGCAATAAGTCCCTTTCCGGCCGCGCCAATAGTTCGGCGACGGTTCCGACATTCAGCGATTGAACGCCATTCCATGCCCGGACGCTGAGGACGAGTGACTTGATGGACGTTGAATCACACAGGCGCCGTAGTCTATCCGTCATGACCGGAGCCGAATCTAGGCTCGGGAAATCGCGCATCGTAGCATTAGTGGGGAGGCCAAATGCGTTTGATATGTACTGGGGTAGCGGGACATCGGACCACAACAGGCGCAGGCTCTTGGGAAGCATTGGTATCTGTAGTCGGGCCCTTGACTTCTTGATCGACTCGGCAGGTGGCACGGTTTGCGCGGGATGCTCCGGTGGGACTATGCGAAACTTTCCAGTCCAGATGCTGACACATGCATGGCCAGCGACGGTCGTGCAGCCGCCGGCCCAAAGCCCCATGGGATTTATCAGGCACAATCAGTCAACAGACATCTTGATTAATGTTAACACAACTAGTTCGAAGGGCGAATGAAATAATTATGGCCATTTGTACACTTAAACCATGTACGATCCAGTGACAGCCTCGTCTTGCTCTGTTCTCTGTAATCCTGTGCGTATACGGTAATGGTGAGCCGGCTTATAGTCATGGCACTTTTCACGGCGTACAAAACCTCCCATTATCGCCAATACCGGATTCAGGCCCAGGTCAGCCCACAAACTCCGTCACGGGGCGCGAAGGAGTGTTGTAACCATGCCGCCACGGTGAACAATGCACGGCCACGTATCTGCTGGTCACTGTCGTGCCAGATACTCTACCAGGCTCTCGAATTCCGCCTCTGTCACGGTGTCATTAAATCGTACGGCATTTAGCGTTGCGCCCATAATGCCGGCGGGAAAACCTTCTACGATCACTGCGTCCGGATTGCGGATTGACTCGCTGATTTGCTCTCGTGATTGCTGAGCGCCGATGCCCTGCATTGTGGGGCCAACGCCTGTTGTGCCGTCGAGGCTATGACAAGTATTGCACAGATAGCGCGTGTAGACTTCTTCGCCATCTACCGGTTCGTCTTCGTGCGCAGCGTCTGTCACATTTGCACCCTGACCTTCCTCCTCAGGCGCGTCGTGTTCTTTGGTCACGGTGTCGGGAGGCGCCACGGTCGCAATTATTTCTCCTGCAGGTACGATGCCCAGTGCGCCACGCAGAGCCGTATCGCTGAGCGTGAGGATGAGAAACACGACTACAAATACGCCTCCGGTTGCCAGGACCAAGAAATTGACGGGATTATCATATCGGAGCGCCATGAATATGGCCACCACCAATAACGCCTTTATAGCTGCGATGGTAAGGGCAAGCGGGATGTTGAGTCCGCCCAGGTCGATCTGCGCCGTTATGACGGTTACGATCGTCAGAAACACGAGCGCGCCGAATACGGCGAGCAGAGTTCTGATCGGGATCACCGTATGCCCGGCATGGTCCCCACCATGATGTGGTCCTGGTCCAGTCATGGAGCGAAGCGTCAAATCAGATAGAGCAGGGGGAAGAGGAAAATCCAGATGATGTCCACGAGGTGCCAATACAACCCGGTGAGTTCGATCGGCGTGTAGTAAGCACTCGAAAAATGCCCCCGAACGGCGCGCGTCACGAGCCACGCGAACAGTCCCATTCCCACCAGCACGTGGAAGCCGTGAATCCCCGTCATGACGAAGTATATGCTGAAAAATTGTGCAGCATACGGCACGTCATAGACGGCGTACTCGAGCCCGTGGGATTCGCCGTGCGGCGCAAACGCGGCCCCGGGAAACACGCCATGCGCAAACTTTCCCGAGTACTCGAAATATTTCACGACCATGAATGCCGCCGCACAGAGCAGGGTCAGAAGCAGGAGTACGACCACCTTTTCCTTCTCATTGCGTTGGGCAAAATGGATGGACAGGGCGACCGTAAACGAGCTGGCCAACAGGACCAGCGTGTTGAGTCCTCCGAGTCGCCAGTCCAGCAGTTCACTTGCATGGGCAAACACTTCGGGGTGCCACACCCGGTAAACCGTATAGGTCACAAACATACCGCTGAACAGGAGCACCTCGGTGACCAGAAAGAGCCACATCCCCAGCTTTGCCGCATCGAACTGCTGCTCACTCGACACGAAGTGTGCTTGCACGTGTCTCGCGCTATGGGAAGCGTGATGGGCCATAAACCTCGGGGCAGATTACCGTGTAGACAATTCTTCGGCTGCGCCATTGCCGCCATGCGGGCCGAATACTTCATCGGCCAGATGAAAGTCATAGGGTCCACGCGTAACCAGCGGCATGCGGTGGAAGTTGTGCGGCCCTGGCGGCGTGGTGGCATGTGTCCACTCCAGCGTCACCGCGCCCCAGGGATTCTTTGGGGCGGGCTTGCCTGCTACCAGCGAGTGCAGGCCATAGATGAGGATCATGAACAGGCCAGCAGCCAGGATGAATGATCCGATGGTCGATGCAAGGTGTAACCCGGCGAATTCCGGAAAGCGCTCCAGCAGTTCCGCATAGTCGTGGTAGCGGCGCGGCATCCCGCGGCTGCCGAGTATGAACTGGGTGAAGAACGTCAGGTTGAACCCGACAAACACCAGAAGCGCAGCGATGCGTCCGGCACGCTCACTGTACATCCGGCCCGTGATTTTTGGCCACCAATAGTGGAGGCCGCCGATGAGGGCGATCAGCGCGCCTCCCATCATCACGTAATGAAAGTGGGCAACGATGAAGTACGTGTCGTGCAGATGCACATCCACGGCCAGCACGCCAACCATGATGCCTGTTAAGCCTCCGATCGTAAACAGGAACAGGAACATCAGGGCATACAGCATGGGAGTCTGCAACCATACCGATCCCTTGTACATGGTCGCCACCCAGTTAAAAACCTTGATCCCGGTTGGAATGCCTATCAGGAATGTCAGCATGGAAAAGATGATAGACGAAATCGCGCTCTGTCCCGAGACGAACATGTGGTGTCCCCAGACAAGGAATCCCAGGAATGCAATCGCCACCGACGACAAGGCGATAAAGGTGTAGCCGGACACCTGTTGCCGGGAAAACGTCCCCATGAGTTCGCTGATGATCCCCATGGCAGGCAGGATCATGATATAGACTGCCGGGTGGCTGTAAAACCAGAAGAAATGCTGGAACAGCACCGGATCGCCTCCGAGCGCGGGATCGAAGATGCCGATTTGGAGGAGGCGCTCCAGGAACAGCAGAATCATCGTGATGCCGATCACCGGTGTTGCCAGGACCTGCACGATGGCTGTGGCATAGATGGCCCAGACGAATAATGGCAGGCGGTTCCACGTCATCCCGGGCGCCCGCATCTTGTGCACCGTGACGATAAAGTTCAGTCCGGTGAAGATCGATGCGAAGCCTGCGATAAAGACCGCTGAGGTCAGCCACAATACGGCGTTGCTGCTGTCGCTGGAGTAGGGGGTGTAGAACGTCCAGCCGGTGTCGACCTGTCCCACGATCAGCCATCCGCAGAGGGCCATGACCGCTCCTACGAGAAATATATACCAGCTCGCCAGGTTCAGGCGCGGGAAGGCCACGTCTTTGGCGCCGATTTGCAGGGGGAGGACGAAGTTGCCCAGGATGCCGGGGATGGCGGGGATAAGCACCAGAAATACCATCACTACGCCGTGCAGCGTAAAGGTTTGATTAAACTGGTCCTGGTCCATGATGGTCTCCCCGGGTGCTGCGAGCTCGGTGCGCACCAGCATCGCGAAGATGCCGCCGAGGAGGAAGAAGATGGCAACGGCGATGGCGTACAGGATGCCGATGCGCTTGTGATCATGCGTCGTCAGCCATGCCCACAGGCCCCTGTCTGTGTTCAGGTAGTGTGCGCCGCTTGCCGTATGGTCGTTGGTGCTCATAGTCTTCGGCTTCCCGTTCCCATGCATGTGGGCTACTGCTCCTGTATGAACGCGATGAGGGCGTCAATATCTTCGGTTGTCAGTGTAGCGCCGTATTGCCCCGGCATGACGGGCTGAAATCCCTGGACAACCTGAGCGACAGGGTCGATGATGGCATCCCGCAGGTAGTTTTCGTCGGCGATTGCTGTGGTGCCGTCAGTAAACGCGCGCTCGCTGCCAGCGAGTCCCTGGAGTGTCGGTCCGGCGCCTGCGCTACCATCTACGGAATGGCAGGTTGGGCAGCCTTGCTGCGCAAAAATGATTTCGCCGCGCTCTGCAGGCGGCATGGACTCATCCATGACGCTTTCCCGCAGCCATGCCTGAAAGTTGTCCTCGGACTGTACGACCACGCGCGACAGCATCATGGAGTGTTGCTGCCCACAGTATTCCGTGCACAGCACTTGGAAGGTGTCCTGGCGTGTAGCCTCGAACCAGGCGTACGTATACCGATTGGGCAATACGTCCATCTTGACGCGGAATGCCGGCACGAAAAAGCTGTGGATCACGTCGCTGCTACTCATCTTTAGCCGGACCGGCCGGCTTACGGGTACGTGCAATACATTCGAGCGCACTCCGTTTGGATACTCGAATAGCCAGCTCCACTTGGCGGCGCGGACGGTGATTTCGTAGGCGTTCGGGGGCGCTACGCCCATCTTGACATATACCCGGAATCCCCACGTGAATACGATCGCAACCAGTACGGTGGGGACCACGATCCACGAAGCCTCGACCCACTTGCTCTCCTTGAAGGGCACCGGTCTGTCCGCGTCGCTCTGCCGGCGATAGCGGTAGGTGAACCAGCACATCGCTCCGATCACGGCGACGAACAGGACGACGCTCACTGCGAGGATAAAATAGAACAGGCCGTCCACGTCTTCGGCGAACGTCGAGGCAGCTTCGGGCAGCCAGATGGAGGATTGGTCGTCCATACGTTCTTTCTACGCCGATACAGTACGCAATTCCCGTCTCCACAGCATACACAATGTCGCCAGGAGGGCGGCCAGGGTCAGCAGGCCTCCAATCTTCATGGCGCGCCTGGCGCTGAGCACGTAGGAATTGCGTGTGGGATCATACTGGAAACAGTATAGGAAGGCCTGGTCCAGCAACGTGCCGATGGAGCCTTCCGATGCCTCAACGAGGGCGGCTCGCACATCGCGGCTGCGCGGCGCCAAATCGGACAGATACCGCGTAATTGTACCGTCGCCGCCAAGGAACACGAGTGCTGCCGGATGCACGAATTCCTGTTGTTCTTCGACCCAGCGGAAGCGAAAGCCGACACGTGCTGTCAGCTCCGCGATGGCCGCGCTATCGCCCGTCAGGAAGTGCCAGTCTGCTTCACGCTGCGCCAGCCGCCGCAGGTACTTCTCCTTTTGCCGTGCGGCCATCTCTGGGGTGTCGCGTTCGCTGAAGCTCACGGTCACAAGTTCGAACGACTCGCCGGGGACAAAGTCCACATCCTCCAGTGTACGCGTGAGCCCGTCCAGGAGGGCGCTACACAGCATAGGGCACGTATGGTATACGAATGTCAGAAGCACGGGACGGGACCCGTCCATGTGTGTCCCCAACTCTATGCGCTGGCCTTCCTCGTTGCGAAACACCAGGTCTGGCGGTACGCGTTCTCCCAGGTGCTGATCAAGGCCGACGCCGTCGTAGGTCCGCGCGGCCTGCGGCGAAATCTGCGCCACGGCCGGCAGCGCCAACAGGCAGACCGCAACAAGGAATGAGACCGTCGTACGCACGGCAGTCAGGGCTGAGTGGTGGTGGTGTCAGCGTGGGATTCCCGCAGTAGCACGTCCATGGCGCGTTCGACGGGAATCCGGTAGATCCCCTGCGCCCGGTCGATGACCTCATAGCGGCTCAGGAGTTGCTCGGCGTCAAGCTCCACGCGGCGCAATTCCGGGTAGGTGGCTTCGGCGGCTACCAGTGCATGGGCCGTATCCGACACGGACACGAACCATCTTGTAGCCGCCAGGACAACCAGGACAAGCAAAATGAGCACGACGGACACGAATGCGCCAATCCGCCCTGCTTCCAACCCTTCTCTTTCGACGACGAACTGGCCCTCTTCAGCAAAGAGCGGCCCGGACGCGTCCTGGTTTTGATCGCTCATCTACTTCGCGGCTCTGGAGTCTCACTGCAATCAGGAGTTTTGGAAGTGCAGCGACTTGCCGAGAAGAGGATCTCGCTGCGGCACCAGAGGATGCCGACTGAGGCGCCACACAAACGAGCCCAGAAATACACCGCACAGGCCAACCCAACAGCTGATGTCCAGCCAGTGAATCGTGGCGTGCTCCTGGTGCAGCACTGGAACGGCCATCCAGTGGTGGTCGAACCATTGCATGCAGAGCAGCCATACGGCCATGAGCCCCAACAGGGGTATCGACCGCTTTACCGCTTTGGGTACCAAGATCAAAAACGGCAGTATAAAATGCAGCACCAGGAGGGCCGCACTGTGCGTTTCCCATCCGTGCTCTAACCTGTGTCGGAACCAGACGGTTTCTTCCGGAATGCCGCCGTACCAGTAGAGCATATACTGGCTGAAGGCGATGTAGGCCCAGAAAATCACGAAGGCGAACATGAGCTTGCCCAGGTCCTGGTAATGCTCTTTGGACACGATGCCCTTGAGCATACCGCCCTGTTGCAGCAGGATCACCACCAGCGCGATGATGGAGAAAGTGGCCAGGAAAGCGCCACTGAAGAAGTAGACTCCGAAGATTGTGGAAAACCAGTGCGGGTCCAGGGACATCAGGAAGTCGTAGCTCGCAAATGCGGTCGTCAACGCTAGTAGCGGCAGGCCCCATGCACTGGTGCTGCGTTGTTTTGCGGGTGTGTCTGCGCGCGGATCCACGTCCTGCCGCAGGGACAGGGCATAGAGCCGGAAAGACAGCAGGGTCCACACGGCAAAGTAGACGGCGATTCGAATCAGGAAGAACGGAATGTTCAGATAGGCGATCTTGCCAGCCAGAATTTCGTCGTAGTGGCTACTTGTCGGGTCTGCAATGCCTTCTTGCGTCCAGTGATGGTACGGACCGTGTGCATCGAACAGGCTGACGAGGATGGGGATAAAGAGTACGGCCAACAGGGGGAATGACCAGGCCAGCACTTCAGGAATGCGGCGCACCGTGACAACCCAGTACGCCTTCGTGAGGTGCTTGATGAGCACCACGAAGAGTGCTCCCAGGGCGAGGGAGAGGCAGAACGTCCATCCGACGAGCCAGGAGAAGTAGAATTGCTCCCGGAAGTCCTCCGTCATGCCTACGACGATGCTTACTGCCAGCAGCGCGAAGCCGACAAGCGTAGGCACGATCCACGCCAGCGGCCCGGCAGTAAACCGATATTGCGGATCTGCCTGATCCGCCGTGGACTCGAGGCAATCCAGGAGCCACGTAATCGGAGCGCTTCGCTTTACCGAATCAGCCATGCGTGTTAGGGTTAGTTCAGCTCCGACAAGATATCATCCGGTATGTCGCCTTCGCTGGCGTTCTGACTCCGCTGTAGCACGCGGATATACGCCACGATAGCCCATCGGTCCGCCACTGGAACCTGGTGGCCGTAGGCGGGCATGGTGCGAATACCGTTGGCAGTCACGTCATAGAGGTATCCATCCTCGATACTCCGCAGGCGATCGTTGTGATAGCTGATTGGCGCGAAGCCGTAGCCACCGGTCATGACGATGCCCAGGCCATCGCCTGCCTTGCCATGGCATACCGCGCAGTAGACATCATAGCGGCTGCGCCCGCGCAGCAGGATGTCCTTCGTCAGTTCGAGTGGATTGCTGGCTACGTATGCGCCGGTCGAATCGCGGCCTTCGTAGTAGCCTGTATCTTGCTGTAGCATGCCGCGCGCGACGGTTCCCGGAACCTTGGGCCGCATGGCGCGCCCGTCTGCAAAGAACGGGCTTTCCTCCTGAGCTTCATAGCGCTCCATGTCATCCATATTCGGATTGATATGGATGGGCGGCTTGTCCGTAACGGTTCCCCGGCAGGCACTTAGCACTAGCCCCAACAGCAGGATGACAAATGCGTTGCGCATGGTCCCTATTCCGGATTCTGATGCAGGTCCGAGTATCCCTTGTCGGCGATCACCTCTACCTGCACGGCATGGATGCCGCGCAGGAAGGCCTCTGTGCCCTGGAGATCAAACTGCTCGTCGCTGGCTGCGATATGCAGAAAAAATGCATCGTCCGTGACGCGCGAAAACTCTCGGGAGTAGAACAGCGGATTGTATGGTCTGGGCAGGCCATTCAGCGCCAGCATTCCACCCACGGCGGCCAGTGCTGAAAACAGCACGGTGAGCTCAAACATGATCGGAATTGCCGGCTCGAACGCGAAGAACGGTTTTCCGCTGATGTTGATAGGATAGTCCACCGCCGAAGTCCACCACTGCAGCCACGTGGCCAGCAGGAGTCCCGCTACGCCGCCCCCGAAGGTGATGTAGCCTACGAGTGAATTGCCGAGCCCCATCGCGCGGTCCATGCCGTGGATGGGGAAGGGGCTGTGTGTATCAAAGTGTTTGTATCCCGCTTCGCGAACCTTGCCAGCCGCCGCGAGCAAGGCGCCCGGATCAGAGAACTCGGCGAGCAGACCATACGTGCGGTCCTCGCTGCTCTCGTAGATCCCCATCGTGGGTTTGACGATCCGAAGAATTTCCTTCAGCATAAGTTACTCTTCGGGTGTGGTATGGTTTTCGTAGTAATGTGGATCGGCTTCCGGAAGCACCATCTTGACCTCCGCCATGGCCACCATGGGCAGGAAGCGCAGGAAGAGGAGAAACAGTGTCAAAAAGAGGCCAAATGATCCGACGAGCGTCAGCACGTCCACAATCGTGGGGTTGAAGTAATCCCAGCTCGACGGCAGGAAGTCACGATGCAGGGACGTCACCGTAATCACGAAGCGTTCAAACCACATCCCGATATTGACAATGATCGAGGTCACGAACAGAAACGGGATGCTGCGCCTCAGCCGCTTGATCCAGAAGAACTGCGGGAAGAGCAGGTTGCAGGACATCATCGTCCAGTAGGCCCAGGCGTAGGGTCCTGTCGAGCGATTCAGGAAGGCATACTGTTCGTATTCGACCTGGGAGTACCAGGCCATGAAGAACTCCGTGATGTAGGCGAAGCCGACCATCGTGCCCGTCACCAGAATGATGATCGCCATCTTCTCCAGATGGTCCATCGTGATGATGTTCCGGATGCCGTACACCTTTCGGGCGACGATCAGGAGCGTCATTACCATGGCGAAGCCGGAGAATATGGCGCCGGCGACGAAGTACGGTGGGAATATGGTGGTATGCCACCCTGGCACAATGGACACCGCGAAGTCGAAGGAGACTACCGAGTGCACGGAAAGCACCAGCGGCGTTGCGAGTGCTGCGAGCAGCAGGTAGGCTTTTTCGTAGTTCCGCCAGTGGCGGTTGGCGCCGGTCCAGCCGAGGGCGAAGAAAGCCATAATGCGGCGCCGGAGCGTTGTTCGCGCGCGGTCGCGCAGGGTCCCCAAGTCGGGGATCAGACCGACATACCAGAAGATGAGCGACACCGTGAAATAGACGCTAACGGCGAACACGTCCCACAACAACGGGCTCTTGAACTGCGGCCACATTTCCATCTGGTTGGGCAGTGGCAGCGTCCAGTAGATCACCCACACCCGGCCGACGTGTATCGTCGGAAAGAGCAGGGCGCATATTACGGCGAACAGCGTCATTGCCTCAGCGGAGCGGTTGATCGCCGTGCGCCATTTCTGGCGGAACAGAAACAGGATCGCGGAGATCAGCGTGCCCGCGTGCCCGATGCCGACCCAGAACACGAAGTTGACGATCGGCCAGCCCCAGCCTACGGGGTTGTTGTTGCCCCATACGCCGATGCCGTTCCAGAACAGGTAGCCGATCATTGCCAGGAGCATGACCAGGAGCGTCGACGACACTGCCAGGACCATGTACCACATGGCGGGAGGCCGTTTCTCCGTATGGTAGGAGACGAGCTGCGTGATTTCATGAAACCCGAGGTTCCCCGTCACGAGTGGGGGATCCTCGGTATGCACGCTTACGCTGGCCGTGTTATTCGCCGATTTCACGTACGCTGGCTCTTGGTCGGGGGGTGCGGTCAGGACGCCTCTTCGAGTGCTTCGTTCGGATTCCGGACGCGCGCCAGATAGGACACGCGCGGCTTGATGTTCAGCTCTGCGAGCATGGTATAGTTACGGCTGTTCGCGCGTTCGCGCGAGACGGCGCTATTCGGATCGTTCAGGTCACCAAAGGTGATCGCCTCCGCTGCGCAGCTCTGTTGGCATGCCGTCTGGACTTCGTCGGTATACAGCGCCCGTTTTTCGAGGCGGGCGTTTTTCTGCGCGTCGCGGACGCGCTGGATGCAGAACGAGCATTTCTCCATCACGCCGCGCGAGCGCACCGATACGTTCGGATTCTGCGCCATCTGCACGGTTTCCGGGATCGTCTTGGCCCAGTTGAAGAAATTGAAGCGGCGCACCTTGTAGGGGCAGTTGTTTGCACAGTACCGCGTCCCGATGCACCGGTTATAGATCATCTGGTTGGTGCCGTCCGGCGAGTGCACGGTTGCCGCCACCGGACAGACGGCTTCGCACGGCGCGTTTTCGCAGTGCTGGCACGGCACGGGTTGCAGCACCATCTGCGGGTCGCCGGTCAGGCGCGTGTCACCAGAGGTCACAAAGTACCGGTCCACGCGCAGCCAGTGGAGTTCGCGGCCGTTGCCGATTTCCTCCTTGCCGACCACCTGAATATTGTTTTCCGCCTGGCATGCTACGATACATGCTCCGCATCCGGTGCATGAATTCAGGTCAATCGTCATGCCCCACTGGTTGCGGTAGTAGCTGCTATCGCGCAGCGCATGCTCCTTCGCCGGATGGCTGTTCTCCCACAGTGTCGGGTAGGCTTCAAACGACGTTTTCTCGTCCGATCCCGGCGTGGGAGCTTCTGCGTCTAGCGCAAACCCGGGGTTGTCGCGGTATTCGCTCAGCGTGGCCATGCGGATCAGCGGCCGCGCTTCCACGTCCAGAATGCCGTGGTCCTGCGTGGTGATGATGCGATAGGCTTCGCCTGTCTTTTCCACCTGCACATCGCCGATCACGGGCCCGGCCACGCTGTCACGCAATACGGCGACGTTCTGGCCAACGCCTGTGCATACGGAGCCATTGCCATAGACATCCGTTTTGTCGTCCGTATCCCAGAATGGCGTGAGCCGCTCTTCGCGTTCGGTGGCGATGGCGCGCCCGTAGCCCAAGTTTACGGCGATGGACCCGTCGGCATGCCCCGGCACGATCCACACGGGGAGGTCTACGCCATGGCCATTCGCGCTGAGCGTGATCACATCCACGTAGTAGCGCCCTTTCCTGTATTTCGTTGTCACGCCCAGCTCTTCCGCCGTCTGCGGGCTCATCACGGCCACATTATCCCAGACGATCTTCGTGATCGGGTCGGGAAGCTCCTGACACCAGGCATTGTTTGCGAAGCTTCCGCAGAGGACGGTCGGATCCGGCCGGAACACCAGTTCGAGGCTTGCCTCGCTGGAAGGCGCTGGCATGTTGAAGCCTGCCACAGCCGGGGCCGATGCCTGTGGATAGGCCGACCCTGGCAAGAAGCCGTCGTGCAGCACCTTGCGCCAGGCCTTCTCAAAGTCTCCGGTCAAAAGTGGGCGCCACGTTTCCCGTACGAGTTCGAAGCCGGGGCGGCTGGCGCCTGTCGTTAATAGCTGCAGGACTTCGATGGCGGAGTGGGCGGCGTCATAGAGCGGGGCAATCAGCGGCTGCACTACACTTTGCGTGCCGCCATAGGCGCGGCCGTCACCCCAGGCTTCCAGATAATGCGTTTGCGGCACATGCCACGCCGCAACGCTGGCCGTCTCGTCCACGTGCAGTCCTACGTGTACGGTATCGGCGACCTGGCTCATAGCCGCCGCGAAGTCGAGAGCTTGCGGCGCGTCGTAGAGGGGGTTGACGCCCAGTAGAAGCAAGGCGTCGACTTCTCCTGCGCGCATTGCGCCCGCCAGTCCGGCAAGCTCTTCGGCCTGCGAGGCTACCATTTCTTCGCCGGTATCCAGGAGCGTCACTACGGATCCGATACTTCCCAGCTGCGCGTTAATCGCTGAGCACAGCGCATGCACGGCTGCAGGCTGCGTATCTCCCGCAAGCACGATGCCGCGGCTTCCAGCCGCAAGCAGATCGTCCGCCATTGCGGTTACGAAAGGATCGTTTTGGTCACCTGCGCCATCAGTCGTGATACCGAGACGTGCCGCAAGGCGCGCGGCCAACTCCGGAATTTCCGACGAGCGCATGCGCTTGCGATGGTCCGCCAGGCTCCCTGTGACGGAGTAGGCGCTCTCCGCCACATACAGGCGGCTCATTTCGTCGTTCGCTCCGCGCAGCCTGCGGCCTTGCGCAAACGAATGCGTGGCCTGCGCCACGTTGCGCGCGGTGGGCCCCAGGAAATCCGCATCCAGGCTTACGATCACTTCGGCGCTTGCGAAGTCGTACTGCACCCGGTAGGGTTGTCCGAAGGCTGCCTGCATGCCGAGCGCCGCATGGTCGTCGCCTTCCGGCCGGTAGGTCACCCAGGTCAGCGCTCCGTACTGTTCCTGCAACTCTGCGCGCAGCGCGCGCACGGTCGGCGAATTCGTCTCTGCGCTCAGCACGGCAAGGCGCCTGCCTGCCGCGCCACTGTGCAGCTGCCCGCAAAACGCGACAAACTCTTCCCATGTGGCTCTTCCGCCGTCGCGAAGTACATGCTGCGACCGGTCCGGATCGTATAGCGAGAGGATGGAGGCCTGCTCGAAGACGCCCGTGGCGCCAGAGCTTGCGGGGTGCAGGGCATTACCCTCCACCTTTGTCGGGCGCCCGTCGTGGCTCTTAACCAAGACCGGGTGGAGCACTCCGCGCAGCGGCATGCCTGTGGCAAAGCGCACTGGAATGCCTGGCACCAGGTCTTCCGGTCTTTGCGCGAAGGGCATCACGTGCTCTACCGGCTTGCGGCAGCCCACCAGGCCCGCCATCGCCATTGACGCTCCCAGGATCTGCAGAAACCGTCGGCGTGACGATTCGCCCGGCGCATCGGATGCTCCTGGCAGGAACTCTTCACGTGTTAATTCCGCAAAGGCGGGATCCCCGTCCAGATGCGCGAGGCTGCGCCACTGCCGGACGTCCGAGCGCGCCGGCTCGACTACGGGAAGGGGAATCATGGGTGTGGGGTCAACCATTAGCGCGGCAGACTAGTAATGACACGCGGAGCAGTTGGTCGGAGGCTGGATGCCTTCCAGGCGTATGCGATCCAGATTCCGTTCGACAAAATCTTCCGGCTGCACATACCCCATTTCGGTCACATCATCGGGCTCGCGCAGGTACAGTTCGGGTTGCCGGTGGCATTCCAGGCACCAGCCCATGGACAGCGGCTCGACCTGTTGTACGACTTCCATCTGGTCGATTCTGCCGTGGCACGACTCACATCCCACGCCCACGTTTACGTGGACCGCGTGGCTGAACTGCGCGTAGTCCGGCAGTTGGTGCACCTTTACCCAGGGGATTGATTCGCCGGAGGCAAAGCTCTCCCGGACGGGAAGTAGCGCGAGCGACTGCGGTTTGACCACAGAGTGGCAATTCATGCAAGTTTCTGTCGCCGGGATGTTCGAGATATCCGCGACTTCGACCGCACTATGGCAGTACCGGCAGTCCATGCCCAGCGCATCCACATGCAAGCGGTGGCTGTATGGGACGGGCTGTTCGGGGGCGTACCCCACGTCGGTGTATTCCGGCGAAAAGTAGTACCAGACGACCAGTATGGCGACCAGGCCTCCGGCAAGTGTGCCGCCCAGCGAGATATGCGGCAGCACGTTGACCTTCCGTGGAAAGATCTGTGGCATATATGGCGGTGCCGATGGCTCGAAATAGAGGCGGAGCTAGCAGATACGGGCTGCTATAGGGCGGTTCGGAGCCTAAGGTACGGAATCGCCGAATTAAGTAACTAGTCGCTACGGAAGTTCACCATTCAAAGGGATGTATTCAAAAAATATTGAAATAGGAGGGAAGCTCACAAGATTGCTGCGAGGGTTAGTCGTCGGCGCTCCTCAAGTACAGTATCACGGAATACTTGAGTGGCGGATCGCCGGGAGCGGAATTACGTTCGCGAACTCGCCGTACAGGCGCATGGCGATTAATTCTCTGTTTGCCTAGGAACTTCGACCACGCATCTCACTACCTCGTGCCCGACCGGTTATTTTGGTGCGTGACCCTGCGATGCCACCCCGAATGTGGCAAGACGCCATGTGGTTGCTGGGTCAACTGCCGTCAGCTTTGGTCTTTGCGTCGATCTTCAGGCGGCAGTGCTCGCTTGAGCCCCACTCTTCGACCGCGTTCATTGCCCTTACGGACACCTTCTCGTGAACTCCTCGCGAGGCGTAGGCATAATCCAGTTGGTTTACTGCGGGTTCGGGTCCACCTCCTGGATAGTATACAGTCGGCACATTCTTCGTGTCGGACGGCACGTCGGCTGGCGCCGATTCCGCGCTCCGGCCGTGCAGCGCCTGTGGTCCCAGGAACTCCATCCCGAGCGTCTGTATCCGGTCCCACGCCGTCCGCTCCTGCTTTGGCAGAGACAATGAGGATCCGGTTGCCCCATAGAACATGTTCAGATCGCGCGCAGCCGGGATTTTATGCTTCACGGAGTTGCGATGACCGATGAACACCGACAGGTCCGAGAGAACCCGATGCGCCGAGGCATCGGAGCGGGCGACCCTCCAATTGCTCCTAGTGGACGGATGGGGCTTTAGCCGACGTGCGTATATCGACACAGCAACGCAATGGTCTTCGTCATTCTCATGCGGAATCACGTTTGCCGCAGCGATGGTGCCGATGCCTCTTACGCCAATAGCATCTATTCCGACTTCGCTAGCCGGTGCGACCTGCCGATATGGTTCGATTGCGATACGGTCTGAAAGCCTCACGACCAATGGTGGTACTTTCTTCGATCCAAGAAAACTTCGTCGTCGAACTCGATCAGGTCCACCAAGCTTCCCCCGCACAGGTAGGGATGGACCGCGCATCGCGTTATTCGTTACGGTAGCGCCGCAGCTTCCCCTGTACTGGCGAGGATTGAGCGGTTGTGCCGCTAATGTCGTATCACGTGCAAGAGCGAGCAATAAAGGCGGAGTAGGGTCCCCATGTAAACTCTATGAGTATGCGTTAGGCTCGGGAGTTGGTGATACTCTAGACCCGCCTGCCTGCCGCACTTGCCGCGCAAATCGCACGCTCAGCAGCAGGGATGCCGCAGCCAGCCCTAATACGAATCCCCACCAGAAACCCTGGGCCCCCCAGCCCAGGCCATAGCCCAAGTAGACGCTCGTCGGAAATCCCAACACCCAGTACGAAACAAAACACAGGACCATGGGCACACGCGTGTCCTTCAGTCCACGCAACGCTCCGGCGGCCGACACCTGCACGCCGTCAAAAAACTGAAACACCGCAGCTATCCCCAACAAGCTGACCGCTACGGCAGCGGTCTCCGCATTCGTGACATCGCCGAGATCGAGGTACAAACCGACGATCGAGCGTGGCATGATCCAGAAAACCGTCGCTGCGCACAGCATGAAGAGTGCGGAAAGCACCATGCCGAGTCGCCCGGCCCATGCGGCAGCGTCCGTGTCGCCTCGCCCGACGGCGTGGCCGACGCGCACGCTCGTGGCGATGCCAATTCCCATGGGCACCATGAACGTCACGCTCGCGCACTGGATGGCCACCTGGTGCGCCGCAAGCGGCGTTGGGCCAAGAGTCCCCACCAGAAATGCCGTGCCCGCAAATAAAGCCACCTCAATGCCGTAGGATACGCCTATCGGCAGTCCCAGCCACCATAGTTCACGCAAGAGCCCGGTGTCAGGCCACCGGAACCGGGACACGAGGGCGAACTCCCGGAAACGCGGCTGCAAGGCGACGTAGGCAGCCAGGACCAGGAAGATGAACCAGAATACGATCGTGGTCGCCCACCCGCATCCTACGAGTCCGAGCTCGGGAAAGCCCCATTTCCCGTACATCAGCGCAGAGTTGGCGAGGATGTTCAATCCCACGCCTATAAACACGATGAACGTGATCGGCCAGGGCCGGGAAACAGCCTCCACAAAGCTCCTGAGCGCGATAAACCAGAGGAAAGGCAAAAAGCCCCAGAGCACGGCGCGCAGGTACTGCTCACCCAGAACCACAGTGGCTTCGTCCTGCTGGAGGAGCCGCCAGATGGGAGCAATGTTCCACAACACGATGACCAGCGGCACCGTGAGGATAACCCCCAGCCAAAGGCCCTGCTGCACGGTGTTGCCGATGCTGGCGCGCTCCCCGGCGCCGAAGGCCTGCGATACCATCGGACTCACGGCGATCACAATCCCCAGGCAGACCAGCAGGAAGAAGAACAGCGTTGCATTGCCGAGCGCCACGCCGGCGAGCGCGTTGGGACCGAGACGGCCCACCATCAACACGTCAATGAAGCCGTTCGAAATCTGTCCAAGCTGCATTCCGACCACAGGACCGGCCAACAGGATGAGCTCACGCACTTCATGACGGATAATGTGACGCTGACCGGTCAATGGTTCATGTAATCCTGTTGAGTAGCGGTGCGGAGCGGGCAAAGATACGCACGCGCAGGCTTGCGAAAATGGATCCCGGTTGCAGGCCTCTCGTAAGAGAAGGATACCGTCCATAAAAGCACCCCATCCCCATGACACTGGCATGCCTTGCTCTGCTGTTCGCCATGCAAGCCGCCGCACCGGATACCGTGGTGATTACGCCCGCAGAGGCAGTAATCGAGGTCGGCGAGATGCAGCAATTCACGGCGCGCGCGTACGATGCTTCAGGGGCCGAGACGGAAGGCGCCGTGGTGCAATGGTTCGTTCAGGACGAAGACGTATTGACGATCGATGAGGATGGCCTTGCGACGGCGCACCGTCCGGGTACGGCGCAGGTCGTGGCCGTCATTGAGGGCAAGCCTGCGTACTCTTCGGTAATCGTACCGCAGCTGCCACCAGCCTCTATCACGGCAGAGCTGCCCGTCATGGCGGTCCTGGCCGGCACTACAGTTCCTCTTACCGTGGCGGTGCGGTCGCGGCTCAACGAACGACTTCCGAACGCGCCCTTGCGCTACGATACGGGCAACCGACGCGTGGCGACCGTCGACGAGGACGGTCGGGTTACTGGTATGGCCCCCGGGCAGGCAATGATCACCGTTAAGGCGGGACGTGCGACCGCGCAGATCCGGGTCACCGTTACGGAAAACACGGCCACGTCGTACCAGATTGCCCAAAATCGGGTTAGTATCCGGCGTGGTGATGTGGTGCGCATGCGGGTGATCGCCGAAGACGACAACGGAGATCGCATTGCGGGCGTGCATCCAACGTGGATGGTAACCGCACTCGCCGCTACCATCCATGAAGACGGTCCAGACGGCCTTTTCGTCGCGGAAGAAGCCGGCGCGTACACGATCACGGCAATCATTGGGCCTGACATTGGACGATCAATAACCGTCGATGTCGGGCCGCGCCGATACAATGCTCGCCTGGTGTCGGTGGGGCGGGGCGCCATCACCAATCACCATTCCGGAGATACCTGGGCCTTCGAAGGGGTGGACGGCCGCGACTACGCCTACGTTGGCACGTTTCTGTACGACTGGATGAAGGCGATTGACGTCACCGACCCCGCCAACCCCGTACTGACAGACTCGGTGCAGGTGGATGCACGGCGCATTAATGATGTCAAGATTCATCCGAACAACCGCATTGGCATTATCACACGGGAGGGGGCTTCAGACAGGAAGAACGGCATGGTGCTCCTGGATCTCAGCACGCCGGCGCATCCCACTATTCTGTCTGAATACACCGATACGGTGACAGGCGGAGTCCACAATGTGTGGATAGATGGAGAGCATGACCTCGTCTATGCCTGCCACAACGGGACGAATGAGCTACACATCATAGATATCTCTGATCCCCGGAATCCGAAGGAAGTGGGCCGCTGGGGACTGGACAAGCGGCGGAAGACCCTGCACGATGTCATCGTACAGGAAGGCTACGCTTACCTGTCCTATTGGGATGATGGCATTGTCACGCTTGACGTGGGGGCAGGGACACACGGCGGAACGCCGGTGGAGCCGGCATTCGTGAGCCGGTACAGCTATCCGGAAGGCAATACGCATGTGGCCTGGCGATACGGCAAGTATCTGTTCGTAGGTGACGAAATCTGGCCGGACGGATGGGACGTGGACGCCAGGATCGACGCCCGTGGCTATATTCATGTTCTCGACATGACGGACATTGATAGCCCCGTGGAAGTGGCGCGTTACGAGGTTCCGGAGGCTGGCGCGCATAATATATGGGCGGAAATGGATCGCCTGTATGTGGGCTACTATCAGGGCGGCCTGCGAGTCCTGGACATTTCCGGCGAACTCCGCGGGGACCTCTTGCGGCAGGGCCGCGAAATGGCCGTGCTGCGCACGACCGATAGCCAGACCATGATTCCGGACTGGCCCATGACGTGGGGCGCGCAGATCTTCAAAGGCCACATCTTCACGTCAGACTTGAATTCAGGCCTCTGGATTGCCCGGCTGATCGAACATGCGCCCGTCCCCTAATACACGGCACTGGCCCCCATAATTGTCATGCTGCAACTGTTCTTCGGTGCGATACTCTTTGGTCTTTCCGCCTGCGGCGTACAAGACTCCAATGAAGCGGCTCTCGAGAAGAAGGCGCAAGCGATCCATGATCGCGTGCTGACTCTCGACACGCATATCGACATTCCGTTTGATTTTGCCACTCCCACGGTGGATCCCGGAGTGCGCGGCGACTTCCAGGTCGATTTGCCGAAGATGGAGGAAGGCGGCCTGAATGCAGGGTTTTGGATTGTCTACGTAGGGCAAACCGAGCGCACGACCGAGAACTACGCCGAGGCGAAACGTCTCGCGCTGGTCAAATTCAACGCCATCCGCCGGATGGCTACCGAGATGTATCCGGACCGCGTTGAATTGGCCGAAACCGCGGATGACGTGGAGCGCATCCACAAGAGCGGAAAGATCGCTGCGCTGATCGGTATTGAAAATGGATATGTGATCGGCACCGACACGGCGCTTCTGAAGCGCTACTTTGAACTCGGTGCGCGCTATATCACGCTCGCGCATGGCGGCCACAACGATATTTCGGACTCTGCGACTCCCCGCGACGCGTTAGGGGATGGGCCCTCGGAGCACGGAGGTATCAGCGCGTTCGGCGAGCAGGTGATCCGTGAAATGAACAAGCTCGGGATTCTCGTCGACGTCTCGCATATTTCCAAGGATGCCAGCATGGACGCCATGCAGCTCTCGAAGGCCCCGGTAATTGCCTCCCATTCCAGCACGCGGGCACTCCGTGACCACCCTCGCAATATGGATGATGAGCAGCTTCTGGCCCTCAAGGCCAACGGGGGCGTCATGCAGACGGTTGCATTCAGGAACTACATTAAGCAGCCGCCTGCCGAGCAGATTGCAGAGCGCGATTCGGTCCGCGCGCAATTTGGCATTGAACGCCGCGCGGACGTGGCAGCGCTGACTGAAGAGGATCAACAGGCGTACCGGGAAGCACTTGCGGCAGTTGAGGCGCGGTGGCCGCAAGTTACCGTGCAGGACTTTGTCGACCACATCGACTATGCGGTCGATCTCATCGGTATCGATTACGTGGGCATAAGCTCTGATTTCGACGGCGGCGGAGGCGTTGACGGCTGGAACCATGCTGGCGAAACGTTTAACGTCACGCATGAACTGGTGCGCCGAGAGTACACCGAAGAAGAAATAGCCAAACTGTGGAGCGGCAACCTGCTACGGGTGCTTCGTGCCGCCGAAAACGTGGCCTCGACCTCGCAGAAATAGGAAACACTTCCCTGGACAATACGACCATGACACTCACTCGCAGGCATTTTCTTCAAACCTCCGGCGCCTTTACTCTCGGCCTTGCCGGCCTGCACGGCCTCGTAGGATGCTCCGATATGCGCTATGCGGCCCGCTTTGGTCCGCTCGTCCCGGATCCTGATGGGATTATTGATCTGCCGCGAGGCTTCACGTATCGCGTGATTTCACGTGCCGGCGAGCGTATGACAGACGGGTTCTATGTGCCCGCCGCCCACGACGGCATGGCGGCCTTTCCGGGACAGGACGGACGCACAATACTGGTGCGCAACCACGAAATGGATCTGGGGCGCGACCCTGCGCATGGCCCCTTCGGTTCAGCGAATGAGCTCTTCGCCAGACTCTCTTTAGAGGATTTGTACGATGCCGGGCACAACGGGCAACCATGCCTCGGGGGCACCACGACGCTGGTCTATGACACGATGACCCAGGAGCTCGTCTCTCACTACCTGAGCCTGGCGGGAACACTGCGCAACTGCGCAGGCGGTCCGACGCCGTGGAATTCCTGGATAACGTGCGAAGAGACTGTGGACTTGCCGGGAGAGCACTGCGCACGCGCCCACGGGTATCCCTTCGAGGTCCCGGTTACGGCTACGCCGGGTCTTGCCCGGCCCGTGCCGCTCACAGCCATGGGGCGATTCAACCATGAAGCTGTTGCGGTTTGTCCCAACTCCGGGGTTGTGTATCAGACCGAAGACCAGTCGGACGGCCTGTTGTATCGCTTTCTGCCGGACACGCCGGGAATGCTTGCCAATGGCGGCAGACTGCAGGCATTGGCGGTAGCCGGCCAATCAGCGCTGGATACGCGCAACTGGGGACCGGAGCCTGCCGTCGCTGTCGGCGCTGTGCTCGCGACGCGCTGGATAGATCTCGCCGAAGTAGAGGCGCCTGAGGATGACCTGCGGTATCGAGGCTTTGACCTCGGCGCCGCCCGCTTTGCCCGAGGTGAAGGTATGTGGTACGGCAACGATGCGGTCTATTTCGCGTGCACTAATGGAGGGGAGGCTGAGCGCGGACAGATCTGGCGCTACGTGCCAAGCCCCAGCGAAGGCGCCCCGCAGGAGTCAGAAGCGCCCGGGACGTTGGAACTCTTCGTGGAGCCGAACGACCCGGGCCTGGTAGACAACGCGGACAACCTTACGGTGACGCCCTGGGGTGACCTGATCCTGTGCGAGGATGGCTCCGGAGAGCAATTCCTCGTAGGCATAAAGCCGGACGGGACCGCCTACAAGTTCGCACGCAATGCTGTGAGCAATTCGGAACTGGCGGGAGCGACGTTTTCCCCGGATGGAACGACGCTGTTTGTTAACATCCAGCACGACGGCCTCACGCTTGCCATCACGGGTCCGTGGGGCTGACCACACGAATGCTAATTCGGATTGGCTTGAATGGTAAGGGTCGGATGTACGCCGGGGGCAGTAACTGCGCTTAGGACCTCGAATGCCAGGGTGACGGAGGCCATTCTTTCCAGCGTCTTGACCTCCAGGCGCGTGTCCGCATGCGGTGGCAACTCGATGACGCTTGCTGCATCGTGAAACGTCATGTCGGAGCGGTTCTTTAGCAGGAAGGTTGCGTCAGAGTCATTGTGCAGGATTACCTCCAGGACTGAAGTATCTCCCAGATACTGGGCATTTGCGACGGAAACAGATGCCTCGATGAGTGGCAGCAGGTGTTCCTCTCGACCGATGAGCGTGTGGTCGAACCAAACGACTGTGCGCCGCGCACGGAGGCCAGCCTTTATGCTTTCCGCAGAGCGCTCTTCAGCAAAGACCAGCGTGACCGGACGATGGCCACCGCGTGGCACGTCAAACTGCCAGTCGACCAGTCCGTGAATGTCAGACGTGCCCAGCATGGTGAGGTCATGCTCAAGTGCTATCGCGAGTGCCTCGTCAGAATACGTCATCTCGTTGGCAATCTCGATGCCGTGTAACAGGCCTTCGCTGATAAGCATGCGGTGCATGTCTGTTAGGGTGGAAACACCGTCCTTCCGCTGGCTTGTCCAGTGTGGATGATTCCAGAAGACGAATGCGTCTTGTCGGTTTGCCTCTCGATAGGATGCAATCGGATCGTCCGTCAGCAAGGGATTGGTGTCCGCAAGAAAAATGGCGTTGGCATGCCCGGGCGGCATAGAGCGGGTGATCTCGGAGCCGTTTATGACAATGAGCGGACTATCCGGCGCCGTGGCCTGCGCGATTTCGTAAGACCGGTTGCGATCGGGATGCGGAATGTCATGGCTGTGTGGCTGGTACTCCAGATGTTCGGTTATCGCGATGGCGTCGAGGCCGTCACGCTGAGCCTCCTGGACACGGATGTTTGGCCAGACGCTACCGTCGGAAAACACCGTGTGCATGTGCAGATCACAAACGAGTGTCAGATAGTCCGGGACATCCGGAAAATCGATCGATCGCTCCTCGATATGCTGCGCAATGGCTGCGGGTGCAAAGAGCATGGGCAGTAAGAGGATGGAGAGAAATCTTTTCATGGTTGGGGTTGCAGGTTGGTCCAAGGAGAATAAGGGAGCATTGTCTTGATTATGTACGGATCTTGTAGAAACGACTCTTTCGCTTGTAGAAAGGTCATCGCCTTCCACTAGGTTTGGGAGCATCCAAGAATTATTGTGCACCCAAACGACAAACGAAGACGCCCCATGGCGCAAATTACGCTTGATACTGATTAACCGAAAGACTTTTTCGCCATCCAATGCGATTGCTCCTGGAAAAAGTAATCAATCAGGTACTGAACGCAGGAGTGAGCATTGAAACAACAAGCAGGACCCTTGGCAAGAGTGTGCTATGGTTCCCAGGTTTAGTTGGACACGATGTCAAGTTAAGCTAACATGAAGGTACCTGTTACTTGACCTGTGGAGAAGCGACCACACCTCTTCGATGGTGAATCACTCTGGTATTCGCGTGCTAAGCCTGGATTGCTCCAGACCGTAACGCACGGTTTCGGATTCGCGAACGCCACCTTCTAACGACGCGAGTCCACCGGCAAGATGTCAGGCTATCGCAAGAATCGCTCGTGGGTTCTACATCCGTGCCAGATCACTTCTCCATAGGCCCGTGCAACGGCATGATACGAATCAGGTGGCCATTGCCACCATCGTCTGTGTTTGCAAGGCATCCCACAGACCGCCCACAAGTCTACGTGCCATCGGTACATTGGCCACTTATCACGCCCTGGTACGGATCAGCGTGCAAAAGCGCGTATTCCAGAAAATCCGTATTACCTCAGCCGAAACCCTGCCGGTTTTTCAGTACCGCGCTGTAACGGGGCGCAGCTGCTTACTTCCAAGCTGCCGATACCAGGGCTTTCCGGGCATACGTGTTCTCTGTAACGTCTTCCCGCGTAACCCGATCACCCGAACCGTGCTCGCTCGGCGCCAGGTCCAGACAGGATTTCAACTGGCGCGTATGAGCATACCGTCGGATGTCTTCGAGTTCGCACGCCAGCGTCATTGCAGAGACCAGTCCAATGCCCCTGAAGGCCATCAGTATCGTGATCGAGTCTCGGTAGCGGTAGGTCTGAGCCAGTTGCGTGGACCCCGATACAGAACCGGATGCCTCCAGTTGTTCATGGTAAGGGGCACGTCGCACAGCCACCCGGACAATTCCGTCGGATCGCCGTACACGGCAACTTCGGACCCGGCTGCTCCATTCCAGAAGGGGAAGCCACCGCCCGGGAGGACGCCGATCTTGGTGGGACTCAATCGTTCCCATGCGGTTGCACCCGGATGGACACAGACGTTACCGAAGGCACCGGCCGGTTTCCATCCGGTTTCTTGAACATCACGGTGTTGACCGAGTGGAGAATCTGACGATCCGATTTGAGCCTGTCGGCCGATTGCGCCTGCTCCCGGATGGTGCCTTGGGTGATCACCCTGTCCACGATCTCACATCCGCTGCTGGTCAGGCAACTGTAGCGGCTGTTGTTGTGGATCATGTACGTACTTGTACCGGAGAATGTTATCGTCATCTTGCCATCTGAAAATACAAACGTGGCATTGCTACCCAGTTGGCTCGGGACAAAATAGCCCGTAGGGAGCGTCGTGACCGTCTGGGCAACCGTGTAGTCCGTACTGCCACCGCCACTCGTGATCGTTACCGTGATCGCCGAAGAACAGTTGTTACCGGTGTCCGACTCTCCAGGTACGGCGTCGACGCACACTCCGATGTAGTCTGTCCCTTCCGGAGTCCCCGCCCCAACTGTGTGTTCACCAGTTGCGCTCCCCTCTTGTGATGGGCCTAGGGGGGGCACGCCGGCTGGATCACTGATACTCTGGTCACTCGTAGTGATGGTCGGATCGGTGGAGTAGTAGGCTCGGATTTCGGTCGCAGCCGACGCCCCATCGCCCTGGTTTCGCACTGTTATGTCGTACGAGAAGCTGTTTCCTGGCGCAATCGTTACGGCCGACTCCGAAAGGTTCACTACCAGATCGGGTGAGCCAGTGCTTACGATTTCCACATGGACACCTTGGGAGCAGTTGTTCTGCGTGTTGGATTCTCCCGATACGGCGTCGGCGCATAGCCCAAACCAGTAATCGTCCAATGAATTCGAAGTGATCGTTGGGGTAAAGATCACGCCCGCCCCCACAGCTAGACTGGGACCAAGTGTACTGCTGGTCTCGGTGTCGCTGGTCGATATGGACGCGTCGCTGGATATGTAAAGGCGGATGGTCGTGGGGGGTGCTGGCGCGCCCCCGGAATTACGAAGTGTGAAGTCGGCGGTCACCGAATTGCCCGGCGATATCGTCACCGAAGTTGGAGTGACACTGGTGAACTCCAGATCCGGTGCACTCGGCGACGCCACCTGGACGCTGACACGCTGCGTGGCGCTCAGGTCCCCCGGGTCGCGTGCCGTTATGGTAATCGTCGCGTTTCCAGCGCTCTCCGCCGTGATTCTCACCGTCGAGCCCGCAACCGAGACCCGAGCTACATTCGACCTGGACGAAGATGCTGTGTAAGTCAGCGCATCTTCATCGGGATCTCGGAAGAAAGCAGTCATGTTCAGCGTCACTGTGAAGCCGACTACGATCGTCTGCGCCGGAATCGTCCCTACCGCCTCCGGCGCCCGATTTGCCACTGGGCCCGTCACTCTCACTCCAGTACTCTGCGTGGCCGTCAGACCGTCTGGGTCCGTCGCTGTCACCGTCACGGTGACGGTTCCCGCCGCCACTGCTGTCATCGTCAGGTTGCTGCCCGACATGGTGGCCGTGACGACTCCACTGTTGGACGAGGAAGCTGTGTACGTCAATACATCTCCATCGGGATCTCGGAAGAAAGAAGTCACGTTCAGCGTCACTACGTCGTCGACCATCATAGTCCGCGCCGGGATCATCCCTACTGCCTCCGGTCCCTGATTTGCCGCGTCGACCGTCACTCTCGCGCTCTGCGCGGCCCTCAGACCGCCCGGGTCTGTTGCCGTCACCGTCACGGTGGCGGATCCCTCCGTCACAGCTGTCACTTTCATGTTGCTGCCCGGCATGGTAGCCGTGACGACTCCGTTGTCGGACGAAGATGCTGCGTAAGTCAGTGCATCTCCATCGGGATCTCGGAAATAAGTAGTCACGTCGAGAGTCACTTCGTCGCCGACTACCATCGTCTGCGCCGGAATCGTTCCTACCGCCTCCGGCGCCTGATTTGCCGCTTCGACCGTCACTCCCATGCTCTGCTTGGCCGTCAGACCGCCCGGGTCTGTCACTGTCACCGTCACTGTGGAGGTTCCCACCGCCACCCCTGTAACCGTCAGGATGCTGCCAAACGTGGTGACGGTGGCGACTCCGCTGTTGGACGAGGAAGCGGTATACGTCAGCACATCTCCATCGGGATCTCGGAAGAAAGAAATCACGTTCAGAGACACCTCGTTGCCGGCTACTACCGTCTGCGACGGAATCGTTCCTACCGCCTCCGGCGCCTGATTCGCCGCTTCGACTGTCACTCCCGCGCTCTGCGTGGCCGTCAGACCGCCCGGGTCTGACGCTGTCACCGTCACTGTGGCCGTTCCCGCCGCTACTGCTGTTACTGTCAGGTTGCTGCCCGATATAGTGACCCTGACGACTCCGCTGTTGGACGAGGAAGCGGTATACGTCAGCACATCTCCATCGGGATCTCGGAAGAAAGAAGTCACGTCCAGCATCTCTTTGTTGCCGGCCACCATCATCTGCGCCGGAATCGTTCCTACCGCCTCCGGTCCCTGATTTGCCGCGTCGACCATTACTCCCGTGCTCTGCGTGCCCGTCAGGCCGTCTGGGTCCGTCGCCGTCACCGTCACGGTGACGGTTCCCGCCGCCACAGCTGTCATCGTCAGGTTGCTGCCGGACATAGTGGCCGTGACGACTCCGCTATTGGACGAGGAAGCAGTATACGCCAGCACATCTCCATCGGGATCTCGGAAGAAAGAAGTCACGTCCAGCGTCACTACGTCGTCGACCATCATCGTCCGCGCCGGGATCGTCCCTACTGCCTCCGGTCCCTGATTTGCCGCGTCGACCGTCACTCTCGCGCTCTGAGTGGCGGTTAGGCCGTCTGGGTCCGTCGCCGCAACCGTCACAGTAGCGGTTCCCGCCGCCACAGCTGTCATCGTCAGGTTGCTGCCCGACAGGGTGGTCGTGACGACTCCGCTGTTGGATGAGGAAGCGGTATACGCCAGCACATCTCCATCGGGATCTCGGAAGAAAGAAGTCATGTCCAGCGTCACTTCGTCGCCAGCCACCATCGTCTGCGCCGGAATCGTCCCCACCGTCTCCGGTCCGTGATTTGCAGCTTCGACCGTCACTCCCGTGCTCTGCGTGGCCGTTAGGCCGTCTGGGTCCGTCGCCGTCACTGTCACGGTAGCGGTTCCCGCCGCCACCGCTGTCAACGTCAGATTGCTGCCCGACATGGTGGCTGTGACGACTCCGTTGTCGGACGAGGAAGCCGTATACGTCAGCGTACCTTCATCGGGATCTCGGAAGAAAGAAGTTACGTCCAGCGTGACCACTTCGCCGGCCACCATGGTCTGCGCCGGAATCGTTCCTACCGCCTCCGGTCTCTGATTTGCCGCATCAACCGTCACTCCCGTGCTCTGCGTGGCCGTCAGATCGTCTGGGTCTGTCGCCGTCACTGTCACGGTGGCGGTTCCGGCCGCCACCGCTGTCAACGTCAGGTTGCTACCTGACATGGTGGCCGTGACAACTCCGCTGTTGGACGAGGAAGCGGTATAAGTGAGCACGCCTTCATCGGGATCTCGGAAGAAAGAAGTCACGTCCAGCGTGACCACGTCGCCGACCACCATCGTCTGCGCCGGGATTGAGCCGATTGCCGCGGGAGCAACGGGCTCGGGTTCCGATGGTCCTGAGTCACACGAGGTGATCCCCGCAAGCATCGCCACTATCAGCGACCAAAGAATGCAGGTTGGAATTCGAGAGAGGTGCGAGCTTGTTTTTGTCTTGAAACGAAAACGTCGCCCAGTGACGATCCTCTTGCAAGCCATGTTGTCTTTGTCATGGGCGCTCGATCCGCGGATTCGGCAATCGAAGTCGACCAAGGTAGAATGCAGGAACACGTGGCGGTAGAAATGACCCGCGCAGCATGAATTGGTGCGGTTCAGCTGGAGTACCCGCGTAATCGGTGCTTTTTCACCATCTCCCTCCGAGGCGGAAGTAAATGACGTTGGCAGTCATGATCATAATTTACCCATCCTTTTGTATATCTTGGGTGTACAATAAGGATTAAGTCGTGTCATTATTATGTCTATTTATCACATTCGATAAGAGTGAGTGATAAATGCCTGTCAGAAGAAGCATGAAGTAATTATTAATACATTGTTTAATAATATCATTTCCTCGCGAATCCGTGGCGATTTTCGTATCTTAAGACCGTCTAAACGCTCATACAATCGCCTCAAAGCCCCTTTGCCTCCAACATTCGACCGTTTGTTGCCATGAGAATCGTCAAAGATCCACAATTCAAGCTCGGAGAAGTGCCTATCGGCGAGATCGTGTTCAATCCCAAATCCAGAGATGATGTCCCCGCCGTACTGCGCGGACTACAGCATCTGTATTGCGATCCCGCCACCCGAATCAAGATCTTCGAGATTCTGGAAGAGAACCTGTGCCCGGATGTCAGTCACCGTCGTGGCCGTCCCGGCATGTCCCTGTGGCGCATTTTCGTGCTTGGTGTGCTTCAAAGAGCCATTGACTGCGATTTTGATCGGTTGGTGGATTATGCCAATAATCACGAGAAGGTGCGCCAGATGTTGGGACACGCCGATTTTGGCGAAAAACAGTATTACCAGTTGCAGACGGTGATGGACAACGTTTCGTTGCTGACTGAAGAGATCCTGGAGGACATCAATCATGTGGTGGTAGCCAGCGGGCACCGCCTGGTAAAATAAATGGGTCGGAAGCTCTGCTTCGCTGCTGGGCCAATTCGTCGGTAGCAAAGACGCATGTGCACTGGCCCACCGATGTCAGTTTGCTGTGGGATGCGATGCGCTGTCTGATTCGGACCATGTCCCGCGTATGCCAGGAGCATGGCATCCGGGGCTGGCGCAAGCGTGGGTTTTGGACGGCACGTGTGCGGCGAGCTTTTTATGAGGTGCGCACACACCGGCAATGGCGCGATGAGACGAGGGTCGAGCGCTACCTCTGTGTGTGCCGGCAGGTCGTACAGAAAGTGGAGGATAGTCTCACGCTCCTTCAACAGCGCGAGATTGCACATGCGAAGATTGCGGAGTATGTGCGGCACGCCAGGCGGCAGATAGACCAGGTAGAGCGCCGTTTGATCAAGAAAGAGGTGATTCCGCACGGTGAGAAGGTGTTCTCCATCCATGAGGAGCACACGCGCTGGATCAACAAGGGGAAGGCGGATGTGGTGGCGGAACTGGGAGTGCCGGTGTGTATGCTGGAGGACCAATATCAGTTCATCTTGCGCCACCACATCCTGTGGGAGGGGAATGATCAGGACATGATTGTCTCGTTCTTGACCGAGGCGAAGAAGCACTATCCGACACTGCATTCCTGCCGTAGAGGCTTCTACACGCCGGAGAATCGGCGGAAGCTGGACCAGTTGCTGGAGTTGAGCGCGTTGCCCAGAAAAGGGCGGCGCAATGAGGAGGATCTGGAGCGCGAGACGGCGGACGATTTTGTGGAGGCTCGACGCCAGCATCCTGCGATTGAGTCTGCCATCAACAATCTACAGCAGCGTGGCACGGGCTTGGTGCGCACGCATGGCGCCGAAGGCTTTGCCCGCACAGTAGGGCTCGTGATGATAGCGACGAACGTGCACCGGATGGGCCTGATACTGAAGACGCAGGAAGAGCGTCGGCGGCTCTGGCGTCAGGCCCGTGGGCGTGCAGCGTAACGCCCCAAATGTGATCAGTATTCGAAGAAGACCGCACTCCTTCTGCACAGGAGCTTGCCTACCTGTCTGGTTGCGTCACCGATCGAGGGTGACAATGCTCTGATCGGCGCTCCGTGAGCTCGAAAACTGGACCCGTCCAAACATCGATCGCCCCTGGCACGGCCATTTCGTCCATATCTCCATCATTTCCATTCCCGCCAAACCAGATCTTGCACCAAAAACCGGCATTTTCTGGCTCGCACTAGGTAGGCGAGCCGAACCTGAGTCGTCGGAATTGGAAGGACAAGCAGGATGCACAGAAGGTGACGGACGCCAATCGTCGCCGGAGGCGCAGACGGCGTGGCAAGCGATTACTGCGCCACCGGGGCAAGAAGCCGGAGTGTACCTTCGCCCACCTGCTCGCAACTGGAGGCCTGCGCCGTGTTCAGGCAAATGGCCTGGAGGAGATTCGAAAATGGATGCTCCTCCACGCGGCCATCTTCAACCTTGGGTTTCTCATCCGCAAGTACTTCGGCCTGGGCACACCGAGCAGTATGCAGGGCCTCGCTACTTCGCTCGCTATTTAGGTGGCGGCCTTCGTATTGCGCTTCTTCCGTTGTATTCGGCGCCCATAGGCCCTACCCGGGCCGAATTGCGCTTCATCACACCGCAAACCCGTTTCTTGCACTACGATCGCGCGCGTGCACCCCAATCGCTTTCCTGCCTTCAGCTGCCGGATACCCCTTTTCCACGGACTTCTAGGCGTTGCCAGCGCATATGGTTGCCGTGTCATTGTCCATTGTCCGGCGGTCGATCTCCTGCTAGCGCGTAGGCGAAAGCCACTGTCCATTTCTTGAGCAACTTGAATTTCTTTCTTACAGAGGCCTGCAAGAAAATGTTGACTGGCCAGAGAATAAGGCGCACCACGAGCGCCAACATTGTAGAAACAACGGCAATGCCCAAACCTACCAGGTCTGAGGCTTCATGGCGGCTGCCAGACATAAATAGGACGAAGATTCCTAACAGCGTTCCAAGTAGTCCCAGACTGAGAGCGATATACACGGCCGCGGTAATACGCCGGTCAATCTCCTTATAGTCATCGTGATCGAAGTCGATGTAACGCATGGCGTAGTCTATCATCGAGTGCGCAGAGCCGTTCCGGCCATGCTCTTCCAGCAGCCTGTGACCGGAATGGCGATAAGGATTGCGTGGTTTTGCGTTTTCAATGGCAAGCGCAAATCCTTCTGAGGTAATGCTTCCGGGATCAAGCCGAAGCATCTTGTCGGAACCGCGCCATTGCCTGAAATACCGGACGTACGCGGACGTAAGAAGAAATAAGCCTATAAGGAAAACAGCGCCGAGCGGCCACTCGAAACCTTGGGCGTATCCAATTAAGTCCCAAAGTGATCCTGGAAGAAAAGTGCCGCCAACTGTCTCTGTAGCCTCTTGAGCAGTTGTCCCAAGGGGAGTGACTGCCGTCACTGCTGAATCCGGAGCTGACTGCAAGTCAGTAATGACTGCAGTGACAAAAGAAGGAAATGACATGAAATCCTAGTTGGGTTGAATTAGCAAATGCTGTCTGCCTTCTGCCTGAACATTCAGGGTACGGGTGAATGCGCCCAAGTCTTCCTTGCCCAGCAGATCCTGTACCTCAAGCCTATACGTGCCAGGGCCAAGCAGCGAGGTAAACCGCCCCTGCTGGGATACTGCAGCCCTGACTACCTCTTCGGCGCCTTGGTAAAACACTACGACCGCCAAGGTGGGAGAGCTCAGCGGCAACTCACTAATGGTACCCTCAACGATGGTGTTCTTGTAGACAGGAATGTCAATCCGCTTGGTCTCTCCCGGATCGGACATGAAACTGAATGTGTTTCCAGTCGGCAGAACCAAATCGGGTTCCCTTATGGAGCTGGGATCAATGACAACCTGATATTGCGTACTGGGAACTAAAAAATCGACCCTCGCACTTCCATCCTCGGCACGCTCTACGCGCGCCTTGACCACATCTAATTCCAGTCCTGGAACCGGGGGTTCATTTGCATCCCTTCGACCATTTCGATTTAGATCGACAAAAGCCTGAAGCTGTGCGCTGCTGTATGTCCTTGGCTGTCTCGAAAACCGAATGCCACGGCTCAACTCCACAGAGCCATACATGCTTTGCAGATGATACGGATTCACAGGATCAAGCGAGGAGTGACCGTTGAAGCTTATCCAGGGCGCGTCCATTCGAAGCGTGAAGGACGCAGTCACGGTTTCCGCAGGGAAATCGTATCCGATGCGAGTTCCCAGCGTGATGCTTCGATACGATGCGTATGCGATGAGGCCCGCAAAATCAATGTCTTCGTAACGTCCTCCGTCACCTTGCATTCCAATACGTCCTCGCAACCTTCCGGCAGACAGGTACTGGGTCAATACGCTCTTCCACTGCAGGCGCGGCGGCAACTGTGTGCCGAATACAGACCGGGTCATTGTCCGGCCGGCCGTTAGCAGCAGATTGGTCCTCCGTGACAGCCTGACCGTTCCCGATCCACTCAAGCTTGTGGACTCGCTGCCGGTGAATGATTCGAGAGTGCTGGCATTCAGAAAAAGGCTGAGGCGCGAAAAGCTGGTGCCGAACTGTCCCTGCATCCTGCGCCGATAAAACGCAAATCCGGGTTTGTCCGCTATTTCTCCTTCACCGTGGACACGCAAATGTCCATGGACGAGACGCACGGTCCAGCGCCCCGCAAATTCCGGATACGAAATCTCTGCGCCAGTGCTGATAAAGCCCCATAGATTCTTTGTTATACCCAGTGTCCCAGTATACATGGTATCTGCGTATGCGAATCCACCCCTGACAGACAGGCTCTTCGAAATCCCGAAACGCGCCTGGGCAAATCCGAACGGGGATTGGTCAAATGAATCCCTGCCCCCCTGTAAGTCCCAATAGAATGTACCGGGAGGAGCCAGATCTTCCGTTATGAACAGATATCGGGTTTCGATTGTCGGCAAGCCGCCGCCCACAGGAGATATTTCCACCTCGGCTGACGACGTTCCATAGTAGGCCGGAACCCGAAGTACATACCGTCCCTGTCCGTCTGCTTGGACCCGATCAACCACAACACCGCCAACCGTAGCAGAAACCAGCGCATTGGGCTCGGCCACGCCTTTGATTTCCGCCTCATGCTGCATATTACGGGTGGAAAGCGGCAGGTTGCTCAGTCGTAATCCATCGTAAGACTGCCGGACAGGCCATTGGTACATGCGGGTACGCCCGATTTCAAACCTGCTTAAAGCCGGAGAATTGGGGAAGTCGAGCAGATAGCTCAATGAACGTACACCGGTGGAGATATCACCGGAAACACCGCGTGACAGCGTGCCGTCCGCATTGATGCGGCCTCCAAGCGCGCTGGCACGAACCTGCATGAAGCCGTTGTAATTCACCTCGTTTTCCAGCCGCTGGGCGCGCGTCATTCTGTAGCTCAACTGCGTACCACCAATGAACTTGCGCGTGCGCCCGTACAGCAGCGGCCCGTTGGCGTGCGTCGGAGAAACCGAGCGGAGTCGAAACGGCGAAGTGTCTCGGGCGAAGACTGCGTTTGAAAGCACGACCGTCAACGTTGCCTTGTCGAACTCCAGGGTACCTGCTGGAAGTACCTTCTGAACATTCGGAGGGGTCAGTAGAAAATCTTCGCCATTGTGAAGGAATCCGCCTACGGTCAAATCTTCCGAGCGTTCAGCCATGCCGCCTACTGAATAGGTCGTGGTACCCGCTTCGAAGTTAACCTCATAGGATCCCCGATTATCGGCCGACCGCACGATGCGTCCCTCTATCACCACCGGGAGTCCCAGTGCCTCAAACAGCGCCACCAAATTCATGAAATACGTAGCCGTTTGCTGGTCCCAGTATGCCTGCACTGGCCGCATGGAAGGCGTCACGCCGGACATTGCGCTGATTGTCCAAGGTGATTCTTGCATAACACGAATCGGACGAGCCGGCTCAACCGCCTCCTGGGCGCGTGCGTTGGGCAGTACCAACAAGAAGGCGAAGATATAAATGTATCGGGAGGCATGTGCCATACTGGACGAAGTGTGTGTTGTGAGACTGAGTTGCTCGCGAATCCTTGCGGTGAAAATTACCAGAAGCTGTGACAGCGACATAGACCTACAGTAGCCGGTGAATTGCACTTATTGTGGAGATGCACTGGTGCCCGCATTACGTCATACGCCCCTCAAGTCAGTTAGAAGTGCGCAATTCTCTGTACCGTTCCAGAAATGTCGAAACCTCTTCGTTCTTGCCCAACCTGCGATAAAGATTTCCCATTTCAGCGAGGTACGCCAACTGATCTTCCCGTTCGAGTTTCGAATAGATTGCCTCGACTCGGGGCTCCAGCACAAGTGCCTGTTGCGGATTATAGCGCGCCAACTTCAGCGCCTCTATATAGGCCCTGCCCGTATACTCGCTTCCGGTTTTCGCAACCTGCATCAAATACGTGAAAGCCAGCGCTGACGCTCCTTCCTGCCTGTGGGCCAGAGCCCGCTCGAATAGAAACGTGGCGTAGGTCGCGCGCAAATCCTCCATGAATTCTGGATACGGAAGCGGATCCATTGCCAAACTGTCGACAGCTGTCAGAAATTCTTGGCGGACTGCAGAAGAGCGTATGACATTCGATTCCAACGTGCCTGCAGACCCGGCCTTGACAGAATCGGTTACGTTATGCCAGAGCGCCTTCAAGGTATCAAGCGCGCCGTCTTTGAATCCATTGTCATAGGATAAAACGGCATGATTGTATCTGGCTTCGCGACGTGCGCTGGGTCGCGTCAGTCCAGCCATGAGGGTGCCCATCTCGGCACGGACCCCCAAAGGATCGCTGCTGGCCGCTGACCGAAGGCTATCGAACACTAGTCTGTTCTCAAAATTATTGTAGTCCCACTGAGCCCATGTTAATTCGCGACGAGCGAAATCACTTTCCTCTTCTGACGTGGCGTATTTCCAGGCTTCTGCCAAGGAATGTCGCACACCAGCTCCATTTCGACTGTCCACAAAAGCCCGGTACGCCTGGACGTTGTAGGTAAAGAGAGCCGTGCTATCCGCAGGAGGCGGTACCAATTCGAAGGCAAGCCGCGCGTCATCTAGAACGACTTCCGCGGCCTGGAGCCAAGCAAGAGCCGAAGCGGCAGGCTTGCCTAGATTCTTGAGCACAATCGCCATTTCTGCCCAGATCCCGTGCTCATTCGCCCGGAGTTGAACCAATTCCCGAAGAAGCTTGAGCACTTCTTCCCAAGCCTCTTCCAGGTAGAAGCGCTTTGCCCGTATGGTATAGACTTGGGCTAATTGGTAGCGTGCTTCTTCGTGCCGCGGATTTAACGACACCGCCCGCTCAAACAGCCGCTGCGCATCTCTGAGCAGCGACTGCACGAGCATACTGTCTTTGGCGACTTGCGCGTGCGACGCGCGCACAAGTACCTGCCTGGCCTCGTTACTGGTCACCGCAAAAGCCGCCGTATCCACCACGCCTTGATCCGTGGATACATCGCTCAACGTGGACGGGCCCATCATTCTGGTCAATATGCTGTCAACGCGGTCAACAAGCGTGTGACCTTCCAAGTA
Source organism: Rhodothermales bacterium (assembly GCA_963665975.1). Lineage (GTDB taxonomy): Bacteria > Bacteroidota > Rhodothermia > Rhodothermales > Bin80. The sequence goes on from OY762508.1 coordinate 3,317,177, forward strand.
ATCTCTTTGTGCCTGCCTCTCAGCCTCAGAAGCGACAAACGTACTGTCAAATGCCTCGGCGACATCCTGGATTACGGTACTGTCCGCTCCGGGCAAGGGCCCTGTAACAATGCGCTCGACCTGTTCTGGCAACGGAGGCTCCACAATTGGAGCCGTCCGGGCACATCCCAAAAAGGCTCCGGCAAGAAGCGGCACCATAAGCAATCTATGTGGTCCAGATATCATTCGACCAGGGTTTAGATCATAGAACGACAGACGAACCCGAGAGACCTACGGGTTGATTGGAAGTCTAACTGGAGGCGGCGTGGGCGTGTCAGTACGCGGTATAAAGTGGAGCGTCATGTACGCTCCCGGCGATGCGCTCAGCGACATACGCACGCGGCTACGCGTATACACAAGGAGGTCCGACCTACCCAGCTCCTCTTCATTGGCACCGCGAACTACAACCTGCCCGACGAAGGGAGCATTTTCCGTCTGAATCAACACGGTGGTGCTGAACCCCTGAAGCGTCGTGCCCGAGACTGATTCCAGCACCGCAGACAGCTGCCCAGGTTCATCGCCTGGGACGTATACACCGGGAATCCGGGTTGAGACTCGCGCCGTACGCGCGCCACCGGTCGGTGCGCGCAATTGATCCTGCCTTACGTACTGTCGCGGCTCTGCGGCAATGTTGAAGAAACCAGCGTATCCCATGTCATCCATGCGTGCGCGCTGGACTTCATCTACGGCATATCGAATCTGCTTGGTCTCTCCCGGCATCAACAGCAAGACGTCCGGATGGATGCTAATCCTGTTTGAGAGGTTCCCAAGCGGCGATCCGTCCGGGTCGGTAACGATAACGTCTGCGGCCGCGAGCCTCTCCGGCGGAGGCACTCGTGCCTCCAGGTAACCGAACTCGGTTGCAACGGTGACTTCAAGAGGTATAACGGAGGGATTGGACACTTCGAGGAGACCCTCCATTTCACGTGTGCTGAGTGCCGCTACCAGCGGATATATGCGAATGGTCTGCTCGGACTCCAGCGTGGGTGAGGGTGCCGTTTCAGGTCCAAAGCGTGCACCGGCCGGACCCAGGCTGACTACGCGCCGCTCCTCTTCCACGGTCAGAGAGACCGGCACAGAATGAATCTCGTCAATGCTGCCAATTGAGAGCAGGACCGAGATCTGCCCGGTATAGGTACCCGGCTCTGCCCCATTCAGGGTAACCTCTCCCCCGAATCGAAGCAGACGGCAATCTCCTTCCTCCATGTCCACGCGAACATAGGTTTCCGCGAGTTTCTCAGGAGCGAGTGTGACACAGGATTCGGCATGAGACCATAGCGGCATTAGCGTGAGAGATTGCGGTCTCTCCGGTGTATTGCGTGCACCAGTGTTCCGGAGTATCACAGGACGAAGCAATTCGAACCCCAGTGCCAAGCTGTCCCGTGCTGTGATCAGCATGCGCCCTGCATGTACAACACCACCATGGATGAGGCCCGAGAGACGTTCGGTGCCTGGATCGAGACGGGCTATACCGGAGGGTCCCAGTCTGCCGAAATCAAGGGCAGAAGTGCTAACCGCTACTTGAAAGCCACTTGCAGCATCCGGATTCACGACCGTTACTACAACCGGCACGGTCGCCGGAATGGCGTACGGCGCAGTCACAGTAACTGCATAGGGATACTCCACGGAGGCCTCTCTTTGCTCGGCAGGAACATCAAAAAGCGGCGTCGACGTGTCGGTCTCCGCAAGTCGCGTGGTGGGGGCCCACTCCCATTTGTATTCGAGATCCACTCCCTTGTTGTTCGATGCCTCGCAAAACAGTCTGCGCGGTGGGTCTCCGACGTGTACGGTAACCTTGCTTTCGCAGCGCAATGCCAACTCGGGTCTAGTTAGCACTTTGATGGAGACCATCTGCGGCTCCGATCCGATATAGTTGGGAGCGTGGATACTTAGAGCGTACTGGTAAATCTGATCATCGGGGACCGATGGAGGCACCTGGAAAATAGGCCCGCTGAACCGATTCGGGTGGGCCATGAGCAAATCCTCTGTACCCGCCAGCGGCTGCCAAGTCCACGAGATATCCGCGGCGGGCTGCGCACCTCCAACCGTGCAATCAAGCTCCACATCGTTGGATCCTTCATATACCTCGACTGGCGTAACACAAGCAAGCGTTAGCGTCCCTAAAATCTTCTCCACCGTAACAGTGAGCGTCGTAGGCATTTCCGGTGGATCCGCATTATGGGCCGTGGCTGTAACCTCGTATACATAGTCGTGGTACAATTCGGTCTGCTCCATCGGCACCTCAAAGAGCGGCGCGCCCGTTGTCGTCAAGTCTCCCAGCAGGTACTCGGTCGGCTGCCAGTCCCAATTATACGTGAGATCAAGCCCCTTCTCATTCGTGGCCGTGCATGAGAGCTGCAGGGGTGGATCTCCAGTGCGTGCCTGTGCATCCTGGCATGCCACTGCAATGTCTGGCTTCTCCAATACTGTTATGAGGATACTTGCCCGGTTGGATGCACCAAGATCAATGCTTGAAGCCGTAACGGAATACTCATAGTAGGTATCCTCGTCCACTGACTCTGGTACAAGAAAGGTCGCTTCGCGGGGGATGTGGGGATCAAAATCAAAAAAGAGAGGGTCGAGCGGTGTGTCTCCTTCCGCTGCCCATGTCCATACAAAACTATCGTTTTGACCGCTTGTGACCCAGCATTTCAGCATAATATCGTCCCCACCCTCGTACACTTCACTGATTGGCGGGTCACACTCAATCGTGAGGTCGACAGGGCTTCCTGAAGCCGGGCCATCGACATCCCTAACCATCATAGTAAATTGCTGCTGCGCCACGCTTTGCGCCCCTTTCTGTATCACGCGCACTATGACGGCAACGGTCGTATCGCCGGTCACTTCTGGTGCCACAAACGAGGGGGCGTGGTCGTACAGGCCCCACGGAATGTCGCCCAGGCGTGCCTGCGGAATGAACTGGTATCTGAAGGCGCCCGCAGCGGCTACTGTGCACGGAAACGCCACTTCCGTTCTCTCGTCCACTACTAGATCGTCGCACTGCAGGACCGGGTCTCCGTTGACAACATGCACCTCCACTGTCTGGGTCGTCGACAGGCCTGTTTGGGGGTCCACGGCGGTGAGATCCAGCCTTCGAATATCTGAGGGGTCAGTGATTACGGGGGCCCTTATCGTATAGTCGAACTCCCCGCTGGCGAGTACGACGGTTTCGCTGTACGGAGGCCAATCAAATTCGGCTGTGTATGCAAGGAAACCGCCCGACGGGCCTTGTCCCGAGCAAGTGATAACCGTTTCGGTACCACCATCTATGGTAATGGAAGGATCACAGCGTAGGTAGGGCGTCTCAGGCAATTCTGCGGCTTGCCTGTTCTGCACGCCACCCAATTGTAACGACGCGATATGTTCTTTCTCCCGCTCTACCAGTAGGACATCGGGATGCGACGCGGGTATGGAAATGACTTCCTCGCATTGAAGCTTGGCCTCGCCTTTGAGCGGTGTGCCATCCGGCAACCGGCAGTCGTCCGTCAGATCAGGGAAGACGATGACCTGTACAGTAGCACGGCCCGTTTCCTTTCCTTTCGGATCAGTCTGGATTCGGAGATACGTAAATTGCTGCACCTGTGCGAGACCCGCTGGAGCGCGGAAATACGGCGCATCTTCCGTCACGCCACTTAAATACTTTAATGTCCCCGAGTCCTCGCTAATCCACCGATACGCATGATTTGAGTGACCAAAGGGGCACTCAAGTTGCGCCGATTCGCCGGCCATGAGGCTCAGGTCACGGCACGGCTGCATTGTCTGCTCAGTTTCCAGCGTCAGGAAGTCCTGCCCAATCGCCGCCTGTGGAAGCCAACAAGTCAGCAGGAACAGCGAGCATGCGGCACTGAGTTGCACCATCCCGCTCCGAAGTGGATTGCTGGCACGCCTGGCTGAATCACGATGCTCCTTTGATAAGAATATCTCTTCCATGCCGTGTTACTCGTGTAATGTCCTGTCAGATTGTTTTGACGATTGTGAAGAGCAGCTGTTGAAGGACGCAAGGGTTACATTGCGAACAGGTTTTCCGGTCACCACCGCAGGGTTGTGCGCGCGCTGATGCCGTACAGCACCGGCTGCCAGGGGTCAGCCGTTTCCCGGGCCACCCCAGAGGCAGACAGCACCAGTCCGTTCTGCATGCTCACTTCGTAGCCAACCCGGTAGTCCCGACCACGGTCGCGCAGGGTTACCGCAAGGATCGGACGCACTATACCGTTCCCTTGCTGCAGCAGCGTACCGTAGCCGAAGCGCATCTCTATCCGCTTCTGGCCCGGCGGACTGATCGCCGCGTCTACTACCGAGTCGTGCCGCCACAGCGCCTGCATGCCGCCCGAACGGGCAGGCCCCCATGCAGGACGAATCTCCGCCGTGGGACCAACGCCCTGCGGAGCCCCGTAGCGCACCGCCGCTGCAACTCCCCATTCGGTAAACCCACCCTGCGCATGCGTCACCAGACCGCGCGTACGGACCTCCGCCCGCAGTCTGCTGCCCGGCGTCGAAAGACGCAAGCCACCGCCCACCTCGAGCCCCAGACCCGTCTCCGCGTCCCCTCCGTCTCTGCGAACCGCCACCTCCACATACGGATGTAACGACCGGCTCAGCAACACACTGCCTTCCAGCCCCGCCCGTATACGGCTGACACGGACCGAGACCCGTTCCTCTGGATTCCCACGCACCAGAAAAGCATCCGCTGTGTACGACAGCCGCGTTCGCCGACCGCGTAACAACGTCCCGACAGCGCCTGCCGCCACCAGACTCGACGTAAGTTGCGCCTCCACATACTCGCTGCCGTCCACCTCCGCCGAACCGCGCCCAAGACCACCCAGCGCCCAGAGACGGACAGACTGCGTACGGTAACTCACATACGGATACGCCCCGGTAAGCCGCGACTCCGTCTCCCCCGTTGCCGCATAGGCCTCGAACGTCCCCGCAGCCTGGCTGTGCGAAAACAGCAACCCCGCCATCAGGCCGCTCTCCCACCTGTAGTCCGCACCAAGCGCTCCGGTGGTTACATCCGCGCGTAACGACAGCATCCCCTCCTTCCCGTTCAGCCTCGTGAACGCCCCTCGACCCCACACGCCAAAACCGCCGCCGGTAACCACCATGCCACACCCCGAAAGCAACTCGCCACCAGACGGATTCCAACTCGGGTTCGCGTACCGCATCATCTGCAGACGCTCTCCCGTTACCGGAGCACACGCAGGATCCATCTCCATCCACTTCAACCGCTCCTCCATCGCCTCCACCACATGCGAAGCCGACGTGCGCAGAAACCGCGCCACATGCGCCGTAAGCACGCCGTCTTCAATAGACTCCTCCTCCACAATCGTCGCGGTGGCTACCGCATCGTCCAGCATCGCATTCGATACCGACTCCAACGCCAGCGAAAACGTCTCCACACGCCAGTCCCGCCCGTCCCGGAGTAGCTGCACACGCACCTCCTGTTCCACCTCCCCCGGCGCGAACGCAAGCGTCCCACTGGCCTCTACATAGTCCCGACCCGCCTCCGCCGACCCGTCAAACGTCCGGTACGCTACCGTAACCAAGCGCGTGCCAGGCACCGAAAGCGTCACCCTGAAAATCGCCTCGCCTCCGTCCTCGCTTGCAGTGATGTCTCCCACACGAAGCATCGGAATCCCGTCGTTGTCCTCAATCGTCCCCGTCGCCACTCCCCGCGCAATGAGCGCGTTCGTCGGACGCGAAAGCGTCGCATGGAACGTCTCGTCCTCCTCGTTCAGCGCGTCCGACTGCATGCTGATTGCAACCACCCCCTCCGTGCTCCCGTGCTCAAAGACTACAATCCCCCGCGAGGTCACGTAGTCCACACCGGCCTCCGCCGTAATATCCGACGTCCCAAAAAACACGCTCACCACACGCGAACTCTTTCGGCTCAGCCGTACCGGAAGATGCAGCAACCCCGCATCCTCCATCCCACGACCATCATAAATACTGATCGTCACCGGCTCGTCGTCGTCCGTGATCGTGCCCCGACCCGTAGCGTCTGCCAGCTCCGCTTCCAATGCCTCGCTCAACCGCACCAAAAACGTCTCGTCCGGCTCGTCCAGATCGTCCGACACGATCCCCACCACGATCTCTCTGGTCACCTCCCTCGGCGCAAACACCAGCGTCCCGCTTGTCGCCGTGTAGTCCGCACCCGCCGTGGCCGTCTCGTCCACCGTCGCATACGCCACCTGCACCGCCGTCGCACTCTCTCCGCCAAGCGTCACCGGGAACACGGCGCTACGCGCATCCTCCTTCACCGTCACATCGCCAATCCGCAGCGTCGGCACCGCCTCGTCGTCCACAATGGTCCCCGTGCTCACCGCCAACCCCAAACCCGCGTTCCGCACGCCGCTGAGCGTAAGCGTAAATGTCTCGTCTGGCTCTCTTATGGCATCGTCGAGAATCAGCACCGTGATCATGCCCTCCGTCTCTCCCGGTGCAAGCTCCAACGTACCTCTCTGCGTGACATAGTCCTGACCCGCCAGCGCCGTACCATCCCACGTCGCATACGAAACCGTAACCACGAACGCGCTCGCCGCGCTCAACAAGACCGGAAACAACGCACTGCCGTCTGCTTCACCCACCCGCACGGCGCTCACGATGCTCACCACCGGGGGAGCGTCGTTATCGATGATCGTACCCGTCGCCTCCGGCCGCGCAATCGTCGCGTTCTCCGCGCCATCAAGCGACACCACAAACGTCTCGTCCGGCTCGTCCACTGCGTCATCCTGTATCTCCACCGCAACCGTCTGCACCGTCTCTCCAGGCGTGAACACAAGACTGCCCGACGCAGACACGTAGTCCGCAGACGCCATCGCCGTACCGTCTGCTGTAGCATATGCCACCCGCACCGTCTGCACCGGATTCGCAGGGACCAGCGACACCGTAAAGCGCGCCGCGCCGCCACCCTCGCTTACCGTCACGTCATCCACATGCAACCGGTACAAGTCGTTGTCCAGAATCGTAGCCTCGCCCGTTTCGTCGGCCAACTCCACGCCTCCGGGATTGCTCAATACGAGTGTAAAGGTCTCGTCCGATTCCAAAAGGAGGTCATCAATCACCATCACCTCCACCTGTCCGCTCAACTGGCCTGGAGGAATCACAAGCGCCCCCGAGATGACTGGCAGATAGTCCTGACCGGCCGTCGCCGTACCGTCCATAGTCACATACTCCACCGTCACCGGACTGTCCCATGCTGCATTCAGACTCACCGTGAACACCGCCCGCACGTCATCCTCCTCCACCCGTACGTCGTCAATCGACAATGCCGGCACGTCGTTGTCAATGATCGTCACTGTAGCTGTAGCGCGCGAAAAGTCCGCACCCGCAGGATCGGTGAGCGTAACGAAAAACGTCTCGTCCGATTCCACCTCGAGATCATCCAGAATGTCCACCTCAATGTGCGCTTCGGTCTCCCCCGCCGGGATGGTGAGCGTGCCGGAGGTCCGCAGATAGTCCTGGTTCGCTCCAGCCGTGCCATCCGACGTCGCATACCGCACCGTAACCGTCTCATTCGAGGCAGAACTCAGCGATACCCGCAACGAAGCCGGACCCGCATCCTCCCCCACCTCCACGTCGTCAATCGACATCGTCACTGCCGCACCGAAGTCGTCGTCTATTATTGTCCCCTTTGCCGTTACCGTGCTCGGGGTCGCGTTTTCTATGTCTTTTACTGTCAGCGTAAAGGTCTCATTCCCCTCGACCAAGGCATCATCGTAGATTGGTACGGCGATAACTGTGCCAGCTTCGCCAAAGGGTATCTCAAATTCAGCTTCGGCCGATAGATAGTCGACTCCTTCCGTAGCCGTATCCCCGGCTTCGGAAGAAGTCGTGACAGTTATGGACACGGAATTTTGCGCCCGTTCAGAGAGCGAGATTCTGAAGTGCATCCGGCCTGCATTTTCGGGAGCACTTGCATTTGTCACCGACAACGTTGGTGTAGGAATCTCCCCGTCGTCATCCCGAATTAGAAGTGGCGTAAGCGGACCAGTAAACGGCTCTCCCCCCGAATCTACGTTTTGACAGAACCCATAGAATTCTTCGAATCCTTCAACCTCCTCGTCTTGCAATATTTCGAAAGTGACTTCCCCAAATTCGCTTTGTACAGCTCCTTCTTCCCAAAATACTCGAGTTAGGTCCGGAAGTGTGAAGTCCTCGCCTGCCGTTGCCGTACCGCCCCTAAATGTTATGTTCTCGTAGTGGTCATAGAGAGAAGGGCTGCCATCAACGTACACACAGGCGATTTCAGCCGTGCAAGTCTCACCTTCAGTGAAATTATAGAGATAATCACCTGGGCCACTCTGGCATTCAGCACTGGTCTTAAATACCGCTCTCGAAATCACCGGCTCTGCAATATGCAACTTGGCAGCGACACGCTGATCGCTCTGCGTCACCGTATCGACCACAATACCTGCATCCTCTCCCTCCGGAAAACCGTCAATGCGTAGGGACTGCATCGATTCGTTGTCCAGGATCGTGCCGGTACTCGTACCAGAGCCCAAAACCGCATTCTCGACGCGACTGAGCGTAAGCGTAAACGTTTCTTCTCCTTCCCTTACGTTGTCCTCAAGAATAGGCACCGTTATCGTGCCTGCCGTCTCACCGGGCGCGATGCGCAGTGTCCCCGATACCGCCTCGTAGTCTGCACCCGCTATTGCTGTGCCGTCCTTTGTCGCATACGTGGCTGTAACCTCGATGGTGCTCGAAGCGCTCAGCGTCACGGCGAACGCCACGCTGCCAACCCATTCGCCCACCCTCACCTCGCTTTCTATTTCCAGTTCCGGGAGATCGTCGTCAATGATTGCAATGCCTTCTTCCTCCGGCAGGACATATTCTGTACACGCCGCTCCGCTAGGAAGAACCGTAGTCGCCTTTTCCGCCCCACAAATTTGCGCAGGCTTAAATCCTGAGGAAAGCACTGTCAAAAGCACAATGGATACAGGGACCCAGGGCGAAGCTGGGACCAACAAGTGGACATTTGCTAAATGGAGGCTGCGCGGACTTAGCATATCTCAACTCAACAGAGCATTGGCACATCCGGGACCTGTTAGTGAGTAAATGAAGCTATGCGTGCTTGCTGTGGAATCCCCTACTGCGCACTTTGCGCGTCTTGATCCGATAGTTGACGTTGATCATTGTTGCCTTCCGCAGGGTCATTGCTCACCTTCAGGTTGATCGCACTTAGGTGTCCCAATGGGTATCCTTTGGATGATGACCTCGAGATAGACTGAGTATTGCACCCAAAATCTTTTTGGGAGGCATTTCTCATTCTTCTCAGAGGAATATTCGAAACCGGGAAAAGGAGTCAGAAGTGGCAGACAGAAAGTCGACCAATTCTATGGGAAGAGCCCATACATCAATTCTGTGGGCCGTTTACGCCAAGCCCCCAAGACGTGCTACGTTGTGGCAACTTCCCCTACAATGAAACTAATCATTTTACTGTGCACCTTGCGTGAACATTATGGTTGAGTCTGTGTTATTATCATGTCTTATTTGAAGAGCCTCTTGCAAAATCCTTGAATTGAAGGTCTTTTCTGCTTGTGAGGAAGTGAAGCTACCCCGTTTTCACGGACGTTTAGTTATTGGGGTTGATGGTGAATGATTTGGTTCTTTCTGGCTCCTCTTCATTCCATGGCATACCTCCTCTTGGTTGACCCAAATAAGAAGATATCCGTGAACGTGGGGCAACTCCATTCTTCAATTCCGACAACGATTATGACGCACCTAAAGAATAGCGTAGCCGACCTTCTGGGCATCCATGCTCCCTGGGAAGTCTCCAGGTAACGCTTGTGGATGAAACGCAAGTGAGTCCAGGTCCATGTGACCAGCATCAACTCCTCCGCGCACCACGCGCCCTGCAAAATCCACCAGTTCTGCAGACTGGAGACGTACGGGCGGAACTTACCTTTGCAAACGAATTGTCGTCGACCAACAAATAGTTGACGTTGATCAGTCCAGGCTATAACAAACGTCGTCATGCGGTGGTATCATCTGGATATGTGCATGGGCCGTACCATGGCGGTGGCGGACCCTCCCCGCGTGGGATGTCCGGAGTATAGAGTTCGTACTATATCGATCCCATGGGCGGAATCGGAGGCGCGGATCACAGTGGAGTCTGCGTCGCTGGTGGTTTACTGGCTGCACGTGTCGAGTAAGTCGGCGGTGTTCCGTCTGACGGGGGTGAGTTGGAATGCGGTAGACACAATCATGCAGCGCGCGGCGGAGTCGGTGCTTGTAAAGAGAAGAGAGGAACAAGGAGTTGGCCATTTTAGTGTGGACGAGAATTCTTTGCACAAGCGATATGATTATGTCACCATTGTGTCCGATACCAAGTCGGGCACGGTACTGCATGTGGGACAAGACCGGAAGAAAGAGGCGCTTAGGGGTTGGTACGCCGGACGCACTTCGGAGCAGCTGGAAGGCATCAAGAGCGTGAGTATCGACATGTGGCCAGTCTATATCAATGCCTCGTTGGAGCATGTGCAAAGGACACAACAGAAGGTGGACTGTGACCGGTTTCACGTGGCCTAACGTCTGGGGATCGCTGTGAACAAGGTACGGCGTCAAGAGCCCCGGGCGTTAATGAGGGACGGTCGGGAAGATCTCAATTGAACCAAGTGTGATTGGTTGACCAACCCGGCCAATATGTCCCGTAAGCAGAAGGCGCACTTCCGGCAGTTGCGGGACAGCTCGTTGAAGACGCAGGTGGGCGATCTAGAAAATGGCCCATCGGTTGTGGCATCAGGTTCACCGCACCTGGCACGAAAGGGTTGGGAGCGGTGGTTGTCCCAGGCATGCGGTGTCAACTCGACCTGGACCTGGTCAAAGCAGCCGCCAACACCATCAATAAACACCTGTGGGGCATCCTCAGCGCGATCATCCTAAACGTCAGCAGTCTCCCTGCCAAAGGCATAAACAGTCGGGTCAAGGCGATCAAAGTGCGCAGTAGAGGCCTTCGCAACAAGCAGCGGATTGCTAATGCCACTTGCTTGCACCTTAGGGACTTTGATCAATACCCCAAAGGCCTCCGCAGGTGAAGTCACCCATTACAGAGCGGAAGAGCCAAGTAGACACGGTAATAACACTGACAAACCCTTAATATACACGATATTTATACAATGAAATAGGTATATTGGTTGTGAGGGTTGCTCTACCTCGTTGCGGGTGTTATGCAGTCAATTCGAGTCAGTGTTGTCTTACTCCAAAAGGCCGGTCGCAACGCAATTAGACAATTAGACGATGACGCTATTGAACAGAATATGGTCAGAAGGGCGTAAGCCACGGCGATTCGCTTTGGCTAACCATTTCGCAATCTATCTCGTGTTGGTCATGCCGTTGTTTCTACAGGCAACTGAAGCGTTCGCGCAGATAGCCGAGGTATCTCGAAGGGTCTTGCCGGTTGCGGAAGTGAAAGACTTGAGCTTTTTAAGCCAATTCCTGGAGGAACAGTTCATTTCTCCTGAAAATCCAGACTACACATCTGCGGCATTTCTGGATGTAACCAGGGATGGATTCGGGTCCAATGACTTGCTCATATTGCATCCGGGCGAGGAGTATTTCCAGCTTTCAGAATATCTGCCTGAGCGCATGATCAATGTGCTGAGTGCCCAGAACTTGGCTACCGACTACAACCTTTCTACAGTCCAGAGCCTAAGCCGTGTAATTGCCGACGAAGCGGAAGAAGAGGAGGATCCCAAAAAGGCACTTGCCGGGGCTTTCCTCCGATCACTGCTTGTGTATTACCCAGCTGGCAATTTCCAGGGATATATCGACCAGATCGGAGAAGATGTGCGTATTAGCTTTTGGGGTTACGAAGAGGATCAATGGCACTTCGCCCCCGAGGCGACCCAGTGCATACAGCCGGATGACGACCCGTTGATCCTGGTAGTGCACAAACAACGTCAAATTCAGTCGTTCCTGGACGTGGACGGCTGCGTAGTGATTCAAGCAAGCACCACAGGTGCTGAGGTGTCATCCCGAGTATGTGAGTGAGGCGCCATGCAGGACAACAGATCTGACTTGATGCTATTCATTGACCTCGGGTTCATTCTGCTGACCGGGTTTCTGGTGCTTTCCGATACCACCCCGAAGGAAAATGTACCGCTACCGGCCAAGGAAGACGAACAAGAGAGGCAGGCACCCACAGAGGAGCGGCTCATCTATGAAGTACTGTTTGACGCCGAGCTTGACTTTCTGGTGGTGTCGGTACGTGAACAAACCGAAATTTGTATGCCGTCCGGACTGGAGGCAATTGCTACCTGTCTGTCACCACTGGCAGTAAAGTCCTCCAGCACTGTCTTTGTGCTTGTACCTCAGGGACGGGCTACGGTGCAGCAACTGGTGACCCTCCTTGATCTCTGTCGCCGGAGCGGATGGCGATGCACAATAGGTTAGTTTTTCCGGAACTGGGAATGGCTACAGTGTTTTCTGACTACGAGGACAGGCGTGCGCGGCGCATTTCAGTCGTGTTCTTCCTGCTCATAACGCTGGTTTTTCTGGGGGCATTCAATTTTATTCCTGTGCCCAGTCAGGAATTTGCGGATCGGACAGTGGAAGTGTTGATGTTGGAGCAGATGATCTTCGAATCCTTCGAAGATCTAGGAACATTGGATGACGAAGAATCTGCAGAGAAATTCGAACCAGAGGAGCGGGAAGAGGCGGCTCCCGGTTTGGCAGAGGAAAATGCGACCGAGGACCTGGAGCAATTACTGACGGCATTCGGAGACTTTTCGTTTTCGGAGGTCGGGTTTGACGATACGGGGATGACGGAGAGCGCAAGGTTTGATGAAACGCCGTCGATTTTGGATCAGGGCGAATTGGAAGTCGAATCCGGTGACGTTGCTAATGTTTTCGGTGGTCGATCACTTGATCTAACTTCAGATCTGGTTAAGCGTGACGATGAGCGCGGCAGGGCGACGCGCAGCTTGCGTCCAGGATTGCTTTCCGAGCGGGTTTCCGGTCAAGGGCGTCCCGGCTCCAGGCGCATTACTGGATCTGGATCCGGTGACAGTGCCGGATTGGATCTTAGGAGCGAGCAGCGAGGCACGGCTAACCTGTTAAAACCTACAAGGACGGACTTGGAACCGAAAGAGCGCGAGATTGAATTCAGTATACCGACCGACGCACTGGTGGAGTGGATGAGGATGAACCAGAATCCGCTAGATCCAGGCATTCGATCGCACTTTCGGTATTCGTCCAGAGAAATCACGTCAAAGGAGCTGATATCTGTAGGAGGTCGCTCCTACGGCTTACAATTGATGCATTCCCCGGGTGGGGGAGCGACACATATCGCCCTTCTGGAGGGGAATACGATTTTTTATTTTATTGATCCTGGACGTCAGCAGAGAGCGAATTACTTTCAAAAGGGAACGACCCGGCGTGATGAAGAAACGCTGGTGATTCTCGTCGAATCCGAAGATCTGTCGCCGCGCAGCGAGGAGGCCAGGCATTTCTTCGAAATTTTCCTCGCTTGGTGGGCTGAAATACAGGAGGGACTATAGGAATAAATGGACGAATCCCTGGTAGACATCGTGCTCATCCTGCTGGCTGCCCTCACGGCGGTGGCTGTCATACCGACTTTCGACGTTGAACCACCGGTTAGCTTGGAAGTGGCGGAAAGCGAAATTCAACTCACCCCCATGCAGATAGCCATTTCGAGCAGTGGTGAGTTTCTGTATGCGGATGGGACTACAGAAAATCGAGTTAGAAGCCTGTCAGCCCAGAACTTGTACGATCTCATATCCGGCACGCACCCTAACCGAACTGTGGAGTTTACTGCAGACCGACAGGCTCCTGCCAATATTCTGATACAGGCGAACCGCGTCGCACAAGAAGTGGGGCGAAACGCCGTTTTCCTGGTGATTGTTGGTCCTCACGCGGCGCGTGATCACGGACGACGGGCCGGCGAAACGACGATTCCCCGGTGATTGTTGGTCCCCAAGTGCTTCTTGTATCAAGCAGCCTCCAGGGTTAGAGACATTATTTATTTAGTTGTCCAGACAAGACCGTGTGCATATTAGACCCGCGAATAGCAAGTGCTCAGGATCCGACAGCGGACTGGAGTACTGCCGACACCCTTCGGGGATGCCGTGTCAGGCGGACACATCTTTCAGCGAAGGTGCATAAAACGCCCCCTACGCACGACACTGCCCACGGGCGAAGACGCATGCACCCGGTACAGGTACAGTCCAGAGGGCAACCCCACGCCGGCAAGTTCAACGCTTTGTTCCCATCCGGCACTCAGATCAGTCTCGGGCACCGTAAGCACGCGCCTGCCCGTCACGTCCATAACTTCCACGGTTACACGTGTGGGCCAAGGCAAATCAATTACGATCCGGGTGGCGTGCTGAAAGGGATTGGGGTAGTTGCCGCGCACTGCGAATGTCTCCGGCAATGATTCCTGCTCGGTGCTCACCGGAGAATACACCTCGATGCGGAAGGTTAAGCTGTCGGCAGATCCATTTGCACCGGTGGCCTTGTACGTGTAGGGCACAGGAATCGAGGTGACCACTGTCGGCAATCCGCTGAGGGTGCGTGTGGTATGGTCAACGGTTAGTCCTGCCAGAAGCGTAGGCGTCAGTGTATAGCTCACCGGTGGCACTCCTCCCGTGGCTTCCGGCAAGACGAGCGGTACAACCGGGTGCGCACGCGGGAACGACTGATCGGCGACTCCTGTTGCAAACGATACACTGGCCACCACCTCCAAGCCAAAGTTAACGCTGTCTGACATGACATTCGCATCGGTGACTGTATATGTGTAGGTTGCTTGATCCGCAGTCATTGTGGGGATGCCGGTTATCGTGCGTGCAGCGGCGTCGAAGACCAGTCCTGTTGGCGGGGCCGGATCCAGCATATACGCGTAGGGCGCTGCGCCTCCAACCGCTTTCGGTAGAACCAACGGCGGGATGGCTATGCCCATCGTGAACGTCTGATCTTCGATGCTGTCGCCAAGAACCAGGCTGCGGCAGGTTGGGCCCGAGACATTCAGAATGCTGCTCAGCCATGCCTGGAAGGCGGCATCCTCAGGCGCGCACAGGTACTGGCGGCCGAACGAGAGTCGCTGCAAGTTGTTCAAGTGCATCAGACTCCTTGGCAACCTGCCCGTGAGGCTGTTGTCCTCCAGCCACAATTCTTGCAATTGAGATAGGCTACCCAATGTCTCTGGGACCCCGCCGGCGAGGTCGTTGCCCTTTAGCACCAAGTTCACCAATTGCGATAGGTTGCCCAGTGTCTCCGGGATTTCGCCCGTGAGGCTGTTGTCCTCCAGCCACAACTCTTGCAATTGCGATAGGTTACCCAGTGTTTCCGGGATTTCGCCCGTGAGACTGTTGCCCCAAAGCTCCAACTCTCGCAATTGCGATAGGTTACCCAGTGTCTCCGGGATCTCGCTGGTGAGATTATTAAAGGGCAGAAACAATCCCTGCAATTGCGATAGGTTACCCAGTGTCTCAGGAATCCCGCCCGTGAAGCTGTTGCGAAACAGATACAACCATTGCAATTGCGACAGGTTACCCAGTTCTGCCGGGATTTCGCCCGTGAGGTTGTTGTCCCACAGCGTCAAGTATCTCAATTGCGACAGGTTACCCAGTTCTGCCGGGATTTCGCCCGTGAAGCTGTTGCGATTCAGCCACAAGTCTTGCAACTGCGACAGGCTACCCAATTCTGCCGGGATTTCGCCCGTGAGACTGTTATTCGACAGCACCAAGCGTACCAACTGCGATAGGTCACCAAGCTCCGCCGGCAGCGTCCCGGAGAGATTGTTGGAACGCAATGACAACTCGACCAGCCACCCCTGCTCGTTAAGCGTGACTCCATACCATGTGTCCAATTCTTCCTTCGTGGGCACGGTCGTGATGTCCCAATTGTCATTACGATACCAGTTGTCGCCGCCTGTTGCCGTGTACAATGCACTCAGGCTTTCGTGCACGGAGTCGATATCATCGATGCGAAGACCAATCCAGTCCGCCTCATCCTCGTAGCGCCATTCGCAATCTCCGGTCGCGGTCGCGATGACGACTCGCGGCGCACCGCTTTCGATCTTTACTGCATCCCTTGGTTCCGGCAACCGCAGAGGCCACAGCCCCGTCTGTTCCCCATTACTCGGATCATCGGGATCCAAGCGGTCTCGTAACGCCTGCGTGCGGTAAACGGGCACAGGCTCGGCATACACCACACCGCGCACCGCTCTCAGATCGTCGGCCACCTGCCTGGGCGCGGTATTGGCGTGGTACCGCACGTAATACGTCCGGCGCAACGCCATTAGATTGCGCCGGGTCTTCGGTGTCGGTTGCACGTGATCCAGCAATGGATACATGCGGTCAATCGTGTAAACGCCGTGAGCACCAGCCATGCAGTCAAAGTCCTGCAGCCCGGTCCTGTTGGATTTGGTCGGGAAAAAGACTTCAGGCGCAAACTGTACCACGACTATGTGGGATACATATTTGGGCGCATCATGCGCTGTGACCACAGGCACCGCACACACTGACGCCAGCGCCAACAGCAAGGCCGTCCAGGTCACAGGCATGGCCCGCCTGTCAAATCCCTCGACTGATCTGCTTGCGCTCCGCATGTGCCAAGAAAAATGAAACAAGTTCGGGTGGCGCTCCATGGTTACTTGGTTTGGACGTTGGCCGCGGAGTCTGTGGAGTGCGGTTTGGGGAATCCGGTTACACCCTGGAGGCCAGTCGCCGCGTCAAGATCGTACGCGCTCCAATGCATGGATTGTTACTTTGGAATATAAATCTCATTTATAACATGGACAATGCGTGTATACGCCACATCTGGCGAGCGGTACAACATCTTCGACCTTGCCCTGACCCAGACGACGGCGACCGGCAGCACGCTGCATTTACCGACCTACCGGTATGGGGTGTGGGTTTCAGAGGGCACCGCGACTGGAATGGAGAAGAAAACACGGAATTCCTCACCTCCTCCGGCATGGACCGGTCCCACGGTCACGCCACCAGGGCCCGCTGGTGCCACATCGGCGGAGTGGGTGATCGACTTCCCTCGGAATCAGTGATCGACATCAATCGGAATGGGTGATCGACTTCCCTCGGAATATGCAGGTGAACTGGCAGGCATTGCCATCTTGAGTCATCCGGACAATTTCGAAGCGCCCCAGCCGATGCGTATTCATCCCACCGAGCCGTTCTTCAATTATGCGCCCAGTCAGGCCGGCGATTTTTCCATCGTGGCTAGTATGCCGTATAAGGCACGCTACCGGTTTGTGGTCCTTGATGGCCCGCCGGACGCATCAGAACTTGACCGGCTCTGGAACGACTACGCGCATCCGCCTGTCGCGCGCGTGGAGCCGTAGCGTCTGTCGCAAGCCATCCCGCATGCGGTCATTGCGGATCCTGGGCCCTGGCGCGGGCCGTTGGCAACAGACGCCGGGGGCGTATCACGGCCCGAGTCTTCGTACGCGTTTCAGGGCGGCAAACAGTGGTGAGTCTCCCTCTTGCGCCATTTGTCCGAACGCGACGAGACCGTCTTCATGGCCGCCCATGGATAAAAGATGGCGCTCCCGCACGTCTGTGTCCGTGAGGAGCCGGCCTACGTCTCGGTGGTGACCCATCCGGCTGGGCATACGCGCGGACTACACTCCCGAAACAGCCACTTCCAGCCAATATTTGTCACTTTTTGGGTGGTTCTGTTTAAGCGGAAGGTTCCCCATGGTTATACAGATAGATATTGATAGTTACATCGGCGTAAGTAGTGTCTACACAACCAATTGAAACATGCACTTCTATTACCCTCGAAGCATCTGATAAATAATCCCATGAATCCGCCCGATTCTGTATCGCATTTCTATTGTTCCATCCCACCAACTGTTGACATATGAACCTCTTGCAAAACCCCACTGATCGAAGCTTCCTGGTCACAACAAATACACAGTAATAAAATATTAATACACAGCATAGTTACAAACAATGTATTATTTTGCTTTCGGGGTTCTCTGAGTGTGCGGAAACGCAAGGGCCTACCCGGTCCTTGACCGCCGGAGCCAGCATTCCAGCTCCTCTCTTAATCCGCAACTGCCTTACCTCAGGTGGAAGCCAGAGCACCCAAGGTCTTCCTCACAAGCAGAAAAACCTTCAAATCAAGGGTTTTGCAAGAGGCTCATTGGTGTAAGAAGGGGGTAACAAGTCCCGGAAAGTTGGACCGGATCTCCTGTTTTCGCCCTTCCCACCAAAGACGGATCCCAATTCTAAACGTGACGAAGTTGAATTCAGCGGGCCAGATGACCCGTGGATTGCTTCGATTCACTACGGTTGGGACCCTCCATGTAGTAGCATTCGGTCCACGTTGCCGACGGCAAGAAGATGATTTTCTTCCGGCACACTCGCAAGCAGTTGCGGTGGCTCCGACGTCCTGGCGGCCTTTCGGTCCGCCTCGGCCTGGGCGCCGTGGCCTGTATGCTGTCTGTGCAGGTTGTCGCAGCCCAGGAGGTCTCGGCCGTGTTCGAAGTCTTGAAAACCCTGTATGACGATACGAACGGCGACAACTGGGTGAACAGCTCCAACTGGGACACGACCAGGGTACCCACTGCTGCTGAATTGAGTACGTGGCACGGAGTAACCTACACCGACGGTTCATTGACCGAGCTTGACCTGAGGTACAACCGTCTCAGCGGTACGATTCCGTCCGCGCTGGGCGACCTCACAGATCTCACACACCTTTGTCTCGACGCGAATGACCTCACTGGTTCGCTTCCGTCTGAGTTGGGCAACCTTGCAAATCTCAAAGTCCTTGGTCTCACATTAAATGAACTAAGCAGTTCAGTTCCGTCCGAGTTGGGCAATCTTGCAAATCTCAGATACCTTGGGCTAGACTGGAATAAGTTTACGGATCCGTTACCGATGAGCATGACGCAGCTAGACTCCCTGTACGCTTTCTTCTGGCACGACAACGATGGTTTATGCGCCCCGTTGGACACAGATTTTCAGGATTGGCTTGCTGAGGTCAGATCCCGCGGTCAGGCTTGGGGTCCCGATTGTATAGCGCCTCAAGCGTCGACGCTCTCGGTGGGTGGCGTATCGGTAAGCGAGAGCGCGGGTGAGGCGGTGGTATCTGTGCGTTTGACGCCAGCCAGCGAGGAGGAGGTTCGGGTGCATGTTGCTACGGTGGATGGTACCGCGACAGCGGGAGCAGATTATACGGCAGGGGCATCGGATCTGGTCTTTGCGCCCGGCGAGACGGAGAAGAGCATCCGGATTCCTATTCTGGACGATGCCCTGGTCGAAGGAGACGAGACGTTTCAGGTGCAGCTGAGCGGGGCGCAGAACGCGGACATCTCGCGAGGCGCGGCGACGGTGACGATCCTTGACGACGATGTCGCGGTAGTGTCGATCGACGATGTCGTGGTGGCGGAGGATGAGGGGCGTGCGGTGTTCACGGTGCGTGTTAGTGCACCGTCTACCGGTCTGGTTACGGTGCCCTACACGAGCGTCAACGGTACGGCGACGGCGGGAATGGACTATGTTCCGGTCTCCGAGGAGCTTGTGATTCTTCCGGGGGAGTTGAGCGGGCAGGTGGAGGTGGTCGTGATCGACGATGAGCGTTTTGAAGAGGACGAGACGTTCACGGTCGTGTTGAACAATGCTGCGGGTGCGGTGCTGGGCGACCACACAGGCGAGGGCACGATTCGGGACAACGACCGGTATGGGCTGCGTGTGGATGACGTGACGGTAGGGGAGGCGGATGGCGAGGTGCGCTTTACGCTGTCGTTGGACCGGCCGAATCCGGTGCAGATCGTACGGGTGACCTACGCCACGGCAAACGGTACGGCGATGGCGGGGTTGGACTACGAAGCGCGAAGCAACACGCTGGAGTTTTCGTCTGGGGTGGTGAGCCGAACCGTCAGGGTGCCGATTACGGACGACACGGAATGGGAGGATAGCGAGACGTTTTCACTGGTGTTGAGTGCGCCTCGAAACGCGGAGATTGCAGATAGGGTCGGAGTGGGTACGATTGTGGATGACGACGCGGTGTATCTTCGGATCGCGGATGCGAGGGCGGAGGAGGGTTCCGAGCACATGGTGTTTGCGGTGCGTCTGAACAGGCCCAGTCCGGTAGCGGTAAGCGCGTTCTACGAGACGCGGGGAGCGTCGGCGTTGGAGGGGGTGGACTACGTTCGCATGGCAGGGAGCGTGCGGTTTGCGCCTGGAGAGACGGAGCAGACGATTGTGGTGTCTCTGTTGGATGACGCGCTTGACGAGCCGGACGAGACGTTTCAGGTGCTACTAAGCGGCGTGGAGCATGCGGAGGTTGCGGTGTCGGAGGCGACAGGTACGATTGTGGATGACGACCGTACACCGGTGCTGGACGTGGTGCAGGGCGTGCGGGTGTTTGAAGGGGCTGGCAGTGCGTTGTTTGCGGTCACACTGAGCGCACCGAGCGCGTACGAGGTGACGGCAGTCTATGCGACGGTGGACGGTACGGCGCAGGCGGGTTCAGACTACGAGGGGGTATCGGGTACGCTGCGCATTGCACCCGGGGAGACGGCAGGCATGCTCCGAGTGTCTATTGTGGATGATGCGGTACGCGAGCCGGAAGAGACGTTTACGCTGGTGCTGAGCGGGGTGCAGCATGCGGATCTGGGAGCCGGTACAAGCACGGGTACGATTGTGGATGACGAGGCGCCGCTGCACATGCGCATAGACGATGTGACGGTAGGAGAGGATGCGGGAAGCGCGGTCTTCACGGTGCGGTTGAGCGGTCAGAGTGCGATGGCGGTGCGGGCGAATTATGCGACCACGGACGAGACGGCGACAGTGGGTGCGGACTACACCGAGACGAGTGGCGCCTTGCATTTTGCACCGGGCGAAGTGGAGAAGCGGATTGTGGTGCCGGTGTTGGAGGACGATGTGGACGAGCCGGACGAGACGTTTCTGGTGCGGTTGAGCGGAGCGGTGGGAGCGGAGATAGCAGGTGGCGCCGGTCGGGGCACGATTACGGACAATGACGAGCTGCTGACGGTCAGCATCTATGATGGTCGCGCCTCGGAGGATGCGGGGTTGCTGGTTCTTCCGGTGCGGCTGAGCCGGACGAGTTTGCGTGTGGTGCGTGTGTTGTATGCGACGTTGGACGAGACGGCGGAGGCGGGCGCCGACTACACCGAGACGAGCGGCAGGGTGGAGTTTGCACCGGGCGAAGTGGAGAAGGGGATTGTGGTGTCGGTGTTGGAGGACGATGTGGACGAGCCGGACGAGACGTTTTTGGTGCGGTTGAGCGGAGCGGTGAATGCGGAGATTGTAGAGGGTACAGGTCGGGGTACGATTACGGACAATGACGAGCCGCTGACGATCAGTATCTACGATGGTCGCGCCACGGAGGATGCGGGGTTGCTGCATCTTCCGGTGCGGCTGAGCCGGACGAGTTCGCGTGTGGTGAGTGTGTTTTTTGAATCTTCGGATCTGACGGCGGAAGCGGGGTTGGACTACGCGGCATCGCGGGGGATCGTGGTGTTTGAACGCGGCAGTACGGAGGGAGTGGTAGCCATCACGGTGGAGGAAGACGCGCTGGACGAGGATCACGAGACGTTTCAGGTGACGCTATCGCGTCCGACGAACGCGGTGATTGCGCGGGGTGTGGCTACCGGAACGATTGGAGACAACGACGGGATGCCGCATTTGCGGATGGACGATATTCTGGTGCGTGAGGACGGTGAGGCGGCGGTCTTTACGGTGCGGCTTTCGATGCCGAGCACGCGATTGGTAACGGTCGGCTACCGGACTGTTGACGGCACGGCGACGGCGGGAGCGGACTATGAGGAGACCTCGGGCACGCTCACGTTTGCTCCGGGCACGATGCAAAAGGAGGTGGATGTACGGTTGATGCGCGGGGAGCGGGACTGGCGGGAGGAGACGTTTACGTTGGCGTTGGCGTCGGCATCGAACGCGTTGTTGGAGGATGCGGTGGCGCTGGCGACGATTGTGGAGGAGGAGCCGATAGAGACGGGTGTGTTGGTGGCGTATCTTGCGCGTTTTGCTCGCACGTCGGCTTCGCATGTGACCGAGGCGGTGGGAGAACGGTTGCGGGAGGTGACTCCGGTGTGCGCTCCGGTGGCGGGGGAGGGGTTGCAGCTGGTGCGGTACGCGAATCCGCACTGGAATCCGTCGGCGGGAGAGTTGTTGGCGGGTTGCGGTCTGTTGACCCGTTCGTCTGTCGGTGGTGGAGCGTTCAGCGTGTGGGGTCGTGGCGCATTCACGCGGTGGGGTGGTCGGGAGAGTGCGTTGTCGTTGCGCGCGGATGTGACCACGGCGTCGTTTGGAGCGGACTACCGTTGGCGGCGCGGGCTGTTGGCGGGGCTTGTTCTGGCGTACAGCGATGGGGCGGGCACGTTCGAGGCGTATGCGGCGGACGGGAAGACGGGTGCGAGGCTTACGGGAGTGTATCCGTATGTGAGTTACCGTTTGTGGTCGAGCGACATCTGGGTGTTGGGGGGTCTGGGTCGGGGTACGGCGGAGGTGGAAGGCGCCGAGCGTGTGGAGGCGGAGCTTGCCGCGAGCCTTGTGGCGGCGGGAGCGACCGGTACGCTGGTACAAGGCGGAAGGGCGCGGTTGTCGTACGAGGCGGATGTGTTTGTTGCCCGGGTAGATGCAGAGGAGTCGACGCGGATTCTTGCGAGCCGTTTGCGGGCGGGTCTGGAAGGCAGCGTTCTACTGGGCAGGACGGTACGTCCGTATGTGGAGGTTGCGTTTCGTGGGGATGGTGGGGACGCGGAGACGGGGTTGGGGCTTGAGATGGGAGGAGGAGTGCGTCTGGCGCATCCGGGCAGCATCCTGCGTGCGGCAGTAGGTGCACGGGGGTTGGTGACGCATGCGTCGGAAGGGTTTACGGAATGGGGAGTGGCGGCAACGCTGCGTTACGGCGCGGCGGGCGGTCTGGGTCCGACAGCGGAACTGCGTCCGGTATGGGGGGCAGGGCAGTCTGGCGGGATGCAGGCGCTGTGGCGTCACCCTTCGGTAGCGCAAGCGGCGATCAGCGCGTCCGGTCAACAACGCGTGGAGTTGTTGTTGGGGTATGGAGTGGCGCACCCGACAGGGGTGGCGCGTCCGGTCTTTGCGGTGACCATGCGGGAGGGTGGCCGGGAGTATCGACTTGGCTACGAAGTGAGGCTGCAAAACGGACTGGCGCTGTCCGCATCCGGGACCGCACGAGGACATGTCGCAGAGCCTGTCGTGTACGGCATCAGCACCCATGCGACGCTGCGGTGGTGACCACACAATGCAACGGAGACCGGAGCAGTTGTGATCACCGTGACGGGCACGCAAACAACCCCGTCAGGACACGGACCTGAACCCGTTGCAGCGGCCGATCACTCTGATCATGGGGTTGAAGCCGCACCGTTACGAAAGGCGGTACGTACGTCGGGGTTAGGGTGGATATGGATGGAAGAAAAGTAGTGTCAGGGAAGGGAGTGGTATATCCTGTTATTATTTGGGATCGCCCCGTTATGAGTTGGGTGGGGCGTAGGTTGAATGGATTATGTTAAGCGGTTCCGGGGGTTTGGATTCGCCTTTCATAGCGATTGGCAGGTCCTGCATGAGCGTAGCATCTATAGGCGTCAGTCGGGACTCGTAGTGCAGGAAGATGGCGGCAAACCAACGGTGACGCTGATCGGAGGAGCTCCAGCGCTTTACGCGTGTGCGATGCGTGATGATGCTGTTGAGGTTCTCGATAATGTTGGTCGTCTTCAGGCTGTCTCTGAGCTTTTTGCCTATCCCGAGTCGGTGCAGTGTAAGGGTTTCCTCCAGACCTTCAGACAAGCTTACAGCCGCCTTTGGACAAGAGCGTGTCAACTCTGCATGGATCGTGTGCAGTGCGGTGCGGGCTTCCGTATAAGTTTCTTTCTCCCACGCGGCTTGCAGTCGCACACTGAGCTGTTCTGCCTCATCTTTTTTGAGGTGACGCACCACGTTCTCCCGCTTGTGCCATTGGCACCGCTGCAGTTCGATGTCGTTGCCAAACGTCTCATATACGGAGATTTCGAAACTGCGTACAGCGCAGTTAACCCATCTGCAAACCCATCAATCAATCACCGGCCTGCTATCTAAGACCAATTAGAAATGGCGCTATACCCAATCCCAGGCAAATAAACACAATAATAACATGATTCATTTCCAAATGAACACGTAAGATATACGACGAAATGGATAATATTACCCAAAGGCTAGACTAACCCGTTGCGGGGTTAACGCAGTTCTATTCCCCCATAGATAGGATACGCGGGGCAACAGTTCATCGTGCCCTTCCTCACAAACGAGAAATATCCCTAACTCAGGAGTTTTGCAAGTGGCTCAAGTGCCAGAATAATCCGATTTAACGTTACCATCGGAGTCATTATGACAAATGCCCGCTTGTTGGTCCCGGCTTCGCCTAGGGTCCTTGTATCCATTGTGCTTTTGACAGTGCTTTCCTCAGGATTTAAGCCTGCGCAGATTTGCAGCGCGGAAAAGGCGTCTGCGCTTCTTCCAAGCGGAGCGGCGTGTGCAGAGTATGTACTGCCTGAGAGAGAAGGCATTGCAATCATTGACGGCGGTCGCCCGGAACTGGAAATAGAGAGCGAGGTGAGGGTGGGCGAGTGGGTTGGCAGCGTGGCGTTTGCCGTGACGCTGAGCGCTGCGAGCACCATCGAGGTTACAGCCACGTATGCGACAAGGGACGGCACGGCAATAGCGGGTGCAGACTACGAGGCGGTATCGGGGACACTGCGCATCGCACCCGGAGAGACAGTAGGCACGATAACGGTGCCTATTCTTTATGACAACGTAAGGGAAGGAGAGGAAACGTTTACGCTTACGCTCAGTCGCGTCGAGAATGCGGTCTTGGGCTCTGGTATGAGTACCGGCATAATCCTGGACAACGAAACGATGCTGTCCCTAAGCATTGACGGTTTCCCGGAGGGAAGGGATGCAGGTATTGTGGTCGACACGGTGACGCAGAGCGGTCAGCGTGCCGCTGCCAAGTTGCATATTGCAGAGCCTGTGATTTCGAGAGCTGGATTATTTAAGACCAGTGCTGAATGCCAGAAAGGCCCATTTGGTTATGTCTTGAAATTCACCGAAGGTGACACTTGCACGTATGAATTCACCTGTCAGCACACTGATGGCAGCGTTGCCGTCCGAGATCACTACATAAACATAAAACTTGCGGACGGTACGGCAACGGCAGGCGAGGACTTCACACTTCCGGACCCAACTCGAGTATTTTGGGAAGAAGGAGCTTTACAAAGCGAAATTGGGGAGGTTAGTTTCGAAATATTGCAAGACGAGGAGGTTGAAGGATTCGAAGATCTCAATGTTTATTGTCAAAGGGACGAAGATGGGGCGCGTCCCGGTCCGCTTTACCCGCTTCTGATTCGGGATGATGACGGGGAGATTTCAACACCAACGTTGTTGGTGAGGAACGCAAGTGCTAGCGAAGATGCAGGCAATATGGGGTTTGGATTTAGACTTTCGCTCACTGAACGGGTGTATAATTCAGTGTCCATGACTATGAAATCCTCTACCGAAGCCGGGGATACGGCCACGGAAGGAGTCGACTATCAAGCGTGGGAAATTCCTTGGGATCTACATTGGGGCGAGAGAGCTGGACTTCACTATTTCAACGTTTTTATCTACGATGATGCCTTGGTCGAGGGGAATGAGACCTTCACGTTCACAGTTGAAGACATAAAAAACGCGACCCCGAGCATGGTAACGGCAGAGGGAATAATAGTCGACAACGACTTCAGTGCGGCAGTGACGATGTCGATCGCCGACATGGAGGTGAAGGAGAATGCGGGCCCGGCTTCGTTGCGTGTGACGCTGAGTCCTGCCTCGGAGGATGCGGTTACCGTGCGGTATGCGACGTCGGAAGGCACGGCTAGAGCGAACCAGGACTATCTGCATACCTCCGGCACGCTCACCATCCCGGCGGGGGAGACGGTAGCGGACATTGAGGTGGCCATTCTGAATGATCTCGAGGTGGAATCGGATGAGACGTTTTTCGTTACGCTCACCGATCCTGCGGGTGCGGACCTTTCGCGCGCTACAGCTACAGTGACGATCATTGACAACGACGTGCCGGCATTGTCGATCGGCGACGTACGGGTGGAGGAGGATGCGGGTCCGGCTTCCTTGCGCGTATCGCTGCGTTCTGCCTCGAATGAGACGGTTACCGTGCGGTATGCGACGTCGGAAGGCACGGCTGGAGCGGACTACGACTATCTGCGGACCTCCGGCACGCTCACCATCCCGGCGGGGGAGACCGAAGCGCACATTGAGGTGGACATTCTGGATGATCTCGAGGAGGAATCGGACGAGACGTTTTTCGTTACGCTCACCGGCCCGGTGCGTGCGGAACTCTCCCGCGCTACGGCTAGAGTGACGATCATAGACGACGACTTCGGTGCGACAGTGACGATGTCGATTGGCGATGTGGAGGTGGAGGAGGATGCGGGTCCGGCTTCGTTGCGCGTATCGCTGCGTTCTGTCTTGAATGAGATGGTTACGGTGCGGTATGCGACGTCGGATGGTACGGCTGGAGCGGACTACGACTATCTGCGGACCTCCGGCACGCTCACCATCCCGGCGGGGGAGACCGAAGCGCACATTGAGGTGGACATTCTGGATGATCTCGAGGTGGAATCGGACGAGACGTTTTTCGTTACGCTCACCGATCCTGCGGGTGTGGACCTTTCGCGCGCTACAGCTACAGTGACGATCATTGACAACGACGTGCCGGCATTGTCGATCGGCGACGTACGGGTGGAGGAGGATACGGGTCCGGCTTCGTTGCGGGTATCGCTGAGTTCTGCCTCGAATGAGACGGTTACGGTGCGGTATGCGACGTCGGATGGCACGGCTACAGTGGACCAGGACTATCTGCAGACCTCCGGCACGCTCACTATCCCGGCGGGGGAGACGGAAGCGGACATTGAGGTGGACATTCTGGATGATCTCGAGGTGGAATCGGACGAGACGTTTTTCGTTACGCTCACCGATCCTGCGGGTGTGGACCTTTCGCGCGCTACGGCTACAGTGACGATCATTGACGACGACGTGCCGGCATTGTCGATTGACGACGTACGGGTGGAGGAGGATGCGGGTCCGGCTTCCTTGCGGGTATCGCTGAGTTCTGCCTCGAATGAGACGGTTACGGTGCGGTATGCGACGTCGGATGGCACGGCTACAGTGGACCAGGACTATCTGCAGACCTCCGGCACGCTCACCATCCCGGCGGGGGAGACCGAAGCGCACATTGAGGTGGATGTTCTGGATGATCTCGAGGTGGAGTCGGACGAGACGTTTTTCGTTACGCTCACCGATCCTGCGGGTGTGGACCTTTCGCGCACTACAGCTACAGTGACGATCATAGACAACGACGTGCCGGCATTGTCGATTGACGACGTACGGGTGGAGGAGGATGACGTGCGGGCGGTGTTCACGGTGAGTCTGAATGCAGCATGGGACAGTCCGGTGACGGTGGAGTATGTGACTATGGACGGTACGGCGACGGCCGGTCAGGACTATCTGCCGGTCATCTCGGGGGAGCTTGTGATTCCTCCAGGCCAGTTGAGCGGACAGGTGGAGGTGATGGTGATTGATGACTTCCTTTTGGAATCGGACGAGACCTTTACACTCGTATTGAGCAATCCCGGAGGCGTGGAGTTGGCCGACGAAACGGGCGAGGCTACGATTCTGGACAACGACTTGTACCGGTTGCATGTGGATGACGTGACGGTAAGCGAGGGTGGCGGCGCGGCGCGCTTTACGGTGTCGCTGGTCCCTGCGAATCCGGTGCAGACGGTGCGGGTGGCATATGCTACAGCAGACGGTACGGCGATGGCGTCTGCGGACTACGTGTCTGCGTCGGGCAGTCTTGTGTTCACGCCTGGAGAGACGGTGCAGACGTTGGCGGTGCAGATACAGGATGACGCGGTGGACGAGCCTGACGAGACGTTTGTGGTGTCGCTTGATGGCGCGGAGAACGCGACGATTGCGCGGCCGGAGGCGACGGGTACGATCATCGATAACGACGCTCCCCCGGTGGTGAGCATCGTGAGCGCTGTGCGGGTGGGTGAAGCAGACGGCAGTGCGTTGTTTCCGGTCCTGTTGAGCGCGGCGAGCGCGTTCGTGGTTACGGTTTCGTATGCGACGGGGGATGGTACGGCGCTGGCGGGTCAGGACTATGTCACGCAGAGAGGTACGTTGGAGCTTGCACCGGGAGAGACGGAGGGCATGATCACGGTGCTGATTCTCGACGATGCCATAAGAGAGCCAGACGAGACGTTTACGCTTACGCTCAGCGGCGTGCGGAACGCGGGTTTGGGGTTGGCGGTGAGCACGGGCACCATTGTGGACGACGAGGCGGTGCCGACGCTGCGGGTAGGCGATGTGACGGTGAAGGAGGATGCGCGTAGCGCCGTGTTCCCGGTGACGCTTGGCGGAGAGAGTGCGACGGCGGTGCAGGTGGCGTATGCGACGGTGGACGAGACGGCCACCGCGGGTGCGGACTACACGGCGACAAGCGGGACGCTGGTGTTTGCGCCGAGGGAGGTGACCAGGGAGATCGTGGTGGGGATCGTGTCGGACGATCTGGACGAGCCGGACGAGACGTTTTTGGTGCGGTTGAGCGAGGCATTGGAAGCGGAGTTGGCAGACGCTACGGGTCGGGGCACGATCACGGACGACGACGAGCCGGTGACGATCAGTATTTATGATGGTCGTGGGCTGGAGGATGCGGGGTTGCTGCATCTTCCGGTACGGCTGAGCCGAAAGAGTTCGCGTGTGGTGAGCGTGTTTTTTGGGACGTCGGATATTACGGCGGAGGCAGGTGTGGACTACGTGACCTCGCGGGGGATTGTAGTCTTTGAGCACGGGAGCACGGAGGGGGTGGTTGCAATCAGCATGCAGTCGGACGCGCTGAACGAGGAGGACGAGACGTTCCATGCGACGCTTTCGCGTCCGACGAACGCGCTCATTGCGCGGGGAGTGGCGACGGGGACGATTGAGGACAACGACGGGATTCCGATGCTTCGTGTGGGAGACATCACTGCAAGCGAGGACGGAGGCGAGGCGATTTTCAGGGTGACGCTTTCGGTGCCTGGCACGCGCTTGGTTACGGTAGCGTACCGGACGTTTGACGGGTCGGCGGAGGCGGGTCGGGACTATGTAGAGGCCAGTGGGACGCTTGCGTTTGCGCCGGGGGAGGTGGAACAGGAGGTGCGTGTGCAGCTACTCCGGGACGGGCGGGACTGGCGTGTGGAGACGTTTTCGCTGGCGTTGGAGTCGGTATCGAATGCGATGCTGGACGATGCGGTAGCCACCGCGACGATTGTGGAGGAGGAGTCTATTGAAGACGGTGTGCTCACGGCGCATGTGGCGCGGTTTCTGCGCACGTCGGCTTCGCATGTGGTGGAGGCGATGGAGGAGCGGTTGAAGTGGATGGAGATGGATCCTGCGTGTGCTCCGGTAACGGGAGAGCGTCTGCAGATGATGCGGTACGCGAACCCGAGTTGGAATCCGTCTGGTGGCGAGTTGCTTTCGGGGTGTGGCATGGTGGTTACCGGCGGCGGTTTTGGCGTGTGGGGTCGAGGGGCGTTCACGAGGCTGAACGGGAAGGAGGGGATGCTGTCGTTACGCGCGGATGTAACCACGGGAGCGCTTGGTGCGGACTACAGGTGGGAGAGCGGCCTGATGGCGGGGTTGCTGTTTTCGCACAGCCAGGCTGCGGGGACGTTCGAGGCCTATGCGGCAACGGGGGAGACGGAGTCGCGGCTTACCGGGGCGTATCCGTATGTGACTTACCGCACGCAGTCTGTCCGTCTCTGGGCGCTGGGTGGTCTTGGGCGCGGTTCGGCGGAGGTGGACGGCAGCGAGTATGTGGAGGCGCAACTTACGTCGAGTCTGGTGGCGGCAGGCGCTGTCGGGACGTTGTTACGCGGTCGGCGAACGCGGCTGTCGTACACAGCGGATGCTTTTCTGGTGCGTGGGAATCCAGAGGAACGGGTCTCGGTCCGTGTCAGCCGTATACGGGCGGGGCTGGAAGGCAGTGTGTTGCTGAGCCGGTCGTTACATCCGTATGTGGAGGTGGCGGTTCGCAGAGACGGAGGGGACGCGGAGACGGGTCTGGGGCTCGAGGTGGGCGGTGGCTTGCGTCTGTCGACGCCGGGCAGCAGACTGCGGGCGGAGGTCCGTACGCGCGGTCTGGTGACGCATGCGCAGGGCGGGTTTACCGAATGGGGAGTTGCAGCGGCGGTGCGCTACGGGGCTCCGCAGGGCGTTGGTCCCACGGCGGAGATTCGTCCTGCATGGGGGCCTGCCCGTTCGGGCGGCATGCAGGCGCTGTGGCGGCACGACTCGGTAGTAGACGCGGCGATCAGTCCGCCGGGCCAGAAGCGGATAGAGATGCGCTTCGGCTACGGTACGCTGCTGCAGCAAGGGAACGGTATAGTGCGTCCGATCCTTGCGGTAACCCTGCGCGACCGTGGTCGGGACTACCGGGTGGGCTACGAAGTGAGCATGCAGAACGGACTGGTGCTGTCTGCCTCTGGGGTGGCCCGGGAAACGGCTGACCCCTGGCAGCCGGTGCTGTACGGCATCAGCGCGCGCACAACCCTGCGGTGGTGACCGGAAAACCTGTTCGCAATGTAACCCTTGCGTCCTTCAACAGCTGCTCTTCACAATCGTCAAAACAATCTGAGGGATCGCCCGGTTATTAGTTGGGTGGGGCGTAGGTTGAGTGGGTTAAGTTAAGCGGTTCAGGGGATTCGGATTCGCCTTTCAGAGCGATGGTCAGGTCCTGCATGAGCGTAGCATCTATAGGCGTCAGTCGGGACTCGTAGTGCAGGAAGATGGCGGCAAACCAACGGTGACGCTGATCGGAGGAGCTCCAGCGCTTTACGTTCCGTGTGCGGTGCGTGATGATGCTGTTGAGGTTTTCGATATTGTTGGTCGTCTTGAGGCTGTCTCTGAGCTTCTTGCCTATCCCGAGTCGGTGCAGCGTAAGGGTTTCCTCCAGACCTTCATACAGGCTTGCAGCCGCCTTTGGACAAGAGTGTGTCAACTCTGCATGGATCGTGTGCAGTGCGGTACGGGCTTCTGTGTGCGTTTCTTTCTCCCACGCGGCTTGCAATCGCACTTTGAGCGGTTCGGCCTCATCTTTTCTTGAGGTGACCCACCACGTTCTCCCACTTGCGCCACTGGCACCGCTGCAATTCGATGTCGTTGCCAAACGTCTCATATACGGCTTTACGCTGCCCCTTGGCACCGTCCAGAATCACCGACAGCTTGCCGTCATAGGAAAAACCTCGCCGCATGAGATCCTCCAGGAGCGCCTTCACCTGGGCATGCCCTTCCGCCGCGCTTTCAACGACCGCCAACACCTCCTTCTTGCCCGTGACCGTAACCCCCATGGCCACAATCATCTGCACTCCCTGCAAGCATTTGCCGTCGATAAACAGCACTGCGTACTTCTCCTTGTCCAGCCGACGCGTTTCAACCCGTTCGAGCGCGTTGGCGGAGGTCCCCACAAAGGCGCGCCCTACCGTGCTGGCGCTCCGTCCTACGCTATCGCAAAACGTCTGGACCGCCCCCTTGTAATTGCGCTGGGACAGTCCAGCCAATAACTGCTCACACATCTTCTCATCGTCCAGACCACGCTTTGCGTGTAACCTGCAGCACGTCTCCAGCGGACGTTCCTTGTTCGTTTTGATTTTGCGTACACGGCGCACACGCACCTTCACACGCTCATTGTTGTAGCGGATCGTGCCTGGATTCGTCCCCCACCGCTGATAGTCCGTCTCGACGACTTCATGGTGTGCACCACAGAGCTGCTCCACCTCGCTTTCCATAATGGACTCGGCCATTAAGGGTTACACCGATGCGGTGTCGCGCAACGGCCATGGAGGCCGGATCCTGTTCCGCCAGCTCTCGGAGGCTCTCGGCCGTGAACGATTGCGGCATGTCTTGTGTGGTTATGTGGGCAGGGTTTAGAGAGCGGTACGAAGAACCGGACGCTACACCGCATGGGCTACGCGGCGCAGGCCGGCTTCCTGTTCCAGTAGCGCGAGCGCCATGCGCTCCATGCACTGAAACACCGCGCTGGCGGGAACCACCAACGTACGGCCCACCGCATGCAACCCGTGCAGGACGCGCAACCCCCTGTCTGCCTTCAACAGCTGTCCAGTGCGCTGGATCGTGAGGGTCTCTTGCAAGCCTTCCAGCAGCGCATTGGCTGCCGAACGGTTGATGTGCTTCAACTCAGCGTGGATGTCCATGAGTGCGGCTTCGGCCTTGTTCGCATCGGACAGCTGCCAGACCTGCCGCAAACGGCTACGATAGTCGCCGCGCACCGGATCGGACAACCCGCCGGTAACGTGGGCCAGTTTGGCATTCAAACAGCGCTGAATAGCGATTCGAGGGCCAAACACGCGTCGTACGGCTGTTTGCAGCCCTATGGGGCAAAATGCACAAAAGCCCTTCGTCCACGGACAACCCGCGTTCCACAAGGCGTTGTAAGGTAATATGGTTCGGCGGTCTTATACGCTGCGTACAACCGTTTCCCTCATATTATCTTACGAGCCTCTTGCAAAATCCTTTTGATCGAAGCTTCCTGGTCACAATAAATACACAGTAATAAAGTATTAATACACAGCATAGTTACAAACAATGTATTATTTTGCTTTCGGGGTTCTCTGAGTGTGTGGAAACGCAAGGGCCTACCCGGTCCTTGACCGCCGGAGCCAGCATTCCAGCTCCTCTCGTAATCCGCAACTGCCTTACCTCAGGTGGAAGCCAGAGCACCCAAGTTCGCCTCACAAGCAGAAAAACCCTTCAAATCACGGGTTTTGCAAGAGGCTCATTGGTGTAAGAAGGGGGTAACAAGGCCCGGAAAGTTGGACCGGATCTCCTGTTTTCGCCCTTCCCACCAAAGACGGATCCCAATTCTAAACGTGACGAAGTTGAATTCAGCGGGCCAGATGACCCGTGGATTGCTTCGGTTCACTACGGTTGGGACCCTCCATGTAGTAGCATTCGGTCCACGTTGCCGACGGCAAGAAGATGATTTTCTTCCGGCACACTCGCAAGCAGTTGCGGTGGCTCCGACGTCCTGGTGGCCTTTCGGTCCGCCTCGGCCTGGGCGCCGTGGCCTGTATGTTGTCCGTGCAGGTTGTCGCAGCCCAGGAGATTTCGGTTGTGTTCGAAGTCTTGAAAACCCTGTATGACGTAACGGACGGTGACAATTGGAATAACAACGCCAACTGGGACACGACCAGGGTACCCACTGCTGCTGAATTGAGTACGTGGCACGGAGTAACCTACACCGACGGTTCATTGACCGAGCTTGACCTGAGGTACAACCGTCTCAGCGGTACGATTCCGTCCGCGCTGGGCGACCTCACGGGCGAGGGCACGATTCGGGACAACGACCGGTATGGGCTGCGTGTGGATGACGTGACGGTAGAGGAGGCGGATCGCGGGGTGCGCTTTACGGTATCGTTGGACCGGCC
This sequence comes from Rhodothermales bacterium, assembly GCA_963665975.1. GTDB lineage: Bacteria > Bacteroidota > Rhodothermia > Rhodothermales > Bin80. The sequence goes on from OY762508.1 coordinate 3,350,715, forward strand.
GAATCCGGTGCAGATCGTACGGGTGACCTACGCGACGGTAGACGGTACGGCGATGGCGGGGTTGGACTACGAAGCGCGAAGCAGCACGCTGGAGTTTTCGTCTGGGGTGATGAGCCGAACCGTCAGGGTGCCGATTACGGACGACACGGAATGGGAGGATAGCGAGACGTTTTCACTGGTGTTGAGTGCGCCTCGAAACGCGGAGATTGCAGATAGGGTCGGAGTGGGTACGATTGTGGATGACGACGCGGTGTATCTTCGGATCGCGGATGCGAGGGCGGAGGAGGGTTCCGAGCAGATGGTGTTTGGGGTGCGTCTTACCAGGCCCAGTCCGGTAGCGGTAAGCGCGTTCTACGAGACGCGGGGAGCGTCGGCGTTGGAGGGGGTGGACTACGTTCGCGCGGCAGGGAGCGTGCGGTTTGCGCCTGGAGAGACGGAGCAGACGATTGTGGTGTCTCTGTTGGATGACGCGCTTGACGAGTCGGACGAGACGTTTCAGGTGGTACTAAGCGGTGTGGAGCATGCGGTGGTTGCGGTGCCGGAGGCGACAGGTACGATTGTGGATGACGACCGTACACCGGTGCTGGACGTGGTGCAGGGCGTGCGGGTGTTTGAAGGGGCTGGCAGTGCGTTGTTTGCGGTCACACTGAGCGCACCGAGCGCGTACGAGGTGACGGCAGTGTATGCGACGGTGGATGGAACGGCGCTGGCGGGTCTAGACTACGAAGGGGTAACGGGTACGCTGCGCATTGCGTCCGGGGAGAGGGCAGGCACGATAACGGTGCCTATTCTTGAGGACAACGTAAGGGAAGAAGAAGAAACGTTTACGCTAACGCTCAGTGGCGTCGAGAATGCGGTTTTGGGCTCTGGTACGAGTACCGGCACAATCCTGGACAACGAAACGATTCTGTCCCTAAGCATTGACGGTTTTCCGGAGGGAGAGGATGCAGGTATTGTGGTCGATACGGTGACGCAGAGCGGTCAGCGTGTCGCTGCCAAGTTGCATATTGCAGAGCCGGTGATTTCGAGAGCGGTATTTAAGACCAGTGCTGAATGCCAGAGTGGCCCAGGTGATTATTTCCATAGTTTCACCGAGGGTGACACTTGCACGAGTGAAATCGCCTGTAAATACGTTGATGGCAGCGTTTCCCCCGATGACCACTACGAATTCCTTTTATTTGAGGACGGTACGGCAACAGCAGGCGAGGATTACACGCTTCCGGAACCACGTCGATTATTTTTTGCAGAAGGAGCCCTACAAAGCGAATTTGGAGAAGTTAGTTTCGAAATATTGCAAGACGAGGATGTCGAGGGATTCGAAGAATTCTATGGATATTGTCAACGTGACGATGAGGGGGCACTTAGCGGTCCGCGTTCGCCGTTTCTAATTCGGGATGACGACGGGGAGATTTCAATTCCCACGTTGTCGGTGACAAATGCAAGTGCTCCCGAAAATGCAGGCTGGATGTACTTTACAATTTCGTTCTCTGAACGGGCGCAAAATTCCGTGTCCATAACTGTCAAGTCTTCTTCCGAAGCCGGGGATACGGCTACGGAAGGAGTCGACTATCTATCGGCCGAAGCTGAATTTGAGATATCCTTTGGCGAAGCTGGCACAGTTATCGCCGTACCAATCTACGATGATGCCTTGGTCGAGGGGAATGAGACCTTTACGCTGACAGTAAAAGACATAGAAAACGCGACCCCGAGCACGGTAACGGCAAAGGGGACAATTATAGACGACGACTTCGGTGCGGCAGTGACGATGTCGATTGGCGATGTGGAGGTGGAGGAGGATACGGGTCCGGATTCGTTGCGGGTATCGCTGCGTTCTGCCTCGAATGAGACGGTTACGGTGCGGTATGCGACGTCGGATGGCACGGCTGGAGCGAACCAGGACTATCTGCAGACCTCCGGCGCGCTCACCATCCCGGCGGGGCAGACGGAAGCGCACATTGAAGTGGCCATTCTGGATGATCTCGAGGTGGAATCGGACGAGACGTTTTTCGTTACGCTCACCGATCCTGCGGGTGCGGACCTTTCGCGCGCTACAGCTACAGTGACGATCATAGACAACGACGTGCCGGCATTGTCGATCGGCGACGTACGGGTGGAGGAGAATGCGGGTCCGGCTTCGTTGCGCGTATCGCTGCGTTCTGCCTCGAATGAGACGGTTACCGTGCGGTATGCGACGTCGGAAGGCACGGCTGGAGCGGACCAGGACTATCTGCGGACCTCCGGCACGCTCACCATCCCGGCGGGGGAGACCGAAGCGCACATTGAGGTGGACATTCTGGATGATCTCGAGGAGGAATCGGACGAGACGTTTTTCGTTACGCTCACCGGCCCGGTGCGTGCGGAACTCTCCCGCGCTACGGCTAGAGTGACGATCATAGACGACGACTTCGGTGCGGCAGTGACGATGTCGATTGGCGATGTGGAGGTGGAGGAGGATGCGGGTCCGGCTTCGTTGCGGGTATCGCTGCGTTCTGTCTTGAATGAGACGGTTACGGTGCGGTATGCGACGTCGGATGGCACGGCTACAGTGGACTACGACTATCTGCGGACCTCCGGCACGCTCACCATCCCGGCGGGGGAGACCGAAGCGCACATTGAGGTGGACATTCTGGATGATCTCGAGGTGGAATCGGACGAGACGTTTTTCGTTACGCTCACCGATCCTGCGGGTGTGGACCTTTCGCGCGCTACAGCTACAGTGACGATCATTGACAACGACGTGCCGGCATTGTCGATCGGCGACGTACGGGTGGAGGAGGATACGGGTCCGGCTTCGTTGCGGGTATCGCTGAGTTCTGCCTCGAATGAGACGGTTACGGTGCGGTATGCGACGTCGGATGGCACGGCTACAGTGGACCAGGACTATCTGCAGACCTCCGGCACGCTCACTATCCCGGCGGGGGAGACGGAAGCGGACATTGAGGTGGACATTCTGGATGATCTCGAGGTGGAATCGGACGAGACGTTTTTCGTTACGCTCACCGATCCTGCGGGTGTGGACCTTTCGCGCGCTACAGCTACAGTGACGATCATTGACAACGACGTGCCGGCATTGTCGATCGGCGACGTACGGGTGGAGGAGGATGCGGGTCCGGCTTCCTTGCGGGTATCGCTGAGTTCTGCCTCGAATGAGACGGTTACGGTGCGGTATGCGACGTCGGATGGCACGGCTACAGTGGACCAGGACTATCTGCAGACCTCCGGCACGCTCACCATCCCGGCGGGGGAGACCGAAGCGCACATTGAGGTGGATGTTCTGGATGATCTCGAGGTGGAGTCGGACGAGACGTTTTTCGTTACGCTCACCGATCCTGCGGGTGTGGACCTCTCGCGCGCTACAGCTACAGTGACGATCATAGACAACGACGTGCCGGCATTGTCGATTGACGACGTACGGGTGGAGGAGGATGACGTGCGGGCGGTGTTCACGGTGAGTCTGAATGCAGCATGGGACAGTCCGGTGACGGTGGAGTATGTGACTATGGACGGTACGGCGACGGCCGGTCAGGACTATCTGCCGGTCATCTCGGGGGAGCTTGTGATTCCTCCAGGCCAGTTGAGCGGACAGGTGGAGGTGATGGTGATTGATGACTTCCTTTTGGAATCGGACGAGACCTTTACACTCGTATTGAGCAATCCCGGAGGCGTGGAGTTGGCCGACGAAACGGGCGAGGCTACGATTCTGGACAACGACTTGTACCGGTTGCATGTGGATGACGTGACGGTAAGCGAGGGTGGCGGCGCGGCGCGCTTTACGGTGTCGCTGGTCCCTGCGAATCCGGTGCAGACGGTGCGGGTGGCATATGCTACAGCAGACGGTACGGCGATGGCGTCTGCGGACTACGTGTCTGCGTCGGGCAGTCTTGTGTTCACGCCTGGAGAGACGGTGCAGACGTTGGCGGTGCAGATACAGGATGACGCGGTGGACGAGCCTGACGAGACGTTTGTGGTGTCGCTTGATGGCGCGGAGAACGCGACGATTGCGCGGCCGGAGGCGACGGGTACGATCATCGATAACGACGCTCCCCCGGTGGTGAGCATCGTGAGCGCTGTGCGGGTGGGTGAAGCAGACGGCAGTGCGTTGTTTCCGGTCCTGTTGAGCGCGGCGAGCGCGTTCGTGGTTACGGTTTCGTATGCGACGGGGGATGGTACGGCGCTGGCGGGTCAGGACTATGTCACGCAGAGAGGTACGTTGGAGCTTGCACCGGGAGAGACGGAGGGCATGATCACGGTGCTGATTCTCGACGATGCCATAAGAGAGCCAGACGAGACGTTTACGCTTACGCTCAGCGGCGTGCGGAACGCGGGTTTGGGGTTGGCGGTGAGCACGGGCACCATTGTGGACGACGAGGCGGTGCCGACGCTGCGGGTAGGCGATGTGACGGTGAAGGAGGATGCGCGTAGCGCCGTGTTCCCGGTGACGCTTGGCGGAGAGAGTGCGACGGCGGTGCAGGTGGCGTATGCGACGGTGGACGAGACGGCCACGGCGGGTGCGGACTACACGGCGGCAAGCGGGACGCTGGTGTTTGCGCCGAGGGAGGTGACCAGGGAGATCGTGGTGGGGATCGTGTCGGACGATCTGGACGAGCCGGACGAGACGTTTTTGGTGCGGTTGAGCGAGGCATTGGAAGCGGAGCTGGCAGACGCTACGGGTCGGGGCACGATCACGGACGACGACGAGCCGGTGACGATCAGTATTTATGATGGTCGTGGGCTGGAGGATGCGGGGTTGCTGCATCTTCCGGTACGGCTGAGCCGAAAGAGTTCGCGTGTGGTGAGCGTGTTTTTTGGGACGTCGGATATTACGGCGGAGGCAGGTGTGGACTACGTGACCTCGCGGGGGATTGTAGTCTTTGAGCGCGGGAGCACGGAGGGGGTGGTTGCAATCAGCATGCAGTCGGACGCGCTGAACGAGGAGGACGAGACGTTCCATGCGACGCTTTCGCGTCCGACGAACGCGCTCATTGCGCGGGGAGTGGCGACGGGGACGATTGAGGACAACGACGGGATTCCGATGCTTCGTGTGGGAGACATCACTGCAAGCGAGGACGGAGGCGAGGCGATTTTCAGGGTGACGCTTTCGGTGCCTGGCACGCGCTTGGTTACGGTAGCGTACCGGACGTTTGACGGGTCGGCGGAGGCGGGTCGGGACTATGTAGAGGCCAGTGGGACGCTTGCGTTTGCGCCGGGGGAGGTGGAACAGGAGGTGCGTGTGCAGCTACTCCGGGACGGGCGGGACTGGCGTGTGGAGACGTTTTCGCTGGCGTTGGAGTCGGTATCGAATGCGATGCTGGACGATGCGGTAGCCACCGCGACGATTGTGGAGGAGGAGTCTATTGAAGACGGCGTGCTTACGGCGCATGTGGCGCGGTTTCTGCGCACGTCGGCTTCGCATGTGGTGGAGGCGATGGAGGAGCGGTTGAAGTGGATGGAGATGGATCCTGCGTGTGCTCCGGTAACGGGAGAGCGTCTGCAGATGATGCGGTACGCGAACCCGAGTTGGAATCCGTCTGGTGGCGAGTTGCTTTCGGGGTGTGGCATGGTGGTTACCGGCGGCGGTTTTGGCGTGTGGGGTCGAGGGGCGTTCACGAGGCTGAACGGGAAGGAGGGGATGCTGTCGTTACGCGCGGATGTAACCACGGGAGCGCTTGGTGCGGACTACAGGTGGGAGAGCGGCCTGATGGCGGGGTTGCTGTTTTCGCACAGCCAGGCTGCGGGGACGTTCGAGGCCTATGCGGCAACGGGGGAGACGGAATCGCGGCTTACCGGGGCGTATCCGTATGTGACTTACCGCACGCAGTCTGTGCGTCTCTGGGCGCTGGGTGGTCTTGGGCGCGGTTCGGCGGAGGTGGACGGCAGCGAGTATGTGGAGGCGCAACTTACGTCGAGTCTGGTGGCGGCAGGCGCTGTTGGGACGTTGTTACGCGGTCGGCGAACGCGGCTGTCGTACACAGCGGATGCTTTTCTGGTGCGTGGGAATCCAGAGGAACGGGTCTCGGTCCGCGTCAGCCGTATACGGGCGGGGCTGGAAGGCAGTGTGCTGCTGAGCCGGTCGTTACATCCGTATGTAGAGGTGGCGATTCGCAGAGACGGAGGGGACGCGGAGACGGGTCTGGGGCTCGAGGTGGGCGGTGGCTTGCGTCTTTCGACGCCGGGCAGCAGACTGCGGGCGGAGGTCCGTACGCGCGGTCTGGTGACGCATGCGCAGGGCGGGTTTACCGAATGGGGAGTTGCAGCGGCGGTGCGCTACGGGGCTCCGCAGGGCGTTGGTCCCACGGCGGAGATTCGTCCTGCATGGGGGCCTGCCCGTTCGGGCGGCATGCAGGCGCTGTGGCGGCACGACTCGGTAGTGGACGCGGCGATCAGTCCGCCGGGCCAGAAGCGGATAGAGATGCGCTTCGGCTACGGTACGCTGCTGCAGCAAGGGAACGGTATAGTGCGTCCGATCCTTGCGGTAACCCTGCGCGACCGTGGTCGGGACTACCGGGTGGGCTACGAAGTGAGCATGCAGAACGGACTGGTGCTGTCTGCCTCTGGGGTGGCCCGGGAAACGGCTAACCCCTGGCAGCCGGTGCTGTACGGCATCAGCGCGCGCACAACCCTGCGGTGGTGACCGGAAAACCTGTTCGCAATGTAACCCTTGCGTCCTTCAACAGCTGCTCTTCACAATCGTCAAAACAATCTGAGGGATCGCCCGGTTATTAGTTGGGTGGGGCGTAGGTTGAGTGGGTTAAGTTAAGCGGTTCAGGGGATTCGGTTTCGCCTTTCAGAGCGATGGTCAGGTCCTGCATGAGCGTAGCATCTATAGGCGTCAGTCGGGATTCGTAGTGCAAGAAGATGGCGGCAAACCAACGGTGACGCTGATCGGAGGAGCTCCAGCGCTTTACGTTCCGTGTGCGGTGCGTGATGATGCTGTTGAGGTTCTCGATAATGTTGGTCGTCTTCAGGCTGTCTCTGAGCTTCTTGCCTATCCCGAGTCGGTGCAGCGTAAGGGTTTCCTCCAGACCTTCAGACAGGCTTGCAGCCGCCTTTGGACAAGAGTGTGTCAACTCTGCATGGATCGTGTGCAGTGCGGTATGGGCTTCTGTGTACGTTTCTTTCTCCCACGCGGCTTGTAGTCGCGTTTTGAGCGGTTCGGCCTCATCTTTTCTTGAGGTGACCCACCACGTTCTCCCACTTGCGCCACTGGCACCGCTGCAATTCGATGTCGTTGCCAAACGTCTCATATACGGCTTTACGCTGCCCCTTGGCACCGTCCAGAATCACCGACAGCTTGCCGTCATAGGAAAAACCTCGCCGCATGAGATCCTCCAGGAGCGCCTTCACCTGGGCATGCCCTTCCGCCGCTTTCAACGACCGCCAACACCTCCTTCTTGCCCGTGACCGTAACCCCCATGGCCACAATCATCTGCACTCCCTGCAAGCATTTGCCGTCGATAAACAGCACTGCGTACTTCTCCTTGTCCAGCCGACGCGTTTCAACCCGTTCGAGCGCGTTGGCGGAGGTCCCCACAAAGGCGCGCCCTACCGTGCTGGCGCTCCGTCCTATGCTATCGCAAAACGTCTGGACCGCCCCCTTGTAATTGCGCTGGGACAGTCCAGCCAACAACTGCTCACACATCTTCTCATCGTCCAGACCACGCTTTGCGTGTAACCTGCAGCACGTCTCCAGCGGACGTTCCTTGTTCGTTTTGATTTTGCGTACACGGCGCACACGCACCTTCACACGCTCATTGTTGTAGCGGATCGTGCCTGGATTCGTCCCCCACCGCATACATACCGTGCATGACGCGCAACCCCCCGGTCTGTCTGCAACAGCTGTCCGGTGCGCTGGATCGTGAGGGTCTCTTGCAAGCCTTCCAGCAGCGCATTGGCTGCCGAACGATTGATGCGCTTCAACTCCGCGTGGATGTCAATGAGTGCGGCTTCGGCCTTGTTCGCGTCGGGAAGTTGCCAGACCTGCTGCAAACGGCTACGATAGTCGCCGCGCACCGGATCGGACAACCCACCGGTTACCTGCGCCAGTTTGGCGTTCAAACAGCGCTGAATAGCGATTCGAGGGCCAAACACGCGTCGTACGACTGTTTGCAGCCCTATGGGGCAAAATGCACAAAGGCCCTTCGTCCACGGACAACCCGCGTTCCACAAGGCGTTGTAAGGTAATATGGTTCGGCGGTCTTATACGCTGCGTACAACCGTTTCCCCCATATTACCTTACGAGTCTCTTGCAAAATCCTTTTGATCGAAGCTTCCTGGTCACAATAAATACACAGTAATAAAGTATTAATACACAGCATAGTTACAAACAATGTATTATTTTGCTTTCGGGGTTCTCTGAGTGTGTGGAAACGCAAGGGCCTACCCGGTCCTTGACCGCCGGAGCCAGCATTCCAGCTCCTCTCGTAATCCGCAACTGCCTTACCTCAGGTGGAAGCCAGAGCACCCAAGTTCGCCTCACAAGCAGAAAAACCCTTCAAATCACGGGTTTTGCAAGAGGCTCATTGGTGTAAGAAGGGGGTAACAAGGCCCGGAAAGTTGGACCGGATCTCCTGTTTTCGCCCTTCCCACCAAAGACGGATCCCAATTCTAAACGTGACGAAGTTGAATTCAGCGGGCCAGATGACCCGTGGATTGCTTCGGTTCACTACGGTTGGGACCCTCCATGTAGTAGCATTCGGTCCACGTTGCCGACGGCAAGAAGATGATTTTCTTCCGGCACACTCGCAAGCAGTTGCGGTGGCTCCGACGTCCTGGTGGCCTTTCGGTCCGCCTCGGCCTGGGCGCCGTGGCCTGTATGTTGTCCGTGCAGGTTGTCGCAGCCCAGGAGATTTCGGTTGTGTTCGAAGTCTTGAAAACCCTGTATGACGTAACGGACGGTGACAATTGGAATAACAACGCCAACTGGGACACGACCAGGGTACCCACTGCTGCTGAATTGAGTACGTGGCACGGAGTAACCTACACCGACGGTTCATTGACCCAGTTTTTCCTGGTGAACAACAATCTCACTGGTCCGATTCCGCCCGAATTGGGCAAACTCACAGATCTCAAACACGTTTGTCTCGACAGTAATGCACTCAGCGGTTCGATTCCGTCCGAGTTGGGTGACCTCGTAAATCTCGAAACCCTTACTGCCAGCACGAATGCGCTAAGCGATCCGATTCCGTCCTCGCTGGGCAACCTCGCAAATCTCAAAGTCCTTTCTCTCGGCGGCAATTCACTAAGCGATCCGATTCCGTCCGAGTTGGGCAAACTCGCAAATCTCAAATTCCTTTTTCTCTCCGCCAATGAGCTCAGCGGTTCGATTCCGTCTTCGCTGGGCAATCTCGAGAATCTCATAATCCTTTCTCTCACCGACAATTCACTCAGCGATCCGATTCCGTCCTCGCTGGGCAACCTCACGAATCTCAGAGAGCTTTATATCGCTCACAATTCACTCAGCGGTTCGATTCCGTCCTCGCTGGGCAACCTTACAGAATTCAGACGGCTTGATCTAAGCCATAACAAGTTTACGAATCCGTTACCGATGAGCATGACGCAGCTGGGCTTCATGTACGATTTCGACTGGCACGACAACAACGGTCTATGCGCCCCGTTGGACACAGATTTTCAGGACTGGCTTGCTGAGGTCGAGCGGCGCGGCTGGGCCAGGGGCCCCAACTGTACTGCGCAACAAGCGGCGACGCTCTCGGTGCATGGCGAATCGGTAAGCGAGAGCGCGAGTGAGGCGGTGGTATCTGCGCGTTTGACGCCATCCAGCACGGAGGAGGTTCGGGTGCATGTTTCCACGGCGGATGGTACCGCGACAGCGGGATCCGACTACACCGCAGGGGCATCGGATCTGGTCTTTGCGCCCGGCGAGACGGAGAAGAGCATCCGGATTGCGATTCTGGATGATGCCCTGGTCGAAGGAGACGAGACGTTTCAGGTGCAGCTGAGCGGGGCGCAGAACGCGGACATCTCGCGAGGCGCGGCGACGGTGACCATCGTTGACGACGATTTCACGGAAGTGTCGATCGACGATGTCGTGGTGGCGGAGGATGAAGGGCGTGCGGTGTTCACGGTGCGTGTTAGTGCACCGTCTACCGGTCCGGTTACGGTGCCCTACACGAGCGTCAACGGTACGGCGACGGCGGGAGCGGACTATGTTCCGGTCTCCGAGGAGCTTGTGATTCTTCCGGGGGAGTTGAGCGGGCAGGTGGAGGTGGTCGTGATTGATGATGAGCGTTTTGAAGAGGACGAGACGTTCACGGTCGTGTTAAACAATGCTGCGGGTGCGGTGCTCGGCGACCACACGGGCGAGGGCACGATTCGGGACAACGACCGGTATGGGTTGCGTGTCGATGACGTGACGGTAGGGGAGGCGGATGGCGGGGTGCGCTTTACGGTATCGTTGGACCGGCCGAATCCGGTGCAGATCGTACGGGTGACCTACGCCACGGCAAACGGTACGGCGACGGCGGGGTTGGACTACGAAGCGCGAAGCGGCACGCTGGAGTTTTCGTCTGGGGTGGTGAGCCGAACCGTACGGGTGCCGATTACGGACGACACGGAATGGGAGGATAGCGAGACGTTGTCACTGGTGTTGAGTGCGCCTCGAAACGCGGAGATTGCAGATAGGGTCGGAGTGGGTACGATCGTGGATGACGATGCGGTGTATCTTCGGATTGCGGATGTGAGGGCGGAGGAGGGTTCCGAGCACATGGTGTTTGCGGTGCGTCTGAACAGGCCCAGTCCGGTAGCGGTAAGCGCGTTCTACGAGACGCGGGGAGCGTCGGCGTTGGAGGGGGTGGACTACGTTCGCATGGCAGGGAGCGTGCGGTTTGCGCCTGGAGAGACGGAGCAGACGATTGTGGTGTCTCTGTTGGATGACGCGCTTGACGAGCCGGACGAGACGTTTCAGGTGCTACTAAGCGGCGTGGAGCATGCGGAGGTTGCGGTGCCGGAGGCGACAGGTACGATTGTGGATGACGACCGTACACCGGTGCTGGATGTGGTGCAGGGCGTGCGGGTGTTTGAAGGGGCTGGTAGTGCGTTGTTTGCGGTCACACTGAGCGCACCGAGCGCGTACGAGGTGACGGCAGTCTATGCGACGGTGGACGGTACGGCGCAGGCGGGTTCAGACTACGAGGGGGTATCGGGTACGCTGCGCATTGCACCCGGGGAGACGGCAGGCATGCTCCGAGTGTCTATTGTGGATGATGCGGTACGCGAGCCGGAAGAGACGTTTACGCTGGTGCTGAGCGGGGTGCAGCATGCGGATCTGGGAGCCGGTACAAGCACGGGTACGATTGTGGATGACGAGGCGCCGCTGCACATGCGCATAGACGATGTGACGGTAGGAGAGGATGCGGGAAGCGCGGTCTTCACGGTGCGGTTGAGCGGTCAGAGTGCGATGGCGGTGCGGGCGAATTATGCGACCACGGACGAGACGGCGACAGTGGGTGCGGACTACACCGAGACGAGTGGCGCCTTGCATTTTGCACCGGGCGAAGTGGAGAAGCGGATTGTGGTGCCGGTGTTGGAGGACGATGTGGACGAGCCGGACGAGACGTTTCTGGTGCGGTTGAGCGGAGCGGTGGGAGCGGAGATAGCAGGTGGCGCCGGTCGGGGCACGATTACGGACAATGACGAGCTGCTGACGGTCAGCATCTATGATGGTCGCGCCTCGGAGGATGCGGGGTTGCTGGTTCTTCCGGTGCGGCTGAGCCGGACGAGTTTGCGTGTGGTGCGTGTGTTGTATGCGACGTTGGACGAGACGGCGGAGGCGGGCGCCGACTACACCGAGACGAGCGGCAGGGTGGAGTTTGCACCGGGCGAAGTGGAGAAGGGGATTGTGGTGTCGGTGTTGGAGGACGATGTGGACGAGCCGGACGAGACGTTTTTGGTGCGGTTGAGCGGAGCGGTGAATGCGGAGATTGTAGAGGGTACAGGTCGGGGTACGATTACGGACAATGACGAGCCGCTGACGATCAGTATCTACGATGGTCGCGCCACGGAGGATGCGGGGTTGCTGCATCTTCCGGTGCGGCTGAGCCGGACGAGTTCGCGTGTGGTGAGTGTGTTTTTTGAATCTTCGGATCTGACGGCGGAAGCGGGGTTGGACTACGCGGCATCGCGGGGGATCGTGGTGTTTGAACGCGGCAGTACGGAGGGAGTGGTAGCCATCACGGTGGAGGAAGACGCGCTGGACGAGGATCACGAGACGTTTCAGGTGACGCTATCGCGTCCGACGAACGCGGTGATTGCGCGGGGTGTGGCTACCGGAACGATTGGAGACAACGACGGGATGCCGCATTTGCGGATGGACGATATTCTGGTGCGTGAGGACGGTGAGGCGGCGGTCTTTACGGTGCGGCTTTCGATGCCGAGCACGCGATTGGTAACGGTCGGCTACCGGACTGTTGACGGCACGGCGACGGCGGGAGCGGACTATGAGGAGACCTCGGGCACGCTCACGTTTGCTCCGGGCACGATGCAAAAGGAGGTGGATGTACGGTTGATGCGCGGGGAGCGGGACTGGCGGGAGGAGACGTTTACGTTGGCGTTGGCGTCGGCATCGAACGCGTTGTTGGAGGATGCGGTGGCGCTGGCGACGATAGTGGAGGAGGAGCCGATAGAGACGGGCGTGTTGGTGGCGTATCTTGCGCGGTTTGCGCGCACGTCGGCGGGGCATGTGACCGAGGCGCTGGGGGAGCGGTTGCGGGAGGTTGCTCCGGTGTGCGCACCGGTGGCTGGGGCGGGGTTGCAGCTGGTGCGGTACGCGAATCCGCACTGGAATCCGTCGGCGGGAGAGTTGTTGGCGGGTTGCGGTCTGTTGACCCGTTCGTCTGTCGGTGGTGGAGCGTTCAGCGTGTGGGGTCGTGGCGCATTCACGCGGTGGGGTGGTCGGGAGAGTGCGTTGTCGTTGCGCGCGGATGTGACCACGGCGTCGTTTGGAGCGGACTACCGTTGGCGGAGCGGGCTGTTGGCGGGGCTTGTTCTGGCGTACAGCGATGGGGCGGGCACGTTCGAGGCGTATGCGGCGGACGGGAAGACGGGTGCGAGGCTTACGGGAGTGTATCCGTATGTGAGTTACCGTTTGTGGTCGAGCGACATCTGGGTGTTGGTGGGTCTGGGTCGGGGTACGGCGGAGGTGGAAGGCGCCAAGCGTGTAGAGGCGGAGCTTGCCGCGAGCCTGGTGGCGGCGGGAGCGACCGGTACGCTGGTACAAGGCGGAACGGCGCGGTTGTCGTACGAGGCGGATGCGTTTGTTGTCCGGGTAGATGCAGAGGAAGCGAGGCGGATCCTGGTGAGCCGTTTGCGGGCGGGTCTGGAAGGCAGCGTTCTAATGGGCAGGACGGTACGTCCGTATGTGGAGGTTGCGCTTCGTGGGGATGGTGGGGACGCGGAGACGGGGTTGGGGCTTGAGATGGGAGGAGGAGTGCGTCTGGCGCATCCGGGCAGCATCCTGCGTGCGGCAGTGGGTGCACGGGGGTTGGTGACGCATGCATCCGCAGGGTTTACGGAATGGGGAGTGGCGGCAACGCTGCGTTACGGCGCGGCGGGCGGTCTGGGTCCGACAGCGGAACTGCGTCCGGTATGGGGGGCAGGGCAGTCTGGCGGGATGCAGGCGCTGTGGCGTCACCCTTCGGTAGCGCAAGCGGCGATCAGCGCGTCCGGTCAACAACGCGTGGAGTTGTTGTTGGGGTATGGAGTGGCGCACCCGACAGGGGTGGCGCGTCCGGTCTTTGCGGTGACCATGCGGGAGGGTGGCCGGGAGTATCGACTTGGCTACGAGGTGAGGCTGCAAAACGGACTGGCGCTGTCCGCGTCCGGGACCGCACGAGGACATGTCGCAGAGCCTGTCGTGTACGGCATCAGCAGCCACGCGACGCTGCGGTGGTGACCCATGCAATGCAACGGAGACCGGAGCAGTTGTGATCACCGTGACGGGCCCGCAAACAACCCCGGCAGGACACGGACCTGAACCCGTTCCAGCGGCCGATCACTCTGATCATGGGGTTGAAGCCGCACCGTTACGAAAGGCGGTACGTATGTCGGGGTTAGGGTGGATGTGGATGGAAGAAAAGTAGTGTCAGGGAAGGGAGTGGTATATCCTGTTATTATTTGGGATCGCCCCGTTATGAGTTGGGTGGGGCGTAGGTTGAATGGATTATGTTAAGCGGTTCCGGGGTTTGGATTCGCCTTTCATAGCGATTGGCAGGTCCTGCATGAGCGTAGCATCTATAGGCGTCAGTCGGGACTCGTAGTGCAGGAAGATGGCGGCAAACCAACGGTGACGCTGATCGGAGGAGCTCCAGCGCTTTACGCGTGTGCGATGCGTGATGATGCTGTTGAGGTTCTCGATAATGTTGGTCGTCTTCAGGCTGTCTCTGAGCTTTTTGCCTATCCCGAGTCGGTGCAGCGTAAGGGTTTCCTCCAGACCTTCAGACAGGCTTGCAGCCGCCTTGGACAAGAGTGTGTCAACTCTGCATGGATCGTGTGCAGTGCGGTGCGGGCTTCCGTATAAGTTTCTATCTCCCACGCGGCTTGCAGTCGCACATTGAGCTGTACGGCCTCATCTATTTTGGCTCTTCCCCAATTAAATGGGTACTACGTCGGACTTGGTTGTAACCGACATGAGATGAAGTCGCATTCTGCCCGTTTCTTGTCTGTCTCGAAGTCATTGTCCCGATGGCACGCACGTTGCTTCCATCCCAACAACGATATGTCGCTTCGAAAGAAAGATATCGGCCGCCTCTTTGGCATTCATGCTCTTTGGGGAAGCAGCCGCTCGGGTGAGCGACGACGCCATTCTGTGGTTGCTGAAGGCCATACTCAAAGCGGGAGGTAAGAAGGGCTTGTGGAAGCGTCTGTTGGAGGAGTCTGCCAAGATCGAGGTTGCACTGAATGTGGAGGAGACGCGGTGCGTGGATCTCACCCATGGGGAGAGTATCACGTCTAATGGATTCGAGATACGTCGCTATCAGACGAGACAAGCCCGGTGGGGAGTGCTGAAAGTGCCTCTCATGAAGGCGCGTACGAAGCTTCTCCGCAGGCTCAATGAGGACTTCCAGCGTTTTCATTCGCAACCGATGGAACGGGTGATTGCTCGGATCAATCCCATGCTGCGGGGGTGGGTGCACTACGTTCGCATAGGGCGGTCGAGTCATTGCTTTGGTTTCGTGTGTACCTGGGTTTAGCGAAAGGTGCTGCGCCACATGATGCATGCCCGAGGACGAAGCGTGCATAGGTGGAAGAGGTCGAGTTGGCAAATACTAATATGACCGATTGGGACTGTATGACCAGTGGCAGGTGCGGAAACGCCAGCCGACAGCGCTCCTATGCCAACTGCGCATAGACTTTGAGAATCAGCCATCAGGTGAGCCCGGTGCGAAAAAATCGCACGCCGAGGTTAGACGAGGCGGAGACGGGAACCGTGATCTGTAATGGCGATTGAGGCACCGGCAACTATGGTGAATTCCGCCGGGTAACAGCAACTCCCTCCATGTTTGTCTCCGCACGCCTCGCGTCGAATCGACCAATATGAAACACTGCCAAGTACTCAGTAACGTTACGTGGTCTTTCACTCACACGAACATCCATTCATAACCCGGCTCACAAGAAGAAATTATGAGGCTCTTGACACGCCAGACGAAGATCGTCTCCACCGTGGGACCCGCTTCGACGAATCGCAAGACGATTGCCGCGCTTATTGCGGCGGGCACGGATGTGGTCCGCCTCAATTTTTCGCACGGCACGCACGATGACCATCGCCGCGCCGCCACTTTCGTGCGACAGGAGGCAGAGCGACAGGACAGACAGGTATCGTTACTGCAGGATCTGCAGGGCCCACGCATCCGGGTGGGTAACATGGCGAACGATTGCGTAGAGCTTGCGGTTGGCAAGCAGGTCCTGCTCACCGCAGAAACCATGGAGACATGCACGGCAGAGCGCGTCTCTGTGAGCTACGACGCGCTAGCGCGGGATGTTACTCCGGGCGGCAGGATACTGGTGGACGACGGGCTGCTGGAGCTGAAGGCAGTAGAAACCCGCGGGGCCGATGTGCTGGCGGAAGTCATCGTGGGCGGTCCGCTGCGCTCGCGCAAGGGAGTGAACCTGCCACGCGTTCGCGCGACAGGGCCCGCGCTGACGGAAAAGGACCTGAAGGACCTGGCCGTGGGCGTCGAGATCGGCGTAGACTTTATCGCACTCTCCTTTGTTCGCGACGAGACCGATGTGGTGCACCTGCGCCGCAGGGTTGCCGAAACCGGCCATCGCGCGCATATCATCGCCAAGATCGAGAAGCCGGAAGCAGTAGCCTGCGTGGATGCCATACTGGCGGTCTCTGATGGCATCATGGTAGCCCGTGGGGATCTCGGTATCGAAATGCCGATGGCCGATGTGCCGGGGGCGCAGAAGACCATTATTCACAAGTGCCGCGAAGCGGGCAAGCCCGTCATTACCGCAACACAGATGCTCGAAAGCATGATCGAGAATATCGTGCCGACGAGAGCCGAGGCCAGCGATGTCGCCAATGCCGTACTCGACGGCACCGACGCCGTGATGCTCTCCGGAGAAACCGCCATAGGCAAGCACCCTGCGGCCGTAGTCGCGGCCATGTCGAGCATCGTCCTGTCGGCGGAGGAACACTGGGAGACGATGCCGCCCGCCAAGCGTCGCCTGTTGCGCCGCGGCGAGGACAGGGCCGAGCCGAATCATGTCACCGAAGCCGTAAGCTCTACGGCGTGCGAGCTCGCCGAGCAGGTAGGGGCCACGGCCATCGTATGCCTGACCAATTCCGGCACTACCGCCCGGATGATCGCGCGCCATCGCCCGCGCGTGCCGGTTTACGCGTTTACGGATGAACCGCGTGTAGTAGGACAAATGGGGGTTTTGTGGGGAACAACAGGGTTCAGTATTCCCTTTCAGCATGACACGGATGCAGGCGTGCGCGTGGTGCATCAAACACTGCTCGATCATGGGCTGGTGCGCCCCGGCGATACAATCGTAGTCACTGCCGGTATGCCGATTAGCGGCAAGGGCCGCACAAACATGGTGCACGTCAGCTGTGTGTCATAGCCCGCCTGCCAAATGAAGGGTTCCATGCGTCGTTTCCTGGTATTGGTCCTACTCGTCGTCTGTGGCTGCGGCCGCGGATCCTTTGTCGGCCAGCGCCTGGACAACTTTTCGGCCTACTACAATACGTTTTATAATGCGGAGAAGGCCTTGGAAACAGGTGTGGAGGCAATGCTCGAGAACCTCGATCGGCAGGAAATCGATCAGGACACCTATCTGTCACTGTTCGGCAGGAACAGCAGAGGGTCCACGCAGCGCAAGCCGTTCGAGGACGCGCTAAAGAAAAGCGCTGACGTGTTGCGCGAGCACCCCGACTCCAAGTGGGTCGACGATGCGATGATGACCATCGGCGAGGCGTGGTTCCACACGCAGAACTATGTCGGGGCGGAAGAGAAATTCAATGAACTTCTTGCCATCGAGTCGCCGCTGCACGACAAGGCGCGCTTCTGGCTCGCACGCACGCTGATCGCCAGCAAGCAGTATGACGAAGCTTTTAATTTCTTGGCGGCAACGTTGAATCGGGACGATATTTCGGCTCGCTGGGAGCCTCACCTCAGGCTTGCCCTGGCCGACCTGCACGTCCAGCGCGAGAATTGGGAACAGGCCGCGCAGGCATTGGAGACAGGCCTGGAAGCTGTCGATGACCGCTATCTCGCAGGCCGCGCTGAATTTCTTCTGGGACAGATTTACGAAACCCTGGAGCGGTATGATGACGCCGTACAGACCTATGATCGTGTACAAGACTACAAGCCGTTCTATGAGCTCTCCTATGCCGCACAGTACAGCGCGGTGCGCGTGCTAGCGGATTATGGGGATCCCGAGGAAGCTATGCGCAGGCTGCGGCGCATGGAGCGGGATGACAAGAATTATGACCATCGTGGAAAACTTGCGTACCTGCGGGGACGTGTCCTGCTGGCACTTGGGTACGACGGTGACACATTGGACATCTACGACGAATTGCTGTACGACCCACTGGCAGCCGGCGCGCAGGTCCGAGGACACATTCATTATGCGCTCGGCGAATACTACCGTGATGCCGTGATCGACTTTCCATACGCCGCAGCGCACTTCGATTCGGCGCGACAGACGCTTTCCGCCGGCCGCACAGTCTTTCGCCAGGGTGGATCGGAAGCGCCAATATATGCGCCATCCGCCATTACCGATGCAGAAGATCAAGCGCGTGTATTTCTTTCCTATGCAGACGCGATGGACCGCGTTGCACTGTTGGATTCGCTCCTGTATCTGGGGAGCCTGGACGACAGCACGTACAATGCCCTGGTCCTTGAGTTACGGCAACAGAGGGCGGAGGAATTGGAAAGACAGCGCCGCGAATCGGCAAAGAACAGGGCGGAGGCGCAGTTCCGCAACAATCCCGGAAATAATTTCGATTCGGGCTTCGGCCGAACTCCGCAGGGCAAGGACTTGCAGGGTGGCCAAACGGATACGGGGAGTGATGCGGGATTTCTGTTCCATCGCGACAATGTGCGCATGCAGCAGGCACAGGCCGATTTTGCTCTCCTGTGGGGAAACCGTCCGCTTGCACCGGACTGGCGCCGTAGCGCCGCCGTTCGAGCCATGGCGGAGGAGGGATATGAGGACGATGGTCTCCTGGAGGAGGAAGAGGACCCCGAGGATGCCCTGCCGGAAGTGGACATGTCGGCAGTGCCTCGGGATGAAGAGAGCCGTCAGCGGACGCTCGAGAATCGGGCGGCGGCACGCTACGCACTGGCCAACGTGCTCTTTCTGTCCATGCACCGGCCAGACTCAGCGGCTGCATGGTATCGCATGGTGATTGAGGAGGACGAGGACTCCGACGTGGCGCCGCGGGCTTACTACGCGCTCGGCGAGGTGCAACGGTCACTCGGAGACACGCTGTCCGCGGAACGCATTTACCGCACCATTATTGATCGGTATCCGACATCGGATTTTTCCGTGCGTGTGTTTGAGCGGTTGGGTATTGAGCCGACGAGCGAACCGATGCCGGATTCGCTGACGAGAGCGGAGGCAGCCTATGATGCCGCGCTCGGGAGCTGGAGAGACGGGGCTTACGCCTCGACACTGGATCACATGGTGCAGGTGGCGATCACCTATCCGACCACGCAGGTGGCGCCGCGTGCGCTGCTTGCGGCGGGTTCCGTATATATGGAGTGGGCGGCGCGTGACAGCCTGGACGTGCTTGGCGAGCTGCCGTTGTCTGTGCCTGACTCGGTGCTGTATGCCAGCAAGATTTTCGATACATCGCAAAGAATGACGTCCATCAGCCAGGGTAAATCCGTTCGGACGGAGCGTGTCGAGAAGGGAGGGAATGCGCAGCAGACACAGGAGAACAGAGACTCAACGGCGACCGAGCCGCTAAGTCTCGTGACGCTGTACAAGCAACTGGCGGAGGCCTATCCGACCTCGCATCAGGCTACGATGGCCAACGCAACGCGGTCCGTCCTCACCGGAATAATCAACACCCGGGCTGCTGAATCCAGACGCCTTGCTGCGATAGCGGACTCGTTGGCGGCAGTTGATTCGCTGGTCGTCGCGGACTCGTTGGCGGCAGTTGATTCGCTGGTCATCGCGGACTCTCTTGGCAAGGTCCTGCCGGATGCGCTTGTTGCAGCGGATTCCCTTGGCCAGGCCACCGGCGACTCGCTGGCGCTGGCGGATTCACCCGTCGGAGTCGCGACGGATTCGTTGGCCATGGCGGAGGAGACATTTGAGGCTTCCGCAATCGCTGCTGCGGAGCAGGATACAGTCCTGCCGGCGCCTGCCGGTCATCCGCCAGCCCCGGATCCTGGCGGCGAGGGAGATCAGTTGCAGCTGCCAGGCCTTGGTCTTATAGACTGGACGCTGGGTGGATACACCGTGCTCATCCGCACCGAAACACGTCATGAAAACGCCATCGGATTTGCCAACAACTTCGGACTGACATTGCCGGGCCTGAACCATCCTATCGATGTCTATGCCGCTGCGGTGAAAGATGGAATCGAATTCAGAATTGGCATCGGGCTCTTCCAGACGGTGCCACAGGCCGAAAGTGTGCTGGAAGCATACCGGGATCAACTCCCGTCGGATGCGCGGGTGCAGCGCATTCCCAACACGCGCCAATAGGAGTCAGAAGCGGAACCTCCAGCGATGGCCAGAGGTTTGCGAGATTTTACATCAAGCGTGTGATTTGCATGTCTGAGAAGGAGCGCGCGGAGCAAAAGGAAGAGGAAGAGGGTCGGGACGCTCGGGAGGACCGAAGACGAGTGCCGGCGGAAGGGCGCCGTCCGAGGTTTCCCATGTGGATCTATGCGGTGATTTTCGTTGCGCTGCTAATCCAGATCGTGGTCTTCCTGCGCACCCCGGAAACCAATTCGATTGAGTACAGCACGTTTCTGGAGTATGTTGAGCAGGGCTATGTAGCCAGCCTCAAGATAATCGACGATAGACGCATAGAGGGGGAGTATACCGACGAGGCTGTAAGCGATCGCCAGGTCGAGTTACCGGAGAACGAGAGTGATTTTCTGGGGGCAGGCGCGCAGCGAAACGTCTTCGTGACGACCAAGACGGCCAATCACGACCTGGTTGAGTTTCTTAGCGAGGTCAACAAGGGCGCGCCGGAGGAAGCGATTCGCTTCGAGGCGGTCTACAACGAAAAATGGTTTGGTGGTATCCTGGCCTGGGTCTTGCCGCTGGCGATTCTCGTCGCGATCTGGGTGTTCTTTCTGCGCCGCATGAACCCCGGCTCCCATGTGCTCAACATCGGCAAGAACAAGGCAGTGCTGTTTGATGCCATGGGAGAGCAACTGGTCAACTTCAGTGACGTGGCCGGGCTTGACGAGGCGAAGGGCGAAGTGGCGGAAGTGGTAGAGTTCTTGCAGACCCCCAAGAAGTTCACCAAGCTTGGTGGAGCACTACCCAAGGGCGTCCTGCTGGTGGGGCCGCCAGGCACCGGTAAAACGCTGCTTGGAAAAGCCGTGGCAGGCGAGGCTGGTGTGCCATTCTTTTCCCTGTCGGGAAGCGACTTCGTGGAGATGTTTGTAGGCGTAGGCGCAGCCCGCGTGCGAGATCTCTTCAAGCAGGCCAAGGAGAAGGCGCCGTGCATCGTATTTATTGACGAAATTGATGCGATCGGCCGCAGCCGCGGCCGCGGCATGATGATGGGAGCGAACGACGAGCGCGAAAATACGCTCAACCAGCTTCTCGTCGAAATGGATGGCTTCAACACCGACAAGGGCGTCATCATTATGGCGGCGACCAACCGCCCGGATGTGCTCGACACCGCCCTGTTGCGCCCCGGCCGTTTCGATCGTCAAATCCTGATCGACCGGCCGGACCGGCTCGAACGGGAGGCCATCTTTATCGTGCATACGCGGAAGCTGCTGCTCCACGAGAGCGTCAATCACGCGGTCCTCGCAAGTCAGACGCCCGGCTTCGCCGGCGCCGAGATCGCCAACGTGTGCAACGAAGCGGCCCTGTTGGCGGCGCGGCTGGAAAAAGACTCCATCGAAATGATCGATTTCGAGAAAGCGATCGATCGCGTGATTGCAGGGCTGGAAAAGAAGAACAAGCTCATCAAGCCCGAGGAGAAGCGTATCGTTGCCTACCATGAAGCCGGGCATGCCATCACCGGATGGTATCTGAAGAATACCGATCCCGTTATCAAGGTCTCGATTGTGCCCCGCGGTCTGGCAGCGCTGGGATTTGCGCAATCGCTGCCGGACGAACGGTACATCACCACCAAGGAAGCCTTCATGGACCAGATGACCATGATGATCGGCGGTCGGGTGGCGGAGGAGATTATTTTCGGTCAACTGTCGACGGGGGCGCAGAATGACCTCGAGCGCATCACCAAGACGGCATATGCTATGGTGGTGGATTTCGGGATGAGCGAACGTGTGGGCCACGTAAGTTTCAACGTGTCTCGCGGACGCAAGGACACTCCCGTCTTCGACAAACCGTACTCGGAAACCCTGGCGCACATCATTGACGAAGAGGTCAAGTTGTTGATCGATGACGTGCGGCAGCGGGCATACGCCATGCTGACCGAAAGACGTGACAAACTGGAGGAGCTGGCCCGCGCTCTCCTGGAGCGCGAAGTGCTTGGACCCAAGGAACTGGTGGATATCCTGGGTAAGCGGCCATACGGTGAATATGTATCCTACAATGGTTCGACAGCGCAGGGAGACGATAGCCCGGCGATACCACTCGGAGAGGAGCAGGGAAATGGACACGTCACGAATGAAGCGACGCTGCCCGACGAAATCGTTCCGGAAGAACCGTCCGATGCAGCGTCAGCGTGACAGCAGGTTGTACAATACTGATCAGATAGTATATAACAATAAATCAAACGATTTCGATTCAAACGGGGATAAATGCTACGCAGGTGCTGCAATTAACACGATCTTAAAGCACACCCTTGCGAGTATGCCGTAAGAAGCCCTATCTTGAAAAGCTGCAACGGAATTGGCAAGATTTCAGATTCCACAATACGGAAAGCTACGTGCCGACCATTCAACAACTGGTGCGCAAAGGCCGTCACCCTAAGGTGCGGAAAACAAAAGCGGCGGCGCTGCAGGGCAATCCCCAGCGGCGCGGCGTGTGCACACGCGTCTATACTACGACGCCAAAAAAACCAAACTCCGCGCTTCGAAAGGTCGCCAAGGTGCGGCTGACCAATGGCATTGAGGTGATCGCCTACATTCCAGGCGAAGGGCATAACCTGCAGGAGCACTCTATTGTGCTGGTGCGGGGTGGCCGCGTGAAGGACCTGCCTGGTGTGAAGTATCACATCGTGCGTGGGGCCCTGGACACCTCAGGAGTGGAAGACCGCACGCAGTCGCGCTCCAAGTACGGAACCAAGCGACCCAGACAATAACCGTCATTGGCGGTGCATGCTGTGCCTCGGCACATAGAGACAGCATCTCGTAACCGCTCCGAACGCAGACCACGATCAGGGAGCTATGCGTAGAAAGTCAGCCGAAAGGAGACTAGCCTCGCCGGATCCGCGATACGATGACGCCCTCGTGTCGCGCTTTATTAACTATGTCATGCGGGACGGCAAGAAAAGCGTGGCGCAGGGAATCGTATACAATGCCTTTGCCATCATCGAGCAGCGTACGGGTGAGGCGGGCATCGAGGTGTTTCGGAAGGCCGTTCAGAACGTGTCGCCGCTGGTGGAAGTGCGCAGCCGCCGCGTGGGCGGCGCCACCTACCAGGTGCCCATCGAGGTGCGTACGGATCGGCGCGTGGCGCTGGCCTTCCGCTGGATCATTCAGTACGCGAGAAATCGGAATGACCGCGCGATGGCCAATCGCCTGGCCAATGAACTCATTGCCGCGGCGAAGGGTGAGGGCGGATCTATCAAGAAAAAAGACGACACGCACCGAATGGCAGAGTCCAACAGGGCGTTTGCGCATTTCCGGTTCTAGATAGCAACAATGAGCAAACCGAGAGCCATACCGCTTCGTCGCATGCGCAATATTGGCATCATGGCCCATATTGACGCAGGCAAGACGACCACCACCGAACGGGTCCTGTTCTACACGGGACGACTGCATCGGATGGGTGAGGTGCACGAAGGCGGTGCGACGATGGACTGGATGGAGCAGGAGAAGGAGCGCGGTATCACCATTACGAGTGCTGCGACGACCTGCTTCTGGGAGCGGAATTCGGAGGATTACCGCATCAATATCATTGATACTCCCGGCCACGTGGACTTTACCGTCGAGGTCGAACGCTCGCTGCGCGTTCTGGACGGAGCGATCGCGCTCTTTTGTGCGGTGGGCGGCGTGGAGCCCCAGTCCGAAACCGTCTGGCGACAGGCAAACAAGTACAAGGTGCCACGGATCGCCTTTGTGAACAAGATGGATCGGACAGGTGCCGACTTTACGGAGGCCGTCACGTCCATGGCAGAGCGCCTCAAGGCAAAGGCCGTGCCGGTACAGATTCCGATCGGCGCCGGCGCATTGTTTCGGGGCGTGATCGACTTGATCACCAATAAAGCTATTATCTGGCACGATGCAACGCAGGGTGCGACGTGGGATGAAATCGACATCCCGGAAGATCTGAAAAACGAGACCAGGCACTGGCGCATCCTTCTTCTGGAAGCCATAGCCGAGTACAACGACGCCCTGCTCATGAAATATCTCGAAGGGGAGGATATCACCCCCGACGAGATTCGCGAGACCGTCCGCAAGGCGACGCTGGACCTGGACATTACACCGGTGTTCTGCGGCACGGCATTCAAGAACAAGGGCATTCAGCGTCTGCTGGATGGCGTAATCGACTATCTGCCCAGTCCGCTGGATGTGCCCTCAGTCGAAGGCATTGTCCCGCGCACCGAACGCGTCGTGGAGCGGCGCCCGGTAGTGTCTGAGCCGTTTAGCGCCATTGCCTTCAAGATTGCCACCGATCCGTATGTCGGAAAGCTGACATTCATGCGCGTCTATAGCGGCGCCCTGGACAAGGGCTCGCAGGTGTACAACGCGACCACGGACCGCAAGGAGCGTATCGGCCGCCTATTGTTCATGCACGCCAACCGCAGGGAAGATGTGTCGCGTGTCGAGGCGGGTGATATCGCAGCCGCCGTGGGCCTCAAGAAGGTGCGCACCGGAGAGACGCTCTCGGCTCCGGACGAGCCGGTAATCCTGGAAAAGATGGACTTCCCGGATCCCGTGATTCGGATCGCCATCGAGCCCCGGACCAAGGCGGATAGCGACAAGCTCACCACCGGCCTGCAGAAGCTGGCCGAGGAGGACCCGACCTTCAAAGTGTCGGTGGATCCGGAGACCGGGCAAACCCTGATTGCCGGGATGGGAGAGCTGTACCTCGAGATCATCGTAGACCGCCTCCGCCGGGAGTTCAAGGTTGAAGCGAACGTGGGCAAGCCACAGGTAGCCTACCGCGAAGCCATCAAGAAGACCGTGGACGAGCGGTATACGCACAAGAAGCAGACCGGTGGTCGGGGACAGTTTGCCGTCATCCATGTGGAGATCGGTCCCAATGAGAGTGGCGTCGGCTTTGAGTTCGTCAACGAAATCGTCGGAGGGGCCATCCCGAAGGAGTTTATTCCCTCTGTCCAGAAAGGCATCCAGGCGGCGCTGGACCAAGGCCCGCTGGCTGGCTATCCGATCGAAGGCGTCAAGGCGCGACTGTATGACGGCAAGCATCACGACGTGGATTCGGACCAGCACGCCTTTGAAATCGCAGGTCAGATGGCCTTCCGCAGCGCAGCCCGCAAGGCGAGGCCTGTGCTCATGGAGCCCATCATGAACGTCGAAGTCGTGACGCCCGAACAGTATATGGGAGATGTCATCGGCGACCTCAACAGCCGTCGGGGACGCATATCATCGATGAACCAGCGGCAAGATGCCCATGTCATCAATGCGCTGGTGCCGCTGTCCCACATGTTTGGGTACTCGACCGATATGCGGTCGATCACCCAGGGCCGCGCGATCTATTCGATGCAGTTCGAGACCTACGAAGAGGTCCCAAAGAGTATCGCGGAATCTATCGTCCTGACAACCAACGGGGCGGCGAGGTAATCCGCACGAGCAGACACACAAACCGCAACACGCCATGGCTAAAGAACATTTTCAACGTACGAAGCCGCATGTCAACGTAGGAACGATAGGGCATGTGGACCACGGCAAGACGACCCTTACGGCGGCGATCACGAAGGTGCTGAACGATAGGTATGGGGGTACGGAGGTGCGTTCGTTTGATTCGATTGACAACGCACCGGAGGAGCGTGAGCGCGGTATCACGATAGCGACGGCGCATGTGGAGTACGAGACGGGAGAGCGGCACTATGCGCATGTGGACTGTCCGGGTCACGCGGACTATGTGAAGAACATGGTGACGGGTGCGGCACAGATGGACGGAGCGATATTGGTGGTTGATGCGTCGGATGGTCCGATGCCACAGACGCGGGAGCACATCTTGTTGGCCCGTCAGGTGGGAGTTCCGTACATCGTGGTGTTCATGAACAAGGTGGATTTGGTGGATGACGAGGAGTTGTTGGAGTTGGTGGAGATGGAGGTACGGGAGTTGTTGGAGCAGTATGAGTTTCCGGGTGATGACATTCCGGTGGTGATGGGTTCGGCGTTGGGAGCGTTGAACGGGGAGTCGGACTGGGAGGACAAGATATTGGAGTTGATGGGTTCGGTGGACGGGTACATTCCGACTCCGGAGCGCGACAAGGACAAGCCGTTTTTGATGCCGGTGGAGGATGTATTTTCGATTACGGGTCGAGGTACGGTAGCGACGGGCCGGGTGGAGCGCGGAGTGGTGAAGACGGGTGAGAAGGTGGAGATTGTAGGGATACGAGAGGAGAAGCGTTCGACGGTGGTGACGGGAGTGGAGATGTTTCGGAAGATACTGGATGAGGGTCAGGCGGGAGACAACGTGGGGTTGTTGTTGCGTGGAGTGGGTAAGGACGAGGTGGAGCGCGGTCAGGTGGTAGTGCATCCGGATTCGATTACGCCGCACAAGGAGTTTTTGTGTGAGGTGTACGTATTGAGCAAAGAGGAGGGAGGTCGTCACACGCCGTTTTTCAAGGGGTATCGTCCGCAGTTTTACTTTCGGACGACGGATGTGACGGGTGATATCGAGTTGCCGGAGGGAGTAGAGATGGTGATGCCTGGCGACAACACGCAGTTTGAGGTGAAGTTGATACAGCCGGTGGCGATGGAGCAGGGATTGCGTTTTGCGATCCGGGAAGGGGGCAAGACGGTAGGCGCAGGCGTCGTGTCCAAAATCCTGGACTAACCTCGCGACCGAAATCCGACACGGACTTATGACAAGCCAGAAGATTCGCATCAAGCTCAAGTCGTACGATCATACGCTGATCGACAAGAGCGCGGAAAAGATCATCAAGACCGTCAAGTCGACGGGTGCTGTGGTCAGCGGACCTATTCCGCTGCCTACGAAAAAGGCGATCTATACGGTGCTGCGAAGCCCGCATGTCAACAAGAAGAGTCGCGAGCAGTTTGAGAGCCGCAGCCACAAACGGCTGATCGACATTCTGTCAACCAGCAGCAAAACCGTGGATGCCCTGATGAAGCTCGAGCTTCCCAGTGGCGTTGATGTTGAAATCAAGGTTTAACCCGTGTAAAAAGCGGGAGTGAAACGAGTACTGCGATGAGCGGCATGATCGGAAAGAAGGTTGGCATGACCAGCATCTTTGATGCAGAGGGGAATAACATCCCGTGCACCATCCTGGAGCTTGGTCCCAACGTGGTCGTTCAGGTCAAGCGGTCCGAAGACAAGGACGGCTACGATGCCGTTCAGTTGGGATTTGGAGCCCGAAAGCCACGCCGAACCACGAGTGCGATGCGCGGCCATTTTGGCGCTGCCGGCGTGCTGCCACAGCGCGTACTGGTAGAATTTGCATGGTCTGGCGAAGAGCTGGCGCAGGGGGACGAAGTGCGCGTTGAAGATGTCTTCGTGGAAGGAGAAATGGTCGACGTCGCCGGAACTTCCAAAGGCAAGGGATTCCAGGGTGTTGTCCGCCGCCACGGATTCCGTGGCGTCAACGATCGGACGCACGGCCAGCACAACCGCGAACGCGCCCCTGGCTCGATCGGCGCTTCATCGGACCCGTCGCGCGTGTTCAAGGGCATGCGCATGGGTGGACGCATGGGCGGTCGCAGAACGAAAGTCAAGAATCTGGACGTGGCACGCATTTTTCCGGAGCATAATCTGATCCTCGTACGCGGGGCCGTTCCCGGTCCTGCTAATGGCGTGGTGCAGGTATACAAGAAGCCGTGATCCCATGGAATTAGCGGTATACCATGTAGACGGGAGCGAGACAGGCCGTACGGTGGTCCTGGATGTCGGCGTCTTTGGCGCGGAGCCCAATGACCATGTGCTGTGGCTAGACATACGGCGCACCCAGGCGACCAGCCGCCAGGGAACGCACAAGACCAAGGAACGAAGCGAAATCACCGGCAGCACGCGGAAGCTGTATCGCCAGAAAGGCACCGGCATGGCGCGCTCCGGTAATATCAAATCTCCGATCAAGCGAAGCGGCGGGCGAGCGTTCGGTCCGCGTCCGCGGAGTTATGGTCTCCGGCTGAGCCGGAAGACGCGCCGCCTTGCGCGCCGGTCAGCGCTGAGCTACAAGGCGGGGGAGGAGGCCATTCGCGTGGTCGAGCCCCTTGTGTTCGCCGAGCCGGACACGGCACTGCTGGTGAACCTCATGGAGGCCCTCGCCCTAACGGAGAAACGTGCTCTCGTGGTAACGGCGGCGCATGCGCCGAACGTGTACCGTTCCAGTCGCAATCTGGCGAAGATCGCCGTGCGCGAAGCACGCTGCGTGTCTGCAGAAGATATTCTGCGGGCCGGTGTGCTGGTCTGCGAAGAAGGCGCCGTGGATGTGCTTGCGCACACGCTGGGCGGTGCTGCGAAGGAAACGGTCGCCGAAGAGGCGCACGCCTGAATCTAGACGGATTAACGAAATGAGCCGCGAAATACTGATCCGCCCCATGGTGACCGAAAAGCTCACGCAGCTTATGGAAGCGGGGCACTACGGCTTCGAAGTGGATATCCACGCCAACAAGATCGAGATTCGCAAGGCCGTGGAAGAGCGGTTTCCCGGGTCGAAGATTCAGGAGGTCAGGACCATGATCGTGCGCGGAAAGCGTCGGCAGCAGTTTACTCGCCGGGGCGTGCGCCAGGGGCGAACGGCGCGCATCAAGAAGGCCATTGTAACGCTCGCGCCGGATAGCGAACCGATTAACTTCTTCGAGGGGATCTAAGCGGCCTGTAAAGGCGAAACGCCATGGGTATTCGAAAGCTCAAGCCGGTAACACCAGGGCAGCGTCATCGCTCCGTTTCGGATTTCGAAACGATCACGGAGGCGAAGCCGGAGAAGCGCCTGTTGGCGCCGCTCAAGAGAAAAGGTGGCCGCAACAGCACAGGCCGTATGACGGTGCGCAGTCAGGGGGGCGGCCACAAGCGCCGCTACCGCATCATCGACTTTAAGCGTGACAAGGACGGGCCGACCGCGCGCGTGGCGTCAATCGAATATGACCCGAACCGGTCGGCGAGAATCGCGCTCCTGGTCTACTCGGATGGCGACAAGCGCTATATCATTGCGCCGGACAAGTTGTCGGTGGGTGACCGCGTCGAGAATGGGCCAAACGCCGCGCCGGAGACCGGCAACTGCATGCCGCTGTCGAAAATTCCGCTCGGCACATTCGTCCACGCTATTGAAATGAAGCCCGGCAAGGGTGCGCAGTTGGCGCGCTCGGCAGGCACCTATGCGCAGTTGACCGCAAAGGAGGGCCGCTATGTGACGCTCAAGCTGCCTTCTGGCGAAGTGCGGCAAATCCTCGCGCGCTGCCGCGCGACGATTGGTACGACGAGCAACCCCGATCACATGAATGTCGATCTGGGAAAGGCCGGTCGTAACAGGTGGATGGGCAAACGGCCGAAAACGCGGGGTGTCGCCATGAACCCGGTGGACCATCCCATGGGCGGTGGAGAAGGCAAAGCTTCCGGTGGCCATCCACGCTCTCCGTGGGGACAGCCCGCCAAGGGATTCAAGACACGCAAACGAAAAAAACCGTCGGACAAATACATTGTCCACCGCCGAGGCACGAAACGCAGGTAGTCTCCTATGGCACGTTCTCTAAAAAAGGGACCGTACGTCTACTATAAGCTGCAGCGCAAAGTAGACCAGCTCAATCAGAGCGACAAGAAAAAGGTGGTCAAGACCTGGAGCCGGTCCTCCATGATCACCCCCGATTTTGTAGGACACACCTTCGCCGTGCATAACGGAAGGCAGTTTATTCCGGTATATGTCACCGAAAACATGGTGGGCCACCGCCTGGGCGAATTTTCGCCGACACGAACGTTTCGCGGGCACGCCGGGAGCAAACGGGATAAACGGGGCAGATAACACACGCATCCGACCATGGAAGCACGCGCCATCCGAAAATATATTCGCAGCTCACCGCGCAAGATGCGCCGCGTAATCAATGTGATTCGCGGTCGCAGCGTGGCCGGAGCGCTTGAGGCGTTGCATTTTTTGCCGCAGAGCGCCACGCGACCTGTAGAGCTGACCATTCGCTCCGCCGTCCATAATCTGATGGACCAGCATCAGGGCGAGCGGTTTGATGAGAACGATCTGTTCATCTCCTCCATCCATGTGGATGAAGGCCCGACATTTCGCCGCTTCCGCCCGGCTCCCCGGGGACGCGCGCATCCGTATCGGAAGCGCTTGAGTCACCTTACGGTCGTGGTGCGGACTGGTAGCGACATCGAAGACACTAAAGACGCCTAACCAACCTCAGAACCTGTAGCGGCTCATGGGTCAGAAAACGCACCCTATCGGCTTTCGCCTCGGCATCATTCGCGGCTGGGATTCCAACTGGTATGCCAGCAAGAAGGATATGCCCGCGAAGCTCGTAGAGGACGAAGAGATTCGTCGCTATATGGCAGCGCGTCTCAAACGGGCGGGAATGAGCCGCATCGTGATTGAGCGCACGCCGCGGAGGATTATCCTTACGCTGCACACCAGTCGGCCTGGCGTTGTTATCGGACGAGGCGGCGCCGAGGTTGAAAAGCTGCGCGAAGAGATCAAGAAGCTGACGAACAAGGATATCCAGATTAACATCAACGAAATCAAACGTCCGGAAGTTGACGCGAGTCTGGTTGCCCAGAACGTGGCGCAGCAACTGGAGGGACGCGTTTCGTTTCGTCGCGCGATGAAGCAGGCAATTACGGCAGCCATGCGGATGGGCGCACAGGGTATTCGGATCAAGGTCGGAGGGCGGCTCGGCGGCGCGGAAATGGGTCGTGTCGAGCAGTATCTGGAGGGCCGCGTCCCTCTCCACACCATTCGCGCCGATATCGACTATTCCGACGCCACGGCCTTTACGATCTACGGCACGATCGGCGTCAAGGTCTGGATATACCGGGGGGAAATTCTCGGCAAGCCGGATCTCAGTCCCAACGTGCAGGCGCAGCGTCAGCAGATGCAGCAGATGCACACCGGGGGACGTCGCAGTGGAGAAAGCAAGGCGAAAGATCGCAGGCGCAGAGGGGGCGGCGGGGGCCGTCGGGGCCGTTCGGGCGGAGCGCAACGTAAGTAATCGTTACACGAGAGGATTTCAACAGGCCTGTGGGGTAGATCATGTTAATGCCCAAACGCACCAAGTACCGCAAGCAGCAAAAGGGCCGCATTCGCGGGAATTCGTCTCGTGGAACGAGAGTGGATTTTGGCGACTTCGGACTGAAAGCGCTCGAGCCAGGCAGAATCACGAGCCGGCAGATTGAGGCCGCCCGTATCGCCATGACGCGTCGCATGAAGCGTGCCGGAAAGGTGTATATCCGCGTTTTTCCCGACAAGCCGATTACCAAGAAGCCCGCAGAAGTCCGGATGGGCAAGGGCAAGGGATCGATTGACCACTGGGCAGCGCAAATTCACCCCGGACGGATCTTGTTCGAAATAGGCGGTGGCGTGCCACTGGCTCTTGCTCGCGAGTCCTTGCGCCTCGCACAGCAGAAGCTGCCTATCAAGACTAAAATGGTTGTACGACCTGACTACACGCAGTAACCATGCTGAAGGCCAAAGAGGTGCACGCGTTAAGCGTGGAGGAAATACGGGAGCGGGTGCGCGAAGAAACGGAGCAACTCCGGGAGCTCAGCTTCCGGCATGCCATTGCGCAACTGGAGAACCCGATGATTTTGCGGGAAAAGCGCCGCTTCCTTGCCCGACTCAAGACCATCCTCAAGGAGATCGAGAACGCTCCTGCGGACCTGGAACAGACTTCCTGACACTATGGACTCAACTCCACGCTCGGCTCGCAAAGAGCGCATCGGCATTGTCGTAAGCAACAAGATGAACAAGAGCATCCTGGTCGGCATCCAGCGCCAGATCAAACACCCGATGTACGGGAAGTTTATCAAGAAGACGACGAAGCTCATGGCTCATGACGAACACGACGATGCCAATGAGGGCGATACGGTGCGCGTGATCGAGACGCGGCCACTCAGCAAGAGAAAGCGTTGGCGTCTCGTCGAAGTCGTAGAGCGCGCCAAGTAAGCCGGATTCAACTCGTAACGGTACCGATCATGATTCAGCAAGAATCCAGACTCAACGTAGCGGACAACAGTGGCGCCAAGGAGGTGCTCTGTATCCGTGTTCTGGGAGGCAGCGGCCGGCGCTATGCTCGCGTGGGTGACAGGATCGTCGTCACCGTCAAGTCAGCAATTCCCGGTGGCAATGTGAAGAAGGGCGAGGTTTCAAGGGCGGTTGTGGTCCGGACCAGAAAGGAGGAACGCCGCAGGGATGGCTCCTACATTCGCTTTGATGAGAATGCGGCCGTGCTGCTCAATGCACAGGGCGAACCCAGAGGCACCCGCATTTTCGGGCCGGTGGCCCGCGAACTGCGTGAAAAGCGGTACATGCGTATCGTCTCCCTCGCTCCAGAAGTCATTTAGCAAACCAAAACAGAGCCATGGCTCGCGCCAACAGAAAGCGCCGGAAACCGCACGTAAAGAAAGGGGACATGGTCATGTTGAACAAGACCATCACCGCGGGAGAGGTGAGTGATGCTCGCGATGCGGGCTATACGGGCAAGGTGCTCAAAGTCTTCCCGGATAAAGACCGCATCATTGTGGAAGGGGTCAACCTGCGCGTGCGGCACACCAAGCCTAATCAGCTACACCCTCAGGGCGGGCGCGTTCAGCGCGAAATGCCCATCCATATGTCGAACGTGCAACCAATCGACTCCGAGGGCAATGCCACACGCATCGGCCGCAAACGTATCGACAACCTGGATGCGGAAGGCGGACGCTGGATCAGGTACGCCAAGACGACCGGCGAGGAGCTGGACACCTAAGAAAGCGGTAGACAATGAATTCGTATACACCACGTCTGAAGGTGCGTTATCAGGGCGAAATCATTCCCCTGTTGCGGAAGCAGTTCGCCTACCGCAATAACCTGCAGGTGCCGCGACTGGTCAAGATCGTGGTCAACAAGGGGGTTGGTGAGGCTACGCAGAACCAGAAGCTGCTCAACGGCGCAGTCGAGGAGCTGCGGCTGATTACCGGTCAGCAGCCCACGGTACGCCGGGCACGCAAGAGTGTGTCGAATTTCAAGCTCCGGGAAGGCATGGCCGTCGGTGCCAGCGTTTCGCTGCGTGGAGATCGCATGTGGGAATTCCTGGATCGGCTCATTACGCTTGCCCTGCCGCGCGTTCGCGACTTTCGCGGAGTGCCGGACCGTAGCTTTGACGGACGGGGCAATTACTCGCTTGGCATCAAGGAGCAGATCATCTTTCCCGAGATCAATGTC
The DNA here is from genome assembly GCA_963665975.1 of Rhodothermales bacterium. Lineage (GTDB taxonomy): Bacteria > Bacteroidota > Rhodothermia > Rhodothermales > Bin80. The sequence continues at coordinate 3,384,076 of OY762508.1, forward strand.
GACAAGATCGAACGGATAAGCGGGCTTGATGTGACGATCGTCACGACAGCCAACACTGACGAAGAAGCTATTGCCTTGCTCAAGAATTTGGGCATGCCCTTTGTGCGGCGGGAAGGCGCAGCAGCCGCCTGAGCATTTTTCTCTGTAACAACTGTAGAACTATGGCAAAGAAAAGCTGGACAGCACGCCAGAAGAAGCGCGAGCGGATGGTGGCCAAGTATGCGGAAAGGCGTCGGAAGCTCAAGGAGGCTGGCGACCATCAGGGGCTGCAGCAATTGCCACGCAATGCAAGCCCCTCCCGTTTGCGCAACCGATGCCAGCTGACTGGCCGGGCGCGTGGCTATATTCGCGTGTTTGGGATTTCCAGAATTGTCTTTCGGGATATGGCCCGTGAAGGCAAGATTCCAGGCATACGCAAGGCGAGCTGGTAATGCTCATCGAAACGGAACCTATAAGCCTCGACCTATGAGTGGAATCACGGACCCTGTGGCGGATTATCTGACGCGTATCAGGAATGCCCAGATGGCGGCGCATCGCTTCACCGATGTGCCGGCGTCCAAAATAAAGCGTGCCATTACCCAGATCCTCCTGGAAAAGGGATATATCCGGCATTATCTCAACGTTGACGACGGCAAGCAGGGACTACTCCGAATTTACCTCAAGTACGACCGTAAGGGTCGGCCAGTAATCCAGGAGTTGACGCGCGTGTCCACCCCCGGCTTGCGCCAGTACGTGAACGCGAAGGATCTGCCTCGGGTGCGCAATGGCCTGGGGACTGCGATTGTATCCACCTCGCGAGGGGTGATGACGGACAAGGAGGCACGCAAGATCAACGTGGGAGGCGAAGTGCTGGCGTACGTCTTTTAGGCTGTAACCGGGTCCCGACGGCGGGGCCGAAGGCGAGAACTACTATGTCCCGGATTGGAAAGCTGCCGATTGACTTCAGTGGAGACGTGAAAATCACGCTGGAGCCGAATAACGTGGTGAAGGTCTCCGGACCCAAGGGAGAGTTGCATCTGCAGGTCGACCCCGAGATCACCGTTGAAGTAGAAGCAAGTCAAGTACATGTCAAGCGTCCCACGGACCAGAAGCGGCACCGGTCGATGCACGGTCTGTACCGGTCACTCATCCAGAACATGGTGATCGGGGTGGCGACGGGGTACCGCAAGGAGCTGGAAGTGGTTGGCGTTGGGTCGAGGGCCGAGGTCAAGAACGGAATCCTGGAACTGGCCTTGGGTTTCTCGCATCCGATCTATTTCCTGCCTCCAGAGGGCATCAAGGTTTCGGCGGACCCCGGACGCCGGGGACAGAACCCGAAGATCACCATCGAGGGCATCGACAAGCAGATGGTCGGACAGGTAGCCGCCAAGATCCGCGCATTGCGGCCACCCGAGCCGTATAAGGGCAAGGGAGTGCGCTATGTAGGCGAATACATACGCCGCAAGGCTGGCAAGACAGCAGCCCGCTAGTCATCCATCGGCGACGATAACGGAAACAATCACATGGCGACCAGGAAGCTCAGGACAGAAAAGGCGGCGCGGCGTTTTCGCGTAAAGCGCAGCGTGCGCAGAAAGGTGACCGGCACGACCGATCGACCCAGGCTATCGGTGTTTCGGTCCAACAAGCACATTTATGCCCAGCTTATCGATGATGTGGCTGGGCGGACCCTGGCTTCGGCATCGAGTCTGGACAAGGGCATCGAGGCGGGTACGCCCGTTGAAATTGGTCACCAGGTTGGGGTGCGTCTAGCAGAGCGGGCCAAAGAGGCCAGCGTAGAGCAGACGGTGTTTGATCGCAACGGCTATCGATACCATGGCCGGATAAAGTCCCTCGCTGACGGTGCTCGCAGTGGCGGCCTGAAATTCTAGAAAACCTGACGTATAGCACATGCCAAGACAACACAGGGGGCGCCGCGAAATTGCAGACCAGAAAGAATGGATTGAGCGTCTGGTGACGGTCAATCGCGTGGCGAAGGTGGTTAAGGGCGGTCGCCGGTTTTCGTTCAACGCCGTCGTCGTGGTCGGTGACGGGGAAGGTCTCGTAGGCGCTGGGCTCGGCAAGGCCAATGAAGTGGCTGACGCCATCCAGAAAGGCACCGAAGACGCCAAGAAACGAATGCTTCGGGTGCCGGTGACCAAGCATGGAACGATTCCGCATCGCGTGATCGGCAAGCAGGATGCGGGACGCGTGCTCTTGCAGCCGGCCTCGCCAGGAACGGGGGTCATCGCCGGTGGCGGCGTGCGCGCCGTTCTCGAATGCGCGGGTATCAAGGATATCCTGTCGAAATCGCTGGGGACCAGCAATCCGCACAACCAGGTCGGAGCAACACTGAACGCATTGGAACGCCTGGAGGACCCGATGGAAGTGGCGCGCCGCCGCGGCATTCCGCTGAGGAGAGTCTTCGAAGGATAGTAACCCGACACGTCGTAATGGAACTACGCATCACACAGACTCGCAGCCTCATACACAGCTCGGAGCGGCAGCGCCGCACCGTGGCCGCTCTTGGGCTGCGCCGTATCAGACACTCCGTCGTACACACGGACTCTCCGTCGCTGCGCGGTATGCTCAATCAGGTACGGCACCTTGTAGAGGTTACGGAAGTAGAGCCTACGGCCTAGTCTTGGCCGAGTGGTCTAAACCTTGAAAAAGCAATGGACTTGAGTAATCTAAAGCCCGCCGCAGGCTCCACCAGGAAGCGCAAGCGCCTCGGACGTGGTGTTGGAAGTGGCAAGGGAGGGCACAGCAGTACACGCGGCAACAAGGGTCAGAAGAGCCGTTCGGGACATCATGCGATGCCCGCGTGGTTCGAGGGTGGACAGATGCCCCTGCAGCGCAGGGTGCCGAAGTTCGGCTTCAAGAATCCATTTCGCAAAGAGTATCGGGCCATCAACCTCTCGAGGCTGCACGAGCTTATCGAGGCCGGGCGGCTGGATCCAGGCGAGCCCGTGACGCCGGAGACTCTTTGTGCGCTCGGGCAGAGCAACAAGCATGACATGATCAAGATTCTGGGCGGCGGCTCCATTGCCGATCCACTAACCATTCGGGCGCATGCCTTTACCAAATCGGCACGCGCAAAGATTGAGGCTGCCGGTGGACAGGCCGTAGCCGTTCCCGCAAATGCCTGATCCGGGATAACCGACAAGCCAGGACGCGAAATGGCCAGTATCGTCGAAAGTCTGCGCAATATCTGGAAGATTGAAGAGCTCCGGAAGCGGATTTTGTATACCCTGGGCATTCTGGTCATTTATCGGGTGGGCGCCTACGTGACCTTGCCCGGTATCGACGCAGTCGTGCTCAAGGACGCCTTTGCGTCCGGAGACCCGAACAACCTGTTCGGCTTCTTCAACCTGTTTGTGGGTGGGGCATTCCTGCAGGCGGGAGTCTTTGCGCTCGGCATCATGCCGTACATCACGGCATCGATTATCATTCAGCTGTTGGGAGCGGCGGTGCCGTACTACCAGAAGTTGCAGCGGGAAGGTGAGGAGGGACGGCGCAAAATCACGCAGCAGACGCGGTACGGGACTGCCGGCATCACGGCATTGCAGTCGATCGGGTATACAGTGTTCCTGTTGGGAACGGTGCCCAACGCCATCGTGATTCCCAGTACCTTTTTTATGATCACGACCGTCATCGTGCTCACCGCGGGCACCATGTTCGTCATGTGGCTTGGTGAGCGCATTACGGAGAGCGGGATCGGGAACGGGATTTCGCTCATCATCACCATCGGGATTATTGCGTTTCTGCCGCAGGCCTTCGTGAATGAATGGCGCCAGGCGCCGAATGCATTCCTGGTCCTGTTCGAGGTTGGCGTCCTGGTGCTGGTGACGGCTTTTGTGGTCCTCATGACACAGGGCACGCGCCGCATTCCAGTGCAGTACGCCAAGCGTGTAGTAGGACGAAAAGTGTACGGTGGCACGACGCAATACCTGCCCATCCGGGTCAACGCGGCGGGTGTCATGCCCATCATTTTTGCCCAGTCTATCATGTTTGTGCCGGGCACAATCGCGCAGTTCTTCCCTGACAGTACGTTTATGCAGGAATTTGGAGCACTTTTCCTGGATTTCACGAGTTGGGGGTATTCTATTATTTTCTTTTTTGTCTGTGTTTTCTTTACCTATTTTTATACGGCTATAGCCGTGAATCCGAAGGAAATGGCGGACACGATGAAGCGTCAGGGCGGGTTTATTCCGGGTATTCGACCTGGCAGGCAGACCAGCGAATTCATCGACGACATCCTGACCCGCGTCACATTGCCCGGATCGCTGTTCATCGGCTTCGCTGCAATCCTTCCGGCCTTCGCGGTGCAGCTGGGTATTACGGAGACCCAGCAATTCGCCCAGTTCTTTGGCGGGACCAGCCTGCTCATCATGGTGGGTGTCACGCTCGATACACTAAAGCAGGTGGAGAGCCATTTGCTTATGCGTCACTACGATGGCTTTATGAAGAGTGGCCGTGTACGCGGCCGGGGACGGTGACATGATGCACCTGAAGAGTCGGCGCGAAATTGATCGTTTGCGTGCGAGCGCAGACCTGGTCGGCCGCGTGCTTGCAGAGGTGGCGCGCCATGTCGAACCGGGCGTGAGCACGAGGGAGTTGGACAGGATAGCCGAGGACTATATTCGGAGAAGCGACGCCGAGCCGGCTTTTAAGGGGTATCAGGTGGGGTCTTCGAGTCCGTATCCGGGCACGCTGTGCGTGTCGGTCAATGATGTCATTGTCCATGGCATACCTGGCGGGTACAGACTGAAGGCGGGCGATCTGATCGCTATCGACTGTGGCGTAAAGCTGGGTGGCTACTATGGTGATAGCGCCTACACGTTTGCGGTCGGAGATATTTCGGCCGAGCAGACGAGGCTTTGCCAGGTGACCTACGAAGCGTTGTACAAGGGCATCGCGCAAGCGATACATGGCCAGCAGGTCGGAGACATCTCCCATGCGGTCCAGTCCCACTGTGAAGCGCACGGCTTCGGCGTTGTGCGGGATCTTGTCGGGCATGGCATCGGGCGCGAATTGCACGAAGACCCGCAGGTGCCCAATGTAGGCAGGCCCAGGACGGGGCGAAGGCTTCGCACAGGCGCCACGCTGTGCATTGAACCGATGATCAATATGGGCACTTTCGAGGTGACCGTTTCCAAGGATGGCTGGACGGTCCGAACCGCGGACGGCGCGCCGTCCGCGCATTACGAACACATGGTGGCCGTGGGGCCCGAGGAGCCGGAAATCCTCACGACATTCCAGTACATAGAAGACGTAACACACCCCCCTTATCTCCAAGAAGCACCGACATATGGCTAAGCAGAAACCCATCGAGCAGGACGGCGAGGTAACTGAGGCTCTTCCCAATGCACAGTTCCGTGTGCGTTTGGAGAACGGTCATTCCATCCTGGGACTCCTTTCCGGGAAGATGCGGATGTACTACATCAAGATTCTTCCCGGAGATCGCGTCAAGGTCGAGTTATCACCATTTGACCTGACGAAGGGACGCATCGTGTACCGCTATAAGTAGCGAACAGGGAACGTTCTACGTAACAGTGCGTCACACATTGGCTTGACCTTACACAAAGACTACTGAGCCATGAAAGTGCGCGCCAGCATCAAGAAGCGGAGCTCGGATGACAAGATTGTTCGTCGCAAGGGCCGCCTGTATGTCATCAACAAGAAGAATCCCAAACACAAACAGCGGCAGGGCTAGGCCCACGCTGAACGCAATATGCCTCGAATTGCCGGAGTAGACGTTCCGCCGAAAAAGCGCGGTGAAGTAGCGCTGACCGCCATATATGGTGTTGGCCGCTCGCGTGCGCGTGAGATACTCGATCGTGTAGGTATCGATCCCAACAGGCATCCGGACGAGTGGACGGATGACCAGACCAAGAAGGTCCGTCGGCTGGTCGAGGACCACTATATCGTGGAGGGGCAGTTACGCACGGAGGTTCAGATGAACATCAAGCGGCTGATGGACATCGGCTGCTACCGGGGACTGCGGCACCGCCGTGGGCTTCCGGTCAGGGGTCAGCGTACGCAGACGAATGCTCGCACCCGCAAGGGTCGCAAGAAGACCGTGGCCGGCAAGAAGAAGGCTCCGCGCAAATAAGTAACCAACTTCAATCCCGTCAGGCATCGGAATGGCAAAACGGCAACCAAAGAAAGGACGATCGCACCGCACGCGCAAAAAAAACGTCGTGGTGGAGGCCAATGGCATGGCTTTTATCCGGGCGACGTTCAACAACATCCTTGTTACGTTGACCGACCAGTACGGCAACTGTATTTCGTGGTCCAGCTCTGGTAAGGAGGGGTTCAAGGGAAGCCGCAAGAGCACGCCCTATGCGGCGCAGATTGCATCGTCTACTGCGGCGAGAGAGGCGCACGCCCTGGGATTGCGGCGCGTGGATGTCTACGTGAAGGGTCCTGGCTCCGGGCGGGAATCTGCTATTCGGGCCCTCTCCATGGCAGGCATCGAGATTGCAACCATTCGGGATGTGACCCCGATTCCGCACAATGGCTGTCGTTCTCCGAAGCGTCGCCGCGTATAAGGCTATCCAACTTGCACTGACAGACGAGAATTTCTATGGCCCGGTACAAAGGCCCCAAACAGAAGATTGCCCGGCGATTCAAAGAGCCTCTGTTTGGTCCGAGCAAGGCGTTGGAGCGCAAGCCACACCCGCCCGGACAACATGGAAGCTCACGGCGGCGGCGTGAGAGCGAATACGCCGTCCAGTTGAAAGAAAAGCAGAAAGCCAAGTACACGTACGGCATCCTGGAGCGCCAATTCCGGAATCTGTTCAAGAAGGCGGCTCGCAAGAAGGGTGTTACGGGTGAAAACCTGCTTCGCTTTCTGGAAGCGAGGCTTGATAATACGGTATACCGTTTTGGGTTGGGCGCAACGCGGAGGCAGGCTCGACAGCTAGTCACGCATGGTCACATTCTGGTCAACGGCAAGCTCGTCAGCATCCCGTCGTACCAGTTGCGGCCGGGTGACATTGTGGCGGTGCGACCGAAGAGTCGGTCCGTACCGGTCTTTCAGGAAAACCTCAAGCACCACCGGCGATCGTTTTCGTGGCTGGAGATTGATCGCAAGCTGTTACAGGGCAAATTCTTGGATTTCCCGAGTCGAGAAGACATTCCGGAGAATATCCGCGAGCAACTCATCGTGGAACTGTACTCCAAGTAGGCAGCCGCGATGCGCTTCGTGACAATCGAATCACCAGGACTTATTGGCTGACATGGGTAACTATGGAATTCAGATGCCGGAAGGCGTCGTTGTGAAACAAGCGAGTGCCTCGTACGGGCGTTTTGTCATCCAGCCGCTTGAGCGAGGGTTTGGCGTTACGATCGGCAATGCCTTGCGGCGAGTGTTGTTGTCCTCGCTGCAGGGTGTGGTGGTGACGGGTATCCGAATTGAAGGGGTGCAGCACGAGTTCTCCACGGTCAAGGGAGTGACCGAAGATGTGTCCGACATCATCTTGAACCTGAAGGGTGTTCGCTTTCGTGCGCAAGAATACGCTGGGGGCACGATTAGCCTATTGCTCAAGGGACCGTGCACGTGGACGGCGAAGGACCTTGCCGATGCGACCGGGGACTACGAAGTATTGAATCCGGACCACTATATCGCGACGCTAAGCGACACGGCACAACTCGAAGTAGAGCTTCGGGTCGAGGCCGGGCGTGGTTATGTGCCTGCCCTGGAAAACAAGCGCACGGACGATGCCATCGGCGTGGTCGCCGTCGACGCCATCTTTACCCCGATACAGAGCGTTCGGTATACGGTCAAGCCCACGCGCGTCGGCCAGCGGATTGACTACGAGCGCCTGGAAATCGAGATCAACACCGATGGCTCTGTCGAGCCGGATGACGCCATGGCACAGGCGGCTACCATTCTCCGTGACCATGTCAATCTGTTCATCAAGATGGATGCGATGCCGGTGGCTGAGATGACCGAGCCGGAAGTTGACCTGGAAGCTCAGCACACGCGCAACATGCTGGCCCAGCCGGTGGATGAACTGGAGTTGTCAGTACGGGCGCACAACTGCCTCAAGGCAGCCAACATAAAGACGATCGGAGATCTTGTGCGGCGGGGAGAGTCGGAAATGCTCAAGTTCCGCAACTTTGGACGCAAGTCGCTCCTGGAGCTTGTTGCGGTGCTCGAAGATCGCGGGCTGAATTTCGGCATGGATGTCGTGCAGTATTTGGAAGACGAGCCCAACTAGTCATATTACCGCGAAGCACGGCACGGACTCATGCGACACGGCAGAAAGGGATTCAAGTTAGGTAGAACGCATTCGCATAGGAAAGCCACGCTGGCTGCCCTGTCAACAGCTCTGATAAAGCACAAGAGCATCCGCACGACGCTGACCAAGGCTAAGGCTACGCGCCTGTTCGTTGAGCCGCTGATTACGCGTGGTCGCGAGGACACCACGCATAACCGGCGCATGGTTTTTCGCCACTTGCAGGACAAGCATGCGGTCACGGAACTGTTTGGTGATATTGCGGAGAAGGTTGGCGAGCGTCCCGGCGGTTATACGCGTGTCGTGAAATTAGGGCAGCGCAGTGGTGATGGCGCTGAAATGGCGGTCATTGAGCTTGTGGATTACAATACGACGGGCGATGAGACGACTGCCCCAACGCGTCGCAGAACGCGACGGGCGGGTCGGCGGCGGAGGCGGGGTTCGGAGGTTGCCGGCATCGAGAAGAGTGCGGATGCCGCGACTGACGTAGAGGTTGGCGCAAGCGCCGATGCGGAAGGTGAGATGGACGAAGATGCGAGTGTGGAGGCAGCGGCCGATGTGGGGGTTGAGGCAAGTGCAGATTCGCCAACCGTAGCGGAAGTGAGCGCCGACGCCGGCGACGAGAGCTCAGACGCTACACCAGACGCCGATGAGGACGAAGAAGTAAAGCCTGAATGAGGGCAGAAAATTTGTTATTGTGGGGGTTCTACCCGGTGGGCTGCACGGCTCATCGGGTTTTTGTTTGTTTGGCGCGTCCAGAGATGGGAAACTGAATGACGTTGCTAGTGTAGGTTTCGTAACGGAATCCATGCCACCGTAAATGCTCCAGGCGTCCACCATATTGCAGAGTACGAGTGTCACGATCGCTCCACCGTTCGATCGTAGACTGCGTGAGCTGCTTGACACCTGCAACGCGCATCTTCCGCAGGTCGACGAAGACATGATCCGCCGGGCATTCCGATTGGCGTATTGGGCGCACCGGAACGACCGGCGGGCTTCTGGAGAATTGTATTTCACGCACCCGGTTGCCGTGGCCATGATTGTGGCCCGAGATATTCGCTTTGATGACATCAGCGTGGGAGCCGCACTCTTGCACGACGTCGTAGAGGACACTGAATTGTCGCTTGAGCTCATACGGGCGGAATTCGGCGAGACGATGGCAATGCTGATTGACGGACTGACCAAGATCAGCGGCGTGTTTGCGTCACAGGAGCTGGGACAAGCAGAAAACGTGCGCAAGCTCATGCTGTCCATGGCACAGGATGTCCGAGTGATCCTCGTCAAGTTTGCCGACCGGCTCCACAACATGCAAACGATCGCGCCGCTGCCACGGGCCAAGCAGCTGAAGGCGGCTACCGAAACCCAGATGCTCTATGCTCCGCTGGCGCACCGCTTTGGACTACAGGCCATCAAGAATGAACTCGAAGATCTTTCGCTGCACGTATTGGAGGAGGAAAGCTACCGGTCTATTGTGCGCGGCCTGAAGGCAAGCAGGCAGGAAAGGGAGGCGTATATCCGACAGTTCATCGGACCGGTAAAGAAGCGCCTCACGGAAGCAGGATTTGCGTTTGATATTTATGGCAGATCGAAGAATGTGCGTTCGATCTTCCAAAAGATGAAAACGCAGAATAAGCCGCTCGAGGAGATCTACGATGTATTCGCCATACGTGTCGTACTTAAGACGGGTGGACGAAAGGGAAAGGAGGAGTGCTGGCGGGTTTACTCCATCATCACGGATCTGTACAAGCCGCTGCCAGAGCGGTTCAGGGATTTCATTTCAGTCCCCAAGTCGAACGCGTATCAAAGTCTGCACACCACCGTGCTGGGAACGGATGGCCGGCGCATTGAAGTGCAAATCCGAACCCAGGAAATGCACGAGATAGCCGAGCGTGGTGTAGCGGCCCACTGGAAATACAAGGAGGGTGTCGCAACGTCGGATGCCAAGATGGATCAGTTCCTGACGTGGGTCCATGACCTGATGGACAATCCGAATCCGGAACAGGCTACCGAGTTCGTACAGGAATTCAACCTCAATCTGTATACGGAGGAAATCTACGTTTTCACTCCGAAAGGAGACCTGAAGACGTTGCCGCGAGGCGCGACGCCCATCGATTTTGCCTTCCAGATCCACACAGATGTCGGATATCAGTGCATCGGAGTCAAGGTCAACGGCAAGATGGTGCCCCTTTCGCACGAATTGAAGAGCGGAGATCAGGTCGAAATAATCACGTCCAAGAAAAAGACGCCGAATCCGGATTGGATAAAGTTCGTCGTCACACACAAGGCGCGTAGCTGCATACGGCACTGGATTAATGAGGAACGCCGCACGGCAATTCGACACGGGCGAAATTTATGGGAGAAGAAAGCCCGAAGAGCGAAACTTGATGTTAGTCAAAATGAGCTTGCACGCTATGCCTCAAAGCTAAAGTATAGTAATCCGCAGCAGATGTTCTACGAGATTGCGTCCGGATTGCTGGACGTGAATGATCTCGTACAGCTTGTCAAGACCGGTGCGATGCGAGGCGAGGATGAAGCAGAACAGGGAACGCTAGGGCAAGACTTCGACACCTATAAGGAAACGGCACAGTTGACAGGGCAGCAGTCGCTGCTCATCAATGGGCAGCGGATCGCGGGTGTGGCCGTGGCCTATGCGTCGTGCTGCAATCCCATTCCGGGCGATGCCGTATTTGGATATACCAGCAAGACGGGGGTCATAAACATCCACCGCACGGGATGCAGGAATGCGCCCTACCTTCTGGTCAACCATCCGGATCGCATCCAGCCATGCGAATGGAGTCGGCAGAAGGACGTGCACTTTATTGTCGGCTTGCGCGTGCTTGGCGAAGACCGCGTAGGCATGGTGTACGACCTGACAACGGTCATTTCGCGTAATTTGAAAACTAATATCCGGTCCATCACGGTGGATTCCGAAGATGGCATTTTTGAAGGGACGATCGTGCTATACGTGAGTGACTTGCAACATTTGCGACGCCTCATTAATCGCCTGAAGCGTCTGGAAGGCATTCACGGCGTCTATAGATTTGAAGAATAGACTAATTTGGAACGATCAGTCAGCATAGGTACTTTATAAAATATTACCTTATTTGAGTACAACTTCACGCACATGTCTCTTTCTCTGAGCTAACCGAACCTCCAAGTTCACCGAACCCTGGCCGCTATGGCAAAATCCTCTACGACGCTCACAAGGAAGGACGTGGCACGGCGAGTGGCCAAGGTGATGGGAAAGCCTCTGTATCAGAGTGAACCCTGGGTAAAGGCGGTCATATGGGTGCTTGGTGACATGATGTTGGAGGCAGACCCAGAAGTGCGCATTGAATTGCGCGATTTTGGCGTGCTGGAAGTGAAAAAGACTCGGGCGAAACCGCAAGCGCGCAATCCAAAGACTAACGAAACGGTCTTTGTCCCAAGTCGGCGCAAGACGCATTTCAAGCCGAGTAAGCGGCTGAAGGCCGTGCTGCAGCAGCCGCTGAGCAGCATGGACTATTCTATTCCTGCTGGCAGTGCGGACGCGCCCAAAGACACGTGATCCCACAGCGGCCACGAAGCGTATCCGGTGAGGAGTCACCGATACGCGGGCAGTGGACCCTCAGATTGCATGTCCGCCCATTCACGCATTGTCGCGGTAGACTATGGGACGAAGCGCGTGGGCCTCGCCGTGGCCGATCCTATGCGCATATTCGCGCAGCCATTCGCCGTAAGTAGTCAGGACGAAGCGGTAGCGCGATTGCGGCAATTGCATATTGAGGATGGTATCGATGTCATTGTTGTGGGATGGCCGCTCACGGAATCAGGGGAAGAGGGTCCGGCTACGCAGCGTGTCCAGGAATTCATCAACAGGTTACGCAACGTGCTGCCCACTGTAGAGTATGTTCGCTGGGATGAACGGTATACATCGGAAGAGGCGAAGGATCGCCTGCTACCGCTTGGCAAACGGCGCAAACGCTTGCCTGTGGACGACGTGGCGGCAGGCATAATCTTGCAGGAATACCTGGATGATATCCGGAGTAACCAAAACACCGGATAACCGTATGCTTCGGTGACGCTTTCACACACAAATTCTATGGACTCATGAGAAACAGACGCGTATTGGTGCTATTGGCCATACTCTTGCTCGTCGCCTTTGCAGGGTGCGCTGGTTGCGGGACGTATAACACGCTAATCTTCTTGGAGGAGGGCGTGGAGGCTGCTTGGGGGAATGTCGAAACCACCTATCAGCGCAGGGCGGATCTCATCCCAAATCTTGTCAGTACGGTGCAGGGCGCTGCCGATTTTGAGCAGGAAACCCTGGATGCGGTTACCTCTGCGCGAGCCCGGGCCACTTCAATCAATTTGTCCGGTGATGCTCTCAGCGACCCCGCCCAATTGGCGCAATTTCAGGAAGCCCAGGCCCAGTTAGGCGGCGCTCTTGGACGGCTTCTGCTCGTTAGTGAAAACTACCCGCAGCTTCGCGCCACAGAGGCTTTCCGCGACCTCCAGGCGCAGTTAGAAGGCACGGAAAACCGCATAAGCGTTGCACGCACCCGATATAATGATGTAGTCCGCATCTACAATACAAAAATTCGTAGCTTCCCTGCAGCATTGTTCGCCGGTTTCTTCGGGCACGAACGCAGGCCTCCGTTTGAGGCTCAAAAAGGTGCGGATCAAGCCCCTATGGTTGAGTTCAATTCCTAATGCATACGCGCGCTGCTCGATTTTTACTGCAAGTGACCCTGGTCGCATTATTGTGTGCGCCAGCGGTCTACGCACAGGACGTACTCCCTTCTACGGGGCGCATCGTGACTGACAACGCAGACATGCTCTCCGATACAGAGGAGAAGCAATTGACGCGCATGTTACGCTACTACGCGGACAGTACGTCCACTCAGATTGTAATTGTCACCCTGCCGGACCTGGGCGGGCAGGACATAGCTGCCTACGCCACAGAATTGGGCCAACAATGGGGAGTGGGACAGCAGGGCAAGGACAACGGTGTGGTGATGCTGGTGTCGCGGGACGACCGCCAGGTATTCATTGCGACTGGCTTCGGTCTGGAGGGCGCCATTACGGATGCCGAGGCCAGTCGAATTATCCGCTATGTCGTGACGCCGAATTTCAGGAGCGGTGCGTTTTACGAAGGTCTGGCGGGAGCGGCCGATGCGCTAATTGCAGCAGCCGCAGGCGAGTTTACTGTTGAAGAGCAGAGGGCATCGCCACAAGGCCAGGATATAGTCGGAATGATTTTTTTTCTGCTGTTCATCATCATTATTATTATTGCCGCGGTTCAGAATAGAAAGCGGGGCGGCGGTGGCCCGCGTCGGCGCGATGTGTTTCCCGTCCTTTTCCTGGGAATGGGACATCACCTTGGTGGAAGTGGAGGCTTTGGCGGCGGTGGCGGGTTCAGCAGCGGCTTCGGGGGAGGAGGGTTTGGCGGAGGAGGATTTGGTGGAGGAGGGTTTGGCGGCGGCGGTGCTGGAGGCGGCTGGTAGGCATGTCCACGGCAACAGGTGATCATGGCGCGCGACCGACTGGAGCAGCTTAGCATATTCCTGGCAGAAGACCCGACGGATGCCTTCACGCTGTTCGCACTCGCCCAGGAACACACAAAGCGAGGCGATTTGGAGGTGGCGCGTGAAACTTATGAGCGGCTTGTTTCCGTAGCACCGGAGTACACCGGGACGTACTACCACCTGGGAATGCTGCACCGGAAATTGGGGCGCGAGGATGAGGCGGCAGCCGTCTTTGAGCGTGGTATTGCGGTGTCGCGAGCGCAGCGGGCATGGAAGGATCTCTCGGAGTTGCAAGATGCGCTCCTGGATGTGCAGGGGCTTGAATAGAGCATTAGGATGATGGAAGGATTGTCGACAAGGCCTTGGCGCGCGTATCATGAAGTTTCGCGTACGGCAACGTATGGATTCCTCATGGCGTTGCCGCTCCTCATTGCCTACGAGGTACTTATCTGGCTCACCAACAGAGGGGAGGAATTCCCGATTCGTATCAGCGCAGAAGTGTGGATGAAGCGTGTCTTGCCCACCCTGGGCACTACGGGAACGCACATCCTGGCCGCTGTAGTGCTGATCGTGGGGGTGGCTATTTTTGTGTACGAGCGCAAGAAGAAAATCCCACTGCGTGTGCGCTACGCCGGGATTATGGTGATCGAGAGTGCGGTGTATGCTGTGTTACTGGCATTCCTGGTTATGTCTATCACCCAGCAAATCTTTGCTGTCGTGCCATCCGGGATCCAGATGCGGGAGGCCTCGCTCGCACAGCAGGTGGCGCTATCGATAGGGGCCGGACTGTACGAAGAGCTACTATTTCGCGTCCTCCTTGTTGGAGGCCTCTTCCTGGTGGCAAGACTCGTATTCCAGAATAAACTCCTTGCCTACGGGCTGGCAGCTGTGGCAGGTGCGCTACTCTTCAGCACGGTTCACTATATCGGCGCATTGGGCGACCCGTTTACGTTGTCCTCGTTCACCTTTCGGGCAATATTCGGCCTTGCGCTAAACGTATTGTTTCTGGTGCGTGGATTTGCGATGGCCGCCTGGACACATGCTCTGTACGACATCCTGGTCGTAACGCGCATGTTGTAAGCGCTGATCTCACGAGGCGGGCATTACCGTGACGCCAGCAGTAGAATAGAAGGGCACGGGACTTCTGTTCCCGCAGGTGCGTGGCGCGCTCAGCGCAGCGTGGCCGCGATATGCTGCACAGCTGCGAGGAGGCGCTCGACTTCCTCATCCGTAGCATAGCAGGCCAGGCCAACGCGTAAGAGTCCCTCCACTCCCAGTCGTTCGACAATGGTCGCTGCGTAGAAGTCGCCGTGCGAAAGGAATAGTCCCCGGGTGGCCAGGCTGCGGCTTACACTCTCGGCCAGGAAGCCGTCAATGGTAAAAGCTACTGTCGGAGTACGGTTAACCTCCGGTGGGGGTCCGTAGCGCGTCACGCGGCTGATTGCGCCGAGGCCGTCCCATAACTGCGCTATTTGTGCGGATGAGCGGGCGTGCAGCGCGTTATACGTGGCTTGCAGGCGGTCTCGGCGCGTAGTGCCCGTAGACAGGGACGCCAGGAAATCTACTGCGGCGGCTGCGCCCACAATCCCCTCGTGGTTTTGGGTCCCGGTCTCCAAACGCTCAGGGGCGGTATTCGGCGCCGGGAGAAGTCTTGGCGTAGCCAGCATGTCGAGGAGAGCCCGCCTGCCGTATAATATGCCAGCGTGCGGCCCATAAAACTTGTAGGAAGAGCACGCCAGGAAATCGCATCCCATGACTTCTATATCCGGCAAAACATGCGGCGCATAGTGCACGGCGTCAACGAATGACAAGGCCCCGCAGGCATGCGCCAGCGTATGGGCTCGTGCGACATCGTTAATCGTGCCGAGAGCATTGGAAGCCGCCCCGATGGCGACAAGCCGCGTGCGGTCGCCGAGGAGACTTTCAAAGTGGTCCCAGTCGAGTTGTCCGGATCGCGCATCCATCCGGGCTGTGCGGACGATCAATCCGCGGTGCGCGGCGACATCCCGCCAGGGGTCGATATTGGCGTGATGGTCAAGTTCAGTGGTGACGATTTCGTCTCCCTTGCTCCAGGAGCGACCTAGCGCACGGGCCAAGTGGAAAGTCAACGTTGTCATGTTGTTGCCAAAGACGACGCAGTCCCGGTCGGTGTTCAGAAAATCAGCGAACGCATCGCGGGAGGCGGCCAGCGCCTGATCCGTTTCCGCGCTGGTTGGGTAGGCCCAGTGTGTGTTGGCATTGTGGTGATACAGGTAGTTCGCCATCGCATCCACCACGGGTCGGGGCACCTGAGTGCCGCCAGGCCCATCGAAATAGGCTACCGGCTGTGATCCGCATATGCGCTGTAGCGCAGGAAACTGGGCTCGGATATCATTAACCGAGAGCGTGGATGGTGTGGCGCGTGGCATCGGGTATGCGCATTAAGGCGGACGATTCAGGGAGACACCCGTACGCGCGATAAGAAAAAGGTTTCTGGTCGTCACGCCACGTATGCGGACGCGAAATGCAGGACATCATCTCGCCACCAACAGGCGCAGCCTGCCTCCTGCGCGGAAATCCGCCCCAATGCGTAGATTCGTCTGTTCCCGTAACACGCATTACGCACGCCGGCCGGGTGGCGCGGAATTGCGCACAATAACCACGTCGCTACGAACCCGCTTCTTGACCAGAGTATCCCATTCAGGCTGTTTGGCGCCCAGCACGGCCTGATCATCGTGCTGACAATCCTTGTGTCAGTCCTGCTGCCGGTATTGGCCAACCGCTATTTGACGATTCGTCAGCGGCTGCAGATGTCGCAGATATTCGCCGTAGCCATATCCTTGAGCGTCGTGGGTTGGGTTGCAATTGAGATTGCCGTTGGTGAATTCGATTTGCAGCAGGATCTGCCGCTGGATATCTGCTACAGCGCAGCGTTGCTGGCGCCTGTGCTGATGTGGAAGCCAACGCTACGGATGCATGAATTACTCTATTTTGCCGTGCTGGCAGGCACGCTGCAGGCCGTCTTGACGCCGGACCTGATGTACGGCTTTCCACACTACAGCTTTTTTCGATATTGGGTCGTTCATAGTGGTCTTGTAGCGTATGTGATCTATGTAACGTGGAGCTTGAAGCTCTTCCCGGATATACGGGGCCTGTTCCGCGCCTTTGGATGGTTGAATCTGTATGCCGCCGTCATGTTTGTGTTGAACCTGGTGATCGGTTCCAATTACATGTTCGTGATGCGCAAACCCGAAACGCCGTCGCTGTTGGACTTGTTTGGTCCATGGCCATGGTATATTCTGGTTTGCGAATTCGCAGCTTTGGGCATCTTTGTTATTGTGTGGCTACCCGTTGCGCTACGTTCCCGATTAGCCGCTACCCGAGACTCATGCAACGTATCGGCAAGGGAGGCGTAGAGGACGGTTGGTCAGGGACTGCACGCGAAACAGGCGTCTTCTTTTCGTCTATATACAACTGTTGGCCTTCTTGATCTGGAAATAGCGCAACTAATTCTGACGCGATATGACTTCACCATTACGCGTTCTTGGTCTTTTCATCTTTGGCGCAAGCACCACTGCCGCTTTCGGCCAGTCCGAAGAAATGACGGCCATCTTCGTAACGGAGGCTCCAGACATTGACGGCAGCCTTGATGACGCGGTATGGAAGGCCATTGAACCAATAACCGACTTTATCCAGATCTGGCCTGAAGACGGCGCGTCTCCTACCGAACGGAGTGAGGTGCGCATCGCGTACGACCATGACAATCTGTATTTCGCATTCAAATTCTACGATTCCGAGCCTGCGCTCATCCGCGCCAAGAACCTGGAGCGAGGCGGACGCAATGACCGGGACGACCATGCCTACATAGCCCTGGACACCTACCAGGACAAGCGCAATGCCTACCTGTTCGAGATGAATGCGCTGGGAACGCAGGACGACGCAACCATTACGGATGAAGGACTAACTCTCGACAGCTTCTCGTGGGATGCAGTCTTCCGCAGCGAAACGGTGATTGACGATGACGGGTGGTCCCTGGAGGTATCCATACCCTTTCGGCAATTGCGGTTTCCCAAGGGCGATGATCTAAGCTTTGGCCTCATGCTGTCGCGGATGATCAATCGCAAGAATGAGCGTGTCATGTGGCCACGTATCGGGTTGGAATTTGCGGGCAATTTTGGCAGTTTCGGCGCGCTGTCTGCGGTTTCGCAGTATGGCACGCTGACGGGGCTCAAGAATATTCACCGCGGGAAGAATATTGAAATCAAGCCCTATATCATTACTGGCATTCAGGAAGATAATCCAGATCTGTCGACCAGCGAAACCGAATCAGACTTCACGCGCGACATAGGCGTAGACTTCAAGTATGGGATCACCTCCAATCTGACCGTAGATCTCACGCTAAATACGGATTTCGCGCAGGTGGAGGCGGACAACGTGCAACTCAATCTGACACGCTTCAACCTGTTTTTTCCGGAAAAGCGCGAATTCTTCCTGGAGCGCTCCGGACTCTTTGAGCATGGTAATCCACGCTACACGCAGACTTTTTTTTCCCGTCGCATCGGGCTTACAGATCAGATCCTTGCCGGCGCGCGCATGACCGGGCAGATTGGCAGGTTTTCGTTGGGACTATTGAATATAGAGACTGGTGGGAAAATGAGTGACCTGCTGGGCAAAAGGTCAACCAACAACACGGTGGCGCGCATCCGGACCACGCTGTTTCCGCGGGCCACGGCAGGGGCCATCTTTACCGGGTACGACACCGCGGATCGAACGAACTATGCGTTTGGGGTGGATGCCCAATACCGGTTTCTCAGCGCTAGCGAGTTTAGCGCTTGGATCACACGCGTGCGGGATTCGCAACAGACTAACGACGCTATGGCTGGTCACGCGCGTTTGCGAATCCAGAATGATTTGTACGGCGCAGAAGCTTCCTTCACGAGTGTGGGCACCGATTATAATCCGGCGCTGGGCTTCGTGCGGCGTCGTGACGCGCGCAGATATGCAGCCAGCGCCCAGTACACGCCATTGGTGGAGTTCGCGGCGCTTCCATTTATCCGGCGCCTGACACTGCAAGGCGACTATGATTATATAGAAGGGCAGGACGGTAACAAACAGTCGGTGGATCTTGGAATCGCAGGTGGCCTGGTCTTCAATCGCCGTGACGGCGTTGAGCTTACGTTTCAGCGCCAGTTCGAGCGTCTGGAGCGCCCCTTTCCCATTCGACCTGACGCTGTAATTGTCCCAGGGGATTACAACTACACCCAAGTTGGCATTGCCGGTCAAACGGATTCCAGCCGTCGCATTTACGGAGAAATGGGTGTGTCGGCGGGAGGGTTCTTCCATGGCAACCAGATAGACATCATGGGAGGACTGGGCTATCGCCATTCGCAGTATCTGCAGTTGGAGGGGTCCCTAAACCATTCCATGATTGACCTGCCGATATCAGGCGGAGAATTCAGTGCCACCGTCTTGACGGCGTCCGTGCTTGGTGCAGTAAGCAGGAAGCTATTTGCCAAGGCTCTGATTCAGTACGACAACTTCACGCGAGATCTGCAAGCCAACATTCGCATAGATTGGATTCATACGCCAGGGAGCGATCTTTTCCTTGTTTTTAATACGTCGTATCACTTCACGGGTGAGCGGGATAATCTTTTTGATCCTCACCGGAATGTATTGCTGAATAATCGTGTAGGCGTGGCAAAGCTAACCTATCTTGTGCTGTTGTAGGGGTGTAGGGTCAATCCCCGTTCTCTGTACAATTGCATGTAGGGCCATGGACATGGATAAGAATTCCGTGGAATCGAAGCCAGGTTTCGTTTCCCGATGCCTAAACGGTATCGAGGTCGTCGGCAACAAGCTGCCGGATCCGGCGATGCTGTTCCTGTTGTCGCTGGTTATTGTGTGGGTGCTGTCGGCGCTGTTGGCGCCGGTCTCCTTTGAGGTGCTGGATCCGCGAACGGATCAGCCATTGGCCATCAAGAATCTGCTCACCGGCAGTGCGCTAGCGGCATTCCTTGCGGACATGGTGGAAATCTTCACCAGTTTTGCCCCGCTGGGCGTGGTATTGGTGGCGATGTTGGGGGTTGGTGTTGCGGATGAGGCGGGGTATTTCAATACGGGCATCAAGCTGCTGTTGGGCAAGACGGCCAAGGGGCTGCTCACACCCATGGTGGTTTTCGTTGGCCTTGTCAGTCACAGCGCCATAGATGCGGGCTATGTGCTCGTCATCCCGCTGGGCGGGATCATCTTCTATGCGGTCGGACGGCACCCGCTGGCGGGCATTGCGGCCGCTTTTGCGGGAGTGTCAGGAGGGTTCAGCGCCAACCCGCTACCTTCGGCGCTCGACCCTCTCTTGCAGGGCTTTACGCAACCAGCGGCCCAGATCATTGCCGCGGACGTACTCGTAAACCCTTTGTGTAATTACTTTTTTACGGCAATATCGAGCGTATTAATCATAGCACTTGGCTGGTTCGTGACCGATAAGATTGTGGAGCCTCGCCTGGGCAGGCACACACCGGTGGACGATGATGCGGAAGAGGCCCCCGAAATGAGCACAATAGACGCTACGGAGCGTCGCGCCTTCTATTGGGCCACTGCGGTGATGTGCGCGGGGCTTGTCCTTCTGGTGCTGGTGCTGTTGCCGACAAATTCACCGTTTCGGGATGCCGAGGGATCGTTGAATTCATTCCAGGCTCCGATCATGCAGTCGATTGTCCCGCTGATCTTTTTGCTCTTTCTGATTCCCGGAGTTGTCTATGGGTATATAGCCGGCGTCTTTCGCAAGTCGAAGGATATGGTCGATGCCATGACCAAGGCAATGGACGGAATGGCATATTACATTGTGATGGCATTCTTTTGTGCGCTGTTCGTGTACGCCTTCGGCGACTCAAATATCGGTGCGCTACTGGCTGTCAAGGGGGCGAGTGTGCTAAAGGCGCTGGCAATGCCGGGATCTGTTACGATTGTTGGCATCGTATTACTAACTGCGTTCGTCAACCTGTTTGTTGGCTCTGCTTCGGCCAAGTGGGCGCTTTTGGCTCCCATTTTTGTCCCTATGCTCATGCAGGTTGGGATTTCGCCGGAGCTCACGCAGGCTGCGTATCGTGTGGGCGATTCCTCGTCAAACATCATTACGCCCCTGATGCCGTATTTCCCGCTTGTGGTCGTGTATTGCCAGCGCTATGTCAAGAAGACCGGCATCGGTACGCTGACGTCGATCATGATCCCGTATAGCGTCACATTCATCGTGTCGTGGGCGTTATTCCTGATTCTGTACTGGGTGCTGGGGATCCCGCTGGGACTCGGTGCATCGTACAGTTACCCGCCTATGTAGAACGCTGCGATCGTTTTCCAAATAGCAGTGCTCGTGAGGGCGCCGAGTTTAGCTGGGGCAGTAACAAGGCCTCTTCGGTTGTCATTGCTCAGCTTTAATATTGAGCGGCCCTAAAAGCGCACAGGGGTCGATTCGGGCCTCTTACGGCACTAAGCGTGACATCGGTTTCAGCCTGTCCTAATGGTAATGATCTGAGTGCCTGGCGACACTGAATCCAAATCCAACGCGCGGTAATGCTCCCGCTGACAGGGATTCGATTCGCTAGAAATGCGACTGTGCACCTCTCGTCCGTCTTGCTGCTTTTGACGGAACGTGGCCTGTGTCCGGGATGAAAGCCTGTTGCGAATGGTCGTCTAGCTCCATGTAATGCCCTGGTACCGTAAACGCGCCCGGAACAACTGCACCACCTGATAGGCAAGCACGGTGTTGAACCAATGCCTCGCCGTCCGGCGATCCTTCTGAGGCCAGATCGGTCGCAACCCAACTCGGCTTTCAGAGATCGGAACACTGATTCCAGATCTGACAACAGGATGAACCTGCATCACAAACGCTTCACTGTGGCGTCCATGATATTGGTGCGCAGACCATACACCCCCGGATAGGTCAAAATGGTGTTGGTCTTGAGCTCAAGGGTCCACTGCATCTGGACGGTTTTGCGCTCCTTCACCCGGCCGGCCAATCCGCTTCCAGACGAGATCTAGGCGCTTTTTCGTAGCGGCTTCGACAGATCCGCAATTAGCTTGTGCAACTGCGTCTCAAAGCGGCTTCTACGCCGACCTACGATAGCCGCGTCTTTCTTCACAAGCTGCGGCCCTGGCCAATTTCTAGCTCACGATTCCTTACTGGCTATCGGAGAATAGCTCTGCCCGGACGCCACGGGTAGGACATGCGGGGCATTCAAACCGCGCGTGACTGTCTGCAAACAGGCTCCACTCGATCTTCCACCAAGAGCTGGCGGGGCTTAGCCCGCCTGTTTTTGGACTTAGGGAGGGTACTGGGGAAAGACATCGAAAACGTGCCGACCGACTGGATGGCCAACGAGTCGCGTCTCATGTTCTCGTCCGCAAACGTACATGAAAGCTCCTGGCGAGCCTCCTGTCCCACAGGGTACGCGACAGGAGGGCGCCGCAAGCGCTACTGTTTTAGCAGCGTCACGATCTGCGTCTGTAAATGAGAATCCCCAGAGGCTCTAATGAGGAAGCTGCCGCTTTGCAGGTGGTGTGCCGTAAAGCGCAGCGTGTGTTGTGGACCCGCCTCCAAGATGCCGTGGTGTAGCAGTGCGACCTCGCGCCCGAGCATATCGTACACGCGGACATCTACGGTCTGGGACACCGGAACGCGCAGCGTAATGGTGGTGACTGGATTGAACGGGTTGGGGTAAGCTGACGACAACACAAAGGCATCGGGAACTTCGGCATCCTGTTCACTGGCCGTGACAGTTCG
This sequence comes from Rhodothermales bacterium, assembly GCA_963665975.1. Classification (GTDB taxonomy): domain Bacteria; phylum Bacteroidota; class Rhodothermia; order Rhodothermales; family Bin80. Next base: position 3,406,560 of record OY762508.1, read on the forward strand.
CAGCCCTTCCGCGCGGATCACAAAAAGCCCCTCCGGATAGCTGTTGACGAGGATATGCCCGCTTGGAAGATACGGATACGCGGTCCAGGCACCGTCGAAATCAGTGGCATCGTCGACAGGATGTGTATCAAAGTAGGCTATTTCCACCGGGTTACTGATATCTCCGATATCCAGGATGCGCATGCCCTGCGCGTAATTGGCCAAATAGACGTACTCGTCGAGGACGTACAGGTTGTGGTCAACCGCGTTGGTTGCCCCGATATACTCCCCGAACAGAACTGGGTCATCCAGCTGGGCGATATCCCAGATCAGCGTTGTGGTGCCGACGGTTGCACCAGATAACTCATCCAGTTCGTCATTCTGAATGTAGTACTTGTGGTCGGGGGTAACCCATCCCTGGTGCACATAGGCGGCGCCTGGATAGGTCGCGTACGCAACCGAGCTCGGCTGGCTTTTGTCGGTTACGTCAGCGATACTGATGCCATTTTCTCCCGCTGCCATGCAAATCTCCTTTCCTCTGTAATCCTCGTCAGGACCGTCGTACAGGAAGCACTGCGCATCATGGATATAACCCGCGAAACCACGGTTGCCGGTCTGTTGGTCGATGTAGCATCCAGCATACGTTGGAGCAGCAGGGTCGCGAATGTCCACGATGTGGATACCCCAAGGGCACATGTTGTTGTCACCGGGCGCACCCGTTACATACGCAAAGCCCGTGGCTTCATTGATGGCAACATTGTGAGCTTGGCCAAAGCCGTCATAGTGGTACGTCTCGTGGAACTCGCGCGCCATGGTCATGGGCTCCAGTAGCTCCAGCAGGTTGAATACCTGCAGCCCGTTGGCATTGATGACGTCCACGGTTACGAACATATGGTCTTTGTAGACCTTGATGTCGCGCCACCAACTGGCGGACCCATCGTGCCCATGTGTCGCCATCCATCCCAGAAAGACTGGATTCTCCGGGTCTGTGACCTCTATGAAGGCAACGGCATTGCCCGTCCCGGCGAGAGCGAATTCGCGACCCGAGTCCTGGTGCGCCCAGCCCCAGACGTCATTAAGCTCGTCGGCGTTGGTGTACTCCTCCCGTGCAAGTTTAGACATCAGTGTGACGCTCTTGCAGGGGTAGCCGGCAGCCAATCCGTCAACGCACTCTACAGCGGAGTCGGTGATGGAATGGGATGCAAGCGGCTGCGATATGGCTGGTGAAGCCGCAAGAAGGCAGATCAGGAATGGAAGGGAGCGTCGCATGGTGTGGTGGGCACCGCGAGCAATTGGAAATTAACCCAAAATATACAAGGAAAAATCATTTCTGAAAGCCTAGCATTAATAATACTGTATATTCATTTGGCCTTCTGTCAGTTTGCGCTCACTCGGTTGGTAGGCTCGCGGACAAGCCCCGAACGGGTGGTCTTGGGAGCCTGCGTTTGCTTAGAGCCCCGATACTCCTCCATGGCTACGTAGCGTTGCCCGCTGATTCATTTCTCGTGATACTCCACCAGTTCTCAATAGACGCTCCGCCCAGACCTCGTTCGAAAAGATCCGGATTAGCCGCTCCCGACGACGAATCTCCTTGTTCAAGCACTCCACCACGGTTGTTGTGCTCAGACGCAGGCGATAGCAGTCAGGCAGCACCAACTTACTCAGCCACTAATCCCATTGATCAGAGCTTCCCTGACTCGAATGCACTGCTCGAGCTCTACGATCTCTCGGTCGACGAGTACGAAAACCACAACATGGCCGATTAGCACCCGAAGATTGTCGTGGAACTCGGCTCCGTGATGAAGGCGTCTCACAATGTACGCCGGTATACCGATTCCATTGGGAGAAATAGGCTGGCAGAGCACGCACCATTCACGCACTGAAAAGGAACGTATGAACCTGACTCGGAATCGGATTGCTGCTGTTTTGCCCCTGTGTCTGTTGCTTGTCGGCAGTGCTCACGAGGGTTCCATAACGGATAACCACGGCGATCCGGCAAAGCCCAACATCGTTTTGTTCTACATCGACGATCTTGGGTGGAAAGATGTTGGGTTCAATGGTAGTCTCTATTACGAAACGCCCAACATTGATCGGCTGGCAGACGAAGGGATTGTGTTTACCGATGCCTATGCCAATGCGCCGAACTGTGCGCCAAGCCGGGCCTCATTAATGACGGGGCAGTATACTCCGCGGCACAAAATCTATACAGTAGGTAGTTCGGCGCGAGGACGGGAAGAAAACCGCCGGATGATTCCAGTCCCGAATACGAAAACCCTGGCGCTCCACTACGTGACGCTTGCCGAGGCGCTGAGCAATGCGGGGTACACTACCGGGCACTTTGGCAAGTGGCACCTCGGCGACACCGGGTTTTCTCCCGAGGATCAGGGCTTCGACGTGAACATAGGCGGTTACCATAGTGGATCGCCGCGTGGTGGACACTTCTCGCCGTACAATAATCCCAAGCTCACTGACGGTCCGGACGGTGAATACCTTACAGATCGCCTGACAGATGAGGCCATCAGGTTTCTTGATCAGAACAAAGAGAAGCCGTTCTTCTTGTATTTGGCGCACTACGCCGTACACACTCCGATCCAGGCCAAGGTGGACCTTAAGGCGAAGTACGATCACAAATCGCCAGATGGCGGACAGGACAACCCCACCTATGCTGCCATGATCGAGAGCACCGATCAGAGCGTGGGGCGCGTCCTGGATCGACTCGAGTCATTGGAAATGGCCCGCAATACGGTCGTGATCTTTTATTCCGACAACGGTGGCGCTGTCCAGGCTACCTCAAACGAGCCACTAAGGGGATACAAGGGGATGCTCTACGAGGGCGGTATCCGTGTGCCGTTGGCCATAAAATGGCCGGGAGAGATCATTCCAGGCCGCGTGAATGACACCCCGGTTATAGGCATCGACCTGTATCCGACGCTGCTGGCGATAGCGGGCGCCGAGGCGCCCGCACACGTAATGGACGGAGTGAGCCTGATGCCGCTCCTTGCCGGAACGGGTGGGCTTACAGCACGAAATTTATACTGGCATTTTCCTGCATATCTGGAGGCGCCAAGGGGATTTCCCGGCCCGTGGCGCACTACTCCGGCGGGAGGAATACGGCGTGGAGAGTACAAACTGATCGAGTTTCTTGAGGATGGCATCCAGGAACTCTACGACCTGCGAAGCGACCCTGGAGAGGCAACCAATCTGGCCGACGAGATGCCGGATTTGGCGAAGGAATTGCACGGGATTCTGAGGAATTGGCGCGAAGAAGTCGGCGCCGATATGCCGACACCAAAATAAAGTCTGCGGATAATTTGGGACGCAACAGCACACGTGCCAACTTCATCAACGGTTTGCCACTGCAACACTGGTTTGGATCAGGCATGTTGTCCATGCTGTCAAATGCCACCCCAACACTGTTTCTTCGCGACCTTCATCGGCCCTCGCCATTTGTGCGTTAGAAGAGCTTGTTTCGGTTCACTTCGTCCAGATCCCTCATTGTCTCTCTCACCGGTACAGAGAAGACAACAAGAACCAAATCATTCACCATCAACCCCAAGAACTAAACGTCCGTGAAAACGGGGTAGCTTCATACAGACCAGACCGGCGGAGATAAGACAACAATCGTTAGGTCCGCAGATCTTGAGGGCGGTTACGTCGGCGCCAGGCTCGGTTACTTCAAAACCGGCTGATTGGAAAGTCTACAGAGCCAGTTCGATTACAAGTCTCCCGGACAGTCTGACCAGCCTGAGTCCCACATAGTCGCATCGAAAGACACGTTTGAGAATTTAGTCTAGCAGTGCTCACGCGGGTGCTAAATTGAGCCAGGGCAGCAACAAGGCCACCCTGGTTTCCGTAGGAGAACAGACCACACAATGGTCACGATCATGAGAGGACGACGGACGCCATTCTGGGTTGGCGCAGGTCTGGTTGTCGTCGTGGTGGCTCTGTTCTCCAGGAGCGGAGGTATCGCCGTTAGCCGGATCGATGTTACGCGCACCGGATGGGACACACTCGCGGTAGAAGCATCATTTGTGAAGCAATCCATCATATTCGTGAGGCGCGATGTAGTCCCACGCGTGGTTTCAGTAACGGTGTACAGTGCTGGATTTGACGAACTCTATGTAGGTGATGGGCGCCGTATCGTAGTGCAGGACCAGGTGCTCGGCGATCTTGAACGACTGCTGATTGAAGTGTGCGCACACTACGATGGCGAGGAAGTCTGCGGGCAGGAAGCCGTGCTGGCATCTCCCAAGCGCATGCGTGTCGCGCACCGGATCTCCTATCCCGACAGCACCGACGTTGCACGCGGTCGCTATAGCTTGCGCTTCGTGTACGAGCGGCAGCGTTGGGAAGGGGAAACCTGGGAGCGGATACCACACCGGGGCCGGCTATATAGCCGCATGCGGGTGTATGTGCCGGGATACGATGAGGACGCTGTAGAGCTGGCAATCAATGGCGCTAGCGGACCTTTCAACCTGCGCAAGGCACCAGGATTCAACGATTTTCACTACCGGCTCGCAACCGCAATGCAGGACACCGTCCGTATAGCCGTGCAGTTTGATATATACGCTGGTTACAAGCCCGAAGCCACCCGCAGAGTTGCCTCCATCGCACATAGCGTAGAGGGTGTGTCAGGGGAAGCGCGCTGGCGCGAGGTTATCCGCCTGTCCGAACTGGCGGCGGCGACTCTTGTCGCCGCGCTAACGCCTGGTGGCGAGGTCGAAGTACAGCTCCCCGACACCATGCGCTGGGATTACAACCGCCTGACGAATACATACCGCATGGCGCTGATCCTCCGCTGGCGGGGGGCTCGATCGTCACGCATCAGGCACTATCTGATGGGCACGCTGCGTGTCGACGCAACGGATCACCATGCGCGGTTCACCCTGATGCGCGCCACGGGCGCGACCGCCAGGCTGTGGAATAGACGCATAGGGGAAAGCACGCTCGATCTTCCGTCGGTGCAATCCTATGGCCCGGCCGGCGAACAGGAGCAATTGCTGCGCTCGCGGTCGAATCTATCGCGCCGTGGTCGAGCAACTGGAAGCGGACGGGCAGGCGCATCCGCACGCGTACAGGTTTCCCGCTCTGCTGGCCAGGAATAAAGGACGTGGCTCGCAGGGCCCTCACAGCTGCAGAGTCGCACAACGGATGCAGGGATTGCAAGACTTCAATTCTGCTGGTGGATCCGTCGGATTCCACGATGAAACCTAAGATCAGCCGTCCTTCGATGCCTTCCAGCCGGGCTTTCTCCGGATATTCGATGTGTATGTAGTAGGCTCCAATGCCTCCCGCTATATCAGGCATGTGCTCGACAAAGTCCAGAACGGGAATACCCCTGAGATCCTCCGGGCGCTCTGCAGGGTCGAGAGTCGTCTTCGCGTCGTCCGGATCATCCTCGTGTTGCTGCTTTTCGTCTGCTGATTCGCCAATGTCTATCTGTACTGCCCCAGTGCTTTGCACGGTTACGGGGGCCCCGGCAACAGCAGCATGTCGGCGGATATCGAACAGACCCACTGCAGGTTGATTGGAATGGTCATGGTGTCTCCACCCGGAGTATTCCTCGGGTGTGCTGAACGGCAGATGGATTAGCGCGCCAACCGTAAGGATGCTGCATATCAACGCCACCATCATCCGCACGGAATAGGAGGCCAAAACGCCGGTCTGTTGATAGGATGGACCCACGTGCACGCTGTGTTGTTCACAGGTTTCTATCATAGACGGATTAACTGCATAAAGTTGCAAGTGCCTCGCCATGATTGATGCCCTTGTCCTTGAGTCCACAGGTGAAACCGTGCAGGCGACTGTTCGCGCCCTGCGAATCGAGGATCTGCCACAGCAACCAGTGCGCATCCAGGTTCTCTACAGCAGTATCAACTACAAGGATGCGCTGGCCGTAACCGGACGCGGAAAGGTGATCCGTGCGCCTTATCCGTTCGTGCCCGGTATTGATCTCGCAGGACGCGTGGTTGAGTCTCACACTCCTGATTTTGCACCGGGGGACCTGGTCATACAGACCGGCGGAGGGCTCGGCGAGAAGGCCTGGGGCGGCTATTCTCAGGAACAGCGCGTGTCTCCGCAATGGCTGTTGCCGTTGCCGGAGGGACTTACACCGCTACGCAGTATGGTGATAGGAACGGCCGGCCTTACAGCCATGCTTTCCGTTATTGCGCTGGAGGCGCAGGGTCTTACTCCAGACAGCGGGGAGGTGATCGTTACCGGTGCCTCTGGAGGCGTGGGAAGTTTCGCCGTCGCCATCCTCGCATGTCAGGGCTATACGGTCGCCGCCTCCACCGGCAGCATCGCTGCTCACCAGTACCTGCGTGATCTCGGCGCAGCGCAAATCAGAGACCGCGCTGAACTGGCTGGTGGGCCGACACGGCCCTTGGAAACCGGCCAATGGGCGGGTGCTATTGATACAGTGGGCGGGGCGACACTCGCGGCCATCCTTACCAGGCTCGACCGGCGTGGCAGTGTGGCGGCCTGCGGAAACGCGGGTGGCATTCGCTTTGAAACGACGGTATTTCCGTTCATATTGCGCGGGGTAAGTCTTCTGGGGATCGATTCAAATACCGCGCCCATGCCGCTGCGACAAAAAGCATGGGAACGATTGAGCGACGAGCGCTTGCAGGATGTGACCGATCGCATCCTGTCTGGCATCCTGGCACTGGATGCCTTGCCCGGCGCGGCGCAACGCATGATGGCCGGCAGTGTGACGGGGCGCCTCGTCGTCGATGTGCAGTCTGTGCGAGGAGCGGGCACGTAACTGTCGTCTGCCACGCCTGGAGCATGCCGGCAGCGCGCGGATCGACCCGTGACTATTCGTTCTCCGGCAGCAGGGTGACCTGCACGTACTGGTCCCGGAGATACGTCCGGGCGGCATCCCGAAGGTCTTCTGCGGTCAGGGAGTCAATGAGTTCGGTATAGCGGAAGATGTCGTCCATGTCCTCCGTCGGATGCTCCAAATAGAAGCGCAGCGTTGAAAGCCAGAAGTTGTTCTGCTCCAGACTCGTTTCCCGTTGTCTGCGTTGCTGCTCCCGTATTTTGACTACGATATCGTCCAGGTCCAGGGTTGTCTTGATGGCGTGAATTTCATCGAAGACGGCGCGGGCCAGTTCAAGCGCGCGCTTTGGATCACATCCGAAGTACAACGATAGTGTGTAAATGGACGCTGGCCTGTCCGTGGCGCTGGATTGAACCGCCACATTGTAGACGCCGGCACGCTCCTCCCGCAGTGTTTCGCGCAGGTGCATCTCGAGCGCGGCCCGCAAAGAACGCAAGCGGTGCCGGTTGGCGCGATCGTATGCAAAGGGGCCATGAAAGATGATGCCCACCTGGCTCTTTGGCTCCTGGCCCTTGCGTGCCACCTTTGTAACGGTGCCCGCAGGTGCCGCTGGCTCGGTATTTCGCCAGGATTCCTGGCGATCCGTGACGGGAAGAGTCCCGAGGTAAGTGGCTGCAAGAGTGCGCAACGTGTCCACATCGAAGTTGCCTACAAATACAAACGTGAAATCATCCGTGTCTGCGAACCGGTCCTGGTAAAGGGCGAGCAATTTCTGCAAGTCGAGACTGTCGATTTGGGCCACAGTCGGGGTCTGCCTCCGTAGCCAGTCACCGTAAAAGGCTGCGATCAGTGAATCCTGAAATGCACTCTCCGGAGTGTTCTCGCGGTTCAACAGCATAGATCGTTGATGATTCTTGAAGGAGGCCAGGGCGGCATCCTCCGCACGTGGCGCCGTGATATAGAGATGGATGAGTTGAAACAATTCCACCAGGTCGGAGGGAGATGCCCGTCCGCTAAGCCCTTCGCCCAGATCATTGATATAGGGATACACCGAGACGACCTTGCCGGCAAGTTTCTTTGTCAGCGCAGTGCGGTCGAATGCTCCTACGCCGCTCTTGCTGATAACAATATTTGCGATAGTGGCCGGGAAATACTCTTCGTCGCCAACCAGTGAAGCGCCACCCGGGCTTGACGCCGAAAAAAGAACTTCGTCGTTCCTGAAATCCGTTGGCTTCATGAGAACCTGAATGCCATTGGCAAGCGTGATTGCGGTTGCTCCGACATGGGGCAGGAACTGCTCGTGGGTGACGTCTACGGGATCGGGAATCGTTGCCATGAGGGGGCTGTCTGTCACGGCGTCGACATACGGCGCGACGGACTTCATTGCAACCTGCTCAAGGATGTCTGCAAGCAGGTCATGTGATGGAGGCCTCAACCCTTCCTTATCCGGCATTGTCACGACGATATTGCGGCTTTCGTGTGCCAGAAGTTCCCGAGCGTGTTCGTTGATATCCTCAAGCGCAATGTCTGGAAGAAGCTTCGTTACGAGTGCAAAGGAATGCTCGATGCCGACAATCGGGGCTCCTGTAAAAAAGCTTGCGACATATGCACGGGCGAGTGCGGAAGATGGCCTGTTGTCTTTTTCGAGGATAAATTTTTCATATGCCCGTCGGGTCTGGAGTTTCTGTCTTTGCAACTCTGTGTCGGTGAATCCATGCCGCGCAGCCCGGATTGTCTCGGTGAGCATGGCGGCAAGGCCTGACTGAATGCTATCCTCTTCCACCTGGGCCACCAGCATGGTGTGCGCGGATGTTCTGGCGAGCGAGCCCCTGGAAATACGCGCCCACAAGAAGGGAGCGCTGTCGCCGTCACGGGCTATTTCCGCAAGACGCTTGTTGAGCATGCTCTGGAAGAGCTGTGCTACTAGCCGGTCGCGATAGTCGCCCACCGTGCTGGCCACCTGGACGGCTCTTCGGAGGTAAATCTCCAATTGCGTGTACGGGTACTCGGGATCCGTTGCGACGGTAAACCGTGTCTCCGGCGGATGCGCTACTTCGAACGCGGGCCGCGCCCGCGCAGCATCTGCCGCAGGAAGGTCAGCAAAGTGCGCTACAATCAGCGAATCGATGACGGCCACGTCGAAATCACCGACAGCGACGATGGCCATCAAGTCCGGGCGATACCAGTCGCGATAGAATCGTCGGAGTGTTTCGGGAGAGGCATTACGGATCGTGAGCGTGTCACCGATAGGCAGGCGATCCTCGTAGCGTGATCCACGAAGCAATTCAGGTAGGAGTTTGTCGCGCAGTCTGCCGCCAGCGCCAAGTCCCCTGCGCCATTCTTCGATGATGACTCCGCGCTCAGCGTCGACTGCCTCTTGAGACAGCGTTGCATAGGCAGCCCAGTCCTGCAGGACTTCAAAGCTCTTATGGAGAATCTCCGCGCTGTCGGTTGGGACCTCAAGCGTATAGACGGTCTCGTCGAATGATGTGTAGGCATTTATGTCCGGCCCAAAGTGCATGCCTGCCCGCTCAAAGAAGTTGACAAGCTCGCCTTCTTCGAACCGCCTGGTGCCGTTAAAGAGCATATGCTCAACAAAGTGCGCGATTCCGCGCTGGTCGTCATCTTCCAGCACGGATCCAGCGTTTACGGCAAGGCGCAACTCTGCTCGGTTTGCGGGCTCGGAATTGCGCCGGATATAGTAGACCAGGCCGTTTTCGAGAGTGCCGCGATGCACCGCGGTGTCTACCGGGAGGGGATCAGCGAGGGTCTGCGCTTGTGCGCGTGTGCCGGCAAACGCTCCGAGGAGGAGGATGGCAGTGATGATTCCTGGCCACTTCATGCGGAATTGGTCGCTCTGTTTGAGGGCAAAACAGATTGTCTGGCGTCCTGTTTCACGGATGCCAGGGATGAGCCGTACGGTGCCAGCGCATGCTGGCTATTACGTGCTGATTCGTACTACATTGTTTAAGCAATCGATTTCCCGAGGCAGAGCCTCGTACGGTCTGGTCAAATAGCCTCACACCAAATCCAGCCATGCCCGCCAATTCCAGGAAACTTTGGGCCTTCCTTTTGGGATACGCGTTCCTCGTTTCCGCGTGCTCTCCGTATACGCTGCATGTAGAAGCCGGCGACTTTGACCGGCACAACACGGTTGTGGAATTTTCCTTGCCTGCCGGCGCAGGTGCGCAGTCCTGGCAATTGCGCGCCCCGAATGGCACTGTAATGCCCGTGCAACTGGATGGCACCGGGAGAGCCAGTTTTGTCCTTGACCATCTTGGCGCCGGGCACTCGCTGGAGCTGCGCCTGGAGCCTGCGGGGCGTCCGCACGCGCCGGGTGTGGAGGCTGACCTGTTGGAGGGGCTGGTGCATTTCGGGGTCAGCGGCCAGCCGATCGTGCGGTACCATGCCGACAAACGCCCCATGCCGCGTGCGGACATTGATTCCGTCTATCATCGCAACGGATACCTGCATCCGGTCTTTACCCCGTCCGGACGCATGGTCACCGATGACTACCCGCCCAACCACATCCACCATCATGGTATCTGGGCGGCATGGACGCGTACGGAGTTTCAGGGACGGACGCCGGATTTCTGGAATATGGGCCAGGCTACCGGGCGGGTCGACGGCGTGGCGCTGGACACCCTGTGGAGCGGCCCTGTGCATGGTGGCCTCCAGGCCCGCCACCAATATGTAGACCTGACCGCTCCGGCGCCGGTCGTGGCGCTATTCGAGACATGGAGCATGCGCGTATACGTCACGTCTGGCGAGCGGTACAATGTTTTCGACCTTGCCCTGACCCAGACGACGGCGACCGACAGCACGCTGCATTTGCCGACCTACCGGTATGGGGGAGTGGGTTTTAGAGGGCATCGCGACTGGGATGGAGAAGCAAACACGGAATTCCTCACCTCCTCCGGCATGGACCGGTCCAACGGTCACGCCACCAGGGCCCGTTGGTGCCACATTGGCGGGATGGTGGAGGGTGAACTGGCAGGCGTTGCCATCTTGAGTCATCCGGACAATTTCGAAGCGCCCCAGCCCATGCGTATTCATCCCACCGAGCCGTTCTTCAATTATGCGCCCAGTCAGGCCGGCGATTTTTCCATCGTGGCCGGTATGCCGTATGAGGCGCGTTACCGGTTGGTCGTCTATGATGGCCCGCCGGACGCAGCAGAACTTGACCGGCTCTGGAACGACTACGCGCATCCGCCCGTCGTGCGCGTGGAGCCGTAGCGTCTGTCGCGAACTATCCCGCGTGCGATCATCGTGGTTCTTGCACCCTGCCGACGTACCCAATCTAATGTCATTGACAAGATACAGGATCACCTTACCGAGATACACTATCTAATGTCATTAACAAGATACAGGGGCATATCACGGCCCGAGTCTTCGCACGCGCTCTAGGGCGGCAAACAGTGCTGAGCCGGCCTCTTTCGCCGTTTGTCCGAACGCGACGAGACCGTCTTCATGGCCGCCCATGGAAAAAAGATGGCGCTCCCGCACGTCTGTGTCCGTGAAGAGCCGGCCTACGTCTTGCGCCATTTCAGGGGAGCCGTAAGGAACGGCGGGGTGGGTGATGGGAATCTCCAGGATGCCGGCATGTCGCCACAAATCGGGCGCATGCACGTGCATGACCCATCGCAAGGCGTCGTCTATGGCGTAAAGGGTGCCGTGCGTAAGACTTTCCGATGAGGGGTGGGTTGGACCTTCAGCGACAATCAGATTCTGGTCGGCATGGCACTCGCGCACCGTCGCATAGTGCACGCCAGTCAACAGTTCGATCCCACCGGTCTGCGATCCGGTGATCAAGAAAGGGCGGCTGTGTGGCGGCAAGCCGCGTGGTCCCGTGCGACGGCTGATATTGCCAAACCCGTAGCCATCGTATCTCGATGGATCCTGTCCGAGGAGATGGGCGCCTCGGAGTCGATTGCGCCATGCATTGATTTTGCGCAGATTAGCATCCGCTATTGGCGGAGCCTTACGAAACTTCAACTGGAATGTAATGACGCCTTCCTGTGGAGTCATGAAAGGGCTTTACCGCTGGATGGAGTGTGGATAGGATTGCGCTGTTGCAGCCCGCCAGCATCCGTGCGCGGATGGTCAAGACACAGAGTGGCGACTCCGTTATGTGAGGGGTTTTGCGACAGTCTCTGCCCAAATTGTACGCAAGAACGGTGCATAATAGGCCCACCGCCGCGACGCACTGCCAATTGGGAAGGTTTCCGGGTTTCTACGAGCAGCACATAGCGGTGCGACGTACCGTACTCCAAGCCTCGGCAGAGATCAGGTTTATTAGAGACTTCCCGGAGGGGTGTAGGCCACCTGTGGCCTGCGGCGCACCACGTTTCGGCGGTATCCTGAAGCACGGAACGAGGCTATGGGATCGATTGCTCCACTGTTTCGGCGTCGTGCTTCCGCCACAAGGGGGGTCACGTCCAGATGGAAGGCGGCCTGCAGGGTGCGCTCCGCCATCATCACGTCGTTGACCGTTTGATAGTGGGTCAACGCCTCGCGATCGACAAGCAGTGCCTGGGCATAGGCCCGCTGAAGGGCGTCAACACTCTGCAGCAACGCTTCGACAGGATCTTTGAGATTGTGACTCTGGTCAATCATGAACGCGGGTTGTCGTGCGTAATCTCCGCTGGTTGTGGCGTCCACCAATTCGTTGAATACCAGGAACAATTGATACGGATGTATGGAGCCTGTCGTGAGATCGTCATCTCCATACATGCTGTCATTAAAGTGAAATCCGCCCAGCTTCCCGGCGTGGATCAGTCTGGCGACCACGAGTTCGACATTGGTATTGGGCAAGTGGTGCCCAAGGTCGACCAGGCACGCGGCGCGTGCCCCGAGTTCCTGGCAGAGCAGCAGCGATGATCCCCAGTCCTGCACCACGGTGGCATAAAACGCGGGTTCATACGGCTTGTGCTCGGTAAACAATTGCCACGCGGGGGGCAATTCCGCATAGATCGTGCGCAATCCGTCCAGTACTCGCTCGAAGCTCTTGCGCAGGTGCATCTGGCCCGGAAAATTGCTCCCGTCTGCGAGCCATATTGTAAGGGCGTCGGAGCCGAGTTGCCGCCCGATGTCAATGGCGTGCACATTGTGGGCTATCGCCTGCTCCTGCACAGCCCGATCTGTGTGACAGAGGGAGCCGAACTTGTAGCTCAGCCCTCCAGGATCATAATCCTGAAACGTGTTCGAATTGACGGCATCAAATCCGAGTCCCAGATAGCTGGCGAATTCCCGTAATTCAGAGGCGTCCTCGGGTTCGTCCCATGGTATGTGCAGCGACACGCGCGGCGCCGCCGCTGTAAGCTGATGGACGACGGCGATGTCTTCCAGCTTTTCAAAGATATGGCGGGGCTCGCCCGGTCCGGGAAAGCGACCGAATCGCGTGCCTCCCGTGCCCAGTGCCCACGATGGAATGGCCACGGAAAACGCCTCCAACCGGGTCAGTAGCGTTTCCAGAGCAGGGTGCGGCATCTTGCGCCGCCAGTAATCCATGTCGCGCTGATGCGTGGCAGCCAGGGCATTGTTTGCAGTCTCAAGTTGGTCGCGTGTGATCTGGAGGCGTACCCCAGCGTCTGTATTGAATGTTGCGGTCGGTGCGTGCGTGTCGGTTGGTGGCATGCATTCACGGGATAACGTGCAGGCGTTGTCTGTCGCCGGACTCAGGCAGATACGGTATAAAACGCGTGTGGTGACTCGCCATTTGCTGTGCGTTGAAGGTACAGGGCGAGTTCCCGGAGATGGTAGTCGCCCCACATCGTGGATTCGCCGCAGGCGACCGAGCGTCCCGGCGGCGCGTAGTCCCAGCGTCGAGGCCAATGGTAGACGCTGTGGAGAAGCAATCCCTGATGGTCGGCGTCGCTACAAAGGTACGGTTCGCTTAGCAGGGTGTGCGCCGTCTTAAGGCCGGCGCGCCGGTACTGTTCGCCATTCTGTCCATGGGCATCCAGATAGCGCCCCAGGCGGAGCAAGGCCTGCGCGGCAATGGCGGCGGCAGAGCTGTCTACAGGCTCCTGGTCATTGTATGGATCAGCCGGACGTTGTAAGTAATCCTCGAGCACTTGCAGGCCCGGCGCTCCGGTATCCCAGTAAGGGACGCCACACGAGGGGGTATGCTGCAGGTAGAAGTCGCATGTCGCCTGCGCCGCGTTGAGAAAAACGTCGACGACCCTGCCTGAACCGCCGTACGGCTCCAGTTCGTCGGATTGTAGCGTGTCCAGGTATTCGAGTTGCTCGGCGAATCCGCACATCACCCAGGTGAGCCCTCGCGTCCACGTGCTGAATGGCGAATAGCCCTGCTGTGTGCCCGGACATCGGTACTCGCCATTGAGAACATTGAAAAGGCTTTCGTGCGCTACGCGACCCCGTACGTCAAATCCGTCCCGGCCGTCACCGTAATAGACGGTATGCCGGGCTGTCGTCCGCGCATGCCGGATAAGGCGATCCAATAGCGAGATGTGTTCATCGGACTCCCCCTTCAAGGAGCCGCCCAGCCGGTGACCTGCGGCAAGCGACCGCAACGAGCGGATCGTGTCTGCGAAAAGGGAATGTGGTCCATTGAAAGAGTAAATATATCCGTCACCATCGGCAAGATTCGTCCAGCGGTACGCTTGTATGGCCCCACTGCACCGGAGGGCCATTTCGTAGTAGCGCCGTTGCCAGGGGTCCTCCGCAATTCTGCCCTCCGTCATGAGTCGCAGGAGCGTGCCGTACGTGCTGATTATGGTAAAGCCGTGATCGTGTACGCCGAAATGAGTGATATTTGGCGCCATGTGCGCAACTGTCTGCCGGCGACCCAATTCCAGGAAATGCTGCTCACCTGTTGCATCGAATTGCAGAAGGGCGGAGCCAATCTGAAATCCCAGTGTCCATTCGGTCCAGGCTCGCGCCGTATACCGGCCCTCAACGGTATAGACGCGAGCCTGCGTTGCATCAAAATCCTCGGCAAGGGCGAGAATCTTCTTGCCAGACACCTTCCATAGCCGATCAAGCTTTTCCTTGAGGATGGCGTCCGACGGTATGGAGCTAAGATCGATCACAGGTAACGGGTAGTAGCGTTACAGGGTTACGGCACAAGCTATGCCAAACCACGAACATTCTCCAAAGATGTACCGGGACATACATCTCGTGCGCGTGCACCAAGGCGACGATGCCGTCGACTACGATACGCATCCTGTCCGCTGTGCACACGGGCGCGGCAACCTCGCAAGAAAACTGGAGGGAGTTGATTCAAGATTTTTTCGCTTTTTCGGACATTCGCCGCAGCGTATTTTACTGGCGATAGGCCGCAATTGGCTAGATTTACTTTCCATTTTGTGATACGCTCCGCAGCACCAACCAATTGTGTTGCTACATGGGGATTTTCAGGCCGCGTCGCGGGACCGTCGTCGATGTGCCGCTTTATTGGCAGATTACACAACAAGAATTCAGGTGGTTCAGTCGTTATCGAACATGACAAGGCTACCCATTCAGGAGCCTCATTCGCAGAGGGCGCGTGTGCGAGCAGCACGGTTCCCCGCCGGCACGCCGAGTGAAGCAGGCAATTTATTCCGGGCCGTGTGCGCAGCAACTGTACGGACAAACACCCAATAGGATTGATGCAATGATCGAAGTAAGCCAACTCACGAAGACATACGGTGCCGAGCGCGCCGTGGACTCCATTTCGTTCGACATTCGCCGGGGGGAAGTGGTCGGATTCCTGGGACCAAATGGCGCGGGCAAGACGACGACCATGAAGGTAATCACGGGCTATTTGCCTCCGACGGAAGGCACAGTCTTTGTGGACGGGTGTGATGTGCGCGAGGATACGCTCTCCATAAGAAGGGATATCGGTTATCTGCCGGAGAGCACGCCGCTCTACCGGGATATGGTCACCTATGACTACCTGGCGTTTGTAGCGGCCATGCGTGGGGTTCCATCGGAAAAGCGCAACGGCCGGATTGCGGACATGACGCAGATTTGTGGCCTGGGGGATGTGCTCGGCAAGCGCATAGACGCGCTGTCCAAGGGATATCGGCAGCGTGTTGGTCTTGCGCAGGCCATGATTCACGATCCGGCAATCCTGATTCTTGACGAGCCGACGTCGGGGCTCGACCCGAACCAGATTGTGGAAATCCGCGAACTGATAAAGGCGATCGGACGGGAAAAGACAGTCGTCCTTTCCACCCATATCCTTCCCGAAGTACAGGCCTCCTGCGACCGCGTGTTGATCATACATAAGGGACGACTGGTCGCTGACGGTGCGCCACAGGACCTGCAGGCCAACTTCGTTGGCGAAAGAAGGGTGCAATTTGGCGTCCGCGCGCCCCTGGAGACGGCAACACAGGCACTCATGGACACGGGCAGCGTGCGCATACTGGACAGCCAGGCCAGCGATGACGAATCTCTGTTCACCTTGAGCACCGATGGCAAGGACGATGTGCGAGACGCCCTGTTCCACCTTGCGGTCGCGCGCGGCTGGACGCTGACAGAGTTGCACCAGGATCGCACCAACCTGGAAGACGTCTTCCGGCAGTTGACGGCACTCTAGAACCTTCTTGACTAGACATCCTGCAGTCATGCACAGATCCACGACCGCGCTGCCTGATGAGGCAAGACCAGCGTCGTCGGCCAGCCGCGCGGTCATTGACGCTGCCAGCCTGACCTGGACCCTCGCCAGGCGCGAATTGCGCGCTTACTTCGACACACCCATTGCATACGTGGTGCTGAGTGTATTTCTGGCCATTACGGGCTGGTTCTTCGGCAACGCGCTGTTCCTGCAGAACGTGGCTTCGCTTCGATCCGTCTTTTCGATCGCCCCGTTTATCTTCCTCTTTTTTATCCCGGCGCTTACGATGGCGTCATTTGCTGAGGAGCGCCGCGCCGGAACGCTCGAGCTGCTGTTGACCTTTCCCGTCCGCGACTGGCAGGTAATCGCAGGGAAGCTCTTGGCGACCGCCATATTTCTGCTCATTGCCATAAGCATCACCTTCGTGTATGCGATCACGGTATCCCGTCTTGGCGACCTGGATTTCGGTGCTACTGTCGGAGGATATCTGGGATTGTTTCTGTTGGGAGTCATGTATGCGGCCGTCGGAATATGCGCTTCCAGCCTGACACGAAACCAGATCGTGGCCTTCATCCTGGGCTTTGCGATCATTTTCATGCTTTTCCTGCTTGACAAGGTCACGGATTTCATGCCGGTCTGGTTAGGCGCCATCATGCAGTATCTTGGATCGGACTATCACTTTCAGAATTTGATGCGCGGCGTTATCGATTCACGAGACGTGCTGTACTATCTGTCGATGACGGCATTCGCGTTCCTCCTGACGACCTATACGCTCTCCAAGCGGCCAGAATAGGCGGGATCGGACGCCACTCCCCGACCTTCTGCACAGGACTTGACAATCGGCAATGAAGAGAGACTGGACATCTCAAACAGCCATCCTCCTTCTTGGGGGGATTTTGATCGCCATCAATCTCATCGGGCTAAACCTGTTTGCCCGCCTCGACCTGACCGATGATTCGGTCTATTCACTCTCGGATGCGTCCAAGAGACTGGTGGAGGGCCTGGAGGACCCGATAACGATCACTGCATTCTTTACGTCCAATCTGCCGGCGCAGTTGGCCACCAACCGGAGATTCCTGAAGGATAAGTTGGATGATTACCGCGCGTATGGGGGGCCGAATGTGCAGTATAAGTTTGTCGATCCCGCAGAGGATGAGGAATTGCGCGCTGAAGCCGAGCGGTATCGCATCCCGACGGTCCAGATCGAGGTCGTCGAAAGCGATAAGGTGCAGTACCAAAACGCCTATATGGGGCTGGCCATCCAGTATGCGGCGAAAAGGGAGATCATCCCCGTGGTGCAGGATCTGTCGCGTCTCGAGTACGATCTGACCAGCGCAATCCGCAGGCTCACCATCGATGAGAAGCCAGTGGCGGGTTTTTTGACGGGGCACGGGGAGCCCAATCCGGTCCAGGATCTGCCAGCACTTCACGAAGGATTGTCCAAGAACTACGAGGTGCGGGCCATCACGGTGGATGCGCTATCCAGCGACGCGCCGGACGTGGTCATGCTTATTGCTCCCACCGACACGTTTCCCGACGAGGACCTGCGCGCCCTGGATGCATACCTGATGAATGGAGGGCGCATTGGTTTTCTTGTCAACCGGGTAGCGGCCGATCTACAGTCAGGCCAGGCGCAGGAGCTAAGCATTGGTCTTGACCAGCTTCTTTCGACCTATGGGGCGACGCTCACGCCGAATCTGATTATGGATGAGGAAGCATCGCTCGTGACCATGCAGCGTCGGCAGGGCATTTTCAATATTTCCCAGCAGATCGAGTATCCCTTGCTGCCGGTGGCCAGCAATTTCAATGCTGCCAATCCGATGGTTAATCGGCTTCGTGGCGTCGCGTTCTACTTTGTCAGCTCGATCGACACCACTCAGGCGCTTCCAGACGGCGTGACGTTTGAACCACTCGTGTATTCGTCCACGCAGAGCGGAGTTCAGCAAGGCTTCTTCGTGTTGCAGCCAACCAGCACGAACGCCACGCTCGCGGGTGGACCATACACGCTGGCAGGCGCCTATTCGGGGCAATTCCCCAGTGTATTCGAACCAGGAAGGACGAGCACATCAACGCGCATAGTGGTAGTCGGTGATGGCGATTTTATCAATCAGGCGCTCGTGGGCAACATGGGTAGCAATGTCGAATTTGGCCTGAACATCGTCGATTGGCTGGTCCAGGATGAAGCACTGTTGACTATTCGGTCAAAGACCATAGCGCCGCGTGGGTTGCGGTTGACATCAGAGGGCAAGAAGCCCTGGATCAAGTATGGAAATATGGTGGGGCCGGTGCTCTTGGTGATACTGTTCGGATTTGCGCGCTGGCGCCGTCGCAAGAACCGGATGATTGTGGTCGTGCAGTAAGACTGCGTTTCCAATGGTAAAGACTCTTCCAGGCATGAAACCCAAAACACTTCTCCTATTACTGGGCACATTGGTCGTCTTGTTGGGCATTGCCTATTTCTCCAGGGTTCTGGACCGAGACATTACGACGATTGACGTACCCGAAATAGACATCCCGACAGAGGAGGTCACCGCACTGTCGATCACACTGCCAGACGATGCCATTACACTGGTCAAGTCCGGGATGGCATGGATGGTGACCAGTCCCGTGGAGGCTCTATCCGATTCTGCAACGGTTTCGCGTTTTCTGAGCGATCTTGGTGACCTCTCTATTGAGTCCATAGCGTCCAATAATCCGGAGCGCTACGCGGAATACGGGGTTGACTCCACCGCTGCGCAGGTTACGATGACCTGGGGCGAGCAGGAGCAGACCCTGGTTATCAGCCAGTCAGGCCCGGACTTCCAGTCCGTATTTCTTCGACTCGGTGATGACCCCCGGGTCCTGGTGACGCGCGGTCGGCTTTCGGTGGCTCGCAGCGTTGATCGCTGGCGCGACAAGCGGATTCTGCATCTGCCAGCGCTGTCGATAGCGTCTGTTAGTGTTCGTCGTCCAGATGGACCGTATGCGTTACAGCGTGGTGCGGGAGGCTGGGAAATCGATGGTGCTCCAGCGGATTCGGCGTCGGTGGAAGCCTTTGTGCGGCGCTTTGGCTCCATGCGAGCGGATGGCTTCTTTGATGATCTCCCGGCGGTTATTCTGGAGGATGCGCCCTACGAGGTGGCTATTCAAACCATTTCCGGGACGACCGAAGTGCTTCGCGCGCTTGAGCACGAAAATGCCGTAGCGTTAACCAGGGCAAGCGGTCAGGCTACCTTCCGTCTCACCCGGAACAGGCTTGACTCCTTTTTCCCGGACCCGACTACACTGCAGAAAGAAGGACTGTAGAGGCGGTGCATATTACGTTAGAAGGTATCTATGTCGGAGCAACAGAAACAGACGATAGAGGAATTCGAGTACCGGGCGGAGATGCAACAGCTGTTGCATCTCATCGTGCACTCCCTGTACACGCATAAGGAAATTTTTCTGCGCGAATTGATTTCCAATGCTTCCGATGCCCTGAACAAGATCCGCTTTCGGCAGCTGTCAGAACACTCCTTGCGTGGTCCCGAATCGGACTACCGCATTACGATTACGCTCGATGAAGAGGCCAACACGCTGGTTGTAGAGGATACCGGGATCGGGATGACTCGGGAAGACTTGACAGAGCGTATCGGCACCGTTGCCAGCAGTGGAACGCTCGGTTTCTTGAACGAGCTCAAGAAAGCGGAAAAGCCGGTTGACGCCCACTTGATCGGCCAGTTTGGCGTCGGCTTCTACGCCTCTTTTATGGTGGCCGATCGCATCGTGATTGACACCCTCAACGCCGATCCGGCAGAAGTGCCGCTACGGTGGGAATCAGATGGGGGAGGGCGTTACACCATAGCAGAGTCTGATCGCCAGGAGCGCGGGACCAAGATCACGTTGTACCTGAAGAAGAGCGAGACCGAATTCTGCAAGGACTTTCGAATCAAGCAGATCATCCGGAAATATTCCAACTTTGTGGATTTCCCTATCCACATAGGCGCTGACCAGATCAATACGGTGAAGGCGTTATGGCGCAAGCGCAAGGATGAGGTAAGCGAAGAGGAGCGCAGCGAGTTCTACAAGTTCATTACGAATGATTACCGGGATCCCCTCGGCCATGTGCATCTGCATATCGAGGGATTGGTGAATTTCAATGCGCTACTGTTCATTCCGGTCGAGGCGCCGATGGGCTTCTACCGCGAGGGGGCAGACAAGGGCCTGCATCTGTACTCCTCGGGCGTTTTCATCCAGGACGACGCCAAAGAACTCTTGCCCGAGTACCTACGCTTTGTTAAAGGTGTCGTTGACACGCATGATTTGCCGCTGAACGTTTCCCGAGAGGTCACCCAGAACAGCCCGGTGACGGCCAAGATCAATTCGATCCTGACAGGCAAGGTGCTGGGGATGCTCAAGGAGTGGGCGGAGGAGGAGGGCGATCGATACGAGAAATTCTTCAAGCAATTTGGCAATCTGCTCAAGTGGGGTGTACAGACGGAAATTGCAAAGCGTGATGACATTCTGGATCTATTGCGGTATGCCTCTACGAAGACCGAAGAAGGAAAAACGACCTCGCTGAAGGATTATGTGGGACGGATGCAGGAAGAGCAGGAAGAGATCTATTACCTGTTGGCGGATCACCTCGAGGTTGCATCGCGGAATCCCAATCTGGAGTACTTCAAGAAGAACGATATAGAAGTACTGCTACTGGTTGAGCCGGTGGACGTGATGACGATTCCGCACGTATTTTCCTACGCCGACAAAGTGCTCAAAAGCATCGAAAAAGCGGATATCAAGGTTGGTGCCGAAATTTCCGAAGGAGAAGTATTGGCGACGGAGGCGGTAGACCACCTGTTATCCTTGTTTCGTATTACGCTTGGTGACAAGATCGAGGATGTCGTGACTTCGAAGCGTCTCGTCGACTCAGCAGCGACGCTCGTGGTGGGATCTGCCGGGATGGACACACAGGTGGAGCGAATGATGAAGCTCATGAATCAGGATTTTGAGGGATCCAAGAAGATTCTAGAAGTCAACATGTCTCACCCGCTACTGAAGAACATGGCTCGACTCAGGTCCGACGGGGGCAGCGACGAGTTATTGGAAAAGACAGTGCATCAGGTCTACGAAGGAGCGCTGCTTCTGGACGGTAATCTGGATCAGACTGCCACCTTCGTCGAGCGCATGACAGACCTGTTGGTTGCGGCTACGGGCCGCCAGCAGTCTGAAAGCGCAGATCGCTCATAGGGTGATGGGGCCCCCGCTCGCGTCTGCAGCCTCGGCTCCCCGAACATCCCTGGTCACACAGCAGTTATCTTGCCGCACGTCGCCGGTCCATTTTGTTTGATGCTATGTGCACAACTCCTCTCGTGGGTGGTATTGAGGCTGGTGGCACCAAGTTTGTCTGCGCGATAGGGACGGGTCCCTACGACATTCGCGCGGAAGCGCGCATTCAAACGCGCATGCCGGTTGAAACGCTTGAAGAGGCAGCCGCATTCTTCCGGGATCAGCCTGTGCTTCCCGTCGCCATCGGGATAGGCTGTTTTGGTCCGGTCGACCCTCAGCCTGCGTCTCCGACCTACGGGTTTATAACGAATACGCCAAAAGATGGGTGGGCCAATATCGACGTGGCGGGCTATTTCCGGCGTGCGCTCGGTATTCCGGTAGTCTTTGACACAGATGTGAATGCAGCTGTGCTCGGCGAGCACCGCTGGGGCGCAGCCCAGGATGTTAAGACATTCTTATACCTCACGATCGGTACGGGCATCGGCGGCGGCGCCCTCGTTGATGGCAAGCGCCTCCATGGTCTCCTGCATCCAGAGATGGGGCATATCCTCGTTCCCCGCGCCCCGGGAGATGATTTTGAAGGCCTGTGCCCCTATCATCACACGTGCCTGGAGGGCATGGCCAACGGGCCGTCACTGGCAGCTCGCTGGGGCAAGTCGGGCTTGGAATTGCCCGTCGACCATGCGGCCTGGACCACGGAAGCGCACTATCTGGCCATGGCCGTAGTCAACTTTATGCTGACGTTGTCTCCCGAACGGGTCATCATGGGTGGTGGTGTCATGCACCAGAGACAGCTGTTTCCGCTCATTCGCGCGGCGGTGCGGGATCAATTAGGTGGCTACGTCCAAAAGCCTGAGATTATCGAGCAGATGGATGACTATATCGTGCCGCCGGATTTGGGGGATCGTGCCGGGGTCCTTGGGGCGATGGCACTGGCCATCGAAGCTGGGTGAGCCTACCGTTCTACGCGGCCCGAGCCGCTGCCTTGACGCAGCTTTTCGATTTCGGCCACGGAGCTAAGATTGAAGTCGCCCGGAATGGCATGTTTCAGGCACGAGGCGGCAACGGCATACTCCAGGGCCTCGCGCGAATCGTCCTTCCGGAGCAATCCACAGATGAGCCCGCCGGCAAACGAGTCACCCGCACCCACGCGGTCGACAACCTGAATATCATAGCGGCGCGAACGATAGGGCGCCACACAATCGCGGGTGTCCAGCATCAGGGCGCTCCAGCCGTTACGGGAGGCAGAGAAACTCTCACGAAGTGTAATGGCGACGGAGGAAAATGCGTACGTGTCCATGAGCTGGCGGGCCAACAAGCCATAGGCTCGCTCGTCCAGCTGAGCCTTCTCAATATCCGTGCCTTGCATCTGTATGCCCAGACTACGGTGGGCGTCTTCCTCATTGGCGATGCAGACATCTACAAATTCCATGAGTGGCGTCATCACCGCTTGCGCTTCGTGCTCGGCCCACAGCTTTTTTCGGTAGTTCAGGTCACAGCTAACCACTGCACCGGCGTTCCGGGCGGCCTGACACGCGACACGGATACATTCTTCGGCTGCTGGGCCGAGCGCCGGCGTGATGCCGGACCAATGGAACCAGTCGGCATTGTCGAAGACACGCTCCCAATCCACAGACGACGCCTCCATCGTGCTGACAGCAGACCGGGATCGGTCGTAGATAACCTGCGAGGGACGCTGGCTGGCTCCCGTTTCCAGGAAATAGATGCCGACGCGGTCACCCCCGCGCACAATGTGATGCGTGTTCACGCCGAAACGCCGTAGGTGGTTCACAGCAGCCTGTCCAATGGCGTGCTCCGGCAGTCGTGTGACAAAGCAGGCATCCAGGCCCGCCTGGGCGAGTGTAACTGCAACGTTTGCTTCGCTGCCACCGAAGGAAACCCCGAACGAGGATGCTTGCAGAAAGCGCTCCGCGCCAGGCGGAGAAAGCCGCAGCATCAGTTCTCCGAACGTGCATACTTTCATGGTTACACCAAGGCGTAAAAATGGGTTAGAGGTTTGCCGGTAGTGGCCTATGCCTGCCTTGCTCGCGCTTCCGCGATGCTGCGGCGCAGCGTGCGGGCTCGTTCAGTCAGCACGCTATACCGGCCCTCGGCAATCGCAGACTGATCCACCAGGGAGCCGCCAAGCCCGACTGCGGAGGCTCCAGCAAACAGCCATTCGCCAGCCGTGTCGGGCTGAATGCCTCCGGTAGGAACGAGCTTCAAATGTGGCAGCGGCGCGAGCAGGGCAGAAATAAATCCCCTGCCAACAATATGGGCAGGAAACACTTTTAATAGGTCCGCGCCGCACTCACTGGCCTGTTGCGCCTCTGTGGGCGTAAATACGCCAGGCAAGGCAGGAGCGCCATGCTTGTGGGCAGTTGCAATGACGGCTGGCTGCAGTATTGGACTGACCACAAACTGCGCTCCGGCATCAATGGCCTGCTCTACCTGCTGTGTGGTTAGAACGGAACCGACGCCGATAAGCGCGGACGCGGCGACGTGACGGCTCAGGGTCTGGATGTGGTCCAGCGCGCCTGGCGTGGTCATGGTGACCTCCAACACGTCGACGCCTCCCGCAAGGAGGGCTTCGGCTACCGGGAGGAGGCTGTCAGCCTGTCGCATCCGTATAACCGCGATAGCGCCAGACTCCAGGATGCGCTGTGTGCGTTCTGCACGAGACATGCTGCGTGTTACCATTCTACGTCAACAGGAATTGCGAAATACGGACGAAGTCAGCCATTGTCAACTGCCGAGAGCGCGTCTCAGAGAATGAAACCATTCTTCAAACTCGTCGAATAATGCTCGTTAACCAACAGACTGCTTGCCAAATGAACGAAAGGAAGGAACGTATTGAGCGACTGGAAACCGTGGCCCGTCGCCTGGAACCTACGGTTGGAGAGTTCGATGACCTCTTAGGCCACGTTGCGGCGTATGCGCGCCGGCATATCGCGAGTCTCAAGGAGGCACCCGCATATGTGGAGCGGGAGGATGCGGCGCGCGGCCTACTTGATTCGCCTATTTCCGAGCACGGTATTGGTATTACAGAGGTACTACAACTGCTGAACTACAACGTAGACACCATTGGCATCAATCCAGCCTCAGGTCGCTTCATGGGCTATATTCCGGGAGGCGGGCTTGTGCATTCTGCGCTTGGAGACCTGTTGGCCGCGATTTCGAACCGGTATGCCAGTGTCTTTTTTGCCGGGCAGGGAGCAGTACGCATGGAAGACATGCTTGTCCGTTGGATGGCCTCCATTGCCGGATATCCTCCGGACTCCGCAGGGTTTCTAAGCTCCGGTGGGAGCATCGCGAACCTTTCCGCAATTGTGGCCGCGCGCGAGGCACACCACGTAGAGGATGACGCTGTCGAACGAAGCGTTGCCTACATGACCGACCACACGCACTATTGCGTGGATAAAGCCATGCGCATTGCGGGGCTCAGCCGATGCATCCGCCGATCGATCCGACTCGATGAGAACTATCGCATGGCGCCCGAGGCGCTGGAAGAGGCCATTATTGCGGATAAGAAGGCCGGATATCATCCATGGCTTGTAGTCGCGTCCGCGGGAACGACCAATACCGGTGCTGTGGATCCGCTATGCACGGTAGCAGACATCGCACGCGCACACGGCCTCTGGTATCACTGCGAAGGCGCATACGGCGCGTTTTTTGTCCTGTGCCCGGAGGGCCGTGAAAAACTGGTCGGCATGGGATCGTCCGACTCGCTCGTCCTGGATCCTCACAAGACGCTGTTTCTGCCGTACGGTACGGGCGCGCTACTGGTCAGGGATCGCCAGAAGCTGGTGCAGGGGCATGGTGGCTGGGCTTCCTTTCTGCAGGATGCGGGTGGGGAGTTCGGCGAGATTTCGTCCGCCTTCCTGTCGCCAGAACTGACCAAGCACTTCCGGGGACTGCGCATGTGGCTGCCACTCAAACTGGTGGGAGTCGCTCCGTTCCGTGCTGCGCTGTCAGAAAAAATACAGTTGGCTCGCTACTTCTTCGAAGAGCTGCAGAAGATCAATGGGTTTCGCATGGGACCCTATCCCGATCTGTCGGTCGTAACGTATCGCTTCAGGCCTCCCAACGGCGATCCTGATGTCTTCAATCAACGGCTTGTCGAGCGGATCAACCAAGATGGGCGCGTATTCTTGAGCTCGACGCGGATTCAGGGACTCTTCGTCCTGCGTGCCGCAATCGTCTGTTTCCGGACGCACCGGGATGACATTGATCTTGCGATCGAAATCCTGAAGCGTGAGGCAAAGAAACTGCTCGAGGAATAACGAAGCATTCCGTCCACATGCCGCCGTCGCCAACCGTTGGTCCGTAGCTTGGCGGTACGGATACGTCCACAGTGATCAAGGACCAGCTTATTTTGCGGTTAGCTGTAGATTGTTTCTGGACGCATTTTGAGGATGCGGATCTGACGCCACAGATTTTGAAGCAATTTAGCAAATGACTTGCCGAGTCCTGATTTTGGCACGTGGGTGTGTCTTCTGTGCACACCGATTTCTGCATAGAGTGCAAGTGTTTGTGCTTTTCTCAGCGAGTCGAGCAGGTGGCAGCGCGCCGAAGTTGCTTTACGTGCATACAGAAGGGGGATGATCCGCTTAGTTTGGCGAGCGAAGCATTTACCCCCTTGGAGGACGCAATGCAGTATCCTCCCGTTTCTCTTGCGATTCCCGGCCGATACGGCAACGAAGGGCTACCGGTTCTTTGTAGTTAGGCCAACTGGCCATACTCTACGATCTAGATATGCCTAAACCTTTCCTGGACGGACCGGAATCTGTCTTCAATGGCGATTCTGTGCACGTGCTGGCCCCCGCGCACCATATGGCGGCCCGCTGACCAGACATTCTGAATTAGGTAGTCGCTGCCGGCAAATATCCAGGTATCCAGAATCGTGTCACCGGTTAATCCTCTTAGTTCAGTCTTGTCTCCGTTCAATTCCATCAGATCTGCCCAGGCACCTGCTTCTATTTTGCCGCCATTCCGGCCGGTGGCCAAGCCACCTCCTTCGCACGCTCTCTCGAATAACGCGCGTCCCGTTGAGGTATGCCCCATAGCCAGTACAGCGCGCCTGCCATCACGGAGACGCTGGGAATACTCAAGCGTCCGGTACTCCTCGGCCTGCGAAATCCGGACATTAGAATCCGATCCAATCCCAAATCGGCCGCCAACACTCAGATAAGTCGGACCAACAAAAATGCCATCACCCAGATTGCTTTCAGTAATCGGACACAAGCCTACAATCGCACCAGTCTGGGCAAGCGCACGGGTCTCGTGGTCATTCATCTGTGTACAGTGGATGAGGCACCAGCGGCTGTCCACGTCGCATTGGTTCAGTACCCATTGAACTGGACGAGAACCCCAGGCGCCTTCAATTTCCTCGACTTCAGCCGGCTGCTCCGCCAAATGCATATGAAATGGCAATTCGGGCCTCGCTTTTTCGACAAGAGCCAGCGATTCGCTGCTCACGGCGCGAAGGGAATGCGCCGCAACGCCCATGCCCGCATCACCAGGCAGAGAGGATACAGCCGTTTCAGTTGCATCTAGGAGTGCGCAGAACTGATCTATGTTGCAGCCAAACCGGTCTTGGCCGGGCATTAACGGACGGCCGTCGCACCCGCCTTGTTCGTATAAGGCTGGCAAGAGGTGTAAACCTATGCCGCTCTGGCAAGCAGCCGCAGCGATACGCGCGGACATTTCGGCTGGATTGTCGTAAGCCACACCCCCCTTTCCATGATGCAGGTAGTGAAATTCCGCTACTGCAGGAAAACCAGCCTCTAGCATTTCCATTTGAACGAATGCGGCGGTTGCTTCTATGTCTTCAGGAGTCAGAATCTCCAAAAACCGGTACATGAGCCGGCGCCAGCTCCAGAAATCATCACTTGTGTTTTCACCACGAGTCTCAGTGAGCCCGGCCATAAGTCTCTGAAACGAGTGGGAGTGCAGATTAACTGGAGCTGGAAGCAATACGGAATACAGTTCGCCGTCCGGAGGCTGATCTGCCTTGACTCGCTCGATTTTCCCATTCGAGCCAATCACAATTGAAACGGAATCTTTCCAGCCCTCGGGAGTGAGGGCTGTTGTTGCCCAAAGCTTCCTCATATCTTGGACTCCCTCAACGGATTACGAGATTTCAATCCAAGTGGTAGACAAAGTGCGTTAACGTCCACAATGTATTGTCACGCTAGTGGACGCGATACGGATTAGCGCGAATTGGATAGTGAAACGCAACACGTCTGATATTGCGTTCTGAAGAGTTGAAGCGTAAATAACGTGATGAAGGGGACGCGTTCGGTCCAAGTAGTGGCGATAATCCGTGGGTCCAACCAAAGGGGTTATCCACGGCCGAGCGGCCCTATCACCTGCGATACCTGGATGCGGGCGAACGCCACCAGGTATACGCTCTTTTGAAGCAAAAGTATTCCCATTGGAAGATTGTCGAGCACTTGGGACAAGTTCCGTCGACGACCGAGCAGGAGCTGGATTACAACAGGAGACAGCGTGGCGTTTACGCCCCCGATTTCGTGGACGCAAGCGCGCACAAGCGTTGCATCGCGGCGTCCAGGAAGTGGCGTTATATGGCCTCCATTCAATAGGTGTGTGAGAATTGGCCTTTGTTGCGTTGAGACTGGAGCAAAATCGCGAGCTGGCACCGGGCATGGGAGAGCGGCATTGACCTTTTCCCCAAGTGGATCTGTGAGCAGGTTGCGCGCGACCGTGCAGCGGGTAGCAAGTTGATTCGGCACTTGCGCCTCGAGGGCAATAAATGACGCAGACACCAACGCGCGGGAGAGGCAAGATACCGGAGCGCATGGGCTTGGGAATTGTCCACTGGAAGGTGATGCGAGGATCCGTGTGGGCGGCCGGGAGATTGACTCCATAGCGGGCAGCATCACCAGGGATAACTGCTTACGCTGGTGGAGAGCAGGCCCAAGTTCTTACGCATGTACATACTGCCCCACAAACTCGTAGACACGGTCAAGCGGGTTATGGTACGGCTCTTAAGACGACCCCGAGAGCTTGAACATTTCATTACCGCAGACAAAAGCATGGAGGTCGCGCAGCACGCCAGGGTGGTCTAACGATTCGACGTGTCCGTTTAACTTGCCGACCCTTCCAGTCGTGGTAGCGCGGCTTATACGAGCACATGTTGGGCCCGGTGCAGGCGAACTTTCTGAAGTGTTCGCGTTTTACACAGATTCGGGTAATCCGTCGGTGCGCAACGTGGCAAACCGCCGCAACAACCGTCCGCGCAAGGTACGGCAATTCGCAAGGTCCGTAGAAGCGTTCTAAGCCACCCTGCTCGTTGCCTGAATCCACGCGTGCAGAGAGCTGTTGCGACCAAATGGCGCTATGGACTTAGACACATGCGCTACCCGAAGTGCGCCCAAATGGGTCCTCTGGACGCCAGGCTCGCCGTGGGCCAACCATGCGATAACCGGAAAGCACAAGTCTCTCGACGATTAGAACGAACTTTTTGGGGGTCCGGAGCTTTTTAAAATCACCACACCTTTTTCCCGACAAAGCACGCCCACCGTTCTCTAAACCTGCACCGTTACTCTTCATAGTCCAACTTGCGAAGCATGTTGCGGAAAGTCTATTCAAACTGCCAGATAGCTACCATGGAGCGTGGGGAGAACCCGTATGGACTGATCTCCGACGCGGGTCTGGTAGTAACCGACGGCATGGTAGAATGGGTGGGCGCAAGAAGTACCATGCCGGCCGCATATGAGCGATATGAGCAGGTGGACTTGGCTGGGATGACGATCACGCCCGGGCTGATTGACTGTCACACCCATATCGTGTTTGGCGGCGACCGGGCGAGCGAATTTGAATTGCGATTGAAAGGGACAGATTACGAGGACATCGCCAGGAGTGGGGGCGGAATATTGTCCACAATGCGCGCGACAAGGGTGGCCAGTGAAGACGATCTGGCGCATTCTGCGCTGCACCGCCTAGAAGCACTTCTCGCCGAAGGCGTTTGTGTGGTCGAAGTTAAATCGGGCTATGGACTCCGGTTGGATGACGAGCTGAGACTGTTAAGGGTGGCGCGCCGTTTGGCCGCAATGCGTCCGGTGCGAATCGTGACGTCCTGGCTGGCGGCACATGCAGTTCCGCCAGAATATGACGGAAAGGCCGATGCCTACATTGAGGAGGTGGTTATAAGAGGCTTGCGGCAAGCCCATGCCGAGGGTCTGGTAGATGCTGTCGATGGCTTTTGCGATCCCATCGCGTTCTCGCCAGCACAGATTGCCCGCATTTTTGACGTGGCCAACTCTCTCGGTCTGCCGGTTAGACTGCATACGGAGCAGTTCGCAAACCTTGGAGGAGCGCAGATGGCCGCGCGTTATGGCGCTCTTTCTGTCGATCATCTTGAATACCTGGATAGAGAGGGTGTCCGGGCACTGTCTGGAAGCGGCACGATAGCTGTGCTGTTGCCCGGGGCTTACTATACGCTTGGCCAGGGTCAAGCGCCGCCTGTGCAGGCACTTCGTGAGGCCAATGTTCCGATGGCTGTAGCTACGGACGGCAATCCAGGCTCTTCCCCGCTGTTTTCTGTCTTGACAGCCATGAACATGGCTTGCACGTTGTTTCAATTGACGCCGGAGGAGGCACTGACCGGTACTACAATCGAAGCTGCGCGCGCGCTGGGGCTACAAGACGAATACGGCACACTATCGGTAGGAAAACGTGCGATTTCGCCGTTTGGAATATTCAACACCCGGCCGAGCTGGCTTACCGCATTGGCTTCAATTCGCTAAAGATGCATGTGCATGGAGGCTCAGATGTTGGTTGATCCTCAACATGTAACACTCTCGACGCTTGAGGCGATTTACCGTGGGGCGCTTCCGGAACTGATTCCTGAATGCCGCCAACGAGTGGATCAGAGTGCCTCGGATGTTGCTAAAGCGGCAGCTGGAGACAAACCTATCTATGGGGTCAACACCGGATTTGGCAAACTTGCCTCGGTCCGCATCTCGGCGGGTGACACCCAAATTCTCCAGCGGAAATTGATTCTTGGCCACTGCGCGGGCGTAGGCGATCCACTGTGCGCAAGCATTGTCCGGCTAACCATCGCTTTGAAAATCATTTCACTTGGGCGCGGTGCATCCGGGATTCGTTGGGAGTTGATTGCACTACTAACGGAGTTGTTGCGGCACGGGATTATTCCCGTGGTCCCAGCCCAGGGATCTGTAGGTGCATCCGGAGATCTTGTACCGCTGGCACATCTGACTGCCACGATGATTGCAGAAGGTGACGCGGTTTACCGTGGAAAACGGATGCCTGCATTCCGGGCCTTGCAGCTGGCCGGGCTGTCTCCAGTTAAACTGCATGCCAAGGAAGGACTCGCGATGATCAACGGAACCCAAGTTTCCACTGCTCTCGCCCTGACGGGACTGTTCGGAGCGTGGCGGAATGCGATCAGTTCGCTTGTAACCGGCGCCTTGTCAACCGATGCCGCGATGGGATCCTCTGAACCCTTCCGTGCTGAGATTCAGCAACTTCGTGGCCACAAGGGACAGATTGACGTCGCATCCACTTTGCGGCGACTGCTGCAGGATTCCCAGATCAGGAAGAGCCACAGACACGGAGATCAGCGCGTCCAGGATCCTTATTGCCTGCGTTGCCAGCCGCAGGTACTCGGTGCTGTTCTAACCGTGCTCAGACAGGCCGGTGACACACTGCGAATAGAGGCCAGTGCCGTGACCGACAATCCGCTCGTGCTCGAAGATGGAAGCATCGTCGCCGGTGGAAATTTCCACGGTGAACCCGTTGGCCTTGCGGCCGACCAGATTGCCATGGCCATCGCGGAGACGGGAGCTATTGCCCAGCGGCGAATTGCGCTTCTCGTAGACCCGGTGCTGTCCCATGGTCTTCCCGCATTCTTGTCCCCCAATCCCGGCCTCAACTCAGGCATGATGGCTGCTGAAGTCGTATCCGCCGCGCTGGCATCTGAGAACAAGGCGCTATCGAATCCCCGTGTCGTCGACAGCACACCTACATCGGCAAACCAGGAAGACCATGTGGCCATGTCTTGCCACGCGGCGTTCCGTCTGCTTGAGATGAACCAGAATCTCGAACGCTTGCTCGCTATAGAGGCGCTGTGCGCTGTGCAAGGCGTGGAGCTGAGACGTCCACATGCAACCAGTCCAGAGCTGCAGGGTTTTGCAAGAACGATTCGCGCAGTTTCAGAACCGTTGCATGAGGATCGCACTCTTGCATCTGAACTGGAAGAAGTGGCGTGCCTCATACAGGATGGAAAGCTGATTCCTGCCCATGCGCCAGGACTCGAAACGCAGATATGAAGGAAATGAAGCAATTCGCCCGGAGCGTTTCAGCACCTAGGGGCTCTGATCTGACTTGTGGAAGCTGGCAGGTAGAAGCGGCCTACCGCATGCTCCAGAATAACTTGGATGCTGAGGTGGCAGAGGATCCCGATGAACTCGTGGTCTATGGTGGCATCGGACGTGCAGCCCGGTCCTGGCCGGACTTCGAGCGATTGCTGCAATGCCTGGAAACATTGCGGGATGACCAAACGCTGCTCGTTCAGTCGGGCAGACCTGTTGGCATATTTCGTACGCATAGCGCCGCGCCACGCGTGCTGATTGCTAACTCCAACATTGTGCCGCATTGGGCCAATTGGGACACGTTCAACGAACTAGACCGCAAGGGCCTGATGATGTACGGTCAGATGACGGCAGGGTCATGGATCTATATAGGATCGCAAGGAATCGTACAGGGGACATACGAAACATTCGTGGAGGCAGGGCGCCAGCACTACGATGGCAACCTGAGCGGAAAATGGATATTGACCGCCGGCCTTGGAGGTATGGGCGGCGCGCAGCCTCTCGCCGCAGCCATGTCCGGAGCCTCATGTCTGGCTGTAGAATGCGATCCTTCACGCATTGATTTTCGGTTGCGTACGGGATATCTGGATGAACGGGTCGAACGTCTGGATCATGCGCTGGCCTTGATAGAAACATGGACGCGCTTGGGTGAAGCGAAGTCTGTGGGCTTGCTTGGGAACGCAGCTGATGTCTTTCCCAGACTCTTTCAAATGGGAATTCGTCCGGATCTCGTAACAGACCAGACTTCGGCACATGACCCGCTTAACGGGTACCTGCCACAAGGTTGGACTCATGCGCAGTGGCGCGAATCTCGCGTGAGCAACCCCAAGGTGGCTGAAGCCGCTGCTAGGGCTTCCATCGGTAAGCACGTGGCCGCAATGGTGGACTTTTGGAATGCAGGCGTGCCGACGTTCGATTACGGCAACAATATTCGCCAAGTGGCACTCGAGGCGGGGCTTGATACCGCGTTTGCATTTCCAGGATTTGTACCGGCCTATGTCCGGCCGCTGTTTTGTCGCGGAATCGGTCCTTTTCGGTGGGTTGCGCTTTCCGGTGACCCCGAAGACATTTATCGCACCGACCAGAGGGTCAAGGAGCTGCTACCAGACAACAAGCATTTGCACAACTGGCTCGACCTTGCGCGTGCACGGATTCGATTTCAGGGACTTCCGGCAAGAATTTGCTGGGTCGGTCTTGGCGACCGCGATCGTCTGGGACTCGCGTTCAACGAGATGGTCCGTTCCGGGGAGCTTTCGGCCCCGATCGTAATTGGGCGGGATCACCTGGATGCGGGCTCGGTAGCTTCGCCCAACCGGGAAACCGAATTGATGCGTGACGGATCGGATGCGGTTTCTGACTGGCCGCTTCTGAATGCGCTGCTAAATACGGCCTCCGGAGCGACATGGGTTTCCATTCATCACGGTGGCGGTGTCGGCATGGGGTTTTCCCAACACGCAGGAATGGTCATCGTGGCAGATGGCTCTGAGGCTGCTACCAATAAGCTCCAGCGGGTACTATGGAACGACCCTGCCTCTGGCGTAATGCGTCATGCCGATGCCCGCTATGAGGATGCGATTGAATTTGCTCGCGATAAAGGGCTCAATTTACCGGGGCTCATTCTGTAGAACTGCCGGTAATTTCAAGATCCGCAGTTCGTATTGGCTGGAAGCCAAGGCTAGCAGGCGTCTATGTAGCGACCTGAGGGTACCGGTTTGAGCCTGTTAGACGGGAGGAATGCAATCGTCGACATCCTCAAGCGCGAGGCAAAGAGACTGCTCGAAGAATAGCCGAGCGTTCTGTCACGCGTGGCCTTCGTCAGCCGTCGGTCCGTAGCTTGGCGGTACGGGCACATCCAGCAGGCGAAGGTACACGCTTAGCTGGCCCCGGTGGTGCGCCATGTGGCTGACACAGTACATCCGATAGACGTCTGCTTTCGGAAGCTGCAGGAAAATCTGGGGGCCTGCGCGCAGGGTCCAATCGCGCGCCATGTCTGCGATGTCGAAATTGGCCACAATCTGACGAAGCACGTCGGCTTTCTCGTCGAAGTCGCGCAGCAGAGCTTCGGTAGAATCGGGGATCACCGGCTTCGGAAACGGCTTGCTCATATCGAGTTCGTCCTCCGTGAGTGTGATGGCATTCCACCAGAGCAGGTGGGACAGGTGGGCCACCAGTTCACCCAGGCTCATGGACTTCTCGTGAGGCTTCCACGAAAAAAATTCTTCGGGCGCCCGTTCTAGCATGCGGCGCGTCGTGGCAAGTTCTCGCTCAAGGTCACCCATGGCCAGATATGTGGGTGCCAGTACTGCAGCGTTATCTGACATGTGGAGAAATGATTGTCCGATAGGATGGGTTCATATGGGTGTAACTTATGGGCGGTGCCCCGGTTTCTAAAGGCAATTAACTAACATCAGCTAAGAATGAGGGTTGGTGACAATTGGAATTGCGTGCCGCAGCGGTCCTCTTGTCAGAGCAGACAGTAGGTCGTTGGCTTGATCCTTACGGGCGGACGAATCTTTGTTAGCTCGGGTATGTATTGCGAAGCGATGCGGAACAGTGCATCCAACCTACGATACTTGAGGGTATTATCGTATAAGCCTTCTTGGTGCACGCCGCCTGACAGCCATTTGTTACACTTGTTGTGCATTACCACAAGCAGGAAGTATTTGATGCCATTGTAGTGGGGTCCGGCATGTCCGGCGGATGGGCGATGAAGGAGCTCTGCGAGAAGGGGCTCAAGACCCTTGTTCTGGAGCGTGGTCGCCCCGTGGAACATGCAATAGACTACATAACGGAACACAAGCAGCCTTGGGAATTGCCGAACCGAGGGCGTGTGGCGCCAGCACTAGCGGAGGCGGACTACTCCGTTCAGCGGAAAACGTATGCTTTTTCCGAGGCCACGCGACATTACTTCATGCGGGACAGCGAGCACCCTTACGTCCAGGAGAAGCCATACACCTGGATTCAGGCAAACGTTGTCGGCGGCCGGTCTCTACTGTGGGCACGTCAGAGTTATCGGTTTAGTCCCATGGATTTTGAGGCCAATTTCAGAGACGGGCATGGCGTCGACTGGCCTATTCGCTATGAGGATCTGGCGCCGTGGTATGATTATATAGAGCGGACCATTGGTGTAAGTGGACAGGCGGAGGGGCTTCCACAACTCCCGGACGGAATCTTTCAGCCTCCCATGGAGATGAATGCCGTGGAAAAACTGGCCAAGCGGCGAATCGAGGCCGCGTTCCCGGAGCGAACGATGACGATTGGGCGAAGCGCTGTGCTAACGGAGGCGCTGGGCGACAGGGCAGCCTGCCATTACTGCGGGCCTTGCGAGCGCGGATGCTCTACCGGATCCTATTACAGCACGCAAAGTGTGGCGCTTCCGGCGGCCCGGGCAACCGGCAACCTGACGCTACGTCCGCATAGCCTGGTGTATAATATTGGCTACGATCCGCAGCTTGGACGTGCGACTGGTGTGGATATCATTGATTCGCAAACGGGTGAACGACTTAATTTCCGGGCGCGCGTTATTTTCCTGTGCGCATCATCTATGAATACGGCGCGCATCATGCTCCTGTCGCGGAGTTCAAGCTTTCCCAACGGTATTGCCAATACTAGCGGTGCGCTCGGTCATTACCTCATGGATCATCACTACCATGTGGGGGCCAGCGGCGTATTCGATGGGTATGAAGACCGGTATTACCAGGGCAATCGTCCGAATGGCATCTACATTCCGCGGTTTCGGAATTTAAGCCCGAAAACGAGGCATCCCGCCTTCGTTCGCGGGTATGGATTTCAGGGGTCGGCGCAGCGTCAGGGATGGTCCCGTGGCGGCTCTGTTCGTGGGTTCGGCACAACCCTTAAGGCCGAGTTGCGGCGACCGGGCCGGTGGACCATGGGGCTGGGAGGATTCGGCGAAACACTGCCGCGCTTCGACAATTTCTGCGTATTGGACGAAAAGGCAACAGATGCGTGGGACCTGCCGGTATTGCGGTTTCATGTGACGCGAGACGCCAACGACCTCGCCATGCGGAAGGATATGATGGCCACGGCGGCTGAAATGCTGGAAGCGGCCGGCGCTGCGGAAGTACGACCGTATGACCGGATTGAGGACGCACCAGGACTGGGCAACCACGAAATGGGAGCAGCGCGCATGGGGCGCGACCCGGAAACGTCCGTACTAAACGGTTTCAATCAAAGCCACGATGTGCCAAACCTGTTTGTCACCGACGGTGCTTGCATGACTTCATCGGCGTGCCAGAATCCGTCGCTAACCTATATGGCCTTGACAGCGCGAGCCTGCCATTATGCGGTAGAGTCAATCCGGGAGGGGAGGCTTTAGCCCGTTACCGTGCAATAATCTCAATTGACAGACAGACTTGATGCGGACCGCTGTACTGACACGACCGTTTATGGAAGATGGCTTTGATGCTTTGCGCGAAGTTTGCAGCATTCAAACCCGCGCGAGCACGTCACCTCCAGACGAAGAAGCGCTTGCAGTACTGGTCCACGATGCGACTGCTTTAGTCGCCACCGCCGGCGATCCCGTAACCGACCGGGTGCTGGCCGCAGGGTCCGGGTTGCGGATAGTCGCGCAATTTGGTGTCGGTGTGGACAACATTGATCTGGAGGCGGCGCTCCAGCGTGGCATTGTGGTTACCAATACGCCAGGTGCGGTCACGGACTCAACGGCTGACCTTGCCTTTGCACTGCTCTTGGCCGTCGCACGAAAGGTGCCACGGTCAGACCAGGCCGTGCGCAGTGGAAGTTTCAGTGCCACTGGCATGGGCATGGAGCTGCGCGGGAAGGTGCTGGGAATCATCGGGCTTGGCCGCATCGGGGCTGCCGTCGGCCGGCGAGCGATTGGTTTTGGCATGAAGGTTGTTTATTACAATCGAAACCGTGCCAATCCGACGTTCGAACGGGAATCCGGCTCTTGCCGACTACCGCTGGCAGAGGTGCTGGCACATAGCGATGTCGTTTCCGTCCATTGTGCGCTAAATGCAGACAGCTATCACATGCTGGATGAAACAGTACTCCGAACCATGAAGCCTGGAGCCATCCTGATCAATACTGCCCGCGGCGCCATCGTAGACGAGGCTGCCCTGGCTCGCGTCCTGCGAGAGGGGCATCTTGCCGGCGCAGGGTTGGACGTGTTTGAAGCCGAACCTCAAGTGCATCCCGAATTGCTCAGCCAGCCACGAGCCGTTCTTCTTCCGCATGTGGGCAGCAGGACCAGGGAAGCACGGGAAGCGATGGCCTGCATGGTGACGGAGTCCATTCTGACATGTCTTCAGAATGCCAGAAGGATTCCATACCGCGTCGTGTAGGCGACCACTGGCGTGCGCCAAACAGCCGTAATCCCATGACCGTACGCAGAATCACGCTTCTGTTCTGTTTACTGCTGCTGCCTGGTTTGGGGCAGCAACGGGCGAGTGCGCAGAATCCCTCCGAGCTCGAACGGATCCAGAACGCCATGACTGCCGGAGACGCAAGAGGTGTGCTCTTTGGGGCTGAGGATCGCGTAGACATCGTTCTCCTCGGTCAGGGAAGGCTTTACAATCGTGCCCAGGCTATTTTTGTGATGAAGGGGTTTTTTCGTAGCTATCCGCCGCAGTCCTTTAAGATTCGAAATGAAGAGCAAGAAGCGGCGAACTGGTTTGCCACAGGACAATACACAAACAAGTACGACGGCAGGAAATTTAGCGTGTTTTTGCGTCTCCGGCGGCGCTCTTCGAATTGGCATCTCGCTGCGATACGCGTAAGCAACGTTACTGGGCGCTAATCAACACCCCACCCTGGTCATGCAATCTTTTCTGAGCACGCGCTTTGGAGGTATGGCAGGTCTCCTTGTATTGGCTATTGGTCTTACTTGGGGAGCACAATTCTTGCGGGTGGAAAATGTCAAGCGCACAATTGCGGACCAGGAGGATGCGGTGGTCACCGCGGCGTTTGATCGAATCACCGCGGCGTTTACGGAGATGCAAGAAGCGTTATTGGAATACGGGAACGTCTTGTCCGTGGATCCCGCACTGACCGAGGCGCTTGGTCGGCGCGATCTTGCGGGAGAGAAGGCGGATGTGGAAATCGTCCGGATATTTTCCGAATTGCAGTTGCCGGACAGGTGGAGTGTTGAGCTGTACGATCCTGCGTATCGCCTCGTAGCCTGGAATGGTTTCAGCCTTCCGTTTGATCGAGGGGATATTGGTGGTTTTGATCACCCGAAAACAGCCATAGCGGAAGATGCCGACTGGCGGCACGCGCTCACCGTTTGGCATCCCGTGCGCCAGGACGGCAGGCTTCTTGGCGTCTTGCGAATCATGCAGCTGATCCAGGCTCGTTCGCCGGTACAGAATGAATTCCTGAAAGACTATCGCATTGACCATGTGTGGCAGCGAGGAATCCGCCTCCCGGTTCGCACACAATTCGAGACTGCCGCGACAGCATTGGACTCTACGCGTACGTTGGTGCTTACCGGTTTCGACGGTGCTCTCCTAGGGCGTGTTATTGTGGAGCCGCCGAGTGCGGAGCACATCATTACGCTAAACATGCGACGCTTCGAGGATGTGATGGCATTCTGGGCATCCTTGCTGCTATTGTGGACACTGGCAGGTCTGTGGCTGTGGCAGCGTGGCGCTGCATATCGGGAGCAAGCGAGGGTCCGTTTCGGCATCGCGGCGGTTCTCTGGTGGGTTGGGCGCTACGCGTTCTTATGGCTGGACGTGCCGGCGCGGTGGCAGCAGGGGAAGGCGCCGCTGAATGTGCTCTTCGATCCCACACATATGGCGTCCACGCTTGGAGCCGGCCTCATGCGGTCTCCGGGAGATTTCCTGGTGACCGCGCTATTCACCGTGTTGTTTGCGTTGGCTGTCTTCGAATTTGCGAAGCGCCAATACCCGGTTGGTGACGGGTCTGAGTCCGGATTGCGTGGGCTGTTGGAACGCATTGCGCCTATACGGTTGCTCGCGGGTCTCGCTGTGCTGTCGACGTTCACTGTCGGGCTTACCATGCTGTTGGCTATGGTCACTCACCATGCTGTGGTGGACAGTACACTCGACTTTTTTGGACGGGATCCGCTCATACCACTTCCTCTGATCCTCGTTTTCTCTTGCGGACTGATACTGCTCGCGCTCTCTGTAATACTTCTCATCGTGTCCATGGCATGGATGGTGATCGGCGTTGGCGTAACGCACACCCGACCGGGCCACCGCCTGTCGTGGGGTATTGGTCTGGCAGCTACGGGGGTCGTCATGGCCCCGCTGTTGGCGTTCTCCTATTTCCCGCCAGAGCGCACACTCGCGGCATGGCCCGTAGCCCTGTTATTGCTATGCCTTGGTATAGGTATTGCCGTGGGAGGGCATCTGCGTCCCGGACGTGAATATGGTTGGCTTACGCTACGTGGTGTGCTTCCGGCGGCCTTCGTGTTAAGTGTGCTTGTGTATCCGCTTCTGTATGAAGGAATGGAGGATCGGCGACGCCAGCGCATGGAGTATGCATCCACCGCATTTGATCCAGGTCATGATACGCACGTGTCCTTTGCCGTACGGGATGTACTGACAATGGCCAGTGAGACACCAGAATTGAAACCGCTTCTGACGCGTGTTTCCCGGAGTCAGGATCCGGCCGCCCTATTGGATTTCCTCGCGGCGGATTTGGTGCGTAACTCAATGTTGTCGTCGCTGGCAGCCTATGATGTTAGCCTGGTCTTTCTCGATAGTGATGGCGTTGCCTTGGGCCGCTTCGACGCCGAAGGTGAAACGTTGGACCAGAATAGCCGAGAGAGATTCACGGCGCAGTCGTTTCACCTGTTACGGCGCATGTATGAGGATGCCGACGAGCGCGCGGTTCTCGTCGCGCCGTTGACAGGGAGGAGGAAGCCCAACCGCATTCAGTATGCGGGCATTGCTTTGATTGATACGGTAGGATGGATCCTTGCGTCGGCGGAGCCACGATTGCTGCTGGAGGAGGCTAATACGCCGCTCTTGCGAATACTGGTGTCTTCGGGTAACAGTAGTCTGTTCGAGAATCTGTCTTTGGCAGTGTTTGAGGAGCGCCTCCTTGTGCGGAGCTTTGGCCGCAGGTTCGGCCGCTACAGGTTGGACGAAGTTGTGGCAGACGATCTGACGGTCAACCCGGTGCAGTGGCGTGCGGAAGAAATCAAAGGACGCCGCTATCAGACGTACTATCGTGGTGAACAGGTAGCAACAGCGGCTTCGCAACCCGTGGTCACAGGCACACAGCGGGTGGTTGCCGTGCGTACTTCCGCTACATCAACGTTTGACCATCTGTTCTACCTGCTGCGTCTCACGGTGGCCGGCCTGCTCGTCGGCATCCCGTTTTACGGGACGGGCTTGTTCCTACGCTGGAGGGCTGGCCTGTTGCCGGCGCCACGCGTCCAATTCCGGGACAAGGTGCTCAACGCTTTCTTGCTGGTGGGCATTTTCGCCGTCATGACCGTCGGGTTTGCTGGCATACAGGTTGTTACGGAGGAGAACGATCGCGCGATCCAAAGTTGGTTGCGCCAGCATTTGCAGCGAGTGGAAGATGCCTTGTCACTGGATGCGAAGGAGAATGAAATGACCTACAGCGTTCTCGAACGGACGCGCCTGGATTCTCTGGCGGCCCGCACCGGATTGGACCTGAACCTCTATCGAGGCGAGGAGCTGCTTGAGACCAGCCGTGCGCAACTGGTCAACGAGCGGCTGGTGGACCGTCGACTCCCAATACAGGCGCACGCAACACTGAATGTAGATGCGTACAAGTTTGCGTTTGTAGAGGAGAAGCTGGGGACATTCTTCTATACCGCAGGATACTGGACGCTGTTTGACGAGCAAGGTGAGCCGCGCTACGTCCTGTCTGTGCCCACTATTCCAGAGCAAGAGCGGATTGAGGAGGAACGCTCAAGAACGCTTGCCTATCTGTTCGGTGCCTTATTGGCGCTGGTGCTGCTGGTTATGGCTACGGCGTCACTATTGGCCAACGCGCTCGCGCGACCGATTGCACGATTGCGCCTGGGTCTGCAGGCCGTGGCTCAGGGTCACTTTGCGCGCCCACTCCCCGTCCGCACGCGGGATGAGATTGGAGAGCTGGTCGAAACATTCAACGACATGCAG
This sequence comes from Rhodothermales bacterium, assembly GCA_963665975.1. Classification (GTDB taxonomy): domain Bacteria; phylum Bacteroidota; class Rhodothermia; order Rhodothermales; family Bin80. The sequence goes on from OY762508.1 coordinate 3,447,594, forward strand.
GCGCAACTGGTGGAGAGCCGCCGGCAGCTTACGCAGCAGGAGCGGAATCTGGCCTGGCGGGAAATGGCCCGGCAAGTCGCCCACGAAATCAAGAATCCGCTGACACCCATGAAGCTGTCCCTGCAGCACCTGCGCAGGGCGTTTACGACTGCTGATATGAGCCAGGACGAGCAGGGCCGATTCAAGCGCCTGTTCGATCGCATCACGGTTACGCTCGTGGACCAGATCGACTCACTGGCCCACATTGCCAACGAATTTGCGGCATTTGCGCGGATGCCGACCGGTACGGTGGAGCGTGTTGACTGTAACGAAGTCATTCGGGAAGCGGTCTCCCTGATGCAGGAAGAGGCTGCAGCGGGCGTCGAAATATCGTGTAATCTGGAGGCTGGATCGCTCGTGCTGGAAGCAGATCGGGAGGATCTGAGAAGGATTTATATCAATCTCATCAAGAATGCATTGGAGGCTTTTGAAGAGGGAGACGAAGGAACCGTAACGATTACCACTCGGCGCGAGAGTAGTGACGGCCAGGGATCAGACATCCTTCATAGCACGGTGGCGGATACCGGAAGGGGCATTCAGCCCGAACTGCAAGAGAACATATTTGAGCCAAACTTTTCGACGAAGACCAGCGGCGCAGGGCTTGGCCTCGCCATTGCACGCCGCAGCCTGGAGGGCATCGGTGGCGAAATCGGCTTCGAGACGGAGCCTGGAAGAGGCACCTCATTCTGGCTTCGCGTACCTGTTACAGAATAACGCGCGTGCTGTTATGAAATTTTCTTGACCGGAAGTTTGCGATTGCTGCCGGGATGATTATATTTATCACAGGGCACGTGGCTTCCGCGCCCCTGGCGTGCATGGCTGCATCCTCTTAACGGTTCAGCAGTGAGGGAATCTGCTAGCGGTACGTCGTATGTAGTTCTCGAAATCCATAAGAACAACAGACTTGGAATCCGTGTCTTACCACCCACACTTGGAAGGGAATCGTAGTACATGCCATCCAACTGGCGCCAGCGAGTGCATTCCCGTCGTAGTGTAATTCGAGCACAACAGGCAACTGCCAACCCAACGTATTGGAGGAAATCCATGAAAAGACTGTATTACTTGATGACGCTGGTCCTGCTCTTTGGTGTTGTTCTTGCTGGCTGTACAAGCAGTGAGAGTGAAGGGGACATGGACTCCGAGGAGATGATGGACGAAGGGATGGAAATGGAGGGAGATGGGATGGAGATGGAGGGTGAGGATGCCATGGAGGGCGAGGAGATGATGGAAGGAGAGGAGATGGAGGGTGAGGAGATGGAAGGAGAGGAGATGGAAGGAGAGGAGATGGAGGGTGAAGAGGCAGAAGAGGGTGAAGCAGAAGAGAGTGCATAGGTGCACATCCGTCATGCTGGCTTGAGCGGCACCAAATCGTAGGGGCCGCCAATGGCGAGGGCTCCTGCGTCAAGGTTAGGAGTGGCCGAGCCAACCATTCCCTGATTTACGGATCATGGGCAATGAGAGGATGTCATTGTTCTATTCTCCGCGCATCCGTGCCACACGGCATTGTTGTCTGAGTGTTCTGAAAACAGAGGACATGAATCGATAGAGGCGTGTAATAGTCACGCTTCTTTTGGCTGGTGCATGTTGGTCGTAGGCTGCGAAGTATCCGCAGAACACGCGGATGCGCTAGGAGCAGAAAACGGGCAATCAAGGCAGATAACGGGCAATCAAGATGGGGAGCAAGAGGACGGAACATGACTATTCTTTTCTTACGATGCTGAGGCGTACAAATTCAATGAGGTTCTGCTAATTCTGACTGGTGGACCACTTCTGGGAGCACGGATGGAAGTCCATCGAGACAATGGCATAGAGTAGAGCGGTGGTTCGTATGATATAAGTTGGGGTTGTTGCTAAAGACTATTACGGACGACTTGACATCATGGACGGCCCATGTAGCAGTGGGAAGCGGAGAGCACGACGCCGAGTCAAACAGTGAAGGCAGCGGCCACGGTGCGGACACAAGCGAACGTTTGGAGGAGAGTGCCAATCAAGACGAGGACAGGGGATCGTAATTCTTTGCGGGAATGATCGTCCGCGCAGCGGTGCAAAGAGGAGTCTCTGCTCAAAGACGCATGGCACGTGAGGGACGGGAAACCAATCGTGTTGTCTCGTATTATGCGGATGTGGTCGCGCGCCTGAATGCGGTGCCGCCGAATGGAGTAGACCATGCCGTTATTCCGAAGCGCGAAAAAGTCCGTCGTTATCATGCTACGTCCAGACAAGCATATTGAGCACTGCGGCGGCTATGAGGCTGGACGCTACGATGGGGCGATAGAGAGGTGCGACTTGAGCCTCTCTGCGGTAGGTATGCGGAGTCCACAATGGATGATTGGTGTTCTGTTGCTCTTTGTCGCATGCAACTACCCCGAAAGCGAATCCGTGTCGCCCGACCCTGTCGACGGTAGTGAACGGCGGACACTTTGGACGGAGAAGACGGAAGTGTTTGCGGAAATCCCCGCGATGAACGCAGGTGGTTACGGGGCGGCATGGGCAATCCATCTAACCCGGCGCAGCGATTACGCTCCTGTCACAAACGGCCGGGTAATCCTCCAGTTGCGAGGCGAAAATGGGGAGGACGTAACCGTGACTTCAGAGGCCCCCGCCGTCCGTGGCATATTTACGCCTGCACCGGTGATGCAAGAGTCTGGAGTCTACCAGGTAACCTTGATCCTGGAGGAGGCCTCGTACGAGGACCGTATTGAAATGGGATCCATTACCGTACAGGACTCAACGGACGTAATTCCCGATCTTGCCGAGGATCTGGGCGCGGGACTCATTTCCTTTACCAAGGAGCAGCAATGGGAGATTCCTTTTGGCGTCAAAAGGGTTGAACGGCGCGTTGTGCCTCGCGGGATCGCCGTCGCTGGCGTCTTAGAGGCTACCCCGGAAAAAGAGGCCGAAGTGGTGGCCCCGGTAAACGGTATCCTTCCCGTGGATGCCAACCTGAACACTCCTGTCGTCGGAACGTGGGTGGAGAAGGGACAGGTGCTGGCGACGATCGCCCCATTGCCAGGCGATGGTTCGTACGCGGAAGCAAAGGCGCGTCTGGAAAGACTGCAGATAGAAGCGGAGCGCTCAGAACAACTGCTTGCGGTTGAGGCGATTCCAGCGCGACGTTTGGAGGAGGCGCGCCGCGACCGGGATGTGGCTGCAGCCGCGTTCGCTGCGATGGGCGGCTCAGCCGCTGACGGTTATAACCATATAATCCGGGCGCCAATTCGTGGTGTTGTGCATGCGCGAACCATGAAAGCCGGTGCGGCAGTTGGCATCGGGGACAGACTCTTCTCCATTCTGGATCCTACAGAGGTACGGCTGAGATTGTATGTGCCGGTCAGCGATGCCGATGCTGCAAGCAAGATCAGGGACGTCCGGTTTCGTGTAGAGGGATCGCAGACGCTCTTTACAACCGATCGCATCGTGTCGGTGGCCAGCGCTCTTGACAGCATCACGCGGACGTTATCGGTAATCCTATCGGTGGATAATCACGAGGGCCACCTGAAAATAGGTATGCTGGCAGAGGCCACCGTCCTGGTTGGAGGCAATGTGGAAGGAGAGGCCATTCCCAATGAGGCTGTTGTACGCATGGATGGCCTTTCAATTGCCTACGTACAGAAGGACGGGGAGACCTTCGAGCGCCGGGTGCTTGTGCTGGGGGTCACCGACGGCATATACACTTCCATACAGAAGGGGGTCGCGGTGTCTGAGTATGTCGTGACTACCGGCGCATACCAGGTCTATCTAGCCTCCCTGAGCGACGGAGAATCTATAGGTCACGGACATCTCCACTAGCGGATCCACAGACGCGGCTGGCTGAATTCTTCAAGGTAGCGCGACGACTTCTTCTATCCGGACACGGGTCAGTCATGCTGGATCGCATCATACACTGGTCGCTGCACAATCGAACTGTTACGATTTTCGCGGCCGTGGTGCTACTGAGCCTCGGCATTTGGTCGGTTGCCACGTTACCGGTGGATCTGTTTCCTGACCTGACAGCTCCGAGCATCGCCGTGCTCGCCGAAGCGCCAGGCATGGCTGCAGAGGAGGTGGAGACACAACTGACATATCCGATAGAAACGGCCGTAAACGGCGCAATTGGAGTGCGGCGTGTGCGGTCCTTTTCATTGGCCGGAATCAGCGTTGTGTGGGTGGATTTTGACTGGGATTCAGACGTGTTTCGGGCGCGACAGATCGTTGGAGAGCGCCTGCAGCGCGTGGCGGCGGAGTTTCCGGAAGGGGTGAATGCGCCGGTCATGGCGCCGGTTACGTCGGTTTTGGGCGAGATCATGCTCGTGGGCATGTCGAGCGATACGCTGACATCCATGGAAGTCCGGTCGGCGGCCGATTTCATGGTGCGTCGCCGGTTGCTGGCGCTTCCCGGCGTTGCGCATGTGGTGGCAATAGGAGGGGAGGTAAGGCAGTTTCAGATTGTGGTGCGCCCGGATGCGCTGAGGGCATACAATGTTACGTTACAGGATGTGCTCCAGGCTGCTGCATCGTCAAATCGGAATGCGTCAGGCGGCCTCGTGGCTGCCGACGGTCGTGAAATCCTGGTGCGCGGGTTGGGGCGTGTCGAGAACCTGGAGGAAATCGGCGCTACGGTCGTGGCGACCCGCGACCTGGTCCCCGTACTGATACGAGATGTAGCCACTGTCAAGATTGGCCCGGCCCCGCGCGTAGGAGCGGCTTCTGTCGACGCACAGGCAGCGGTGGTATTGTCTATACAAAAACAGCCTCAAGCGAACACGCTGGAGTTGACCCGCCGTATTGATGAAGAACTGGAGGATATCCAGCAGACGCTCCCCGCGGGCATCACGGTGCATCGCGCCGTATTTCGACAGGCTGATTTTATTGCATTGTCCATTGGGAATCTGACGGAGGCGTTACGAGACGGTGCGCTGCTCGTCATGGTAATCCTGTTTCTGTTCTTATGGAGCACTCGTGCTACGGCGATTTCCCTGGTCGCCATTCCGCTGTCCCTGGCGGCAGCGCTGATTGCCATGAAGGGTCTTGGCATTATGATCAATACGATGACGCTGGGTGGGATGGCCATTGCGATCGGCGCTCTCGTCGATGACGCCATCATTGACGTGGACAATGTGTTTCGACGCCTTCGTGAGCAATGCGGGCCACCGCTGGTCATCGTTTACGAGGCCTCGCGTGAAGTCCGAGGCCCCATCCTCCAGGCAACGGTCATTATCTGCGTAGTGTTTGTGCCACTGTTGTTTCTCAGTGGAGTTGAGGGGCGCCTGCTGAGGCCGCTCGGTTTTGCCTATATGACGGCCATTCTTGCTTCGCTGATCGTGGCTGTCACCATTACGCCCGTGCTGTGTTCGATACTGCTGCCAGGAACAACGCTTCGTGAGGGATGGCTTGCCGACCGCCTCCAGTCATGGTACCGTCCCTGTCTCGACATGGCATTGGCGCACAAGGGTGCTGTTGTCGCTATCGCAGTAGCCACACCGCTGCTTGCCCTGTTGGCTGCAACGTTTCTGGGGCGTGGGTTCTTGCCTGAATTTCAGGAGGGCACCCTCGTGGTGTCTGCCGTAACCGTTCCCGGGACTTCCCTGGAGACGTCGGACATGATTGGGCAGCGTGCCGAACGCCTTCTGCTGGCGCACCCGGCTGTCACCAGCACTTCCCGTCGGACGGGGCGTGCGGAGCTTGATGAACATACCCAACTGGCCAATTCGGGCGAGATTGACGTGCACCTTGATTTGTCAGAATGGACTGTCGAGGACATACTTACTGATCTTCGTGCGGCATTTGCCCGTGTTCCGGGCTTGAGCGTCACCTTTGGGCAACCGATCGGGCACCGCATTGATCATATGCTGTCCGGCTCGCGGACAGCATTGGTCATAAAACTGTTTGGTCCTGACTTGCACGAATTGCGGCGAACGGGAAACCAGATCCTGGAGGCCATGCATTCGGTTGATGGTCTTGTGGATCTTTCACTTGACCAGCAGCAGGACATACCGCAAATACGCCTATACGCGAATCGTCCGGCCATGGGGCGTTTTGGAGTTACTTCGAAAAGGTTGGCGGATTACATCGAGGCGGGAATCGCCGGCAAGGTTGTATCGGAAATACGTGAGGATGAGTCTGTATATGATCTCGTAGTGCGGTTTGCCGAAGGACACCGCACGAACCTTGACCAGATTCGCCGGCTCATGGTAACGACGCCTGCGGGTCCACGCGTGCCGCTCGAACAACTCGCTCATGTGCGTGAGGATAAAGGCCCCAACGTCATCAGTCGGGAGAACGTGCGGCGCCTGATTACGGTAACGGCAAACGTGGCGGGCCGTGATCTGGGTAGCATTATCGCCGACATTCAGGACCGTTTGGCGGACATCACGCTGCCTCCGGGATACTACGTTGAGATCGGAGGCCGATACGAACAGGCCAGTCAGACGGCACTCACGCTAATTCTGTTGTCGGTGGGCTCCCTCCTGGTGATCCTTCTGATTCTGTTCACGTCATTGGGCACCATGCGCGCGGCACTCCTGGTAATGGTTAACCTGCCACTGGCTCTCACTGGCGGCGTCGCGGCGCTAATGATCATGAGTGTCGAATTGAATGTGGCTGCCTGGGTTGGATTCATTTCGCTCTTTGGTATCGCGGTACGCAATGGCCTGCTTCTGGTCACCCGTTATGGAGCCTTGAGAGAGGAAGGGGTGTCTCTTCGGGAGGCTGTGGTAACCGGATCCCTGGATCGTCTCAACCCCATCCTAATGACCGCGCTTACAGCAGCGCTGGCACTCTTGCCATTGGCGCTCGGGGGCGGAGAGCCAGGCAAGGAAATCCAGACGCCCATGGCGATTGTTATTCTGGGCGGGCTGTTAACATCAACGCTACTGAATATGGTGGTCGTACCGGTGCTTTACGAGGGCACCATGCGGCGCGCGGACGAACGGGCCCGTTCCTGACCGCTCCCACCATATGAAGCATGGGGGTTTCGGTGCGAGCAGCCAATCGATATGTGCCGGTAGCCCGGATAGCGCAGCAACGGAATTATTTCGGCCGACTTGTCGGGACCGGAGACCAGCAGGGTGTGCAGCTGCTTCTTTTCGAGGGCAACGACCGCGTCGTAATGCCACGCATCAGCGGCATCAGCAGCGGCGCTATCCTGGCCTGCTTTGGGTCCACGACGGGACCACTATGGCATCAGGTCGGTGATACGGAAGCATTCGGATTTTGGCGTCTGATGCGGAAAAGGGACGCGACCTTGCGCAATGCCCGTTTGAGACCTCTGGTGATTTGCTTATACCAATCGTGCTCTTCCTCAATCCATCGATACAGTGACGGGAGTACGAAAAGCGTGAGTAATGTTGATGTGATAAGTCCGCCAATGACGACGGTGGCGAGCGGGCGCTGCACTTCGGCACCCGCACTGGTCGCCAGGGCCATGGGAACGAAGCCGAGGCTGGCGACAAGCGCGGTCATGAGCACCGGTCGCATCCGCCGCAAGGCGCCTTGTCGCGCTGCTTCTTTAGGCGTTGCTCCCCTGGTTCTCAGGTCAATGAAGTAGGATACCATCACCACGCCGTTTAGCACCGCCACGCCGAAGAGCGCAATAAACCCGACTCCAGCAGAAATACTGAACGGCATGCCGCGCAGGAACAGCGCCAGGATGCCGCCAGTGGCAGCAATCGGGATGTTGAAATAGATGAGCAGTGCGGGTTTGATCGATTTAAAGGCTGTATAGAGCAGCACGAAAATCAGGAACAATGCAATCGGAACCACGATTGCCAGGCGACGGCCTGCGCGCTCCAGGTTTTCAAACTGTCCACCGTACGCCACGGAGTATCCTGGAGGGAGACTCACGCCATCCTCAATGGCTTTCTGCACATCGGAGGCAAAGCCTCCCAAATCACGGCCGCGGACATTCGCTTCCACGGTGATGCGCCGCTGAATCTGCTCCCGGCTGATCTGTGCCGGTCCTTCTTCTGTCCAGATGTCGGCCAATTGCGACAGCGGGATCATGACGCCACTTTGATTCGAGACTCGAATATTGCGGATGGATTCGATATTGTTCCGGGCTTCTTCCACGAAACGCGCCCGTAGCGGAAACCGCGCCTGTCCTTCCAGAACCTCGCCGATAGTAGTGCCACCCATGGTTTCGACGACGGTGAGCACGTCGGCTACGTTGATGCCGAAACGAGCCACTGCTTCGCGCTTGATGCGCACACGCAGAAACGGCAGTCCGGAAGTCTGCTCTGCCTTCACATCGGCGGCTCCCGGCACGACGGCTACAACACGCTGAATTTCCACTCCGACGCGGCGCAATTCGTCCAGATCGGGGCCATAGACCGTAACGGCAAGATCGCTTCGGACGCCCGCGATCATCTCCTGCATGCGGAGCTCGATCGGCTGCGAGTAGCTGAAAATGTTGCCCGGAACGCGCTCTTGAAGGGTCTCATTGAAGGCTTCGATCAGTTCTTCCTTGGTGTCTGCGGATTCCCATTCCTGCTTGTCTTTCAGGATAACATAGATGTCGCTTGTCTCGACGCCCATGGGGTCGGTCGGGATTTCGGCCTGCCCGGTCCGCGACACGACGGTCTCTACTTCGGGAAATTCCAGCAGTGCTTTCTCCACAAGCGTGGTGCTGTGGATTGACTCCGACAGCGCCACACTCGGCAGGCGCCACGCCTGAACGGCAACGGCTCCCTCGTCGAGTTTCGGCAGGAATTCGGCGCCCATGAACGGGACCAGCAACAGGGATAACGCAAACAGCGCTGTAGCTATGCCGCCGGCCCAGTGCGGGTGGTCCATGACACGCCTCAGCAGAGGGTGGTACTTGTCCGTCAGCCATGAAACCACGCGCGGCGTCTTGTGCGGTATATTGCGCCGGAAGACGATGCGGCACAGTACGGGCATCAGAGTCAATGCCAGGATCAGCGATCCTACCAGGGCGAAGATTACAGTCAGCGCCATGGGCCGAAACATTTTGCCTTCGATACCTTGCAGGGCCAGTATCGGCAGATACACGATAATGATGACCATGACCGCGAAGAACACAGGGCGCGCCACTTCGCGACCCGCCCAGGCGACCACTTCGTCGCGGATTTGTCCCTCACGGGTGGATTCTATGCGTCGCAGGATGTTCTCCACCATGACGATCGAACCGTCCACGATCAACCCGAAATCAATCGCCCCCATGCTCATGAGATTGCCCGAAAGCCCGGAATACACCATCCCGGTAAAGGCAAACAGCATGGAAAGGGGGATTACGATTGCGACAATCAGTCCGCCCCGGATATTGCCCAGAAACAGAAGCAGCACCGCTACTACGAGCAAGCCGCCTTCCAACAGATTCTTCTGCACGGTCGCAATCGTCCGCTGTACGAGGTCAGTCCGGTCGTAGTAGGTGTCGATCTCGACGTCAGGCGGGAGTGTCTGCGCAATCCGATCCAGTTCCTCTCGTACGCTTCGGGCGACGACCCTGGGATTTTCGCCCATGAGCATGATGACTACGCCGGTGACTACTTCACCACGTCCGTCGCGGGTCACCGCGCCCTGCCGCACCATCGGCGCGAAGATTGCCTCTCCGAGGTTGCGCATGTAGATGGGCGTGCCGTCCTCGGCGGCGCTAACGACGATATTACCGATATCCTCCAGGGAGGTAATGAGACCTTCACCGCGAATGACATATTGTTCCTGGGCGCGCTCAATGTAGGCGCCGCCAGCGTTGGCGTTGTTGGCGCGGAGTGCTTCGAAGACCATGTCCAGCGACACGTTGAAGGCTACGAGGCGGTCTGGATTGAGCTGGATTTCGTAGGTCTTCAGTTCCCCACCGTAGGAGTTAACCTCCACGACCCCAGGTACGGACCGAAGCTTGAAGGCGATCTCCCAGTCCAGGATGCTGCGGAGCTCCATCGGGGAATATCCTTCTCCCCGTACCTCGAACTGGTAGATTTCGCCCAGCCCGGTGCTGATGGGCCCCATGGTAGGTGTGCCATAGCCTTCGGGAATAAGTTCGCGCGCTTCCGGAAGGCGTTCCATGACCAGGCGGCGGGCGAAGTAGATATCCACCGATTCGTCGAAATAAATGTAGATCGACGAAAGTCCGAATCGGGAAATAGACCGGATCTTGGTGATGCCCGGCAGGCCGTTCATGGCACTCTCGACGGGGAATGTCACGAATTGCTCGACTTCCACAGGACCTAGTCCGGGGGCCTGCGTGAGCACGGTCACCTGGTTCGGTGTCACATCAGGCACGGCATCGATCGGCAGCCTAAGCATCGAGTGGATGCCGAAGCCAGCCGCCATGGCCGTGAGCAAGAGGATCACGAACCGGTTGCGGACCGAAAAATCTACTAGGCGATGCATACTACCATCAGTGAGAATGCCCGATTCGCTCCTGCAGCAAGGCCGTCTTGAGATAAAAACTGCCCCTGGCAACCAGGGACTCGCCAACTTCTAGGCCGTTGATGATTTCGACGAGTCCGTTTGCGGTGAGCCCAACGGTAACGTCGCGGCGCTCGAACGAGGTCTCACCTGTCTGGATGAATACGACCGGCTGTCCACCTACATGCTGCAAGGCATCTACTGGCACCACCAGGGCTTCGTGCCTTTCCCTGGTGGCGAGCGTCACGCGGGCGAACATGCCGAGTTTGAGCAATGCGTCGTGATTGTTTACGACGCAGCGCACATGGGCGGCTCGCGTGCTGGCTTCGATAGTGTCGGAGACGTACGTCGCCAGACCACTGAATACCCGGTCCGGATAAGTCTCGATCCGAATGATGGCATTGGTGCCCAGAGCGAGGCGTCCCAAGTCGGGTTCGTATACATCGGCCAGCACCCAGACGGTGGTAATATCGGTGACCGACAGGAGATGTTCTTTCGGGTCGACCACGTTGCCAACCGCAACCTTGTACTCCGTAATCACGCCATCAAAGGGGGCCCGGAGGGTATTGATGGACATTTCCCGCTGCTGCGCAGCAGCAGCCTGCATTTCTTCGGTGCTCCCGTGCAGCTTGAGTGCCTGGATGTCGTCAATGGTTAGGCCGAAGCGTTGCATTCGCTCCTCGATTCTGGTGACCTCCGCCTGTGCCTGTTCGAATTCAGAGCGGCGCATATCCAGGGCCTGCTGCGCGATCGCCTCCAGTTCTATGAGGCGTTGCGCTCGATCGAAGCTGATTCTGCGGACCTCAAGGCTGGCCTTCGCCTGACGATATTGTCCAATGTGATCACCGAGCGCGACGTTGTCGTAATGCACGAGGGGCTGTCCCGCGCGCACGCGGTCGCCCAATATGACGTCCACTTGCTTGATGACTCCTTCCGCCAGGGGTCTGAGATGCACAACCTTGGAGGGAACTGGGGTCACAATGCCCGTGACATGCAGGGAAATCGGATGGTCCTGAATCGCTGCGATAATGATGTTCATGCCGGTATTCTGCTGGGCGGTTACCGGTATCTCCAGCTCTTCGTGCAAAGTGCCCTGTTCGGCAAGGGAGTCCGCGGGAGGTTCTGCTTCGTGGTCATGATCCGCAGCTTCGCGAGGAGCACAGGACGCCATGAGGAGCGCCAGGAGTCCTGTTGCGAGAAGAGACATCATGTCGCCGGACTGGGTGCCGGTTCTGGTCGGTGTAGCAGCCCGAGACAACTCCGGGCAGGAGGGATTGGGCGAAAGCATTGTGCTTCGGATCTGCATTAGAATGATGTCCGGTTTATCGCCGAAGGATATGCTTCGAAATACTGTATGAAAACTTGTACGGATACAATTTGCATACGCAGCAGGAGCATTTTACTCACGTGCAAAGGAATCGTAGGATTTGGAACGAATATAACGTAATAAGAGATGTCAATTTAAGAGGCGCGAATGGCATTGCGGCAGCGCTCTATTGAGGATACCTCCAACTGGTGCAAAACCCGGAAGACGTCCATGCAGATATTCTTGGAGCGGATGGATTGCTGCTGGCAGGAGCTGATTTCCGACTTCACACTCTGCTGTCCCAAGGAAGAAAGAGATCATCCATCAATACTGGTCGGGGACTTTTTTCGCATCCACTCTGTGCAGCAGTGGGTTGGCTACTCGGAGCCGACATGGAGGATACCTGGTACGATACCATAGGCTCACGGCTTTGGCTTGCCTGCAGTCCGGTCAGGCACCGGAGGAGGCAACGCTATGAAAATCTGAAGCAGTACCCATGACTCCGCCTCCTCCAGTATGCGAAGCTCGCAGGTCAGACTGAACCTCCAATGCCTAGACCAAGGAGCTGCCTCCACTGGCAGAAGCGCTGCAGTCCCGTTAGTCTGCTAAGGGATTTATATACCTATGTGCCGACAGGCATATGGTTCTGTGTGGTAGGAGTGCGTAGTCTGGCTTGCCGCCGTTCCAGAGGCACTTCATCAGTTCCGTCCTTTCCCGCACGAAGGCAATGCTCCCGAATCTCTTCGAGATATTCCCAGCCTCCCAGGCGTAAGCCTGCCGGAAGGACGTTCATGGCAGCATTAATGTCACGATCCAACACGTTACCGCACGGACACACGTACACGCGATCCGCTAACGTTAGATCGGCATTACGGACGCCACAACGTGAACACGTCTGTGACGTATAGGCTGCCTTGACTCGTATGGCTCGACCATTGGCCCGCTTGGCCTTTTGGTCGAGCATGAGTTTCACGGTTCCAAGCGACTTGGCCGCAGACGAACGGTTTAGGCCACGCTTGCGGTTGCCGCCCTTCGCCATCAGGTTCCGGACTTGCGACTCCTCCAGCACCAGGTTGGCACTGTGCTGTTGGATGATGTCGGACGTGATCCGGTGGCACGCGTTCTTACGCCGGATCCGGTTACGCGCCATCTCCTTCTGGCGCGCCAATTTCTTTTTGTGATGGTTTCGGCTGTCGCGCTTCGCCTTCGACAGCTTACGCGATAGCTTGCGTTCGCGTGCGTCGCTAATGTGCTCTGGCCAATACTGCGCACCATTCGACAACGTACAGACGGCCTTTAGGCCAAAGTCGATGCCTACGGGCGGTCGCGTATCCGGCCCGGGCTCCGGTTCGTTTGTCTCGGTAACGAGTTGGATGTCGTAGCCGCTACCGAGCGCGTGGCGAACGATGCGTCAACGCCGAACGGTTGCAGACTCTAAGACGCCTTGTTTGTCACGGAAGCGGAGCTTGCCGACACCCTTGACGGACACGTAGTATCGGTCGCCAGACCGGTTGACCGGTCCGACCGACTCGACCGATCGTACGTTTTTGCGGAGACGTGGGCGTTTGCCCTGACTGGCAAACAGCTTTTTGTAGCCCTCGTGAACACGTTTCAGGATGGATCGTTGCGGCTGCACGCCCCACTGTCTGGCGGCTCTTGATCCCTTGCGACACTCGGTGAGTACCTTGTACAAGTCAAACGCACTGGTGCTCTCTCCGGCATCCCACCATTCGTCGCGGTAATACGAGACTGCTTCATAGCGGAGCCACGTGAGGTGCGCAAACAACGCATTCAACTTGACGTGCGACGGCTTGCGTATGCCTGTCAGACGGTATGTAACCGTCTTAAGCATAATACATTATACACGCCAGATTCGTAAAGGCTTACAACCTGTCGGCACTAAGGTAAGTAATTCCCTTTGCTAACGACCTCCTCGTTCCACGATTCACTTCGATGTGATGAAGGATTGGTCAGGCTAATTCGCCAGATTGAACCAGACCTGCGGAGTCCTTCGCTGCTACACTATTCACGTATTTGACTGTCTCATTCTTCGCTGGCACAGGGGGATCAGAGCATCCTGTCACGTATTCAGCAAGTAACCCCCGGCTAGTCGTACGAAGAAGCAAACAGGAGCACCCGGGCCTCACTTCAAGTCCGACTCCGGGCAGTCGGATCTACTCGTTCGAGAAGTCGCGATAGCCCAGGTAGTGCAGTACGAACTTCATTTTAGCGGACTTGCCTAGTCCGAATCCCGGCAGGGCGCGCAACCGCTTTGCGATGACGGTAGACGAAGCGCCGTCATTCCACAGGTTGGCAGCATCACCCTCATACTTCTCCGCTATCATGGCGGCGACAGAAAGCGTGAACTCGGCCATCTTGTTGGAGAACCGGTGTACGGCCGGCTGTTGCGCAAAGGACACGCGGAGGGTGTCCAGATCCATGGCTGCTATCCGACGCATGTCAAGGTGGCCAAGCCGCTGCGCCAGACGCACGGGGCCCGTGAAAGCGACCTCCGCCCGGATACGTTGATCATAGAGCAGGCCCAGAAGCGCCGCATTCGGATGCTGGCGCAGAAACGCATCCGTGTCATGATCGCCCGTAAGTGAGCCCTCGTTGTGGAATCGATCGACCATCCGCGCAAGTCCGCCACCGAGGGTGCTGCGATCAATGGGCAGAATTGTGATTTCCTGGGCCATGGCTGCGTCTGGAGTAACGATGAAAGAGGAGATGGATAGAATGCGTCAGAGCGAAGCTTCGGCCTTGCGGCGCCACGTAGTGCCGGCTGCGGAATCCATTACTTCGACACCTAGCGCGTCTATCCGGTCACGAATGGCATCCGCCCGCGCATAGTCTTTGGCCTTGCGCGCGTCCGCCCGCTCCGACAACAGGGCCTCGACTTCTTCGGCAAGAGGGTCCGCCTCTGGTGTGCTAGTCTCTGTTTCGTGGAAGACCACACCCAACAGCCCATTAATCTTGTCAAGAAACGCACGCCCCTGCCGGGCTGCATCACCACTAAGGTCGCTCCCCGCTCCGTAGATGCATTTGACGCCATCGAGAGCAGCGGCGATAGCGGCTGGCGTATTAAGATCATCCAGCATGGCCGCGAGCGCTGTCGAGTAGATCTCTTGCAGCCTGTCGCCAATCGTGTCCGGTCCTGGCGTATTCGCCGCGGCATGGCGCTGCACCAGAGCGTGTGCTTCTGCAAACCGCTGGGCGTGGCGCATGCTGTCACGAAGCGTTGCAAACGTGAAGTTGAAGGGCTTGCGGTACTGACCAGCCATGAGCGCCAATCGCAGCGCGAGCGGGTCAACGCCGCGTCCCCCTTGTTCAATCGGGGCAACGAGATCGCGCACCGTAAAGAAATTGCCCGTGCGCTTGGACATCTTCTGGCCTTCCACCTGTAGGAAGCGCGTGTGCGCCCAATGGCGCGCAAAGGGCTCGCCAGTCAGGCTCTCTGCCTGCGCGATTTCACATTCATGATGAGGGAAAATCAGGTCCTCACCACCCGAATGCAGGTCTATCTGCTGTCCGAGATAGGCTTGCGCCATGACAGAGCACTCGATATGCCAGCCAGGAAAGCCCCATCCCCAGGGGCTATACCACTGCATGAGGTGTCCGGTATCTTTCTTCCATAGCGCGAAGTCCCGTACGTCCCGCTTCTCAGGGTCGACGACCACGCTTCGGACTGCCGTTTCAAGATCGGTAGCAGCTTCGTTCCCGGAGAGTTTGCCATAGCCAGGAAAACTGGACACCGAAAAATAAATACCCTGCGAAGTCTCGTAGGCCGCTTCACGCGCGATCAACTGTTCGATGGCCCGAATCTGTTCGCGGACGTGCTCGGTAGCGCGTGGCCGCACGTCCGGCTCGCGAAGGTTCAACAGGCGCCAGTCATCCAATAAGGCGCTTGCGTAGTACCGCGCCAGATCCCAGACATTGGCAAACTGCTCGCCCTCCTTCGACTGCAGAGCCTTGGCCATGCGATCTTCCCCCGACGGGTCGATAAAATCGTCCTCTGTCAGGTGCCCCACGTCCGTAATATTGGTAACGTAGGTCGTTTCCCAGCCGATAGCCTGGGCAGTGCGGAGGATCAGGTCTGCGGTGATGAAGCTGCGGAAGTTACCGATGTGCGCATAGGAATACACGGTCGGACCACACCCGTAGAAGCGAAGGTGTCCGGGCTCGAGTGGGATTAGTGGTTCGGTGGCTCGACTCAGCGTATTGAACAGCGCAAACGACATGGAGGACACAGGGTAGTACGCGAAATATGGTGAGTGATACTGTTTTCGAGAAGGGATGTGCCACCGCGATGGTAGTCTCACGAAGCGGCGGCCTCAGCGCGCGCGATGGCGACCGGTATGCCCTCTTGCATCATTAGACCTAGATATTTGGCCACCGCGTCGGCAAATCCCGGGAGACTCGCCAGGTCCGCGCCCCACAAGGAGGAATCCTTGCAAATCCGTTCTGCAATAAGCTCATCACCAGCAGCCCACCACGCCATGAAATCCCGCGCACGTGTGTCATTGATAGGATAGCGGACACCCTCGAATTCTCCATACACCATGCCGCTTTCATCCGTGAGCCCTCGCATGAAGAGCAAGTAGCCTGCAAACCCGGCGGCCATCCGATGCGGAACGCGGCCATACAGGGCATAATACCGCAACAGGGAAGGAATCACGCGAACCCGCATCTTGCTCGTTCCATGGAGTGTAATATCAATCAAGTGGTGCTGTAGGTATGGGTTGCGCCAACGCGTCAGGACCTCGTCTATGTAGGGTGGTACCGTTTCAGGATCGACCTCCAGCGTTGGGCCGATTTCCCTGCGCAGCAGGTTCTCGATGTAGCCGCCGTAGAGTGGGTGCGTCATATTGCCAAG
Source organism: Rhodothermales bacterium (assembly GCA_963665975.1). Taxonomy (GTDB): domain Bacteria; phylum Bacteroidota; class Rhodothermia; order Rhodothermales; family Bin80. The sequence goes on from OY762508.1 coordinate 3,464,156, forward strand.
GACTGTATCGTTGCCCATCAGAAAGCCGGCAGGCACGCTGAGTGTATGCCCGCCGTTCAGAATGCGAATCTTCCGAATTCTATAAGGAGCGATGTCTGGCGTAACGATAATGCCGGGATCTGCACGGCTGAATGCCAATCGGTCAGCAAGCTCAGCGTCACCCTCAATGGCCCACAAACGATACTCTTCAGCTACCGTGAGCAATGCGTCCCGATATCCGACCTCGCTCTCGAACGCCTCGCATTCCTTTGACGGCGGCAAGCCCGGGACGATACGATCCACTAGCGTATTGCAGAATGTGTTGGCCTCCTGGACCCAACGCACAAACGTGTGATCCAAATCCCACGCTGTGGCTACCTGACAGACTAGGCGCCGCAACATGTCGCCATTTGCTTCCAGGAGTTCGCACGGGAGTATTATCAACCCCGCGGTGGGATCGTAGTCGAATGCCCGTGCGCGTTCATACAAGATGGCCGTCAGCTTCCCGGGAAACGACCGGGGCGGGTTGGCGTCGAGGCGGTCGTCCTCGTCAAAGGTCAGGCCGACCTCCGTGGTATTGGAGATGATGACTTCCAGATCACGGGAGCTTGCACAGGCCAGGATGTCGGGCCAGGAATGGGCGGCGGAAAGGCTCCTACTAACGGCGGAAAGTACCTCGTGCGTTTCGCGGGGCGCGCCGTCCTGCAGGCCTCGCACCCAGAGCGTGTAGAGTCCGTCCTGTTCGCGGAGCGTGTCGGCCCGCTGGCGCCCGGTCGACTGCACGGCAACGATTCGCCCATTGAAGAGACCCTGCCTGTTGGCCCGGTCAATAAAAAAGTCGGCAAATGCTCGCAGCAAGCGCCCCGTGCCGAATTGCAAGACTTTTTCAGGCAAGGAGTCAGACACCGGTCCGACAACAACCCGGGTAAGCAGAGGTCTATTTTTCATCTGGGTACGTGGCGGCAGTATTCTTATTGCACTACCTGCGGGATCAGTCGAGGAATACTTCCGGCAGCCAGAGACTAAGCTCGGGTACGTAGGTTACGATGAGTAGCGCCAGAATCATGGTGATGAAAAGTGGCATGAGCGGCTTTACCACGCTCGCAATTGAGGTCTCAGCGACGCCTACGCCGACGAACAGTACGCTGCCGACCGGAGGTGTGCAGAGCCCGATACACAGGTTGAGCACCATGATGATGCCGAAATGGGTCGGATCTATGCCTAGTTCAATCGCGATGGGAAGGAAGATGGGCGTAAAGATCAATACGGCCGGCGTGATATCCATGAAGGTGCCTACCGACAGCAGGATACCGTTAATGATGAGCAGGATGATGATCCCGTTATCGGTTAGTGCGACAAGCGACTCTGTTAACGCCTGCGGGATGTTCACATACGCCATGATCCATGACATGCCTACCGACGTGCCGACCAGTAGCAGGACGACCGCGGTAGTTGCGGAGGCGTCCAGGAAGACCTGGGGGAGGTCCTTGAACGTGATTTCGCGGTACAGAAACGCAAGGATGAGGGCGTACAGGACCGCGACGGCCGCGGCTTCGGTGGCAGTGAAGAAGCCAGCGACAATGCCGCCCATGACGACGATGAGCAGGGTGAGACTTGGCACGGCGTCAATGAAGTGTCGCAGCACCTGCGCAAGCGAACTCCGGGCGCGATTCGCATATCCACGCCGTACAGCCATGATGCCCGCGACTACCATGAGCATGCCTCCCACAAGGATACCGGGCAGGTAGCCCGCGAGGAACAGCGCTGCGATGGAGACGCCACCGCTAGCCAGTGAGTACACGATCAGGATGTTGCTCGGAGGGATTAACAGTCCTGTCGTGGCGGACGTAATGTTTACGGCCGCTCCGTAATCCGCATCATAGCCCTCCCGCTCCATTTGCGGTGCCATGACGCCGCCGACCGCGGAGGCAGCGGCTACCGCCGAGCCCGATATCGCTCCAAAGAGCATCGACGCCAATATGTTGACATGCGCCAGACCCCCAGGGAGCATGCCGAGTAACGCCTTCGCGAAATCAATCAGTCGCCGGGCGATGCCGCCTCGGTTCATGATCTGGCCTGCAAGAATGAAAAAGGGGATAGCCAGAAGTGCAAAACTGTCCAGGCCGGTCGCAATCCGCTGTGCCTCCGTTGTCAAAGCTGGCGTCACCGAAATGCTAAGCAGCATCGTGGTCATGGTCGCGAGCCCGATACTGTACGCGATCGGCACTCCGAGTGCGAGAAGCACAACGAAGGAAAATGCCAATACAAAGACATCCAGGAGTTCCATCAGCGTCCTCGGGTGCGGAGCGCCTCGGAGATGTCGTAGGCGGCGTAAAACGTGATCAGAAGGCCGCTTATTGGTACGGCGAGGTAGAGATATCCCAGCGGGATGGCAAGTGCTGCGGATGTCTGGCCCAGATAGAGCATGGTCCATACGAGTCTTCCGCCCCCAACGACCAGTGCGCCGATGGCGAATGCGACCGTGAAGCCATGGACCACGAGCTTGTGCGCCAATTGTAGTCGTCCCTTCAGCCGGAGCAGATCCATGCTCAAGTGCATGTGCTTGCCTGCCGCGTAGGCAGCCCCCAGGAGGCCCACCCAGATCATGAGGTAGCGGGCCAACTCTTCTGTGTAGGAACTCGGATTGCGAAGCACGAAGCGCGTAAAGACCTGCCACAGCACGTCGAGCACGAGCGCCGCCATGATCACGACGAGGGCGATACTGAGTGCCCGGTCGACAACCTGTCTCACGCGATCAATCATGGCTGCAGGCCTGTGTTGCGAATGCGCTGTATGAGGTCGTAGATCTCTGGATCATCGCGGTACGACTCATAGATGGGCGCCACGAGCTCCGCGAACGGCGCCTTGTCGGGATAGAGGACTTCCACGCCTGCCTCCTGGACGGCGCGCAATGCCTCCGCGCTCGCCTTCTTCCAAAGAATTTTTTGATGTTGGGCCGATTCCCAGGCTGCTTCACTAAGCCACTCCCGTTCCTGTTCAGACAGGGTTGCCCAGATTATCGTGCTCACAAGAAGTACGTCCGGAATTCCTGTATGCTCATCCAGCGCGTAGTACTTGCAGACTTCGTAGTGCCGCGAAGTGTAGAAGGAGGGAGGATTATTCTCGGCTCCGTCTACTACGCCTTGCTGCAGGGATGTATACAACTCTCCCCACGAAATCGGCGTGGCCGATCCTCCGAGCGCATTCACCATGTGCACCTGCGTGGCGCTCTCCAGCGTACGAATTTTGAGCCCCGCAAGGTCATCCGGGTGGCGAATGGGTCGATCCTTGGTATAGAAGCTGCGGCTGCCGGCATCGTAGTAGGTCAGCCCGCGTAGCCAGTAAGCCTCGCTGGCGAGCAACAGCTCTTTTCCTATCTCTCCTTCCAGCACCTGGAATCGGTGCGCTTCGTCGCGGAAAACGTAGGGGAGGCTTAGCACCTTATAGGAAGGGGCGAATCCTTCCAGGACTGCCGCGGCCACCTTTGTCATTCCCAGGCTGCCCAATTGCAGCAGTTCCAGGAGCTGGCGCTCGGTCCCAAGCTGTTGGCTTGGATAGATTTGCAGTTGCATGGCTCCGCCGCTCTTGGCAGCAAGCCGCTCCTGCATATACACCATCGCCTGGTGGACGGGATGGTTCGTATCGAGACCGTGTCCGAGTTTGATCGTAGTGGTCTCTTGCCGTGTGGCGCAACCCACAAGCAACATCCCGGCAAGCATTACCTTAGCGGTGCGCAACAACAGCATGCTGTTACCATTGGGGGTATAACTCACTTACCATTCGTCTTCATATCCTGGGCGAGTTACGATCCGGGCCCAGTCCCGCTCATTTTCGGTGAATGCGCCCAGGCACCACGTAAACATGAAGTCCACGGCCGCAGGTGCCATGGTGTCGTGGTAGTTTGGCGTCACGTTGATGGCTTGCTCGTCAAAGAGATGGACATAGGTGTTGACGGGCTCGCCGGGCCTGGCGCAGTTCTGCAAGACGTATGGCGTATCGCCTTTTATCATGGAGGCGCACCGAAAATGGTAAATCTCCTCCTTGGCGTCGGGGCCCAGGCCGTAGGGCCCGCTGGGCCCGTGAAAATGGGGTGGATAACTGCCGACGCCACCTACATGGGCAACGAACGTGTCCCCAAAGAGCAGGCGGCACGCCTGGACGTTCTGGTCTACGAGTTTGTACACCGTGCGCCGCGTCATCGGACGCTTGGAGCCGACATCGGCGGCCAGCTCTGTGCCTTCGATGTCGGCATGCCGAACTAGTTGCACGGGATAACGGGTGTGGCATTCGATCGCGCGAAATTCGCTGATGTCGCACAGGCCTGCGGCGCAGCTGATCTCCACTTCTGCGCCAAGACCGACATACAGGATGTCGCCCATGTCGAGCGTATAGGTGTCGCTCCCAACGCGAAGGCGGGCGCTGCCCCGGTTAACATAGAAAACGGCCTCTTCGGTATCGCCAAGTGTTACGGTGCACGGCGCATAACCGGCTGCGTCCGCCTGCATGGCGATGCGTGCGAGTCGCAGAAAGCGAAACGTCGAATTGTCTCCCGTAATGATTTCGGCACGGCTGTTAAGCTCTGGGCGGGCATCGAACAGCTCGACGGTCCTCAGTGCTTCTTCACCGGGAATTACAGCGCGGCCTTCCAGGATCCGTTCCCGGGGTGATTTTCGGTCGGCCGTAATAAACGGTCCGATAATGCGTGGTTTGACCATGGAGATTGCAAGGGCAAGTGAGAATTACGAAACGTAAGACAGGCCGAGGGCTTCGTCAAGCGGGAGGAGCGCGATCCGCAGAGTAAGGATTAAAGATGACAATGGACACGTGATCACAGCGACACGCCACGTTTCCATGGGATAAAGTCGTGCTGGCGCAGCCGGCTGGCATTGGTTTGCACCAACCCACTAGCCACCTCGATTACGTAATCCAAGAGCTCTGCACCAACATCCTCCACCGAGGCGTCCCCGGTTATGATGCCTCCGGCATCCACATCGATAAGGTCAGGCAGGCGCTGCCAGAGGGCAGTGTTGGATGATATTTTCACCACGGAAGCAACGGGATTACCGGTCGGGGTTCCCATGCCTGTAGAGAACAGGATGATCTGCGCCCCGGCGCCAGCCAGACCGGTCGTCGACTCTACGTCGCCACCCGGTGTGCATAGCAGGTTGAGGCCAGGCGTATCGGCATACTCCGGATAATCCAGGACTGCCGTAATGGGTGAAGTGCCACCTTTGCGAGCTGCGCCAGCCGATTTCATGGCGTCCGTCAGCAATCCGTCGCGGATATTGCCGGGAGAAGGATTCATGTCGAAGCCTGATCCTGCCCTTTCCGCTGCCGCGGCGTATGCCTGCATGAGGCTGGCGAACCGGGCAGCGGCCTTCCTGGTGACGCACCGGTCAATGAGTGCCTGCTCCACGCCACACAGTTCCGGGAATTCAGCGAGTATCGCGCGACCGCCGAGCGCGACGATCAGGTCGGAAGCTCGGCCCATGGCCGGGTTAGCCGACAGCCCCGAAAACCCATCCGAGCCGCCACACTCCAGGCCAATCGCAAGCCGGCTGAGCGGGGCAGGCTTGCGCCCGACGCGGTTGGCCTCTACAAGTGCCGCAAAAGTGTCCCGGATAGCATGGGTGAGCAGGGAGTGCGCAGAAGCATGACGCTGCTGCTCGTAGTACAGCACGGGTTTGTCGAAATGCGGATTACGCTGGTGTAGCTCCTCATCCAGCAGCGTTTTCTGAGCATTTTCGCATCCCAGGCTCAGCACGGTAGCTCCGGCCACATTCGGGTGGTGCAGACAACCGGCGAAGAGACCGCACAGGGTTCTGGCATCCTGGCGCGTGCCCCCGCATCCCAGTGTATGGGTAAGAAAATGCACTCCGTCAATGTTGGGGAAGATGCGCCGCTCTGCACGTACACCCGCATCCGGTGCCACCTGCCGCCGCAAGGCGTCCGGTGGGACATCCTTCCGGTGTAGGCGCACCAGGTCCGCAACCTGCTGCCGATACACCGATGGCAGGGCATATCCCAATTCCTGTTCGAAGGCTTCCCGAAGTGCGTCGACGTTTCGGTTTTCACAAAAGACGAGGGGAATGACGAGCCAATGGTTGGCGGTGCCAACCTGGCCGTCGCTACGGTGATATCCCATGAACGACCGGGAATGCCAGCGGCTCACGTCCGGGGACTCCCAATGGTAGGGAGCGATGCGGACGCGGTAAGGGGCTGTGTCGTGGACGACGTTACGTGTGGTTAGCAGTGCCCCCTGGGGGATGTCTTCAACCGCGCGCCCCACGCGGACGCCGTACATGGTGACCGTGTCACCCGGCGCCAGCGCAACTGCGGCAAACTTGTGCTTGGCGGGGATGGCGTGCAAGAGGGAAATGGTTCCGTCCTCGTGCGGCACGGCGCACCCCTTGGGTAGCGTGGATAGCGCCACGAGCACGTTGTCGGACGCATGGATGGACAGGACGTCCGCAGCCATCGGAAGTGCGTTATTGCACGGTCGAGAAGTCCCCTACGTTTAGCGACGGCGCAGTCTTCACAATGCGCGCATGCGCCCCGACGAAAGAATTCTCCAGGACCGCATGGTCAACATGCGCTCCCTCAAACACGATGCTGGTGCGTATGATGGAGGAGGTGATCCGGGCGTCGCGCTCGACGGAGACATCCGGCCCCAGAATAGAATCGGTGACAACAGCGCCTGGCGCAATGAACACGGGCTCCACCAGGATGCTGTTGGTCACTCCATCGCGGGCCGTCTGCTGCTTCGAACGCAGGAGATAGCGTGTAGTGTCCATGAGAGCGTCCAGTGTGCCACAGTCGAGCCACGCCGTCACGACGGCTGTTCGGAATTCCAGGCCATCGTTCAGCATCACATCCAGCGCATCGGTCAAATAGTACTCACCACCCTTGCCACGAATATCTTTTGTAAACAGGTGGTCTATGGCCTGCCGCAGGCGGGACAGATCACGGACATAGTAGATGCCAATAAGGGCCTCGTTGGAAATCAACTCCTCGGGTTTCTCGACGAACGCCACGATGCGCGGCCCTTCCCGCACGGCCACGCCAAAGCGGCTGGGATCCTCTACCTCCTTGACCCAGGCGACGACATCGGCACCCTCCAGCGCCAATCCTGGCATCATCTGGAATACCGTGTCGGCGTATACGACGATCCCCTCGCCTTGAAGGTGATCTCCGGTTACGGCAACTGCGTGTGCCGTGCCCAGCGCCTCTTCCTGTACGACGAAATGGGTCTCCATGCCATGGCGTGTACAGATATCGGTAAGTTTCGTGCGCACATCCAGACCAAAGCCGGGACTCAGTATGAATACGCCTTCGGTAATCGGGTGCGGAAGGACGTCGCGGAACCCTTCTACGATGCGTTCCACCATGCATGTGCCCGCAACCGACAGTAATGGCTTGGGCGTCACGGACGACTGCGGACGCAGGCGTTTGCCCCGCCCTGCCATGGGGATGATGAGTTTCATGCCGTCTGCTCGTTAGTCCATCACAAAATGATGATTTGTCTGGTCCTCATGGCGAATCTCATCCACGGGTCCGGCCTTGCCCTCGCCTGCATACAACCGATTTGGGAAATTCAATATCATGGCGTCTTGGTTCCCCGTGTTGCGGTAGGCGTGGACGACGCCAGGCGGCACCGTCACTGCCGAGGGATTATGCGCGCCCAAATCGATCACCTGCCGGTGGCCACAGGTGGGGGAGTCCGGCCTGTGATCCCAGAGGTACAACCGAACGACGCCGTCAAAGAATATGAATAGGTCGGTCTGGTAGCGGTGTTCGTGCGGCCCGCGCGCGATGCCGGGATGCGTGACCGAAAGGTAGCCCATCGCCGGATAGCCTGGCGCCGGGAGCTCGTCCTTCCGGAACAATTCCGCCAACCAGCCGCGATCATCCGTGAATCTGGTGAGCGACCGGATCGAGCAATCGTCCACAGGCGCATCCTTCCAATTCATGAAGCACCCTCATATACCAGATCGCGGGCCTGTTTGTTGGCCCGATGCCATCCCTCCTGCGTGCCGGCATCACCCCACCAACCCTTCAGGACGCCATGGCTCAACTGCCCGCTCCGCACATAGGCCGTGTTCACATCGCTCACCTCGTATTCACCGCGTGCGCTAGGCTGTAAAGCACGAATGTGATCGAAGACCTGGTGATCATAAAAGTAGATCCCCGTGACGGCATACGAACTCGGAGGAACGGCTGGCTTTTCGATGATTTCGATGATTGTGTTGCCATCAAAGCGGGGAACGCCATACTGCGCGGGGTCGGAGACCTCTTTGAGCAGAATGCGGGCGCCGTGTCCCTGCTTGCGGTAGGCCGCCACTTCATCACGGAGGTGGTCGGAGAAGATATTGTCACCCAGGATGACCACTATCGGACTTCTACCCGCGAAGTTTTCGCAGAGTCCCAGGGCTTGAGCGATTCCGCCCGGCTGATCCTGCACACGGTAGGTAAGGTCGAGTCCCCAGCGGTGGCCGCTGCCCAGGAGGGTTACGACATCGCCCATGTGTTCGGGGCTGGTTACTACTGCGATCTGCTTGATGCCCGCCTCACGCAGCCGATGGAGCGGGTGATAGATCATGGGGTAGCGCCCGACTGGCAGCAGGTGCTTATTGGTCACCTTTGTCAGGGGATACAGGCGGCTGCCCGTTCCTCCGGCCAGTACGACACCTTTAAGAGGTGCACTCATGGTGTTTGTGAAGCGCGTGAGGAAGCGGTGGGCCGTACGCCAGACAGGGTGGGATGATCCATCATGGGGCCGCGATTTCCAGGTCGTGCGCGACCATTTCCTCGATCATTTCGTCGAGCGACACACGTGGAGTCCAGCCCAGGAGTTCGCTGGCTTTACGGGCATCGCCGAGCAGCGCGTGGACTTCCGCCGGTCGATGATAGCGTGGATCAATGGAAACGAGCACGGCGCCCGTCGTTTCGTGCACGGCATGTTCGGCAGTCCCGCTGCCTTCCCAGCGCAGCGGGATGTCGGCGGCCGCAAAGGCTCTCGTACAAAAATCCCTCACCGTGGTCGCCGTTCCAGTTGCCAGGACAAAATCTTCCGGCGTGTTGTGCTGTAGCATCAGCCACATCCCTTCCACAAAATCTCGTGCATGCCCCCAATCTCGAGACGCATCCAGATTGCCTAGCCACAGGCGATCCTGCATACCAAGTCTGATGTGCGCTGCCGCCCGCGTGATCTTGCGTGTAACAAAGGTTTCACCCCGAAGCGGGCTTTCATGGTTGAATAGAATGCCGTTTGAGGCAAACAGTCCATAGGATTCCCGGTAGTTGACCGTGATCCAGTACGCGTAGAGCTTTGCTACACCGTACGGGCTGCGCGGGTGGAACGGCGTACGCTCATTCTGAGGAGTTTCTGCGACCTTGCCGTACAGTTCGCTCGTGGAAGCCTGGTAAAAGCGGACCTTGCCGGTCAATCCCAGGATGCGAATGGCCTCCAGAAGCCGCAATGCCCCGATCGCATCTGCGTTGGCGGTATATTCCGGCGTATCAAAGCTGACCTGCACATGACTTTGCGCTCCCAGATTATAGACTTCGTCGGGTTGGACTTCCTGCAGGACCCGGATCAGATTGGTGGAATCGGTAAGATCCCCGTAGTGGAGTATGAACCGAACATCCTCACCGTGCGGATCCTGGTACAGATGGTCGATTCTCTGCGTGTTGAACAGGCTGGTCCGGCGCTTGATGCCGTGCACGATGTATCCCTTCTCCAGCAGAAATTCAGCCAGATAAGCGCCGTCCTGACCGGTGATGCCCGTGATTAGTGCGATGGGTCGCTTCATAAACTGCCGTCTCAGGCGGCGATATCCTGGTTTAGGTACCAGGCGTAGGTTTGTGCAATGCCCTGACGCAGCGGGGTCGTGGCCTTCCAGCCGAGTCGTTGCATCCTGGAAATATCGACAAGTTTGCGCGGCGTTCCGTCCGGCTTCGTGCGGTCGTAGACAATCGGGGACGTACTGCCGGTAACCTCCCGGATCAACGCAGAAAGCTCTCCAATGGAAATGTCAGCTCCCACACCAACATTGAGTAAGCTGTCCGGCGCCATTTGAACCAGCGCATGCTCGGGCTGGCGCAGGATGAACAGGCATGCGTCTGCCAGATCTTCGCTGTAGAGAAATTCTCTGCGCGGAGCACCAGTTCCCCAGACCGTTACGGCATGGTTGCCGGCAGTCTTGGCTTCGTGAAACTTGCGTAGGAGTGCGGGCAGGACATGGCTGGACTGGAGATCGAAGTTGTCGCCGGGGCCGTACAGGTTAGTCGACATCAACGACAAGAAGTCGCAGCGATACTGTTTCCGGAACGCCTGGCACATCTTCACACCCGCTATCTTGGCAATGGCGTACCATTCATTGGTGGACTCGAGCGGGCCAGTTAGCAAATGTTCTTCGCGGAGCGGCTGCGGCGCTTCGCGTGGATAGATGCATGTGCTGCCTACGAAAATGAGGCGTTTTGCAGCGATACGATGGGCTGCATGAAGCACATGGTTCTGGATCAGTAGGTTGTCTCCTATAAATGATGCCGGATAGCGGTCGTTGGCGAGAATGCCGCCGACCCGCGCCGCGGCGAGGATTACGAATTCCGGCCTGAATTCGTCGAAGAAGGAATCAACCGATTGCTGGTTGCGCAAGTCCAGGTCGCCTTTTGTTCTGAGGAGAAGGTTCGTAAAGCCGGCACTCCGCAAGCGCCGCACAATCGCGGATCCCAGGAGTCCACGGTGCCCTGCAACATAAATCCTGGCGCGCTTGGCCGTCAGATGCATCCCGTGTGCGTGCTGTTAAGGGTTCCGGAACGTGGTGCTATAATACCTAACGGTCAAGAAAGTGTGCCTGGCGGAGCTCCGGCTACTCGCATGTCGCAGATGCGGTGTGCTTGCCTTCAAGTTGTCGTTGTACATAGGGGAGCGTGCGCCGCAGGCCCTCCGACCGGCTCGTCTGTGCGATCCAGCCTAGCGCTTCGCGAGCGAGTGTCGTGTTGGGCTGCCGGTTTGCCGGGTCGTCCACCGGGCGGGAAGTGAACATAACGGAGCTCGTGCTGCGAGTGAGCCGCAGGATTTCCTGGGCAAAGTCCAGAATGGTGATCTCGTCGCGGCTGCCGATGTTTACAGGCTCCGTCACGGGACTGAGCAGTAGGCGAACGATGCCTTCCACGGTGTCCGTAACATAAGTGAATGATCGCGTTTGCCGTCCGTCGCCATGCACTGTCAATGTTTCCTCGAGCAGCGCCTGACGCATAAAAGTTGGCAGAGCACGCCCGTCGTCGAGCCGCATACGGGGACCAAAGGTGTTAAAGATCCGCGCTATGCGCGTTTCGATGCAGTGATACCGGTGATAGGCCATGGTGATGGCTTCAGCAAATCGCTTGGCCTCATCATACACGCCACGCAGGCCTACAGGATTAACGTTACCCCAATACGTCTCGGGCTGCGGGTGGACTTGCGGGTCGCCATATACTTCACTCGTAGATGCAAGCAGGAAACGCGCCGCCTTCGCCTTGGTGAGACCAAGAGCATTGTGGGTGCCCATGGCGCCGACCTTCAGCGTTTGGATTGGCAGGCGGAGGTAATCAATCGGGGAGGCTGGACTGGCGAAGTGCAGTACATAGTCTAAGGGGCCGTCAATCTGGATGAATCGAGTAACGTCGTGCTCCAGGAATTGAAAACGAGCATGGCTTAGCAGGTGCACAATATTTTCGGGCGAGCCCGTAAGGAAATTATCGATACAGATTACTTCATGCCCTTCTGCAATGAACCGGTCGCACAGGTGCGAACCTAAAAACCCGGCACCTCCTGTAATTAATGTACGTGGCATACGGTCGTCGTGGAGGCTAATGCCGTGGCAGGCTCCCCGGTAGGGGTGCATGCTCTACAGAGTGGTGTAGTCCTGGGTTAGGATTCTGAATATACGAGCATTCCGGTGCTCATACACGGAGGATTCAGCCACCTTGGTCCTCGTCAGAGATAGACAGATCGGGGAACCACGACTTTGGCAGGAGACTGGCACGTTGCAAGAATAATGCAACATGGGCGAGCAGCAGGTCACGGCCCCAGTGGAGCGAGCTTCTCCGGGTAGGTTTCGCGGATCAGCGCACGTGCGAGCGCTCGCGTGGCGTCAACCAGTAGAACGCCTTCACTATGTGTTTCCGTAACGGCAAGCGGTAACTCTGTACACCCGAGGATGACGGCCTGCGCTCCTTTGTCGCGGAGATGACGCACGCCGTCCAGCACAAGCTGTCGGGCCTCTGCCGTAACGGGATTGGATTGGGCCTTAATGCCAATCTCGGGAGTGAAAATGGAGCGGTGCACGCTGTCGGCAACGGCAGCCTCCGGCATTACGGCGTCGAACCCGGCGGCCTCGATCGCGTCTCGGTACAGCCCGATCCGGTGAACGGAACGCGTCGAAAGGGGTCCGATGCGCTGGACATGCGGCATGGCCTCTCGGACAAACCGGACGGCCTCCTGAATCAGGTGCAGAATGCGAATGCGCCGACCGGATGCGCATAAGGTGTGCCGCAGGACATCATAGATCGCAGGTGCGTGCGCGCTGTTGCACGGAATGCCGGCAACGCGGACGCCAAGACGATCCAGACCGGTAGCCACGTCCGCGATGGCATATGCCGGATTATTGGCGATTTCGCCAAGGATGTAGGCGCTGCGGTCCTTGATGCGGTGGCTGTACGAAAGCAGGGCTACCGGCAAGTGCTCCTGGTCCGAGCCAGCCATGGTTTCATCAAATACTTTTTGCACAAGGTCCAGGCCGGCATACGGTCCCATGCCGCCTAGAACGCCGATGATAGGTTGTGCGTTCGACTCCATATTGCAGGCAAGGTGCGAGGATGCAGAGTAAGGTCGGGTACCGGGATTACTTGCGCCATGCTGCAACGCAGCGTGCAATGGCCCGTTGCGTTCCCTTTGCGGGATGCTTATCTTGCCGCGCTTGCAGGCGGAGGGCGCGTTTCGTTTTTTCGGGACCGCGCTCTTTTGTGTATTATGCCCGGTCGTCTAATGGCAGGACAGCGGCCTTTGGAGCCGTAGGTGGAGGTTCGAGTCCTCCCCGGGCAACGACAAGATACTTCTTCTGCATACATGGCACACGCGGCGTTGGCGCCCATGGCGTCAACTTCGCCGATCAGGTAATGATGGCATATAAGGAATTACCCATTGGGCTATTTACCGGCAGTAGCAATCCCGCCCTTGCTGCGCGTATCGCCGAGGCCTACGGCCAGGATCTGGGACAGCTAACGTGCAAGATCTTTGCGGACGGTGAGCTCTATGTGCGGTATGAGGAGTCGATTCGCGGCGTAGACGTGTTCCTCATCCAGAGTACGTTTCCGAATGCGGATAACTGGATGGAATTGCTGCTCTTGATTGATGCCGCCAAGCGGGCGTCGGCAGCACGCATTACTGCCGTGATTCCCTATTTCGGGTATGCGCGCCAGGAGCGCAAGGACCAGCCTCGGGTGTCGATCGCAGCCAAGTTGATGGCCGATATGCTGGTAACGGCCGGCATTGACCGCCTGCTAACAATGGATCTGCATGCATCGCAGATTCAGGGTTTCTTCGATGTTCCGGTGGATCATTTGTACGCCTCACCCGTATTTGTAGACTATTTCCGCGGGATCAATCTGGACAATGTTGTTGTGGTGGCGCCGGATGTCGGCGCGATCAAGATGGCCCGTGCATACGCAAACCGTCTTCATGCTGAGTTGGCCGTAATAGACAAGCGTCGCCCGAATCAGAACGAGGCAGAAGTCGTCAACATCATTGGGGAGATTAAGGGAAGAAACGTGCTGCTGATCGATGACATGATTGATACTGCCGGAACGCTGACAGGTGCGGCGAATGCGCTGCGGGAAGCAGGCGCAAGGGACATCATGGCTGCTTGCACGCATCCGTTGCTGTCCGGGCCTGCCTATGACCGCATAGAATCGTCGGCCATTAGCAAGGTCGTTGTGACCGATAGCATCCCACTCAAGCGTGCGTCTTCCAGCGTAGAGGTGGTAGGTGTGGCGGACATGTTTGCCGACGCCATTCGGCGCATCGCAACCGATGCTTCGGTTTCGACGTTGTTCAAGCCCTGAAGACGATTAACGAATAGATGCCATGGATACCATTGCTATTCCAGCACAGAGTCGCTCAGTCGGCAAGAAGGGCGCCCGCGCCGCTCGCCGTTCAGGTGACGTACCCTGTGTCTTGTACGGACATCACGTGGACCCGGTGGTGTTCCAGATTCCCGAGAGAAGCCTGAAGCCGCTCATCTACACTGATCAGATGCACCTCGTAGAGATTTCTCTTGACGAGCACGCTTGGGAGTGCATTTTGAAAGATGTCGAATTTCACCCGGTGACCGACAGGCCCATGCATGTAGACTTTCAGGTCTTGCAGGCGGGAGAAGAGGTGACGCTTACGGTGCCTATTCGATTTGTGGGGACGCCGGTCGGGCAGGTTCATGGTGGCCGCACCAGTTTCGTTGTGCACGAGTTGTCCGTCACTTGTCTTCCCAAGCACATTCCGTCACAGATCGACGTGGCCGTCGAGCATGTAGATATTGGAGGAGCGGTGCATGTTGGCGATATCGACCAGCCGGATCTTGAAATCGGGGTGCCAGCCGATCAGGTGCTAATGATGGTGCTTCGGCCGCGTGTGGAAGAGCAACCGGTGGAGGAGGAGACGGGGCTTGAGGAAGGTGCGGAATTGACCGATGATGAGGAGGAGTAGCGTCTCGGCGCCGGGAAGGCGACTTGCCAGTGGTGATTCGTTTGGAATTATGATTTGTGGCGTCTGTGTGGGACGCAAGCGATGGCACTCGGCAAGCGACTCATTATTGGATTGGGGAATCCCGGTGAGGCCTACGGCGGCACGCGTCACAACGTGGGCTTTGCCATAGTGGATCATGTGGCCGAACGTAGCGGTGCGACGTTTCTGATGGACGGCCGGGCTGCGAGCCTGGTTGCACCGTGTCGCCTGCGGGGACGGAGTGTTGTCTTGGTCAAACCGCAGGGTTACGTCAATCGGAGCGGGGCTTCGGTGCAACATTTAATCCGCCGCTTTGGGTTGGAGACCAGGGATATTCTGGTGGTCACCGATGATATACATCTGAGTACGGGGCAGCTTCGCCTGCGCGAGCGTGGCGGATCAGCGGGCCACAACGGAATGCAGAATATCATCGAGAGTCTGGGAACTGACGCATTTCCTCGTCTGCGCATTGGTATAGGAAGCAATTTCGAAATCGGCCGTCAGGTAGAGTATGTACTGACTCCGTTTACAGAGCAAGAGCAGCGAGTCATAAGTGATACCATAGCACGCGCGCGTGATGCCGTGACCGCCTTCGCAGTAGATGGTATCGCGCCTGCTATGAACCGGTTCAATCGTACCAGGACGCATGCGCCGCGCTCTTCCGCTGCGCCTGCAGAACAATAAACACGCCAGGAGCTGCGCAAGGGCTTCTGAGTTGCCGTTCACTTTCTTAAATGTCTATCTGCGAATGACCTTACTCCTCACGATTCTGATACCGGCCACCGGGTTGGTAGCGCTTTTATATGCGACATTGCGGGCGCGATGGATCTTTCGTCAGCCTCCGGGGACGGATAAAATGATCGAAATCGCGCTCAACATCGCGGCGGGCGCCCGCGCATTCTTGCGGCGCGAGTACAGGGTGCTTGCAGTGTTTGTGGTGGCGGTTGCGGTACTGCTTGCGGTGGCAAACATTCCGGACCGGTACTTGGGTGGTGTCGTCATCAACTCTCCAATGGTAGCGATATCCTTCCTGGTTGGCGCTTTCTGCTCAGCGCTCGCAGGATTCATCGGCATGCGCGTTGCGACGCGCGCCAACGTGCGCACCACGAATGCGGCGCGCCATGGGCTGGCTCCTGCGCTTAACATCGCGTTTTCGGGAGGCCTCGTGATGGGGCTGAGCGTCGTAGGCCTTGGGATCCTTGGTCTCGGCCTGCTATTTCTCGCCTACGACAACCTGACGTCGTGGACGGACGTGCGGATCATCAATGTCATTGCGGGATTTTCACTCGGCGCATCCTCAATTGCCCTCTTCGCGCGTGTCGGGGGCGGCATTTACACCAAAGCGGCAGATGTTGGTGCGGACCTAGCGGGCAAGGTATATGAGGGAATACCGGAAGACGATCCGCGTAACCCAGCTACGATTGCCGACAACGTCGGCGACAACGTCGGCGATGTAGCAGGCATGGGTGCAGATCTGTTCGAGAGCTACGTAGGGTCGATCATTGGCACGATGGTGCTTGGCACGGGCTTTCTGGCGACTTTCGGCGAGGATGCCGGAGGCGTAGGAAGCCTGTCTGCGATACTGCTCCCCTTGGTGTTGGCGGGCGTCGGTATTCTGGTGTCTATCGGTGCCTCATTCCTGGTAAGGGTACCCGAGGGAGGCAACCCGCAACGGGGCTTGAATATGGGGGAATTCGGAGCCTCCATTATCATGGCGGTACTGTCGTTCTTTCTGATCAGCTGGATGCTGCCCGAGAGCTGGACTGCGACCACCGCTATTGTCGGCACGTTCGAGTATACTTCTCTGGGAGTCTTCTGGGCTGTAGTAATCGGGCTGCTCGCGGGGGTGTTAATCGGTCTTGCAACGGAGTATTTCACGTCGACATCTACGTGGCCCACGCTATCGATTGCACGCCAAAGCGTGACCGGGGCGGCGACAAACATCATTGCCGGGCTTGGTGTCGGCATGTTCTCGACCGGTATTCCGGCGCTGATTCTGGCGCTCGCCATTGTGGGGGCCTATGAGTTTGCTGGTCTCTATGGTATTGCCATTGCGGCGGTCGGGATGCTTTCGGTGACGGGCATTCAGCTAGCGGTCGATGCCTACGGTCCGATCTCGGACAATGCTGGCGGCATCGCAGAAATGGCCCAGCTCCCGGCGGAAGTGCGCGAGCGCACAGATAAACTGGATGCCGTTGGCAATACGACGGCAGCCATTGGCAAGGGATTCGCCATCGGTAGCGCCGCGTTGACGGCGCTAGCACTGTTTGCGGCCTTTATGCAGCAGGTTGGCCTGGACAGCATTAACGTCGCGGAGCCGAAGATTCTGGCTGGCCTTTTGATTGGAGCCGTATTGCCGTACGTGTTTAGCGCCATGGCCATGGGTGCTGTTGGCCGGGCATCTGGAGACATGATCAAGGAGGTGGGACGCCAATTCTCTGAAATACCGGGCCTTCGCGACGGCACGGCAAAGGCGGAATATGCCAAGTGCGTGGATATCTCTACGGCGGCGGCCATTCGGGAGATGATCGCTCCAGGCGTGATGGCGCTTGCCGTGCCTGTGATCGTAGGCTTCATAAGCAAGGATGTGCTCGGAGGCCTGTTGGTTGGCGTAACGGTCTCCGGCGTACTATTCGCCATCTTCCAGTCCAACGCAGGAGGTGCTTGGGACAACGCAAAGAAACGTATTGAAAGCGGCATTACGATTGATGGTGTGATCCTTGGGAAGGGGAGCGAAGCGCACAAGGCATCCGTGGTGGGAGATACCGTTGGAGACCCCTTCAAGGATACCGCTGGGCCCAGCCTTAATATTTTGATCAAGCTAATTGCTGTGGTGGCACTTGTGATTGCGCCGCTCATTGCATAGGGTGCAGGAACGCAACATACAATCCATGGTTGTTACCTTAGGACATAGGGTTTGGCAAGCGATGATGAAGGCGGAGAATTTCCATGGCCACGGTTGAAGTACGCATGCCCAAGATGGGCGAAAGCATCACGGAAGGAACCGTGATTACCTGGTACAAGCAGCAGGGGGATCACGTAGTGCTGGATGAAGCGCTACTTGAGATCGGTACGGACAAAGTTGACACGGAGGTACCCGCTCCCGCCGAAGGAGTGCTTGGCGCGGTACTGGTAGGCGAGGGGGAGACCGTGGAGGTGGGTACACTCCTCGCACGCCTGGAGACCGGGGCGCAGGAGGCGTCGGCAGTAGAGGAAGAGCAGCCTGCCTCAGCCGTGGACACGGACATGGCCATGGATGTGCCTGTGGTTATGCCCAAGATGGGCGAGAGCATCACCGAAGGCACAGTGATCACCTGGCACAAGAAGGAAGGGGACCCGGTGGCGTTGGATGAAACGCTGCTGGAAATCGGCACCGACAAGGTTGATACGGAAGTGCCGTCCCCTGCCGCGGGTACGCTGCAGAAGATTCTGGTCGCGGAAGGTGACACGGTGGACGTGGGCACGCTCCTCGCAGTTATCGGTGCTGCTGGCAAAGCGGCGGCTGCCGTGCGGGAACCTGCGGCAGAGCCGGAGGCGCCCGGCAGGGAGTCCGAGGCAGTGATGCCTCCCGTGGCTGCGGAGCTTGAAGAGGAGTCCGTCGTGGCGTCCGGGCGCCGTCTCGCAGACGGGCGCTTCCTCTCCCCGCTAGTGCGATCCATTGCCCAGGCTGAAGGGCTGACAACACGCGAATTAGAAGCCCTCAAGGGTTCGGGTCGTGATGGGCGCCTGACGAAGAAGGATGTGATGGGTTATCTGAAGACCCGTCGGGCGGCCACGCCGGCACCGAAGATTGCGGTCGACAGGCCGCCGAGTCCTGCGTCGGTCGATCCTGTGGGGCCGCGTGTTGAGATCATCGAAATGGATCGCATGCGCCAGCTCATCGCGAAGCACATGACGGAGTCGAAGCGCACCGCGGCGCATGTCACCTCATTCGCTGAAGCCGATGTAACAAACCTCGTACAGCTTCGGGAAGCCAACAAGGAAGCATTCCTGGAGCGTGATGGCATTCGATTAACGTATACGCCATTCTTCGTATACGCCGCCGTGGAAGCCCTGCGGGCGTATCCCCTTTTGAATGCCTCTGTGGAAGGCGACCAGATCCACATTCACAAGGATTACCATATCGGGATTGCGGTGGCGCTGGAAACGAGTGGCCTGGTAGTTCCGGTTATTCGACATGCCGGGCGCAACAGCATTGCTGGTCTGGCGCATGCCGCCAACGATGTGGCCAACCGCGCTCGGAGCAATGCTCTGCAGCCTGATGATCTGCAGGGTGGCACGTTTACCGTTACCAACGTTGGCTCGTTGGGGTCGATCATGGGAACGCCGATAATTTCACAACCACAAGTCGCCATACTAGCCACCGGAACGATCGCCAAAAAGCCAGTCGTGATCGAGGACCCACGGCTCGGAGATATGATCGCTATTCGACATATGATGTATCTCTCACTGTCGTATGATCACCGCATTATTGATGGAGCGATGGGAATATCATTCTTGCGTCGTTTTGTGGAAGTAATCGAAGGATTCAATCCGGATATGGAAGTGTAGGCAGGCAGTGGGTTATATCCGTTATTGATTCGTCGTATATTCATGTGCTGGGAGCCGCAGCAGCTTATCGCTGCTACTCTGGCGTGGATAACCGTTATAGCCCGGTCAGAAAAAGGGAGTGGTCGTGATACCGGCAGTACCCATTGAGGACAATCTCTCTGATCCGCCCAGCATGTCGCTAGGAGAATTGCGGAAGCGGATGCATGATTTTCGGGTGGAGTACTTGAAGAACAGGAGTAAGGACACTATTGGCACCTATAGCCGCAGCCTCAATGAATTTGAGCGATGGTTTACTGCGCCGGGAGGACAGGGTCGTTTCACCAAGCAGGACATACAACGCTACAAGGATTATCTGGAGGGGACGAAAAGGCTGAGCGAGTCTTCGGTGTCGACCTACCTTACGGCAGTGCGGAAGTTTTTTGAATATCTGGTTAGCATCGGAGTCTTGAAGGAGAATCCGGCTATCGGAGTGAAGGGGAATCGAAGGCCGACGTCCCATTCCCGGCAGTCGCTTACCGAGTCCGAGGTCAGCCAGTTGCTCGAACATGTCGAAGAGGAAACACAGATCGGGAAGCGGGACACGGCCATCACCTACCTGATGGTTTATGCCGGTCTGAGCGAAATTGAGATTGTCCGCGCTGATCGCGCGGACCTGGATCGGACAATTTTTGGGGATCAGTTGCGTATTCAGGGCAAGGGGCGCACCAAAAAGGATCAGCAGGTGCCTGTCGATCCTATAGTAATGGAGAAACTGGAGCAATACCTGGAAACGATTGGCCGTATGCGACCTGAAACACCGCTGTTTGTATCCCACGGACATCGGAGTGAAGGTGAGCGCCTGAATACGCGTAGCGTGCGCAGTCGAATTACCGAGTGCCTGAAACGGGCTGGTATTCAACGCCCGGGCATTTCGCCGCACAGCCTGACACACACGGCGCCTCTGATTTGGTTGAACCAGGGCATGAGTGTGGAAGAGGTCAAGCGTCGTATGCGACACGGGTCGATTGAGACGACGATGATCCATTTCCGCAAACAGGAATCGATGAAGGGGAATTTTTCCCAGGAACGGGACAATGATGATGAATTAACTTCATGAATATTAAAAACTTGAACTATAATTCATATTTAAATTGATTTTCCCGTCTTCGGGGCAGTTAGAAGCATCTCATATCATATTCTCGTGTGAGATCCCTATCAGCATGCGAGAAATGAAGGCAATGAAAGTTCACGGCACATATGGGACTTTGTTCAATGCAAATTAGATTTGAGGTTGATCAGCAAAGACTATCGACTTTCTTTCATGAGAATTCCTGTATCTTGATTGAGGACAGCGCCAGAAGAAATGTTCCGAATCTGCGGCGCAGCATACAGATTGATTGACGACATTTAGAATTAACGGCAACGACAATTAAAATTTTCGGGACCTGAGTCAGTCTTGTGCGTGGACGGCCGGATTTTTCCAGTCGATCCACATTTGAGATGGTACGAGACTCACAGGTTCTGCTTCTACGCAGGTTGGTATTGAAGAAGGGGGAGTCCATAATGACGGCAGCGGCCAAGTCTGGCATGAGTGAGCCTACCGCGCGGAAGTACGTGCGGTTGGGCAAGCTGCCAAGCGAGACGAAGCAGCCGCACACGTGGCGTACGCGCAAGGATCCGTTCGCGGACGTGTGGGAGGAGGTCAAGGCCTTTCTGGAGGTCAATCCCAACATTGAGGTGAAGGCGCTCTTTGGCGAGTTGCAGCGTCGGTATCCGGACAAGTTCCAGCCGGGCCAGCTGCGCACATTACAGCGGCGCGTGAAGCATTGGAAGGCGACCGAGGGTCCGCCAAAGGAAGTATTCTTTGCCCAGGAGTACGAGCCGGGAGATCGCGCCCAATCGGACTTTACGTGCATGAACGAGTTGGGTGTGACGATCCAGGGAGAGCCGTTTCCGCATCTGTTGTACCACTTTGTGCTGGCGTATTCGAACTGGGAGACGGGTACGATTTGCCGTTCAGAGAGCTTTGAGGCGCTCTCGGAGGGTGTGCAGAATGCCCTGCACGCGTGTGGAGGCGCGCCCAGGCTGCACCAGACGGACTCCATGAGTTGTGCGGTACGCAAGCTGCGTGGCGGCAAAGAGGCTTTTACCGAGCGCTACCAGGCGTTGATGCGCCACTGTGGCATGGAAGCGCGGCATACGCAGGTACGGAGTCCGCACGAGAACGGAAAGGTAGAGCAGCGGCACTACCGGCTGAAGCTGGCGATAAGGAACCAGCTCATGTTGCGTGGTGGAAGCGATTTTGAGAGCCGGCAGGCCTATACAGTGTTTCTCGAGAAGCTGTTTGCACAGTTGAATGCGCAGCGCAGGGAGCGTTTCGAGCAGGAGCGGGCCTTGCTGCGGCCTCTTGCGAAGCGGCGACTGGAGAGCTACAAGGCATTTCGGGTGCGAGTATCGAAGGGCAGTGTGATACGGGTTCAGAGCAACATCTACTCGGTATCGAGCCGGCTGGTCGGCGAATTGGTTGCCGTACGTCTTTTCAGCGAGGTAGTTGAGGTGTGGTACGGGCAGCATCTCATGGAGCGCATGCCGCGGCAGTATGGAAAAGGCAAGCACCGTATCAAGTATCGGGATGTGATCGACTCGCTGGTGCGCAAACCGGGGGCGTTTGCCCAATACCGATACCGGGCGGAGCTTTTTCCCACACACCGGTTTCGGATGGCCTATGACGCGCTGCATCGGGCGCACAGAGCGTCTCTGAAGGCCGACAAGACGTATCTGCGTGTGTTGTACTTGGCAGCCAAAGAGAGCGAATCGGGCGTAGACGCTGCCCTGCGTGTGCTGCTGGAGGGCAAAGAGCCCCTTACGGTAGCGGCTGTAGAAGCGCTGCTGGATCGCATGGTGCAGAAGGCTCCTGTTCTTCTGGTAGCGCCTCCTGTGGTGGATCTGAGTGCGTATGACGGCCTGTTGGAGCCATCGACGCGGACTTCTCTTACCGTAGCGCCATGAAGACGCTGACGTCAACAGAACTGGAGCGGGCGCTGCAGGCAGGGCTCAAGGAGCTCCGTATGCCGGCGATCCGGGCGTGCTGGCGGGAGAAGGCCGATATGGCCCGCAGGGAGGCCTTGAGCTTCGAGCGTTTCCTGTTGGAGCTCATAGAAGAGGAGCAACAGGAGCGTCACAGCAATCGCATTCAGCGTTGGCTGCGCGAGTCGCGGCTGCCGCTGGAGAAGACGCTGGACACATTCGATCGGGGCCGGTTGCCCTTGCGGTTAGACCACCATCTGCGTGTGCTACTGGAGGGAGGCTTTCTGGACCGCAAGGAGAATGTCCTGGTCTTCGGTCCTCCCGGCAGCGGCAAGACGCACCTGGTGTGTGCACTGGGTCGGGAGTTGATCTTTCAGCGGCGGCGCGTGCTCTTCTACAATTGCAGCACCCTGGTACAGGATCTGCTATGGGCCAAACAACAGCTGCGTCTGCCCAAGCTCCTCAAGCGATTATCTCGCTTTGAGGCGCTCATTATCGACGACATCGGCTACGTGCAGCACACTCGGGAGGAGATGGAGGTGCTGTTTCTGCTCTTGTCGCAGCGCTACGAGCGTGGCAGCGTGCTTCTTACGAGCAATTTGGCCTTCAGTCAGTGGGAGCGCATCTTCAAGGATCCGATGACCACGGCTGCGGCCATAGACCGGCTCGTGCATCACAGCGTGATACTGGAGCTGAATGTGCCGAGCTATCGGCTGGAGGCTTCCAAGCGGCGCCAACAGGTCCAGGATGACGCCCAGAGCGCTGGGTCCTGACATCGTATAGACAGCCGTGAGGCGCTTGAGCGCTATAGGAAGCCGGGTAATACGTGGTGTTTCCAGGAGTATTGGTGCGCGGAATGCCACGCTGACAAGGTCTGTGGAAAAGATAATGTATGGCGTCTGTCTACAATTGGATTCACGCGTACCGGCCGGGGGCGAAAAAGCACTCGGCTTCGAGCTTCGAGGCTCCGCCTCGAAGCTCGGCCTCTGTCTTTACAAAATTTTAATTGTCGTCGACCAAAAAAATAATTGACGTTGATCAACATTGCGGAATTTGGAGGTCCACCCATGTTAACTCCAATTCTTCTACTGAAGGAGCCAATGATTCAGAGACACACTTCGGGCTCGCCGTTTCCAGTGGATCCAGTCCATGTCAAATCGCATGTGCTGTCGAGATTTTGCATCCTTTTTGCGGCGGTGGCCGTGATTGTATTTGCTCCGGACCCTTCCCTGGCACAGGACAACGACCCTGCGCGGTCACCTGTCCCGGCAGACACGACGACGGCGGCCTGTCTGATTCATAATCCTTCCGGCGTAGCTGATTCTGACGCTCATACGGCTGCGCTGCTGGTGTGTCAAGCATTGCGTGGCAGGGACATCGACGTTGGGGAGCCAGTGTATGATGTTCCGGATTCGGCCAGCGTTTACCGAATCGGAGTCCATTTTCTTGGTGAAGAGGTTCTGCTTAGGGTAAGCCATGAAATTCCCGTAGGTACAATCATTCGTGAGCGACAGGTTAGGCTGGCCTCGATTGAAGAGGCATTCGAAGTGGCCAGCAGGCTGGCAGCTGCCCTGGACAGCGAGGAAACGGTTGAATCCACAGCTACTATGGAAACCCTGATAGCAGAAGACATGGATACTGACATAAGTTTGTGGGCATTCGGACTACTTGCAGCCGGTGCACCGGGAGAGAGTGCAACGCTTGCTCCTGGTTTCCTGCTGGGTTGGCACTATGAAACACCGCGCTTTGGCATCTTCACCGATTTTCATTTCGCGAATAATGAAACTTCAGACCGCCACTTTCAATATGGCACCCTTGCAATCGGTGGGCGATACTTTCTACAGAACAAGGCCATAGCACCGTGGATAGGTGCTGGTGCTTCGATGGTCTTTGGAACCAGGTCGAATGCGTTTCGTCAGGAGGGATCCGGAATAGGGGTATTCGGCGCAGTTGGACTTGAACTACTGCGCTTCAACCGAAACAGGCTGGCGATCGAGCTCCGACTTAATCTGCCCTTCTCCAAATTGTCCCATGATCAGTACTACGACAACGATTTCTTTTATGAACCACTAGACTCGCGAAATGGCATTCCCACGAGTTCTGATCGTTACGTGGCGCCGTTAAGTCTCAGCATCTCTTATCTTAGGGATGCGCCTTGGTTGTCATGGTGGTAGCGTAATAACAATTCAGTCCGATTCGTTGCCGACCAACGCAGGTAGTTTCCGGCATCCCGGTTGACGTGCGTGAATGGTATTTCCTTGGTGTTCCGTTACGGCGAGGGACGAATGTAGTCACTGAGGCGATGAATGCATGCCTCCCGTTTTCATTCAGGGCCGGGTACTATTATGCTCGTCGAGAATTTGAGTTCAACCGGCGCGATTGAGTCTACATCCGTACACGTCCAGATAGTCACGTGACTCTGAACGCAAGGGAACTGATTCTTCAGGGAATAGCGCCCGGGCCTCACGATTGATTGCAGAGGCCTTAAAAGCCGGTGCTATTGCGCCCGACGACCCTGCAGCATTTCTCAAACTGATGTGCTATTTCCCGGCGTGGGCAAGGGAAGAGGTGAGGCCCATGGACCTACCCCGCTTTCACGGACGGTTGGTTATTGGAGTTGATGATGTCTGACATGCATTCTTTCCTCTCTCTTCCGACGGTGGGAGAGGGGCAACGAGCAAATACAAGATATTCGCAAAGCGACTCTACTCCAGATATGTGAGAACAGTGTGGACTATATCATGTATGAGACATTTATTCGAGCAATTCTCGTCAACACACCATACAATTATATGTGCGCCAGTTGTCGTGTGGATTCAGACCAACTACATCTTTAAATGGAGAACCCTGCCCTATGATCAACACAAGTCAGGATTTATTCGGTGGAGCATAGACGCAGGAAAACTCGACATCCTGATTCTTACGCATATACGACCGCTCTCACGAGGCAACGGTTCAAACTCCTGTACATTGACGCCTTTGCAGGCACTGGTAGGATGAATCCCTTTGACCAACGCTTACTAGTCATTAAATAGTCACAAAAACAAGATATGCAGACACAGTATAGTTACAAATAACGTAATATATTGGGGCGCACTGGGTATGTGGAAACGCAAGGGCCTGCCGGGTCCAGGACCGTCGGAGTCAGCGTCCCAGTTCCTCTAGTTATCTGCAACTGTCCTACCGCTGGGGGGCGCCAGTTCGCCCAAGGTCTTGTTCACAAGCGAAAGAAAGCCTTCAAATCGAGGGTTTTGCAAGAGGCTCTCATACAAGCCATTTACTTCAAGTAATTCTCAAACCCTTGTCCGGTCATGGAAGACCAACCCTCTGCAACGCTATCCGTTACCTCGTTTCTCAGGCACACTGGATATTTGTTCCGGCTACGGTACCAAACGATGCATAGCTGTATGTTACGCGCGGCAGCCGTATTGCTTGTGCTGGCGGTCACAACTCCGGCAGTTGGCCAGTTGATTTGGACCACGCCCGCAGGGACACCAGCGTGGTCTGTGGCGTTTTCGCCTGACGGCAGGCACCTGGCCTTCGGATCGGTCGACAATACATTCCGGCTGTGGAATGTGGCCACTGGAGATGTGTTGCGCCGGTTCGAAGGTCACACAGACTGGGTGGTATCCGTGACGTTCTCGTCCGACGGGAAGCGTCTGGCCTCCGCATCGTGGGACGGAACCATCCGGCTATGGGATGTGGCTACGGGAGACGAGATTCGCCGGTTCGAGGGTCACACGGCTGACGTGCTCTCCGTGGCGTTTTCGCCTGACGGGACGCGGTTGGCCTCCGCATCAGTTGACAATACGGTCCGGCTATGGGATGTGGCTACGGGAGACGAGATTCGCCGGTTCGAGGGTCACATGGATTGGGTGCTCTCTGTGGCGTTTTCGCCTGACGGGACGCGGTTGGCCTCCGCATCAGTTGACAATACGGTCCGGCTATGGGATGTGGCTACGGGAGCCGAGTTGCGCTGGTTCGGGGGTCACGCGTATCAGGTGCTCTCTGTGGCGTTTTCACCCGACGGGATGCATTTGGCCGTCCCAATGGACGACTACACCGTCCGGTTGTGGGATGCGGCTACGGGAGCCGAGTTGCGCCGGTTCGAGGGTCACACGCATCGGGCGCACTCTGTGGCGTTTTCGCCTGACGGGACGCGTTTGGTCTCCGCATCGCAAGACAAAACCGTCCGGTTGTGGGATGCGGCTACGGGAGCCGAGTTGCGCCGTTTCGAGGGTCACAGGACTTCGGTGCACTCTGTGGCGTTTTCGCCTGACGGGACGCGTTTGGCCTCTGGATCGCTCCACAATGCCGTTCAGTTGTGGGATGTGACCACGGGAGCCGAGTTGCGCCGTTTCGAGGGCGAGGGCCACACGAATGTGGTGAGGTCTGTAGCGTTTTCGCCCGACGGGATGCGTTTGGCCTCCGCATCGTTCGACAATACCATTCGGTTGTGGGATGTGGCTACGGGAGCCGAGTTGCGCCGGTTCGAGGGTCACGCGTATCAGGTGCTCTCTGTGGCGTTCTCACCCGACGGGATGCATTTGGCCGTCCCAATGAACGACCACACCGTCCGGTTGTGGGATGCGGCTACGGGAGCCGAGTTGCGCCGTTTCGAGGGTCACTGGACTTCGGTGCTCTCTATAGCGTTTTCGCCTGACGGGACGCGTTTGGTCTCCGGATCATACGACAGAACCGTCCGGTTGTGGGATGTGGCTACGGGAGCCGAGTTGCGCCGGTTCCATCACGCGTATCAGGTGCTCTCTGTGGCGTTTTCACCCGACGGGATGCATTTGGCCGTCCCAATGGACGACTACACCGTCCGGTTGTGGGATGCGGCTACGGGAGCCGAGTTGCGCCGGTTCGAGGGTCACACGCATCGGGCGCACTCTGTGGCGTTTTCGCCTGACGGGACGCGTTTGGTCTCCGGATCATACGACAGAACCATCCGGTTGTGGGATGTGGCTACGGGAGCCGAGTTGCGCCGGTTCCAGGGTCACACGACTTTTGTAAATTCTGTAGCATTTTCGCCCGACGGGATGCGTTTGGCTTCTGGATCGCTCGACCGTACGGTCCGGCTATGGGATACAGCTACGGGAGCCGAGTTGCGCCGGTTCGAGGGCGAGGGTCACAGGGGTTCGGTGCACTCCGTGGCGTTTTCGCCCGATGGGACGCGTTTGGCCTCTGGATCGGACGACAGAACCGTCCGGCTGTGGAGGGTGGCTTCACATACAGGTATCGCGGATGTGGATGCACTACCGGAAACAATCGTACTCGACCAGAACTACCCGAACCCGTTCAATCCGGTTACGACAATCAGCTACGAGCTTCCTGAACCAGCCCACGTGCGCTTGCGCATCTTTGATTCCTTGGGGCGTCACGTTACTACGCTGATAGACCGGTTGGAAATCGCAGGCCGTCATGACGCCTACTTCCGCGCCACTAGCTTGGCAAGCGGTTCCTACTTTTACCAGCTGGACACAGGCACAACCTTTGTCACGCGACGGATGCAGTTGATTAGGTAGCGCCAGAGTCCTGTATCCGAAACGCGTTGACAGTCATGCGCCACCGAATCCAGAAAGTCATCTGTGGTCATGTTTCAGATGAAGGGCTTCAGGTCCTCGTTGTTATAGGGTGGTGAGGTGGGCCAGGATGACGTCGTGTACATCTGTTGCCTCCAGCGGCGTTGCAGGCAGCAATTCCGGAAGCGGGGTGATAAGCAGTGGGCCGTCTTTGGGCATCGTGCCCACGCCGTGTGAACCTTTGACGAGCGTGGGGTCCAACGGGATTACATCCATTAAATAGCGGAATCCCAGCTTCTTTTTCAGCAGGGCGCCAGCTATCCGGGCCTTGATAAAGGGCATTGCCGGATCAAGAAACAGCTCCGCAGGATCATACCCTGGTTTCCGGTGGATATCTACGGTGCGTGCAAAGTCCGGCGCGCGTGCGTCGTCCAGCCACCAGTAGTATGTAAACCACGCGTTTGGTTCCGCGAGAGCGATCAGATCACCTGAGCGTGGATGATCCAGGTGGTGCGCCCGTTTGCCTTCCTCGTCCAGCACTTGCGCCACCCCGGGCACGCTTTCCACGAGGATACGCACGGCGTCCAATAATTCCGGACGCTTCACGTAGATATGTGCGATCTGATGGTCGGCGACTGAGAATGCTCCGCATTCTCCGGCGTCCAACGATTCTCGCCCCAATTCTTCCCGGACTGCAATCCATTTCGCCGCGCGAAAGGCGCGATTGAGGTGGACCGGCTGGTCGACGGGAACTATGCCGTATTCGGAGAGCACTACAACGCGCGTCCCGCGTCCCTCGTAGTATTGACAGAGATTTGCCACCTCTGCGTCGAGCGCGCGCAACTCGCCTGGTATGGACGGCCTTTCAGGACCCTCGCGCTGCAGGCTGTAGTCTAGGAGCGGCAGGTAAATCAGTGTGAGCAGGGGATCATGCTATCGGTCCGCTGGATCTACAGTCCATTAAAACGGGTGAGGTCCACAGTGATATGGGCGCCTCCGTTTTCTTCGCGTGTGTTGCAACTCCGAAAATACCAGAATAGTAGGCGCCTATCCTTTGTTGTATTCTTGAATGAATTCCTTGATCAACGCTTCCTAGCAACGAAATAGTCACATAAACAAGATATACAGACACATTATAGTCATAAATAATGTAATATATTGGGGTGCGCTGGTTGTGTGGAAACGCAAGGGCCTACCCGGTCTAGGACCGCCGGAGTCAGCATTCCAATTCCTCTAGTTATCTGCAACTGTCCTACCGCTGGCGGGCGCCACTTCGCCCAAGGTCTTGCTCACAAGCAGAAAGAAGACCTTCAAATCAAGGGTTTAGCAAGAGGCTCTCATACAAGCCGTTTACTTCAAGAAATTCTCAAACCCTTATCCGGTCATGGAAGACCAACCCTCTGCAACGCTATCCGTTACCTCGTTTCTCAGGCACACTGGATATTTGTTCCGGCAACGATACCAAACGATGCATCGCTGTATGTTACGCGCGGCAGCCGTAATGCTTGTGCTGGCGGTCACAACTCCGGCAGTTGGCCAGTTGATTTGGACCACGCCCGCGGGGACACCAGCGTGGTCTGTGGCGTTTTCGCCTGGTGGCAGGCATCTGGTCTTCGGATCGGTCGACAATACATTCCGGCTGTGGAATGTGGCCACTGGAGATGTGTTGCGCCGGTTCGAAGGTCACACAGACTGGGTGGTCTCCGTGGCGTTTTCGCCCGACGGGACCCGATTGGCCTCCGCATCAGTCGACAATACGGTCAGGCTGTGGAATGCGGTCACTGGCGACGAGTTGCGCCGGTTCGAGGGGCACACAGATGGGGTAGCTTCCGTGGCGTTTTCGCCCGACGGGACGCTTTTGGCCTCCGGATCGATCGACCATACCGTTCGGTTATGGGATGTGGCCACGGGAGACGAGCTGCGCAGGTTCGAGGGTCACACTGGTGAGGTACTGTCCGTGGCGTTTTCACCTGACGGAAAGCGCTTGGCTTTCGCAATGCACGACAATTCGGTCAGTTTGTGGGATGTGGCCACGGGAGACGAGTTGCACAGGTTCGAGGGTCACACGGATAAAGTAATCTCCTTGGCGTTTTCGCCCTACGGGACGCTTTTGGCCTCCGGATCAGCCGACAATTCCGTCCGACTGTGGGATGCGTTTACGGGAGACGAGGTACGCCAGTTCGAGGGTCACACAGATTGGGTAGGCTCGGTGGCGTTTTCGCCCTACGGGACGCTTTTGGCCTCCGCATCGGGCGACCTAACCGTTCGGCTGTGGGATGTGGCCATAGGAGACGAATTGCGCCGGTTCGAGGGCGAGGGCCACACGAAGCTACTGGTACTTTCTGTGGCATTTTCACCCAACACGAGGCATTTGGCAACCGGATCGGTCGACAATACCGTACAATTATGGGATGTGGCCACGGGAGACGAGTTGCGCCGGTTCGAGGGCGAGGGTCACACGGATTGGGTAAATTCTGTGGCGTTTTCGGCCGACGGGGTGCATTTGGCCTCTGGATCTGACGACGCTACTGTCCGGCTGTGGGATGCGGCTACGGGCGATGAGATCCACCGGTTCGAGGGCGAGGGCCACGCCGGGCAGGTATACTCTGTGGCGTTTTCGGCCGACGGGGTGCATTTGGCCTCCGGATCTGACGACGCTACTGTCCGGCTGTGGAATGCGGCTACGGGTGATGAGATCCGCCGGTTCGAGGGTCACACGGATTGGGTAAATTCCGTGGCGTTTTCGGCCGACGGGGTGCATTTGGCCTCCGGATCTGACGACGCCACTGTCCGGCTGTGGGATGTGGCTACGGGCGATGAGATTCGCCGGTTCGAGGGTCACATGGATTGGGTACGCTCTGTGGCGTTTTCGGCCGACGGGGTGCACTTGGTCTCCGGATCTGACGACGCTACTGTTCGGCTGTGGGATGCGGCTACGGGCGATGAGATTCGCCGGTTCGAGGGTCACACGGGTGGGGTGTTCTCTGTGGCGTTTTCGCCAGACGGGATGCGTTTGGCCTCCGGATCGGAAGACAATACTGTCCGCCTGTGGGATGCGGCTACGGGTGATGAGATTGGCCGGTTCGAGGGTCACACGGATTGGGTACGCTCTGTGGCGTTTTCGCCAGACGGGATGCGTTTGGCCTCCGGATCGGACGACAATACTGTCCGGCTGTGGGATGCGGCTACGGGCGATGAGATTGGCCGGTTCGAGGGTCACACGGATTGGGTACGTTCTGTCGCGTTTTCGCCCGATGGGACGCGTTTGGCCTCCGGATCGGACGACAGAACCGTCCGGTTGTGGAGGGTGGCCTCGCATACAGGTATCGCGGATACGGATGCACTACCGGAAACAATCGTACTCGACCAGAACTACCCGAACCCGTTTAATCCGGTTACGACAATCAGCTTCGAGCTTCCTGAACCAGCCCATGTGCGCTTGCGCATCTTTGATTCCTTGGGGCGTCACGTTACTACGCTGATAGACCGGTTGGAAATCGCAGGCCGTCATGACGCCTATTTCCGCGCCACTAGCTTGGCAAGCGGTTCCTACTTTTACCAGCTGGACACAGGCACAACCTTTGTCACACGGCAGATGCAGTTGATTAGGTAGCGCCAGAGTCCTGTATCCGAAACGCGTTGACAGTCATGCGCCACCGAGTCCAGAAAGTCATCTGTGGTCTTGTTTCAGATGAAGGGCTTCGGGTCCCCGTCGTTATACGGAGGTGAGGTGGGCCAGGATGACGTCGTGTACATCTGTTGCCTCCAGCGGCGTTGCAGGCAGCAATTCCGGAAGCGGGGTGATAAGCAGTGGGCCGTCTTCGGGCATCGTGCGTACGCCGTGTGAACCCTTGACGAGCGTGGGGTCCAACGGGATGACATCCATTAAATAGCGGAATCCCAGCTTCTTTTTCAGCAGGGCGCCAGCAATCCGGGCCTTGATAAAGGGCTTTGCCGGATCGAGAAACAACTCCACAGGATCATACCCTGGCTTCCGGTGGATATCTACGGTGCGGGCAAAGTCCGGCGCGCGTGCGTCGTCCAGCCACCAGTAGTATGTAAACCAGGCGTTTGGCTCCGCGAGGGCGATCAGATCACCAGAGCGTGGATGATCCAGGTGGTGCGCCCGTTTGCCTTCCTCGTCCAGCACCTGCGCCACCCCGGGCACGCTTTCCACGAGGATACGCACGGCGTCCAATAATTCCGGACGCTTCACGTAGATATGTGCGATCTGATGGTCGGCGACAGCGAATGCTTCGCATTCACCGGCGTCCAACAATTCTCGTCCCAACTCTTCCCGGACTGCAATCCATTTCGCGCCGCGAAAGGCGCGGTTGAGGTGGACCGGCTGGTCGACGGGAACGATGCCGTATTCGGAGAGCACTACAACGCGCGTCCTGCGTCCCTCGTAGTATTGACAGAGATTTGCCACCACCGCGTCGATCGCGCGCAACTCGCCTGGTATGGACGGCCCATCAGGTCCTTCGCGCTGCAGGCTGTAGTCCAGGTGCGGCAGGTAAATGAGTGTGAGCAGGGGATCATGCTCCCGGTCCACCTGAATAGAAGCGTCTGCTATCCAGCGACTGGAGGCTATGCCTGCTCCTGGCCCCCAGAATTTGAACAGCGGGAAGGTGCCGAGCACATGCTGCAATTGCCCGCGCAATGCGGCGGGCCGGGTGTAGATGTCTGGAATCTTGCGTCCGTCGGCAGGATACATTGGACGGGGCGTGACGGCAATGTCTACGCTCGAGTACATGTTGTACCACCAGAACAGATTGGCCACCGTGCAGGCAGGGTCGAGTGCACGGACGGTGTCCCAGATCTTTGGGTGCTGCACCAGGCGGTTGGATTGGCGCCAGAAGCGGACTTCACTTTCTTCGCGAAAATACCATCCGTTGCCCACGATGCCGTGCTCTCGAGGTGTTGCACCGGTGAGGTACGTGGCCTGCATCGAGCAAGTCACCGCTGGCAGCACCTGGCCCACGGAGAGTTGCTGACCCCGATGCGCCAGAGTTTCCAAATGCGGCGTGTGAGCACCGACATGGCGTGGGGAAAGCCCAACAATATTGATAACTACCGTCTTGTGCACGTGAGACTCGGTTAGGGTTGTCTCAGGTGCCCTTCACAAACCGTTGCAAAAGCAGGGTGAGGGCAAAGGCGACAAGAGCAACGGCGCAGCCGACGGCTTCCCCGGCGGCGGCCAGTATAAGCGCATCGACGAGTGCAATCCCGGCTATTAACTGTGTGATACCCGTAGGGATGCTACCCTGATACACCAACCGGATGCTCCACGTCACCCAAAGGGCGAACAGTGCTACGAGTCCCCACTGCCATCCAAGTGGGAGCGTCCAGGCAAAGTAGACAATAGGTGCGAACAGGCAAAGGACCGGCCATCGACCGGTGAACGATTGTCGTGTTTCGCTGGCGGCGATACTGGTAAGCCCCATGACGTAGCAGAACACGATGATGACGGCCCAGGCGAGCGTCAGGCTGACAGCTGGTTGCACGGCAAGATAGGCGATCACATATACCAGCCCCCGGGTGCTGGCCATGAGGACCGGGGCGACGGGATTGCTCTTGTGCCAGGCGTCATACACCGTGATAACGCTCGCTAACACCAGGCCGCCGCTGAGCACCGCCGGAGACACGGATGCGAGCAGCGCCAGTCCAGCCAATAGCAGGAGGATTGCGACAAGCAGTGCGCAGCGGAGCGTGACCGCGCCAGCAGGAAGGGGCCGCTCCGGACGCTGCGCGCGGTCAACGGCAACGTCGAATACGTCATTGAGGTACATGCCCGCCGTATAGAAGAGCACCATGGCCACCGCTACAACGGCCAGGTGCGCATGCCACAACGTGCCAGCGAGCGCCGCGCCGGCAAGCACGTTTGTCAGCACCGTCGGGCTGTTGGACACCCGTGCTAATGCCAGATGCCCCTTAATGTATTGCGTGAAGTGCACGGGCTCAGGACATCGAATATTCGGAAAGTGCCCACGTAAATTCACGCTCGATCGAGGCAGCCAGGGGGAGTTTCAGGCGTTTGGGCAACACCTCCCACGTATACGTTTCGATTTCAAGGTGTTCTGTGAACGGCTCGTCCCGCAGCAGCGCGAACGTCTCGCGAATGGATTCCTGTGTGGATTGAAGGATGCCGACGCCATCGGTAAAGATGGGCACATGGTAATGGATACGCCACTCTATGGCGTTCTCGTCGGACAGATGCTCCAGCGCCGGCGCCAGATCGAGGTACGACGCAAAGGAGCCATCTCGATTGCGCTGCACGACCTGGTGCAGGTACGTTGTGTCGAGAAACGGCAAAAGCGAAGATTGAATTTCGCGGCGATCTTGATTCAGGTCCACCTTGATTGCGGAGCTGACCTGAATCTTTCCCACGAGAATCCCGTGGCTGCGATACCGCGCGAGCACCTCGTGGGGTTTCTCGAATGCGACGGCCACATGACACGTATCCCAGCATATCCGGACATGGTCACGCAGGCAGGCCTCTGCGGCGCCAGCAGGCATCCCAAGTGCTTTGCCAAGCAAGGTTGCCCCAACAGGGAGCAGCCACTCATGAAAAAATGTCACCACTTCGCTGCTGTTTTCCAGCAGGCCGTCCGGTTCGGGTTCTATGTCCAGATGTATTAGTGCTCCCGTGCGCTCTCTGTGCAGGACGAGCTCTTTGACCACGTCTCCCAAATGCCGGACAAATGTTGTCCACGTTTCGCGTGTTACGGGACCTCTCCACGGTTTGTAGGAAAGGGGACTCGTTGAAATGCCGCCACTGGCGCCTTCGGGGAGCATGTGTGCGAGAATACGTGCGAGGCGCTTGGTGTACGCGACGCGCTCTGGCATCTCCCAGTCGGGGCGGTGCACGTCGTCCTTGATCACGCGGTTGTGAAACGGACCATGCGGGAAGCCATTCATCGTGAAGACGTACAGGCCGTTCTCCTCCAGTGTCGTGCGCAGCGTATCAAGCCCTTCTGGCTGCAGGGCCTCCTGCGACTCGCTTCCAGACAAGCGTAAGCCTACGCCGAATGGCGCATCGGGGGACAGGTTGGCCTTCAGGATACTCCCGTAGTGCGCCACGCTATCGAGCACTTGATCCAGTCCGTTGGCCGCATGGATGTTGGTGCAATAGGTGAGGTGCGTGTCGGGTGCGATCTGCATCAGGCATTAAGGGCGACAGAGACTCGGTCGGCAGACAGGTGGAATTTGGGATTCTGCTCCAGGAATTGTCGCGGATTGTCCAGTACAATTTTTTGGATAAAGGCTTCGTCATGGCCACGGCGGCGCAGCTCCATGATAAACCGGGGCACGGCCAGCGGTGCACTGCGCCCCCAGTCGCATGCAGAAGCAGCATAGATGCGCTCGTCGCCGTACATCTCGATGATGTCGACAGCGCGGGCGGGGGAGCACTTGGTCGTCGGATACAGAGTGATGCCGGCCCAGAAACCCTCGGAGAGGACCATATCCACAGTGTGCTCCTCCACATGATCCACAATGACGCGCTTGCGGTCGATGCGGCTGTCCGCTGCTAGCGTATCCACGATCACGCGCGTCCCCTTGTACTTGTCTTCCAGATGTGGCGTATGGATAAGAATCATCTGGTCGTGCTCCAAGGCCATGGATACATGATCCCGAAAGGTCGCCAATTCGTTGCGCGTCACCCGGTTGAGGCCAATTTCGCCGATGCCGAGTACGGTTGGATGAGCCAGCAGCGGTGGTATCATCGGGAGGACACGCCTTGCCATCGCGCGATCCTCGCCTTCCTTGGGATTAAGACACAACCACGTGTAATGCTGTATACCGAATCTGGCTGCCCGACTGGGCTCGAACGTGAGTAGCTCGTGGAAATAATCGGCAAAAGCCTCTGCTGACCGGCGGTCGAATCCGGCCCAGAATGCGGGTTCCGTGACAGCTCTGCATCCGGCCAGGGCCATTTGCTCATAGTCGTCCGTGGTTCGGGAGACCATGTGGGCATGCATGTCAATGTAGTCCATCTCTGTCTCTGTTTAGGATGGAACTCCATTCTGCCCGGGCGCTGCACCCCAGGCATTCTGTTGATCACGCTCCTCCAACAATCGGATGTCCTGGTCGCTGAGCAACATTTGCACGCGCTCCACGCGTCCGGGCTCGTCGCTGGTCAGCTCGGCGACGGCCTGCCGCAAGGCGCGATTCCGAAATTCTTGTGTGGCATTCTGATCCGACGCGCGGTCAAGGCGATCGAGAAACGCCGCGATTTCCAGGATGTGCACCCGGTGCTCGATAAAGAATTCGTCGATGAGGGCCTGCTGGCTCATCGGGCAGGTCTGGTGATAACGATCCATGTGGATGTTGGGCATGAGATCAGAGGAGATGCTAGAAAATATACAACTTCACACACAACGGAATAGGGTGCAACCATGCGTCATTGGTCTTGCAGAGCCGCAATCAGATGGTTGAGCGGATTGTCAGGTGGTGGACGCCAGAGAAACTCCAGGATTGATAGGCATAATCAAGTCGGAATCGGCGTATGCGAATTTCGAATCCAACGCCGAAGCCTGCCAGGTCCAGACGGCTGTCGGTTTTCTGGAGGCTGGTATGCTGCCTGTGGTCGTACCCGATGCGGAGCGCCAGATTACGGCTGACTCGAAACTCGCCGCCGATGAGGATATGGCTTAGAATCTTGCCGCCGACATTATTGCCCCGTTGTGCGTCAAAGACGGTGTGCAAGTGGCGACCGGTGAGGGTGACAAGAAGCGGTACGTAGCGTAGTTGCTTCGTAATTCCGATGCGGAGATCGAAGGGCAGGGCATCGTCGGTTGGTCCTAGCGAGGACAGGGTTACACCAATATTATGTGCGCTGGCGGCGATGCCGATCTGCTGGCGTGTCAGGTAGTACAGGACGCCCACATCGGCGGCCAGGGCTGAGGCGGATGCCTGCTCAATGGCAGAGTACACGACATGGATATTTGCGCCGTATCGGAATTGGGCATTATGCGTGCGCGCAGCCCCTACCGTGAAGACCAGGTCAGACGCGCTGAAAGCGCCGGTTCGCATCCCGGCTGCGTCCGCTCCTTGCAGCGTGCCCCAATGCAAGTAACGGATGCCGGCTGCCACCGTTGCGACACCCCCGAAGTGCCAGCCGTAAACAGCGGAGCCAGCGTTTATGTCGGCCAGATGACTCAGGTACGATACAGACAGGCCGCGGTGCATCCTCTCATTAAGGAGGGCAGGATTATAAAATACTGTATTGATGTCCTCTCCGTAGGTGGCCTGCAGGCTGCCACCCAGTGCAGCAGCTCGCGCGGATGGCGTAAGCCGCAGCACGTTAAAACCCGCATAGTGTTGCTCTTGCGCCTGTACCGGCATGGTCAGGCATAGGGTAACCAGCATGAAGAGCGCGGGCACACATCGGGCCGACCACAGATGATATGTCATGGAAAGGCGGATTCTATCCCCGATGCGTGCTGCAAGGACAACGCGAATGATACACCGGAGACGGGCTATCTGAGCAAGTATGAACCCTTGCTGCGGGGAACGGATCCACGTATATGGCGTGAGATTGGGAGTTTGAACAGCGGTGCCTGTAGAATTCATTCTATCGTGTACGCAGGGTCATTGAAACTATGCTTGATGTCATAAGGAATGTTTTTGGCGACAAGAACAAGAGGTTGCTTCAGAAGCATTATCAAGGTGTCGTTGACGAAGTGCTTTCCCACGAACATGCTGTTCGGGCACTCTCCGATGACAAGCTTCGGGAGAAAACGAGCGACTTTCGCGCGCAACTCCGCGATGCCACCCAGGACATCGAAGATCGCCGCGAGGAAATTATGGACCTCTTGCGTGGGGCCCGTAACGCAGAAGCGGAAATAGTCGGTGGCAACGGCCAGATGGCTCCCCTGCCTACGGAATTGTCCCTGAAGGAGCGACAGGACCTGGTCGATGAGCTCGACGAACTCGAAGAGGAGTATCTTGAGGTCACTTCCGACTCGCTGGACAGGATGCTACCGGAGGCCTTCGCCGTGGTCAAGGAGGTATGCCGGCGCCTGAAGGAGCACAGGTCGCTGCGCGTCCGGGCAACGGACTATGACCGGGAACTCAATCAGCGCAGGAATTACCCCGATATCCAAGGCAACACCGCGATATGGAAGAATGTCTGGGAGGCCGGCGGGACGCAGATCACGTGGGAAATGGTCCCGTACGATGTGCAGCTTGTTGGCGGCATTGTCCTCCATCGGGGCAATATCGCTGAAATGAAAACCGGCGAGGGCAAAACGCTCGTGGCCGTGGCGCCGGTTTACCTTAATGCACTTGTCGGAAGGGGCGTGCACCTGGTAACGGTAAACCCGTATCTAGCTCAACGTGATGCCGAGTGGATGGGGCCTGTTTTCGAGTTCCTGATGCTCACGGTAGATGTGATTGACTCGCATGCTTCCCATTCCGAAGCACGGCGTAAGGCATACCGCGCGGACATCACCTATGGCACGAATAACGAATTCGGATTCGACTACCTGCGGGACAACTCCTTCGTGACAGAGCCGGAGCAGTTGGTGCAGCGGGATCACTACTATGCCATTGTTGACGAAGTGGACTCGGTGTTAGTCGACGAGGCACGTACGCCGCTGATAATATCCGGCCCTGTCCCCCAGGCAAACGAGAGCCGATTCGACGAGCTAAAGCCCTCCGTGGAACGGTTGGTATCGGCCCAGAAACGGCTTGTAGCCGGGTTTGTCGCTGAGGCGGAGCGCCATCTAAAGGCTCGTGACAAAGCCAGGGAGCGGGAAGACTCCAAGGCAGTGAAGGAACATGAACAGGATGCAGGATTGGCCCTTCTACGAGCTTCGCGCGGGTTTCCTCGTAACAAGAAGCTTCTCAAGCTCCTGCAGGAGTCAGGCGTGGAGCAACTGCGGCAGCGCACGGAGTTCTTCTATTTGCAGGACAATGCGAAGAACATGCCATTTGTCGACGAGGCATTGCACTACGCGCTTGATGAAAAGCAGCACGCACTGGAGCCGACGGAACAGGGAAGAGAATTTGTTGCCAAGGCGGCAGGCGCGGAAGTGGACCTGTTTATTTTGCCCGACATCGGCGAGGAGACAGCCGGATACAAACGAGAATTCGAGGAAAAGCGGGACGCACTGTATGCCGAAATGCGGGAACGCGAAGACCTCAGTGAGGAGAAACGCGAAAACAAGATTCAGAATGATCTACGGCTGCTGAGGAATGAACAGGATGAGAGGACGCGCAAGCTCTATGCAACGTACTCGGATAGGGCAGAGCGGCTGCACGCCATTGAACAGCTCTTGAAGGCGTACACGCTCTATGAGCGGGATATGGAGTACATCGTCCAGGATGACAAAGTGCAGATCGTCGATCAGCACACCGGACGTGTGCTCCCTGGCCGCCGGTATTCTGATGGACTGCACCAGGCCATTGAGGCCAAGGAAGGCGTGAAGGTCCAGGCGGCTACGCAGACATATGCAACGATTACGCTCCAGAATTATTTCCGCATGTACGATAAGCTCGCCGGCATGACCGGGACGGCGGAAACGGAAGCGGAGGAGTTCCACAAGATTTATAAGATGGACGTAGTTGTGGTGCCGACAAATCGGCCGATCGCCCGGGATGACATGGAGGACTTGATCTACCGGACGCGGAGGGAGAAGTATCGTGCTGTCATTGACAAGATTGATACCTACAACAAAAAGGGGCAGCCTGTGCTGGTCGGCACGACCTCGGTGGAAGTGTCGGAGACGCTAAGCCGCATGCTCAAGCGGGCCCGCATTTCCCACAATGTGCTGAACGCCAAGCGAGACCGCGCTAAACAAGAATCCCTGATCGTCGCTGAAGCTGGACGTTTGGGCGCCGTAACGATTGCCACCAACATGGCTGGGCGTGGCACGGACATCAAGCTCGCGCCCGGTGTGGTCACGCGGGGTGGCCTGGCAATTATTGGCACCGAGCGGCACGAGAGTCGCCGCATTGATTTGCAGCTCAGGGGGCGTTCCGGTCGTCAGGGAGATCCAGGCGAGAGCCAATTCTATATTTCGTTGGAAGACGATTTGATGCGCCTGTTCGGCCCCGATCGTGTTGCGCGCGTGATGGATCGCCTTAAACTAGAAGAAGGCGCTGTAATTACCCATCCGTGGGTGACCAAGAGCATCGAGCGTGCGCAGAAGAAAGTCGAGCAGAACAACTTTGCCATTCGGAAGCGGCAGTTGGAATATGACGACGTCCTGAATGCGCAGCGAGAGGTCATCTATGACCGCCGCATGCACGCACTGAAGGGCGAGCGCTTCCATGGCGAAGTGCTGGACATGTTATACAAGGTCATCGGCGAAATCGTGCTCCAGCATCACGGAGAGGGCAACGTGGACGAAATGCGGGAAGATCTCCGCAGGACGCTTGCGCTCGAAATTGAAATTGACCGGGAGCGGTTTTTCACGCTGGGAGAAGACGGTGTGCACGAAGAGGTATTTGAGAGCGCGGTAGCCTTTTACCAGCGAAAGCGCGCAGCGCTAGCCGTTCCATTTTATCAGAGCATTGAGCAACTGGTCTTCAGTGACACCGAGAAGAAGCCCGAGCGCGTGTTTGTCGATTTTTCAGATGGACACCGCCGCATGCGCATGGTTGTTAAGGTCGAGGATGTGATCAAGACGCAGGGCCAGGAGATCAATCATAGTCTGGAGCGCACGACGATGCTTGCGCTCATCGACGAGCGGTGGACGGAGCACTTGCGATCCCTGGACGAGGTCAAGGAGGGCATTGGGCTACGCGCGTATGGCCAGCGTGACCCGCTTGTGGAGTACAAGATGGAGGCCTTCCGGCTCTTTAAGGATGTTCTGGAGCAGATTGGCCGTGACGTAGTGAGCTTCGTGTTTCGGGCGGGCCCGATGGTCGAAAAACGGTCGCGGCAGGCGGAGCCGGGCCGCCGCAAGAGCCGGTTGGACCGGCAACGTGCGCAGACGCGCCACGACTCCATGGAGCCAAGTTACGGCGTCGATCGTGGTGGCGGTCGCTCATCAGACCGGGATCCAAGTACCCGTAGAGAGCCCGTGACGGTAGGCGAAAAAATTGGCCGAAACGACCGGTGCCCGTGTGGGAGCGGCAAGAAGTACAAACACTGTCACGGGAGATCGTAGTCGGGCACAGGGATATGGCAGCTTGCCTGCATCCGGAATTCGATAACCCGGCATGTTGAGGACGCTTTACATACGCGACTACGCGCTTATCGAGGAGCTCGAGGTCGAGTTCGAGAGTGGACTGAACATTCTCACCGGCGAAACGGGAGCCGGCAAGTCGATTATTGTCGGGGCGCTGAAGCTGATCCTCGGCGAACGCGCCACTACCGATCTGGTGCGAAGCGGAACGCGCAAGGCGGTCATCGAGGGCATATTTGAAGAGGCGGAGTCCGGTCCGCTCATCACGTGTTTGGAGACGCACGATATCGAGCCCGGGCCGTGCGTTATCATGCGGCGTGAACTTACGCCCACCTACAGCAGAGCGTTCATCAATGACACTGCGACCACGCTACCGGTCATGCGAGAGGTGGCCTCGCAGCTTATTGACTTGCATGGGCAGCATGAGCATCAATCTCTCTTGCGAACAGACAAGCATTTGGACCTGCTGGATTCATTTGGTGGCCTCGGGGCGTTGGTGGCGAACTATGCAGGGCATTACAGGCACGTGGCGAGTTTGGCAGAGGAGCGCGATGAGCTTGCCGGTCAGGAACTGCGCCTTCGGGAGCAGCACGAGCGCCTGGGATTCGAAATCGGAGAAATTGATGTGGTGGATCCGCAATCGGATGAGCAGGAGCGGCTCGAAAACGAGCGTCGTATTCTCGAGAATGCAGAGCGACTGTATGAGGCCACGGCTTCGCTCTATGAGATGCTGTATGCAAGAGAGGGGGCGGTAAATGACCAACTCGTGGTGGCTCGCAACGAACTCCGGGATATTTCCCGGGTGGACAATACTTTCGAGTCAGCGCTCGAAGAGATTCGATCGGCCCAGATCATTGTCTCGGAAATCGCCACCCTATTGCAGGACTACAATGCCCGCATAGAGTTCAGCCCGGACCGGCTGGAGACTATTCGGGATCGCTGGAGTGACCTTGAAGGGTTGAAGCGCAAGTACGGCGGTTCTCTGGAGGCCGTCCTGGAGCACCGAAAGAGGATCGGCCGCCTGTACGAGTTGGCGGAGAATTACGAGGATTCGCTACGCGTACTGGAGGCCCGGCTGCGCGAGGCAATGGAGGATCTGTCCGGCGCGGCCATGCGCCTGTCCGCCAAGCGACACGAAGTGGCTGAGCACATTGAGCAGGCAATTGGCGCCGAATTGTGCAAACTTGGAATGCCAAAGAGTCGACTGCATGTCACATTCAGCCGGCGGGAAGATCGGGATGGTTGGATTCGATTGCCGGTGGAGGGGCGCAAGGCAGAAGGCGTTACAGCGTACATGAACGGAATGGACCGGGTATCCTTTCATATTGCGACCAATGTAGGAGAGGATCCCAAGCCGTTAGCGCGCGTGGCGTCAGGTGGAGAGATTAGCCGCATTATGCTGGCGCTCAAGACTATTCTCGCCAAGAACGACCGGTTGCCGATTCTGGTATTCGATGAAATTGATAGCGGGATTTCCGGTGCCATTGCCCGTAAGGTGGGTGAGAGCATGCGGCAACTGGCTCAGTATCATCAAATCATTGCGATTACGCATCTACCGCAGATTGCCGCCCTTGCAGATACGCACTATGCCGTGGAGAAGCACGTGGCTGCTGGACGCGCCACAACGGCAATCCGACGGCTCGAAGAGACCGAGCGGGCGGAACACATCGCGGCCTTGATCACGGGGCCGGATATCACCGAAGCAAGTCTGAAGAGCGCCCGCGAATTGATGGTGCCGGCGGAGTAGCCAGCTCATTGCAAGTAGCACAATCAACCAGGATATTACGGCGCGCTGTCTGCACCAAACACACGATCATGGCCATTCATACGCACGCAGGCAAGCCTGCTCAAGCCGGGCATCTGACTGATGTGCCACGTCTCGTCGCGGCATATTACGATATACTGCCGGAACGGCCAGTGGCGTTCGGGACCTCCGGCCATCGCGGCTCTTCGCATACAGGCAGCTTTAACGAAGGCCACATTCTCGCCATAGCGCAGGCCGTGTGCGACTATCGGAGAGCCGCCGGTATTGCCGGGCCGCTTCTCGTAGGCATGGACACGCACGCATTGTCAGAGCCGTCTTTCAGGACGGCCTTGGAGGTGTTTGCAGCTAATGATGTATGGGTGTGGCTTCAGAAAAATGGAGGCTATACGCCGACGCCGGTGATCTCGCATGCCATTCTGGAGTGCAACCAGCGTCCTGATGCTCCGCGTGCGGACGGCGTGATCATCACCCCGTCGCATAACCCGCCGACCGATGGAGGCTTCAAGTACAATCCGCCAAGCGGGGGACCGGCTGGCGCCGAAACGACCCAGGCCATAGAGCATCGTGCAAACGAGTTGCTACAAGGGCGGCTGCGTGGCGTCCGGCGGATTCCGTACGAGCGTGCGAAAGGCGCAGATACAACACAATATGTGGATCTGCGCCGTGACTATGTAGCGGCGCTGGATGGCGCCGTAGACATGAACGCGATCAGGGACTCGGGTCTCAAAATTGGCGTTGACCCCATGGGAGGGGCCGCCGTTGCGTACTGGGATCTGTTAGCGGATACATACCAGATTGATCTGACTGTCGTGAACCGGCAGGTGGATCCCACCTTCGGCTTCATGACGCTCGACCACGATGGCAAGATTCGAATGGACTGCTCCTCGTCCCATGCCATGGCGAGCCTAATAGCGCTAAAGGATCAGTACGATATCGCATTCGGCAATGACCCAGACGTAGATCGTCACGGAATCGTGACCCAAAGTCGTGGTCTTATGAACCCGAACCATTATCTGGCCGTAGCGGTGTCGTACCTCTTCCAACAGAGATCGGCTTGGCTCGCCGACACGGCGGTTGCAAAGACACTGGTTTCCAGTTCCATCATAGACCGTATTGCCGCATCCATGGGTCGAAGGCTGGTCGAGGTACCGGTAGGATTCAAGTGGTTTGTTCAGGGGCTCCTGGATGGCGAGTACGGGTTTGCGGGAGAGGAGAGTGCCGGGGCGTCTTTCCTGCAGCGTGAAGGAGTGGTATGGACGACAGACAAGGACGGAATCGTGATGGGATTGCTGGCTGCAGAAATAATGGCTGTTTCCGGCCGTGATCCGAGCGAGTGGTACGCCAGGTTGGAGCATGAGCATGGCAGTTCTGTTTACGAGCGCATTGATGCGCCAGCTACTCCAACAGAAAAAGATATTCTCAGGAAGCTCTCGCCGGGGATGGTCAAGACAGACACGCTTGCTGGCGAGCCGGTGCTGCAGAAGTTGACCCGTGCTCCGGGCAACAATGCGCCGATCGGCGGGCTCAAGGTCACGACCCGAAACGGATGGTTTGCCGCACGGCCTTCGGGCACTGAGGATATTTACAAGATTTACGCTGAGAGTTTCCTGGGATCGCATCATCTGGCGACCATTCAGGAAGAAGCACGCGCAATCGTCGCGACCGCATTCCGGGAAGCAGGCTCTGCAAGCCCCCAAACCTAGTGGACCAACCCATCGTATTCGGCACGGACGGGTGGCGCGCGGTAATCGCGCGTGACTTCACCTTTGAGAATCTGCATCGCGTCGCCCACGCCACAGCGAGATGGCTTGGTGCGCCGCCGCGCACGGTCGTTGTCGGTTACGACGCGCGTTTTATGGGGGAGTCATTTGCGCGATTTGTGTCGCACGTGCTATCTGGTCAGGGAATTCGGGTGCTCCTTGCGGATCGGATCACGCCGACTC
Source organism: Rhodothermales bacterium (assembly GCA_963665975.1). Taxonomy (GTDB): domain Bacteria; phylum Bacteroidota; class Rhodothermia; order Rhodothermales; family Bin80. The sequence continues at coordinate 3,508,825 of OY762508.1, forward strand.
CAGCCATAAGTTGGGCTACACGGGAGTACGGCGCCAACGCCGGTATAGTCATTACCGCCAGTCATAACCCTTTTGAGTATAACGGCTACAAGGTTAAGGCCTCTTTTGGAGGGCCAGCGACGCCGGACATGGTGGCCGCCATTGAGCGCGAAGTGGTGCCGCGTAGCGAATTACCGGCCGTGCCGGACGGAGACCCTACGCGCATCGAGCGAGTCCCCATTCGCGCGCAGTATCTGGACGCCGTGCATAAGAAGAGCGATATACAGGCGTTGCAAAATAGTGGACTATTGATCGGGCACGATCCCATGTTTGGCGCCGGGAGGGGAGCATACGCTGAGCTTCTGGGCTCCGAATGCGTCCGTGAGCTCCACGCGTCATTCGATCCGACCTTTGGGGGCTTGAATCCCGAGCCTATTCCGCGCAACCTGCAGGCGTTAAAGCGCTTTGTCCAGGACAACCGGCTGGCCGTTGGGATTGCCAACGATGGCGATGCCGATCGCATCGGAGCGGTGGATGAAGAAGGCAATATGGTGACGGCGCACATGATTCTGGCGCTTCTGCTCAAGTATCTATACCGGGACTGTAGCCAGCGAGGCGCCGTTGTAAAGACGTTTGCCACCACCCACTTGCTAGACAAGATGGCTTCGGCCTACGGCCTGGCTTCCGAGACGTACCCCATTGGCTTCAAGTACATCGCACCACGATTCGTAAACGGGGATGTGCTCGTGGGAGGTGAGGAATCGGGAGGAATCGCGGTGGCCGGCCACATTCCGGAGCGCGACGGCATCTATGTCGGCCTGCTGCTTATAGCCATGATGGTGCACAGGGAACAGAAGTTGTCAGTGCTCATCCGGGAGCTCTTTGATGAATTTGGCCCGCACGCGTATCATCGAGCGGATTTACGGACGACGCGTGAGCGAACGCAGGCTGTCGTGGCGTTTCTTGCCCGCGAAGGGGGACTAAGCCGCATTGGCGGGCATCCTGTTCTCGAAGTGGACACGCTGGACGGCCACAAGCATCTGTTACGCGATGGCTGGCTGTTGGTCCGGCCTTCAGGCACGGAGCCGCTCCTGCGCATCTATGCGGAGGCACCATCCGAAACCACTGCTCGCCAGTGGGTGGAAGATGTGACCGATCAGTTGGGCGTGGCGGGATACGTGCGGTAGGCGCTACTTCGGGGTGTGCCGGTACTGGTCAAACAGCGCGCCGAGCCAACTGCAGAGGGCTTCAAGATTTTCCTGGTCCGTCCGGTTGAAGGCATCGGCAATGTCCGAGTCGACGTCCAGTACGGCTATCAGGCGGCCCGAGGTGGTCAGTACGGGGACGACGATCTCCGAGCGGGTCGAAGCCGAACAAGCGATATGATCGCTGACGGCATGTACGTCAGGGACGCGTTGCGTAGTCTTGGTCCGCGCGGTGCGTCCGCAGATGCCGCGATCAAACGGAATGCGCAGGCAGCCATGTCCACCCTGGTAAGGACCTACGACGAGCAGATCGTCGGAGACGGCGCGGTAGAAGCCGGTCCAGTGGAAGTGTTCGAACGCGTGGTGCAATTCGCAGCATACAGTCGCCATGACGGCAATCCAGTCGTTTTCGTCTTTCAGGAGGTATTCGAGACGCTGGAAGAGTGTCTGGTATCGTTGCACCTGACGATCGGAACGCGGCATGGACAGATAGCTTTTTGCGCTGCGAGGAAACGGGGACCCTACCCAACCCGGAATGGTTCATATCAGACTTGCCTTGATGTCGGTCATGCAATATCCACCAACGGCAATCTATTCTATGAAACGGGTAATTCTAGCACTTCTTGTGGCGTTTGTTGCAACCGAGGTCAACGGGCAGGATATCTCTCCCGAGCTTCTTCGCGCTAATCTTGCATTGCAGATTCCACAGTTGCGCGAAGTGGAATTTGAAATGGGCGCAATCACAGAAAGTCCCATCACAGGATTACATCAGGGGAGCTTCACGATAGAGGGGCAGCAGGAGTATACGTTCTTGCTTTCGATGGAGGAGAAACAATTGTATTTGGTGGCTCTGGGCCCACTGGAGGTTGGGTTAAGCGAGGACGAAATAGCTGCAAGACTGGAGCAGGAGCGTACGCAGGCTGAGGCCACGGTGCGGGAGCGCAGTGCGGATCTGGAGACATTTGTGGAGGGTATGCCCGTGCGGGGCTCGGTAGACGCTCCGGTTACGATCATCGAATTCTCCGATTTTCAGTGCCCGTACTGTGCGCGTAGCGCGACCGTTGTGGAGGAATTATTGGAAAAACATCCAGGTGAGGTAAAATTTGTATTTCTGCATTTCCCGCTCGACTTTCATTCCTGGGCCAAGCCGGCCGCTATTGCGTCGGTCTGCGCCGCAGAGCAGAGTGATGAGGCCTTCTGGGCGCTGCATGACAGCTATTTTCGCAACCAGAGTGCCATTACGGACGAGAATCTCATGGAGAAGAGCCGTGGATTTCTTGCAGATAGCGGGATTGACCTGAACGGATGGTCGGCGTGCGCCAGCGACGACGGATCCCTGGCGTATCAGGGCGCACTCTTGGAGGTGGAAACCTCGATGGCCAAGGGCTCCGCGTATGGGATAACCGGCACTCCTGGCTTCTTCGTCAACGGTCGCTATTTGAATGGGTCGCAGCCGTTAGGGGTCTTCGAGGAATTGATAAACGAGATTCGGGAAAGAGAGTAGGCTCTCCACTTCAAATTCCCGCTCCGCCAGTCACCTCTAGCGTGTGGCCTGTCACATAAGCTGCCAGGGGCGAGGCCAAGAGAACGATGCCGCCTGCTGCTTCTTCCGGGGTGCCAGGGCGTCCAAGGGGTATGGTGTTGAATGCCGATGCACGGATCCCGGTGGGAATGCCAACCCGGACCATGTGGTCGCCCACGGGTATGGGATCAGTGGTTTCCTTGGCCTGTGTAAGTCGCGTATCGATAAAGCCGAATGCGACGGCATTGCAGCGTATGCCGTAGCGTCCCCACTCCCGCGCCACGGTCTTGGTAAGGCCTACGATGCCCATTTTCGCCGTGGCATAGTTTATCTGGCCAGTGTTGCCGTGCAGCCCGGAAGTAGAGGATACGTTGACGATGCAGCGCAGCTCTTTGGGAGCCTTGTTGGCCTCGAGTTCGCTCTTGGCGGCTTCCCGCCAGTAACGGGCCAGAGAGCGAATCAGTCGAAACGGCGTTGTGGTGTGAATCTCGAGGATGCGGCTCCACTGTTCGTCCGACATTTTGTGGAGCATGCCGTCCCATGTAAACCCGGCATTGTTCACCAGTACGTTTAGTGCTCCATGCTGATCGAAGATAGCGTCGATTGCGTCGTCGGCAAAAGATGGGCCGGTGATATCGCCTGCAATAGCATGTGCGGTGCCGCCAGAGGCCGTTATCTCATCAACTACCGCATGGCAGGCGTTCGCGTCCAGGTCATTAATGATGACGTGTGCGCTGTGAGCGGCGAACAGCCGCGCGGCGGCGGCCCCGATCCCGCGTCCGGCGCCTGTTATGAATACTACCTGATTGTCAAACATGGCTGCACGGGAGTTGTTGAGGACGGTCAGGTGTGAATGTGAAGCGCGATTGGTGTCCACTTTAAAGAAGCATGAAGGATCCGGGGCGTCGGCGCTCGATTCGAGGTTGATTCGTGTTGGAGTCAAGACTCATCTACCAATACCGGTCGCGACCAAACCACTTGCAATAACCGGTGCCATTTTCAGGCCCCAACCGCGAATTCAAGGAAAGATGGAATTGGACCAGGATCGCCATCCTCGTCCCTGGTGGCCATAATCAACGCTACCCGGATGTAGACACTCGGCAAGGATCTCGGCGGACTCCACGACGCGCGGGCCAGGGCGATTGAAATATTGATTGCCATCCGTGATGACCACGCGCCCATTCTGGACGGCTGCCAATTGCCGCCATGTCGGATGCGTAACCAGCGGGTCCATTTCTCGGCACGAGCGCTCGATATCGAACCCGCACGGCATGATGGCAATCACATCGGGATCTGCCGCAAGAAGCCGATCTATTGAAAGATAGCCCGAATGTTTTCCCGATTCGGCAAAAAGACTGACGCCACCGGCAAGGTCGACCAGATCAGGCACCCAGTTGCCCGCACTCATCAACGGATCAATCCATTCTATGCATGCTATGGACGGTACTGAAGCCAGGGCTTGAGTCCGGGCCTGCAATACGTTGAGTCTTTCTTTGAGATGCGTTACAAGCCTATCACCACGACCGGCATCACCGAGAGCTGAGGCGACTGCCCGAATATCGGTCCATACGTCTCCCAGCGACGTTGGCGCGAGGGAAACGATAGCAGGCTGCGACTTAACCAGTTCGCAAACTGCTGCTTCGACGTCCTTCAGACTTACGGCGCAGACCTCGCACTGCGTCTGGGTGATAATCACGCTGGGTGCCAGTTGGTTCAGTATGTCTCCGTCCACCTGATACACCGACAAGCCCTCATCGACTATCGCCTGGACTTTCCCATCAATCGCGGCACTTGAGGCTTCTGTACAGACTTTCGAGGTCGAGCAAGTAGGTAGCTGGACAATCGAAGGTGGGTAATCACATTCGTGCGACCGGCCGACGAGTTGGGATTCATACCCCAGTGCGCACACGATTTCCGTCGCACTGGCGATGAGCGACACAATGCGATGGTTCATTGCTTCAAAATCTTGTTTACAAGGAGGGGAGTCTCTGTCTTTCTATCCAAAACTATAACGATTGGGAGTTTGCGCCCAAGCAAACAGGATATTAGGAGCCAGATCATCCAATTCTGGGACAATCATGGGACTTGGATCAGAAATGTAAGAAGTAAGCGTGTTGTGTAACAATCGCTGTCTTCATTGCGTAGCGGGTGCACAGACCATGCCGGTTAATTCGCAGCTCATCTACTCCTCAAGGCGCCATGCAGCAACGCTATACAGTATCGGGCTTCGTCTTGGCCATTCTCTGCGCAACCAGCTTCATTCCTGACGCCCAGGCGCAGGCCATTAATGGCGCCAGCGAGTCTCCTCCTACGCAGTCGGTGGATTTCGCCCCCAACATTTTGCCGCAATTGACACTGCGGCGCGTGCGATCTGCGATAACCATAGATGGAGAGATTGACGAAAACGCATGGCGTGTAGCGGCGCGCGCAGCCAACTTCTCTGAGACCTTTCCCGGAGACCAGACGCAGCCGGATATCGACATTGCTGCATTCATGACGTACGACGACGAGCATTTGTACATCGCTTATCGTCTCACGGATGATCCCTCCGCCGTTCGCGCCAATCTCAGTGATCGCGATGCCATCTGGCAAGACGACTATGTGGGTCTGCTATTGGATCCCAACGGAGACGGGCAGTCGATGTATTTCATAGCCTCCAATCCCCTGGGTATCCAGGGCGACTCGAAAATATCGCCCAACAACGAGGACGAGGGATTTGACATAATCTACCAGTCGGAGGGTATGATCACCGACACCGGCTACCAGGTGGAGATGGCGATCCCCTTCAAGAGCCTGCGGTTTCCGAACCAGGATGAGCAGACCTGGCGGGCTACGTTTTGGATCACGCGTCCACGGGGAAGCCGTAATACCTATTCGTGGGCTGCCATAAGCCGTGACAATCCTTGCTGGAGCTGCCAGCTGGGCACAATACGCGGGATTAACAATGTTCGGTCGGGCAGAAATCTGGAGATCTTGCCAGCTATTACAGGCGCGGGCGCTGGTGCACTGAACGATGCTGCGGATCCACGGTCCGGGTTCAATAATACGAGGATCAAGATTGAGCCGTCGCTCAACATCAAACATGGGATCACGTCGGCGCTGACGGTCGATGCGACGATCAATCCGGACTTCAGCCAGATTGAATCAGATGCGGCACAAATCGATGTGAATTCCACGTTCGCACTGTTCTTTGAGGAGCGTCGGCCATTCTTCCAGGAGGGTGCCGACCTGTTTGATACGGAGATCCGTACGGTCTACACGCGGTCGATCAATGATCCAATTGCAGCGGCAAAGCTCACCGGCCGGTTCGGCGCCACGAGTGTCGCGTACATCGGCGCGCGCGACAACACGTCTCCATTATTGTTACCCTTTGAAGAAAGCAGTGAGTTGGTGCGTGTGGGCAAGAGTATTTCCAACATCATGCGGGTCAAGCACAGCTTTGCTGACAACTCGCATATTGGGGCGCTGGTGACAGACCGTCGCCTGGACAAGGGTGGGGCGGGCTCTACGGTGGGCGTCGACGGAGCGTTGCGTATGTGGAAGAATTACATATTGAGTGCTCAATTTGTCGCCAGCCGCAGCGCGGAACCCATGGACGCCACATTATCCGAGGACATTGAGGATCTTGCAATCGGCCGTACCGGGTATACGTCGGCGCTGGACGGAGAGACGTTCTGGGGTCAGGCGTTGTCGGTTGAGCTCGACCGGGACAGTCGGTATTGGAGTTTTGAGGTCGGCTATGAGGACATGAGTCCGACATTCCGAGCGGACAACGGCTTTGTGCGGCAGAACAATCGGCGTCGCTTGTATATGTGGCAGGGCGTGACGCTGTACCCGGAGAAGGTCATTCATTTTATCGATCGTATTCGGCCGAGTGTTGTAGTGGGAAAGACGTGGGATTATTACGGAGTGAAGAAGAGTGATTTTCTGTCGTCGCGCCTGTCGTTTCAAATGAAGGGGCAGACCTATCTCCAGATGCGGTATTCGCTGGAGAGCGAGCGGTTTCAGGGGGTCGTGTTCGATGGGTTACGGCAGTTCAGCGTGGAGGCGTTCAGCAATTTCAGTGAGCTGGTCCGGCTCGGGTTCGAATTCAGCACGGGTCGTGATATTGCGCGTTCTGTGGAAACACCTGAAGTGGGGAGCAGTCTGGGTTTCAGCGTCTTCGGGTCGGTGCGTCCTACCCAGCGTCTGAAAATAGAGCCACGTTTTGTGTATTCGCGTCTGACCGACCGCGAAAGTGGCGACAAATTTTTCAGTGGCTACATTGCGCGCATGCGGCTCGGGTATCAGTTCACGCGTCGTGTTTTCTTACGGACGGTTGTGCAGTATAACCAGTTCTCCGAGGCCCTGGAAATCGACCCGCTGTTCACGTATAAGCTAAACGCGTTCACCCATTTCCATGTGGGTTCGACGCACGACTTGGACCGGTACGACCGGCCCAGCGGGATCAATGATCCCACGCGAATCTTCCGTCAGAGTAGCCGCCAGATCTTTTTCAAGTTCCAGTATTTCTTCCGCAGGTAGTCTGGTCAAGCGGTGTGTCGTCCTGTCTTCAGGGCACGTGCCGTGCGGGTGTGGAGGGAACGGGCGTGCGTATTCAAGCATCCGGTGGAGTACACGGAATCTCTTAGGCCCAGCTCTTTGCCGTCACTGTACTGGTTCTGATCGAAACTGATTGATCGGTGGTTGTCTAGGAGGGTCACTACTGCGCAAGCAGCCATGTGGGGCGTGTACGCCTATCTGAAATTCAGAAGAATGGGAAAATCCACCCCTTTCAATTCCAGATTCACGGCGCTTATGGCCGTTGGCAGTTGGACGTGGTTTGGTAGATCCAACCGCGGGACTGCATCGTGCCACCGAAATTCTTGAGCCCACCATCCAATCGCAATCCACGTTCTCCCACCACATACATCATTCCCGTGTCGGACACGATGCCGCTGGTCGTCACGTCAGCGATGAACTCGTTTATGAGCGTGATTGCGGTTCCCGCCGTCGTTTGATCCGTGCACGTTCACGGGTCCGAAAATGTTTGCGTGACGAGGTTAATCGGATACGTGAGAACCTCTTGCAGAACTATGCTACCCAGGGTAATGGACGGTTGCAGTGCCCCATGCACTATAACAATAGTCGCAGCAGGGTGATCACTGCACTCAGCATCACGGCTACACCAAACACCGTACGCGTTACTCGTTTGTTGACCTCTTCAAAACCCTGTGCCATTTCGACCTTAAGTCCGGCCATTTCGACCTTGAGTCCGGCCATTTCGGTCCCTACCTTGGTCTCAAGCCTGACAATGTCGGTCTCTATCTTGGACTCAAGCCTGATAAATCCGGTTTCTATCTTGGACTCAAGATTAGCAACTTCAGTCTCTACCTTGGTCTCTAGCTTGACAATCTCAGCCTTGGTCGCAGCAGTCTCGGAAAGGCGCGTGAGATCACCCTGCATAACGATGATGCCCGCTTCGATCCCGGCCTGATTAGCCTTGAGTTCCGCCACGTCTGCCTTGATTTCCGCCACGTCCGCCTTTGTCGCAACCGTGTCATCCATGGCATGCGCCAAAGACTCCACCAATGCATCCGCCTGCTTCAAATCAAAGCCGGCGGCGGTGAGCTTGCGACTTACGCTCAGAGTATCAAACATGGGTAAGGGCATCGTTAATGAACTCCGTGCCGATGCGGCATTCTTATGTGCATAATACGCAATCAGGGAGTGACGTTATCCATCCCGGTTACTGTCAAGCTAACGAAGGTGGGGCATCCTGCAATCCGGGTGTTGTTACGTTCCTGCTACGATTGCCACCCCTACCTTACTTTTACGCCTGTCGGATTCGAAGATGCGCAACCCGACCGCCCGGAGCCACACCGCATCTTCCCGGGGTCGATCATGACTGTTCCCGTATTCGTAGCCCGGGCATCACCGGAAGACTCGTTGTTCCGCCGACGACTTTAGGAATGCGTGATTCTGCGTGGATCCCTATGATCGTAATACATTCGGCGAGGTGACCGATTACGTTGCGCTTCTTTTCCACTTCGCGCAAGAGCATCACGTCAGCGCCGAGAATGTCTCTGACGACGTTACGTTATAGAGCCTCTTGCAAAACCCTGGCTTGAAGATTTTGAATGCTTGTGAGGAAGACCTCGGGTAGACTGGCGCCCGCCTCGAGCAGAACAGTCTCGTGGTGTCCGAACCTGTAGAGACTTCTCCGCTTGTGTTGGGACGGAATCAAAATCCTGGATCGTAACCGTGAAATCCAGGTTGTTATCACCGAGCCGTTACCCGATTCCGACGAAATTCATTCTGATATCCGCCACGTTACGCACTATGCCGGACAGCACCGTGGTCCCGTGATTGCCGGCAAGGCCCGCCGGATTCGCAAAAAGCACCGCAAGAGTGTTCATACCGCGTGTCGTCGTATTGTCGAGCGACGTTAGCGGAACCAGCAGTTCTGCTGCTCTTGCAATACAGATTCGGAATCGCTGCCTCGCACTGTGGCTTTACGGAAGTGATAAAGCACATGGCGGGCATGGACAGTAGCGGTCAAGAGCTAATCGTAGCTTGGTTCTCACGTCTTTCTTACTTCTCCGTTTCTTTGAGAGTACCCATTGTGTGTGGATGCTCTTTTCGACCCCTTACAACATGGACGCAGTGAGCGTGCTATTTAATAGACGTTCAGCTGGATCCGTTTTTTGACCACCGCGAACTTGAGTACTTTCGTGCCCACGTTCGGGACATCGAAGTGTATCAGGTACATGCCGCTGGCGATGGGAAGGTTGTGGTCTGTAGTCAGGTTCCAGGAAATCGTCGCTACACCCGGAGACTGCTTCTCAATCGTCTTGATCAGCGTCCCGTTCAGCGTGAAGATGCGAATCGTCGCCGCATCCGGCATATTCGTGAAGCGTACCTGGTCGCTGAACTGGCTCACTTCGTACTCCGACGCGCCCCGGTATGGGTTCGGCACGATGCCGATGTCGTCCAGCCGCGCCACTTTCGCGGCTTGATCCGGCTCCTGCGCTCCCAGACCGACCGTGGACAGCGTGAACACATCCCCCGGCTGATTCGGCTTGTTGGTCACCAGGCGGAAGACCGTTCCGGTTTCCGGCAGAGAAGGATTGTACGGCGGCGCCGTACCCCCGTTGTGGACAACGAGCACCGTGCGCGCCAAAACCTCCACGGCCGATCCCTCTCCTGCAAAGAACGCGTCATGCCCCGCCTCGCCCGGACTGACATCCTCCGGACGCATCCAGTACGTCCAGTCCGTGAACGGATCGTCATCCGCCGAAGAAGAGGGATGGTCGCCCCCGATGTCGTAGACCCCTTCCACGTTCACATCCAACAGCACCGCCACCATACGCACATCGTCGCTCGGATCGTCCGGCGTGCTTACCCCAGTCTGCCACAGTTCGTAGGGCACCTCGACCATACCGCCACCCTGGAATCTCAGCCACGCCAGACAGTCTCCCGGCGCCAACACCCCGTCAATGCCATCAGCACAGCGCTGCGTAAAGCGCATCTCGTAGTCGGTGATGCCGATCACATCCAACCCCGCACGGGTTGCGCGACCCAGGAATGTGGAGCCATCTGATCTCGGACCAAACAAGCCGGAACTGGCGCCGCCCGCATGGAAGCCCCAGCGGGAGTTGTTGGTCGACTGCTGCCGGCCTCGCTCAGGAGCTCCCAGTCCTCTCGGATCCGGAAAGCCTGCCCAGCCAAACGCGCCATAGTCCGGAGGATCCAGCGGACCGGCAGCATTGGCCGACGTCTGGAAATCCTTGAACCCGGGCGTCGGACCAAGCACCGAGAATATGAACCCGTCCACAAGAATGACATTCACCCGCTGCGGCGCAGGCGAAGATCCCGCCGATCCGTCGAAGATCACCGTACCATCCCGCTTGATGTCATAGGTGATGGAACTGGTCGCCGCCGTAGCCTGCGCCTTCTGCAACTCGGCAGCAGGTAGCGGATCGATGATGTCGCCCTTTTCCTGCATCGCGCCATCCGGACGCTTGCCGAACTCCGCCTCGTAGAACTCTACGGTGTAGGTGCCATCCTGCACAATGCCGGGATTGACGACACTGGCGTAGACTGTTCCGTTGCCAATGCCGTAATGGGTCGCAAGCACGTCTGCAGCAACGCTTCTGGCCGCCTCCAGGGCCGCTTCAGACACCACCCTGGTAGAGCGTGCGGGGATCACCTCAATGCGGGCGATGGGGCCGCGATATACATTTGGCGACGAAGCGTCGTTGTAGGCATACGCCTGTACGCCAAAGTAGTATGTCGTGTAGTTCGTCAGGCCTCCTATCGTGTGGTAGGTCTGCACGCCGGAATCGGTGCCCCAGGCCGTAACCATCGTAGGCTCGCCGGGAATTCCGTCAATGACGCGGGTGATGCCGTTGGGCATATCATAGTTGGCAATCACGCTGCCAACCTGGTCCAGTGCGTTGTCGTATTGGTAAACGGTGTATCCCTCGAAGACGTATTCGTTGTTGCCCACAGGCGCGAACGGATCCTCGACGCGGTAGCCTTCCAGATAATTGTTGGCATTGGCCGAATTGGTCCACTCCAGGATAACCCGCCCATCCAGCGCCGTAGCCGTCACGTTGGGGGCATTAGGCGGATCCGGAATATCGAAATTCACATCGAAGGCCGCCTGCGCCAACTCGTCGGCGATCTTCAGCTTCTGCACGGAGTCGTAATTGTTTTCTCCCTGCGCCCAAACGATGCCAAAGACGACCTGCTGATAATCGTTCGGGTTGATTGTAAACGGTCCCGAGGACATCACAAACCGCCGGTCAAAGGCCATGCGCGGCGTGCCGGCATCGTCGAAGTTGCATTCCGACCAGAACTGGCAACTGGCAGGTCCGCTTCCCGTATCACCGGGGAACATGATGTCGGTGGGAATATCCGAGAATACAACCCCGTGGCCTCCGAGCGTGATCCGCGTGCCGTCTTTCCAGCGGCCCGACAGATAGTTGTAATAGTGCTGCCCGTTAAATGGAGACGCGTTTACGCGACCTGGACCGTCGAACCAGTGGACAAAGTGTTTCATTGTCAGATTCTTGAAATCCGGACGCGGCGTTCCACTTATGTATGCGGTATCACCTGGTGACGGCACAATCGGACCTTGGAAGAAGTCGTAGCCCAATGCCGGTGGTATACCGTATCCATCGCCGCCTTCGTCCTCGTTATCCGAATTCCAGACGAACCCCATGCCACGCAGGGTATCACTGCCTATCCAGTCGTCCTGGTAGTTGCCCAGGTCGGGATCAGAGTAAAGGCCGATATAGGTATCGGTCAGCGGCACATCTCCCTTGTAGAACAGGTCGTACTTGTAGAATGTCGTATTTCCGATATCTCCTCCAGAGTCAAAAGCGAAGGCCAATGCGTGCACCTCCAGACCGATCGGTGGCGTGTCCGCACCGCCAGCCAAGTGTTCGTTGCCCCGGTCGTTCATGATCCACCACACGGACTGATCGCCCAACAGGGCAGGACGTTCGCCTCCGTTCAGATCGACAACGCGGTATTTGCGCTGTGCGAGCGGGACAGTAATGTCGAAGCGCACCTGTTCGTCCTCTTCATCAGTCTCTCCGTCGCTGTCATCATCTATGCGGTTGCCTGGCGGCGCCAGCGTCGGTGCGCCCAGGCCGGTGGGCCATTCACTGAGATCCGGTGTGGCGACGCCCGTTGCTTCATACTCCTCGATATCCGAGCGGCTTACCTTGTACATGCGGTCGTATTCCGCGCAATCTGCCGGAGGGGCACCGAGTTCATCCAGAGGGCCTGCCCAGAACTGATACCATGCATATTGGGTAGCGGCCACCCTAAGCTGGCCACCGACCATACCACCGACCCAGATACCCGAGTTGAAGATGGCATTTGCGCCACCTCCCTTGGGCACCTCGTATACGGAGGGGTCGCCTCGCCAAAAGAGGTTGCCGTTATTCAGAAGCCGCGCCCGCACGTTGTTCACGTCCAGGTAGGCTTCTCCAACGGCAGGTCTACAGTTACCTATTTGAGCCATAGTCTCGGGAGCAATCCCCAAGGCCAGCGTGAAAACGGCCAGAACCCCTGCGGTCTTTCCTATTAGCATGGCCATCCTTCCATGTACTTGTTGATGGCTCTCATTATTGATCCAACGATCCAGGGATCAAAAGGAACCAGGCTGCAGCCTCCCAGGGACAGATGCGAAGGCACCGCAACTGTTTAGTCGACACACTACAACACGGGCGCAGTGAACGTGCTATCTAGTAGACGTTCAGCAGGATCCGCTTTTCGACCACCGCGAAATTGAGCACTTTCGTGCCCACGTTCGGGACATCTAAGGCCTGTCTGATAACAATCTTGAGTTATCCTACAAGGTCACCGAAGCGGTGATGAACTGGAGGTCATCGAAGTACTCTGTCGGAACCATGGCGTAGTCCAGCGTCAAGCGTGTGCCGGATAACATCAGGTTGAGCCCCGCACCTAAGGAATACCCCTTGTAGAAGGTCAGGTCTGTATCTTGCGACAGTTCGAAACCGCCCCGGACATAGATCATATCCCGGAGACCTACTTCGATACCGCCGCTGTACTGATCCTGGTCGAAGCTGTTGGAGCGGAAATTGCCCAACACGGTAACGGTGGATCCGGCCATCAGATTCCGCGTGTAGGCTACGCCAAAATTCAGCAGTGTCGGGAATTGCATCGCCTCCGACTGAATATCGATCGCGTTGTTCGACGCATTCCCTGGCTGGCCGGGAAGTTGCACCTGGCGCGTTAGTCCGGTGCCCTGGTACTGAAGCTCGTTGCCGATATTCTTCAGCGCCACACCCAACCGCAATCCGGTTTCGCCGACCACGTATGTCATGCCCGCGTCGACTGCGACTCCAGTGGCGGTCATGTCGTCGATGGTCTCGTTGACCAGTTTGAACGTCACGCCGGCGGCGATACGGTCTGTAAGCGAACGTGCATAGCTCAGACCTGCCGTGATGAAGGAGACGTCGAAGGTTACGTCCGTAATCTCCGGGTTAAGCTCGGTCTGACGCGGAATGTCTCCGAAATCCCAGGCCGTAATAGTAAAGGCCAGGTTATTTTCGCCGATCCGCTGACCGATGCCGAAATAGTTAACCCCGATGTCGGCGACGTAGTTCAGGCGACTGAACAGTGCGGTAGTTCCCGTATTGTTCGTCAACCCTGCAGGGTTGGCGTACAGGGCTTCCAGACCGTTCATGTCGGCCAGACTGCTCGTGGTGGCATTACCCAGCGCCGTATACCGAGCTGTAACGGGCACCAGCAATTCCACGGCGCCCGATGTTCCGATGCGGTTCTGGTCCGCCTGGTTCGTACCCGCACCACCGCTGCCTTGCGCGAAGACCGGAGCAGCAGCGAACCCTAGCATGAAAAGCAGCGCGAGGCACCAGGCTGTGTACTTGTGTGCGTTCATTTGAATGATCCTCCTTGCTTTGCAGGAAAAATGTCAAGACCGTAGTGACGGACTCACAGGGTGGGCCTGCCTAGTAGACGTTCAGCTGGATCCGTTTTTTGACCACGGCGAACTTGAGTACTTTCGTGCCCACGTTCGGGACATCGAAGTGTATCAGGTACATGCCGCTGGCGATGGGAAGGTTGTGGTCCGTAGTCAGGTTCCAGGAAATCGTCGCAACACCTGGAGACTGCTTCTCAATCGTCTTGATCAGCGTCCCGTTCAGCGTGAAGACGCGAATCGTCGCCGCATCCGGCATATTCGTGAAGCGCACCTGGTCTGAGAGCTGGCTCACTTCGTACTCCGACGCGCCCCGGTACGGATTCGGCACGATGCCGATGTCGTCCAGCCGCGCCACCTTTGTGGCTTGATCCGGCTCCTGCGCTCCCAGACCGACCGTGGACATAGTGAACACATCCCCCGGCTGATTCGGCTTGTTGGTCACCAGACGGAAGACCGTTCCGGTTTCCGGCAGAGAAGGATTGTACGGCGGCGCCGAACCCCCGTTGTGGACAACGAGCACCGTGCGCGCCAATACCTCAGAAGCCGATCCCTCTCCTCTAAAGAACGCATCATGTCCCGCCTCGCCCGGACTGACATCCTCCGGACGCATCCAGTACGTCCAGTCCGTGAATGGATCGTCATCCGAGGAAGAGCCTGCATGGTCTCCCCCGATGTCGTAGACCCCTTCCACGTTCACATCCAACAGCACAGGCACCATACGCACATCGTCGCTCGGATCGTCCGGCGTGCTTACCCCAGTCTGCCACAGCTCGTAGGGCACCTCGACCAGACCGCCACCCTGGAATCTCAGCCAGGCCAGACAGTCTCCCGGTGCCAACACCCCGTCGACGCCATCCACACAGCGCTGCGTAAAGCGCATCTCGTAGTCGGTGATGCCAATCACATCCAACCCCGCACGGGTAGAGCGACCCAGGAAGGACCCGCCATCGCTTCTCGGACCAAATCCGCCCGAAGAACCGCCCGCATGGAAGCCCCAGCGGGAGTTGTTGGTCGACTGCTGCCGGCCTCGCTCAGGAGCTCCCAGTCCTCTCGGATCCGGAAAGCCTGCCCAGCCAAACGCGCCATAGTCCGGAGGATCCAGCGGACCGGCAGCATTGGCCGACGTCTGGAAATCCTTGAACCCGGGTGTCGGACCAAGCACCGAAAACTGCAACCCTTCCACAAGAACGATATTCTGCCGCTGCGGCGCAGGCGAAGATCCCTCCGATCCGTCGAAGACCACCGTGCCATCCCGCTTGATATCATAGGTGATGCCAACGGTCGCAGCCGTGGCCGCTGCTTTCTGCAACTCGACAGCAGGTAGCGGATCGATGATGTCGCCCTTTTCCTGCATCGCGCCGTCCGGACGCTTGCCAAACTCCGCCTCGTAGAATTCCACGGTGTAGGTGCCATCCTGCAGAATCCCGGGATTGACGACACTGGCGTATACCACTCCGTCACCGATGCCCACCTTGGTTGCCTCCAGGTCCGCCTCGGCACTCGCTGCCGCCTCCAGCGCCGCGTCCGACAACACCTTGGTCGAACGGGTCGGCGTCACCTCAATACGGGCGACAGGACCGCGATAAATCTTCGGAGCCGAAGCGTCGTTGTAGGCATATGCCTGTACGCCAAAGTAGTACGTCGTGTAGTTGGTCAGGCCTCCTACCGTATGGTAGGGCTGCACGCCGGAATCGTTGCCCCTGGCCGTTTCCATCGTAGGCTCGCCGGGAATCCCGTCAATGACGCGGGTGATGCCGTTGGGCATATCATAGGTGGCAATCACGCTGCCTACCTGGTCCAGTGCGTTGTCGTACTGGTAGACGGTGTACCCCTCGAAGACGTATTCGTTATTGTCCACAGACGCAAACGGATCCTCGACGCGGTAGCCTTCCAGATAATTGTTGGCATTGGCCGGATTGGTCCATTCCAGGATGACCCGACCATCCAACGGCGTAGCCGTCACGTTGGGGGCATTAGGCGGACCCGGAATATCAAAGTTCACATCGAAGGCCGCCTGAGCCAACTCGTCGGCGATCTTCAGCTTCTGCACGGAGTCGTAATTGTTTTCTCCCTGCGCCCAAACGATGCCGAAGACGACCTGCTGGTAATCGTTCGGGTTGATTGTGAACGGGCCCGAGGACATCACAAACCGCCGGTCAGCGGCCTCGATTGCCGTGCCGGCATCGTCGGAGTTACATTCCGACCAGTACTGGCAACTGGCGGGTCCGCTTCCCGGATCGCCGGGATACATGAAGTCGGTGGGAATATCCGAGAAGTCACGCCCGTTGCCTCCGAGCGTGATCCGCTTGCCGTCTTTCCAGCGACCGGACAGATAGTTGTAATAGTCCTGCCCGTTTGCAGGGTCCTCGGTGACACCGTCACCGTTGTTGTAAAACACGAAGTGGGCCATTTTCAGATTCGTGAAATCCGGAACCGGCGTCCCGCTGACGTACGCGGTATCACCCGGCGATGGCACAATCGGACCTTGGAAGAAGTCGTACCCCGCAGCCGGCGGAATGCCGTATCCGTCGCTGCCTTCGTCCTCGTTATCCGAATTCCAGACGAAGCCCATGCCACGCAGCGTGTCACTGCCTACCCAGTCGTCCTGGTAGTTGCCCAGGTCGGGGTCAGAGAAGAGGCCGATATAGGTATCGGTCAGCGGTACATCCCCCTTGTAGTACAGGTCGTACTTGTAGAAGGTCGTATTCCCGATGTCGCCTCCGGAATTGAAGGCGAAGGCCAGGGCGTGCACTTCAAGGCCGATCGGCGGTGTGTCCGCGCCGCGAGCCAGGTGTTCATTGCCCCGGTCGTTCATGATCCACCAGATGGATTGATCGCCGAGAATGGCAGGACGCTCCCCGCCCGCGAGATCAATCTTGCGGGTCAGCCGCTGCGAGACCGGCTGGTCAAGCACGAAGATCTGCTCACCATCCTCGTCTACCGTGCCATCGCCGTCATCGTCAACGCCGTTGTCGGGAGGGGCAAGCGTAGGCGCACCCAGTCCGGTGGGCCAGTCGCGCAAATCCGGAGATGAAACTCCGGAGGCATCGTATTCGGAAATGTCGTCCCGAGACACCTTGTACAGATGATCATACTGTGCACAGTCTACCGGAGGAGCACCGTTATCATCCAGAGGACCGCCCCAGAACTGATAATTGCCATATCGAGTAGCGGCCGCCCGGAGCTGGCCGCCGACCAGGCCGCCGATCCAGATACCCGAAGTGAAGATGGCATTTGCGCCACCCCCCTTGGGCACTTCGTATACGAAGGGGTCGCCTCGCCAAAAGAGGTTGCCGTTATTCAGAAGCCGCGCCCGGACATTGTTGATGTCCAGGTAAGCCTCACCAAGCGCGGGTTCACAGTTGCCAACCTGAGCGCGCGCCTCGGTAGTCACTCCCAACAGGAGCGCCAAGACCAGGAACAAAGCGGGTGTGTGACTTCGCATGGTTATCCTCCTATGCAGTTGTGGATGATTTTCATTCTTGATCCGACGATCCAGAGGCTAGCAGGAGTCAGGCTTCTGTCACCCGCCGGGTGTGGCGAGGAAGCCGTCATTGTCAGGAAGACCGGAAAAGCGCCACACGTTCTGCGTATTGCGCGTATCCAGTTTGTGCTGTTGTTACAGGAACGCCTTGATGTTGGCGCCGCCTAACGCAAACCTGCAATCCACGCACCGGTCAAGCCGACTGGACCACCCCATCTGGTCTCTGCCCAGAGAGTGGTAGCCCGTGACGCATTGACTGGGATCAGGGAGCTGTTCCGCTGTAACTGTGTATTAAGACTAACGGAAACCAGCTAACAATAGCCATGAGTGTACTGGGAACTGCCCCCCACTCTACATCCTCCAGGTCATGTTAAATATGTGATCGGACCATCGAATCCAATCAGCCTAATTACGGAAAGGGATACGTAGGGGCTTGATTTTATTTATCAAATGAGTTGGTCGCGGCCAAAACGGAAACCAGCCAACAATTGCCATAAGTGTACTTGGAATTGCCCTGTACTCTGCATCTCCTGGTCATGTCAATGTGTGATCGGACCATCGTAACCAATTAGCCTTGATTCCTGGATTGGACCATGTTTCAGGCTTACGAGCAAACCCCACTCGTGAGGACACCGTCCGTCATTTTTCGGATGGATCAGAGTTTCGTCGTTCTAAAGGACTTTGGGATGCCCAGTCATGATTACAGCACAGCGTCCGGTGATGTGTGAGGGTTTACCATTCTTCCGAGGGTCCGAGACTTTGTTGTCAGTAGCTGAAAATCTTCGTCCAGGTATCCTAGGGACAATTGGGCTATCCGCAGTTACTGCTACGACTATCCGCGCCTGCAATATCTCTTCGCGTGCGCGTGGATCGTGGTCGTGCTATCTTGTGGGCTAGTTCCAATCAAGTCCTACACAAAACGTCATGAGAGCATCGATCGATCGTCGCACCTTCCTGAAACAAGGCGCAGCTGCAGGGATTGGCCTGGGAGTACTTGGGCATTTACGCGCAGTGCGCGGCGCGGCAGCGCCGAGTAACAAACTCGTTGTCGGCGTCATGGGCGTAAACAGCCGCGGCGGTGGTCTGGCCACGTCGTTTGCCAAGACCCAGGGCTGCGAAGTGGCCTACATCTGCGATGTGGACGAGCGCGCAATCGCCAAAACCATAAGATCGGTTGCCCAGGTTGCCGGCGATTCGGCTCCAGCGGCAAAAGGCGAAACAGATGTCCGGCGGCTTCTGGATAACAAGGATCTCGACATCCTGGTTATTGCGGCGCCGGATCATTGGCATGCTCCCGCGGCTATCATGGCGCTGCAGGCCGGCAAGCACGTTTACGTGGAAAAGCCATGCGGCCATAATCCGCGCGAGGGAGAACTGCTCGTCGAAGCGCAGAAGCGTTACGACCGGGTAGTCCAGATGGGCAACCAGCAACGGGTCTCGCCGGAATCCCAGCAGATCGTGCAGTCCATTCACGAAGGCCTGATCGGGCGGGCATACTACGGGAGAGCCTGGTACGCCAATACGCGCGGAGGAATAGGCCACGGCAAACCGGCTCCCGTGCCGGACTGGCTGAACTATGATCTGTGGCAAGGGCCAGCGCCCCGAACGCCGTATAGGGACAACATTATCCATTACAATTGGCATTGGTTCTGGCACTGGGGGACAGGCGAAATCTGTAATAACGGCACACACGAAATTGACATCTGCCGGTGGGCGTTGGGGGTAGACTATCCGATCCGTGTGACCTCCGCCGGTGGGCGGTTTCATTTCAAGGATGACTGGGAATTCTATGACACGCAGATTGCCTCTTTCGATTTCAAGGAGGACAAGACCATTACGTGGGACGGGCGGAGTTGTAATGGGAAGCCAGTCGAAGGGCGAGGTAGGGGAGCTTCCATTCATGGCGAATACGGCACCGTCTTTATGGACAGGCAGGGCTATATCGTCTACGACCAGGACAACAAGGAAATCTGGAAACGGGTGCGCAGCACGGCAGAGGCTACGCTCGATACGCGAGGCGGCGGCGGACTGACCGATATGCATATCGCCAACCTTGCAGACGTGATTCGGGGAGACAGCTCGAATCAGGCTGCTCCCATTGATGAGGGCCACAAGAGCACGCTGCTATGCCATCTGGGTAATATCGCCCAACGCACCGGGCGCACCCTGCAGTGCGATCCGACCAACGGCCACATTCTTGATGACGAAGAGGCCATGCAATTGTGGGGTCGATCTTATGAGCCCGGCTGGGAGGTGACCGTCTGACACGGAACTCCGGTTGGCGTGCGGGGCATAAGGCAGGAATCAATGGATGCTATTTCTCGCAGAGACTTTATTCGCACCGGTAGCGGCGCGGTTACGGCATCGCTGCTGGCAAGGCCGCTCAGGGCGCGGCCAGCAGCACGCATGCGGGTAGCCCTGGTAGGAACCGGGATTCGCGGTATCAACATGTGGGGCCGCGATCTGGTGCGGCAGTACCCCGAAGATGTCGAATTTGTTGGCCTGTGCGATATAAATCCGGGCCGTCTGGCATATGCCAGTACCTACATTGACGCGGACTGCCCCACGTTTACGGATTTTGAGGAGATGATCCGCGTCGCGAGACCGGAAACCGTGATCGTAACGACCGTGGACTCGACGCATCATGCATTCATGATCAAGGCAATGGAGATGGGCTGCGATGTCATCACCGAAAAGCCGATGACCACGGATGCTACCCGGTGTCAGGCTATCCTCGATGCCCAGGCACGCACACGCAAGAATGTCATCGTCACCTTCAACTACCGCTACTCGCCACACCGCCAGAGGATAAAGGAATTGCTCATGGCGGGGCGCATCGGTGAGGTGACTTCCGTAGATTTCCACTGGTATCTTGATGTGTATCATGGCGCCTCCTACTTTCGGCGTTGGCACGGCAAGGAGCGCTATGGCGGGACACTGTTCGTCCACAAAGCGACGCACCATTTTGATTTGCTGAACTGGTGGCTGGAGTCGGAGCCAGAACAGGTATTCGCCCAGGGCGCATTAGAGTATTACGGGCACAACAACTCCTTTCGGCATACGAATTGCCGGGGATGCCCGCATATGAATCGTTGCGCGCACTATTGGGACATTACCGCCCACGAACGACTCGTGAAACTGTACGTTGACCATGAGCACCATGACGGATATCTGCGCGATGGCTGCGTGTGGAATGACGAAATTGATATCTATGACAAGATGGCGGCGCAAATTCAATATGCAAATGGAGTGCACGTGAGCTATTCTTGTACCACGTATTCACCCTACGAAGGCTATCGCATCGCGTTCAATGGCACCAAGGGGCGTCTGGAAGCCTGGGTGAAAGAGCGACAGCCGTGGGACACCGAGGATTATGACGAACTTCGTGTCACCGATAACTTTGGACAAACAGAGTTCATTCGAATTCCGCACGGAGGCGGAGGGCATGGTGGTGGCGATACACGCCTTAAGGATCGCATCTTTAAGGATCCGATGATGGCAGATCCGCTGCGCCAGGCCGCCGGCTCCCGTGATGGCGCCATGTCCATCCTTATCGGCATCGCTGCGCGAGAAAGTGTACGCACCGGAGAGCCCATTAATATCGCCTCGCTGACTTCGCTGAAACCTCGGGCCGTACGCCCATAATAGACTCCCTCAACACAACAACGGAACCATGCCTAGATTACAGACCGCGCTAATTGCTCTCTTGATTCTCTTCGTCTCCGCCTGCGCCGGATCACGCGAGACCGCCATGGAGCCGGCAACAGAACCGGAAATGGAGCCAGCCGAAGTAGCTCATCCACTGGTAGGAGACTGGAATTATGACGTTGATACGCCTCAAGGCATCTACAGCGGTTTGCTGTCTTTTTCCATGACCGATGGCGTGCTTGGCGGGACCATCGTGGGAGATGACCAGCCGGAAGAGGTTGCCCCGCTCACGGACCTCGCTTTCGATGCAGAGGCATCCACCGTGACATTTGACTTTGACGGTGGAGAATTCGGCATAATGTCGATCAGCCTCACGCTGGGTGAACAGGGGCTGAATGGCCTGTTAAAGGTAGCCCAGTATGGGGTGGAAGCCCCGATGAGCGCGAAGCGTAAGGCCGACACGGAATGAGCCTGCGACACCGATGTATCAACTCATCGGCAAGCGCGCACTCGCGCACCTGTATACGCATGAGGGAGCTCTGATTGGGACCCTGATGGGGCGCATTGCGGATGTGTCTCACGGCGTAGAAGTTGCGCCCGGGATGCGGAAGGATCTGGCCTACTTGGTCGACATAGAGACCGGTGACCCGGAAACGCCGTATCGCAATAGTGCTGGAGGCGAAAATGAGGGCTGGTTTGCCATCCAGGACCTGGAGGTCCTGGATGACGAGCAACCGCGTATATTCATGAACTAGAGGTATGTGCAATGCCAGCCGACTGGAAGCGTTGTTGCACTCTTGCTTGCATGCTGCTACTTGCATCATGCCAATCCGAAACCCCAATGAACCGTGTCACGCAGGAGCCGTTCGGTGTGACGCCTGACGGGGAAGGCGTCGATCTCTATACGCTCACCAACGGAAGCGGAGCCGAGGTCACCATCGTGACGTACGGAGCCATTATCGTATCGCTCCGTGTTCCGGACAGAGACGGAGTCCTGGATGACGTAGTGCTGGGCTATGATTCGCTCCAGGGCTTTATCGATGCAAGCCCGTACTTTGGCGCCATAGTAGGCCGCTATGGGAATCGCATAGGCGATGCGACGTTTGAGTTGGACGGCGAGACTTATGTGCTTGCCAGGAACAACGGTCCCAATCACCTGCACGGTGGACTTGTAGGATTCGACAAAGTAGTGTGGACGGGGGAGTCATTTGACGATGCTACGGGCGTTGGTATAATACTTACCTACGTCAGCCAGGACGGAGAGGAGGGATACCCGGGTACACTGGTCTCACGCATTACCTATACGTTGACCGAGGATAATGCGCTTATTGTAGACTTTCACGCCACGACAGACAAGGCTACGCCCGTCAATCTGACGCAACATTCGTATTTCAATCTGGCGGGTGCTGGTAACGGTGACATTCTGGATCACGAACTCATGGTGATGGCAGATGCCTACACGCCGGTTGATTCGACGATGATTCCGACCGGCGAGATTCGTGATGTTACCGGAGGACCATTTGATTTCCGGACGCCCGTAGCCATTGGAGCACGTATTGAAGACGATAATCGACAACTGATCCTTGGTGGCGGATACGATCACAATTACGTTCTGAGCGGCGGAGACACAAGCCCATTTCTGGCTGCACGCGTCTACGAACCTACGACTGGCCGGGTAATGGAAATCCACACCTCGGAGCCAGGTGTGCAATTCTACACCGGAAATTTTCTTGACGGATCGATTACTGGCAAGGACGGGCGCGCTTATCAACGCCGCTACGGGTTCTGCCTCGAAACCCAGCACTTTCCGGATTCTCCAAACAAGCCGGAATTCCCATCGACCATTTTACGGCCGGGAGAAACCTATGAGTCGCGCACTATTTTCTCTTTTGGAGTGATGCCGTAAGTGTTAGGCCGAGGCTTCGACCAATGAGAGAGCTTGCGCAATATCTGCGCGGAGATCCTCGAAGGCTTCAATGCCAACCGACATGCGGATCAAATCGTCCGCAATGCCTACGCGAAGCCGTTCTTCCCGGCCAAGCGACGCGTGCGAGCTCATCGCGGGCCGAGTCACCAAGCTCTCGACGCCTCCCAGACTGGGCGCATGAAGAGGGATCTGCAGGCGGTCTATAAAGGCTTCGGCGCCAGTAACACCGATGCCGAGTTCGAAGCTGATCATGCCTCCACATCCGTCGAAGAGTCGCGTGGCACGCGCATTGCGAGGATGACTTTGCAGACCGGGGTAGTTGACTTTCGTGACCTGTGGCTGCACTTCGAGAAAGCTAGCCATTCTCCCGGCACTTTCGTTTTGGTGGCGCACACGCAGCGCCAGGGTCTGTAGTCCGCGGTCGAGCAGGAAGCAGGCGTGCGGATCCAATGGGCCGCCAAGAAAACGAAGCGTGGCGTCAACGCGGCGCACGAGGTCGCCGCGGCCGATCACCGCCCCGGCTACGATATCGGAATGGCCATTCAAGTACTTGGTCGCGCTGTGCAGCGAAAGGTCAAAGCCGCGCTCAGCAGCACGGTAATTGATGGGCGTTGCAAAGGTATTATCAATCATCGAAACCAACCCGTTGCCTACGGCAAAATCCACAATGCGCTCAAGGTCACAGACCTGCAACAGCGGATTCGTGATGGATTCTACATACACGGCACGCGATTGCGGCCGCAGCAGACCCTCCCAGCTGTCCGGGTCATCCGCGTCGAAGAAGGTTACCTCAATGCCAAGGTCGTGCAGCATGCGTGTAGCAAACCCGTGTGTGCCGCCGTACAGGCCGTCCTGGGCCAATAGATGGTCGCCTGGCGACAGGACCGAAAGGAGGGCCCCCGAAATCGCCGCCATGCCGCTCCCGGTAACCAGGGCCTCGTCGGCGTCCTCTAGTACGGCCAGCTTTCGGTTCAGGCTTTGCTGGTTTGGCGTGTTGTTGTATCGGATGTACCGGATCCCATGCTCACCGTGCTCGAACATGGCGGATTGGAAGACAGGCATCCGGACCGCACCGCCAATCCGCGGATGGATGTCCCCTGCATGCACGAGGTTGGTATCGATGGAGCATTTCATGGCGTCAGGGATGGGCTGAGATACTGAGCGGCGCAAGATACGAAACAGATGGCCACCCTGAATGATCTTGTTTAGTGGACGCCAAATAGTGCCATTTTCTCCAACAAGATGTGGTAGGCGGCGCTGCACATTGGAGAATTGGTTGCTGGGGTAGTGAAGAAATGGCAATAGATGCAAGCAAGGCTCTCGAAAGTCATACGTTACAGGCCACTGGCAAGGGGCGTCGAGCCTCCGTCGGGTTGGCGCGACACCGGTAGGCGCTCCGTGTCGGAGAAGCCTGCACGATTACGGTGTCTGAAACGGCCACTGTCGCGTTTGGCCTCTGCTACGAGCCCGCGATGACAGCCTGCCACAGGTGCGGTGCCACATCTGCAAATCCAAGGCGCTGGCTGATGTTGCTGAATCCATAGCAGTCGGGCCAGGATGGGTCTAGTCCAACGAGTTGTGCCATGCCGAAATCGCCGGAGAGACACCTCCTTAATGCTCCCTTCCATGAGAGACACTGGCAGACTACTGCAATTACTTGATTACGCCGTCTCCTTCTCCCATTTTACACAATGTCGTTCGCCACCGGACATCTGATCCGGTCACGGTCAATCCACTGATACTTCTTTATGCTTCGTCCTGCCTTATTTCCAATCCTGCTGGTTCTGGCGGCAGCCTGCACGCAGCCGCCACCCAACATAATCCTTATCGTCACCGATGATCAGGGTTATGAAGATCTCGGCACGTATGGCGCCAGGGGGTTCGCCACGCCGCACCTGGACCAGATGGCCCGGGAAGGAATCCGATTTACGGATTTCTACACAGCAGCGGCCTCGTGTTCTCCTTCTCGCGCTGCCATGCTGACCGGCATGTATCCACAGCGCCTCGGAATCCCGGGCGTACTCATGCCGCAATCAACCAAAGGACTACATCCGGACGAGGTCACCCTGGCCGAATTGCTTCAGACAGGAGGTTATGCCACGGCCTGCATTGGCAAATGGCATCTCGGCCACGCCACGCCACACCTTCCACCGAACCACGGATTTGATGTGTATTTCGGCATTCCATATTCGAATGATATGACGCCGGATTCTGTCAAGAATCCCAATCCCTATGCGCGGCGTCACCCGCCACTGCCACTGGTGGAGGGACTGGAAGTCATCGAAACGGAACCGGATCAGCGACAGCTCACACGATGGTACACAGAACGGGCTGTCCGATTTATCGAGGAAAATGCGAGCGATCCGTTCTTTCTGTATGTTCCGCACACGTTTCCCCACATGCCTCTATTTACGTCCGATTCATTTACAGGCAAGTCGGAGCGTGGTCTTTACGGTGATGTGCTCATGGAGATTGATTGGTCTGTCGGGCGCATCATGGATACGCTCAAACGGCGAGGACTGGACAAAAATACGCTTGTGATATTTACATCCGACAATGGGCCCTGGCTTGTGAAAGGAAACCACAGCGGCTCTGCGGGGCCCCTAAGGGAAGGCAAGGGCACCACGTTCGAGGGAGGTCACCGCGTACCGCTTCTAATGTGGTGGCCGGGTGTCATACCCGCCGGTATGGTGAGTAGCGAGTTGGTCACGGCCATGGATTTCGTGCCGACAATCGCCCGGCTGACCGGTACAAAATCTACCGGGCTGGCATTTGACGGCAAAGACATCACTGCTCTTTTGCGCCAGGAACCAGGTGCAGAGTCCCCTCACGAGGCTTTCTATTACTACAATGGCCGGCAACTCCAGGCGGTGCGTGCGGGTCCGTGGAAACTGCACGTTCCACACCGTTACAGAAGTATTCATGGCGCCCGCCTCTCCACGCCGACACATCCGGGCGCCTATGTGCAGGATTCTATTGGTCTGGCACTTTTTAACCTTGAGACAGATGTTGGCGAGACCATGGACCTGAAAGCCGAGCACCCCGAAATCGTCAAGCGGCTACAGGAATTGATGGACCGGATGCGGGAGGATCTGGGTGATGCACTCACGGATCATAAAGGGTCAGGCGTTCGCAAGGCAGCAGAGATATAACCAGTATGGCGGGAGCGAGGTACGGGTTTTATCTGCGTCCCACCACTCCCTGTCAGTCACATGCTTAATGAACAACGGCTTGCTGTCAATACAGCGAATCGGGCCTTGAGCTCGCCGGGTCCGTAAGCAATGCACCCTTATCGGTCTGAATGAGTCCTGTCTGTGTGCGACAGCCTGACCACGGTGTGGGTATGCACCCTGGTCGATATAGCTATAGCCCACACGTTAAGATATTAAATACTAACACCCTATACTATCAGGAAAGCACAAATTACGTAAGCGAGCCTACCTGTAGAGCGAAAGCCTGGTAATGCGGCCTTCCGGTCCAATGGCCCACCCCATGTGCGGACCGGCAAAGGCGATACTCCAATGGTTTTGCGCAGATAGGGTCTTCCAGGTTTCGCCACCGTCTGTCGTGTAGCCGATACCCTGCGGACCTACCGCAACCAGGGTCGGCTTGGGAGCCCCGGGAACATAGACGGCGCCGTATACGGGACCTGGAAACTCCGGACGTCCGACCATTCGCCATGACTGTCCCCCGTCAGAAGTAAAGGCAACGTTGTCTGCACGGCTTTCCATATCCGCTACGTCTCCTCCCAGCACGGCTCCGCTCCGTGCGTCAAGAAATGCCACGGATGTGATGCCGCGTGTGGCGCCGCCGGCGATCGGCGTATCCGCATACGACCAGCTTCTGCCACGATCCATCGTCCGAAGCACGCGCGCGTTTCCCTCTTCACTCGCCCCAGTCCCGATCCACGCCGTACTGTCTCCTGCTGCAAGCAGGCAATGGCCGCTGGCCGCAAAGCTACCCTCCCCTGCACGGGCAGCTGGAAGAAGAGGGGCAGGAACACGGGTCCATGTGCGGCCACCGTCCTCTGTCGTAATGATGTAGAATTCGCCGTCAAAGGAGTCGCTGAAGGCTATGCCATGGAGGGCATCCCAGAAGTCAAAACAATCAAAGAATCCGCCCACCTCTGGATTCGTGAACTGCAGAACCCAGTGCTCACCGCCATCCACGGTCTTATAGATTCGGGACTGATCGCCGGATCCGATACTTAGCAGGTACGCCGAATTTGCATCTACGCCGTGCACATCCCTGAACTGAAGGGAGTCCGCGCCGGGCACTACGCCGATATTCCAGGTAAGACCTCCATCCAGTGTGCGCCCGAATGTACCACCAGTGCCGCTTATCCACACTACGGCTTCATCAACGGGACTAATACCAATAAAGAGCACGCCGCTTCCTGAATCCTGATCAGTAGTGGTGGGATCCAGGGTGAGGGTGGGGCCGCATTGTGCAGCAACCAGTGCAATCAGCATACAAAACAGTAGCTTCATAATAACTATCAAGATAGCGTATGCAAATCATCTAAGACCAGGATCGTCAACTACTCCCGTTTCGCGAAAGTGGTCACGCTCACGTGATCACATCCGCACAATCCTGCTGGCTCGTGCAATTCCTGGTCTGGGATCCAATATAGTGAAGGACAATCGGCATGAAAACCGGGTGCCAGCTCTCCCTCGTAATCACTCGTTTGAGGGGACGCGGTATTGATTTAGTGATCTGGTGTCCCATTTCTGCGACTGTGGTTGCCTTCACAGGTGCCAGGGCTATAAAAGTGAATGGGGTTTCTATATACCTATGGCATGCAGGGCGTCTCGGCATGGCTTCGACATGCGGTGCTCCCAACTGCTGCTGCCTGCTTACGTTCAACCGGTACTGAACTATATTGTCTCTTGAAGAAATAAAATGGACTGAGTTTCTTCAAGTCCGATTCGGCAATGCTACCCCTTGTTTCCTGCGCTTTTCTGTATTGCCATGCTAGTGCTTGGTTTTGATTGATGAAGATGCCCGGATTCTTCGGAAGAGACGCCTGTATCGGAAGCGTTCATGCTCGAACAGATGTTGTCTGCGCCGGAATACGCTGAACCCACCTTTGCCAAGAGGAACCCTATCCCTGTGAGGTATCCATCCAACTCGCTCCATCAACACCATATGCCCCGGTCTGGTTAATTGCTCATACTGTATTTACCCGATCACCTGGTATGCCTATACTCCTGTGGAGGTTGGTCAACATTGCCCGGATCCTGCCAGAAAATGCGGTGCGAGTGAGCAGTGGTTTAGAGCGTTACCAGGCTATGTATTAGCGCACACAGGGAAATTCATTGGCGCACGACACTGAGAGCTCAAGGTTTGGGTGTAGAGTAGATTCCTAATCGAGCACCTTGGAGGTAATGCACCCGCTACGGATTAGTGAAGCCCTCACAACAAATTTATCCATATGATTATATATTTTACGTGGATATCATGAGATTATTCCGTAGTATTATCGTGTCTAATTCGCCATTATCGCTCACGTAAGCGTAGCCAAGTCTAGAGTTTGGCTCATCCATAGCGTGATTGCGAAGCAACGAACACGTAGTGTTGCACATTAGCTACTAAACACATGAACTATTCCGACGAAGCTGAGCAAGCGAAGAATGTGCTGAGCGAGCGCACTTCACAATTGTGTGCGGCCATGCTGCGCGTCAGTGAAAGCCTAGAACTTGACGTTGTCTTGCGAGAGATTGTGGAGAACGCCCGCGAGTTGACCCATGCCCGCTACGGCGTTATTACGACCAACGACGTGACGGGAAGGGTTCAGGACTTCTTCATGTCCGGCTTCACCCCGGAAGAGCAACAGCAAATACTAGCTTGGCCGGACGGGCCCCAGTTCTTCGAACATCTTAAGGAACTGCCCAAGATTCTTCGCTTGGCAGAATTGTCTGACTACATCAATTCGCTCGGTTTTTCGGCGGACCCGGTACACTCACAGACGTTTCTGGGTACTCCGATGCATCATAAAGGCAGGAATGTCGGCAACTTTTTTCTCAGCAAAAAGGAGAACGGAAAAGAATTCACACGCGAGGATGAAGAGATTCTGATGATACTTGCGTCGCAGGCAGCAATGGCCATCGCCCATGCCCATGCGCACCGTGAAGAGCAACGAGCCCGTGCAAATCTGGAGACTCTGGTAGACACTTCGCCTGTGGGCGTGGTAATCTTCGGCATCAATGCAGGCAATCCGGTAATCTTCAATCAAGAGGCGAAGCGGCTGGTCAGAGGCCTATATGTGCCGGAACGCACGGAGGAGCAGTTGCTGGAACTCGTAACATGTAGGCGAGCCGACGGACGGGAAGTTACGTTTCGCGAATTCTTGGAGGCACTCGATTCCGGCAATTCCGAGACAGTGCGTGCAGAAACGGTCGAGCTTTCAGTCGGCGACGACCAGAGTGTCAGAATTCTGATCAACGCCACTCCGCTCTCCTCCGCCGAGGGTGTAGTCGAATCGATGATCGTCACCATGCAGGATTTGGCTCCGTTGGAGGAGCTTGAGCGGTCGCGGACCGAGTTCCTCGGCATGGTGAGTCACGAGTTGCGGGCTCCGCTGGTCTCGATCAAGGGTTCCTCGGCCACCGTACTGGCAACTCCTGAGAAGCTGGGTCGCGACGAGATGGTCCAGTTTTTCCGCATTGTCAACGAGCAGGCCGATCATATGCAAAGCCTGATCAGCGACCTTTTGGATGCCGGGCGCATCGACACGGGTATGTTATCGGTTTTTCCCGAGCCCTGGGAAGTGTCCGACCTGGTGGAACGAGCGAGGACCTTGTTCTTGAGTGGAGGAAGCCGCCATGCTGTTCGCATCGACCTTCCGCCGGGATTGCCTCGTATAATGGTTGACAGCCAGCGGGTGATCCAAGTGCTGAATAATCTCTTCTCGAATGCAGCCAGAAATTCTCCCATGTGGTCCACGATTAATGTGGCCGCGATTCAAGAGGACACGCACGTTGCGCTCTCGGTTTCGGACGACGGTAAGGGTATTCCCCCGGAGTTGTTGCCGCATTTATTCGAGAAACACACCGGATTCAGAAAAAATGCGGAGCTTGGTATCACAGGTTTCGGATTGGGGCTTGCGATCTGCAAGGGACTCGTAGAGGCACACGGCGGACGCATTCGGGCCGAGAGTGGTGGAGCGGGTATGGGCTCGCGGTTCACGTTCACGGTCCCGGTAGCCGAGGAAGCCCCTCCCGATGGCGTTCGCCCTCTACAGAGTCGCTCTGGGGAGTCTCAAACCATGGGCGAGTCAACACGCATTCTCGTAGTGGATGATGATCTGAATACGCTTCGCTACGTTCAGGACATTCTTACGTCAGCGGGCTACTCTCCAATTGTTACCAGCAACCATCGAGAGCTGTCCCGAATCATACGGGCGGAATCCCCCGGGTTGGTTCTACTTGATTTGGTTTTGCCTGAGACAGATGGTATCAAGTTGATGGAGACGGTGTCTGAGTTGGCCGATCAGCCGGTCATCTTTCTATCCGGCTACGGACGGGACGAAACAATCGCGCGGGCCTTGGAGATTGGAGCAGTCGACTACATTGTTAAACCGTTCTCGTCCACTGAGCTTACGGCGAGGATTCGGTTGGCTCTAAGAAAGCAGGCCGAGCCGGATCATTTTAAGCTGAAGGATCTCAGTATTCACTACGACCAGCACCGTGTGACCGTGGCGGGCCGTGCCATACACTTGACGGCCACCGAGTACAGGCTATTGCGAGTATTAACGCTCAACGCAGGGCGTGTCGTGACCTATGACAAGTTGATTCGCTCGGTGTGGGGTTACGAAAGTGATGTCAACCAAGGGCACGTGCGCACATTCGTGAAAAAGCTCCGCCACAAGTTAGGCGATGACCCGGCACAGCCCACCTATATCCTAAATGTGCGTGGAATCGGATACAAAACGTGTATGCCAGACTACCCTTAAAGACAATAATGTTGAGCCTCTTGGAGTTGCCCCACTTTCACGGATATCTTTCTATTTAGGTCAATCAAGGAGGTATGCCATGGAAGGAAGAGGAGGCAGGCGGTATCCGCCCGAGTACAAGGAGCAGACGGAGCAGATCATACCGTGGGTGATGCTGCTGCCTCCTTTGACACGCCACTGTCCGAAAGGAGAACGAGGGCATCGGCCCATTCCTTCTAGATCACGCTCCAGATCTACTTCCTGCAGCAACGGTTCGGTTGGTCGCATCCTGGCATGGAGGATGGGCCCCACGACAACGTTTCGATGCGGCAACGGCCCGGAATCGGGATATGCGCCGGACAGAATGATCATCTGCAAGTTTCAGCTCTATTTGGATTGAGCTGACGAAGAAGATGCTTGGGATTAGTCGTTTTCATCTGAAGAGGCCCGGCTTGATGGTGCGGATAGGCATGGTAGACTCGACCATTGTTGCAGCCCCGAATTCGACGAAGAACAGGGCAAATGAGCGGGATCCTGAGAGGAAGTCTACCAGGAACGGCAATGTTGTGGCATTTCGGTATGAAGGCGCATATAGGCACGGACACCAACGGCTATGAACGCAGCGTTGAAGTGACACCGGCCACCGTGCATGATGTGCACAGGATGGAGTTGCACGGGGAGGAGTAGGAGAGTTACTGGGACTAGGTATACATGTGCGAGAAGCGCAAGAGGCAGGTCGAGGCGAGTACCTGTGGTGCGTGCAGCCAAAGGCGACCAGGACATGCACATAGACCTGTGAAGACCAGTCGTTCAACCGGAAGAGGAATCGCACCTCGCCTACGGGTGGAGCATCCCTTCGGTGTCATTGTCCACCTATTAGGCGCATCGCAAGACACGGTATCGGGGATTGGCGAAAAACGGGACCCAGGTATACGTGCGATTCGCACGGGCAAATTCGTACATCGTGCGCAAGAAATGGAAAGCCGTGGCGGGACAGATGTGCCCTGTTCATGTTGATTGCGCGTACAGGGATTTAATAACGCCCCAATACGGGCGCTGAAGCCCCAGCCATGAGACAATCTTGTCACTGTTCGTGCCTCATTGCTTCGCGTGGTCCGAATGAATCGCTTAAATCAGAGGTTCCTTGAAAACGAGTAATTGAGTACTGCACCGAAGCCGAATCGTCCCAAGCGCAGCAGGCCGAACGAGTCAAATTGATGCCGAGTTTGCCAGGCAACCGTCGAAGTCAGGAGCGTAATTTGCAGCTGGCCGACACCATACAGCCTGAATTGCGCCTCACGTGGGTCCTGCTTCCCAAACAGGGCGCATGCCCAAACATGCTTGCCAGCAGGATTCCCCCAATAACGCCGACCAGTCGTTTCTCCATGATAGATGAAAACAGGCTCGCCCTGGCATAAGCCGCGACGGTCTCGGAACCTGATGGACTAAAAGAATCCGATTATTAATTCACCAGGGGATTGGCTTCGATCTCAGCCGTTGTGATCGGTAGAAACGTCCCAGGTGTAGTCGTGGCCGATGTTGTGGATTCCCATTCGGGGGAGGTCAGTCCGAACCGATACAGGTCTGCGAGACGGCGGCCTTGCAGGAACAGGTTGACAGCACGAGATTCCTCCAGGAGATCCTGTGCATTCACCTGACCGGTGTACGGCGTCAAATTGTCCAACGTGCGGAGATTATTGATATGGATTGTAAAGCCTCCCAAATCTCCGGTCGCCAGGGCGCCTTCGGCAAGAATCAGGTGCATTTCGCGCGCGGAAACAATGGTCAGGTCAGCATACTGCTTGGCGGCCACAAAGTCCGTGATGAACGCTTGCAGGTAGGGGTGAACGACCCCGTCGATCATGTCTGGATACGTAACCTCGGATACCTTGTTGCCCGCCTCGTTACGCTGGACCCATGTATCGGTAAACGTAAACTCCAGGCGGTCATTTATTTGTTCAGACATGTAGCTTGACAACTGAAATCCACCGTCATTGATGAGCTGGAAGCGATAATTATCGCTCATGGCGGCCAATGCCGCCGCCGCTTCCGCTGTCCCTGCATTCACGAGCGGATCCTCCGTGTCTACGGGGTTGACTTTGCCCCAGACAGCCCTGCTATAGACGATGCGCGCCTTCATACCCAATAGGGCTACCTGCAAATCGCCCGGCGGGTTCAGCGCAAGTCCTGCCTCTACCGATGTGAGGGCCGTATCGTAAAGCGAGTGCATGTTGGCGTCACCTACCGGCGGTGCGGCCTCCATCCGGCTCGAGCCGACCACGAAATCATCAAACATGTCTGCGATGGTCGTGTATATGATTGCGCGGTATAAATTGACGCGCGCCAGGGCAGGTTTGGCGCCGGGCCCGAAGGCCTCCAATCGCCTCTTGAATTCGTCAGACATCCAGCGTGCCTCTCCAACGAAGGGAAAGGCCTGATCCGTGAATTCGTTGCCGGGAAAGTCGAGTGCTCCGGCGTCGAGTTGCCCCCAGGCGTCGCGAGAGCCTACCCACGTGCATTCGTCCGTACCTACCGAGTACGGGGCCGTGATGAAACCAAGGGCACGGGTGACGGCGGCTTCAACGCCGTTCGCCATTGGTCCGGCGACAATTGGATCGCCCAGATCGTCTTCGACAAGGTTGTTCGGGTTCTCGACATCAAGAAGTTCGCAGCCAGGGCCCAGCCCGATCAGTAGCGCCAGACAGAGGACTACCGTGCGTCGTTGCGTTCCATCCATGGTTGTCAGTAAAGTTTACGTCCACAGGAAGGATTGGGAGTCCGGTTAGAATCCCAACCGCATGGTGAATAGGATGCGTCGTGGAATCGCCCATCCGAATGCCTCGACACCGTCGAGGAAGTTCTGGCTGAGAGTAGACTCGCCACCTCCCCGACCGATCGCATTCAGCTCTGGATCAACGCCATCGTATTTCGTCCAGATAGCAAGATTGCGGCCAGACACACTGATCGACAGGCTACGCAGGTTGACTCGTTGCACTAGCGACCGCGGAATGCTGTAGGTCAGGCTGACCTCACGCCACCTAATAAAGTCGGCTTCCTTGATCGTATTCAGGCCACTGAACGGGGAGAGCGCCAATTCATTATTCAACCACCGCTTGAGCGCATCCAGTCGTATTTCCCCACTGTTCTGGGGATTTCCGTTGGCGTCAGCGCCACCGCTGAGGAAATCCAATTCTGTCTGGGCTGATGCTGGTGTGTTGCGCCCGATAATCGGATTGGCTTGCCGAAATGCACCAGTGAGGTTGTTAACGAAATAATTACCCGTCTTGTATTCGAAGAGCGTTGTTAGCGTAAAGTTGTGCAGAAACTTGACTGATCCGCCAACCGATCCTGCAAAGTCCGGAGCCGGCTTGCCAAGAAAATGCGTCAGGTTTCCGCTGAGTCCTTCGGCAGGGTCAGGATTGGGTTGCAGCAAGACCAGTGAAGTCGTGTTTGGCAGCTCGGCTGTTGTCGGCGTAAGCGCCCCCAGGATCTGGATGAGATCAGACTCCGTGTCCGGAATTCCATCCTTGTTTAGATCGACGGGCAGAGATCCATTGGGCACATCCAGGAGGCGCGCGCCGAAATTCGTGCCTGGCGCATACCCTTCTACTAGATAGTTGCGATACCGCGGATAGCTGCCGCCTACCTTGATCGGTGGCGCGCCTCCCATGTTTGTGATCTGCTCCCACAAGTACGCGGTATTGGCAAACAGGCTAACCGAAGTGCTTGGCGAGTTGTATACGAGAGCATTGATGGCCAATTCAACACCCTTGCCCTTTAATTCTCCAATGTTATCCAACTGGGTGGCACGGAATCCGCCAGATACCGGGAACTGCCGGGTGACCAGCGCATCCCGCACGACGCGGTCCCAATAGGTGGTCTCCACCGCGAGACGATCATCGAAAAGCCCGGCTTCCAGTCCCAGTTCCCACTCCGTGGAGATTTCAGGCTTCAGTTCCGCGTTTCCGAGATTGTTGGGGACGATACCCGGTCCACTTTGCGAAGAGAATGATCCGTAGGTCGTCAACGCGTCGAATGCTCCTGGCTGAAGACCACTCTGCCCAAGGGCGGCCCGGAATCGCAACGAGGAAACAGGTCCGAGGTATTGCCAGAAATTGGCGTCCGATGGAATGAACGATACAGAGATCTTCGGATAGAAAATCGAGGAGAAATTCGACCCGAAGGCGGAGTTGGCGTCAAGTCGCCCTCCAACTGTCATGTACAGCATATTCCTCCATCCTGCCTGCTCCTGGAAGAATACGCCTACGTTGACGACTTCCTCGAAAAACTCAAAGATATCCTCCACAGCTGCCGCACCGGTCACATTAAAGCCCGGACCGGGGAAATTCGTCCCTATACCCTGCAGAATGTCCTGCTTGGCAATGAAGCCCTGCGAGCCGAACAGAAAAGTGGACTCAAGGGAAGGGGAAAGCTGTTTTTGAACTGTTCCCTTGACGTCGAAGGTGAGCTCGACCCGGTTGGAGTTTCGATATTGGCGTTCCCCATCCGGCGTACTGCCTGAAAAATTGTCAATATTCCAACGGAATCCGCGTACGTCCGTATCCTTTTGACTGGTAAAGTCTACGCCGAAGGTGCCGTCAATAATCAGGAAGTCCAGAGGCTGGTAATTGGCTCCGACAGAGCCCACAAACCGTCGCACATTCTGTTCAATTACGCGCTGCATGGATTCGTTGACCGTGGCAAACGCCGTCGAGCCGGTCTCGTTGTTGAAGCGGACCAGTTCTGGCTTGCTGAACTGGGCCAATGACGGCACGCCGTAGATGTTGTTGTTCGACGCCATCGTCTGCAGGTAGGAGTCGACATAGTTCGACGTGACTCTGAATTGCAGCGATTCCGTGGGAAAGATGTTAAGGTTGGCTGTAGTCTGGACGCGTTTGGAGAGATCTTCGACTAGCGTGCGTACGCCGGTCGGATAGCGCCTTTCTTTGCCTCCGAACGGGCCATCCTCGTCCGACCACCGTGCGCTCGCATAGTAGGTAATTCCGGATGCGCCACCACTGACGGAAGCGGAATAGACTTGCCCATAACCCGGTTCGAAGAGATCTTGCATGAAATTCTCTTCTACGAGTTGAAAGGGTCGCAGTCCACTGCGGCCAAACCACGTAGCCATCGTGTCAGCCTGCGTCTGGGTGCGCGCAAATCCGGCGTTGTTAGCGTAGACCCTAGGATAAGTAATGGACGCCTGCTGCGTTTGGAAGGTAAAGTGCGGGGGACCGATATTTCCGCGCTTGGTGAAGATCTGGATGACACCATTAGAAGCTTCCGAGCCGAACAGCGTTGCAGCAGCAGCGCCTTTGAGGATTTCAACTCGCTCGATGGCCTCCGGATTGATGTCGTCCAGGCGGGAAGGAGAACCGCCGGGATTGAATGTTATCCCGCCGCCGTTATTGGCTCGGATGCCGTCGATATAGACGATGGGTTCATTGCTTTGGGAGAGGCTTGCCGCGCCCCGGATTCGGATACGCGCGCCCTCGCCGGTTTGACCGCCAGACGGCAATCCAACCAGACCCGGCTCACGTCCCTGCAGGACATCCGAGAACGTTTGAACCGGAGCCGTCTCCAGCGAGGAGGTGGCGATAGTTGCGATCGAGTTGCCGAGCTTCCGCTTTTCGACAGGGCCTCCTGCCCCTGTAACAACCACCTCGTCGAGATTGATTGCCGTTTCATTGAGGCTGGCGTCAAGCACTACCGTTTCGCCGGTGACAACAGTAACCGTTGCCATACTTGTACGGTAGCCGATATAGCGAAACTCAACCGTGTAGTCTCCAGCCGGGACTGCAGCGATTCTGTAGATGCCGTCAACATTCGTTACCGAGCCGGCCGCCAGATTCGGAATCGCAACCTGTGCACCAATAAGCGGCTCCAGCGATCGGGCATCGATTACTGTGCCCGTGACTATCCCTTGCGCCCCGGCATCAAGCGAATGACCAAGCGACCACAAGATGCTTAGGCAGAGTATTCTCCGGTTCATAGACGTGTCTCGGTATGGTGCAGTGTGGCGGAATGCAGGCCAGGCGAATGTTGGGCTGGCCTGTAACCGGTTGCTGCGAAAATGGAATAAATCATATCTCTGCGCAAGTCTGTACTGCCCGACCAGGAAATCGGAAGCGTTTTTCTACTTGCGAGACTTGCTCAAGCAGGAAGTTGGAGTGAAATTCTTCGTGAAACCGCACGTGCCAGTGATATACCTATGAGAGGTTCATTCCCGGTAGTGCGGAGCAGATGAGCGTATGGAGTGCTACAGGTCCAATGTACCGCGCATGACTGTAACCGCAGCTCCTCCCACCTTGACCGCTTCAATGTCATTCGGCGCGCCGATGACCTCGACCATTGCCTGTCCGGGACGCTGCATCCAATGTCCTTGCTCCGCCACAAATGAAGCGCGTGAGATCAGTCCATGACGCCAAAGGAAGGCGCCCATCCCCCCGGTTGCCGACCCGGTGAACGGATCCTCGAATACGTCGGGCGGGGAGGCGAAATGGCGGGCGAACGTGTCGCCCTCCGCAGTGATGCCATCCAGGCAGAACAGGTGCGCGCTGAAAAAGCCGGCTGTCTCGCGCAACTGCGTGAGTAGCGGGGTGTCTACCGCGATACGCTGTAAGATCTGCTTGCGCCGCACCGCAACCATGAGCTGTGGCGTTCCCGTACTGACGACCTGGATAGGCACGTTTGGGAGTATGTCATCTTTCGATAACCCGAAGGCCGGTAATACAAGATCAGCATCCAGCGAGGCAGAAAATACCGGCTTCTTCTGGGTCATTACAATGCGATAAGGCATTCCTTGGTGCGCCAGCACATCCACAGGTATCGGTCCGACCTGCAGCTCGAGGGATATGGGCGTGCGATCTCCGGTGAGACGGATGCGCTGCGTTTCGGCTAGCGCATATACGGTTGCAATAGTTGGATGTCCGGCGAGAGGAATCTCTTCGGCAGGCGTGAAATAGCGCGCTCGCACATCGGCGAGATCTGAACGTAGCACAAACGCCGTTTCTGACAAGTTCATCTCGCGGGCAATGGCCTGCATGGTATCTGAAGCAAGATCGTCCGCGTCAAAAACGACGGCGCACGGATTGCCGCCGAGCGGCTGGTTCGTGAACGCATCGACTTGCATAAAGGGATAGGAGGGCATGGAGAATAGAAGCGTATGAATTGCCGTTGCATATTAGCAGGGAATGCGAACATATTCTACGCACGGAGCCATCCGGTGTCCCAGGAACCAACGCGTTCCTGGTCGTATGAACCATTTACTTCTTGTTGACGGACCTGGCAAACAATGAATCGTGCCCCACTTGGCCTATGCCTGTGTGCGCTCCTGATAGCGGCATGCGGCAGCGGCGCCGCGCAGGAGTCGGATGCTCCGGCATATGTAGCGATGAACCTCGCAGCGCATCCTGATGATGAAGACGGTGCGACCATGAATTACTACCGTCGCGCCAAGGGTGCGGTCGTATACAGCGTCATCTTTACACGCGGAGAAGGCGGCCAGAATGAAATTGGGCCCGACCTCTACCACGCCCTCGGCGCAATACGGACGCAAGAAACCGAGGCGGCTGCGCGGGAGCTCGGCACGCAGGTGGCGTTTCTAAACTTTTACGATTTTGGTTACTCGAAGACAGCCGAGGAAACCTTTAGCGCCTGGGGCGGCCGCGATCACGTCACCGCTGAACTTGTCCGGCTTATTCGCAAACTTAAGCCGCAAGTGCTCTTCACTAATCACGACACGGTGACTGTCGGGTCGCGTCGACAACACGGACACCACCAGGCGGTGGGCATTGCGGCGTATGACGCGTTCGCGCTCGCAGCTGATGCTTCGTTCCACCCGGAGCAGCTTCTGGAAGACGGCATAGATCTCTGGCAGCCGAATCGGCTGTTCTTGCGCCACTGGCGCCCGCAGGAAGGCATGGTTTACGATGTCGTGGTGCCGGTGGGCGACAGGGACCCGGAAAGCGGGCAGTCGTATGCAGCTAATGCAGCGGATGCGCTGGCGTATCATGCTTCGCAGGGCATGGGCAATTTCGCCATTCGGCTGAGGAGTCTGCACGCGAACGTGTTCAGCATGCTTCGGAGCACCGGGCACGTGGCGCTGCCGATAAACGACCTGTTTAGCGGATTGGCGTCTGCGGAGGAGTTGCCGAACGACATTACGTACCGGATTGACTCGGGGCGTATCGCTCCACTGCCCGACGGCGTATTGACTGTAATGGAACGTACGGCGGTGCCAGGACAATACGTCACACTATCGTGTGATGCAGGAGATGATCGGCTGCGTCTCGTATTGAAAGGGGCCGTCGACACCACCATCACCGTGCTGCCTGGAGATCGAGGTGTGGCCCGGCTGCGCATTGCCGAGCACGCCGCGCCCACTATTCCTGCCGAGAAGTTTCAGTATGCTCACACCGCAAGCCATCCGCCCATTGTGTACACGGCGTTTCGAGATGTCGGTGCGCAGCCGGTCGCTGCCGGGTACTTGCCGCTGGAGGTGGCGCCACCTGTGTATGTCAAGGCGGAAGCCAGTGACGTGCGGCTGCGCCCTGGCCCAAACGTAATTCAGGTTTCGGCGCATGTGTTCGATCCTGAAGCCGAACGACTTCATCTGACCACAACTGTGCGCCGGAATGCTGACGGAGCCACCATGGTTGTACGGAAGCAGGAGGTGACGTTGCCTGCCAGTGGACCGGTATCGGTGCCGCTACGGGTGGATCTGCCCGATGAATTGGCTGCTGGAGACTATGATATTACAGTGCAGGCCGCACTGGCGCCGGCTTCCCGGACGCTCGCTACTGCTCAGATCACAGGGCGCGTCTTTGATGTGACGGTGGCGTCTGGACTAACCGTAGGTGTAGTCGCCAGTTACGATAACACAATGGAGCAGGCGCTGCGCGAAATGAACGCCACCTACATTCTGCTCGACTCGCTCGCATTGGCGCATGCATCCTACGATACGCTGCACACGATCGTACTTGATATTCGCAGCTACCTGACGCGGCAGGATCTGCGCATGCATAACGACAGACTCCTCGAATGGGTACGCGGAGGAGGACACTTGGTGGTCAACTACCAGAAGACGTTTGAATGGAATGCTGACTCCGTGGACCCGTTCGACAAAGACCGGCAGAACTCCGGTGCTTTTGCGCCCTATCCACTGGTGCTCGGACGCGCCCGCGTAACGCGCGAGGAAGCTCCCGTTACGGTGACCGATCCACGTCATGTGCTGTTGCGCCAGCCCAATCGGATAGCTCCTTCTGCGTGGGAGGGATGGATACAGGAAAGGGGCCTATACTTCCCCTCAACATGGTCCGACGCCTATGAAGAGCTCTTCTGTATGCAGGACCCGGGAGAGGTGCAGCACTGCGGTTCGACGCTCCTGGCCGAATACGGAAACGGGACGTACCTATATTCCGCACTGGTCTGGTATCGGCAGCTAAAGGTCTACCATCCTGGCGCTTACGCCCTGTTTGCCAACATGATCAGTCTGCCGCTCACGCGGGTCAGCAGCGACCAGCCGTGACAGCAATTCCATGTGCCGAAATGCGTGGCCTCTAAAATTACCCTCCGCCGCTTGCTACAAAGCTGCACATTCTTGACTTTGTGTTCCTGGAATCCCCACAGAATGGCTGCGCCATGAATACGAAGCAACGCAACAATCTCCTCTTCGCGCTGGTTATCCTGGCCGGAATCGCCACCATCCTGACGATAGTGGCCCTCCTCGAAGGGTAAGGCGTGCCCTTACTGCTCGGCAGTTCTGCAGCACGGACACATTGCGCGCAACCGATCCCACGCGTAAATGCCGGTGTCGTGACCATCGTCCCAGACCAGGCGTAGCCCGATACTACCGGCTGGCTGAACCTTGAGATTGTTCCATCGCATAAGGGCAGGCAGATGGAAGATCGCCGGGTCCGGCAGGTCGCTCATCTTGGCGTGCCCCTGGCACCCTGCACAGGGACAAGCGCGCCGCAAACCATCCAGGGGAAACACACTCTCGTGCCCGTCTTGCCACGCGACCGAGAACGTCTGTGCTTCGGCGTCTACCGTAATGCGCACAGGGGTCAGCGACGGGGACATGGGAATGGGCCGATAGCGAGCCCGTGCCTGCTGTGGCAAAGGCTTAGGTCAGCTCCGTCTCCGCTTCATGTGACTCCAGGAGGAAAGGGTAGATTTCCTTAAGGAGAACCTGGAGCTTGGTGCGCCCGCGATTGATGCGACTCTTCACAGTACCCATGGGGAGCCCTGTGATTTCAGCGATTTCGTCGTAGGCAAGTTGCTGAATGTCACGCAGGACCACAACCTCGCGGAAGTTCGGCGGGATCTGATCCAGGGCGTCCTGGATGTACTTATCCTGCAACGTGCTCTCCGCATGACGATCCGGGGAAAACGTCTCGTCCGGAATGGCCAATTCGTATTCTTCATTGTCCCGGTTCACGGACTGAATAGAGTACATTCGGCGCCGCTTGCGTTTACGGTATTCCGAACGCGCGAGGTTGCCGGCAATCGTGTATAGCCAGGTGGAGAATTTGGCAATACGCTGGTAGGAATGCCGATTGCGGTAGACCCGCAGGAAGGTTTCCTGGAGCAG
This sequence comes from Rhodothermales bacterium, assembly GCA_963665975.1. Lineage (GTDB taxonomy): Bacteria > Bacteroidota > Rhodothermia > Rhodothermales > Bin80. The sequence goes on from OY762508.1 coordinate 3,550,578, forward strand.
GTCTTCGCAGCGCTTCGTGTCGCCGAGAAAGCCGTACAGATAGTGCATCAGGCGCTCCGAATAGCGGTCAACCAGAATGTTGAATGCCTCGACCGTGCCTGCTTGGAACTGCTCCATCAGATCTTCGTCGCTCATCTGCTGGAGCGCCTCGAAACGATTCACGGCGGCTCGCTGCTGCCGTACCGTCTTTCGAATGATCCGTGATATATTTGCCACGTTACACCTGAGTGCGAGTTAGAGTCTGCATGGTCTGATAACGGCAACTCCAGTGAATCTATTGCCTGCTGGCAAGAGCCGTAGTGGGTGCGCCCTACCTGTATCCTGTATGCTTTACGATAGCTGCATCCTGTATAGTTACAAACGGGCAGGTACTTATACCGATCTGACAGCCGAATTTGTAGTTAATTCAAGATGTAGCATTTATTCGATTGACTCGGTTGCCTCTTTGGAGGGTCGGCTGGCGAACCCAATCAGCAAAAGATACGGAAAGATTCGAAAACAAGGAGTCTAGGTGACAAATGGAATAATGAAGAGGTGGTTAAACCGGTTCCACAACACGAATCATGCCCAATGACAGCTGCCTTGAAACCTGTACGGGATGTCCAGAATAGGAGCAGTCAGAGGTGCTCATGAGGGCTCTTACGGTGTTTTGCAGGGGCATCCTGCGCACGTTGCGAAATTCGGCTCGCTCATTGCAGCGTAGCGGGTACACGCCAAGTCTCACCTGCAACAGACACTGATTGCACGATGCTACTACGCACGCGCACGCTTCAGGTAGTGCTCGCGGCACTGTTCGTCACCGCGTGTAACGACGAAATCGTCGCGCCAGAATACAGGGCAACTGTTCAGGCGTTGCATGTCACGTTCAGCTTCGATGACGCCACATACAAGGCAACGGTGGCTACAGAGCGGTTTCGAATACCGGAGATTACCCCTTCCGTGGTTGATCGTGGAGCAGTGCTTCTATACTTCCGCGATCAGGGTACGTGGACGGCATTGCCGTATACGCTGGGCATCGAATCTAAGGAGCTGGCAGTGGTAGATTATGGGAATTACGAGGACGTGCAGGCGTACTTCAACCTAAGCGGTTAGAAGAGCACGAGCAGGTGGGAATGTGTATCGGTGGCGTCCACAGGATTTCGCATCCACGGCATCGAGCTCATTATTGGCGCGAGAGCGCTCTGCATGTTCTCTGGGACAGAAAAACCGGGGCCGTACGACGGGCATGACAGCCTGGCAGGATGCCGACCAGGAGTGTGGGGCATGTCAGGTAGCGTATGCTCATGCCATGGCAATCTCTGGTTTCCCGGGCCTTATCTTATGGTGTTGTCGCACCGCGCAGTATCGCGAAACCGGAGTAGTGTCCGACGAACCCGTACCATACCCTGTTGACGGCATTCTCGACCTGCACGTCTTTAATCCGCGGGACGTAAAGAATCTCGTGTCTGAATACCTCTGGGCTTGCCGGCAGAAGGGGATTCTTCGCGTAAGGATCATTCACGGCAAGGGGCGGTCTGTGCTACGCAAGACCGTGCACGCAGTGCTGGACAGAGAGGAGGCCGTCCTCTCCTATACGAAAGCGGGAGACAGGAGCGGCTGGGGGGCCACTATTGTGCACCTTTCACCATGCTAGGCATGTAACCGGCTGCAAGCGTACGATACTTGCGCACCTGTTCTGCTATCCATGCGGCATCATTGCCTAGCTCCTGAGCGAGGAGTTCAGCAACGAGGGGCGCAGCCTCAACGCTGGCTGTGGCATCCAGCAGCAGGGCACGCGTGCGACGTGCTAGGATATCTTCGATGGTCCGCGCCATTTCATGGCGTGCGGCCCAGACGACCTCGCCGCTGTAGTAGGGGAGACGGGTGTGGATTTGCTGGCGAAGCGAAGAATGCTCTTGCATGAGGGCGGCGATGGCTGGGGCGTCTGCACCGTAGCATGCCAAGCTTCCGAGAGTATGCGGTGCAGAGTGCCACCCGTGCAGGCGAAGGTCCTTGGTAATCGATGGCCGTTCGCACAGTTGCGCCACGATGGCGGCCTGGTCTATGGTCTCTTCTGCCATCTGTCGATAGGTAGTCCACTTGCCACCGGTAATGGTCACCAGGCCGGATCGCGCAATGAGTAGCGTATGCTCCCGAGAAATGGAGGAAGTGTGTTCGGCAGAGGACGTACGGACAAGTGGGCGCTGCCCGGCAAACATGCTAAGCACGTCTTGCGGTTCTGGATCTCTTACCAGGTACCGGGCGATATGCGTGAGGAGATAATCGACTTCCTGCGCGAATGGGCGGGGTTCGATTTCCGGATGATCAACGGGCGTGTCCGTAGTACCCACCAGCGTGCGTTCGTGCCACGGAATGGCAAACAGCACGCGACCATCATCGGTCCGGGGCACCATGATCGCGGTATCGCCCGGCAGGAAGGTGCGGTCGAGTACGATGTGAATGCCCTGACTGGGACGAATTATAGGCGTTGCAGCGGGATCGTCCATTTGCCGAATAGCATCGGTAAAGATACCTGTTGCATTGATCACGACCGACGCCTGTAGGGCGTATTCCTGGCCGGTCTCCATATCCTGCGCCACCAGCCCGGAAACAAGAGCGTGTTGTTTTTCCAAGGCAACTACGCGCATATAATTGATGACTACCGCACCGAGGTCTACAGCAGTCTGAGCCATGTTGATGGCAAGTCGGGTGTCGTCGAATTGACCATCATAATAGAGTCTGCCGCCGTGCAGCCCTTTTTGTTCCAGCGTTGGCAGGTAGGCGAGCGTTTCTTCCCGAGACAGCGTCGTGCTCGGGCCAAATCCCGAGCGGCCAGCCAACCAGTCATACACGCGAAGGCCCGCGCCATAGAATGGACCCTCCCACCAGTCGTAGCAGGGCACAACAAATCCGAGATTTGAGACAAGATGTGGAGCATTGCGCAGTAGCCGTTCTCGCTCGCGGAGGGCTTCCAGTACAAGTCGCACGTTGCCCTGGCGGAGATATCGAACGCCACCGTGAATAAGCTTCGTGCTGCGGCTGGAAGTCCCCTTGGCAAAATCGTGCTGTTCGAGAAGTAGCGTGCTGTAGCCTCGAGAGGCCGACTCAATTGCGATGCCCAGACCCGTGGCGCCGCCCCCAATGATGGCCACGTCCCATCGGCCGCCATGGTCTTCCATGCGTTGCACGTGTTCGTCGCGGTTCATCCGGTGGTTCTACTTGTCGGCGACAGCCCCATAACGACACAGGCCGTCCTGCCTAGCATTGACAGAACGGCCTGCCTGTGTCTGTTCTATAATCACGGGCATGAAGGCCCGCTCAGACTACTTAATGAGCATCATGCGCTGCGTACGCACCTCAGAACCGGCCTGTAGGCGGGCGAAATATGTGCCGCTGGCAAGGCTACTGGCATCCCAGTTCAATTGATGCTCGCCTGCCTGGTAGGTCTGATCCGTCGCTGTGGCGACCTGTCGGCCAGTGATATCGTAGATCTTGAGCGTGACCTTCAACTCTGCAGGGATAGCAAACGTGAGCGTGGTCGCAGGATTGAATGGATTCGGGTAGTTCGGCTCAAGCCGAATTGCGTCCGGCACGTCAGATGTATTGTCCTCCGTCGCGACGGGACCACTCAGGTCAAGTGTCCAAACACCGCGTCCATGCGTAGCGACAACGATTTCCTCGTCTACGATAAGCATACGCCAGATGGATACTGCAGGGAGTCCGTTGTCCGAATACTCCCAGCTCTGACCGCCGTCATTGGAGACAAACAGCCCCATTTCTGTGCCAACCCAAATGATATCCGAATTGTGCGGCATGACGAGCAAGTCCTGCGCGCCCACATCGGGAAACCCATTCGAGCTCGGTGCGCCGTAGGGGACATCAGCAAAGCCGGACAAGTCCTCCCATGTCTGGCCGAAGTCTGTTGTCCGTAGGACTTTCGGCAGTCTGTAGACCGAAAAGAGTACGTACCCTGTATCACCGTGATGCGGATGCGTAGCCAGACCGGAAATCAAGGCTCTCGGCGCAGAGTCGGGCACCTCTACCGGATCGAAGGTAAGCCCGTGATCCTTGGAGACGTGCAGGGTGGCTCCTGTTCGATCGTCCATCCGAAAGCCTGCCCACACAACTTTCGTATTCGCAACCGACACGCGCACCTTGCCGCTACGTCCTGTGAATCCCCACTCCGGATTGGAAATGGGCGCCAGCGTCCAGCTCTCTGCAAAATCGTCTGAGCGCCATACGCCGCTTCCGCCGATAGTGTAAACGCGATCCGGGTCCGCCTTGGAATAGGCGATAGTAGTAATGAATGGACCTCCGGCGCCACTTCCTTGATCGGTCATTTCGTCGCCGTCCGGTACCCAGTTGATTCCGCCATCTGTGGTGCGCCAGATGTTGTTATACTGTATCGATCCTATCATCTTCATACGGTCGGTAGCGTGCCACGCCACGTCGAAGCCATCTCCACCCAGGGAAGGGAGCCATCCCCGATTAGCGTTCGGGTTTCCGAAAGAGCGCCATGTCCCGTTGTCCTGCGTGCCACCGATGTATTGGCTCACACCAGATCGTTTGTCCACACCATAGAATTGCGCGGTATTGTAACCGCGTCCGATTCCGCTCCACCTCTGGCCGCTATTTTCGGATGAAAACGGTCCGCCATCATTGGTATTGAAGGCCTTGAATTCGTTTGTAGCCTCATTAATCGGAATCAGTGTCAGATTGTGATGATCGACATGCACCACACCGCCGCCAAGGAACACCTCTGTTTCGTGGATATCACCACTAAGTGTGCTGTACGTAATTGTCAGGATTGCTTGCGGTAACGCCGCCGGGTCCCACGTTGCGTCCTCAGCCAGCACCGGCCACATAAAGTATAGCATCTCATGTACGAGTCCTCCATCCTGACTGATTTCTGCCTGAGGGGCGGCATCGTTGTAATCGTAGCTATGGATGAACAGATACTCTCGGCTCTGTCCATCCCGGGGGCCTGGATCTGAAAAATCTGGGATCAAGTTATATGCGCCGTCATCGGCTTGATCCCGAAAGGAGACCATGAGTTGGCGATTATTGTCGATATCCCAGACCTCAAACGGCACATCCACGTAGTCTTGGTACATGTAATCAGCGCGCGCAATGCCTGGTCCGCCGTCACCGCGCGATCCGCCACTGGGCGAGACACTAAACCTGTGGGCCTTTTGGCTGAGACCCGGCCCGAATCGGATTTCCACGGAAACAAAGTCCTCCTGGGTCACACCCACTACGTCAGTCTGGTTATCTCCGGTCTCGAGAGCCCCATTGAAGTAGTTAGCTCCAAAGTTGATAAAAGATATCAAGTCCTCTGTCTCAGACTGGTCAAACCTTGTCGGGAGGGAAAACGTATCCGAGGTTCCCGTAGGTACTGACTTGTAGAGGATGACGCCTCCCAGGTACACGGTATCTGGCGAAAACGGATGGACCGCGATAGTGTGGTCGTACCAACCCTGGTCCCCAAGCCAGTCTGAAGCACCACTCTCTTCTATCATGGGCGTCCAGGTCTCTCCGCTATCGGTAGATCGGTACAGGTCGGATCCGCCGCTTGTTTCGACCGACACGTAGACTATATCGGGCGCGGATGGAGCAATGGCCAGCTCCATTCGCCTGGGTGAGCTTACGAACGCCGACAACGATGTCTGCCAGGTCTTCCCACCGTCAACGGATTTGATCACTTCATTGCGATTTTCTGTCGCGAATTGAATATTGAAGTTGTCAGGACGCGCCTGCAGGTCCTGCATGCGACCCGTATCCATCGGGCCATACGTCGCCTGCCATGTGCTGCCTCCGTTCTCTGTCCGGTAAATACCGATGTTGGTGGCGGCAACAACCACGTCGGGGTTGTCGGGGTCTACAGCGAGTCGATTTACGAACCGGAAGGCGCTGTCTGCAGCGGTGCTCGGCAGCTGCGTCCAGGTTTCTCCGCGGTCTGTTGACTTGAAGATGCCATCTCCTACGGAGGCATCAACGTTACTAAACCCTTCTCCGGTACCCATGTAAATGATGTCATGATTGGATGCCGCCATGACCAGATGGGAAACCGCAAGATTCGGCAGGTGGTCGGTTAATGAGATCCAGGAATCCCCACCGTCCGCAGTCTTCCAAACGCCGCCCGCCACGGATCCGACCAACCATGTCTGGTGTGTTGGATCATCGGGGTCAACGATAATGGTGCGCGTTCTTCCTGGCACGTTACCGGGCCCTCGTTCCTGCCAGGCAAGCTTTGTGCCCGCCGTCTTACGGGCTCGCATGGCTCGTTCGAAGGCCTCGAACCGATAATTCATGGGATAAGGCTCGGCCCCGTCCGCAGTGCGAATATCAGCATGATAGGCAGCAAATAGATCAGGATGCCCGAAGGGGTTGGCCATGCGCTTGGACCGTTCCGACCGGAACTGTTCGGATGCCGTTTCAGTGTCCAGCGTGGAGTTCTCTGCCACGAGTATTGCGATAGCGAGAGGCAGAATAACAGCAAGGATGATGGCGCAGGGAGTGGTAATTCTGGTTCTCATAAGTATTGGGTCATTGACGGGGAGATTTGCGCAGGGTACGCTGCACGGTCGGGATGCAGTAAAGATACGGAATTAAACCTGAATAACGGCACGTGGCATCCGCTTATGCCTCGATCGGTGCGAAGCGTTCAACGGATCGACAGGTCCGGTGCGCAAATTGGAAACAGTGATCCTGGGTGGAGATCACATACCCGACAATTCTCACCGGCTCACCGGTGGGAAAGAGGTTTTTCTATACTTTCCATTTACAGCCTCGTACTGTGACCTGGATTGACCGAGCACAGTGAACCACCGTACAGGTCATAGGCAGCCACCTCCGGGATTCCGTTGGCGTGGGGTTGTAGTGATCCAATGGACCGGCAAAACCAGCAGGTCTTCCCGCGCAATCCGAAGTCTGTTTTCCGCGCCCAGACAAGGCTACCTGCCTACCCGGCTCAGCCTGCCTGCAGGCGCTCCAGCGCGGCCAGGTTGGTGCGGACATGCTCTGCGGAGGCGGCCATAAGCGCAGTTTCCGCTTTACTGAGCTGAACTTCAATGATTTCAGTGATGCCGCCTGTCCCTATACGTACGGGAACGCCAATGAAGAGGCCACTAAGCCCGTACTGGCCCGTTAGCCAGGCCGCGCATGGCAGGACCCGTCCGGAGTCCTTTACGATAGCTTCGACCATTTCGGCCGCTGCCGCCCCGGGAGCGTACCAAGCCGAGGTCCCCATGAGCTGGACGATTTCGCCACCCCCCTTTTTTACGCGATCAACGATTGCCTCCGCGGTGGCGGCATCCATGAGATCCAGAAGCGGAATGCCTCCCACCGTGGTGTAGCGCGGCAACGGGACCATGGTGTCTCCGTGGCCCCCCATAAGCAGTGCCTGGATGTCGCGTACCGAAACGCCCAACTCCATCGCAATGAAGGACCGAAAGCGAGCCGTGTCCAATACTCCGGCCATACCAATGACTCGATGGCTCGGAAAGCCACTCGCCATGAATGCAACGTAGGCCATCACGTCAAGGGGATTGGAGACAATGATCAGGATTGCGTTTGGGCTGTGTGCGACGAAGTTTTCGGTGACTGTACGCACGATGTTGGCGTTTATGGAGAGCAAGTCGTCCCGGCTCATGCCCGGCTTGCGGGGAACCCCGGAGGTGATCACGCAGATATCCGAATTCGCGGTCGCCGCGTAATCATTCGTAGACCCGGTTACCCGAGTATCAAACAGATGGATAGGCGCGGATTCCCACATATCGAGCGCCTTTCCTTCGGAGAGCCCCGGTTTGATATCGATTAATACGACCTCGTTGACCATGTCCTTGCGCGCAACGCATTCGGCGACGGTTGCGCCGACATTCCCGGCTCCGATTACAGTGATCTTACGCATGTCAAAAGCCTCCATTTGGACTGGCAGAGAGTGAATTCCTGATGACGCCAATGATACGAAAAACGGAGAATCCAAACGTTTATCGACCCCATTCGTCGGTGAATCGCGCCATGGCCTATTTTGTGATTGAAAGCCATCTATGATCATGCCTGCCACGCGCCAATGACATCCCCAATCCTGGTGCGAAACATCCATCCCTGCTTGTCGGGAAACAATGCGACGGCGCAGATTGGTGCGCGGTTAGCAGTCCCGCGCCTCTGTGCGCCTGGAAGCGACAAGATGAATGATCCGTGTGAAACAGACTCATGCTGATAAACGATGCCGCGTTTGTCGTTGTGGATACGGAAACCACGGGCCTGCGTGCAGCCAATGATCGAGTGATCGAATTGGCAGCAGTAAAGATGCAGCATGGCCGCGTGGTGGACCGCTTCGATCGACTGGTGAACCCGGGCCAGATCATTCCAAGGCATATTGCACGCCTGACAGGCATCTCCAATGGAATGGTTCGAGATTGCGAAGCCGTCTCTGAAGTGCTCCCGGCTTTTCTTGCGTTCCTGGACGAGGCCATTTTCGTTGCGCACAACCTGTCGTTCGACCGAGGATTTCTGAACGCGGAAATGCAACGTGCAGGGCTCGGAAGGTTGGAGAATCCAATGCTCTGCACCTTGCGCCTGGCAAGACGCCTGCATCAGGGTCTGCCGTCAAAGAGTCTTGCGAGCCTGCGCCTGTATTTCAATATGGCGTCAAGCGATGCGCATCGGGCGCTTCCAGACGCCATGGTAACTCAGAAGATTTTACTGCGATTCCTGGATGACCTTGCCGTAGACCATGAAGTAACGACGGTCGATGAGTTGTTGAAATTCCAGTTTCGGACCTACAAGAGCATTCGTCCGCAGGCTGGTCACATAGCCGGTATCCGGGAGGCGATCCTTCCCGGCCTGCCTGATGCCCCTGGTGTCTATTTCATGAAGAACGGGAAAGGCAATACAATATATATCGGCAAGGCCATCAGTCTGCGCAATCGTGTGAGCAGCTATTTTTCAGGATTGGAGGGGCAGTCTCCGCGTATGAGGCACTGCATTGGAGCAGTCAGGAGTGTGGAATGGACGGTTACGGATTCGGAACTGGAAGCGTTGCTCCTGGAATCCCGGCTTATCAAGGAAGAGTGCCCGCGCTTTAATCGGGCAGAGCGTCGTTATACGAGCAGGCCGTTCCTTCGCCTGTCAACAGATACAGCGCGCCCGCACATCAGTGTCAGCGCCTTCGTGCATAACGATGGAGCGGAGTATTATGGCCCGTTCACGGATCGCGCCCAGGCAGACTTTATGGCGAACGTATTGTACGCTTGCTTCGGGCGAGCGCCTTTAGTCGACGCCGCGCGCACTGCGTCCCGTGGCGCTTCGGGCGACCGATCAGGGGGTGTCTTGACGCCAGATGGCGCACAAAAGGCGCGGGGAGCACTTGCCGGTGCGGATCGGGAACTGCTGGACTTGGTGGAGGAGAATATGCACCGTGCTGCGGCACAGTTTGCATTCGAGGAGGCTGCCAGGTATCGCGACTGGCTTCGTCACCTGGGGTGGATATACGAGCGTAGAGAGGGTTTGGCAATGCCTTTGTTCGATCGCAATGTCGCCCTCATACTGAATGGCGATAGTGGGGAGCCGGTACAAGTAATCCTCGTGCGGGCGGGACGCCACGCAGCAACGCTGCGCCTAACCACACCACTCCCACGCGGAGCGGAGCAGCGGCTTCGCGAATGCGTAGCGGAATATTCAGAGTTCACGACGCAGCAACGGTATCTTGAACGGGAGATAGACGAAGTTCGCATCGTTGCCCAATGGATGCACCAGCGCAGAGAACAGCTCACTGTGGTTCCGTGGGAGCCAGGGACCGACGCCGAAGTCTTTGTTGCCGCGATACTCCGCCATGTGACGCACGCGTAACGGGTTTGGACGTGTTCCCCGTGCACCATAGCGCCGCTGCGTTAGAATTTTGGCCCCGGTGTGCGTACCTTGCACCGTGATCTTGAGCACTGGACCGCAACACGTCATGACGCGCCTTGCATGCTGTCTGTTTGCACTGACCAGCCTTGTCGGCGTAGCGAATGCACAGCAATATTCCACCTACAAACAGGCCACACTGGATGCGGTGGCCGCTCTTGAGGCCGACATCTATACGATGTCGATGGCGCTCTGGTCGTATGCGGAAACCGCACTTTTGGAGACGGAATCTGCTGCACTGTTGGCGAATATCCTGGAAAAGGAGGGCTTTGCGGTGCAGCGAGGCGTGTCGGGCATGCCTACCGCATTTGTGGCAAGATTCGGTTCTGGAAGTCCCCGGATCGGCATCCTGGCAGAATACGACGCGCTGCCAGGTGTTGGAAATGCTCCGGCTCCGCACCGGCAGGGCCGCGACGATGGCGTAACAAGCGGGCATGGGTGTGGGCACAACCTTTTTGGAGCGGCCTCGGTGGCAGCGGCCATTGCGTTGAAGCGGACCATAGAGACGAACAACATGCCGGGAACCATACATCTTTACGGCACACCGGCAGAAGAAACCGTAGTTGGTAAGGTGTACATGGCCAAGGATGGCCTGTTTGATGGAGCGGATGCGGTGCTTGAATGGCATCCGGGGCTGGACACGGCGGTACGCAACCAGACGGGGCGAGCCCTCAATAATTTTGAGGTGGAGTTCTTTGGACAGGCGGCGCATGCCTCCGCAGATCCATGGAACGGGAGAAGTTCGCTGGATGCCGTAGAGATGATGAACTTTGGCGTGAATTTGATGCGAGAGCATGTGAGGCCGACGACGCGGATCCACTATGTTGTGCCAAGGGCGGGCGATGCGCCAAACGTCGTGCCCGAGTATGCAAAAGTATGGTATTTCGTACGCGACACAGACCGCCAGAGCGTGGAGGAATGGTATGCATGGATCCTTAAGATCGCCGAAGGCGCGGCGCTGGCGACGCGAACGGACCACAAGGTCTTCCTGACTACTGGCGTTCATGAATACAACCTGAACCGACCGCTACAGGAGGCCCTGCAAGCCAATCTCCAAGCGATAGGGTCACCAGTATTTTCGGAAGAGGAGCAGGCATTCGCGAGATCTCTTCAGGAATTTCTCGGTCTGGACCAGAAAGGCTTCAATACGGAAGTCGAGCCGTTAGCGGACGAGCCAGAGCCCGTGAGTGGTGGATCCACTGACGTGGCGGAGGTGAGCTACATCACCCCAACGGCAGGGTTCAGCGTGGTGACGGCTGCTGCGGATGTCCCCTGGCACAGTTGGGCTACTACCGCCTGCCACGGCACCGCAGCCAGTGTGAAGGGCGCCGTCGTTGCGGCCAAGGTTCTTGCGCTCACGGGCGCGGATTTGTTGACCGACACCGCGCTACTCGAAGAGGCCCGGGCGTACTTCGAAGAAAAAACAGGTGGTAAAGGCTACAAGTCCCCGATTCCACAGGATCAGACAGTACCACTGCCAGGATGAAGCCTGCACAGCAGGCTTAACGTGTTTTTTGTGTTTTTTTGCTGCACGGTTTGAGTAACTTCCTGCGGTTCATGGTCTGCCGCAGGCAATTTGATTTCGTTACGCTCGTCCCTATGCTCGCGCAGTCGCTATTTATTCTGCTAGCAGTCGTTTCCCTGGTTGCATCGTTGGGGATGCTGATCTCCCGCAACCCGGTTACGAGCGCGTTGTGGTTGATCCTGACCCTGTTCTGTGTGGCGGGACTGTACCTGACACTGAATGCGCAGTTTGTTGCGGTCATTCAGATCCTGGTTTACGCGGGCGCCATCATGGTATTGTTCCTGTTTGTGATCATGTTGCTCAACCTTGCTGCCTTGCCGCGGTTGGGTGCTGTCGATTGGAAGAAGGCGGTTGGGTTCGTGTTAGGCACAGCGATTCTCGCCCAACTCATCTCCGTGATCGTGACGAGTGCGGAGTCCCCGGCCGTGGAATTGTCTCAGACCGGTACTGCGGTGGAAATTGCAAAGGAACTCTTCATTCGTTACGCCCTGGCATTTGAGGTTATCGGAGTGCTGCTCCTGGTGGCTACCGTTGGCGCAGTCATGCTTGCCCAGCGCAAATTCGTCTAACAACCAGAAGACTGATTCTCATGACAGTGCCACTAGACGGATACCTGATGCTGGGCGCCGCACTGTTTACGATCGGCGTACTGGGGGTGCTGTTTCGCAGGAACGTGATCGTCATCTTGATGTCGGTCGAGCTCATGCTCAATGCCGTCAACCTGACGCTGGTTGCTCTGAGTCAATTCATGGGCGACGTGCAGGGCCAGGTTCTTGTGTTTCTCGTCATATCGGTGGCAGCGGCAGAGGCCGCGATTGGGCTTGCGATCGTCATTGCCATCTTTCGCAACAAGCTTACCGTTGATATCACCAAGATCAACCTGTTCAAGTATTAGCCTCGCTGCTGAGAAGGTCCCGCAGAGGTCCATGTTAACATGAACACCGATCTTCTCATCCATTTCATCGTGTTGCTGCCGCTTGCCGAGCGGTGCTGAATGGTCTCGCACCCTTGTTCGTGAAGGCGTTACGCGGGCGTGAGGGTCTGATCGGTGTGGTTGGCACGGCCGTTGTGGCGATCCCGTTCGTCCTTACCGTGTTTCTTTTTCTACAGGGCGGTGAGGAAGCCCATGTGGTGACCTCCTATACGTGGATGGCGGCAGGAGACTTTGCCGTTTCCGTGGCATACCGCGTAGATCACCTGTCGCTGCTGATGACCCTCGTGGTGACCGGCGTGGGTGCGCTGATTCACCTCTACTCGATCGGCTACATGCACGGGGACCGGTCGTTCTGGAAATTCTTTGCCTTCCTGAATCTTTTCATCTTCATGATGCTGAACCTGGTCCTGGCAGACAATTTGCTGCTGCTGTTTCTGGGCTGGGAAGGAGTCGGACTTTGCTCCTATCTGCTGATTGGATTTTGGTACGAGGAAGCACGGAACAGCAAGGCCGCAAGCAAGGCGTTCATCGTAAATCGCATCGGCGACTTCGCCTTCTTGCTTGCCATGTTCCTCCTCTTTCGGGAAGTGGGAAGCCTGGGCTTCACGGAGGTGCTCAATGCGGGGGACGCTCTGTCTCAAAGTGTGCTGAACGCCGTCGTGCTCTTACTGTTTATCGGAGCGACGGGTAAGAGTGCCCAGATTCCGTTGTTCGTGTGGCTTCCCGATGCGATGGCTGGCCCTACACCGGTGTCCGCGCTGATCCATGCGGCGACGATGGTGACCAGCGGACTCTACCTCTTGGCGCGACTATCCGCCTTGGTGTTGCAGGCACCTGTGGTTATGGCCATCATTGCCGTCGTAGGCGCGTGTACCGCTATCATGGCAGCAACCATCGCCATCGCCCAGAACGACATCAAGCGGGTACTGGCGTACTCTACGGTTTCGCAGTTGGGATACATGTTCATGGCGGCGGGTGTGGGTGCATTTTTCGTAGCCATATTCCATGTCCTTACGCATGCCTTTTTCAAAGCCTGCCTCTTTCTGGGTTCGGGCAGCGTCATTCATGGCATGCATGACGTAAAGCACAGACTTGGGGAAGAGAACCATCTTGACCCCCAGGATATGCGGGTGATGGGAGGGCTCCGCAAGTACATGCCTGTAACAAGGTGGACCTACCTGTTGGCGACGCTTGCCATAGCCGGCATCCCCCTGACAGCAGGATTCTTTTCGAAGGACGAAATTCTCTTCAATGCGTTTCTTCACGGCATCGATGGGAATGTGACGGCCTGGTTCGTATGGGTAATCGGGATCCTGACGGCCCTTCTCACAGCATTCTATATGACGCGCTCCTATATGCTGACCTTTGAAGGAGCGGAACGCTGGCCGAAGGCCCAAACCATCTATCCGAACGAGTCGTCCTGGACCATGAGCGTCCCGCTTATCGTGCTCGCGATCGGGTCTGTCACCATAGGGTGGCTTGGTCTTCCGGAGCTTGCCAAGAGAATAGGGCTTGGAAATTGGATCCATGGTTATCTGGTCGGGCACGGTGAGCATGCCGGTCCGGTAGCCGAAGCGCAAAGGGTCGCGCATGTTGGGACAGGTCTTGAAATCGCTCTTATTCTGTTGGGAGCGGCCATTGCCATTGCAGGCGTATGGTGGACGTGGCGCTTCTATCGACGCTACGAACTAGCGGGTGACGAACTGATTCGTGGCGCCTTTGGCACTCTGTACCAGCGGTGGCGGAACGCCTATTCATGGGACGAGCTATACGACAGAATGGTGGTCCGGCCAGTTATCGGGGGCGCCGAAAAGGCACTGGCTCCGTTCGACCAGCGGGTCGTGGACGGAATGGTGCATGCCATTGCCAGCGCGATGCGCGTGTTCAGTCGTATAGGACGGCGCATGCAGACGGGCCTTGTGCCGAGCTATGCGCTGGCATTCGTGCTGGGCGCGGTGCTGATCCTCCTTCTCATGGTTTTTGTCTAGACGTGCGCGCGCACCTGGAATGGGAATAGGGAATCTTATATCACTGGTCATCTTCTTGCCGCTTGCAGGCGTGGTGGCAACTCTTTTGGTGCGAAGTGATCGGGCGGTGAAGATCGTGGCGCTCGTCGTGACGACGGCGACATTTCTGATTTCGCTGCTCTTGTGGTTTGGGTTTCAGGTAGCTTCAGCCGCCGAGTTGCAATTCGCAGAAGAGGCGTTTCCGCTGCTCTCCGCGTCGATTGACGTGACCTACGCCGTCGGCGTGGACGGGCTGAGCCTGCTCCTCGTGCTGTTGACGACGCTATTCGGGCCGATTGTCGTCCTTTCTTCGTGGACGTATATCGGCAAACAGGTAAAGGCGTACTATACGTTACTTCTGATCCTTCAGACAGGGATGACGGGCGTGTTCTGCGCCTTTGACGTCTTGCTCTTTTACATATTCTTCGAGCTCACGCTTATTCCGATGTACTTCCTGATCGGGATATGGGGTGGCGAGCGGAGGATATATGCAGCCATCAAGTTCGTACTCTATACGATGGTCGGATCGCTGCTCATGCTGGTGGCGATTCTATATCTCGGGCATGTCGCGGGCGACGCAGTAAATGATGGCGTATTTACGACCAACTACTACAAATTGGTCGCCTATGGCGTACCGCTACAGACGCAGAACTGGCTCTTCGTGCTGTTCGCCTTTGCGTTTGCGATAAAGGTACCCATGTTTCCGCTCCATACATGGCTGCCGGATGCGCACGTGCAGGCGCCGACGGGCGGATCGGTGATCCTAGCCGGTGTCTTGCTGAAGATGGGCACGTATGGTCTCGTGCGTTTTTGCCTGCCGTTCTTCCCGAATGCGGCAACGGATTACGCCATGCTATTCGCGATCCTGGCAGTGATCGGAATTGTGTACGGGGCGTTGGTTTCACGCGCCCAGCCGGACGCCAAGAAACTGGTTGCCTACTCCTCAGTGAGCCATCTTGGCTTTGTAGTGTTGGGTATCTTTGCCTTCACTATCGAGGCTATGCAGGGTGCGATGATTCAGATGATCAATCACGGCGTGTCTACGGGGGCGCTGTTTCTTCTGGTTGGCATGCTATACGAACGTCGGCACACGCGTCGCATGGAGGATTTTGGTGGAATTGCGCGGTCTGCGCCGCGCCTGACGTTTTTCATGGTCCTCACCGTGTTGGCCTCGGCGGGGCTGCCAGGCCTCAATGGCTTCGTCGGTGAATTCCTGATACTGGTTGGAGCGTTTTCAAGCGAAGTCCTGGTGGGTGCGCCGATCCTGATTGCAGTAGCGACGACAGGCGTGATCCTCGCAGCGGTATACCTCCTGTGGATGCTTAGCAGAATGTTCTTCGGTCCGCTAACCAAAGAGGAAAACCGTACGATGCCCGACCTGAACCGCCGCGAGTTGGTGGTGTTGGCACCGCTCGCCCTATTGATGATCGTGCTCGGCGTCATGCCGCAACCATTCTTGTCCGTAAGTGAGCCAGCAACGGAGCATCTTATTGAAACGATCCAGGAAAAACGGATGGCGGCCCTTGTTCCAGAGAATGCGCAACCGGACAGTTCTGGTCAGGCCGCGCAATCTGTCCATAGGTGGTTCGTGCAAGAACGCGGAGTTGAACCTGTGCAGGAGGACTCCCAGCCAACAGGCCTGATGCCTGCACACTAGCCCAGCTTCATCGGTATGCATACTGTTTTCACAGCTTCTGTTCGCAGCGCCATTGTGCTAGCCTTGCTGGCTGTCATGGCGCTAATGCCGGCCATCAATGCCTTCGCTCAGGAGGTCGCACCACTCGAAGCCATTGAGGAGCAACATGCAGCCGAGGACGATGGTCACGGGCAGGAGGAAGACGGCCATGCGACTACCGTGCCTCCCGGTTGGTTAGTGGCGCCGTTTGTAATTCTGCTCCTGCTAATCGCAACAGGACCGCTGTTCTACGCGCATCACTGGCACCATCACTATCCGAGATACGCGTTAGGTCTCGGCCTCTTCGTAACGCTCTACTATATCTTCGTACTGCATGATGCGGTGGCGATGCTGCACGCGCTCACGGAGTATTTATCGTTCATTGCTCTGGTAGCGTCACTATTCATTGCGGCCAGTGGCATTTTTCTGAAGGTCAACGCTCGCGGGACACCGCTGACAAATGTCGCGCTACTCTCTATAGGTGCCGTGATCGCCAATCTGATTGCCACCACCGGCGCAGCCATGCTGTTCATTCGGCCATACATGCGACTCAATCAAGGACGGCTAAAACCGTATCACATTGTATTTTTCATTTTTATTGTGGCCAATATTGGTGGTGCGCTGACGCCGATCGGCGATCCGCCACTCTTTCTTGGCTTCCTGCGTGGCGTGCCGTTCTTCTGGACACTCACCCATGTCTGGTACGTGTGGTTACCGACGATGCTCGTGATCCTGGGCATTTTCTTTGTCATTGATTCGCGCAACAAGAGCGCAAGCACGACGCAGTTAACGGAAGGTAAGACGGTGGAGATTGAGGGGCACCGCAGCTTCATCTTCGTGCTCATCATCGTGCTCTCCGTCTTCATCGATCCGAATGTCATTACGTCGATAAAGGGCACCTCGCTGGATCTTGTTGGTCGGTACCATTTGCCGTTCGGGATTCGTGAAATTATCATGTTCACCATGTGCTTCGTGGCTTATAAATACTGCCAGCAGGAAGCCCTGAAGAAGAATGAGTTTTCTTTCGAGCCGATTCGCGAGGTGGGGTGGCTCTTTCTGGGCATCTTTGCCTGCATGGTACCGGCCTTGGCGTTGATATCACATTTTGCAAGCCAAAATGCCGATGTCTTGACCAAGGGTATGTTTTACTGGGGGACAGGATCGTTGTCGGCTGTCCTGGACAACGCGCCGACGTATCTCAATTTCCTGGCTGCCGCAATGGGCAAGTTTGGTCTGGATGTCAATTCCGCCCTGGATGTCAAGGCATTTGCCGAGGCCGATGGCTCGTTGCTCTTTCTGCAGGCAATTTCCGTGGCGGCGGTGTTCTTTGGGGCCATGACCTATATCGGCAATGCTCCGAACTTCATGGTAAAGGCCATTGCAGATGTGAATAACGTGGACGCACCGTCGTTTGTCGGCTATCTGGTCAAGTACGCCATCCCCATTCTGCTGCCAGTCTACTTCGTCGTTTGGCTGGTCTTTTATAGTGGCTGGATATTATAACCTTCACACACGCCATGTCTACGCACCCACTGACGGACACAGACATTCAGAAAGCCCTCACCGAATTGCCAGGGTGGCGCTTCGAAGGGGACCGCCTCAAGAGGACGTTCCGGTTTGGGTCGTTCCGGGAAGCCATCAGTTTCCTGGTGCGCCTTTCTTTTGAGGCCGAGGAGCACAATCACCATCCTGAGCTCTGCAACGTCTACCACACGGTCGATGTAGCGATTACTACGCACGATGCGGGCAATAAGGTTACCAACAAGGATGTCGATCTCGCGCGCGCCATTGAGGCGCTATCGTGGGTGTAGCCCCACAACCGTCGACAGGGGATATTGGATCGCCACGTGATATGGAGTTAGCAGGAGCCTACGACACCCTATTGACAGATCTTGCGGGCGGATTTTCGCTGATCCTGCTTGCTGTGGTCGGTGCGGTGCTCATCATTTGGGATGCGTTTCGAAACGACGACCCGGCGCTGCCATGGGTTGCCATCGCTGCGATGGTGATTGCCCTGTGCTGGGAAGTATTACACCTCGAGCAGCAGGCCACTACAGCATTCTACGATTTGATCCGTGTCAACGGCTTTGCGTCCTTTATCAATATTGTAATTCTACTGAGCGGTATTGGCAGTATTCTGCTGTTGGTGCCGTACTTGGGACAGATTGGTAGCCAGGTGGGCGAAGTCTATGCATTGGTATTGTTCGCCACTTCCGGAATGCTTCTTCTGGCAACGGCCAATAATCTGGTTACGATCTTCGTTGGCCTGGAGACCATGTCCATTGCTCTCTACATCCTTACCGGACTGGTGCGGGACAACGAAGGGGCCGTGGAGAGCGCGTTGAAGTATTTCCTGTTAGGGGCGTTCGCCACAGGGTTTTTTCTGTACGGCATTGCGCTCCTTTACGGAGCCACCGGTACGATGTACCTGCCGGAGATGGCCGCAGGTCTTGCCGCACGCGACATGCGGATCTTGTTTTGGGCTGGCGTGGCCCTGTTCCTGATCGGCTTTCTGTTCAAGGTAAGTGCGGCGCCATTTCACATGTGGACGCCGGATGTGTATCAAGGCGCGCCAACGCCACTTACCGGTTACATGTCTACTGCGTCCAAGGCTGCCGCCTTCGCTTCTCTCATCCTGGTGCTCTACTACGGTCTCGCCGGCCTCGACACACGGTGGACGATGGTGCTTGCCTTGGTTGCGCTGGTGACCATGTTGTTGGGCAACTTCCTTGCTCTCTCGCAGGATAATGTGAAGCGGATGCTCGCCTACTCGTCGATCGCGCATGCGGGGTATATCCTGGTCGCGCTGGCCGCTGGTACGCGTGACGGGTATGCGGGAGCGCTGTATTACCTCTTGATCTATGTCGTGATGAACGTCGGCGCGTTTGGTGTGATGGGCCTGTTGGAGTGGGACGGCAAGCAGGGACAGGAACAGACCATTGATTCTCTTTCCGGCATCGGCTACCGCAGGCCGCTATTGGGAATCGTGATGGGCATATTCATGTTCAGTTTGACAGGCTTCCCGCCGCTGGGAGGATTTTTCGGCAAAGTAGCTGTGTTCGCCCCGGCTGTGGATGCCGGTCTGACTTGGCTGGCCATAATCGGTGTGCTGAGCAGTGCACTTTCGGGTTACTACTACTTGCGCGTGCTGTATGTCTTCTGGATGCGTACCCCGTCAGAAGGAGCACAAGAGGTGAAGGACGGCTCGTTTTCAGTTTCCAAGATTTCGTCTGGTGTTCTTGTGGCGTGTGCGACGGTGCTCGTCGTAATTGGCTTTATACCGTACGTCCGCGACCTTGCCAACACCTTTTTTGCCGGGACGGCGATGGCGCTCTTGCCATAGAGCGCACAGCGTGGCGCAGCATGACCGAGCTCGTACGTGATTTGATTCCGCACGCGCCGCAGATGGGACTATATGTAGCGCCCGAGATTCCACCAGACTTGCTACGCAACGCCGTGGAGAGTTTTGGCGAAGGCGCCAAGCCGGATGCGGTACTTGCGCTTTTCGACAATTCAATATTTGGCAACGCCAGGGACGGAGCGCTGTTGACGGGCGACGGGATTGTCTTCCGGAAAAGTGGGCAGGTGGCGCATACGGTGCGGTACGAGGATATCACGCACGTTGACAAGAAAAAAGGATTTTTCTCCAAGGCGCTGAACCTGGATGTAAACCGCGGCAGGGCAACGTTTACCGTCACGATTGACGTCTCAAACAATGCCGAGGCTCTGGATTATCTCCATCGCTTCCTGCAAGAGGCTATGTTGCAGCCCTCGCCCGTGGGTACGACGGACTGGGAGGCTGTTCAGCAGGCGCTCATGGCTTTGCGGAGTCGCGGACTGTTGACGCGCGAGGACTATGCTCGTCTAATGCGCGGTTTTCGGTAGGCTACACAAAACAATCTCGTATCAACTACCGTTACACGAGGCCTTAAATCAACCCTTAACACGCTACGCAGTGGAGGCAACCCCTATGGCTTTCCAGTTACCCGACCTACCGTATGCGCATGATGCGCTGGAGCCACATATCGACACCCGGACCATGCAGATACATCATGGTAAGCATCACCAGGGCTATACCAACAAGCTGAATGCAGCACTGGACGGGCATGCAGCCCTACAAGGGGAGCCAATTGAGGATATTCTGCGAGGGATAGAAAACGTGCCGGAAAGCATTCGCGCGGCGGTGCGCAACAACGGGGGTGGCTTTGCCAATCACAGTTTATTCTGGAAGATCATGGGGCCAGGTGCAGGTGGGAACCCGAGTGGAGGCCTTGCGGCGGGGATTAACGGTGCGTTCGGCTCTCTGGATGCATGCAAGGCCAAGTTCGCAGCTGCGGCCGGAACGCGCTTTGGCAGCGGATGGGCGTGGCTTGTCGTAGATGGCAGTGGCGATCTACAGGTCTACTCTACGGCAAACCAGGACAGCCCGTTCATGCAGGGTGACACGCCAATATTGGGGTTGGACGTGTGGGAGCATGCCTATTACTTGCTTTACCAGAATCGTCGTCCCGACTACGTGTCTGCATTCTGGCATGTTGTAAACTGGGATCAGGTAGCGGCGAACTATGATGCGGCCCGAGTATAGGGCGGCTTCGGACGCAACGTTCAGGGAGGTCGCTGGCGCCGGGTGGATGGGGGCGGACCTGGTTCACGCGGGTTTGCCTTCGGATGTGTGCATTCGTTGGTTGACTTATGAGCCAGCGTGCGGAGATGCCTATCGGGCAGTACTGTCCCGGCAGGAAGTGCAGCGTTTGGCGACCATTACGCATCCAGGCCAACGAAAATCCTTTGTGCTAGGCCGTACGGCTGTGCGGTCCTTGTTGGGAGAGCGGCTTGGGCTTGCACCTCACCAGGTCCGGCTGCGCCGGGCCGAGGATGGGGCGGCGATTCTGGAGGGCGCCAGGTGGCAGGTATCGATTGCGCATTCCGGTCTGCATGCCGTAGGGGTTGTTGGACAGCGTGCGCTGGGCATCGACCTTGAACGAATCCGGCCGCGCCGCAAGGGACTGGAGAAGAGGATATTGCACGTAGAGGAATGGGCTGATTTCGAGGCGCTGCCGCTGGATCACGTGCGCCGCGTAATTTTGATGTGGACCCTGAAAGAGGCGACGCTCAAGACTATCCGGATGGGCTTCAGGCACGCCGCAAGTGCCGTGCGGCTGGAGGTGGATTATCCCGCGGGCAGGGCCACGGCGCAACTGCCTGGTCGCCCATCTTTGCAATTATGGTTCATGGAGCGCAAGGGGTACTACCTTTCCGTTGCGTATGAACACCCGGATCAGACATGATTCCGGCAGGCATATCGGGCACAATGCCTAAAGAATTCCAGGTGGTCGCACCCTAAACATAGCTGAAGTCCAGGCGTAGTAGACTAGTGCGGCGCACTAGTCATTATGGGGCGTGTGCCAGTTCTTCCCGTATCGGTATGAGGTAAACCTGCGTTGTATCGCCTGCGTCATCCCGTCCGCTTCGTTACGGCAGCCAGTCTGTTTGATGGACATGATGTGACCATTAATATCATCCGGCGTGTGTTGCAGGCCTCCGGAGCTGAGGTTGTACATCTGGGTCACAATCGGAGTGTAGAAGAAATCGTTGAAACGGCCCTCCAGGAAGATGTACAGGGTATTGCCGTGTCTTCCTATCAGGGTGGGCACGTGGAATATCTCACCTTCCTGATGGACCGGCTCCGCGAGGCACAAGCGGATCACATCAAGGTCTTCGCCGGAGGAGGAGGCGTCATTGCGGACCGGGAGATTGCATTCCTGGAGGCCTACGGCGTAAGCAAGGTCTTCTCGGTTGACGATGGCATGAATCTGGGCCTCCAGGGCATGATCGATATCATGCTGCGCAGGTGTGATTACGCGTTGTCACCGGTCAATGGCGCCGCAGGCTCCTGCGCGATGCGTGCGCTTGCCCGTCACCTGACGCTCATTGAGGCCGGCAGTCATGATTCTCTGGAGACCGCCGCCGCCAAGCGGCCCACAGTCGGTATTACCGGCACGGGTGGTGCAGGAAAATCCACGCTTACCGATGAGCTTGTCCGCCGCCTGCTGATTGATTTTAAGGACATCCGCATCGCGGTGCTATCGGTAGATCCTACGCGGAGGCGTACGGGTGGGGCGCTCTTGGGCGATCGTATACGGATGAACGCGCTGTACGGCGGTCTGGCCAGGGGCGCTAATGGACAGCCGCGTGTATTTATGCGCAGTTTCGCCACGAGGCGCGCCCACAGCGCAACCAGCGATGCCCTGGAGTGGAGCATCATGGCATGCCGCAGTGCAGGCTATGATCTTATCATCGTGGAAACGGCAGGCATCGGCCAGAGCGACACGGAGATTTCAGACTTGGTCGATGTCTCCTTGTACGTGATGACGCACGATTTCGGAGCGCCAACGCAGTTGGAAAAGATCGGAATGCTGGATGCGGCCGATTTTGTGGTCATCAACAAGTTTGATCGGCGCGGTAGCCTGGACGCCTTGCGAGGCGTACGCAAGCAGGTGCAGCGGAACCGTCTGGCCTTCTCTGTGCCGGTGGAGGAGATGCCGGTCTATCCCACGACTGCATCCCGATTCAACGATGAGGGCGTGACAGATCTCTATCTGCGCATCCTTGAAGCACTCCGTGAAACAGCCACATTTGCACGCACCTCGCAGACCATAGCATCGGAAGCAGGCACCGCTATAATGCCGCAACCCGACGCCATAATTCCGGCTCATCGTCAGCGATATCTGGGAGAGATTGCTGAATCGACCCGTGCGTACCGCGCCTGGGTTGACGTGCAAGTGGATGTCGCCCGCAAGTGGGGGCAGGCGGTCGGCGCCAGGCGCCAGGTAGAAGAATGGGCGCCGGAGGACGGAGATTCCCTACGGGAACGGCTGCAAGCTATGGAAGCGCATTGGTGGGATCGCCTAGACTCCAGGTGCAAGAACATTTTGGAGGAGTGGGATAGGCTCGCCGAGGCATATCGCAAGGACGAATTCACCTACGAAGTGCGTGGGCAACAGATCAGGCTCCCATTGCATGTCACCTCGCTTTCAGGACTGAGCATTCCACGTGTTGCCGTGCCGCGCACGCAGGATCCAGGCGAGCGGGTGCGCTTCGCGCTACTGGAAAATCTGCCCGGCTATTTCCCCTTTACCGCAGGTGTGTTTCCATTCAAGCGGACCGGGGAAGATCCGACGCGCATGTTCGCAGGCGAAGGCTGCCCTGAGCGCACGAATCTCCGCTTCCATCTCGTTTCCAGTGGCATGGAAGCCAAGCGACTGTCCACGGCCTTCGACTCGGTTACGCTGTACGGATTCGATCCTGATTTGCGTCCCGATATTTACGGCAAGATTGGCAATTCCGGGGTATCTGTTTGCACGCTGGATGACATGAAGAAGCTGTTCAGCGGTTTCGATCTCATGGATCCCAAGACCAGCGTCTCCATGACGATCAATGGACCGGCGCCTATGATACTGGCGATGTTCTTTAATACGGTAATTGATCAGCGTGTGGAGCAACACTTGAGGGATAGTGGCGAATGGCCAGACGCCCGGTGCATCATAGAGGAACACCTGGCAGAGGATGGTCCCCAATACATAGGCTTCAGCCCGAATGGGAGGCAGGAGGTGCTACCGCCTGGACACGACGGGCGAGGGCTGGGCCTTCTGGGCTGCTGCGGATCCGACCTCGTTGAATGGGGGCTGCTGTCCAGCGAAGTGTATCAGGCTCTGGCGGCTGATGCATTAACGGCTGTACGTGGTACCGTACAGGCGGATATCCTCAAAGAGGACCAGGCTCAAAACACCTGTATATTCTCCACGGAGTTGGCGCTGCGGATGATGGGAGACATGCAGCAATACTTCATAGATCATGAAGTGCGCAATTTTTATTCCGTATCAATTTCAGGCTATCACATCGCCGAGGCTGGTGCCAATCCGGTTACGCAGCTTGCGTTCACGCTGACCAATGCCTTTACGTATGTGGAATATTACCTGAGCCGGGGCATGGACGTGGACCGGTTCGCGCCGAACCTTTCCTTTTTCTTTTCCAACGGCATGGACCCCGAGTACAGCGTGATTGGCCGCGTAGCCAGACGCATATGGGCGGTTGCCATGCGTGAGCGTTACGGCGCCAACAAGCGGAGCCAGAAGCTCAAGTACCACGTGCAGACTTCGGGCCGGAGTCTGCATGCTCAGGAGATTCAGTTTAATGACATCCGTACGACACTACAGGCGCTGTATGCTATCTACGATAATTGCAACAGCCTGCACACCAATGCTTTCGATGAGGCGATTACCACGCCAACCGAGGAAAGCGTGCGGCGGGCAATTGCTATACAGCTGATCATCAATCGTGAATTGGGTCAGGCCAAGAACGAAAATCCCCTGCAGGGTTCGTTCATCATTGAAGAGCTGACCGATCTGGTTGAAGAAGCCGTCCTTGCGGAGTTCGAAAGGATCAACGATCGCGGCGGCGTGCTGGGCGCAATGGAAATGATGTACCAGCGTGGCAAAATCCAGGAGGAGTCGTTACACTATGAGCGCCAGAAAATCTCTGGTGCTCTACCGGTAGTAGGTGTGAACATGTATACGGTAGAGGCTGGCGGGTCAGCAGCAAGCACGCCGGAAGAGGAGCGGATGACGTCGTCCGAAGCCGAAAAACAGCACCAGTTGGCCAATCTTCGCACCTACCAGGAGCGGCATGCGGGACGCGCCGATCAGGCGCTTCGGCATCTGGAGGCAGTAGCCAGGCAGCGGGGCAATACATTCGAGGCGCTCATGCATACGGTGCGGGTTTGTTCGCTGGGCCAGATAACACAGGCATTGTTCAATGCCGGCGGGCAGTATCGGCGTAATATGTAACAGGAATTCATGGCCGCGCTGTTTGGTGCGGATCTGCCAGGCAGGATCAGACGAGGCAGCACGTGCTCATCGCTATTGAAGGAATAGACGGAGCTGGAAAGCGCACCCAAACCGAGCGGCTCAAGGCACGATTGGAGGCCAATGGATTTACGGTTGGCGTCATTTCTTTTCCTCGCTATGGGGAGACGATCATGGCGCGCGCGGTGGCGGATTACCTGAATGGGAGATTTGGTGATATTGGCGATATGCCCGCGCACTTCCCGGCGCTACTGTATGCTGGCGACCGGTTCGAAAGCAGGACCCTTCTCTGCGAGTTACTGAAAGCGTGCGATATCGTGCTCGCCGACCGCTACGTGGCGTCCAATCTGGCTTATCAGGGTGCTAAACTCGGGGACGCGGAGCGCGCCGAGTTCATCGATTGGATGACCCGGATCGAGCACGATGTATATCAGTTGCCCCTCGCGGACCTGACGGTGTATTTGGACGTCCCGGTACAGGTATCGTCGTCTCTGGTGGCCAAGAAGCCCAAACGCTCGTATACGGACGCCACGAAAGATCTGCATGAGCGGAATGCAGATTACATGGCTGCCTGTCGTGACGTCTACTCCATGCTTATCGGTGCACAGCACCGATCACAGTGGGTTGCAGTTGCGTGCACGGATCACCATGGCGTCATGCGTGACATCAATACCATCCACGCGGCCATCTGGGAGACCGTAGAGGCCTACCTTCCGTAGGAGTGCGGTAGTGGTGCCGGATTCTTGGCGAGTGAAACAAATAGCCTGAAATCGCGCAGAACAGGCTATTCCCTGGCAATTAAGTAGCGGTGACGCGTGATTGCGCGCGAGCAACAACGGTCATTATGAACAGACACACAAGCGTAAGACTCTTTGCAATTCTAATGGTCATGTCATCGATTATGGGATGCATGCAGGAGCCGTCTATTGAGGAGGAGGAGCCGCACTCCGAGGATGTAGCGTCCGATCTGCAGGAAGCACTTGACGAGGCTGGAGAAACGGTGCGCGAGGCTTTGGGTGGGGAGGAATCCGTTGATTATCGGACGCTTGAGGAGATACTGCCGAATGCAGTTGCGGGGCTGGATCGCGTAGAACGAGAAGGCGGGCGAACACAAGTATTGGGCATGTCCTTCACTGCAGTGAGCGCCAAGTACGCCTACGAGGACCAGTCCATTGAGATTGACCTCGCAGATCTTGGTTCATTGACCTCTCTTGTAGCCCTTGGCGCGACGGAATGGCTGGAGACCGAAATCGATCGGGAAAGCCATCGCGGCTTTGAGCGCACGCGCAAGTATCGTCGGAGAGGCAATACGTATCCATCGTACGAGAAGATGGATGGAGACCACTGCGAGATACAGATCTGCATCGCGGACCGATTCATCATTGGCATTGAGGGAAAAAGGGTGTCGATGGATCTGTGTGAGGAGGCCAGGGACGAGATTGATTTCAGGAGGCTCGAACGGATAAAGAAGAAGGCGGAGGCAAAGAAGCGAAGAGAGCAGCGATGAGTGCGGACGTTGGCCGCATATCATGGCGCGCGGTTAACTCTCCACCGGTAGGTGAACTTTACGGCCCGAGTATCACGCAATTCCCGTGACGTACGTCCTGCGAGCGCTGCACGCAGCACATCATAGTCCGGATGGGAAATCGACATGTAGCGCAGGATAAGGTCGCCAGCTGGCGTGTCGGCCGAGTCAAAGTCCGGGCCATACCATTTCAGGATAGAGGATATCACCACGTTATCTTCCTCGGCGCGAAAGTGTGTTGTGCTCCCCGCAAACTCGCGCATGGCGTCTTCCAGGTCTGCATGCAGGGTGGATGCCGTATAGGCCTGCCGGCGCAACCGCGGGCAGGACACCGCGGCGCAGTTGAGGGCCACATGCAGTCTCGGGTCCACACGGCTAGGCCGATACACCTGGAGCCGGGAATCCGTGCCCTGATGCCGAAGAATGGTATGTTCGATATCATCAAGTGAGATTGCGATGCCACCGGTGAGAAGCGACTTCCTGAAGTAGTTGCGTGCATAGCCACCCAACTGAATGTTGCGCACATGCGGGGTGTCGGTTACGTTCTTCAGCATCTGGACATTGTAAGCATTGAACCAGAACGCAAATTTTTCCTCGTCTGTCACCAGTGTAGAGAGATCAAATGTTTCGATGGCCCTAACAACTCTCAGAAAGGGCTCTTTGAGGTCGCCACGAAGGCGGGAATACCGGACGAGCCCACTGTCCGTAACGACTTCGCGCAGGATGGTCGTAAACGCTGTTTCATAGTCTGCAGCAGGCGCAGCCGCGCCCGCTCTGCTTTTTGGGAGACGCTGCGCTGCGGACCGCATCGGGCTTAGGCTGGTCATGAGGAGCAGTATGGTAAAGGCGCTTGCGAGCAGCGGTGGATACACGCCGCAACCACGCAAGCCAACAGCCCCGGCCGCACCTTGACTGTTACTGCGCCCACTCCATGAAAAAAATATCGTCATAGTGCAGTGCATAAGGATCCTTACACTCACGCCAGGAAGATGGCGTACAGGACAGGAATAGTTCGGTATCGGCAACCGGCGCAGATGTCCGCATGCACGGGTCCTGAGAGAAGAAGTGACTCTAGCGGAGTCTTTGGCATCAAACGCACCACTCCGCAACGTGGGTCCGATCGTCAAGCGCGGCCGGATCGCAGGCTTCGCGCGAATCCTGGCGATCCCACACGCATCTATGCGGCCTTTGCCTCCGGCGGCCTGCGGCTGATAGGTGGCACGGAAAAGACCGCTGGACGAGGAAAAATTGGTGAGATATCGTTGACGTGATGCGACGACGATGGAAGTGGGGAGGACCCTGGGCCGACGGAAGCGGACCTGAGGTGTCCGAAGCGCAAGCGGGAGGAGGTTGATGGTCGTCAGGGGCGTGTTCGATATTTTTCCAGCAAGGCGTTGGCTACTTGTAACAGATGAGCTTGTTTGCCCGTAGGGTTCTGAAAGCGAAACGATGCGTTTGATGCAGTTGGCTGTTCCTGCTCAAAACCCGACTTGAGCGTTGCCATGAGGCTGATGAGTACCCGTGAGACAGTATCAAGTAGTCGCGGTTGACATGCATGATTCGCTCCTGGCCTTGATCCCGTGGCTGGTGGCGATGCTGTCTCTGGTCTTGTTGCAGCCTTTTGCGGTAGCAGCTCAAGTGAGTGGGATTGCTGTTGTTCGCGGCAATGTCACCAATGCCGACGGACTCCCCTTGGGGTATGTCAATGTGTACATTCTCGGCACTACGGACGGAGCGGCGACTACATCGGATGGCCAATTTGCATTCAGGACTCGCCATCTGGGAGAGCAACAGATCCGCGCCGCTATGATAGGCTTCGAGACGTTCGGACTGCAACTGCATCTGTCTCCAGGAGACACTAACACGGTCCGAATTGTGCTCCGAGATGCCCTCGTTCGCCTTGACGAAACCATCGTCGAAGCAGATGCCTACACGACGGGCGACGGCGAAACCGCCACACTACAGTCCCTGGATGTGGTTACAACCGCGGGGGCCGCTGCCGATATCTTTCGGGTCATCAAAACCTTCCCGGGGGTGTCGATGGTCGACGAAGGCGCGGGCTTATTCGTGCGGGGCGGCGATGTGAGCGAAACCGTCATCCTGCTGGATCAGGCAACGGTGACCCATCCGTACAAGTATGAATCTCCTACAGGTGGTGTTTTCGGTACCATACCTCCGTTCATGGTTCGCGGCACGGTGTTCTCCTCCGGCGGATTTTCTGCTCGTTACGGCAACGCGCTCTCGGCTATTCTCGCCATGGACAGCCAGGACATGCCGCCCGTGCATCAATACTCGCTGGGTCTCGGACTTGCCGCGGTATCATTAGGCGCACACATGCCTATACTCCCCGGAAAGTTGGGTGTGCGCTTTACGGGCAACCGCAGTTTCACCGAAACCATGTTCCGGCTAAATGGCCAGAAGGATCAGTTCTTGACGACACCGAGGAGTTACGATGTCAATCTCAGCGTCATCTACCAGTATTCGTCGACCGGTCGCGTAAAGCTGTTCAACTTCACCACAGATGACCGTGTGGGAGTATTCGTCCCTGAGCCGTCCTTTGGTGGCATATACCGTGGCGAGACGACTAGCTGGCTTCATAATGTGCAATGGGTGGACATTTTGAATTCCTGGTTCGTACAGACCAGTGCTTCGCTCAGTCGCTATACGGCCAGCCAGCAGCTCGGAAACCTGGATCTGGAACCCGGTGATGACACCTACAAGCTTCGCACTGACGCCGAGCGTGAGGTTGGTCAGCACTCGCGCTTCGGCATCGGCGCTGAAATTGAGCGTACGAACAGCCATTTTCGGGGCACTATACCAGCTCGGGAAGGCGTGCTGAATCCGGCAGCAGCTAAGCTGCATCTGAATTATACAAGTGCTGCAACGCGAGTCGGCTTTTATGGGGAAGCAGAATTCAGGCCAGCCCGGCGCATCCTGCTCTTGGTAGGTGCGCGGACCGATTACCACGAACAATCAGGCCATACTACCGTCGACCCACGCCTTTCTGCTCGGTACCTCATTTCACGGGCGTCGCGCATTCGACTGGCTTGGGGGCTTTATCATCAGTTCCCGGCACCCTACGAATACAATGCGGCGTTCCCACTATCTGCACTCCAGCCTCAGTTGGCCCAACACCTCATCCTGGGTTGGCATTATGAGAAAGGCCCGGTGACGCTGCGGCTGGAGGCCTACGACAAGACGTATCGCAATCTGACGCTCTCCACTGGCGAATCAACCTATTTGAGTATAGGCGAGGGCGAGGCTCGTGGACTGGACTTCTTCATGAGGTACGGCAGATATCTCGAAACCCGATTCAATGGCTGGATTGCCTACTCCCTGCTCAATTCAAGGCGGCTTCAGGCGCGGCAATTAGGATATGGTTACATGCTGGAGCAGGGACCATCTCCGTACGACATTACGCACAATCTCACGGTAGTCGGCAAAGTTAGAATCGTCAAGTCTCTGTATGGAAGCCTTACGTTCAGACACGCAACCGGACGTCCGGTTACACCCGTAGTGGATGCCATATCCGCAGACGACGGGAGTTATTTTCTACCGGTACACGGTTCGCCGGGGTCTGAACGACTACCTGACTTTCGCCGGCTGGATGTTTCGGCCAATTATTTCGTGCCGTTCGGAATGCACAATGTTTCCATTTACGTTTCCGTAGGCAACCTGCTTAATCGTGCCAATGTACTGGACTACGACTATTCTCTGGACTATTCGAGTCGCAGCGAGCGTGCGACGAGGTACCGCCGATTCCTGTATTTCGGAGCTGTGTTCAATTTCTCCCCGTAGCCGATTTCAGCCATACCCGCCAAAGCCAATGCGTGAACAAATTCGCTGCCTTAACCAACAATCCCGACGCCAGCACGCGGGTAGTCCATGCACCAGGCCCCAGAGACTCATGCAACGCGCTACACAATTCTTAATCTTCGCGACTATCCTTTTCGCCACTTCCGTACGTGCCCAGCCAGTCGACTCATTGTTACTGCAGGCAAAACAGATGCTTCGTGAAGGCGAAATGGAAGGCAGCTCCGACAAAATGCTTCTGGCCCGCGTAACGTTTGAACGGGCAACGGCCAATGACAGTGTCGCCACGCTTGCCCACTACTACGCGGCGTACGCCGCACGTCAACTAGTTAGCCTGCTTATGAGCAACAATTCAGACACTCCTAGTCGCGAGTTGTTGTTTCACATTGATTATGCTATCCAGCATCTGGAGGCGGCTACGCAGCGTGACCCGTCCTTTGCAGAAGGATTGGCGCTACTGGCGAGCGTCTACGGACGGAAGATTGACCTAAGGCCCGTTGCGGGTATGACCCTGGGACCAAAGTCCAACCGCGCCCAGAAAACGGCACAAGAACTGGCTCCGGACAATCCGAGAGTGGTTCTGCTCAAGGCCGTTAGCGACTACAACACGCCCAGAATGTGGGGCGGCAACAAGAAGCGGGCCATAGACGGACTCCATCGGGCGACAGAGCTATTCCAGAAAGAAGCAGTTTCAGATCCTCTGCAGCCCTCGTGGGGGCACAGTGCAGTATACGCATGGCTGGGCATTGTCTACATGGACGAGAACAATCTTCCCGAAGCGCGCAGGGCCCTTGAGAACGCGCTGATCATCAATCCGGAATTCGGCTGGGTAAAGTACGGACTTATGCCTGCTCTCGACCGGCGCGAGGGCGTATCATCCAACTAGGTTTAGGCGACTCGGAAAGGGAAGGTCAGTCCCAGATGGGATGTCTGTATTTTGGATCAATCCGATGCCCAACGGGGCAAAGACAAGGTTCTTGCCGATTCCCTGCTGCTTGTCCCAGAGCTAGTGCTTGCCTAAAAGTCCTTTAGTTGATCTGAGGGTGGGCAATGGAAACCCAAGGTGACGAGGTTTCCGGGCTCGACTTTGGGCATTTTGCACTGGCGCGTCGCATAGAGGAGCCAAGTATGCCGTAGGGAGCCGTCTACAACCTCCGTGGCCGTGGCGCAATGCGGCCTGTCAGATCCAACGTAGGCAGATCTTGCTGCTCGCCCTTGTGGAGAGGCGTCAGATCCAGCAGGTATGCGCTGCGATAATAGACATCTATGTCACCGGTGATCTTCAGCCTGCCACTCCGGCGGGCATCATGCAGCTGCGTTGCGCCCGTCAGGATCGCGAGGAACGTATCATCATTCAGGGTGAGCACGCAGTCCGGCCGCGCTCCCGGTCCCAATCCAGGCTCCAGCCGCTGGTCGTAAATGCGCACGTGAAATACTTCCGAGTCCAGGCGAAATTCAAGTTCGTCGGAAGCGGCAAACGATGGGTCGAACCGGAAGCGGGCCTGCATGGCCATCAGTGCGCAACCGGAAAGGGATATCGACCGATCACCCAACGGCGGCATCGCGCGATAACCCCAGCGTGTCAGCGTGACCAGCACCGGCTGGAGCTCGATACCACGGTCTGTCAGCGCATAAGCTACCGTCGAGGCCGGCGGCGCAAGCACGCGAGATTCAATCACCCCATGCGCCTTCAGGTGTTTGAGCCGCCTGGTAAGAAGATTGGTGCTGATACCCGGCAGGCGAAGGAGGAGATCTTTGAAGCGTTTAGGACCCGTCATCAATTCCCGGATAACAAGCAGGCTCCACCGTTCCCCCACTATATCAAGGGCATGGGCGAGCCCGCAGTATTGACCGTAGCTTCGGGTTGTCATGGAGCTTGAAGAAACAATGAAAACGGGTTGCTTCAAAAATGATACTAAAATTACGGCGATAATGAAACTGCATTCCACACGCCACAGCAGGCTATGGCGTCGGCTCGGGGAGCGTCAATTGAGGCAATACGGAATCGGCCATGGCGATGAACTCTGCGCGGCGTTCCTCGGCGATTGGCTCGGCGGGTGGCAATGTTATCGTACGCGGATTCACCGGCTTGCCATTCCTGGTGAGTCGGTAACAGACGTGCGGACCGTTCGCAAGCCCAGTGCTTCCCACATGCCCGATGACATCTCCCTGCTTTATTCGCTGACCTACACGCAGGCCTGCCTTGAATCTGGACATGTGCAGGTAAGTCGTCGCATAGCCGCGAGCATGCTTGACACGTACGTAGTTGCCATTCCCTCGGGTATATCCCTTGTTGATCACAACGCCGTCCGCAGTGGTGCGAATGGGGGTTCCGGTCGGTGCGGCGTAGTCGGTGCCGTAGTGGGGTTGCACGCGCTTCCGTATCGGGTGATACCGACGCAGGCTAAAGCCTGAGCTGATCCGGGAATATTCGACGGGGGCCTTCAGGAAGGCTCTTCGCATGGTGTTCCCCTGTTCGTCGTAGTAGCCATCTTCAAACAGGAAGGCGTAGTTTCGCTTGCCTGCGCTTTCGAACAGTGCGGCAACGATATCGAATTGCCAGGTCGAATCCCGAACGACCTGCTCCTCATAGATAATGTGGAAGCGATCTCCGGGCTGCAGGTGGTGAAAGTCAATCTGCCAGGCATATAGTTGCTCCAGTTTCACTGCCATGGCCGGTTTCTCGCCAACGTCGTACAGGGTTTGCCACAGGGAGGATCGAATCTCGCCCACTGCACTGCGGCGTCGAGTAGATACGGGAAGCGCACCGCCAACTACGGCAACGGAGTCCCGGAAATCGAAGATCACATAATTGGGAAGGCTCCGGTGGAATATCCAAAGTTGGGGCGCCGTCAATGCAGTATCCTGGTAGGTGCGGTAGGAGTCGCCCGCGATGAGTGCGCGAGGATTGAACAAGCCTTGGGTCTGCGCTGCCTGGGCGGCTTGGTAGATCACAGGCAGAGGTACGCCGGCGCCAGACAAGATTGTCTCCAGCGTTTGGCCTGCTCGAACCCGCTCTTCCCAGGCCTGGTAGAGGGTTGTATCGACTCCGTATGGATCGTGCGGGCTCCCCTGGGCCGCCGACTCCGCAATGTCATCAGTAGAAAGCAGGCTTCTCATTACGGTAGTGGCCAACAGCAAGAATGCAGCTGCCAACAAAATGAGCCCTGTACGGTGCATACGATGCGTGCCTGGTAGTCGTGCGTGCGTCATGGCTGATCGGCGTCAAGGAACAGGTCATGGTAACATTGCAGGTTCCGAAGCGGACGGAGCGCAAACATGCACGGGGAGACTTGGAAGGGGTATGCCCTTTGGTATGCTTTTTCAGCCGATCGGATTCCACAGCACATCATCTACATTCGCTTTGGCATTCACCCATCGGGCCAGGACAAAGAGCAAGTCTGACAATCGGTTGAGGTAGATCAGGGTATGGGGAGTCAGAGGCTCCTCTCGCGCGGCGGTCACGACTGTGCGCTCCGCGCGCCGGCAGACGGCTCGCGCCAGGTGCAGCATAGCCGCAGTCTGCGTGCCTCCTTGCAATATAAAGTTCTTGAGTGGCGCCAAGTCCTGTTCGTAGGTGTCGATCGCTTCTTCCAGGAATGTGGCATGCTCTGCTCGCATCCGAGGCGCGCTTGCTCGCGATTCCAGCGGCGTAGCCAGATCTGCTCCGAGTGTGAACAACTCAGTCTGGATCCGGTCCAGTAGTGGATCCAGGATTTCCTCACCGGGCTGCCCCTTGAGCAGCACCCGGGCCATTCCGAGAAAGGCATTGGTTTCATCCACATGCCCTGTGGCGATGATGCGAGGATGATCCTTGTTCACGCGGTCGCCCCCGAATAATCCGGTGGTTCCCTTATCGCCGGTGCGGGTGTAGATCTTCATAGCGGTGCAGGTTCTATATCATGCTATGGGCTGCTTCACATAGATGCGTAGGTACCCGTTGTTGGATCGTTGTACATATCCCTTGATACGAAAGATGGAGGCCAGTAGAGACTCCGTAAGCACCTCCTGCGGCGTCCCCGTAGCCACGAGGCGGCCATCTTCCAGGACGAACAGATGATCGGCGTAGCGTGCTGCCAACTCCAATTCGTGGAAGACGGCCACAACAGTGCTTCCCTGTTTGACGAACGAATGCACGAGATCCAGGAACCCGTACTGGTGATGCACATCGAGATGGGTTGTGGGCTCATCCAGTAGCAGAAGCTTGGCTTCCTGCACGAGAGCTTGGGCGAGGAACACTCGCTGCCGCTCACCGCCACTTAGCGAAAGCATGGAGCGTGTGGAGAACGCGCCCATGTCCACCCACTCGAGGGCGCGCTGAACCAGCTTTCTGTCATTCCGGGTCGTGCGGTCCCAATAACCCTTATGTGGCGACCTGCCGAGCAGAACGATGTCCCTTACCGTGAAGTCGAACGAAAGTGGCGTGACTTGCCGGACAAACGCCAACTGCTGCGCCATTTCGCGGACCTTCCAGTCTGACACCGCACGGCTATTTACACTCAGCGATCCCGTGTAGGACTGGAGTCCGCTGATGGTTCGGAGCAGCGTAGTCTTGCCGCTCCCATTAGGGCCGATGAGTCCTATCCATGCGCCAGCCTCAATGGAAAAGCAAATATCGCGGAGGATCGTGCGGCTACCGATCTTGACGTGCAGCCGGTCGGCGATAATCTGTGCCACGGTGATCAGGATTCAGGTGTGAGAGGCGCGCGACAGGAACATTCCGGGAACGCTCAATCTTTCAACAGGACTAGTACACGGTTTTGGAACGCTCTTGATCTATGTGGAAAGGACTCGGGTATGTGGGTATGGTGGCATTGAGTGTTCTGGCGGGATCTGGTTGCGACTCCACAGAACAGCAGGGTGCGTATGAGGAACAGGCGTTCGCGGTTCCGTCCGGTATTACGCAGACCGACAGGTACGGCGAAATTATTTCGGAAGACCAGGACGACTGGCGCACAGCGCCGGCGTACCGCAGTCGCGTTCTTATTGATCCTGCGTTCCCCAATCCGTCATCCGCCGGAATTCAGGTTGCGATTCCTGTACGTGTAGTTGAATTCCGCGCTGTGCAGGGAGGCCTTGAGCTTGTGAGCTTCGATGACAATCGCATTGCGCGCCGCCTCGCTGATGTCCGGGATGCCCGTAATCCGGGAGCTTATGTGTTCAAATTCAATCCTGTTTCGCTTGGTGTTACGGGTCTGGTGAGAGTGTACATTGTGGATAACTTGGGTGCGTTGGTCTCCTATGGAGATATCCAAATCGAACAGTAGCGCCTGTCCCGGTCCAGCGACCAAGCACCTAAACCAAAACGTCCTGCGCGGCGGCTTGGTCAGGCTGCTATGCCTGGGAGCGTGGTGTACTATGCACATCGCCCTGTTCACGGCGCCTCCTGCTGTGGGACAGGGATCGTCGGATGACCCCATTCGCTTTCTCCGGTGGACTGTTGACGACATGAAGGCGCTTGGGCGGAGCGCGGTGTCACCCCGCTCTCTCCCGGTGGCAGCTGGTCTCGGAGGATCGGTGCTCTTGTTATCGCAATGGGATCAGGAGTTGACCGAAGGAGCGATTACTCGTGCGATGAACCTCGGATCGCGGCCGCGGCGCATATTGAATGAAGCAGGCAATGTGCGCCTTGTGCGGCCGATGGCACTGATCTTCTTTCTGGGCACGCTTGCCTCCGGCGACGAGAGGCTGCAGGATGCCGCTTTCACCTCATTCGAGGCCATCGTGGTGGCCAATCTGGTCACGAACGCGATAAAGGCGGTCACCGGTCGAGCGCGGCCTAGTCACGGACTAGGCGCCAAGTCCTTCAGGCCGTTCTCCGGCAGGACATCGTTCCCATCTGGCCATGCCACTACCGTGTTCGCCTGGACGACACCGTGGCTGTTGTACTACGGCAACGTGCCGTCGATTGTGCTATTTGTCGTGGGTGCGGGCACGGCGTTCGTTCGCATGGCAGACAATTTTCACTGGTTCTCTGATGTATTTGCGGGCGCCGCGATTGGATTTGGAGCAGGATACCTCCTGTCCCGGCGCCACCAGGGCAAGCGGGCCGGGTTCGACCTGTGGCCAGTCTTTAGAATGGGCGATGCCGGGCTGTCGCTGCGTCTGGCGCTGTAGCACCAGACACGTGCGCATTCGAGGCCTTCGTCAGACGGTCCATCAGCGCACGTCCGATCCCGGCGGTAGGCACTTCCTGACAGTAGATGACCTCGATGCCTTCGGCCTCGCACCGTCGAAAGAAGTCAAAGAAGCTGTGCGCGTACGCCTCCACAGATGGGAGCACTTGGGACAATCCGAAAGCTCCTGAAGGCTCATCAAGGCCTATGTACGCACTCCGCTCGTGAGCCATAGCATCGCTCGGTGTGGTCACCAGCTTCACAGAGGCGCGGGGGGCATAGTGGCGGTAAAGAAGGCCCGGGCTTCTGACTTCGTCAATGCTTGCGTCAGCGACCGCCAGGCTCGGCAAGAGCTCCCTGAGCCGCTCTATGGTCACGGCGCCGGTGCGCAGAACGACGGGAACCACCTGCGAACAATCCACGACGGTAGACTCCAGGCCAACCTGTGAATTCCCGTTCCGCAGGAGACAGGAAATGCGCCCTCCGAGATCCTCATGCACCGCCTGCCACGTGGTGGGACTGGGGCGGCCCGACAGGTTTGCAGACGGCGCGGCCACAGGTGTCCGGCAGGCTCGAAGAAACTCCTGGGCCAACGGATGTTCTGGCATGCGCACGGCGACCGTATTGAGTGCTCCTGTGACCATCGAAGGGACTTCTGGCCGCTTCTTCGCAATGATACTCACCGGTCCTGGAAAGCATTCCCGAATCAGGATGCGCGCGGCTGGCGAAAGGGCGAAGACAACACGATCAATCTGGCCGGGGTCCGCAACGTGGACGATGAGCGGATTATCCAAAGGGCGCTGCTTGGCCTGAAAAATACGCCCTATTGCATCGACGTTGAATGCGTCTGCTCCCAACCCGTAGACGGTTTCGGTGGGGAAGGCGACGAGATGGCCGGCTCGCAGGATAGCTGCCGCCTTGAGAGGGTCACCGGTAAGAATTGTATTCACAGTGATCAGGGTCGCCTGAGAAGCATGGTAATGACTTGAACGCCAGGCATGCCATGTCGTTGCGTGGCTTTTTGTAAGTTGAGCCCTTCCGCACACCAGACTGCACGCACATGAATTTCCAGACCGCAATTGTATCCTTCTGGCTACTCCTCATCTTAGCACGCATGCCTGCAAGCGCAGCACAAGCACAATTGCCCATACAAGAGCCCGTTCGCGTAGGCGTGGTCGGTCTGGTACATTCTCATGTACACTGGATCCTGGGACGGGAGGATGCCGGTGATATACGGATCGTGGGCATTGCGGAGCCCAATCGGGATTTGGCTGAACGCTTTGTGGACAGGCACGGTCTGGATAGGGAGTTAATTTACGATTCGATCGAGGCGATGCTGGATTATGCCACGCCGGAGGCCGTAACGGTGTTTACGAGTATTCGGGACCACCTTGCGGTCACGCAGGCTGCCGCGCGCCGCGGGATCCATGTGATGGTGGAAAAGCCACTCGCAGTTTCGCTGAAGCATGCCAGGGAGATGAAGGCGATCGCAGATTCTGCAGGCATTCACCTGCTTACGAATTACGAAACGACGTGGTATCCAAGCGTCCATCGAACCCGGGAGATGATTCGCCAGGGAGATATCGGATCAGTACGTAAGATGGTCATCCACGACGGACACAAGGGTCCCATCGAGATCGGTGTGAACAAGGAGTTCTGGGAATGGCTTACGGATCCCAAGGAGAACGGGGGAGGGGCGATTATTGATTTTGGATGTTACGGCGCCAATCTTATGACCTGGCTCATGGATGGTAAGCGCCCTCTGTCCGTTACGGCAGTCACGCAGACCTTCAAGCCGGATTTGTATCCCAGGGTGGATGATGAGGCGACCATTCTGGTAACGTACCCCGAAGCACAGGGAATCATTCAGGCTTCCTGGAACTGGCCCTTTAATCGGAAGGACATGGAAGTGTACGGACGGACGGGCTACGTACACGCCGATAATGCTACAGAGCTACGCGTACGACTGGCGGAGCCCGCAGCCGAAGATCGTGTGACTGTAGACGCGCTGCCCGCACACCTTGCTGATCCATTCGCCTACTTCGCCTCGGTCGTGCGGGGGGCGATTTCACCGGAGGAGAGTCTTTCGTCTCTGTCGGTCAATATGGTTGTCATGGAAATTCTGGACGCCGCCGTCCGGTCTGCCAATACCGGCAGAACGATTCACCTCTCACAGTAGCTCCCTTCAAGGCATGCGCCAATTGCTGGGACGATACTCTTTGGGTATTTCGTCGCCGACGCGTTCGAAGGCGAAATAGCCGTAGACGATGACGCCGTACGGATCGATGACCTCACCGGACTGGTCGATAAGCGTGGGGCCGTCGTTGAGCCGTAGCAAGGATCGCTGGAAGCCCGAATGGCGCCAGGATGATCGACCTAGCCAGCGACCATATGCCTCGGCCTCTTCTTCGTTGGCATAGACGACCTCGAGATAGCCATGAAACGCAAGCTCCTTTTCCTGGGGTGTCGGTCCCTTGCGCAGTAAAGTGGCCGGGTCGACACGGAAGCTCTGGTCCGACTGATCCGGGGACAGGCGGCGAGAGATTTCAAATCCTTCTTCGGCCCATCTACCTCCGAGAAGCGTAAGCATTAAATGTCGCATCGACCCCAGGAAGGCCTTGCGGCGGTTTGATTCCCACATCGCTGCCTGTTTTCCACTATCCGGCTCCAGTTCTGTGAACAGCGGTTCGCCATCCCACTTGATGGTGCCCCCGGAGCTCTCAAATTCCTTGAGGAAGTACTGCATACGATAGCCCAGTGCCGTGTTCTCGATTACGAGCGGCTCCGCAGCAGAAGCCGTGAATTTGCCCCACCGACTGGAAAAGCTGAGTACTTCCGGATTCAAAATCTTCGCGAAAGCGGCATTGTCAGTTTCCCCGATGAGCATGCGTTCAAACTTGAGTAACCGTCGCTGCCATCGCCGCGCTTCACGCGCGTTGACGACGATCTCGCTCATTGTAACCACGGTTGGCGCAAGTTGAATATCGACGTGATACGCCCTGGGTGCACGGAACAGGGAGTCGCGCTCCGCGGAGTCGTAGCCTATCATGGAAATGAACAGGCGGTGTGCCCCCTCCGGCACCTCCGAGAGTTGGAAGATGCCTGCCGCGTTGGTCGCCGTGCCGATCATGGACGACGCGATAAAGACGTGGGCATGTTCGAGGGGAAGGCCCGTTTGCGCATCGACCACAGTCCCGGTAATGGTTACCGTGCCGTGCTGCGCCGCTACTGGCAAAATACCGCCCAGGCACCACGCGACGACGGTAGCAGCCCTAGTCAATCCAAGGGCGGTACTCCTTCGGTACCTGGTTGGCCACACGCTCATACGCGAAATACCCGCCATAAAAGGTTACGCCATAGGGGTCCAGGGTGTCTCCTTTGAGGTCAATGATGGTAGGCCCTTTGTCCAGCCGAATCATGGACGTCTGATACCTGGGCCGCCGAAACCCCTGTTGCTCCAACCGTAGAAAGGCCTTGTCCTCCAGTTCCTGTGTGTAGACGATTTCGATGAATCCCTTGAAATCAAGGATGCGTTCGTTGGCGCCTTCGCCGGGCCTGATGATCTCCTGCGCAGTAATAGGGAATCGCTGGTTTCCCTGCAAGGCGCCACGCCCGAATCCGCCGCCAGTGGCAGCGCCAGGCGCGCGTCCGGAACCTGGCCGGCTGTACATTATGAAGCCTTGCTGCTCTACCTGATCGTTGAGAACGGCCAGCAGAAAGTGGCGGAAGGAGCCATAAAAGGCGGAGTCCCGCCTCGCATTCCAATGGGCAGCTTCCTCAGGACTCCCAGGTGCGAGCGGTTCAAAGAGAGGTTCCCCGTCCCATCGCCATCCGGTAGGATGGGCCACGAATTCATTCAGAAAATAGGTCAGCTTGTAGCCCAGCGCCCGGTTTTCAATAACGAGTGGCTCGCTAGCCTGCGCCCGAAAATCGCCACCTTTGGAGGAGAAGTCCAATACCTCCGAATTGGTTATCTCAGTCTTGGCGGCCCATGGCGTCTCCCCAATGAACACACGCGTAAAGCGCTCCAGTTGCCTTTTCCAGCGCTTGTTATCGGCGGCGACAGTGATTTCACCGATCTCGTAGACGGCAATTTCCAACTGAAAATCGAAAGTGTACACACGCGCCTCGCGGACGAATACATCCTGATGTTGCGATGTATAGCCGACTCGGGAGACGGCAAGGCGCAGTGTGCCGAGCGGAATACCGCTAAGGCGGTAGCGCCCGTCATCGTCCGTGACGGTGCCAGTCATGGAACCAGCGATAAACACGTTGACGCCAGGAATGGGCACACCGCTGGAATCTGTAATGACGCCGCTAAAGGTGGCGGCCACTTGGCCAGCGGCGAGGTGTGCCGGAACAATGAGGAGTATTACGGCGCAGATACGAACCAGCTTTGTCATGATAAAACCGTTGGGTCCATGATTCCGTCCATACTGTGACCAAGGCCGACGGATCCACCCCGGCGGTACCGGCAAGCCCTCTTGATTGTTGTCAGGCCTTATAGAATTCAACCCGCGGTCCCGCCATGTCAGCCACACGATGCACGAGCGCTTTGCGTTGGTCTTCAACCATAGTCTCGAAAGACCGCGCCAGCATGATTTTCTCTTTCAGTTGCTGCACGTTATCCGGCCCGCTAACGACCACACTGACAGGCAGAGACCAAACGAAGGTCAGGGCGTCTGCGATGGTCAGCCGGTGTGGGACCAGGCGAGGCCTGTTGCCATGTTGTCCGTGACTGCTGCCTCCAAAGAACCCTCCATTGGCCAATGTTTTCATGGCTATCACGCCCACATTGCGCTCCAGCAGCACCGGCAGTACATGCTGGATAAAACTCTCGTAGCTGACATCGGCTACATTTATTGGCATCTGGCAGGTTTCGAAGACGTCAGTTTGTCCCAGCATGTGAAGGTGCGCCTTGTAGGTGCGATGACCGGTGAAGCCGATGTGGCGCACCTTGCCGTCATTCAGGGCTCGCTCCATTACGTCAATTATTTCACCGGAGATGCCCCGGTCCACATCCTGCGGACTGTTTATGGCATGGAGTTGCCAGAGATCGATATGGTCCGTGGCGAGTCTGCGCAGGGACGCGTCCAGGTGTTGCTGTGCACGCTTGGCGTCACGTGCAGTGGTCTTGGTCATCAGAAACACGTCGTCCCGATACTTGGGGACAAGAAATCTGCCCAGGAATCGTTCACTCCCCCCGCTCTGGTAGGATTCCGCCGAATCGAAGAATCGGATCCCGCCTTCGATGGCGGCTTCGATTGTGGCCTGGGCATCACGCTCCGCCATGCGGCCTAGATGCCAGCCACCTACGCCCAGCATGGTCACACCGACTCCCGTGCGACCGAGCATGCGGCGGGGCAACACATCTCCGAGGCGATCCCTGGTAGGTCTTGCGGACTTCGCTGCAGGCAGCAGGACTCCAGCCGTGAGGACACTTAGGCTCTCGAGAAAGCTTCTCCGGTTCATAATGCCAGCGTGTTTATAGCATGACGCTCATAAGTCCCGTGGGATTCCATGGCCAATCGACACAGGATTGAATATGCGGAAATAACACGATATCAGCAGACCCCTTGAGCACCAGTGTGGTTACCTCTCGGTCACGGAGAGTGGCGCCCGCTTGCTCCAGCGTTTTCCCCGTTACCGATACGTCGTCAACAAGAAGGATCCTCCGGGCGTGCACAGGAAGGACGGACGGACGCATCAGGCGTGGCACGTCATTACGGGGCCGATTGTCGTCATCCCGATAGTTATACCACGCGACATGCAGGGGTCGCCGAAGCTCATAGGCAACCAGGCAAGCCGGGACTATGCCACCACGTCCAATGCCCACAACGAGGTCGCACTCGGGCAAATCGGCGGCGCGAATGGCCTGGGCGATGTCCGAAAATGTTAGCGTGACGGCCATGAAGGGCTGTGAGGAGGCGAGTTCGCCGGTCTACCGAGACCCGGCTCGCACGGTTTCGACCAACTAGAAAAAAGTAACGATTCCGTCAGCACTGACGCCAGACCAGGCCCTGAGCCGATACCGGGGCCTCGGAACCGGGTTTCACATCTGCAGTTGCACGGCCCTTCACCGACCTGCACGGCGAATGACAGAACGAATACCTGAAAGCCTGCGTTATCCGATTGGCGCCATGCAAAGACCCCAGGTGGTCACCAGTGCCCATCGTCAAGAGTGGCTTGCCGGAATCGCGGAGGCGCCGGCGCTTCTGCGCGATGCCGTGAAGGGACTATCTGACGAGCAACTTGACACGGTCTATCGTCCCGGTGGCTGGACGCTGAGGCAGGTGGTGCACCATGTCGCGGACAGCCATGTTAACGCGTACATCCGGTTTCGCTGGGCGCTTACTGAGACGCGACCGTTGATAAAGGCCTACGTGCAGGACGCGTGGGCTGGCTTGCCGGATGCGAGAACGGCACCATTGGAGAGCTCCCTGGTCATGTTGGAAAGCCTGCATGTTCGCTGGATCTTCCTGCTCCGATCGTTGAGCGAGGATGATTTTGCCCGATTAGTGATCCATCCCGAAAACGGCCCGATGAGCATTGACGACCTCCTGGCGACCTATGCCTGGCATGGTCGTCATCACGTCGCCCACATTACGTCACTGCGCGACCGCATGGGTTGGGCTGCATAGGCGGCGTCACGAAATAAGCTCCGGAGTCCTCGTCTGCGGACCGCGTCTAGGGTGCCTGATATCCACGCCCTCGATATAGTACACTATGCTGCGCGCGATGCTCTTGGCATGATCGGCGATTCGTTCGATCGCCTTGCTCAGCGCGACCAGATGCACCAGGGCGGGGGCTTCCTGTGGATGGGCCTGGCATAGCCGGATAATGGTGTCCACAATGTCCCTGTAGGCCCGATCTATGCGGCGGTCAAGTGCCAATACCTGCCGCGCCTTAAGGCGATCACATTCAGCGAACGCTTCACGCGCCTGGCGTACGATTACACGCACGGTATCCGCCATGTCGAGAATTTGCGTTTCGGATCGCCACAGGTGGGACTTGTTCAACAAGCCGACTCTTTTCGCTACGTTCTTGCTGAGATCGCCAATCCGCTCCAGGTCTGCAATGATCCGCATTGCGGCGATCACCCTGCGAAGGTGAGCGCCCTCCGGATGATTGCCTCCGAGAATGGTTTCGCAGGCCTGGTCGATCTCCAGCTCCAGCGCATCGACTGTGCGATCCGTCGTGCGCACCCGCGATGCGAGTTGTGTGTCCTGTGTAAACAGGGCGTTGACCGTATCCGCAAGCTGCTCGTCTACGTGGTCGAACATCGTGCCAACCAGGCCGAACACGTCCTCAATAGCAGCGTCAAGCGTCGACATGGAATCAAACCAAAACAGATATTGAGACCCGAATCTCCGTTGTTTTACGCACACAGCATCAGATAATTTCCCTCCGTGCGCCAACTTATGTAAATGGAATGCTCTGATGTATAGAAAACAATGACATACTATGATATTCGATTGTGATATCCACGGAAAGCAATGCCGTACTTCGCGCTGGAGGATGACTGCTTCCGACGCAGGCCCCGGAAAATGCGCATGCCGAAAGTCCTGGAGCGGATAATTGCTGTGCCACTATGAAAGAGGCTGCTTTCGGAGATCGCACCCAACTATCCCAAGGGGGAAAGAGGTCCCCGCATTACCACTGCTACGCGTCTGCGTTCTGTAGTTGTGGTATGGCGATTCGACCTCTGCAATGGAAGATTTCCTTTACGAAAGCAATTCCTTGCGGCTGATTGGCAATCTGCATTCGGACTAGATTCCGGTTGAGACTTCACCATGCGAGTTTCGGCAACACCTGGAGTAGCATGCATTGGCCGAGACGCGGATGGAAACGTCCGAGACTTAGGATACGGGAGAGCTCGATTGTGAAGGTAGTCACGCTTGCGGTGCCTTTTTCTGCGGGAACCAGGACGGAGCATTCCGAGATGACATCCACGAATTAGGGCGGCACCCGGATTCTGGCATGAAGGCGCGTAGAAGTACACTTGCGGAAAGGCGTGTGCATAGCGTAGAGGGTATTGGAGCCAATGTGCAATAGCGGCGCGCTGTAGCGAGTGTGTTTGTTTGGTAACCAGAAACGGATCCATGGCGATACGGCCTTCCTGTGCGCCGTGCGCAAGAAAAAGGCCACTGGGCCTAGTGTGGTGTGACGCGTTCTTCACAAGGTGATCTAAAAGCGGCAACTGAATTGTTCGGACGCTCATTCGAAAAGAATAGAACCCGAACCCGCGCGCCAATGTGGAGTCATCAAGCA
The DNA here is from genome assembly GCA_963665975.1 of Rhodothermales bacterium. GTDB lineage: Bacteria > Bacteroidota > Rhodothermia > Rhodothermales > Bin80. Next base: position 3,595,195 of record OY762508.1, read on the forward strand.
TTTTCGGAGATATCGCGAGACCCGGCATCGAGGTCTGGGAGTGTTGGAGGTTGCATTCGGTCTGTACGGCAGAACCAACCCCGTTCCGTCACTCTTCAAACTTTATTTGCCTCGAGTGGGCGAAGATAGCCATGTGGACCATGGTATCTTTTAACCGAAATTTCTTATGTTTTATTGGATTCAATCGATACATGAATGGAATCGGAGCCCACATGAAGCTTGCAAGTGCTCTTATCGCTATTGCCTTCGTTGTGCAACTTCACCACCACGCGAATGGGCAGATTGTGGTTACAGGAACCGTAGTGTCTGATGATACGGAAGAAGTGTTGCCAGGCGTACAGGTTGTTATTGAAGGGACGCGTATTGGGACGTTGACCGATCAAGATGGGGCCTATTCCATCGAGCTTCGCTCCCTGGAGGACGTTCTGGTTTTTGTCTTTGTAGGATTCCACACTCGGAAATACACGATGAGCCCAGGAGTCACCACTCTGGATGTTCGTTTGGAGCTAGACGTCGTCGGACTTGAGGGAGTTACCGTCGTTGCCGAAGAGCACCGGATCTTCGCGAACAACGTGGTTGCCGAACCGATGAGACTTCAGCAGTCGAACATCACCGGCGTAACGTCGGTGGTGGACAACCTCCCGGGAGTGTCCATCCAGGAAGGAGATGCGTACAGCTTCGACGACTGGTCCAGTAATGTCGCCATGCGAGGCTTCCAGGTGGCGATCAACGATGCCCAGATCGGCACCACCATAGACGGCTTTTCGAACGGCACCTCAGACTACTGGAGCGGCTCCAAGGCGAACCGGTTCATCGACCCGATGAATCTGGGAGGTGTTGAGGTTTCGCAAGGGACAGCCGACATTTCCTCCCGGTCGGTCGAGGCGCTTGGAGGCACCTTCAACTTCCTCACAGATGAGCCGGCGGCCGAGCGGACCTACACCGTGTCGACCACGATCGGCGAGCACGGCGGCAAGCGATTCTATATGCGGTTCGATACCGGGTCGCTGTTCGGTCGCGAGACCCGTGCCTGGATTGCAGCGTCCCGTCAGGAGGCGACCGACTGGGTGCAGGGTTCGGCGAAGAACGAGCGAGATCATCTCGCCGCCAAGGTGGTCTCGACGCACGGGCGCCTTGATCTAACCGGTTATCTCTCGTACGACAGCATTGGCGAGAATAATTACCAGCGGCTCTATAGCGAGGCAGACTTCCGGCTCAATGCGCGCTGGGACAGACTGATCGGCACCTGGCCCGGCATTCCGTATCTGAATCAGTTCTACCGGCGTGGTTGGCAGACCAGGCGTAACAACGCGTTTGCCTACCTGAAGGCCGACTGGTCGTTTGGCGGTGCCAGTTCGCTTGGCGTGGGCGTCTACGTCCATATGAACCACGGCCGTGGCGACTGGCTGCCCCCGTATATCGTCGACATTACCGATAACGGCGGCGGACCGGAATCGGAGTTGACGGGCGGCACGCCGGTGCAGGGCGGTGCGCAGCTCGGGCTGATCCGATTTGTGGATCGGGATGGCGTCGCTGCCGGACCGAAACCCGGATGCACATCCTCCTACATCTTCAACTACTATGGCTCGGGCGGGCCGGAGGTCGACCCCGCGTGCCATACGGACGCCACGGCGGTGCAGTCGTTCCGCCACAGCCACTACGGGAAGGACCGCATTGGCGTGACGCTCGACGAGGAATGGTTCGCCGACGTCGGTGCCGCTACCAGCACGTTGCGTGCCGGCATCTGGTACGAGAAATCTCGGCGCGACCTTGGCAGGGACTGGCACCGGATCCTCGATCCGACTCTAAATCTCAGGTGGGACGAGCGGCCCTACTGGCACCAGTACGAGTGGGACTTCCCACAAAACGTCTTCAGGTGGTACGTTGAGGAGACGCTTGACGCCGGTCCGTTCACTCTAAGCGGCGGCATAAAGCAATTCCTGGTCGATATTTCGCGCAGGGATGTCTTCGGCGTCGACCCCGAGTTGACCGTTGACTCCGATTCGAAGTTGCTCTTCTCCGGCGGTGTAACGTATGAGGCGCCGGTCAAGCATCTGCACTTTTTTGCCGGCTACGCCAAGAATTTCAGAGCGATCGGTAGCAACCTCCTCGAAGTGCCGGGGCGGAGCCTGGACGACCTTGAGCCGGAAACCGCCTCGAACATCGATGTCGGGATGCAGTATTTAGGAGACAGGGTTGCGCTCGGCGTAACGTTGTACCGGATCAACTTCGAGAATCGGATCTTTTACCTCGGTCCGCAGACGACAGCCGGTCCCAACTATCTCATTCCAGGTGGCGGTGGCTATTTCAACGCGGGAGGCGTCCGGACGAGCGGGCTTGAGTTATCCGCGACGGTGCGCATGCCGCTGCGATTCTCGTTGTACTCCGCCTACACGTCCAACGCTTCGGAGTACATCGGGAGTGGTGATCCGCTCGTTGACGCAACCCAGAACATCGTCGCGGGAGCGGATGTCACCGGTGTGCCGGATCGGCTGTGGGTAATCTCTCTTGACCGGACCGGCCCAATCCGTGCGGGATTGACGGCCAAGTACACATCGCAGCGACGTGTTAGCCTGACGGCGGACTGGTATGCAGATGCCTATTGGCTGGTAGATGCCTATCTCAGTTTCTCAGGTGAGGCGTTGAGCGATCTGCTTCAGACGACAGAGTTCTCGATCGTAGCGAACAATCTGATGAACAAGACTTACCTGTCCGCCATCACGGAGAACGCGGCCTGGCTCGGCGCATCGCGTACGATTTCGATGACCGCCACGATCTCGTTCTAGCAGCACACGCGAACTGGCGCAGTGCAAAGGGGCGACGACCAGCGGTCACGCGAAGAGCACGACCGTTGCGTCTGAAGCATGTTGTACGGGTGGCTGTGCTCCAGTTGTCACAACCACCTGCAGGGCAACATCGTCTCTGCTGCCACTGCCGCCTGGAATTGCACAAATACACGATAGTGGGTTGCGTATTGGATTCCACCACGGGAGGCCTGATCGATCAGCAAATAACGTACTCGAGAAGCACGAGATGCTTACATACGTTCATGGCACGGGAAGAAATAAGAATAATCAAGTCCCGTACACAAATTATGGCATCGAATGGGTCTCGGCAGCTGGCATGATCTCCTCTATCGAGGCTGGTTCATAGAAGGAGGTTTCGATGTTACGTGTCGCAAAGATGATCAAAAGCGGCAGCAAAAAGAAGATCAACGCAATATAACCGAAGGCATAGGCCCGGTTGACGACCACGAGGGTTCCCACCCTTTCTGCGATCCAGATGGGTATGCGGCGCAGCTGTTTGATGGGTAGAATGAGCAGCACGCCGCACAAATTGAAACACAGGTGGGCAAAGGCAACCTGCAACGCCGCAAGTCCTGCGGCATCGCCGCTGCCGGCGAGCACCAGGGCGGCCAACAGCGCCGTAACCGTGGTGCCAATGTTAGCCCCGAGGACGAATGGAAATATCTGCGATACGGTAACGATCCCTGCCCCCACAAGAGGAACGGTTATCGCGGTCGTGATGGAAGAGCTCTGCACCATGATCGTAACAAGCGTTCCGAAGAGCAGTGCAAGCGGCGCCGGTCCGAACAGGAACCGGTTGATGATCTGCTCGGATCTTGCAAGCAAGAGAACGCGCAAGAGTACTACCAAGTAGCGGAGTGATGCGAAGAGCAGCACTACACCGCCGACCAGCAGAAGAATGCCGTTTTCTCCGCTAAAGCGGATGATCCAACCGACAACAGGTCCAGTAAGCGCGGTTAACGGATTCAACAGTTCCGTGCCGCCCATATCGGCAAGCCCGGAAGCCAGTCCACGTGCGGCCTTGGACAGAAAGCCTGTGGCCAGCTCTAGCGGGAAAAAGATGGCGACCGAGATAAGATTAAAAAAATCATGGACGGTTGCCGCCCCCATGGCGCGTTCAAATTCATCCTTCCGGGCAATGTGTCCCAGCGATACAATGGTGTTTGTAACACTCGTCCCGACATTTGCCCCCATCACGATGGGGATTGCACTGGCCACGGTAAGCCCCCCACCGGCGACAATGCCGACCACCATGGAGGTAACCGTTGACGAGCTTTGCACCAGGGAGGTCGCCAGGATTCCGATAAAGAGGCCGATGAACGGATTTGAGGTAGTCTCAAGGAGCACTTCCGCGGCCCCGCGACCCATCAGTTTGAATGACGCTCCCATCAGCTCCAGACTGACGAAGAAAACAAAGAGGACGCCAATAAGGCCTAGTACTTGTGCGGGGAGCTTGAAGCGTTCCATAGATATTTTTCTGCTGGCTATGGGTGTGGACAGATAGGGCGTCGGATCTCACATGCAGGATCCGGCGCTCTTGTCCGTATAAGCGCCGCGCAAGCTCATTTGAGCAGCAACATTGTTTTTGTGACCTTTCCTGCTTCGGTTTCCAATCGGTACAGATACATACCGGAGGTGTAAATCCGGGCATCGAAATGAACCCGATAGGCTCCCGCACTCTGCTGTCCGTTGAGTAGTATGGCTACTTCACGGCCCAGCATGTCATAGATGGCCAGGCGCACGTTCTGTGCGTGGGGCAACGCGAATTCGATGGTGGTTTCCGGATTGAACGGGTTGGGATAATTCTGTCCCAGGACGATCTCGGTCGGCACATCGGTGTCCACAGCTGCTATCGCCGTCGGGCCGCCCGGAAGATCACCGATGTATCCAAGAGACGCAAGGGCCGTCCATTGATCCGCCCAGTTATTCTCACCGAACGCGCCGACGAATGTCGCGTCAGTGAAGAAGGTGTCGCCGGTGGGATAGGCCGAGCGATCTTTTGTAAGCGCCGGACTGCCATACAGAGGCCGTGGATCCAGCTTGCCGCTTCCCGTAATGCCGCGCTCGATGCCGCGCAGCATCGGATCGGTGAACAGGTTGCCGTTCTGCACTAGATACGCCACGATAGCCGCCTTGAAGGCATCGTCCGCCTTGTTGATCAGGGCAGTAGGCTCTATGCTCGCTCCGAACGCTCCCCAGATATTGTTGGTAAGCTGCAAGTCCCCAGCCTCGAAGCGCTGGCGGCTGTCCTCGGTCGTGGAGCCGGCGTTGTCGGTGTCCTCGATGGTCAGTGCATAGCCGCCTTCGCTCGACTGGAAGTCATGGAATATCGAGTTATGGTACGAGCCGCCGGAGTTGTCGCGAAACATGAGCATTTCCGCGCGGTCCCCTGCGGGCTGATTCCCTACGCCGGCACCAATGTAGGTAACGTTATAGATGGTTGGCATGGCATATGGCTTGAAATGCTCGTCGCCTCCAGCGCCGTCCATTTCGGCCGCTGCGCCGGCTTTGTCCGTGCCCTGAAGGACGAACCAGAACTGGCCTTTGCCGCGCCATCCCTGATCCCAGTCAATGGCATCATCGGAGCTGAAGGCAGAGACGAAGTATTTCAGACCAACGGTGCCGCCAAAGAATTCGACACCATCGTCGCCCGAGGCGTAGGACTCGATATACTCTAGCGTCGTGCCGCTGCCTACGCCGCCCAGGGTTAGCCCCTGGATTTCATTGCCGTCGCTTTCGCCGATATTGATGCCGGTATGGCGGATCGACACGAAGCGCATGACGCCGCTGTTGTCCGCGTCATCGGAGCCTCCATATTCCGCACGTGTGTCGCCATCCGGCAGGAGCTCGTTGACGCCTTCGATTTCCATGAAGTCCCCGTTGGCGTCGCCGGGATTGTTCGTGGTGGCGTGGCCGAGAATAACAATGCCGCCCCATAGTCCGCGATCCTCGTAGGTGAGGAGATCAGGGGGGCTGGAGATATTGTCCTGGATCGACGTAAAGATGATCGGTTTTTCCGCTGTGCCTTCCGCATAAATCTTACCGCCGCGAGCAATAATCAGCGCCGTGGAGTTCACATTTTGCTCATCCATGGCCTTGACAACAGTACCTGCCGGGATATTCAATGTAGCGCCGTATTCAACGAAGACAGCACCATTGAGCACATATACGCTGTCCGCTGACCAGCTGACGGTCTGACCGGCCTCGATGTCGCTATCGGTGATCGTTACTTCTGGAAGAGACTCGACGTCAACCTGTGCGCGCGCGGTCCACGATCCCCAACAGAGGAGCACTATGGCTCCGATGAGGTTCGTAGCAAGGATTCGTTGCATCGCGGGGTGGTGGGTAGATTGATCAGAATGTAGAGCCCCCTTGGGGCACCTGTTAACAATCCGATTCCGATTTGCTAATGAGGTCCCAATACATGAAAAAAGCGCTGACGCTACCTTTTCATGGTGTTGCTTACAATTGTCGGGCACCGTGTGCACTAGTCTATCACGTAGCTGAGCCCCAACGATATTGAGCGGGGCCGTGAATAGAAGATGTAGTCGTAATTGACGTTCTTGAACGTCTGGATCTGGCGGAAGTCAGACCCGAGCATGTTCTTGGCCGTCAGCCTAACCCGAAAATTGGTCGGCAATTCCTGGGTTATGGTAACGTCGAGATCGCCACGCGCTTTTTCGAACACATCAGGTGTGGCGCCCTGCGTTACGGCCAACAGGCGGTCGCCGAAGATGGTGTAGAAAATGCCTACCGTGGTACCGGATTCGTAATTTTCGTAGCTCGCATTCAGGTTCAGCAAATAAGGCGACTGTCCCTCCAACGTACGAGTATCGGCTCCCTGTGGGTCTGAAGCTCGGATAATGATGAGTTCCTCCTCGGGAATGTCAACGATCGACCGAACGAGGGAGAAGTTGCCGCCCAAAGAGATCTTGCTCAGAAACGGGTTACGGGTCCACATGTCGAGGCGCTTGCGTACTTCAAACTCTGCGCCGAATACGCGGGCTTGATCTACGTTCTGGAAGGAGACGAACCGGCCTTCACCGACATTGCGAAGCACGCGCTCGATAGGTTCATTGAATATCTTGTAGAAGGCGCTCACTGCGAAGATTTCACCGGGCCGCACAAACCATTCCCATCGGGTATCCAGATTGTTGATGAGCGTGCGGTTGAGAAGTGGGTTGCCTTCCTGAATATCTCCGCCGACAAAGTTGAAACTTTGAAACGGCGCCAGTTCACGAAATGTCGGGCGTGCCAGCGTGCGCGTGGCGGCTGCGCGAATGTTCATGGTCTCGCTCAGCGTCAATACCACGTTCAGGCTGGGTAACACGTCCGTCTGGTCGAGCACGCCTCGACGCAATGAATCAGCCAATGATTCGTCGAAGCTCTGCGTAATAATATCCGTTGCCTCTATACGTGCTCCACCGATCACACGCAGCGTGCGGGTTAGCGGGAGCTCGAGCATCAGGTAGCCGGCCTTGATGTTTCGCGTAGCATCGTAGTTGGCTCTGGGGGGCGAGTTCTCGAGGATATACAACCCGACGTTATAGGCTGTTATTGCACCGACGTGGAGCGTGTCGAGCACCCCAAGATTTGCCGGGCTGAAATACGCATCGGCATCGCCCTCGAAATCCGAAAAGCGGATCTCGCGCCCTTCGTCATATTCGAAGCGGCGCTGCCGGAACGTGCGCTCTGCGTCATCGACGGATACGCCAAGCTTGAACTTGCTACCAAGGCCGCTCCATTGTGAGAATGGAACGGAGACATCCAGAATGGCGCCGCGATTCTCTTCGCCGAGATCACGGAAATATCGCTGGGGCGGAGGCGCGTTACCGCCGCCCAGGGTATACGTTGTGTCTAGCCCGCGAAAGGATTCCTGGATATTCTGCACCGAAGAGAAAAACCGAAGGTCAGGTTCTACTTGCGTGTTATTGCCCAGTGAGGCTTTCCACTCTATTGTGGCAAAAGAAATGGTATGTTCGCCGCGCAGTTGGTAGCTGGTAAGAGCGCGCTCCTCGTAATCCAGGGAGCGTGTAAGAAATGTTGCGGTGCTATTCTGGTCGCGAAATCCTCCCAACAAGGTGGCTTCGCTGCGGCCGCTCTGCGTGCGGAGCACGGTGAATGCCACTTCGTGGTTGATTGCCGGCTGGTAGGCTATGGTCCCGGAGGCGCCCCAATTGACTTCGTCGGTACCCCGCGTGTTGGCAAATGAGGAAACTTCGAGTGGGTCGGCCCTGGAAATCAGAGCGAGATCGGGTTCAGGCCCGAAATACGTATCCGATGTCAAGTTGTTGACGCCTGCCACGCTGCCGCCGGAAAGGCGCCACTGGCTGAATACGCCGTCATCATAGTAGCTGTAGGTACGTCCGTACGTGAGACTGCCTGTCATGCCCAGGGGACGACCGAAAAGGTTAGCCTTGCCACCGACCGCTGCTGAAAAGCTGTGGTTCAGCGGCGCAGATTCGCGTGTCGGGGCCATAATGGCATTGAACGCATTCGCAAACTGGTCCAGAGCGGCAGCGCGTTGTGCCCGGTCGTCGTTCGTTACTCCGCGGCGGACATCTCGCAAGTCCTGTTGGGTGGGCAATTCTTCCGCCGGTTCCTTGCTGGACAGGATTTCGGGCAGCGCACGCGTTCCGTTGTCGCGGCCCCACCAGTCTGTTTCGCTGCCAGGATAGGTCAGGAAGTCGTCACGCCCACTGGCCTGGTCATCGTATCCGAGAGTGGCGGTCAGCTGCAGTGTAAAGGATTCCGGAAAGGATTTAGTTGCTACGTCGATCAAACCACCGCTGAAGTCGCCCGGCTTATCAGGCGTAGAGGTCTTTAGCGTGACAATATTTTCGAGGAGCGCCGCAGGGAAAAGGTCGAGTTGGAAGGCCTTGCGATCAGGATCCGCACTCGGAAGTACGGAGCCGTTCAGCGTCGTGTTGGCGTACCGGTCTCCGAGACCTCTTATATATACGTATCGTCCTCCAACGACCGATGCACCGGTAACCTTGGTCATGGCGGCGGCAGCATCCCCCGAGCCGGATCTGCTGATGGCTTCCGTGCTGATAGCATCGCTTACCGCTATCGCGCGCGCCCGGTCACGCAACAGACCGGCCTCGGAATCCAGGATAAGACGGGCTTCCACCACCACTTCACCAACGGACAGCGCTTCGGGATACAGTGCAACTTCCAGTCGAGTGACTTCGCCGGCGGTTACCTCCACGTTCTCAGCGATAACTGTGTCGAATCCGATATAGGAATAAACGACCGTATAGGCGCCAGCGGTGGCGGAAAACTCGTATTTGCCGTTGAGATCGGTCGCCGCACCGATCGATGTACCCTCAATCCTGACACTGACACCAATCAGTTTTTCCCCTGTCTCACCATCGACCAGCACCCCGGCAATGGTGCCGGACTGGGCGAACGCGGTGACAGACCAAAGGCAAATCCCTGCCATCAAGATAGATCGCCAAAGCCAGCGAAGAGCCATAGAAATGTACGTGCAGCAACTCAAGATTGGACGTCTGGGAAGCGCCGCCAACATACAGGGGATCTGTGACAATCGTGTTATTACAACATTTTCATTTTATTAAATTTGGGCCGAAGGATTCTGATTCACGGTTAGATCACAATTGACGGCATAATATTTGCCCAGGAGAATGATTCTACTACTGGAATCTCAAGTATTCGTAGAACCGTACCGGGTGCATTTCGTCTAAGGCAGCTATTTTCACCTTGGCAATACGTCGCGGGCCCGGCCGTATGAGCATTGATGGGAACACTGGTATCCAGGCGCAAGAACTGGATGCCAAACAGTTGAATGATCCGAACCTTTACATTAACAGGGAACTGAGCCTGCTCGAATTCCAGCGCCGGGTCCTTGAGGAAGCACAGGATGAGCGTAATCCGCTCCTGGAGCGTCTCAAGTTCGCCTCCATCGTGAGTTCGAACATGGACGAATTTTTTATGGTGCGGGTGGGAGGTCTGAAGCAGCAGATCGAGGGTGGGGTTACAGAACGGTCGCCCGATGGATTGACGCCGGCGGAGCAGCTTGCACTGGTGCGTGATTCCGCACACAGGGTCATTCGGGAAACGCATGCCTATTTCCAGGACGTTTTCGTTCCCCTGCTCGCTGAGAGCGGCATATACATCCTAAACTATGAAGAGCTGACCGCAAGGCAGCGTGAAGTTGTACAGAGGCGATTCGATGAGGGTATCTTTCCCGTACTCACTCCGCTGGCATTTGACCACGGCCACCCGTTCCCACACATCTCGAATCTGAGTCTGAATCTGGCAGTTCTCATCAGGGATGAGCAGGGTGATGAGCATTTTGCCCGGGTAAAAGTGCCTTCGTCGATTCCGAGACTTCTCCCGATCAAGCGTTCTTCCGGCGGCGTGCGAGACGATGGCACAGTGCCATACAAGCATTACTTCGTGTGGGTGGAGCAGGTTATTGCGGCTAATCTCTCCTCACTTTTTCCCGGAATGGAAATCGTGGAGGCGCACCCGTTCCGGCTTACGCGAAGCGCCGAAATGGCGATCCAGGAGCTGGAGGCGGATGATTTGCTGGAAACTATGGAGCAGGGCGTGCGGCAGCGTCGCCTGGCCAGTGTGGTGCGCCTGAAGGTGAACAGTGTCATGCCGCCACGCATCCGCAACATTCTCATCCAGAATCTGGGGGTGGATTCCAATGACTGGTACGTGGTGGACGGCCCCCTCGGCCTGGCGTGCCTGATGGAACTGTATCGTAGTGTTGAGCGCTTCGAACTAGTCGAGCATCCGTTTGTCCCTTTTACTTCTTCTCTGCTTAGGGAAGAGACCAGGGAAGGCGATTTTTTTGCCGCCATCCGCCAGCAGAATCATCTGATTCATCATCCCTATGATTCTTTTTCGCCAGTGGTTGATTTTCTGGAGAGCGCGGCGTCCGACCCGGCGGTGCTGGCAATCAAAATGACGCTCTATCGCGTAGGATCGGATTCTCCGGTAGTGCGCGCCCTCTTGAAGGCAAGAGAGCGTGGCAAGCAGGTCACCGTTCTCGTGGAGCTAAAGGCCCGTTTTGATGAGGAGAGCAATATTGGATGGGCCCGGATGCTGGAACAGGAAGGTGTCCATGTGATCTACGGACTCCTGGGCCTGAAAACGCATTCCAAGATTGCATTGGTAATTCGCAAGGAAGGAGGCAAGATCCGCCGTTATTTGCACCTGGCAACGGGCAACTACAACGCTGTGACGGCGCACTTGTACGAAGATCTAGGCTACTTTACGCAAGATGAGGATATCGGTGCGGACGCGACGGACCTGTTCAATTTCCTGACCGGCTATTCAGACAAGCACGAGTACAGGAAGCTACTTGTGGCGCCATACAGCCTGCGTAGCCGGATTGAAATGCTGATCCGGCGAGAAATCGATCACCAGCGTGTTGGTCGGCGAGGCCACCTGATCATAAAGACGAATGCCCTCGTCGACAAGCGTATGATCAAGCTGTTGTATCAGGCCTCTCAGGCTGGCGTTCGTGTGCAGTTGATCGTGCGCGGCATTTGCTGCCTGCGTCCGGGCATCCCCAATCTGAGCGAAAATATTTCGGTGATCAGTATAGTGGGCCGCTTTCTCGAGCACAGCCGGATCTACTACTTTCACAATGGTGGGGAAGAGGAAGTGTACATGGGCAGCGCCGATCTGATGCCCCGCAATCTGAACCGGCGTGTAGAGATCATTTTCCCCGTAAAAGACCAGGTCTATGTCCGATACCTACGGGATGAAGTGCTGGACATCTATCTGAAAGACAACGTCAAGGCACGGTACATGGGCCCGGATGGTAACTACGGGCGTGTTCGGCCAACGGTCGGTCAGGGAGAGATCTGCGTACAAGAGTGGCTACTGGCGCAGCGCGCCCGGTGGACAGAGGCTGCGGTCGGGTCTCCATTCCCGATCGCTGAATCGGCGCAACTCGTCGTACCGCAGCCTGCAGATATGGATTGACGCCGCCCCTGTCGATTACGGATACAGTCGATGCAGATCCCACGCGTCTCCCTTGCGTGTGAAGACCAGGCGGTCGTGAAGGCGGTTGGCACGCCCTTGCCAGAATTCAATACGCTCGGGCACTACGCGATAACCACCCCAGAACGGTGGCAGCGGGACATCGCTGTCTTCGAATTCATCGTTATACCGACGTACGCGCGACAGCAGCGTCTCCCTGTTTTCGAGGCGTGCGCTCTGCTTTGACGCCCACGCTCCGATACGGCTTTGCCGTCCGCGGGAGGCAAAGTAGGCCTCCGATTCTTCCGGGCTCACGCGCTCGACCATTCCCTCAACGCGGACCTGGCGCTGTAATGTGGCCCAGTACGCAACGAGCGCAGCTCGTGGATTAGCGGTCAACTCAACAGCCTTCCGGCTGGTGTAATTGGTGTAGAAAACAAATCCTGCGCTGTCCACGCCCTTGAGTAGCACCATACGGGCAGACGGGATGCCGTCACTTGTAGAAGAGGCCAGGGTTATCGCTTCTGGCAAATAGATGCCGGACTCGATCGCAGCCTGGAACCATGCCTCAAACAGACCGATCGGATCCCTGACTTGCGGGTCCTTCCTGAGGTCCCTGGATACGACGCTCCGGCCCAGTCTAAGGAAAGTCCAGAGAGTGCTTTTTAGCGACATAGTCTTGGTGTTGAACAAGCATATTACTCCGAGTGGGTAATGCAACAACCATCCAGCCTTCATTGCTCCGACGCACGGACCAGTGCGTGAAATTCATCGTATGGTGGGGCGTTGTCCCTGAGATAATGGGTTGGGGTGTGGTTAAGCTTATACATTCACAAACCTGACCAACACATGGACTCACACTCGTTTCTCTTATCTGATGTGTCTTCGGACGCGCTGGAGTCAGGGGTTGCGGAAGGCGCTGGTCTCGAACTGCGTCTGCATTTGCTCCGGCACTTTACGGATATCATCCGGCTGTTGGCCGGTGACCTGCTGAGTCTCCGGTGGGTTCGCCTAGGGTTCAAGCTATGGCTGGCGATGCCGCGGCGTCGTAACTCACGCCTTGGCAGGTTGGGGGCAGTTTCAAGCACAGGGAATTGTCCATGATCCTGTGGCTGCGCGGTGTACACATAGTGCTCTGCGTCGGCGTACCGCTGTCGGGATACCGCCGCATGCTGGGCCTTATGATGTATTCGCAGGAGGATGAGGCGCGCCTTACAGACCTCTTGCAAGGCATGGTCCGTCGCGGCCTGTCCACGGAGAAGGGTATGTTGTACATTCTGCCGAGCGCTCGGGAACAGCCTGAAGACAACCAACATGATTGGGAATCCTGAACAGCACCATTGCGCATTGCACGGGCACTGTGAAACGCTGGTGTTCATCCAACCAGCGCCACCGCTAGTGCGCCGCTGTTATTCTGAGCTACGAGTCCTGCCTGAAAGCCATAGACGAGGCGCTCACGCAGAACTTGGCTATAGCCTTGGAATGCGAAACCATATCTCCTAAACCGCTCACCGTTAACGCTTATGCCTATTTCCAGACCAACTAAGTATGGGGCAATCTCGCAGCGCGGGTTGTTACTTTCGGATATAATTGCCTAATTTTACAATTGATGGTCTAAAAGACTATTTGGTACGTCATGCGACTCGCCTGATCATGATATGAATGGCGCCTAACTGCACCATCGCATCAATGACCTCCGGCAAGAAGTCCCTGCTCGAGCGACGATACCCTCAAACCAGGTTTACGTCCGCTCAACCAACCCGCTGGTGTGCCCTCGTAGCCTTGATCGGCGAGAATCACCTGAAGCAGCGGCACGTTGCCCAGCAGACGCTTGAGCACAAAGGGCGCTTTTTGTCCATCAGACTCATGGGTCGGATGCGCCACTTCAGCCAACAACAACTTCAGTGTATCGGCGACGATGTGGCGCTTGTTTCCCTTGACGCGCTTGCCACCGTCGAAGCCCCGCTGCCCGCTCACGGGGGAGGTCTTGACCAAGTGGCTATGGATGATAGCCGCTGTTGGACTGGTATCACGCCCGGCCTTGATGCGCACACAGCGGTGCTGCGCGTCGTTAATTCATGCGGTCACGCGGCGCTCGAACCAGCTGCGCAAGTGAAAGTAGACGATCTGCCAGGGGGAAAGCCTTGGGTAACGAAGTGCCATCGGTACCCAGTCTTGTTGAGCTAAGACAAGGCTGTGACAAAGTTTCTTGCTTGGCGGGCGCTGCTTGGTTTGACCACGTACCAACAGTCTCTGGAGGGCGCTTAAGTATGAAGATGACGGTCGTGGCCAAGCAGCAGGAAGTACACTGTAGAATCAAGTTCCGGAACTTGCATCAATTGTCCCGGACCACCTTTGATGCCAACATGGCTAAGCTGATTCGGCACTCTGCTATGCTTGGGGCGTGGTTGGGAGCGTGGCTCCTGATGATATTGACCTCACTGGCATCCCAGGCAACGCCTGTGTCAGAGGACTTTGTCCTTGGCTCGACCGGCAAGATTGCGGGTCGCATCGTGGAAGCAAGTTCGGGCCTGCCTATGCCCGGAGCAGCCATTAGAATTGAAGGCACGACACTTGGAGATGCCGCTGACAATGACGGTTACTATTCGATAATCAACGTCAAACCGGGAACATATACGCTGGTAGCATCCATGGTCGGTTACGCGACACTTCGAGTGGAAAATGTTGAAGTTTCCGTTGACAGGACTACACGAGTCAATGTAGAGTTACAGGAATCGATCATTGAAGGTGAAGAAATCGTGGTCGTTGCACAACGCCCGCTTATAGAGCAGGATCGGACGACTTCTGTCTCCTACGTTTCCGCGGAGTCTATTGAAAATCTTCCGGTCCAAGAATTTCAGGACCTGCTTCAACTTCAGCCCGGAGTTGCCTATGACGCGTCCGGACGCCTCCATCTTCGCGGCGGGCGCCATGGCGAGGTTGCCTATATGATTGATGGTATCCCGGTGACCGACCAGTTTAGTGGTGGCAGCAAAATAGAGATCGAAAACAGTTGGGTTCAGGAATTACAAGTCATAAGTGGCACCTTCAACGCTGAATACGGCCAAGCTCAGTCTGGAGTCGTCAACGTCGTCTCGAAAGAAGGGCGGTCCACTCTTGGAGGTAGTGCCTCGTTTCATGCAGGAGGCTACCTTACGGCCAGGGACGATGTTTTTGCGCACGTGGCGACGCCCGGATTCTCTGAGTTTAATGGCGCATTCTCGCTCGATGGTCCTATCCCGTGGTTGCCGGCCGGCTCATTCTTAGTCAACGGGCGCCTGCTTGATTCTGACGGATGGCTCTTTGGTGAGCGCCGAATGCGTATCGACGACACCGTACCGATTCAGGATTTCATCCACCAGGCGCGACAGACATCGAGTGACCGGGAGACTTTGGTAGGCATTCTTGTACCGGATTCGTTGCAGACAGGTGACGGTGCGTATGTGCCCATGAATTCTCGAAAGAAGTATGCGCTGCATGCTTCTTTGTCCACTCGTCCGATTCAAGCGCTGAAGGTGAGCTACTCCGTGTTTCTTAACGACCAGAGACGCAAGTATTACCAGGATAGCCGACGATTTTCACCAGATGGACAACCAACTGTCACCGACCGGGGGCAGAATCACATCCTGTCATTGACCCATACCCTGACTACGTCCACTTTTTACAGGATGGCGCTGTCGTTTCAGCGTGATAAACGGACTAGCTTCCTGTTTGAGGATACATTGGATCCACGCTATCAGGGTGTCGCATTCGGGAGCAACGGATTCCTCTTCGGGGGAACCAGCAACGGGCATAACGAGATCACACAGGACCTCTATTTTGCAAAGGTAGACTTTACGAGCCAGGTGGACCGGTTCAACTTGATCAAGTTTGGGATCGAACACCGCCTGCACAACATAGAGACCCGAGAGTTGGTGACTATTTCGGATGGCCCGGTTTATGAGGAGCCAATGCTCCGCATCCCATCGTCCAATACCGCAGGCAATGATGCTTACACCCAGACGCCACGCGAATTTTCGGTTTTCCTGCAGGACAAGATTGAAATCGACGAGATAATTCTGAACGCGGGTTTCCGGTTCGACTACTGGAATCCGAATGGCCGTATCCCGACCGACACGGAGGCAATTACAAATCCAGAGGACGGCATACGTCTGGCCACGGAATTCGAAGGTTCGGAGACGAGCTACCAGCTTAGCCCCCGGATCGGACTGGCATTTCCGATCTCCAAGGCAGGAGTGCTCCATGTATCATACGGCCATTTCTTCCAGATTCCGCAATTCTCATTCATGTTCACCAACTCTGAGTTCGAGGTTAAGCTGGGCGACTTGGAAACGCTTATGGGGAATGCCAACCTCAAGCCGGAAAAAACAATAGCATATGAGGTTGGAGTTCAGCAGGCTATTGCGCCTGAGTGGAAGTTCGAGCTTACTGTTTATTACAAGGACATAAAGAATCTGCTTGGCCAGGAAATCATCACTACACGAGACAAGAAGATCTATGCGCGATACATAAACAGGGACTACGGCAACACGCGCGGAATGGTACTTTCGCTCATAAGACAGTATCTGGATGACTTTGGAGCCACAGTCGATTACACGTTCCAGATAGCCCGCGGCAACGCTTCCGACCCAAACGCGGTTTTCTTCGATCACCAGACAAACCCGCCACGGGAAAGCGAGAAGCAAGTTCTCCCACTCGACTGGGACCAGCGCCACACTATAAATGGCACGCTGATCATAGGCAATCCCAATAGCTGGACTCTCAGCCTGATCGGCCGCTATCATACGGGTCAGCCTTACACACCGACGGATCCAGGCAGCGCGCTTTCCGAGCAATTCGAGAATAGTGAGCGAAAGCCGTCCCAACTAAGTCTCGACCTGAGCTTCAACAAACGCATCCAGTGGAGCGTTGCGCGCGTTAAGCTGTTTGCAAGGGTCTACAACATCCTTGACGGGCTGAATGCCGGCCGCGTGTATACAAGCACCGGAAACCCGGCACACCCCTATCGCACCATAGGGGAGACAGAGATATTGCTGCAAAACCCCAATTTCTCCCTGCAAGAGATAGATCTACGGCCGGATTTCTACTCCGAGCCACGTCGTGTTGTCGCGGGTATTGAACTCAGCTTTTGACCATGCGAGCGATCCCGAATCGTAGCTCATGTACTGCCGCTACCGTTTCCGAGTTGCGGTTGCGCTCGGTGGCTTTTGCTAGCGGTGTCGCCAATTTACTGGGTCGGCGCCTGGCGACGGCCCTAGTCGGGCGGATACTGCCAATCGGGTTGCTGCTGCTTTCTTTTGTCGGCACTGGACACGCTCAAACACGGCCCGAGGCGGGAAGGGACCAACGGCGGACGGGCATCCATGACGGCAACCTGGTCTATACTCGCTACTCGAACTACGGCAATCTTGGATCCCGGTACGAGCCCCCCAAGATGGAATGGCCCAAGGGCTCTGGGACGTGGTACGGGTTCGAGTTCATTATGATGGCCGGGGCTGAAGTGCTGGACGCCAACCGCAATCTGATCAAGATCGTTTCGGAGAATTACACTAATCCTGGATCATTTGACATCAGCCCCGACGGATCGCATACGTATGGTTGGGAGCCGCTTGCAGACTACTTTCATCCCGGACCAGCCAACAGGCATAACTACCCTGCCATGAGTCACCTGAGAGAGACTTGGCCTTCGAGTTGGCCTCATGACCATCCGGGTCTGGCCGGCTCCCGCGATGGCAGGTGGAACGGGGAATTCGGGTCATTTACCCGTGGTGATCAGGAGAGCTACTATGTGATGGATGACCGAAACAATGATGAGTTCCCTTACTACCCGTTTATTGGTAGTGCCCAGGACTCAGCTGCGTATCCTTTTGGTCTGCGAGGCTTGGGCCTTGAAGTAAAAGTTCGCGGCTATCAATGGGTCTCTGTGCAGGCTGAAGACATACTTATCGTCCGCTATGATATCGAGAATGTCAGCCACAAGCCGCTATTACGTGTCGTCTTCGGCATGTACGTAGATCCCGCAGTAGGCGGGCAAGGCGATTCTGTTGACGACTTTGCAGATTTCGAACAGGTCGATGATATTGTCTACATGTGGGACCGGGACGGAATCGACAATCGCGGGCGCCCGGGTGTGGGCTACTTCGGCTTTGCCTTTCTGGAGAGTCCGGGAGATCCTCTCAACGAGGTAGATAACGATCAGGATGGCGTCATCGATGAACGGCAGGACAATCCCAGGGGAACCATGCTGGTGGGCCAAGACCAGATTGAAGCCTATGTCGATTCTCGATACGACCGGGCAGCATTTGAAAATTTCTTTGGTTCCTTGGCATTGCGTCCGGCCTACGAGAACGGAGTCTGGTGGACGGGAGACGAGGATATGGATTGGGTTGCCTTTCTGGATGCCAACGAGAATGGCGTGATGGATCCCGGTGAGTTTATCCTGGACGACACAGGTTCAGATGGACTCGACCCCGAATCAGAAGACTATCCAGGCCCTGATACTGACGGTACCGAAGGCAACGGGATGCCCGATGCAGGCGAGCCCAACTTCGGAAAGACAGACAATGACGAATCGGACCAGATTGGCCTTACCAGTTTTGTGCTTCGGCCTGCCGGGAACGTAAGCGACGATGCCCGATCGTGGCGTGAGATGGAACCTGGACGATTTGGCGGGTCGATGCCGAGCAATCTGGCCTTCATCTACGGCTCGGGTTATTTCGAATTGCCCAGGGGTGAGACCCGAAAGTTTGCAATCGCCAATCTATTCGGTCGCGATTTCGATGATATCCTGCGTAACAAGCGCACGATGCAGCGCATCTACGATGCCGATTACTCTTTTGCGAAGCCGCCTAACAAGCCTAAGTTGACGGCGGTACCGGGAAACCGCAAGGCTACACTGATGTGGGATAATCGGGCGGAGTTCTCACGCGACCCGATCTACGGGCGCGACTTTGAGGGGTATCTGATTTACCGGTCTACTGACCCTTCGTTCAATACGATCAAGACGATCAGCGACGCATTCGGCAATCCGACCCTTTGGAAGCCTATAATGCAATTTGACCTGAAAAACGGCCTTTTGGGTCCCCACCCAATTCAGATCGGCGAATCTGGTGCAGTCTACAATGTTGGAAAAGACACAGGTCTGCGATACTTCTTTGTCGACGAGGGGCTTGACAACGGCCGGACCTATTATTACGCCGTTGCCTCGTATGACCGGGGCTACAATACCGATTTTTTTGCTCGCGGCCTGACTGACAAAGACAAGCTCACGCCTATCGCACCGAGTGAGAGTTCAAAAATCATACAGACTGACCTTGTGGGCAACGTCACGTTTCTCGACAAGAATACAGCGGTCGTTGTCCCCAATGCGCCAAGCGTGGGTTTTATCGCGGGCGACATCGAGGGTGATATCGAGCACGAAGGGCCAGGCACGGGCCGTGTAGACATTGAGGTCGTCGTTCCCGACAGCATCCGTGGCGGCACGCAGTACGCAATCACGTTCACAGATACCACCCGTTCCTTGCTCACGAAGGGGGTGCGAATCGAGGAGTTGCTGTCGGGCCGCACGGTGTACGAGGCGGCCTTCTTAGACAGCCTCGATCTGGTAACGCACATAAGGGAAGGCATGCGTTTCAAAATATTTACGCCGGAGGCAGCCGCACCAACCGTGTACGGCTGGACGCAGGGAGCCAGCAATATCCAAGCCAACATTGATCTGGCTCCGTCTGGGCGCAGCGTCGCACTACCTGAGGACATCGAAATTCGCATAGGCCAACCGGGAATGGACACCAGCTTCGTACAGTTTGCCTTTGAGCAAGGAAGCCCGACCAACTTTGAAGTCTGGAGCACAACCACCGGTCGGTCCTTCGAATTCTTGTTTGAAGAGACAGTGAGTGCGGACGGCCTCTTGGGTGTTGGAGACGTCGTTACGCTTGTGTTCGATATCGATGGATTGCGCTTCAATCTGGGATGGCGCCTTAGTTTTGTGGCACCGGGAGGTGAACTAGCTACCACGCCAGAACCGGGCGATGTCTATGCGCTGCAGGTCTCCAAGCCCTTTTCTTCGCTCGATCGCATCACCTTTAACACTAAGGCCTCTGCCTTTGACGGAACGCTGGCGCGGAATAGTCTCGACGATATTTATGTTGTGCCGGATCCATATGTGGCGAGTGCTTCGTGGGAGCGGCCCTTATTCAACCAGACCGGCCGTGGCGAGCGACGCATCGACTTCGTAAATCTGCCACCGAACTGCACGATCCGCATCTTCAACATGGCGGGCAAACTCGTTCAGACAATCACACATGATGCGGCGCCGGAAGATGGCACGGAGAGTTGGGATCTGGTATCAAAGGACGGTCTTACGGTCGCCTTCGGCGTCTACATCTTTCATGTTGAAGCGCCCGGCATCGGCAACAAGGTTGGGAAATTCACGCTCATCAAGTAACAGGCCATGAGTCATGTGCTGTCCACTTGTAACGCAACCGAAGCCATGCGATGGGCGCTTCATAGTCTGAAAGTGCCCCGGTATGTCGTGTGCACTGCGGTTACTGCACTCCTGCTTCCGGTCATGGTGTGGGGGCAGGAGGCGGATCGGCCGGTGAATTTTGTCGAAGATGTCACGAACGCCGGTACGAGCGCTTCCGCGTTTCTCGAAATCGGCGTCGGAGGTCGCGCTCAGGCCATGGGCAATGCCGGTGTTGCTCTCGCTCATGATGCATCGTCCATGTTCTGGAATCCCTCCGCTGCCGCCGCCCTGGATGGTTCGGTCGTGGTCTCTTTCGACCATACCGAATGGCTCGCCAACACCAAGCTCGAACATGTCGCGGTGGTCCTGGGCATTCCCAGGATCGGTGCGCTGGGACTAAGTGTGATAAGCTTCGACATCGTGGATCAGGCACCGGTACGCACGATCTTGCAGCCGGAAGGCACGGGTGAGTTCTACAGTGCGTCAGATCTTGCCCTTGCGCTAACCTATGCCGCACGACTCACTCCCCGATTCATGGTGGGCATTTCAGGCAAGGTCATTCAAGAGACGCTGTGGCATGAGAAGGCCAGAGCATATGCATTCGACCTGGGGATGACGTATCACACCAACCTGCCGGGCCTGAGTCTGGCTGCAGGACTTGCGAATTTTGGAAGCGATATGAAGCTGGAGGGGCGGGATCTGCGCCGGCCTTTCGACGACGACCCTAGAAATTTCAGCAATGACAAACTTAATGTTAATCTCCAGACTGATGCATTCTCTTTGCCACTTCTGTTCAGGTTTGGAATAGCTTACCAACTGGAGGCCTCCATGCATCGCATGACTCTCGCCGCGGATGTCCTGCATCCCTCGGACAACAGTGAAGCAGTTAACGTAGGGCTCGAATACACATTTACCGATATGATCTCCTTTCGGGCAGGGCTGGCTTCCTACTTTGAGACGGATCGCACCGGAGGATATACGTTTGGCATGGGTCTTCAGCGTCAAGTGTTCGGTCAGTTCGGCGTAACGATCGACTATGCGTATGCGACGTGGGGTATTTTGAATGCGACCCACCGGTTCACGGTTACGCTAGCCCGTTGACGAATCAGCAGTGCCCGAATTCAACTTGTGGATCCTGACAATTGGAACCGGTCCAGTGCGCAGTTCCTTCTGTTCCGTCGGAAATTCCGTGTCATCAACAGGTTGCCCGGCACGGGGATCGCATTCGATCTGACTGGCTGGTCGAACCAAAGAATCGGGCCGGCTTCATCAAGCTGCCAAATGATCTCGTCAAATGGGCGCTTCCGCGAGACCCTGATCAAGTGTACAATGCCATAAGAAACTGACAACACAGTATAAATCCATCTTTAGTAACCTTCCCCGCCCATTCCTCCTGAGTTCGACGGTTTCGATTTGTAAACAGTTGTTTTTGTTAGCCCGCTTGATCAATTTGAACACTACAACACCTCCTTTTCTGCACCGTCTAACGCGAAGAAGTGCCCTCTTTCAATAGCACCGTTGTCCGCTGTAACGACTGTCCGACCGCCTTGTAGAGCCGAATCTGCGTCCCGTTCGCAGCAGAAGGCAACGCATAGAGATTGTTCGTATTGCGATCCACCAGCACCGAGGTCTCCACCTGTCTGAGCTCAGACAGAATGCGCGCCTCGCTCAACGGCTCGTTGCCACCGTGCATCGTGTTGTACCGGTAGCGCAGGATGCGCAGCACGGCAAAGGCCACAAAACAGATCGCCACATGCGCCTGCACCCGACGCTCGGTCCAATGAAAGATCGGACGCACCGCCAACGTGCTCTTGAGCACCCGGAAGCCCTCCTCGATCCGCCACAATTCGCGGTATTGCGCCACCACCTGCTGCGGAGAAGCCAAAGACGCCTCGAGACTCGTCCATACCCCGTGCAAACCGTCAAACTCTTTGTCTTTCTCGATTGCCTCTTCATTCAGGCGCACCGCCCCCCGGTCCACCTGTAGAAAACGGCCACCCTTGCCCTTGCCCTTAATGCCGGCAGTCAGACGCTTCTTCGCCTTCTCTATGGCCTCCTCGCGGGTATGCGCATCCTTGGCCGCCTTCTTTGGACAGTACCGCAGAATGAGTCGCTGACCGCCTATAAGACGCTCGGCCACCTTGCGGCCGTTTGGAGCCTCCTGCCGGTCTTGCGGTCCGGTGATCTGTTCGGTGACCTGCGCTCCCATGGACCGCATGCGTGCCGCCACCACATAGTCGTACCCCCTGCTGCGAAGCAAAGCCAGGTTCTCCTTGCTCATCATGCCGGCATCGGCTACAAACACCACCCGCTCCAGCATAAAGCGCTGCTTCAACTCCGCAATGGCCGGCTCCAGCGTCGTTACCTCCGCCGTGTTGCCGGCAAACAACTCGTAGCCTATCGGCAGCCCCTGTTGCGTCTGGATGAGCGCCAACACCACCTGCACCCGATGCGGCTTGCCATCCTTGCTGTATCCCTTTTTGCGCAGGGCATCCTCCTTGTCACTGGCAAAACTGAGCGTGGTTACGTCAAAGAAGAGCACGTCCACCTTGCCGTCCAACAGTCCGGTCACCTCGTGCGCCACCAGGGATTGCAGCCGCCGGATACGGGTATCGGTCACCGCATCCATCATGCGGTAGAACTTCTCCACGGGCACTTCCAGACCGTCCTCTTTGGAGAGATGCCGGGCATGAGCACGCTTGCTGTCGCCCGGAGCCGCCAGGCGTAGCAACACTTCCTGCTTGAACAGGCGTCGGGCCATGGTCTGTCTTCCGGTGAAGACATCTGCAAACCCCATCTGGTCGTAGAGGGTGCCACAGACCTCGTGGAAGCCCACACAGAGGCGCTTTTTCTCTTCGAGGGCGCGCGCATCCTTGATCGGTAATGGTCTGGTGGTCTGGTTCTGCCTGCGGACCTGCAGGATCTCGTCAATACCGTCTGCGGCGGGAAAGAGAGAGGGTTGTGCTTCTTCCTTGAGGCGGTGCAATTCGAGTGTAGCGACACGCACCAAGGCTTCGAGGGCGGGTCCTTCGGGCGCGCTACCCATGTGCCGTACGATCTTGAGGCGTGGTTTGCCTTGGTCGTTGCGGTAGTTGCGTACGATTTGTACGGCGACGTTTTTGGTGGTTTTTCTTTTGAGTTCCCGTACCCACATGGTGTTGGGGGTGTTGTTTGATGTCTTGGTAAAGATAGGGAAGGCGTTCTCGCTGAACTGTTAAGATTACATGAACTGAACACTACATCAGAGAATGGAGAAATGATAATTAAGAAAGTATTATAAATCGGACACTTATAAAATTTATATTGTCACACTACCGTCGAAGTCAGGAAATGGGCGCTTCCGCGAGACCCTGATCAAGTGTACAATGCCATAAGAAACTGACAACACAGTATAAATCCATCTTTAGTAACCTTCCCCGCCCATCCCTGTCTCCGGGGAACGATCGGCAATGACCGTGTGCAAGTTGATAGCCCAAGGCTCAATGCAGGGCAACGGCATAACCGAAGCGAAGTCTGGCGGCATGCAACCAAAAGTCTTTTGGGCACTTGATCATTGCCTATTGATTCTATAGCCATCCAGGTGTTGAGGCGCTTTTAGTGGGTTGTCTTCGGGAGAGTTAAAATGAACAGCGGTCGCAAGCTCCGTACGGTACATGGTTATTCACTGAATCTGCGGGGAGGTCGTTCATGCGAATGATCGTATACTTTTGCCTGGATGCTCATGTCCATCACTGCGTGTTGGCGGGCATGCACGTGCAGGGTAAGCTGCTGTTCAACAAGCGGCTTCCGACGTCGGAAGCTGCGCTGATCGGCCATATTGTTGCCGTGGATACGCGGAGGAAGGAATTGGTGCTTGAAACATTCTCCCTGGCTGGATGGCTTGCGCCGGCGCTGCAGGACACAGTGGATGCGTTCATCGAGTCTGATCCGTGTCAGAACGTGCTCATCAGCCGCGCGCAAGAGAAACCGGGAGGGTGCCTACAACCTGTGCAAACTGCTGCGGCTGGGTGAGTTGAAGCTCGTTTTTCATCCGGTCCACGGCGGCCGAGCTTGTCGGAAAAAGCACCCGATGGGCCAACAATTCCCACCTCATGGAGGCCTACTACCACCGCCAGCAAGACCCCATCCCCTGGCTCGTCAACAAGCCCCTTCGCATTCGGTTCGCTTGAATATCCGCAAGGTCACGTCAAGAAGCGGCCGTGGAAATTGAGGCTAAACGAACTAGCCAGGAGAATTCATTAACAGTTTTAGATTTGTTAATGTTATCTTAACCTTCCCTATTCAGCGTAAACCCAACAGCACCATGAAGTCATTTCTGATTTGCATAGCCTGCATGGCTCTCTTTGCTAGCACAACCTTGGCTCAGCAGGCACCGCGTCTTATTGTGAATGAGTTTCTCGCCGATCCGGCAGCTGACGCTCCCGGTGATGCCAACGGGGATGGCACGCGTTCGGGCTCGCAGGATGAATTCTTGGAACTTGCGAATATCAGTGCAGATACGCTCGACTTGACCGGCTGGAAAGTCGGCGATGATGAAGCGATCAACTTTACGTTCCCTGACGGTTACATGCTGCCGCCCAGGGCGTTTCTGGTCATTTTCGGCGGCGGTGATGTCTCCAATGTTCCGGGCTACGATGCGGATCCCCTGGCAACGCGCGCATTTCAGGCTGACAGTACCGTCGGAAACGGCTTCGCCAACGGCGGTGACTACATCGTTGTTCAGTCGCCCGACGGCGAGGAGGATATGTACGTTGCCTACAATTCGAAGACCGGTCAGGGACCACCAACTTCGAGTGTAGTCGATTCCATCACGTTCGAGTTCGAAGTGCATGTGGCAGCGGCCGCCAATGAGGATGTCTCGGTTACGAGGAATCCCGATGGCGATATCTCGACACCCGATCCATTTGTACAGCACAACTCGGTAAGCACAGACCTTTTTTCGCCTGGGCTTACTATTACTGGTGGCAACGTGGTTCCAAGGGCCCGCCCGCCACTTTCGATTGTCATCAACGAAGTGTTGGCCGATCCGCCATCAGGGGACGCAGGGGACGCCAATATGGACGGAACGCGCGACCCGTTTGAGGACGAATTCGTAGAGCTAGCCAATGTAGGAGACAGCCCAGTTGATATTGGAGGATGGATGCTCGGCGATGACGAAGGCATTGGGTTTGTCTTTCCAGATGGATATACCGTCGAGCCACGGGGCATCATCGTTGTCTTTGGCGGAGGAGACGTTAGCAATGTGCCGGGCTACGACGCAGATCCGATGATGACGTATGTATTCCAGGCTGACAGCTCCATAGGCGGCAAACTGCAAAATGGTGGCGACGTCATCATGCTCCTGTCTGATGATGGCTCGTATGATACATGGTTCGCCTACGGCAGCACCGCGAATACGGGGGGACCTGCCGCAGGGACGTTCCCGGCGGGTACGGAGTTCGAGATTGAACAGGACGTTGCCGCGCCAGCTAATGCGGATAATTCAGTGACGCGTTTCCCGGACGGCAACGTTAACATTCCGGATCCATTTGTGCAGCATCTGCAGGTAAGCAGTAAAGCCTATTCGCCGGCCCATACCGTAGATGGTCGTACCCAAGTGCCACCACCGCAACCGCCTGTTACGATTGTCATCAACGAAATTCTTGCCGACGCGGCTGGCGATGCCAACGGCGACGGGATGGTCAGCGACCTGGAAGACGAATTCATCGAACTCATCAACACCAGTGAAGAGGAGTCTGTCGACCTTTCCGGCTGGAGCGTCGGAGATCCGGGGGGACTGACATTCACCTTCCCGGACGGCTTCATGCTTCCTCCGCTTAAGCTGGTCGCAGTTTTTGGGGGTGGTGATGTATCCCTTGTACCAGGATACAATGCAGATTCGCTGCAGTCGCGGGTGTTTGCAGCCAGCGGAATGATTGGAGATGGTTTGGACGAAGCAGGGGACTATGCGGTACTCGTAAGCCCTGATGGCGCATACGATGCGTACGTCGCATTTGGCAGCGCGAGCGGCGGAGACGCACCCACGGTTATGAGCGGCGGGGTTAACGTCGACTGGGAGTTTACCCTAAATACAGCTGCTGAGGCAAACATGGATAACTCCATCACGCGCGAGCCCGACGGCGATTTCCTGGCAGCAGATCCCTTTGTTCAGCATTCGACTACCGGCGCAGGTCCGTGGTCGCCGGCAACAACCATCGACGGGGTTGGCGGGCTAGACGAATTCAGAAGTGTGCCCCATCCGTGGGGTACGGGTTACGTGATGGCGTTCAACTGGTGGGAGCGTGACCGCGTTGAAATTCGCGATGCGCCCCAGCTATTCCCGATTCGAATGGACGAGGGCACTGTCGAACTCTGGTTCAGGCCCGACTCAGTCCTGACAAATGACACCCATGCCCCGGACTGGACGTATCTGTTTGGCAAGAATCTCGGGGGCAACAATGCCGGTGACCTGGGTCTGGGTTGGCGGCGTAGCGAGGGGCGGCTTCTGTTCTTTATGCAGGACGGTACGAATACGACCAACCTCGAACAGGGAGATGACATCCGTACGAAATTTCACCCGCGCTGGTATCATGTGGCGGTGACGTGGAATGTTGCTGACAAAATGCGGATGTACATCGACGGTGAGAAAGTAGCCGAAGTTGAGTCGCAGGTTCCACTGCTGGGAGGCACCATGCAGGCGGCAATAGGCAACGGCGCAGCCGACCTTTGGAATGACAGGTATGAAGGTTTTCGCGGCATGATAGATGAGGTACGCATCTCACTGGTTGACCGGTATGGCATTGCCGACAACTTCGACCTCCAAACCGAACCGTTCGAGCCTGACGCAATGACTTTGGCTCTCTGGCATTTCGATGAAGGGCAGGGCGAAACAACCGCAGATGCCACCGGGAATGGATTTACGGGACACCTCGGCGGATTTGACAGTGACGAGGCTTTTGACGCGGCCACAATGCCAATGTGGGTCGACGCCGCCACGCTTGTAGATAAAGAAGCCGAAACCGAATTACCAAGACAGATTTCCCTCGAACAGAACTACCCGAACCCGTTCAATCCCACGACATCGATTTCGTATACCATTCCACACTCAGCTAATGTGAGAATCGACGTATACAACGTGCTGGGTCAACGCGTCCAAGTGCTTGTCGACGAGGTGCTGTCTGCTGGGACCTACACGAACACTTTCCGGGCGGATAGCTTTGCCAGTGGTGTCTACTTCTATGTCTTGCGTACCGAAAATGCACATCTGGTCCGCAAGATGGTCTTTTTGAAGTAATCCCACGGACTGGCGAGCAGCCTCGGTATGTCCGCCGGTCATCTCCGTGGGATGACCGGCGGAAGGTTGTCTGGTGCGCCTAGCCTAGCCGCTCAAGAATGAGTGCGAATTCCAGATGTTACTGGCTCCTCCCCTGCGTGGTGGCGGTAGTTGTGCTGTCTGCGAATCAGGTTGATGCGGCCGGTGTGGTTTTTCGCTACCTGCCCGGGGCGGCGGAATTGTCCTCAACAGTAGAATCACGGTTCGTGGAAGTGGGACCGTTTCTTGACCCCCGTGAACGCGAGGCACGCTGGCCAGGTGGGTGGGGTTACGATCCCATTTGGGCAGCTGAATTCGAAGGGGCGTCATCCACAATGTGGGGTGGTCCCATCGCAAATGTGAACCAGCCGGCTGGCCCGCGACTGACAGCTGAAGTGTGGCTGCGGCTGTTGGACTCCGACACGCACCACACGTTGCTTAGTAATCGCATCGGTTCACGTGACGGATTTACGCTCGGTCTGGAATCACGCGTACCATACTTTATGGTTGTCATTGCGGGTATTGTTTACCGTATCGTGGGTTCGGAAGAGGTCCTGACTGGTCAGGACGTGTGGATTGCTGCTACCGCGGAATACACATTTTCCAACTCGCTTATTCTCAGGATATACCGTGATGGAAAGCTGGAAGCAGAGGAGTCGATGCCTGCAACGATTGCCTCACCTTACGTTATACCGAGGACATTTTTCGTGGGAACAGAGGCGACCGGCACAGAGAATGCCCCAAGCTTGAAGGGGACTATTAATGGACTGCTCTTCGCCGCTGTAGTGCGCGACTATGTGGCCCATCCGCTTTATCTCACCACTTCTGCACCCTTCGACGGGAGTGCCTATTTCGGTATGCCTGCATTCCATGACTATGAAATTGGAGGCTTCAGTCTCCCGATGGACCAGCGGATTGACTCATATTCGACGCCAGTTATCCATCGATTCTTCTTGCCGCATGTGAACGATGCCTTCATTCCGCAGGGCACAGCCGTGTTGAGTGACGAGGCGGGGCAGGCCATACTCGTCTATGTTTCCTACTACCATAGAACCCGTACCAACCGGCTGGCGACAAAGCGTTCAATTGTTGTCGAGATCGACGTCGACAAGAGTCGTGTGCGGCGCACGTTTCGTCTGAACGGCCGATTGAAAACGGCACACGTTGGAGGGGTCGCTATCGTTGGCGAGGCCATCTATGTCGCCTCTGAAGGGATGGTGGAACGCTATCGCCTTCCACGATACGAAGAAACCGGCAGTCGGTATGTCGACCTGTTACCGGACACAGACGGATCACGTGAGGTTCAAAGCAAGGCTTCATTTGTGTCGTCCTTCCAGGACACGCTTTGGGTTGGTGATTACCGGACTGCCAGTCAGCAGCAGCCTTATCTCTATGGTTACCCACTTGATGGGGCAGGTCTGATCGTTCAAGGTGCGAGCCCCGTCAGATATCCCATCCCACGCAGAATTCAGGGGACGGACTTTCATGAAGTAGGGAACACGGTCTATGTTTTCATGGCCCGTAACCGGAATAGCCGTGAGGCGGAAGTGTTGCGCTTTAAGCGTTCTGATCTCCGTTCTGATACGACTCCTGTCTGGGAGGCCAGTATCACGTTTCCACATGGCATTGAGGATCTTGCATTCTCACCAGACGGGACGCTGTGGACGAACTCCGAGTCCGGTACAGACTTCTACCAGCGCGCAGCCGGGTGGTCCACGTTTTACCCTTTTGTTTACGGTGTCACAATTTCGGAGCTCTTGGTGCATGTTGGTAGCACGCTGCCCGGCCAGGTCGCGCTGTCAGACCTGCGTCTTGAAGTATTTCCAAACCCCGCGGCTGATCAGCTTCGCATCAACTATGTCCTGGACCGTCCTTCTGCAGTGCGTTTGCAGGTGATTGACCTCCTTGGCCGAGAGGTAAAGAAAGTCGTCTACTCGGAGCAAGAGTCGGGCAACCACCGGGTGACATGGACGATCGACAATCTGGCTCCCGGCACCTATATGCTGGTTCTGGAAGCAGCAGGGCGCCGAGTCCATCAACCGATTACCCTGATGTACTAGGCAATGCAATGCGTGGATGGATGCCTTTTGTCCTGCTCTTCGTGTTGATTTCGGCTCCTGGCTGTGGTCCTGAGGCGTCAACAGCTACCGAATTAGCGGGCGAAGGAGCCATTGTCGCAACGGTAGGTGGCGAGCCGATCTATGCCAGGGATTTTGTTCTGAATTATGAACTGGGTTTTCACCATTTATACCGAGGTGGCAACACAAGGCTATCATATCTGAACCGCATTATTGACGAAAAACTGTTGGCTCTTGAGGGCATTCGGCGCGGACTCCTGGATCACGCAGAGGTGAACCGGAACATTGAGGATCTGCGCGATGAATTACTAGTGGAGCAGGTTTTC
Organism: Rhodothermales bacterium; assembly: GCA_963665975.1. Lineage (GTDB taxonomy): Bacteria > Bacteroidota > Rhodothermia > Rhodothermales > Bin80. The sequence continues at coordinate 3,625,125 of OY762508.1, forward strand.
CAGCGCTACGTCAACGATAGTGTAAGAATTACGCCACAAGACATCACTTTGGCCATGCAGCAGGATCAGACTTCCTTTCGGCTGCGGTATCTACCAGCCAAGTCATCCTTGGAGGCGCGTCGCGTGCGGGATGAAGCTCTACGGACGGGATTGCCTGCGCTCATCCTCGAATATGTGTCCAAGAATGATGAACATAACCTGCATCCCGCAGATTTTGAGAGTCCTTACGTCAAAAGCTACGACCTGCGCCCGGACTTGATGGCCGCTATCATCGATCTTCCTGTGGGTGAGATTTCAACGCCAGTGCCCTACCATGGCCAATTTCTCTTGTTAGAGGTTGTCGATATACGGCGTGAACCCGTGTCGCCATCTGGCGAAGCACGTGCTACTTTCGAGCAAGTAGTCTTCAACCAGAAGGCGAAAGTCATGGCACGAGACTTCATCGGTTCCATGATGAAGCCACTCGACGTGCGCTTGAAGCCTTCGTCCTACAGGTCGCTGCGTGAAGAAATCTGGCAGTTGTACCAAGAGCAGCCGCTTCAAGGAAATTTATTGACGGCTCTCCAGGCGCGTGAAGACTCCGCTACCAAACAACTCCGCTTTACTCTTGATGATGTGCTCATCACGACGTCCGACGGAGACTGGACCGTCAGAGAATTTCTCGCGGCCTTTCCGGCAACGCGGTATCCTCTGCGCCATGAACGGCGAGAGGAGTTCGAAAATGATTTGTACGATGCTGTCGGTCTCACTCTTCGTGACCACTATTTTGTCAAGCGCGCATTGGAAGAGGACTTGGACGAGGACCCGGTGTTACGCCACGAACTTGCACTATGGACGGACAAGTGGGTTTATCGTGTGCTACTCGAAGAAATCACCGAAGGTGAAGAGGTAGTAAAGGAAATCGTCTTGCGATTGCGTAACCGTTACCCTGTGGTCGTCCACCGTGCCGTTTTGGATACGCTTACCCTTTCACCACCAAACTACGTGGGGCTGACCGTGCTCAAAGGCCATACGCTCCGCCCCGCCTTTCCGGTTGCTGATCCCGTTTGGTAGCCCTTGCACGGTGTCCCTCCAACAACGCCTCATTGTACCATTGAGGCGCGAAGTCTTCATCGACCACATCCGGGATGAAGACCGTCCGCGGGACTTATTCACTATTGGAGGAAGCGGCACAACCTTCCCTGCGTCCCGCCGCAAATAGCATAGACGAAATTCTGCAGGTTTGCAGGCAGAAGCGCCACAGCAGATTCATGCCCGGCTTCTGGTGAATTGAGGAGGGCTATCGTGTGCTGAAGTGTGCGATAGCGATCCGGCCCATATGGCGATTTGTTTTGTAGCCTTTGCGCCGCTGTGCATGCCCGCTACAACACGATGCACGGCACGGAGCATCCTCTGGGCGAGGCGTGGGTATTCTCAGAGTTGCGTCGGGTCGAGATGTCGGTGGTGCGGGATCGCAACCCTGAGGCGCTCTATGTGCGGTCGTCTGCAGCGAGCAGCACGAAGATTCGGCTCTACAAGACGGTAGAGAGGAAGCTGCAGAGAGACACGGTATCGCTACCGGAGGGTGCTTTGAGGAGGTAGGAAACTTGGCGGTAAGGTGCCATTGGACACGGCGGCACTGTAATATTCAACTGGGCGAAATGGCCGACCGATGAACAGTATTTTATGCCTGGAAACCGTCAAAATCAGGAATATCATTGAGAACCTGAACAGCATCCTTGCGCGTTGCATCGGCACTGTAAAACGCTAGTTTTCATCCAACCAGCGCCACCGCTGGTACGCTGCTATTTTCCTGAGCTATGAGTCCGGGCTGAAACCCATAGACGCGGCGCTCATCTAGAATTCGGCTATGGCCCTGAAATGCGAAACCAAACCTCCTAAACCACTCACCGTTAACGCTATTGCCAACGCTCCACCCAACCAAGCATGGTATGATCCCTACGGTGGCGGAATCCAAACAGGCATGACCTTGCACACTGAGATCGAACGAAAATTTCTGGTCCGGTCGGTACCCGATGGGATTGAGGCATGCGAGCGCACGGATATTTCGCAGGCTTATCTGGCTGAGGATCCTGACGGTACTGAAGTGCGCCTTCGTGAGGTAAAAGGAGAGCGCTGGCTGACCGTTAAGCGCGGCAGTGGCATTGTTCGGCAGGAGTGTGACATCGGCCTGACACCCAGGCAATTCCAGGCGTTGTGGCCGCTAACCGAGGGGAGGCGCATAGAAAAGGTCCGGATTGACATTCCGGTGGGTGACCATGTGGCAGAATTGGACATCTATGCGGGCGCGCTCGCAGGCCTGTTAACGGTGGAAGTCGAGTTCGACACGCTGGAAGCAAGTCGCATCTTTCAGCCTCCGCTGTGGTTCGGCGCCGAAATCACCGGCGACCCACGCTTTCTAAATAACCAACTGGCGCAGGAGGGGCTGCCGCCGGATTTTTCGCTTCTGCAGACTTACCGGACCGGACTTTGATCCATTTTTCCGTCGTGTATCGGCGAAGCAGTCGTGATCCGGCTCACTCGGATGGCCCGGGCGCCTACTCCGCGCCATGGTCTGTTGGATACCGATCCGGCACGAAATTCTGTGTATCCATAGGTGGGCGCACATACCCTATATCCCCCTGAAGATCGGGAAGCTCAATGGGGGAGGGCTGGATGCTTCGATACGGAATATGACTCAGCAAGTGGTGGATGCAATTCAGTCGTGCACGCCGCTTGTCGTTGGAGTCCACCACGTACCAGGGAGCCAGCGGGATGTCGGTGTACAGGAACATCTGATCCTTGGCACGGGAATACTCTACCCAGCGAACACGACTCTGCAGATCCATCGGACTAATCTTCCAGCGCCGAGTCGGGTCCTTGATTCTTCTTCGAAATCGGCGTTCCTGCTCCTCTGCGCTTACAGAAAACCAGTACTTGATCAGGATGATGCCCGAGTGGATCAGCATGCGTTCGAACATGGGGCAGGACCGCAAGAATTCGCGGTACTCCGCGTCCGTACAGAATCCCATAACGCGCTCGACTCCGGCACGGTTATACCAGCTCCGGTCGAAGAGGACCATCTCCCCGGCGCCGGGCAGGTGCGTGACGTACCGCTGGAAATACCACTGGGTAATTTCTCGCTTGTTCGGCTTGTCCAGTGCCACCACCCGGCACACGCGCGGATTAAGTGGCGCCGTAATACGTTTGATCGTGCCTCCCTTGCCGGCGGCATCCCGTCCCTCAAACAGAACAACTACTTTCTTGCCTTCGGTCTTGATAAACCGTTGCAATTTAGCTAGCTCCAGGTGGAATTTGCGGAGCTCTGCTTCGTAGAATTTCCGCGGTAGCCGCGGTGGATATGCGGCGTGTTCAGCGTTGTTCTTGATAGTAGTGTCGTTGTTAGCCATTGGTGTCTGATCGAGGCCATACAGATTCAAAATATAGTAGAATCTGCGTTTATTTGTTTGCGTCAGTCCAATGCAGGTGGAAACCCCGGTGTCCCCCTGCTGTTAACCGCAAGCAATGTGAAAATTCGCGTTGGATCCCCTGAGTTTGACGGGGACAGTCCCAAATGAACAGGCCACCGAATGATTGACCGTAATTCCCAGCCGGAAAAGGATCGCCAATTCGGCTTTGAGACGCGGATGCTGCATGCCGGGCATATTCCCGATGCGGTAACGGGCGCACGCGCCGTTCCGATCTATCAGACCACCTCCTACGTATTTGAGAGTGCTGATTTTGCTGCGCAGCTTTTTGATCTGAAGCAGTATGGCAATATCTATACGCGTATAAACAACCCCACCACAGCGGTCTTTGAAGAGCGTGTGGCGTCGTTGGAGGAGGGAGCGGGAGCAGTGGCGACAGCCAGTGGCATGGCGGCCCAGTTCGCGACCATGATGACGCTCCTTGAACCAGGAGACGAAATCGTGTCGTCGTCGCACCTGTACGGAGGCACGCGGACGCAATTTGTCCACACTTTCCGGAAGTTGGGCGTGACGGCACGCTTCGTTGATCCGGATGACTTCGATGCGTGGGAGGCTGCCATCGGGCCCAAGACAAAGGCGCTCTACGGCGAGACCGTAGGCAATCCACAGGGGAGCGTGCTGGATATTGCCCGGATTGCAGACCTGGCACAGGCGCATCATATTCCTCTGGTTATAGATAACACGTTCGCCACGCCGTACCTGTGTCAACCATTCGCGTTCGGTGCCAATATTGTTGTGCACTCGGCGACCAAGTTCATCGGCGGGCACGGCAATTCGATTGGCGGCATCATCGTGGAATCAGGCGAATTTGATTACAGTCACTACGCAGCGGTTGCAGATCCTTCGCCATCCTACCACGACCTGCGGTTTTACGATACTTTCGGTCATCAGGCCTTTCTCATGAAGGCACGCGTGGAAACCCTGCGCGATACCGGTGCATGCCTGTCGCCGTTCAATGCATTTCTACTGTTGCAAGGATTGGAGACGTTGTCCGTCCGCATGCAGCGGCATGTCGAGAATGCGCAGGCTATCGCCGAATACTTGCAAGGACATCCGAAGGTGGACTGGGTGGCGTATCCCGGTCTTGTCAGCAGCCCGTATCATACCTTGTCCAGGAAGTATCTTCCGAAGGGTCCAGGAGCTATTTTTTCCTTTGGGCTGAGCGGGAATGCGGCCAAGGCCCGTGCAGCGGGCAAGATGCTGATCGACTCGTTGAATCTTTTTTCACACTTGGCCAACGTAGGAGACGCAAGAAGCCTGGTCATCCATCCGGCATCCACCACGCATCAGCAGTTATCAGACGAGGAACTGGAAGAAAGCGGTGTCGGCCCTGGCATGATACGCCTGTCAATCGGAATCGAAACCAAAGAGGACTTGTTATGGGATCTGGATCAGGCCTTGCATGCGATCTGACGCTAAACTCCGTATTGTCGCCTGAGTTGAAGGCGAAGTATCAGGACCAGCATGTGATTCGCCGGGTGCTGGCCGGTACGCATTCTATTGCCATGGTGGGACTGTCTACTCGGCGGCAGAAAGCCAGCTATTTTGTGGCGACATATTTGCAATCAAAGGGCTTCCGCATCATCCCGGTCAATCCGGGGGCGACAACAATTCTTGGCGAAAAGGCCTATCCCTCGCTGCTGGATGTTCCGGACCCGGTGGACCTGGTCAACATATTCCGCCCCCCGCATGCATGTCCGAATCTTGCCCAGCAGTCGGTAGAGATCGGCGCCAAGGCCTTCTGGATGCAGTTGCGCATTGTGAGTGAGGAGGCAGCTGCGATCGCGGATGCGGCCGGTCTTGATGTGATCATGGACCGATGTGTCAAAATGGAGTATGGCCGCTACGATGGGACCATGCATTTTGTCGGCATGAACACAGGCATTGTGACTGCCCGCCGAGCCCGTCGCTGGGTATAGTCGAGGTTGTCTGGCCGGATGCCGACCAAGAGGAGGCACTGCCGGGCTTCTGGGAGCGCGGTGCAATGCCAGGTCCAATAAAGCATGTAGGCAGCACTGCTCGCTGCAATATATATTTGCGGCGTGGTCGGTCCCGCCTGACAGACAGAGTCACTTGATTTGGGGGTTCGTATGCGTGGTAGCGTGGTCCTTTTTGTTGGTATCCTTGTCCTTGCCGCATTTGCGACAGATGATGACCGCTTGCTAGGATTCAGTGAGGGGGCTTCAAAGCGACAGCGGGCACTGGAGGAGCAGTACGACGGACTGCTGAATCGGGATCATTTGCGGACATGGATGAAGCGGATGACAGCGCAGCCCCAACATGTGGGATCGCCCTATGCAAAGGAGAACGTCGAATTCATGGCGGGGTTGTTCCGGTCATGGGGGTATGAAGTTGAAATCGAAACCTTTCATGTTCTTTTCCCAACGCCGAAGGTGCGCCAACTGGAGCTCCTGGAGCCCCACGCGTTTACCGCAAGCCTGATGGAGCCGGACGTTGAAGGGGACGCCACCTCCACGATCAGGGTGAACAGGCTTCCACCGTACAACGCCTACTCTGCGGACGGCGACGTAACGGCGGAGCTTGTATACGTAAATCAGGGCATCCCCCGCGACTACGAAGTACTGGAGCGTGCTGGAATCGATGTGGCCGGCAAGATTGTCATTGCTCGCTATGGGGGCTCCTGGCGAGGCATCAAGCCAAAAGTCGCGGCCGAGCACGGCGCTGTGGCTTGCATCCTTTATTCCGACCCACGCGACGACGGGTACTTTCAAGGAGACGTTTACCCTGAAGGGCCGTATCGCATGGAGTATGGCGCGCAGCGGGGGTCGGTGTTGGATATGCCCGTGTATCCGGGCGATCCGCTCACTCCTGGCCGCGGTGCGACCCTCAACGCCGAGCGGCTTTCTCGCGAGGACGCATCGACGCTCATGCGCATTCCGGTGCTGCCGATTTCGTATGGAGATGCAAAGGTGCTCCTGCAGGCGTTGAGCGGGCCGGTGGCCCCGGCGTCATGGCGCGGTGCGCTGCCCTTCACCTATCATATCGGTCCGGGCCCGGCGCGCGTCCATGTAAAGCTGGAATTTGACTGGGATCTTGCGCCAGCTTTCAATGTCATCGCGCGGATGCAAGGGTCGCAATATCCGGACGAGTGGATCGTTCGCGGCAATCATCGTGACGGCTGGGTGTTCGGCGCCGCAGACCCCATCAGCGGGATGGTGGCCTTGATGGAGGAAGCTCGCGCTGTGGGCGAGCTTGCAAAACAGGGTTTCAGACCTAGGCGTACACTTGTGTATGCTGGCTGGGGTGCCGAAGAGCCGGGCCTTCTGGGGTCTACGGAATGGGTGGAGGAGCATGCCGATGTGCTCCGCGAAAAAGCTGTGGCGTACATTAATTCTGATGGAAACGGACGCGGATTCCTTCGAGCCGGAGGCTCGCACACGCTGGAGCGGCTTGTCAACGAGGTGGCGCGCTCCGTTGCGGATCCTCAATGGGAGACAACCACGGTAGCAGAGCGCGCGCGGGCAAGGCGGCGTGTGAGTGGCGATACGGAAGCGGATACCCGCGCAGATCTCAGGATATCACCCCTCGGGTCGGGCTCGGACTATAGTCCGTTCCTCCAGCACCTGGGCATTGCGTCCCTTAATATTGGCTTTGGCGGGGAAAACGGGGGTGGTTCCTACCATTCGGCCTTTGACTCCTACGATCATTATGTACGATTTGGTGATCCGACGTTCACCTATGGCATCGCGCTGGCGAAAGTAGCCGGACGCCTGACCCTGCGCCTGGCCAATGCGGATATCTTGCCCTTGGCGATGTCCAACTATGCTGATAACGTGGGTCGGTATGTGGAAGAGGTGCAGAAGCTTGCAGAGACGGTTCGCCAGGAAACCGAACGTCACAATAACCTGGTGGCGGCGGGGGCTTTTCTCGTAGCATCAGACCCCACCAAGCCTTATGTCGCCCCGAAAGCCAAGGCCTCAGTCCCACATCTGAATTTTGCGCCGCTCAAGAACGCGTTGGCGCATTTGAAAAGAAGTGCTCACGCCTACGACAAAGCGCTCCCTGCTGTCCTGGAGCAGGCTGAGGATGCACAGGTCAGCGCCGTCAATAATATTTTGCTGCGCCTCGAGCGCTCCATGACGCGCACTGAAGGCCTGCCGCGTCGCCCGTGGTACAAGCATCACATTTATGCCCCGGGCTTGTACACAGGGTACGGGGTGAAGACGCTTCCCGGTGTCCGCGAAGCGATAGAACAGCACGGGTGGGAAGAGGCCTCCGAGCAGATTGTTTTTACAGCGGAGGTAATCGAACGTGTGGCTGCCGAAATCGACCGGGCTACAGACCTCTTGCAGCGCGCGAAGTCCTCCGACTGACTCGTCTCTCGACGAATTGTCTGGCACGTCATGGCCAAGCCGCTGAGTATTAGCGCGCAAAAGGTGCAGAGCGCGCTGTCCGCGAAAGGATTACCGTTTCGCGTAGTAGAGTTTGCAGCATCTACACGTAGTGCGGAGGAGGCGGCTCTGGCCATTGGATGCGATGTGGCGCAGATCGTCAAATCTCTCGTATTTCGGACAAAGAAGACGGGACGGCCGGTGCTCGTTCTCGTCAGTGGCAAGAACCGTGTGGATGAAAAGAAGCTGCGCATCCTGGTAGGTGAAAAGATAGGCAAGGCGGATGCCGCGTTTGTTCGCGCGCAATCCGGGTTTACCATTGGTGGTGTTCCACCGGTGGGGCATGTACAGCCACTGCTCACGCTGATTGACGAGGACCTGCTAGGCCATCACGAACTGTGGGCGGCTGCAGGGACGCCGCATGCGGTGTTTGCGCTCCAACCGGAGGCGCTCAGGCGGCTTGGCCGGGTCGCCGACGTCAAGGTCAAGGCAGGTTCTTAGACATCAGCAGATCGACACCGCGCAAGACGAGGAAGGGATCAGCATGATCGATGGACGGCGCGTGCTCCAGCAGGAAACCATGCCAGCCGCCAGTTGCCACAATAAGGGGACGGTCTTTCAGCGCGTTCTGTATACGCGCAATCATTCCACGGACCTGGTCCACGTAGGCAACCAGGATGCCGATCTGTAAGGCTTCCTCGGTAGACGTGCCGATTACGGTTGCGGGAAGCTGTGGCGCAACCAGTGGCAGTTGCGCTGTTCCGTCAGCGAGCGCATGACCGAGCAGACCTGGCCCACATCCGATGGCACCGCCACGAAGGACGCCGTCCCGGCTGACCACAGTATATGTAATGGTTGTTCCCGCATCCAGGACGAGTATGTTCCTCGGCGTAGCGCCATAGAAATGCCATGCGGCGGCTGCCGCGGCAAGTCGGTCGGCGCCCAGCGTATCAGGCGCCTTGTAGCCGAGTACAAAGGGGAGTTGTAGGCGGTGGTTGACGTGGAGAACAGGCAGGCCGCCAAGAAGAGTGGCCAACTCGCGTGTACGGTCAGGAACGACGCTGGATATACCTACGCGCGAACAATCCCTGGTCTGCGTGACCAGCCGCTCCCGCCACTGCGCGTTCCACTCTGTATAGGGGCAGCGCCAGGAATCCACGATCTGGTGTTGATCGAACATGCCTCCCTTGATGGCGCTGTTGCCAATATCAAGCGTCAGCCACATAGGCGCATATAGTTCAAAGAGTATGCTGAGGAACGCCAGGAGAGGCATCCTCCGTGTCTCCGACATCGCATATGCGCTCACCGTCCTTCGTATCGAGCCGTAGCGCTCCCGTCGGAGTAATCCCCAGGATCGTCCCGGGTAGCGGCATTGCGTCCAGTGTGGTTTTTATCAAGGTATCCTGCCCCAGACCATGGAGGCGTGCGATGTAGGCCGTACGTACGGCTTCCTCGTCATGGCGCAACAAGTCGTACTGTTTCTCCAGACGCGCCAGAATGTCCGCCAGTAGCGCTGCACGAGAAATCTGTTGGCCGGTTTGGAGCAGAAGAGAAGTGGCGCGCTCTTCCAGCGCTTCCGGAAAACTGCGTTGGTTTACGTTCAGTCCGATGCCCAGGATGACCGTTCCCCCCTCGCGCCCCAAATGGGAGGACTTGAGGAGCATGCCACAGCACTTTGCACCTTCCAGCAAAATGTCGTTAGGCCACTTGATAGCCGTCCGAAGTGGTGTGGCCACAGCATCTACGGCATTCGCGACGGCCACACTGGCGGCCAGCGTGATCAGGTTCCACCGCGCAGAATCAAAGCGTGGGCGCAGGACGATGGAGAATAGCAGGTTTTGGCCAGCCGCGGAAGTCCATGTGCGTCCCTGCCGACCACGGCCCGCAGTCTGGTAATCAGCAAATACCACACTACCTTCCGCGGCGCCTGCGGCGGCCCATTCCAAGGCCATCGTGTTAGTGGACGCAAGCGTTGCAAAGGCGCGAAAGTTACGCCCAAAATGGCGCGTTCCCAGAAGTGGGACAACCTCGTCAGCAATAAGGGACGTGGCGTGTTGCGCCATGTACGAAATCAGTTACTAAATCACCGAAAATTGATCCATCCAAACGACGCCGGACGATGGAATGATTCTTTCCGGTTCGTTGGTCATAGTTTATCATGGATCGCTGCCCATGTATGCATGTTCGGGCGCCGTCGGAGCGGAAGCATCATTCTACCATGCCGTCGCTGCCGCGTAGTCGTAAAACGTCGTGGCGGTCCGAATGGTGCGAACAGGGTGTAGTGGCAGCTTTAGTTGGGAAACGAACCGCATGTGATGCGGGACCCATGTCTGCCCCGGACCTGGTCGGAGGCTGAGGTAGAAACGACTGGCTTCGACGAAAAACAGGGTGTTTTCATTCCGTTCTATGGAAACCGCAACGATATCGTTTGTCTGCCGATCCACGAAGTATCGGGCGTGCGTGATCGACTGCGAAGCATCGTTTGCCCAAATGTCAATAACATGTGTGTGCCGATCCCAGAGCAGGGTGTCAGGTAGCAGCCGGTACCGGTAATCCTCATGAAACCGAGCGGACAGATAGGGCGGATCATCGGGCAATACGTGCGATGGAATGCGCGTCAGATCAGGTGGTAGCGGATACTCTGTCATGTCCGTAGATACAGTGCCCAGCGTATCCAGTGCAAGGATGTCTGGTGGCATGGCGTCATCGAGGCCGTGCATGCGCAGAGTCTGTCCGACTGCGGCTGTCTGAGTGTGGGAGCGTGTCTCTGTCCGGGACCGCCGCGTATGAGCATACGTTGACACGGTTGCAAACGCGCTCGTCAGGCCGTCTGGCGTGGCGGCTGCGAGCGCCGACAGCGCCGAAGCTCTGTCGGTTTCGCTTTGGGGCGGCAACTTCTCTGTGGGTGGTGGGCTCTGTTGGCACCCGCACAGCAAAGGCAGGAGTAGCAATGCCATGAATCGGATGCTATGGTTCATAGGAGATTGTCTTATCATGAGCGTCCACCGGACGCACATCGCGATCATTTCAAAGATAATTATGACACGCATCTCGCGCGATTATCGGAAAGAGCGCACCGTGGCCGTTGACGCCGCTTGGAGCGCAGCGCGGCTTATCCGGGCGCACGTTGGCCGGTTGCACGATACGGACATCAGGGACAAAGGAGTCAGTGACCTTGTAACCACAGTTGACGAAGCATCAGAGGCTCTTTTAATCCAACAGCTACGCGGTGCTTTCCCGGCATATGACGTGCTGGCCGAAGAATCTGGTGGGAAAACACCTAGCGAATGTGACGGCTACCGTTGGATAATTGATCCGATAGACGGCACCACGAACTTTGCCCATGCGCTGCCGCCCTTTGCTGTGAGCATAGCGCTGCAGCGCGAGGAGGAGGTGGTGCTGGGGGTTGTATTGGAGGTGTCCTCGGGGCAACTCTTTACCGCTGTGCGCGGCCATGGGGCATTTTGCAACGGGGTGCAGGTCAGCGTTAGCCAGCGTGCAACACTGGCCGGTAGTGTGGTCGCAACGGGTTTTCCCTATCGCACGTTTTCGCATGTCGGACCGTATCTGGACGTACTGCGTCGATTCATGGCGGGAACTCGTGGGGTACGGCGTTTTGGAGCGGCCTCCTACGATTTGGCATTGGTGGCAAGTGGCCGGTTCGATGGCTTTTTTGAAACCGGGCTCCACGCGTGGGATGTGGCAGCAGGGACACTCCTGGTAGAGGAGGCCGGAGGACGCGTCACCGACCACGCGGGCAAAGGGAATCCCGTATTTGCCCGCCAGATTGTGGCCTCCAACGGCGTCGTCCATGACGAAATGCTGACGATCGTGCAAGCCATGTGCGATGTACGCGCGTAGGCAGGCGCCGTTAGCGATTCATCAGTGTGACGCGTAGATTTAGCATCCTTTCCAACAACAGGATACACATCTGTCATGCCACAGTCCGGTCACGGCTTGCTAAGCGATAAGAAGGGAATCATTTTCGGGGCCTTAAACGAACACAGCATTGCTTGGGCGATTGCGGAGTCTGTGTTTCGAGAGGGCGGACGTTTTGCTCTTTCGAATGCGCCGGTAGCGCGGCGCTTGGGTGCGCTGAATGCCCTGGCTGAAAAGACAGGCAGCCAGATCCTGTGGGCGGATGCCACGAAGGATGAGGATTTGATAGCGGTATTCGAAGCGGTAAAGGAAGAGTATGGGCAGATAGATTTTATTGTGCATGCAATTGGCATGGGAGTAAACGTCCGAAAGCGGAGACCTTACGAAAATCTGAATTACGACTGGTACAAGAAGACGCTGGACATTTCGTCGATCAGCCTCCATCGCATTGTCCATCACGCTATGGAAACGGGTGCCATGGCGGACGGCGGCTCCATTGTAACGATTTCGTATATCGGCGCGCAGCGCGCATTTACTCGGTACTCCGAAATGGGGGATGCAAAAGCGCTCTTGGAAAGCATTGTTCGGACATGGGGATCATGTCTCGGAAAGCGGAGAATTCGCATCAATGCAATTTCTCAGAGTCCGACGCGCACGACGGCGGGTACGGGGATTGCCGGCTTCGACGCGATGTTCGCATTCGGCGACCGGTTGTCCCCACTCGGCAACGCCGATGCAATGAGCTGTGGCGACTACACGGTAACGCTTCTTAGTGACTTGACGCGCATGGTCACCATGCAGACGCTGTATCACGACGGTGGGTTCAGCGCGATGGGGATTTCCGAAGCCTTCGTCGAGTCGATGATCCAGTCCGAAGCAGAGTCGGGAGACGATACCGCGTAGGTACGTCAACAAGTCTAGCAGTAGGCATTTCACGGACTCTTCGATCCGCCGTGGGGCACGGTGGAAAAGGAGGCGAATTGCCCTACTTGCCCAGGCATCAGATGTCCGGCAACATTGGCCTGGAGACATCACGCTACGCAGCCCATCTCAGCCTCCGGTACACCAGTCCCATGCGCGTGACGGCAGGACAGGGTGCGCTTGTCGAAGCGCGCGCCACAGATGCTCATTTCGTGGTTGACCTGGCGGCTCACTACCGCCTTGCGCAGCATGTTGACATCTTCGCAAGCGTGCGCAATCTCACCGACGCCACCTATATCGTTGCGCGCCGCCCTTCCAGTGTTCGGCCGGGATTGCCGCGCCTGATGCTCATCGGCTTTAAGGTTGATTCTTAGCAAGAATCAGTGCGTTCGATCAAGAATCGCTTGCCCGGCAGCACATGGCTGTGCAGACCGTAGTCCGGGGAGTGGGTTTCGGCGTGCCGCGCTTGACTATGTGCCACTGGTAGGCGTTTATTCGCTCCGATTGTTCGCTACCTGGCACTGGGGTCCGTATGCGCCTGCTGGCTGTCCTCTCCACATTTATCTGTCTGGGCTGGGTTGGATCGGCGCAAGCGCAGTCGTCTGGCAATGCCCTTCCATCCAACGCGCTCCTTTCGCAGATAGGCGAGACGATGTATTACGTCGTGGAGTCGCGCGCGAAGGTTTATATTGAACCCGGCGGCCAGCCGTATGTGCAGTTGGGGTTTCGGGAGCCCGTGTATATACTGTCCACCAAGGGAGGCTGGAGCCGCGTGCAGACGCAGGACGGAGCCCAAGGCTATGTAAGATCGTCAGCTGTTTCGAATGTCTGGATCCGGGTGTCGAAGCGACGGAAGCGCGTGTACCTGTACCGCGGGATGGAGCTACTCATGGAGGTACCCGCGGATTTTGGCTACAACGCCATCATGGACAAGGAAATACGGGGTACAAAGGCAAACCCGGATCATTGGCGTACGCCGGAAGGGTCGTTCTTCGTCGTCAAGAAGAACCCGTACAGCAAGTTCTACAAGGCGCTCCTGTTGAATTATCCAACAGGGGAGGATGCCAGGCGCGGCCTGGAGCATGGACTTATTACTGAACGGCAGCACGATGCTATCATGATTGCCGAAAAACGCTCCACCGTGCCGCCGATGAACACGGCTCTAGGCGGCATGATAGAAATCCATGGTGACGGCACAGGCCTGTCCACGAACTGGACACAGGGCTGCGTGGCTGTCCTCAATGAACATCTCGACCGGCTATGGAATCAGGTGTCAGTAGGGACTCCGGTAATCATAGAAAAGTGAGTAACTCCCGTTTTGTCCGTATGCAGCCAAGGCCAGATGCCTACACATTCTACTGAAGCGTATACCTCCGCTAACAAGCAGAAGTATTCCCGCAACAGTCGCATTGCCCAGTGGCACCTGAACTCCGTAATGGAGGCCATCTACCAGTTGCTTGCGGAGACGGAGGGTACCAGCATTCTCGATGCTGGCTGTGGAGAGGGCTTCCTGACCGATTACCTGGCTCGCAGAGACTCTTCGCTGCGCCTGACCGGCGTGGACATGAGTAGCGAGGCTATCGCCTACGCAGAAGACATGTTCGGAGAGCGCGTGCGATTTCGGATGGGAAACGTCTATAAGCTGCCGTTTTCCGACAACTCCTTTGACGTAGTACTCTGTAGTGAGGTGCTGGAGCATCTCGATGATCCCGACCTCGCTACCAGAGAGCTAACCCGCGTCGCGCGTCGCCACGTCATAATCACGGTGCCCAACGAACCGTACTTTAGATGGTTGAATGACCTTGCGCGCGCCCTCGGTATCTGTATGGACCCTGGCCATATCAATTTCTGGACGAAGTCGACGTTCGAGACTTTTATCCGTTCGCATTTCGACAATCCCGTATTTTCCCGCAAACACATGATCTATCAGTTGGTGCTTGCCAGGAAAAGGTTTGTTGCGGCAATATGATTCGACTGGATTAGAATTGATGGCGATGTGGGCGGAATGGCCTTAGCGCGGGCTGGATTGCGCCCAAGTCAGACAATAGACAACGTACGACAATGGAGTTGCCCCACTTTCACGGATATCCTTCTATTTGGGTCAACCAGAAGGAGGTATGCAAAGGAAGGAAGAGGAAGCGGACGGTATCCGCCCGTGTACTATGGAGCAGATCGTCGCGCTCGTGCGTGCCGGTCGTAGTCCGGGGTCGCTCGCCCGGGAGTTCGAGCCGTTTGCACAGACGATCCGGAACTGGGTCTAGCAGGCGGATTTGGACGAGGGTCGTCGCAGTGACGGGCTGACGACCGAGGCGCGGAAGGAGCTTCTGCGCCTGAAGCGGGTCATTCCCGCGGGATCGACGTGCACGCGGCGGAACTGGCGTCTGGCGCGTACCTGTACCGGTTGATTGCGATATCGGCAACGGGCACGCAGGTGAAGACGGGCCGGATGATGCTAATCAAGTAATCCGCTCCCTTCCTTCCTGTTAGGATGGGCTAAGCACCCCGCTAGCTGTGAAGGGTAGCGGGGTGCTTTTTTATGGCCAGCGGCGCAGCGCCATGACGGCAGACTCCCCAGCCTTCCGATAACCGGTCTTGAACGAACAGGGGAACGGAGACAGCAAGAACCATATCATTCACCATCAACCCAAAAAACTAAACGTCCGTGAAAACGGGGTAGCCCCACAAGCCCAAAAACCAACGTCCCGCCCAACTAATTCTGGGGCAATCCCATTCGGGCATAATTCCGTGAATCTTACTATTGTTACGTAACGTATTTTGCTACAAAGCACCTCACACGATTTGGCATGTTCATGGGTGTTCGACTTGCTAGCCTTGTGGCACTGACCAGTATGCTGGTTCCGGCCATTGGATTGGCGCAGGACCGTATGCCTAAGCCCCTTGTATTCGAGGAGGATCTCGGGACGGGGCCGGTATACGTTGTGCCCGTCGAAGGAATGATCGACAATGGTCTGGCCCGATATATTGATCGCGCAATCGGAGACGCTGATGCGCACGATGCAGCCTTGGTCGTGTTCCATATGGATACGTTTGGCGGACTGGTCGACGCGGCAGACGAAATCCGTCAGCAACTACTGGATGCGCCCGTTCGGACGGTGGCATTTATCGACAAGAACGCGGCTTCAGCGGGAGCGCTGATCTCGTATGCGGCCGATCGCATCGTCATGGTACCAGGTGCGTCCATTGGTGCAGCGACTGTGGTAGAGGGGACTTCGGGAGAAGCTGCACCGGACAAGTACCAAAGCTATATGCGGGGCCTGATGCGTTCCACGGCGGAAGCAAAAGGACGCGATCCGCAGATTGCGGAGTCGATGGTCGACCCAACCCTGGAAGTGCAAGGAGTTTCCGAAGCGGGCAAGGTCCTTACCCTGTCTTCGCAAGAAGCGTTGGAGTTGGGTGTGGCAGACAAAATCTTGGAAACGCTGGATTCCGTGATTGATGCGTTTGGACTGAATGCGGCGGCTGTTGTCGCCCATCGAGAGAGCGGGGCGGAACGCGTGCTGCGATTCCTTGGATCACCCGTGATTCAATCCATACTCATGCTTATGCTGCTCGGCGGCCTCTACTTCGAACTCCAGACGCCTGGCGTCGGATTTGCGGGCGCAGTGGCCCTCGTTGGTGCAGCCCTGTTCTTTGCGCCGCACTACCTGTTGGGTCTCGTGGAGATATGGGAAGTACTGCTGTTCATAGTTGGCGTGCTTCTAATCCTGACAGAGGTATTTCTCATTCCCGGATTTGGCGTTGCAGGGATATCGGGTATTTTGCTCGTGCTGATTTCTCTCGTAGTTTCCCTCGTGGGAAACGTGGGTTTCTCGTTTCCTACGCTTCCTTCTTTTACGCCAGCCATTGTTACGGTAGCCGTGACCATGCTGTTGTTACTCATGACCGCACTGGCTCTCGGGCGGTACATGCCGCAGATGAGTACGGCTGGTGGTCTGATCCTGGCGCCGGAACTCTCCAGTGCGTCTGGCTATACCTCGGCCGACACGCACGCGGAATATCTAGGGCAGATTGGCCCGGCCATTACGGATCTGCGACCGTCAGGCATCGTAGAGCTCTTGGGGCGGCGCGTAGACGTGATTACAGCAGGCGAATACATTGCAAAAGGTCGGCAGGTGCGTGTAGTCAGCGTGCGTGGAAGTCGTGTGGAGGTTCGTGAGGCTGCCGGCTAGGAACTCAAAACACAATGATGAAATTTGGATCTCTTAATCCCCATACTGCTCATTGCCATAGGATTTGCCCTCATTATAGTAGAGGTATATCTGATACCGGGGTTCAATGTAATCGGCGTACTGGGTTTTCTGCTGATCGTGTTTGCCATCGGGTACGTGTTTAGTGAAAAGGGTGTTTTGGGAGGGGGATTGACACTGATCGGAACCGGGGCGACCGGAGCTCTTCTTTTCTACGGTCTTTGGAGATCGGGAGCCTGGAATCGATTTATTCTGGCGACTAACCTGCGTCAGAATAGTGAAGTTGTCGCCCGCGAGCACGAGCACCGCGCCCGCTATCTGGGCAAGAAGGGTGTTGCGATGACGCCGCTGCGGCCAACTGGCGTTGCAGAAATCGATGGAGAGCGCATCGAAGTGGTGACAGAGGGCGAATTCATTGCTGCCGGCAGTCTTATCCGCGTCGTGGCGATGGATCGGCGGCGCTTTTTTGCCCGCCTAGACAACACTGCCGAATCGCCGGCGCAAGACCAGTAGCTCACTCTTACGAGGGCGCGCAGCACTGGAGGCGCAGCGAGAACGAGAGCATCCGACCGATTAGGTACCGGGTCTGTGGCACCACCTGGTCCTCGATGACTGACTCGAAGAGGTTACGATCAGCCTCATTTTTCCGATTCAGAACATTCAGCAGATCCAATTGAAATTTCCAGGTGGTCACCCCGACCGGACGGCCGTAGGTAATGCCCATATCGAGCTGGCGGAATGGTTCCAATCGATGCTCCGGATCCGTAGGAAATCGAAAGTCGAATCCGTCAAACGTTAAGCCTTGTATGACGTCAGTGCCCAAAAGGTCATAGTAGGCCTGGCGGAATGCCCAGATGCGTCCCCAACCGCCACGCCATCGCATCGTCACACCGAAGGATGGGTGTAGTTTCCAGTCGAAGGTTAGCTCCAGACGGTGCGGTTCACTCCAAGGCACCGGCTCTGTGCGAACCCCGTCACGGAAGCCGTACTCGCGACGGGCAATGTTGTATTCATAGCGCGCTCCTGCCCGGAGTGTTCTCGAATTTCTTGCCACGACAAATGCGCTGCCATAAGCCGATCCCTTGGTCAGGGCAATAAACCCTTGCTGTGTCGTGATCCTGGCGGGCTCCTGACCGTCTGTAGCACCAGTCTCCAGACTCCACAGGGTTGGATAGTCAATCCGGAATAGACGGGGCTGATTCTTGTAGTAGCTCTCCGCTCGGAACGACCAAGGTCCCAGACGCAAGCCCAGATCCAGGGAGAAATGGTAGGCCATTGGCGGATCCAAGGATTCGTCAACGGGCATCCAGAAACGCGTTGACGGAATAAGCGTGCTGGGGCTTAGCGTACTGATGTCGAATTGATTGATGAACTGCGAGTAAACACCGGCTGCTCCTCTGAGCAGGAATTCACCGCCGTTGCCGACCGAGGATTGCAATTTTACGTCGACACGTGGTTCAAGGAACAATTTCTTGTGGGAGGAGAGGTAGGTGAGCCGTGACCCTACAGTCAGTGAAACTCCCTCCATGGATCCCCGCCGTTCTTCGGCGTAGAACGCCAGCCGGGTGGATGATCGCTGGTGGTCAATGATCTGAGGAAACGTGCTGGGAATCGCGAAACGATGCGTTGAGCTGGACAGGACAAGTCCCGAGGTCAAAAAGCCTATGTCATGGTCGACCTCCACGGTGGATTCGACGCTGGTCTCGGTGATCTTGTTACTGTCGTCGGTAGGAGTGAGATCGGTAACCAGACGCTCACCTGCAAACAAACCAGGCGGAACCAAAATAGCATTTTGTCTGTCCAGGCCGGCGTAACTGTGACTCAAATGGTAGCGACTCCTGCGAACCTTCGTGGCTACCTGAACATTAGGGGCTGGAAGGAAGGACCAGGCCAAGTGGCCGCTGTTGTTAACCCAATCATAGCGATCCGGATTGGAAATATTCTGCTGGTCGGCAACGATGGTGGCAATGAGTCGTCTGCCGTAGAGCTTGTCTCCACTGCGATAAAGGGATGCGGCCAGCGTATGGTGATCGTTGAATTGGACGCGGCCCGCAAAATGGAAATCGTGAAAATCCATCAGCGGAACGTCCGCTGGAGGCACTCGATCCAGTCTCTTGATGGCCTCTTCATAGTAATCCGGGCGCAGTGTTTTCACCGGATAAAGGCTTGCCCGAAGGAGAAACACGTCTGGATCGTTCCATTCGCGCAATAGCCGGTCTATGCTGCCACTGCGCAGGGGGGACCACCCGCCTTCCCATATGCTTTTCCGCACCGCCGTTAACACTGTGAGACGCGTGCCGTTTTCTGCCACTGCATCGATGTTTAGCCTGGCGTTGATGCTCATCGGATCCAGGTGCAGGTCAAAGGAGAGGGAATCCTCGTCCTCAAGGGCATGCTCGGCATTAATTACGCCTGCCAGGTAGCTGCCTTTGGAGGCCGGAAACCCGGCCTTGTCTACTGTAAGACGTTCGATGGCAAACGGGTTTAAAGCGCCTACATATCCGTGCTGGTGCACGGGTTCGAAGATGGGATTGCCATCCAACAGAAACTGGTGCTCACCTCGCTCACTGCCCTGGATGTGGATGGAGGACGAGACTTCGTCGACACGGACACCGGGAACATCATTGATATTACGAATGGCATCCGCTGTCCCCACCCCGCGAATTTGCGTCACTTGCTCACCCGTGATTATGTTCGGATGGCGCAGAGATCCCATATCTAGCGCCAGGTCTGTGTAAATTTCTACAGGATCCAGCGGGATGAGTTGAGGCTCCAGGAGAAAGGTGACCGTAGCGGGATTTTCCGGTGTCACCAACACGGTTTGCTGGTCGCTGCCGTAGCCAAGGTAGCTGGCCGATAAGGTGTACTCGCCTGGCTCCAACCGCTCCAGCAGGAATTGGCCCTGCGCGTCAGTCGATGTGCCTTGCGTCGTCCCGACAACCTGTACGGCTGCCCGTATTAGCGGGCCGCCATTGATGGCATCCCGTACGGCGCCAATCAGCGAGGCATAGGCATCCTCTTTCGGTTTTACGCTATACGTGCCGCTCGAAAGCCGGTAACCCACGAATCCGGTTCCGCTTAGCAGGGCGTCCAAGTCAGCCTGCGCGGAATTTTGCACCGGACCATTCCACTCGGTGGTTTTGTCGTCCAGTAACGCGGCATCGTAGGCCAGATCGACACCCCAGGCATTCTGGAAACGGACCAGCGCGTCAAGAAGGGGTAAAGAGTGGCTCTGCGCGGATGCCAGAGAAGAGCCGAACATGCCAAAAAGGCCTACGACACACACAAGATTTCGCAAAGCCCTTGGCATGAAAAAGCCTGATCCGGGAGACGGTTACAACTCCCAGATCAGGCCTCGTCAGAGTGGTGCTGTATGGCGCCCTTACTCGCTTTCGCGCTGGGCGATAACGTAGCCGCCTGGGACGCTGTGATAAACACAAGTTAACTCACAAATGTCCCGAATGATCTCTTCCACGTTAGCAGGATTTTCCTTTAGAATACCCTTGCGAACATTTTGGAATTCCCTAGGGGAAACCTTGATCTGAATATCATATCGGCGTTCCAACTCGTTCGCGATCGTGCCAATCGTATGGTTGGAATACTTAAATCCACCGGAGAGCCAGGAAATAGCCTGGTCCGGTTCTGTCATTTCCACCGCAACCGGAGTGTGGGTGTTATCGGCGAGTCTGGCGGCATGGCCCGCCTTGATGACCATCACATTGTCAGGAGTCTTTCTGGACGCCAATCTGACGACTCCCGTCTGCACGGAAACATCGGTTGATGCCTCCGTGTCGTCTGACCATGCGCGCACGTTGAACGTCGTTCCCAACACCGTGACAATGCCATTGAACGTGTGCACATGGAACGGTACGACACTCTCGGTTACATCAAAGAATACTTCTCCGTCTGTCAGCTTGATGTTCCGGTTGCCGTCTCCGAAATCGTTGTAGCTGATGCGAGCGCCACTATTTAACCGCAGTGTGGACCCGTCGGGAAGTTCGTGTACGAGTTGTTCGCCGTACGGCGCTTTGATGCTTGTGGAGTTGTCCGACAGCACCATGCCGATAGACAGAAGCACCGCAATGCAGGCAGCCATGGCCGCGTACCTCATCGGACGCGCAACTTTCCATGGCGAGATGATCAGCCGCAAGGGGCTCCTCTTCTCAGGAGATTCACGTTTCATCGCAACCTGGAGGTCTTGCCAGATTGCGACGCCGGTATTCCGGTACCACAACGCTTCGGGCTCCTGACCGTAATAGCCTTCTGTAAGGTCCCACACTTCACGCAACAATGCGGATTCTTCTGTGGTTTCGGCCTCAAAGGCGGCTAGGATGTCCGTAGGGATAGGGTAGCGATTTGGAGGAGTGCTGGGGTTTTGGTCGATCATGGGGAGGGATCGGCTTGCAGTGCGCCCAGTCGCTTGCGGAGATCCTTGAGCGCTAATACAATGTGGGTATTGACGGTTCGTGGTGTCAAACCCATCACCTGCGCGATCTCGCTGTGACTCAGGCCTTCGTAACGGCTAAGCATAAATGCCTCCCTGCGCCTCTTGGGCAGTTCGCTAATGCACTGTCGCAGATGCGCATTCAGCATTTCAGCTTGCACTTTTTGGTCTACCGACGGGGTTGAATCGACTAGACCATGTTCGGGGAATACGCCGTTGGTGTGTTGCGCGGCACGCTTGCTGTTCAGAGCCAGGTTCCGCACCATCGTGTACAGGAGCGCCTTCAGTGATCGTGACGGATCCACCGTTTCACGGATCTGCCACAGTTTGAAGAACGCATCTTGCACAACATCACGTGCCGCTTCTCGCTCGCCCGTATAACGCCAGGCATAACGAAGCAGCACCGGGTGCATGGCCTCGAACAACTCCGAGAATGCTCGCTGATCCGAAGATTGAATCCGCGTACTCCAACGGACAAACGCTTCGTCCTGGGGTGGAGGAGCAACCTCGTATGCCGACGATTTCACCATTTGCGCTTCAGGAATGATACACACGACTCAGATTAAATGACCAATCGCCAGGCTGAGACACGTAAGTGAAGTGGATCGCTAGCGAAGGGGACTGTATGCTTGTACTTGTGAGGGAATTTGAGAGAGAGGGGTATCTAAACTTTTACGGGCATTGGCAAGAGTTGTTCGCTCCCGAATGACATCTCCGTGGCGGCGCGTCAGCTCATCAACACGCCGGCAATGGTTGCGGTCATCAGGTTCGCCAGGGTGCCCGCCAAGACAGCCTTAAGCCCGAGTTGCGCCAGTTCAGATTTGCGGGATGGAGCCAGGGGACCGATACCGCCTATCTGAATGGCTATGGATGCAAAATTGGCGAATCCACACAGCGCAAACGTGGCCATGATCACGGTCCTTGGCTCAAGGGCGTTATGGGTAATGTGGCCGGCAAGTTCCAGATAAGCGACGAATTCCGTAGCCACGATCTTGGTGCCCAGGAGTGCTCCGAACTGCGACGCATCCACCCATGGTACGCCGATCAGCCATGCCAATGGAGCAAACATCCAGCCCAGCAGGCGTCCCATGGAGAGGTCTATTCCCACAAAATTTCCACCCCAACCCAACATATAATCCAACAGAGCGATTAGCGCCAGGAATGCGATGAGCATTGCAGCCACGTTTAGCATCAGTTTCAGGCCGTCTCCGGCGCCGGCCGCTGCTGCGTCAATGATATTTCTGGACGGGGCGTCTATTGCGGCCTCGACGGATCCACCGGTTTCGGGCGTATCGGTCTCCGGTATCAGGATCTTGGCGATAATGAGTGCCGCAGGCGCGGCCATTACGCTGGCGCTCAACAGATGCTCGGCAAACCGCAACTGCGCCACGTCCATAGCGATGTTATGGGCGGCGGCATATGGAGCGCCAAGGAACACCACGTACGCGGCTAGCACGCCTCCTGCGATCGTAGCCATGCCTCCGGTCATGACGGCCATGAGTTCCGATGTCGTCAGGCGTTCCAGGTACGGTCGAATAACGAGCGGTGCTTCCGACTGGCCTATAAATATGTTTGCCGTTACGGACAGCGATTCCGCACCGCTGGTCCGCATGAGTCGACGCACGACATAGGCCATTGCCTGGACAATGCGCTGCATGATGCCCAAATGGTATAGTATGGCCATCAGGGATCCGAAAAAGATAATAGTCGGCAGCACCTGAAAGGCAATGGAGCTACCCCAACTCTGACCCGTTTCGAGGGGCGTGCCAGACGGCATATTGTCCGTGGGGGGACGAGCCAGGTCACCGAAGACGAATATGGCGCCCTCGGTTGTGAAAGTTAGCAGCAGGACCACCTGAGAGCTGATCCACGAAAACACCGCGGTAGGCCAGCCGAGAGGAGCAAACACATCTGCAAGTACTTGCCCTTTCAGAAGGAACACGGCCAGAACGATTTGCAACAGGATTCCTGTGCCTATCATCCTCCAATCGAGGCGTTTACGGTTGTTGGAGAAGATGTAGGCGATGGCGAGGATCACAACCAGGCCGAGCACGCCGCGTGCGAGTTGAAGGAGGATATCCATAGTCGAGGTCGTTGGTGAACTAAGCAAGAATCCGGGCAGGTGGTCCTCAACTCTTTGTAGAATCACTCGTTCAAAGTACATTACGGCACCGTCGAATAATACGATCACCGCAGACTGCAAATACAAATCGCGGGCATTTGCATGAGGGAGGGAGTATTTGTCAAAGGTCGTGCTCAGGCCAAGAGCGCCGAAGCAGCACAGCGCATTCTGGCAGGGCTGAACGACACGCAACAGCAGGCAGTAAAGGCGACAGACGGCCCCGTGTTGATCGTGGCGGGGCCAGGATCGGGCAAGACGCGGACCCTGACAATGCGGGTCGCCTATCTGTTGGCTACCGGGAAGGCGCGGGCACATGAGGTGCTAGCGCTCACGTTCACGAACAAGGCGGCACGCGAAATAAAGGAGCGTGTCGCAAGGTTGGTGGGCGCCGACGTGGCGTCTGGCATGTGGCTTGGCACTTTCCATTCCGTACTTGCGCGCATGCTGCGCAGTCATGGCAAGGCCTTGGGGTACACCAGTGACTTTTCTATTTATGACACGGACGATTCGGAGCGCATGCTGCGCGAGCTGATGGATCATCTGCAGATCGACAGGAAGCAATACTCGCCACGCCAGATGCGGGCGATGATTTCCAGCGCCAAGAATAACCTGGTGCGACCGGAAGAGTACGAGCAGATAGCGCAAGGGCCTTATCAGGAGCGTGCGGCGGCGCTGTATGGTCCGTACCAGAAGGCGCTCCTCCGCGCTAATGCCCTTGACTTTGATGACCTGCTCATCAAGCCGCTGGATCTTTTCCGGAAGGAGCCCGACACGCTGGCCCGCTATCAGCGGCAGTGGACATATCTTCATATCGATGAATATCAGGACACCAATCAGGTGCAATATCGACTGGCGAAGCAGCTTGCTGGAAAGCACCAGAACATCTGTGTGGTGGGGGACGATGCGCAGAGCATTTATGCGTTCCGGGGCGCCGACATCACCAATATCCTGTCGTTTCAGAGCGACTACCCCGACGCAACCGTCGTACGTCTGGAGCAGAATTACCGGTCAACCAAGACGATTCTGAAGTGCGCGGCGTCCATCATCAGGCAGAACAAGAACCAACTCAAGAAGGATCTATGGACGCAGAACGGGGAGGGGGCGCCCGTGGTGCTAGTCGAAGCACTTTCCGAGAAGGACGAAGCGCAAAGGGTTAGTCGCCTGATACGAGACCACCGCGCACGCGAAGGATATGACTACAAGGAGTTTGCGGTGCTGTACCGTACGAATCACCAGAGTCGTTCCTTTGAAGATGCCATGCGAGCAGAGGACATTCCGTATCGCGTAGTCGGGGGAATGTCCTTCTACCAGCGGAAGGAGATCAGGGACGCACTGGCCTACTTCCGTCTTGTTGTCAACCCGTATGATGGTGCGAGTCTTCGCCGCGTGATCAACTACCCCACAAGGGGTATCGGACACCGATCACTGGAAAGGCTCACGGACTATGCCCGTCGCAATGACATTACGCCTTGGCAGGCGATGGATTACCTGCAGGAGGCAGGCTTGCCAGCGCGCGCGCGAAACGCCGTGAATGCATTTCGCGCCATTATCGAAACGGCAATAGAGGAATCTCAGCAGGACGATCCCGGCATCGTCGCACGCAGGCTGCTAACTAGCGCCGGCTTGTTCCGAGATCTCGAGAAAGACAACACTCCGCAGGGCCTGGTGCGGTCGGAGAACGTGAAAGAGCTCATCAGCGCCATCGCTGAGCACGCCATTGAACAGGGCGAGGATGCGTCATTGAGTAAGTTTTTGCAGGACGTTGCGCTCGTTACAGATGCCGATGAAAAAGAGCAGAGTTCGGACTACATCACGCTCATGACGCTGCATGCATCCAAGGGTTTGGAGTTCCGCGTCGTGTTCATCGGAGGGATGGAAGAGGAGCTTTTCCCACACTCGCGGGCGGCCAGGGAGCCTTCGGAGTTGGAAGAAGAACGGCGGCTCTTCTACGTTGGTGCCACGCGGGCCAAGAGTCAGCTGTACCTCTGCAATGCGGTTAGCCGATTTCGATTTGGAAGTACTGGGAGCAGTATTCCCAGCCGGTTCCTATCAGAAATCGATGCAAGCATCCTGAGGAAGCTGGGCAGTCGATCCAGGCAACGACATGCACGGCGCCCATCGTGGACGCGGGATGCGTTTGGGGCAACTTCGCGGGATACGGATGGATTATCAGCGCCCGACAGGAAGCCCAACAAGACGCAAGACACGCGCAGTATTGTGTACGACGAAGAGTTCAGCGAAATCGTACCTGGCATCCAGGTCGAGCACGATACTTTTGGAACGGGGAAGGTTCTGAGTAGGGATGGACAGGGAAGACAGGCCACGGCGACCGTTTTCTTCCAGGGCGTCGGGCAAAAGAAACTGCGCCTTACCTTCGCCCGGTTGCGCCGTGTAGAATAGGGTTGCCGGAAGGGGATAGGCTTGCGCACCGCTGGGTTCCAGCGGCAGGCGAGGAGGCTCGGCCAGCGGCAGCATGCTCGCACAGTCCGGGAGCGGAAGGAACCACTACTCGTTTGTCGGACGGTATGCCTCGGGAATGGGAAGATCAGGCCATTCGGGCTGCCAGGCGATGTTGGCGATCCACCACCGGTCCTGCTCGAAAAACAGTTGGATGCTGTTGACGCCGCGCTGGAACGGCGTCTCGTCATCGGGATTGTGGTACGAGTCATACGTGCTGAACGCATGCACAAGATTGCCGTAGCGGTCCTGTGTGCGCGCCGTCTCGCTTTCGTAGAAGCTGTTCTGATCGAAATACGCTCCGGCCGTCTGGATGAACTGCTCCGCAGTTAACGCCCTGTGCGCATGGGACCCCTCGCGTGTCCGCCGAATCGGCATGAACTGGCACGTTGGCGTCAGCAGCGATCGAAAGCGGTCCCAGTTTCGCGGCTGATTTGCCGGCCCGGAGATCACATCATATAACGCCGTGATGATGCTATCGACAGAGTTGACATCCTCGGGAGCGGCCTCGGGAGTCGATTGGGCCCGTGCAGTTGCAATGGTTGCGCACAGGATCAGGACGCTGGCGGTTAGGAGGCGGGAGATCATGGGCTTGGCATGGATGGCTGGCATGTTGCGGGTTGGCGCTTGGCCGGTTTGCGAATAGGTGTGGAATTGCCGGTACTAGAGGTCCGCGGCTTGAGAAGCGCATCTGCCACGTAAGGGTTGCCGTCGTTTGGCGCAGGCGTAACTCCAAGAATTTCGGTCATGAGCACGTACAGATCGACGATTGAGAGGGGTCCTGCCGTTGTCGCCTCCCGGAATGCCGGGCCGTGACCCAGGAAAATACCCTGCATAGCAGGAAGGCGGTGGTCATACCCATGCGCGCCACCGTCAAAGCGGGCAGGATTGCGTGCATATGACGCGCGAGTGCTCACGCGCCAGCCCTCGTCCACGATGCCAACGAGAGGTGCAATCCGGCGATGATCACGCAGGCCGTAATCCTCCGGAAGATCGGACTTTCGGTAGAACGACACATGCGGGACTGCCTGGAGCGCCTCGAGCACCGCTTTATCGCGGCCCTCTGCCGGCCAGACCATGAGTGAAGGGTCGCCGTGAAAATGCGCAATGTCCTTCATGTTGACCGCATCATCGATGAAGACCACCCGTTCACGCGATGTGGCGGCCATGCCATGGTCCGATGTAATAAGCAGGTTAATGTCGTCCAGAAGCCCCCGGGTCTCCAGGCTGTCCAGCAGCATCCCCAGGTATTGATCCACCATGTGTACGGCTTTTTCTGTGGCCAATGACTCCGGCCCGTTGAAATGGCCGCTTGCATCTACTTGACTAAAGTATAACGTTAAGAAAGTAGGACGATCCTTTGCAGGAAGCTGGAGGCAGTCCAAGATCCACTGGATGCGATCTTCAACGGCATAGGTGTCCCGATACGGAAGCCAGTAGCGAGGGCGCCATCCTTTGATCGCGGCCTCGGATCCAGGCCACAAGAATGGCGCCGCAATTTGCCCCTGTTTTTCCAGCGTGACCCACAAAGGTTCGCCGCCCCACCACCGCGCATCTTGCATGGACTCGCGGTTTCGGGGGTTGAACGGGGTATCGAAGGCCGAATCATATATCGTGTTACCGACGATGCCGTGCCTTGCGGGACGCAGTCCCGTCACCAGGGTGTAGTGGTTTGGGAACGTCTTGGTCGGAAAGACCGGGATCAAATTCTCCGCGCGCACGCCTTCGGTTGCTATGCGTGTCAGCGTCGGAGGTGCATGCCGATCCAGGTAATCGGCGCGAAAGCCATCCAGGGATACAAGAATCACCGTAGGCGCCATTGCATCCTGCGCATGCACAGGTACGCTAGCTATCCATACGAGCGCAACGCATGGCGCAAGGAAAACGCACGTGCGGATAGGAAGCGTCATAACACATCGCGGTGGGCACGAATCCTAATCCCCGCGCCCAAACAGGTAATAGGCGAAGAATCCCAGGAAAGGTAGGAAGATGATAATAAGTGACCATAATATTTTGTTGCCTGTTGTGCGTGCACTGCCAAGAACCTCTACGAGGGCTACAATATCCAGGACAACGACAATCAGCCCGCAGCAGCCAAGACTTCTTGGTTGCATTGCGTACTCGAACAAATTGGGGCCGCAGCCTGACAGTAGCAGTACAGCAAGCATCAGAAACGGTAGTGCGAAAAGATTGTGGCGGTGAGCGGACATGGTCGTCGTGGTCAGGATTCCAGGTTTCCTTCCGGGTATACTGCATATTGTTTGGTAAGGTTACGCGGCTCTACGTATCGGAACAGCACCGGGGCGGTCTCGTTCGCACGGCCACCGCACTTGGTCAGCCTCATGCGTATTGGATCGATAGAGCTTGGCGAGCGTCCGCTCCTTCTCGCTCCGATGGAGGACGTGAGTGATCCGCCGTTCCGTATTTTGTGCAAGCGGTATGGTGCGGATCTCGTCTATACGGAATTCATATCGTCAGGCGGGCTCGTGCACGACGCCGAGCGCTCGGTAATGAAGCTTGATATTCTGGAAGCCGAGCGACCCGTGGGCATCCAGATTTTCGGCGGTGACCTGGAACAAGTGCGCCAGGCCACTACTATCGTGGATGAGGTCGGCCCCGACCTTATCGACATTAATTTCGGCTGCCCCGTGCGCAAGGTTGTATGCAAGGACGGTGGAGCAGGCATTCTGCGCAACCTGCCCAAGATGGAAGCCATCACCCGCGCAGTGGTTAATGCAGCATCTCGCCCCGTTACCGTCAAAACGCGCCTTGGCTGGGACGAAGGCTCGATCCAGATTGTCGACGTGGCGCGGATGCTTGAGGATTGTGGCGTCGCAGCTGTTGCAGTGCATGCGCGCACGCGCAAGCAAATGTACAAGGGGCAGGCCAGATGGTCCTACCTGCGGCGCATTAAGGAAGAGGGCCTACGTGACATTCCGTGTATCGGGAACGGCGATGCCACAACCCCACAGGCCATAAAGGAAATGTTTGATGCAACCGGTGTGGATGCTGTGATGATCGGCAGGGGCGCGATTGGGAATCCATGGATATTTCGGGACGCGAAAGCCTATATGGCTACCGGCGAAGTTCCTTCACCACCGTCCTGGGAAGAGCGTGTGTCGGTTGTCAGTGAGCACCTCCGCCTCAAGTGCGACTGGCTGGGTGAGCGTGGCGGCGTATTGGAAATGCGCCGCATGTACGGAGGGTATTTCAAGGGCTTGCGAAATGCTTCTGTGCTTCGTCAACGTCTCATGGAGGCGAAGACGCAGGATGCGGTGCTGGACGTCCTCAATGCGGCCTCGCGCGAGGAGCATGCACCACCCTTGAGGCCGCGCGGAGTCACGCGGGCGGTGCTTCCTGGGTCTCATCGCGCCAGAGCAGTCGCATGATCGCAATATCGAGCACCACGAGACCCGCGAGTCCTGCGCCAAGCAGTCCCACA
Source organism: Rhodothermales bacterium (assembly GCA_963665975.1). Taxonomy (GTDB): domain Bacteria; phylum Bacteroidota; class Rhodothermia; order Rhodothermales; family Bin80. The sequence continues at coordinate 3,654,417 of OY762508.1, forward strand.
GCCACCAGCGGTTGGGTGATTACAAGTCCGCCCACCATGCCAAGCACGCCGCCGAGGTACTTGATATAGTTGAGCTGCTCATTGGAGGAGTTTCGGACCAGTGCTTCGAGTTGCAATTCATTATAATTGCGCATGTTGGAAACGATCATGCTATAAATATCCAATGTCTCAATGAATCCGAGAATAACCTTGGAGACCACTTCTTCGATTTCTGCCGATCGCTCCGCAATCTTGTCCGGAATCCTGTCGAGCACGTTGTCCAATTCGTCGAGTACGATGTCCAGATTTTGGGGTAGTTCGCGTACGGCGTCATCGATTTTGCGATGAAACGCTTCCTTGTTCAGGTAACGGTATGCCTTGAATGCAAAGCCGCCAATCCCTGGACTTGTGATCTCCTCGACTTTGGCAATCGTATAGTCCACGATCTTCCTGCGCATGTCTTCTGAGCTCAGTACGGAGCTTATGTAGCTGACCAGATGCGTTTTAAGGTCGACGCGGAATTCCGGGTCTGCCAGGATATTATGCGTCACGGCCACGGCTCTGTCGCGGTACTTGAGGACGACCCCGCTTTCCTCGATGCGTTGCCGGATAATATCTTCGTTAATCAACTCCTGGCTGACCGCTCTGGCCAATCGTTCGATCACGCGATCACGTTGTGCCGGAATGAGTCCCTGGCCGAATACGGGACGTCGCTTGCGCGGGCGGAACAGCATCGTGATGGCAAGCCAATTGGTACCAAAGCCCACCAGCCCGCTAACTGAAATTTTCAGCAATAAACCCTCAAGATGGAGCTCGAATCCCAATGGATACAGCGTAACGCCGTCAAAATCCCACAGGAACGACGAGCCAAAAACCACCAGTAACACATATGGTATGATGCGAATATATCGGAGCGCAGGAGAAGGGGCGGTCCCCAAACCAGACGACAACCCCGGCGGCGGGTTGGTGGCAGGTGCAGGTAGATGGCGCTCCAGATACTTGCTGGCAAGCCCTTTCAGGTCCTTGGCCATGGCCTGGGTGCGTTCCTGTAGCACCGCTTGCGGGCTATCACCAGCACTAGAATCCCGCTCCGGGTTTCCGTTCTTTGTGGCCACGTCCCGTCTCTCCTCAGTTTCTGCGCGCTATGTCCCTGCAAGTCCGAGCCGTTCAGCGCGGTTCTGCATGGCGCTAATGACATATTGGATGTGCTCGGACAGCTCGATGCCCAATTCGCGCGCGCCCTGCTGTATATCGTTGCGGCTGACGGCGGCGGCAAATGCCCGGTCCTTCAGTTTCTTGCGGACGGACTTTACTTTCATGCCGGTGAGCTTCGTGGGGCGCACGTAGGCTACAGCCGTAATGAAGCCGGCCAACTCATCGACTGCGAAGAGCGCCTTGGCCATCAGGCTGGTGCGCGGAACACCCGAATGGTCGGCATGGCCCAAAATGGCGTCTATGACCGCTACCGGATACCCTTTCTCTCGAAGCACGCCGACGCCCACAAACGGGTGCTCCTCCATTGTGGGATGCTTCTCGTAATCCATGTCGTGCAAGAGTCCCGTGATGCGCCACAACTCCACATCCTCGCCGAAATGCGTGGCGTAGCCCTCCATGGCGGCTTCCACGGCGAATGCGTGGCGGCGCAAACTTTCGGTCTTGGTCCACGCAAGGAATAGGGAAAGTGCTTCGTCATACGAGGGCATGCATCCTCTCCTAAAAGATATCCACAATCTTGAGGTCCTTCAGGTACTTCCGGGGGTTTGCCTGGAAATCGCTCAAAAGGGCATTGATGGTTGTGGCGGCCGCGCGAAGTTCCACGTAGAGCGAATCGTCTGTAGCCAGTTTTCCCAGCGTTCCCTTGCCGTCGTTTATGTTGTCGAGCAGGGTCTGGAGCGAGGACGATGTTGTCTCAAACGAGGCCAGCGTGTAATTCAGCTGTGCAAGGGCCGTATTCAAACGGCCCGCGGTGACCATCAGTGAGTCCTGCGTTAGCGTGTTGGCCGATGCCGCCAATGCTCCCACGTTGGCCAGTGCTGCCGAAAGGTGTGCGCGCTGGTCACGAAGGAATAGGATTATCTCATCGGCCGTACTCTGCAGCGTTGCCAGCGTCTGGCGCAGATCACTCCCGGGATCCTCCATGAGGCCGCGCGCAGCATGCATCGCATCCGTCGTACCCAGAATCAGGCTGTCTGTGTGTCCCAGGAAATCGGGCACGGATGCCAGTAATGTGTTCAGTTCGTCGTTGGTTTCACTGGGAATGAAGTCGCCGGGTTTGTATGGCGTAGCGTCAGGCGGTCCGAGCTCCAGATTCATGCGCGTCACTCCCAGAAACGTGAATCCGCTAATGGAGGTGACCGATCCGTGTGTCAATATCACATCGGTGTTCACCGTAAAGTCGATCTGCGCCAGGCCATCATTAAGGCTGACACGGCTTACGGAGCCAACATCGACTCCGTTGATCCGCACCGCATTCCCCGACACAAGGCCTCCACCGTCAGCGAAGGTGGTGCTGTAGACGTTCGATCCGGAAAAGAAGGGAAGAGCCTGGAAATAGCGCGTTCCGAAGATGAAGATGATGACGCACACTACGACGGCGGCGCCGATCGTGATTTCCTTGTTGTATTTCACGGACGATGAGAAAGTCGGTTAGGACAATACGGGATCGCCGATCGTGTACTCGTTCGCCTTGACGAACGAACGAAGGACGGGGTCGGTGCTGTGGTGCAGATCGTCGGTTATGCCAACCCAGTGCATTTGCGATGCATGGATTAGAGCCACTCGGTCGGCGATGCTTAACACCGAATGCATGTCGTGCGTAACCACGATGCTGGTAATGTCGAGCTGGTCTGCCAGCCCTTTGATCAGATCGTTGATGTTGTTCGACGTTTCCGGATCCAGGCCACTGGTCGGCTCATCATAAATGATGTAGCGTGGTTGCATGGCAATGGCGCGCGCCAAGGCTACACGCTTCTTCATGCCGCCCGACAGCTCAGACGGCAGCTTGGCTCCAACGCCCGCCAGGCGGACGACATCCAGGCACTTCTCCACTTGCTTGCGGATTTCCGATGACGTCTTGGTCGTAAATGTCTGGAGCGGAAATGCTATGTTTTCGAAGGCGTTCATTGAATCGAACAGGGCGCCTCCCTGGAACAGTACGCCGAATTGCTGCCGTACGTGGCGAAGCTGGCTATAGGAAATCTTGTTGATGTCTATGTTATCAACGAGCACACGGCCACTATCGGGCTTCAGAAGGCCGATAAGGTGCTTCATCAGCACACTCTTGCCGGATCCGCTGCGACCGATGATGGCCAGCGTTTCTCCTTCGCGAATATTCAGCGATACGTCGCAAAGCACCGGCTTGGAGCCAAAAGATTTAAAGAGTCGCTCGACCTGTATCATTCAAGCGTCGGGTAGAGTGGCATGTCAACTGGCGTTTTGGCCATGGAGCGGCAGTCTTATCCGATCAACAGTACGGCGAGTATCAGATCCGCGACCAATAGATAGACACAACTGCTAACGGCAGCCTGTGTCGTGCTGCGTCCGACTCCTTCGGCGCCACCCTCGGTGAAGTATCCCATGTAGCAAGAAATCGAGGTAATGACGAAGCCGAAGACGACAGATTTTATGAGGCCGAAATAGGGGCCAAACGGCAGATAGTAATCCCTGGCTCCCTGGATGAACTCGCCGGTTGATACGGCCCCGGTAAGCTCAGCTGCCAACAGGCTTCCGCTTATTCCCACGAACACGGCCGAAATATATAGTACGGGAAACATGATAATGCCGGCCAAGACACGTGGTACGATCAGATAGCCGATCGAATTCAAACCCATGGCCTCCAGCGCATCTATCTGTTCCGTAACACGCATCGTGCCGAGTTCTGCCGCGATCCGGGCTCCCACGCGGCCAGCCAGGATAAACCCGGTTACTACGGCGCCCAGCTCCATGATAAGTGACGGAACAACGACTGCGCCGATCGTCGACTTGGGTATCAGTGGAGAGACCAATTGATAGGCCGTCTGCACGGTGGTCACCGCGCCGGAGAATGCTGCTGCCAACGCAACAATTGGGATGGACTCAATCCCGACACGTATCATCTGCGTGGCCAGATTCTTTCGGTACAGGCCGAATTCGCCCAATGAAGTGCAGGCCTTTGCGATCAGCAGCGAATAGCGGCCAACACTAAAGAAAGGCTGTGTCAAGTGGAGCTTCAGTGAAGCCATGCAGGCGGGCCCTGTTGCCGGGCAGTGAGGAACGCATCTAAATGACATTTAGCATTGTATGTTTCTCTCTGGCAAGGCCTGTGACAGGCAGGTGTCACCCCAGTAGGCGACTTTTATCAACCCGAATCACGAATAGGAGAGTACACTGGTATGGCCAGTCCCAAAATCCGTCACGTATGCCAGGAATGTGGTTACGAGTCCCTGAAGTGGATTGGGCGTTGCCCGAGTTGCGGTCAGTGGCAAAGTTTTGTTGAAGAGGTGGTAGTACGAGGGGCTACGGGTAATTTTCGCACGCGCGCTGGGGAGCCACAACGTCTCACCGACGTGGATACGGGAGAGGCGCCTCGCATTCAAACGGGACTCGGCGAACTCGACCGCATTATGGGCGGTGGCATCATGCGCGGCTCGATCACTCTGATTGCGGGGGATCCTGGAATCGGCAAGAGCACGCTCATGACGGAACTGGGCAAGTTCTTGCGCCCGTTGAATGTTCTTTATGTTACGGGAGAAGAATCGGCGCGGCAGGTGCGCTTGCGGGCAGAGCGTCTCAATGCTGCGACACCCAACGTGCTGGTCTTTGCGGAAACCAATCTTGAAGAAATCCTCGCCTCGACGATGGAGGTTGATCCGGACGTACTGATCATTGATTCCATACAGACCGTATATCGCCCCGATGTGCACAGTGCGCCTGGGTCTGTGAGCCAGATCCGCGAATGTGCTTCGTCGCTCATGCGCGTAACGAAGGAATTCAATGTGGCGACGTTTCTGGTGGGGCACGTTACCAAGACGGGAGCCATTGCCGGCCCGCGTGTCCTGGAGCATATGGTGGACACGGTGGTCACATTCGAAGGAGATCGGCACCACGAGACCCGCGTCTTGCGGGCGGTGAAAAACCGATTTGGTTCCACTAACGAATTAGGTGTGTTTGCAATGAGCGGGAATGGTCTGCAGGAGATAACAAATCCAAGCGCCGTATTTCTCTCCGAGCGCCATGCGGCGGCAAGCGGCTCAGTCGTAATATGCACGATGGAGGGAACGCGGCCGTTGTTGGTGGAGGTACAGGCCCTGGTGTCTCCGACTTCGTATGGCACGCCACAGCGCACGACCACGGGTTTCGACCTTCGGCGACTACAACTGCTCGTGGCTGTACTAGAAAAGCGGGAGGGGCTGGGGCTTGGCGCACACGACATTTTCCTGAATGTTGCCGGAGGTGCTCGCCTGGATGAACCTGCCGCTGATCTGGGTGTCGTTATGGCGATAGCCTCATCATTGCGCGACGTGCCGTCGGACAAGCACGGTGTTCTCATTGGCGAGGTCGGGCTAGGAGGCGAGGTGCGTGGGGTAAGCAAATTGGAATTGCGGTTAAGGGAATCAGCGAAACTGGGCTTTGGCAGCGCGATAGTACCAGGTAATTCGCTGGACGGATTGTCGCCGCCCGTCAGCATGGAAGTTGCGGGTGTAGATACGCTGGCGGAGGCTCTGGATCTGTTAGGATAGCAGAACCAGGCTGTCTGGCGCAATAAACGCGGCCTCGTAGCCGTTACATACCCGACGATCTCCCGATAGAGGTCGCATTCACGGGCATCGCATGCATCCACCGGACGACCAACTTGTGGCGGCGTACCTGGAGCGCAGCGACCATCGGGCGTTTGGCCAGTTGGTTGAGCGCCACCAGGAGCGCGTCTATGGCTATCTGATGGGAATGGTGCGTGATCGCGATGTGGCCAACGATCTGTTTCAGGAAACATTCATGCGTGTCATCAGCGCCATGCAACGGAAACGGGGTTCCTACCTGCAGCAAGGACGATGGCTGGGCTGGGTCATGCGGATCGCACGGAACGCGGCGCTTGATCATTTTCGCAGTCGGAAAAAGTGGAAGGATGTCCTGGACACGTCGGAGGAACAGGACGTTTCCTACTGGGATCGCCTCGAGGATGAGTCTCCTGGTCCCGACGAGGAGCTGTCCTGGAAGGAGGATCGGCAGTGGCTTGAACAGAGTATCGCACGGCTACCCGCTGCGCAGCGAGAGGTGCTGCTGCTCAGGCAGGAGGCGGAACTCACGTTTCGTGAGATCGCCGAACTGACTGGTGTGTCCATAAATACGGCACTGGGTCGCATGCGCTATGCGCTGCTGAATCTGCGGCGGATGCAGGATAAACCCCTGGCGAAACGTGATTCAAAAAAAAAGATGCGGACTAAGGTAGCCGTGGCCTGATGCGCTCATCCAACCTTGCGAATATGGAAAAACGATTACGCTTAGTGCAGCACCTGTTTGGTGAACCACTGGAGCCTGACATTCTGGATGGGTATCTGGAGGACAAGGCGCTCCGCCGGGAATACGATGCGCTCTGCGAGGCCAAGCGTTCATTGGATGCGCGAGAAGCCCAACGCCCCGATCCTGAAGTACTTGTCCGCGTTATGGAGGCCGCCGGACGTCGCCGGTTGCGGTTGATAAATGGGGGGCATGCGCGACCTCAGCGCCTGCGCCTCATCTACGCGTTGAGTGCAGCGGCAGTAGTTCTGGTGGCGCTCACGGCCGGGCTATTTCGTGTCTTAGTGCCGGGTGCGGAAGTCGTGTCTCTGGATGCTCCGGTAGAGCGAGGTGAAGAAATCGCGGCGACGGCCGCGCAAGTCGGGGATAGCCTGCCCGTAGTGGTTCCTGAGCAGATCCCGACAATGCTGGAGCCCGCATGGGATGAAGCTGAAAGCCTGGTCGACGTTCACAGTCGACTAAACCTGATCCGGGCGCGCAGTCACGCGCAGCTGTGGGATGAGTCGGCTGTCATTTCGCTGGATTCGATTCCGCCGGATGCGTCCGACGTTTTGCCGGGCCTGGGTGCGGCAAGCACCCGCCGTGATCAGTAACGGGACGGAAAACACAGGAGGTTATCTAATGAGGCATGGTGCAATCACAAGGGTATGGGCGGTATGTCTGATGCTCGGACTCGGTTGTGTGAACGGGGCTGTTGCGCAGTCGTTCAGTTTGGAAATAGAAGGGGGCATTATGACCATAAACGGGCAGGTGCTTCCGATGGAAGAGTGGCCCGATGCGTTGGATGTGGAGGGTTTGGAGGCATCGTTTAGGTCGGAAGGTATTGCCCGGCCAATTGTTGGGCTCAACGGGGCCAATTACGTGCTGGACGGTAACCGTTTGCTGGCCATGGAGGATATAGAGGTGGTTGTGCATCCAATGGCCAGATTTGGAAAGGGTATAGAGCCGGGGACACATGTGGATGTGCATTTTGTGGAAATGGCGGCTTCCCTGCAACAGCAGGCCGCTGACCTCGAGAGAATGCGGCAGCAGGCGTTTCCACAGGCCCGCGATGTGCTAAGAATGGCGGAAGAAAGCGTCACCGAGGCGGCGCGTGCCGTAAAGCATATGCCTGTGTTGCAGCTGCAGAGCTATTACAATGATATCCAGGCGCAAGACGGTGATCTCTACAAGCGCCTTGTGGAAGAAACCCGTATGGAATTACAGGCGGCGCAGCTTGCTCAGGCTATACGCGCATTATCGGAGGGCCCGGAACGAAAGTTGCGCATTGAAGCATTGCGCGAGACACTGGGCGACATCTTCGCACTCAAGCAACACAACCGTAAGCGTGAAATCAAGCAACTGGAAAAGGAAGTCAATGCACTGAGCGAGCGATTGCGAATGCGCGAGGCTGCGCGTGAGCACTTGATCAGGCAGCGTCTGCGAGAACTTATCTCCACCAGGCGGTAACGAGGAAATTCCGCCAGGACCTTTCAGAACCCCATTAGACCAATCCCAAGCTCATGACCACACTACGCCACATGTACTGGTTGACATTCCTGGCGCCCGCGATCCTTGTTCTGGCGCAGCCTGCAGCAGCTCAGACCGACGAACCACCGGACACAGTATACGTGGATGCCGAGGAGACGGTGATCATTCTGGACGGGAAACGAATAATCGTCAAGTCCATGGACACCGGGGAGGGGCACCGGTTCACGCTAGAGCGAGAGATGGATGTTGACTTTCCTCGCATACATATGCAGGGCCGCAATTTTCACATGCCCGGCCGCAATTTTGATATTGAAATACACAAATCGAAATTGAGGCCGGGCATCGTCAAGTCCATGGGAATCGCCAAGTCTATGAGAGAGAAGCTAGAGGAGATGGTGATGGATGTGGATGATGACGTGCGCCAGTTGGAACTGGAGGCACAGCGCCTGGCGAGAGCTGTTCGTGGCGCAGAAGGCGACGAGCGTACGCGTCTGAACGATGAACTTGCGGAGAAGCTAGGGGAGATCTTTGACCACAAACAGGAGCTGCGCCAGGAAGAGATTGATCGGCTGCAAAGCCAGCTGGATAAGGCCGTAGGGAAGCGCGAGGAGCGCGAAGGGATCCGCGAAGAGATTATCCGGCGTCGCATGGATCAACTGATTGGCAACTCAAGGTACGAGTGGTGACGGGCGGAATCCGTGGTGCCTGGCGGCGTGCGAAAAAAGAACAGAGCTGTGTCCGTATATTTGCGCTCCTGCCAACTGAAGTGCGCATTCTTGAATTATGGACACAGATCAGCGATTGCTATCGGCCATCCGAACGGTCCCGGATTATCCGAAGCCGGGAATTCAATTCAAGGACATAACACCGCTGCTAGCAGACGCGACGCTCCTGGGTCTTGCTGTGGACGCACTGGTAGCACCTTTTCGGCACGATACGGTGACCAAGGTCGTTGGCATCGAGTCGCGCGGTTTTATACTGGGCTCACTGCTTGCGGAGCGCCTCGGTGCAGGATTTGTGCCCGTGCGTAAGAAAGACAAGCTCCCCTACCATATTCGGGCAGTGGAATACTCGTTGGAGTATGGCACCGATACGATCGAAATCCACACCGATGCCGTGACGCGTGACGATTACGTCCTCGTCCACGATGACGTGATTGCCACTGGAGGGACGGCCGCAGCCTGCCATGCGTTGGTATCACAGGCTGGGGCCAACTTTATCGGCTATTCGTTCCTGCTCGAACTTGCCGCCCTCGGCGGCCGCGCCAGACTGCCAAGCGCTACGCGCATACATAGCGTCCTGGTGATTTAGCGGACAGCTACGCAGGATATGTGAACACGTCGTCCCGGTGCGTGGTGCGCGTGACTGGCAAAGACGAATACGCGCAATCTGACATGAACGTACAGGGTGAACCCGACGAGGATGCCATGGCTATGGGACCCTATTGCAGCCGGAGCAAGTGGGGGTGCGAACTCCTGTGCGCCTTGTCGTGCGACTAAGAGCCATGGATCTGCAGCATTGTAGTGGCGGGTCCGGCTCGTAATAGGCAACAACCCATTTACATTTCCTCTCCTCAAAAGAAATTTCGTATAAGAACAGCTGAATATTGTCGGCAGTCGTGGTGCTGCATTAATATGTTGGGGTAGAGACATTCCGGGTACCCTTAAGCAAACACGGGTAATTCAATATGGATTTGGGACTTCAGGATCGCGTGGCGTTCATCGCCGGAGCCAGTAGTGGCCTCGGATTGGCAGCTGCCCTGGCGCTTGCAAGCGAAGGGTGCCGCATAGCCATTTGCTCTCGTGACCAGGGGCGTGTCAATGCGGCGGCTGAAGAGTTGGCGGAAACCGTTGGGCCGGAGCGAATATTGGCAGTGGAATGTGACGTGACCGATGAAGACCAGGTGCAGTATGCACTTGGTCGTGCCGCAGAGCATTATGGGGCGCTTCACATTTTGATCACCAACGCCGGTGGTCCGCCAACCGGATTCATTGACGAGTTCAGTGCCGACACGTGGCGTTTGGGTCTGGAATTGAACCTCGTGAGCACCATAAATCTGTGCCGCCATGCGCTACCGTATCTGCGCGAAGCGGCCCAGACATCTGGTCTTGCCCGGATTCTCATGATCACCTCTATTGCCGCCAAGCAGCCGGTTCCCAGCCTGTATCTGTCGAATACGGCCCGTGCGGGCGTGCAAGGATTCGCCAAGACGCTGTCGGAAGAGCTCGGACCAGTGGGTATTACCGTGAATACAATCTTGCCGGGCTTTACTCGCACGGTGCGCCTTCGGGAGCTTGTTGAGCAAATCCAGGGTCGCAGCGGGCAAAGCCCCGAAGAAATCGAAGCGGGATGGGCTGCCGATGCGGCACTGAATCGGCTTGCCGAACCGGAAGAATTCGCGGCGGTGGCCGCCTTTTTGTGCAGCGCGCGCGCGGGGTATATTACTGGAGCAGCCATCCCTGTCGATGGCGGTTATACAAAGCACCTCCTGTAGGAACAGGATTACTCATCGCGCAGGGGAGCACGTAGCTCATCCTTCAACAGGCGTCCCCACCGCCTGTCGTAGGGATGCACCGTCTGCACGGTGATGCTATCGCGGTAGATCGGGTATCCTTCGTTGGCCCACGCGAACATGGAGCCTTCCAGATTGGCGACTCGGGTGAACCCGGCCCGGGCAAGGCGCCGCGCCATGGCTGCCGACCGGAGGCCTACAGAGCAGTAGGTGATGATCAGGGCGTCGCGAGGGATGTCTTCCAACACGGCGAAGTCTTTCGTGACCGGATCGAGACGCTGTGCGCCGCGAAGGTGACTAATGGCGAACTCGTCTTCTGTGCGCACATCGAGTAGAAGGGGAACCCGCTTGGTGTGGGTCATTAATGTGGCGAGTGAATCCGTGGATATTCGCGGTACGTCAGGATACATCACACGCAAAGCGTTGCGCACCAATGACCAAGTTGCCGGTTGACCATGCGCCAGGGTAGGACCGGCAAGGAAGCCCAACAGAAATGCAATTGGGATCCTGGATGGAGAAGAAATCACCAGCGACGCGTGTTCACGGCTGCCGGACATAAGGCATTTGGCAAGTTACTGAAACGATGCGCACAGTATAACGTACTGTTTTGCCGACGATGTTGTTCGCGATTACGGTGTGCGTGATGAGCGGCCATGGACGAGTATTGGTAGCTATGAGCGGTGGGGTGGATTCCTCGACCGCTGCCGTGCTTCTACGGGAGAAGGGCTTTGATGTCGTAGGACTCACGATGAAGACGTGGGACTACACGTCCAGTGGTCGACCGACTGGCAAGGAGGTTGGCTGCTGCTCGCTGGAATCGATGAATGATGCGCGAGCCGTGGCGCTGAAATACGGATTTGCACATTTCATTGTGGACATCCGAGAGGAGTTTGGGGATTGGGTCATCAAGCGATTCACCGAAGAGTATCTGGCAGGCCGTACGCCGAATCCATGTGTGCTGTGCAACACGCACATCAAGTGGGACGCGCTGCTCCGCCGCGCGGACGATCTGGGCTGTGAGTTTATTGCTACGGGGCACTATGCGCGTGTGCGCTATGACGACGAGGTGGGCCGCTACGTACTGTCCAGAGGCAAGGATCGCAACAAGGATCAAAGCTATGCCCTCTGGGGATTGCCACAGGAGCACCTCGCTCGTACGCTTTTTCCGCTGGGCACGTACACTAAGCCTGCGATTCGGCGGCTAGCGGCGGATTTTGGACTCTCGCGCGTCGCTAACAAGCCGGATTCGTACGAAATCTGCTTTATTCCGGATAACGACTATCGGCGCTTCCTGAATGACCGCGTGGAGACTTTGGCCGACACGGTCAAGGGAGGCCGGTTTGTGCTGCAAGACGGCACGCCGGTTGGCACGCATCCTGGGTATCCGTATTTCACGATTGGCCAACGGCGCGGTCTGGGACTCTCCCTCGGCTATCCCGTGTACGTAACAGCGATCGATCCGGAAACCAATACCATAACGGTGGGGTCACGGGATGCGCTGCTTAAGGCAACGCTGGTAGCTCGTAAGATCAATATGGGCAAGGCACAGAACCTGCATCAGGAACGGCCGGCGATCGGTCAGATTCGGTACAAGGATCCTGGTGCTCCGTGCCTTGTTGCGCAGACAGGGCCCGACGAAGTCACCGTTGGATTTACCGAGCCGCGAAGGGCGATTACGCCGGGGCAGTCCGTAGTGCTATATGACGGTGATGACGTGCTCGCTGGCGGCTGGATTCATACAGTCGCGCAACCCGAGGCGTCCCTGGACTTACCGGTGCTTGCGTTGGAAGACATCGGCATGGTGTAGCGCGCGGGTGCTCCAATGCTTCGTTACGTACCCATCATATTTTTCTGCTGCGTGAGCATGGGATGTTCAACAAGTCCACTTACACAGGATGATACCCCACAAGACACGGTTCGCGGTGCGGGGACGATACGGCACCTCGATCTGGAGGGTGGATTCTACGGCATTGTTGCCGATGGTGGGGCGCGCTATGACCCCGGGAGGCTGGATGAGGAGTTGCAGCAGGATGGTCTGCGCGTGCGCTTTGAGGTGAAGATTCGCACTGGTGTGATGTCTCTGCGGATGTGGGGGACACCTGTGACAATCTTGGCGATCACTCCCTTGGCAGGGGAGTAGCGTTTACGATTCTGGCAGCGGGTCGCGCGAAAAACGGTATCCTTTTCCGTAGATAGTTTCGATAAATACGGGCCGCGCTGGGTCGTTTTCAAGCTTCCTGCGAAGCGAGGCGATGTGGCGGTCAACGGTTCGGGTGACGACCGTCTGTGGAAGTGCCCAAACGTCTCGCAGGAGCTCTTTTCGAAGAACGATGTCACCTTCGTGTGCCAGAAGGTAGCGCAGTATGTCCAGCTCCAGTGAAGTGAATCGAAATGTGCTGCCGTTGCGGTGGCCCTCCTGTGTCGCAAAGTTGATGATCGATTGCCCAATTGTAACGATACGGTCGGAGGGCGTTTCCCCGGCTGTGGGCAAGGTGGCATGAATGCAATGGACCAGCTCCTCCATGCTGAATGGGTGGGCGGTGTCGGCTGGATTCTGGTCAGACGGACGACCACTGAGGCTCTGCCCCATCGTCACCATGAACAGCACCCGCGCATCGGGTGCTGCCGCACACAGCGCGTCGAGCGCGGGAGCATCCCCCTCACGATCCGGTGATATGGAGACAAGGATAACATCGGGACCTGGATCTGCACGCGCGAATTCGGTGGCCTGCGCAACATCGTTGGCCACCCGAACCGCAATGGATTGCCGACGCAGGTAATCACGCAACTGCGAGGCATTATGCACATTTTCTTCGACGACCAGCACGTTGGGCCACCGGTCAGATCGGTGAAGCATGCGTCTTTTGTAAGGTAAACGATTCGCCGGTGATCAGTCGTGCAGTGGCAAGGACAGCCTGCGTACACCAAGTATTGGTTCAGTACCAGGAGGATGCTACAAACCGTCCTTTGGCTTGATCGGTGAGGCTGCCCGGGTCAAGAGTCTGGTCACCGAGTCAAAAAGATAGTGCTGCTTGGCACAGTGCGCAACGGAAACCGCTCGCCCTACAGCCTCGCTTGCAGGCCCCAATCGTGGGCTTCAGCAAGATCCGCAAGGCGGCTGGCGACAACCAGGTCCTGCACGGCATTGCCGACCGATTTGAAGAAGGTGATTTCGGTATCCGACGTGCGTCCGGGGCGTTGGCCGGCGACAACCTCACCGAGCTCACCGTGGATATGGTCCTCCGTTATAATACCTTCGCGGATGGGAAGGATAATGTCACCCGCCTCTTCCAGACAGGCTTCTCGCTGATCCACCACGACAACAGAGGTGCGAACGGTGTCGGCGGGAATTTCGGTCATGTCCGGCCGATAGGATCCAACGCCGTTGATATGGCACCCGGTTTTGACATCCCGATGGGCAAAGACAGGTGATAGCGAGGTTGTGGCTGTACAAATGATGTCGCACTCGCGCAGCTGCGGGGCGCTGGTTGCAACGCGGACGTCGATACCCAAGCGTTCGGTCATTTCGTGTGCGAAGGCTTGCGCGCGGCCCTGTCTGCGTCCAAACACGTATGCCGTATGGATCGATCGAACGGCGCAAACGGCTTCCAGCTGCGTGCGCGCCTGTACTCCCGCACCGAAAATCGCGACCACCGTTGCATCTTGGCGCGCCAGCACGTCTGTTGCGAGACCGGCACCTGCTCCAGTGCGCAGCGCAGTCAGTGCTTCGCCGTCTATGATCGCTAGTGGCGCTCCGGTCGTTGCATCGCTGACCAACACAAGCGCATGGATAAAGGGGAGGCCGCGCGCGTCATTGTTGGGGTGTACAATGACGGCTTTGAGGCACGTTCTACCGTGCGAGGGTGAGTAAACGGGCATGAAGAGCGCCCGTCCGTCGTCGTGCTCGGTCAGCGGTACACTCGTGCGCACGGGCGCGTTGACACGGCCCTCGGAAAGAAGCACGAAAGCGTCGCGCATGAGCGCAATGGCCTCCGTCATGCCCAAACCTGCTCTGACCACTTCACGAGAAAGAATTCGGATATCCGGCATGGGTGCTACCGTAGTATAAAACCAGTAGTAAGTGGATCGTTGGGATCCAGGCAGAACGTACTGCATCCCGTGATATAGGCGCGGCCTTCGACTTCGGGGATAATAGCGTCAAAGGGTCCGAAGGGTACGGTCTCGGCGACATGTACTGTAAATCGACTACCAATAATGCTCTCAATGATTAGCGATTCGCCTTTTGTGACTTCGCCACGCGCATAGTGCAGCGCCGCACGGCCACTGACACCCGTGCCAGTAGGACTTCGGTCTACCTCGCCCTCAGCAAACACGCAAACATTGCGACTGTGGGCATCAGGAGCTTCCGGTGCGCCAATAAAAATGGTGCCATACAGGAAGCCGAGATCTTTCTCGACGGGATGCGTGATATTCGCCTGTTCCATTACGGCTTGCTTAATGGCTTTCCCATGCTTGATAAGCTCGCCATAGTCCTCAGGCGTACAAGTCAGTCCGACGTCGGAAGCCTGGACATACGCATAGAATGCGCCGCCAAAGGCGATGTCGTACCGGAGTGTGCCCAGTCCCGGTACCTCTGCGAATTGGTCGAGAGCATAGGCGAATGACGGCACGTTGCGAAACCGGACACGATGGACGTGTCCATCGATGACATCCGCGTAGGCCACCACGAGTCCGGCGGGCGTATCGATCGCAACTTGTGTTGTGGGCGATTGCCTGGGCAGTAGTCCTGTTTCCAGGACAACCTTTGTGACGGCAATAATTCCGTGACCGCACATTGTGCTGTAGCCTTCATTGTGCATGAACAGAACGCCAAAATCCGCACCGGAAGTAACCGGCGGCGTGACCAGGCAGCCATACATATCGGCGTGACCTCGAGGCTCCCACATCAGAGCCGTGCGCAAGGCGTCGTGGAAGTGTTTGGCTTCGCGCCGTCGCTCCAGAATCGTAGAGCCATGGAGTGCGGGATAACCACTAACGATTACGCGTAGTGGTTCTCCCTCTGTATGGGCGTCTATCACACGGATGACAGGCCAGTTCGGCGGCGGACTCCATGCGGTCATTACTTCTGCCGCGTGATTCATAGATTGCAGGTTAGCTGAATCGCTATGATTGCCTGTGTTGTCCATAGATCACATGCCAGTGTCTCTACTGGCGTAAATCGTCACCCATGCCATGTCTTACCTACGCACCATCTTGTGGACAGCCATGTTACTGCTACTCGTCGTCCCCGCGACGCTTAGCCAGCCTGTCGATTTTGCCAGCAGGCCACAGCGGGCAGAAAGACATCGCTCGTACGACGCATTACATTACAGGGTCCACCTGGTATTCGACGAGGCCACCAAGTCGTTTAAGGGCACCAACACGATCACGCTCACACCGCTGGAGGACGGGCTGACACGTGCGGTATTGGACGCGGAGACGTTTACCGTTGATAGTATCGTCACCGGTGTGTCTGGTCCGGCCCTCAAATTCGAACAGCCGCCGCATGCACTCATAGTGGAGTTTCCGGCGTCTTATGGGCCGGGAGACACGCTGACTTTTACGGTTTCCTACCATGCCGACAATGTAGACATAGAGTCCGAGAAGTTCGGTGTCAGCGCATCGTATGACTTGGGAATTGATTTCAAAGACGAAACGGAAAACAATCCGCAGCTCATAAACACGCTGTCGTTTCCGCGCGGGGCGCGCCACTGGATGCCATGCTACGACCATCCTAACGATCGCGCGTCCAATGAAACACTGCTCACGGTGCGTGCTGGATACAAGGCACTCTCCAACGGTAGATTGGTGTCTGTAACCGAAGAAGAGGACGGCATGACAACCTGGCACTGGCGCCAGGAGTTGCCGCATCCTACGTACCTGTACGTGGCGGTTGCTGGTCCTTATATCGTGTTGGAGGACTCTCTCGGATCCATTCCCGTCAACTATTGGGTATATCCGAAAGACGTGGACAATGCGATGCGATCATTTGCGCGCACTCCAGAAATAATGGCATTCCTGGAGACGGTCTACGACACGAAATACCCATGGGTCAAGTACGACCAGATTACGATTCCCGGTATCGGCGGAGGTGCTGAGAGCACGACGGCGACCGTTCTTGGCGAATCCACCATACATGATGCCGCAGCCGAGCAGGATTTTCCCAGTGATTGGCTTGTGGCGCACGAAGCGGCTCACCAGTGGTGGGGTAATCTGGTATCCTATCGGGATTGGCCTGAGACATGGATTAGCGAGAGCTTCGCCACCTACAGCGAATACCTGTGGGCTCGGCATGCGCACGGCGACGACGAGGGCGCTTTCAATCTGCTGCGCAAGAAAGAGAGTTACCTCAACGAGGCGCATACCAGGTACATGCGCCCGATCGTGTTCGACCGGTGGGAATATCCTAACGACAACTTCGACCGGCATACCTACCAGAAGGGAGCCGTTGTGCTGGGCATGCTGCGCATGGTAATGGGTGAGGAACCCTTTCTGCGCGCCATCGCGCACTTCCTGCAGAAGCACGCTTTTCAGCCGGTTACCACGCGTGAATTGATGACAGCGATCACAGAGGAGACGGGACAGAATCTGGACTGGTTCTTTGACCAGTGGATCTTTAGCCCTGGTCATCCACAGCTTACGGTTACCAAGAGGTGGGACGGTGCGGCCAGCCAGTTGCGTCTGTCTGTGGAGCAGACCCAGGACACAACGCAGGGGGTGCCAATATTCCGGCTTCCCATGCGCATCGGAATCGTAACAGAAACCGAGCGCCGGGTTGAATCTGTGGTACTCGAGAAAATTAGGGAGGAGTTCTTGTTCGACTTGCCGGACGAGCCGCTTCTGGTACGATTTGACGAAGGCAACCACCTCCTCAAGGAGTGGACATTTGAAAAATCAACGCCAGAGCTACTGTACCAACTACTACGCGATGACGCAATCGGCCGCAGCTGGGCGGCTGAAGAGTTGGGGCTCCGTCTAGGCGAGCCTACGGTGACGGATGCTCTCCGACAATGCGGAGAAGAGGATGCCTTCTGGTATGTCCGGGCGGTGTGTATCGAGCAACTTGTGGGGAATCAGACCTTGATCGCGTTTATGAAAGCACGCAGCACGGACAGTCACTCGAAGGTGCGCACGGCAGCTCTGCGCGCATTGGGGCACCTTGCCGACCGAAGCATGGTGGACTTCTTCAAGGAGCGATTCGAAGCCGATGACAGCTACGTGGCGCGTGCGGAAGCGTTGCGAGGGCTGGGTCTCACCGGTGATCCTGGCGTACGACGGTATCTTGAAACCACGGGCACATTGCGGTCACCACATGACGTGCTACGCACGGCCGCCGAGTGGGCGCTCGCGGAGCTTTCGGGAGTTGATTAGCGGAGAAGCCACGCGTGCGACCATCCAATCACACACGTCGCAGCGCCTACCAGACATACGTATCGAGGAAGGCGTTGCGAAACTTCCCTGTTGGATCCTGCTCGTTGGCCAATGCGCGGAATGCTCCCATTTGCGGATATCGCGCTTCCAGTACGCTGCGCGGCATCGTAAACAGTTTTCCCCAGTGTGGACGTGGTGCATAGGGGTCGAGTGCTCGCTCGATCTCTGGCAGGAGGACCTGCAGCGCATCCCAGTCCTGTTCCCAGGTAAAGTGGAAAGCCACGCTCTGGCGCCCGTAGCTGGTGCTAAGCCAGAGGTCATCTGCGGCAACCGTTCGGATTTCCGAGATCATTAACAGGTCTGTCAGACGATCTCCCATTTCTGTCAGGACCGTTATCACGTTCCGTGCGTGTTCGCGTGGCACGAAGAACTCACTTTGCAATTCCTTGCCGCTACTGGGAGTAAACTCCATCCTGAAGTGCGGCAGGCGCGCAAACCACGGCCCCGGTATCCCCATCTGCTCGGTACAATGCATCGCGGACAGCGCCAGAATAGGGTGCACGTTGCGGTCGGCCAGACTAGCACCGAAGAGTTCCGGCTCGACCTCCAGGCTCCCAGGCGGCATTTTTGACTTGACCCAGACCTGCGTAGTAGCATCGGTGCGCCAGTCGGTGAACAGGCTTACGCTGTAGCCGCTAGCAACGATGTCGTCAAAGTGGTCGTGCATTGCGGCCAATGGAAGCCCGAGATAGACATGTTGGACCATGTCATAGGTTGGCTCAATCTGCAGGGTCACTTTCGTCACTAGCCCGAGTCCGCCGAGCGCAACGACCGCCCCTGCAAACGTTTCGCCATCTGCATCGTGCGAGAGTGTGACCAGGTCGCCGTCCGCGTTGATGTATTCGATCGCGGTTACCGCCGTCGCCAGATTGCCATTTGCGACACCAGACCCATGGGTGGCGGTCGAGCATGCTCCTGCTATCGAAATATGTGGCAGCGATGCCAGATTGTGCAGCGCATAGCCCTGTTCGTGCAAGATTGGGCACAGATCACCGTAGCGCATACCGCTGTTGACGGTTACGGTGTTGGTTGTGGGATCAAGGTCCAGGACCGTATTCAAGCGCTCCAGGGATATTTGACTTATCCGACTGTCGGCGACGGCGCTGAAGGAGTGCCGTGATCCCAAGGGTCGAATCTTGCGGCTTTGACGAATGATGTCCTGTGCTTCCGGCACCGTTTCAGGCACGTGCAATCGGTCCGTACTATAGGTCAGATTGCCGGCCCAATTCGTTCGTGGCGTATCCTGCGGCCTGCAGGACCTCAGTGGGACCAACAGTCCACCTGCGAGCAGCGCAGAGGATGTTTTCAGGAAAGTTCTCTTGTCCATGATGACTGAAGATTACCGTGCATTTGCAGCAGAATCATAATACTCTCTCTTCCAGTACCATGCAACGGATTGCACCCGAGCAGCGGTAACACACTTGTGACCGATGGACTGCGAGGTATCTCCAAACATGCCCCTTCCACAACAAAAAACGCCCTGCAGTCATGCCACAGGGCGCTCTGAGAGGAGCCAATGAGCGGACTCGAACCGCTGACCTGCTCATTACGAGTGAGCTGCTCTACCAGCTGAGCTACATTGGCTTGTTTCGCAACAAAATTACATGCGTCAGCACAAAGAATGATCCAGAATTCTGATACGAAGTGATCGCTCTACGCAACGTCTCTAAGGTTTATGCGCAGAGCGTGGCGCTTCATCCAACCGACCTGACGATCCAGCAGGAATCGACCACTGTGCTCATCGGTCCGAGTGGCTGTGGCAAGTCTACACTTCTTCGCCTCATGGTCGGGCTGCTCAAGCCCTCAACCGGCAGTATCGTCTTCGACCAGCAGGATCTCAATGACCAGGACATCCGTGCGGTGCGGAGGCGTATAGGCTACGTAATCCAGGACGGGGGCCTGTTTCCGCATCTCACCGCTTGGGACAACGTTACTCTTATGGCCCGGCACCTGAAATTCGACCGCGCCTGGATTGACCACAGAGTGGAGGTCCTGAGAACGCTTACGGCGCTGCCGGAGGCCTGCCTCGCGCGTTATCCGGCGCGGCTCTCAGGTGGCGAGCGCCAGCGCGTGTCACTGATGCGAGCGCTGTTATTGGATCCGGATTTGCTCCTGTTCGACGAACCGCTGGGTGCGTTGGACCCAATGATCCGGTTTGGTCTCCAAAATGATCTCAAGGCCATTTTCGGCGAACTGAAGAAGACTGTCGTGCTCGTTACACATGACATGGCGGAGGCCGCCTTCTTCGGCGTTGTTATTGTCCTGATGCGCAGCGGGCGCGTCGTGCAACAAGGCACGCTGGATGATCTGCTGGGGAGTCCGGCTGAGCCGTTCGTTGGGGAGTTTATTCGCGCGCAGCGGGGGATCGCGGTATAAGAAGACGAGTGCGCACGGACAACGGTGCTATCCCAGGAGCCAGGATGGCGGCCGTCATTGTACTTGGCGCACCTCTTCGGTACGGGCTTTCCTGTGTCTGCCGGGCGCAGCCCGAACAAGTAGCCGTCGGAAGAAGAATATTCATCGAGCGTAATTATTGGAGAAATCGCCAAGCACCTCTTGAGATAGGAAGGCATTGCGACTGAGCATCGCAGCGAGCATTGAGGGTCGAAACTACCATGGCGGGCGCTGTTAGCCGGCAACATCGACTTGTACCCGAACTACACGGGGACACTCATTGAGGAAACCCTGGCAGGTGAGGTGGTGGATATTTAGGATCTTCCGTAGTATCGGCGCGCAACGGGTTGCGGATGACTGCGCCGCACGGCTTCAATGATACCAACGTCCCTGGGAATACGAAAGAGCAGGCCGCGGTGCTTGACTTACGAACTATTACAAATTTGACAACCGAACGCTCTTTGATGTATTCTTCAGCGAAATGGACAAACAACCGCCACTCCATACGACATAACCCGGGGTGGTAGTACCGTTGAATCCGTGCAAAAACTCTATACGGGACTATGAAGACGTTAGCATCGGTGTTTCTTGGATGCGTGCTGGTGGCTGCAGGCGTATTCTCCTTCGTGCGCCCTGCCTCTGCTCAGGTGGGCGAAGCCTGCCCGCGGCCCGCTGAAATTGAGCCCATACCCGCGACCAATCCAACGGCTGAACAGGTGGAGAACGGCGAGGCCACCCTGGAGCAATTCGTATTTGCTTATTTCCAGTACGCCGTGCGAATCAGCACTTCCCCGCTGGCGGCCGGGTACCTCGGATGTGTTTTGACGCATGAGGGGCCTTGGAATTTCGGTTCCACCTATATTGTTACGATGACGCTCAAAGGCACACTGGTTCTGCATGGGCAGAATCTACTTCTGTCGGGCGGAGTGGTTGATTCTACTATGTTCCAGACGATCAGCGCGGCGGCTGCTGCGTCGCAAGCCGGCGGCGGTTTCACGATTAATGACGACGATGGCTACGCTGTGTCTTACTTCAGCGCTGACGGCAGCCCGGGAATACTGATTGCGGGCCTCGATATTCAAGAATCCCACCTTGTGGAAGATGCTGTCGATCCCGGCGATCCCCCTGCCGTAACGGCCCGCGATGTGAATGACCGCACAAGCCTGAGGGCCTTCGTGAACGGGGCAGCGGAATACGCTCTGGATCTCTATGAAACACAAGGTATTGACGCCAGCCTTAGAATAAAAAGGGCATTCCGGGATACGACTGGATATTGGAGACACGGCCCCACCTATCTCTTTATAATGGATCGCACCGGCTACACGTTCTTTCACGGGGCGTTTCCGGAAAAGTACGAGCTTCAGGCTCCCACGCAAACCCTCAGAGACGCCGTTACCGGAGAGCTCATTCTACCGCAAATTATCGCGGCTGCGGGCAGCAGCGAAGAGGGAGGATTCGTCGAGTATCATTTCGACAATCCCGATGACGACTCCGACAGCGCCGACATACCCAAGGTGACCTTCGCCCGCGAGTTTGAATTTAAATTTACCCTCCCCGATAGTACCGAAACAAGCACCGTGTTCATTCTGGGCGCCGGCATATATGAGGATGCAGTGACGTCGTTGGATAGAGTCTGCCCACGACCGGAGGAAATTCAGGCCGTAGACCCAAATGCGACAACGGCTGAACAGGTGGAGAACGGCGAGGCCACCCTGACACAATTCGTGACCGACTATTTCGCGTACATACTGCAAATCAGCGCCTCCCCGCTGGCGGCCGGGTACCTTGGCTGTGCTTTGACGCATGAGGGACCCTGGAATTTCGGTTCCACCTACATTGCTACGATGACCCCCAGAGGCACACTGGTGCTACACGGGCAGAATTTGCTTTTGTCGGGAGGAGTGGTCGATTCTGTTATGCTCCAAGTTATCAGTGCGGCAGCGTCTTCGTCTCAAGTGGGTGGCACTTTCATGTTTAATGACGACGACGGCTATGCGCTGTCTTACTTTAACCCCGATGGAACCGCGGCCTTCCTGACTGCCGGCCTCGATATTCAGGAATCCCACCTCGTGGAAGAAACGCTCGACCCCGGCCCTGCTCCAGCGGTAACGGCTCGCGATGTGAAGGACCGCGAAAGCCTGAGGACCTTCGTGAACGGGGCAGCGGAATACCTGCGGGATGTCTATGATACACAAGGGGTTGACGCCTTTCTTAGAATAAAGAGGACATTCCGGGATACGACCGGATACTGGAGACACGGTCCCACCTACCTCTTTATGATGGACCGCACTGGCTATACGTTCTTTCATGGGGCGTTTCCGGAGAAATACGAGCTTCAGGCTCCCACGCAAACTCTCAGAGATGCCGTTACCGGAGAATTGATTCTACCGCAGATTATTGCGGCGGCGGCGAGCAGCGAAGAGGGAGGCTTCGTCGAATACCATTTCGACAACCCCGATGACGACACCGACAGCGCCGACATACCCAAGGTGACCTTCGCCCGCCAGTATGAGTTAACATTCACCCTCCCCGACGGTAACCCGGCATCGTTTATAGCCATCCTTGGCGCCGGCATATATGAGGATGAAGTGACGTCGGTTGAACCTGTGGATGGAGAAATTCCTGCGGCTTTCGCACTGGAGCAGAACTATCCGAACCCGTTCAATC
The DNA here is from genome assembly GCA_963665975.1 of Rhodothermales bacterium. Taxonomy (GTDB): domain Bacteria; phylum Bacteroidota; class Rhodothermia; order Rhodothermales; family Bin80. The sequence continues at coordinate 3,677,362 of OY762508.1, forward strand.
CTTCTACGACGATCAATTTCTCGCTCGAGCGGGTACAGACGATCACGCTTACGGTCTATGACGTTCTCGGTCGCGAGGTCCGCGTGCTGGCGGACGGGGTGCAGCCTGCGGGCCGGTACAGCGTTTCGTTCGATGGAGCGGGTCTGGCCGGTGGTACATACCTGTACGTCCTACGCACCGGGCAGCACGTCTCTGTGAAGAAAATGACCCTGCTCAAGTAATCCCTTCCAATTGGGCAGTTCTTTTTACGGCTTCTTTATTGACGCCGTATGATTTTTTCCTGATGAATCGGTTGCTGGAAGAATCCGATGGGACAACGGGGCATTACGGGATCGGGTGCAGGCGGTGGCAGTGATCTGCGCATGGCGCCAGAGGTGATGCTGGATCTTGCGCGAAGGGTGGCGGAGCTTGTGGTGGAGCGGATCGAGGGGCTGCCCGAAGAGAATGCCTGGGACGGAGAATTCAGGGAGGGGCTTATCAAGCAACTGGCAGAGGCTCCGCCTGAGGAGGGCCGGCCTGCATTGGAGGTTATCGAGCAGGCCGCGCGCGAAATTCTCCCGTTCGCGGCCCGGAACGATCACCCCCGTTTTTTCGGGTTTATCCCTTCGTCGCCCACTTGGCCGGGGGTTCTGGCGGACTTCATGGTAGCCGGACACCAGGTCAACCAGTGCACATGGCTGACCTCAAGTGGTCCAAGCCAGCTTGAGTTGGTTGTGATCGACTGGATTCGTCGGTGGCTGGGCTATCCGGAGAGCGCCGGGGGGCTCTTGGCGAGCGGGGGATCGGCTGCTAGTCTCAATGCGTTTGTGGCGGCGCGGGAGGCAGCTGGAGATCCCGATCGCGCGACCGTGTACATGAGCGATCAAAGTCACAGTGCGCAGGTCCGTGCGGCCCGCATTATCGGCATTCGTGCGGAGTGCATCCGCAAGGTTGCCTGCGACGGGCGTTACCGTCTGGACGTGGCGGCACTTGCCTGCGCCGTGGCCGCGGACCGCGCCTCAGGGTTTACTCCCATAGCGGTGTGTGCGAACGCAGGAGCGGGCAGTACGGGGGCCATCGATCCGCTTGAAGCCATGGCGGACTACTGCGAGGCGGAAGGGATCTGGCTGCATGTCGACGCGGCGTACGGTGGCTTCGGCATGGTGACCGAGCGGGGCAAAACGCTGTTGCGCGGGATCGAGCGCGCCGATTCGATTGTGATCGACGCCCACAAATGGTTTTTCCAGCCGTACGAGGTGGGTTGTCTGCTGGTGAAGGACGTAAAGATGCTTGAGAATGCATTCGTGATACCGCACGATATGCTTCAGGACACGATATGGGGTGCAAACCACCCCAATTTTTCAGATCGCGGTTTGCAGTTGAGCCGTTCGGTTCGTGCGTTGAAGATATGGATGTCGGTTCAGACGTTCGGGATGGCGGCGTTCCGTCGGGCCGTATCGAAGGGGATGGAATTGGCTTCTCGGGCAGAAGAATACATCCGGGAGAGTACGACGATGGAGGTGTTGAACCCTGTGTCGCTGGGGATTGTGTGTTTCCGGTTCAACCCCGAAGACACGGACCTTGATGAAGAGGCTCTGGAAGAGGTCAATAGGAATGTGCTTGTCCGTGTGTTTTGGGAGGAGCGTGCGTTCATGTCGTCGACGAAGCTAGGGGAGAGGTTTTCGCTTAGGCTCTGCATCGTCAACCACACGACGACTTGGGACGATGTGCGTGAGACCCTGGAGGCGATTGAGAAGTTCGGGATGGAGGCTGTACAGGAAAGGAAATAGGGCGGTCGTAATCCTGTATTTTAATTGCTCCGGATTCTGCTCAAGCCAACCGAAGCACCTCTTTCTTCTATTTCCGGAATATCTAGTTCAACAGCATTATCCTTTGCGTCAGCGGTTGTTTGCCTGCTTCCAGCACATACGCGCCGCTTGTCCAGCCTGAAGCGTACAGACGAATTTCGTGCGTTCCTGCGGGTCGAACCTCATCGATCAATGCAGCTACTTTCTGCCCGAGCATATTGTACACGGAAAGACGAACTTGCCCTACTTCGGTAATGCTATTGTCCTGTTGCGCTCCGGGCGTGTCGTGCAACAAGGCATGCTGGATGATCTGCTGGGGAGCTCGGCTGAGCCATTCGTTGGAGAGTTGATTCGGATAATGGTATGACGAGACGAGTGCGCACGGGCAACGGCGCTGCCCTCGGAGCCAGGATGGCGGCCTTCATTGTACTAGGCGCGCCTTTTCTGTACGGGCATTCCAGTGTCTGCCACGCGCAGAGCGAACAAGTAACAGTCGGATCAAAGATTTTCACCGAGAGCGTGATCCTTGGTGAAATCGCCAAGCACCTCTTGATACAGGAAGGCATTGCGACGGAGCATCGCAGCGAGCTGGGAGGGTCGAAAATACTATGGCAGGCGTTGTTAGCGGGCAATATCGACCTGTACCCGGACTACACGGGGACACTCATTGAGGAAACCCTGGTCGGGGAGGTGGTGGACATTCACGACCTTTCCGTCGTATTGGCCCGCTATGGGTTGCGGATGACTGCGCCGCTCGGCTTCAATGATACCTACGTCCTTGGGATGACAAAAGAGCGGGCCTCGGCGCTTGACATACGCACCATTACAGACTTGCGGCAGCATGCCGATCTGCGGTTTGGGTTCAGCAACGAATTCATGGATCGTGCAGATGGATGGGAATCGCTTCGCGCGGCCTATGGTCTGCCCCAGACCTTTGTGCGAGGCATGAATAACGATCTCGCCTACAGGGGTGTGGCGTCGGGGTCCATCGATGTAACGGATTTGTATTCCACCGCGGCTGAAATTCAGATATACGACCTTTACGGGCTGGTTGACGACCTCGAATACTTTCCTGAATATTACGCCATTTATGTGTACCGAGATGATTTGCTAGTCAGGGCGCCAGAATTTGCGGCCGTACTGTCTCGCCTGGAGAGCACGATTACAGAAGAGATGATGACTGCAATGAATGCGCGCACGGTGGTGGACGGCGTAGAGGAGCAACAGGTGGCGGCGGAGTTCTTGAATGAGCACCTCGGGGTTAAAGAAGCCATCAACGTGGAGCCGGAAACCATGCTCACGCGGCTCTGGCGACACACAAAGGAGCATCTGTACCTCGTCCTTATCTCGCTGCTGGCCGCGATTCTTGTTTCCATACCGCTAGGCATTGCGGCGGTGAGGATGCCGCGAACGGGAAGTGTCATTCTGGCGATTGTTGGCGCGATTTATACGATCCCTTCGTTGGCGCTATTGGTCTTCATGATTCCACTATTGGGCATTGGTGGGCCTCCGGCGATGGTGGCACTGTTTCTGTACAGCTTGTTACCCATCGTGCGCAACACGCACGCGGGTATCATGGCCATTCCCGGCCCACTTCTCGAGTCTGCGGAGGCTCTTGGCCTGCCGCCGAAAGCCAGGCTGTTCAAGGTCGAACTCCCGCTGGCAGCCAGGTCTATACTTGCGGGCGTTCAGACTTCTGCCGTCATAAATGTTGGCACGGCCACGTTGGGAGCGCTGATTGGTGCGGGGGGATACGGCCAGCCCATCCTTACGGGAATCCGGCTTGCAGACACGAGTCTAATCTTGCAGGGCGCAGTCCCGGCAGCTGTGCTCGCACTAGTCGTTCAGGGTCTTTTTGGCCTGTCGGAACGCCTGTTTGTATCCAAAGGGCTGCGAATGGCAGCTACGTAGTCGACTGCTATGGTCATGGAAAAACGTCTGGACGCGCTACTCTGTCACCTCCGTCCCGTCCAGGATCTTCGAGCAACCGCCGAGCTGCTGGAATGGGATCAGGAAACCTACATGCCCGACGGCGCCGCCGACGCCCGAGCTCGCCAGGTAGCCACGCTCCGGAAAACGGCGCATGAGCTGTTTACGAGCGACCGTGTTGGCACGCTGCTGGACGTGCTGGCCGGGGAGGTCAGTGACCTGGACCCACTCTCCTTTGCGGCGAGCCTCGTGCGCATCACGCAGCGAGACTATGCTCGTGCGGTCAACCTGCCAGCCGCGCTAATCGCGGAGCTCGCAGAAACGACAGGCCGCGCCAAGAACGCGTGGCGCGAGGCCCGAGCCACGGATCAGTTCGATCTATTTGCCCCTCATCTTGACAAGATACTTGAACTGACTATACGTAAAGCTGAGGCATTGGGACATGGTAAGTGCCTGTACGATGCACTCCTGGACGAATTTGAGCCGGAAATGAGTACCGCAGAAGTAGCCGACGTCTTCGGTGCCCTGCGTGAAGAATTGGTTCCCATCGTCAAGTCGATCGCGGCCTGTCCGGCACCGGAGGATGCGTTCCTGTTCCAGGCGTATGACACCAAGATGCAATGGGATTACGGAATGCAAGTGCTTCGGGACATCGGATATGACTTTGCGCGCGGGCGGCAGGATATTTCCACGCATCCATTCAGCACGTCGTTTTCCATTACCGACGTACGCATTACGACGAGGATGGACGAACGAGCCCTACCGACGGCCTTCTTTAGCACGTTGCACGAGGCTGGGCACGCGCTTTACGAACAGGGGATCGACCTGAATCTGGAGGGCACCCTGCTGGCGGACGGTACCTCTCTAGGCATCCACGAATCGCAGTCGCGGCTGTGGGAAAATCAGGTCGGGCGAAGTCGTCCGTTCTGGCGACATTACTACCCGACCTTGCAGGAATGCTTTCCACGCCAGCTGGGAAGTGTGCGGTTGGATACGTTCTATCGGGGCATCAACAAAGTGGCGCCATCGCTCATTCGTGTAGAGTCAGATGAGGTAACCTACAACCTGCACATCATGGTGCGTTTTGAACTGGAGCAAGCCTTGGTGGATGGAACGCTCTCAGTAGCGGAGTTGCCCGAAGCCTGGAACGACAGGATGGAGGAGTACATTGGTATTCGCCCGAAGACCAGTGCGGAGGGAGTACTGCAGGATATTCACTGGTCGTTGGGAGCAATCGGCTACTTTCCGACTTACACGCTGGGGAATCTGATTTCCGCGCAGTTATTCGAGCGCGCGCACGGTGAATTGCCGGGACTCATGGATGCAATTGGACAAGGGGCATTCGGGGAGCTTCTTCAATGGCTTCGCAGTAACGTCCATACGCATGGTCGAAAGCTTTCTGCCCCCGATATTCTCGAGCGGGTTACCGGTGGCGGTCTTGATGCCACCCCATGGCTTGCCTATATCCGCCGAAAATACAGAAATCTTTACGATTTGTAGAAAACGCATAACTTTGCACTTGAGGACTCCCGTTTATCCAGAACAATCCACGGAGGCATATGGCAACTCGGTCGAACACAACCACAGATATTGCTGTTGAGTATCACACGGAAACGATTGAATTCACCGACGCTGTAAAGGCGAAGGTCGATGCGCGCCTACGAAAACTCGCCAGCGGCCATCGGGATATTTCCGGGGCTTCGGTGGCGATCAACATCGTTAGTGGCGCCAATAGGCATCAGGAGTATCGGGCGCGCGTGGTGCTGTATCACCGGCCATCCAATGTGGTGGCCATACGCAAGGATGCTACGGTATCCAATGCGGTGCTGGAGGCGGTAGAAGCGGTAGGAAGGCAGGTCCGGGATCAGCGCGAACGAATGCGTGAACGGAACCGCAACAGGCGATCAGTCTAGTCGGCCTTAGGGAAGGTTCGGAGAGCGTGGAGCGGTGACGTGCTGAGTGTTGGGATGTGGCAGTGCTGCACTATTGCCGGGTCCTGATGCGCACGTTGCCTGTTGGGAAAGCTGCCAGATTGTTCTCCAGATTATATGTCGTGTTAGATTGGGGCTCTCCGGGCACGCTCCCTCGAAGGATGACCAGAGGAGATCTTCCCGGATCCGGATCTGGCGAAGGCTCAAGAGTGACGAGGACACGAGCACCCGCTATGCTGCCGGGAAAGGTGAGCCCTGGTGGCGCGTTCGTAATAAAATCTTCCCCGGGATAGTTATAACCGGGTAACGGTCCGTGGTACAAGGAGGAATCGTCACTATCTGACAGGCCGGTGACAATACCCGTACTGAGCGGGATTCCGTCGATGAGCACCCATCCCTGATATTTCCAACCAGGCACCGGGAATTGAATGCGTAGGCCACGGCCGGCCGGTCCAGCCGTCAAATTGATGAACCATAAGCCGCTAAGCTCATTCGTATCGGGTCCATCGGTTGGTGTAGAAAGGATATAGGTGCCAGCAGCCTGCGACAGGCGACCATCAAGGCCATATTCGTCTGACGCAGTAAGCGTTGCTTCATGATCCTGTATGATTCCGCCGAGCATCCGTGTACTTGATGGCGTGGCGTCGGTATCTCCGGGAGGCTCGATAGTTATGATGAATCGGAGGGTTGTCGACAAGTCGAAGTCTGTTGTGAACAGGTTTCCGTCAATAATGGTACCGCCAAGGTCTACCGGATCACCCTCGGTGTCCACGTTGAATTTTCCCGTGGATCGGACGACCGTCGTATTTTCTTCAATGACGAACGCCCACCCTTCGTAATGGTAATCAGCAGGCAGGGGGTGGACGCCATTCAGCCCCAGATAGAGCGTACGCAGCTCCTCCTCACCGTTATCACCAGGATCGCCACTGTCACATGCGCTGAGACAACCAGCAAGCACAATTAACAGACACGCAGTACGAGGATTCATAAGCAAGCATTGGGTTTATGCCGGTTAACGCAAAGCCAACCGCTTCGTTGCCGTGCTGCGGGGCAGAAATAAGGGCATCATGGCGTCTGTAGCCGTTCTTCCTACGCTTAGACCGTTCGGCATGATGCAGTATGACGCAATATCGACGAGATTGGTTGGCAGTTGCCGCGCGATGGAGTATTTTCGACGTTTGTGAACTTCCGAAATTGGAGATATCTGCATGGAGGCTGAACACTGGCGCCCCGCGTCATGGCGGTTGCGGCCTGCTTCGCAGCAGGCGGAGTATCCGGATTCCAGAGCTCTTCAGGAAGTACTTGCAGAGTTGGCTCTGTGTCCGCCGCTGGTGACGTCCTGGGAAATAGAGCTTCTTCGCGCGCAGCTGGCGGACGCGGCTGTTGGGCGACGTTTCCTGTTACAGGGTGGAGACTGTGCGGAGCGATTCGATGATTGCAGCGACGCCGTTATCAAGAACCGCCTCAAGATCTTGCTTCAGATGAGCGTCGTGCTCATTTATGGCATGAAGAAGCCGGTGGTCCGTGTCGGTCGGTTTGCGGGCCAGTATGCGAAGCCGCGGTCCTCTGCTACGGAAACGCGCCAGGGCGTTACGCTTCCCAGTTATCGTGGTGACATCGTCAACGCTCCGGAGTTTACGGCCAGCGCCAGAAGTTCTGATCCAGCGCGGCTTCTGAAGGCCTATCACTGTTCGGCAATGTTGCTGAACTTCGTGCGTGCTCTCGCAGATGGCGGGTTTGCGGATCTGCACTTTCCGGAGTATTGGGATCTGAACTTTGCCGACAATTCCTCTCATGCGGAAGAATACCGGCAGATCCTCGGGAGGGTGCGCGACGCGTTGAGCTTTGCCGAGGCGGCATCAGCCCGTTCGATTACGGGCGTGCGCAGGGTGGATTTCTTTACGAGCCACGAAGCGCTGCACCTGCATTATGAGGAAGCATTTACGCGTGCAGTGCCGCGCCGGCCTGGGTACTACAACCTGTCCACACACTTTCCATGGATTGGCAAGCGCACCGCACACCACACGGGCGCGCATGTTGAATACATGCGGGGAATTCGCAATCCTATTGGTGTCAAGGTTGGGCCGGGGACTGCGCCGAGTGAAATTGTTCATCTGGCCAAACATCTGAATCCCGAGAATGAGCCAGGCCGGCTCACGCTGATTACGCGCTTTGGCGCTGCTATCATTGAACGGGAGCTCCCCGCCCACATTGCAGCGATAAAGACCGCCGGACAGCATGTCCTCTGGTGTTGTGACCCCATGCATGGTAACACCGAGCAGGCCGCTAACGGCTTCAAAACGCGTCGTTTCGACAATATCCTTGCCGAATTGGAGATGGCCTTCGAGATCCATGCTCGGGTGGGTACAATCCTTGGTGGCGTACACTTTGAACTCACCGGTGAGAACGTTACCGAGTGCACTGGTGGTGCGCGTGGCCTGGTCGAGGCCGACCTGTCCCGCGCCTACCTCACTTCGCTGGATCCCCGCCTGAACGCGGAGCAGTCCTTGGAGATGGCGCTGCGAATTGTCCAGAAATGTCGTCAGATGGGTCAGTAATGCGCACGCTCGTTCTCGAACGGTCGGGGGTTATGGCATGGCATGACGCGCGCGAACCGACATGCCAGCCGCACGAGGCCCTTGTGCGTATTCGCCAGTGCGGTGTTTGCGGTACCGACCGTCATGCGTATAATGGGCGGCAGCCATTTCTCACCTATCCCATTCGCCTCGGTCACGAATTGAGTGCGGAGGTCGTGGCGGCTCCGGAAGGGTCGGCCGTGAAGCCTGGCGATCGTTGCGCGATCAATCCATATGTCTTCTGTGGCGCGTGTATTGCTTGCCGCATGGGCAAGGAAAACTGCTGCGAATCCATGCGTGTCCTCGGTGTCCATATGGACGGCGGGCATGCTCCTCGGCTAGCGGTGCCAGTTGCTAACCTCCTCGTAAGCAACGGCCTATCCCTTGAATCGCTGGCGCTCGTTGAACCCCTTGTTATTGGCTACCATGCCGTGATGCGCGCGGGACTTGTGCCCGGCGATTCGGCAGTTGTGGTAGGCCAGGGGCCTATTGGGATTGCCGTCGCCTTTTTTGCCCGCGCCACTGGCGCCGAGCTTGTGATCGTGGAAAAGAGACCAGACTGCCTAGAGCGCAGCGAGCAAATCCTGGGCGTGCGCGGCCTCGCTCCTGGTTCCGACCTCCCGCACAGGCTACGATTGTGTCTTGGCGGTGAACTTCCGCGCGTCGTATTCGATGCTACGGGCAACCCCGAGGCGATGCACTCGAGCTTCGACTTGCCGGGTCATGGCGGATCACTAGTATTTGTGGGACATTTTCCGGGGGACGTGACATTTAACGATCCCGATTTTCATCGCCGCGAGCTTACGCTGCTGGCCAGTCGCAATGGGACGACGGAGGATTTTCGGGCAGTGCTCCGCTATTTGGAGGACGGGACCGTAGATGCGGCGTGCATGATCACGCATCGATTCGCATTTGACGAAATGCACCGCCGATTCGCTGACATGGACACCATGCCAGGCCTTGTGAAAGCCATGATCACGATATCCTGACGCTGGTCGAAGCAGACACGCTACACCCTGCGTTTTCTGTGCGCATGTTTCGTAGGTTAACCGTGCCCGTCTCCGGGTGCGGCTCGCGCCGCACGCCCGGTGTTATTGCAGCAGGATTATTTTTCGCGTAACGATACAGCCTTGCCGAAAACGTTCGATTTAATTACGATGGGTCGGTCATCCATTGACCTGTATGCGAACGATGTTGGCGCACCGTTTCATGCGATCAAGACCTTTGCCGCCTATGTTGGTGGTTCTCCGACAAACATCAGCGTTGGCGCCCAGCGGCTCGGGCTTTCGACAGCGCTTCTGACCGCTGTTGGAGAAGACCCAGTCGGTGATTTCGTAGTTCATTTTTTGGAAGAAGAAGGTGTCCACACCGGTTTTGTTGCTCGTAAGGAGGGTCGTCGCACGAGTGCTGTCGTGCTAGGCATTGAGCCTCCGGACAAATTCCCTCTTGTTTACTATCGCGACAACTGCGCGGATAACGCGTTAAACATTGACGATGTCAGGGCAACGCCCATAGCGTCCTGTGGAGCATTTGAGTTCGCTGGCACTAATCTCAGCAAGGAGTCCAGTCGGAGCGCCACACTATTTGCAGCTGAGGAGGCGAGCCGGGCGGGTGTGCCTGTTATTTTCGACATAGACTTCCGTCCTGACCAGTGGCACGATCCACGTGCGTTTGGTGTCGCGGTGCGTAGTGCACTAGGAAACATTGACGTCATCCTTGGAACGCAGGACGAAATCAAGGCTGCCGTCCTTTCGGACGCCACGCAGGTCAACCTGTCGCACCAGCAAGTTTCTGACGCTCGCGTGAGTGGGGATATCGAATCCGCCATCGCCACGTTGCTCTCGCACGGTGCCAAGGCGTTGATCGAAAAGCGCGGAGAAGCCGGGGCGCGTATCCACCTGGCGGATGGAACGCGCATGGACGCGGCAGGATATCCCGTTGAGGTCCATAATATCCTGGGAGCGGGAGATGCCTTTGCGGCTGGTTTCCTGTACGGTTACATCAAGGGATGGTCCTGGCATGCTTCAGCGCGTCTTGGCAATGCCTGCGGAGCAATTGTGGTGACGCGCCACGGCTGCGCTAATTTTATGCCCACCATGGAGGAGGTCATGACTTTTGTGGATTCGCGTGGTGGATTATAGAAGGAGACATAGAGGATGATTATTTCTTGTGGTATGTTGTGGACAGGTTGTCTGTGCCCACGTAGACTATAAGGATGCGCGATGACTACGCAACGCATAACGATGGCGCAGGCTGTCATCACCTTTCTCAAGAATCAGGTAGTAGAGCGGGATGGCATCCAGCAGCCGTTGTTTGCCGGGTGTTTTGGCATTTTTGGACACGGCAATGTGGCCGGGATTGGGCAGGCACTGCAGGAGCATCGGGACTTTCGTTACTACCAGTCCCGCAATGAACAGGCGATGGTGCATGCTGCCGCAGCCTTTGCGAAGATGAAAAACCGGCTGCAGACCTTCGCATGCACCTCGTCCATTGGGCCTGGAGCCACGAACATGGTGACTGGGGCCGCGGTCGCGACCGTCAATCGGCTGCCCGTGCTGCTTTTGCCCGGCGACGTCTTCGCTCGCAGGAACGTGGCTCCCGTGCTCCAGCAACTGGAGTCTGAGCACTCGCAGGACGTTTCGGTGAATGATTGTTTTCGTCCGGTCAGCCGGTACTGGGACCGGATAAACAGGGCGGACCAGATCATTACGGCGTTGCCAGAGGCTATGCGTGTGTTGACCAGTCCCGCCGACACGGGTTGCGTGACTCTGGCGCTGCCCCAGGACGTGCAGACGGAAGCCTATGATTACCCGGAAGCCCTGTTTGAGAGGCGCGTGTGGCATATTCCCCGCAACCGCCCGGATTGCGATGCACTCTCCCGTGCTGCTGCATGGATTAGGGCCTCCAGGCGGCCATTGATTGTTGCGGGTGGGGGTGTCCATTACAGCGAAGCGACCGGGGTATTGCGGGATGTTTCTGAGCGGACGGGTATCCCGGTGTGCGAAACGCATGCAGGCAAGGGAAGCCTTCCGTACGACGCAACGCTCAATCTGGGCGCGGTGGGTGTAACCGGCACATTTGCGGCCAACCGTATCGCGGCGGAAGCCGACTTGGTGCTGGGCATCGGGACGCGATTCAGTGACTTCACCACGGCGAGCAAAACAGCGTTTCGGAACGAAAACGTCCGCTTCATTACCATCAACGTAGCCGAATTTGATGCCTATAAGCATGGCGCGCTTCCGCTGGTCGGCGACGCACGCGCCACGCTCGAGGAATTGGCCCTGCATCTTGGGGATTGGCAGGTCCCGCATTCTTATCGCTCAACCTGCATGCAGCTGTGCAAGGAGTGGGATAAAGAGGTTGAGCGGCTGTATGCGATTCGTCACAAACCGTATATGAGCCAAAGCGAACTCATCGGCATTATCAATGAGTTGGGGGACCCTGACGGCGTCATGGTGTGCGCAGCTGGCAGTCTCCCGGGCGATTTGCACAAGCTCTGGCGTACGCGGCATGGTAAGCAGTACCACATGGAGTATGGCTTTAGCACGATGGGGTATGAGATTGCTGGCGGCCTAGGCATCAAGATGGCCGACCCGGACCGGGAAGTGTATGTCCTGGTCGGAGATGGGAGCTACCTGATGCTGTCCTCAGATCTTGTCACGTCTATCCAGGAGGGCTACAAGCTCACCATCGTGTTGATGGATAATCACGGTTTTAAGAGCATAGGAGGCCTTAGCCGTTCGCTTGGGCAACAGGGATTTGGCACCCGGTATGCATATCCCCGGAATGGCTTACTACCGGGCGACGAGGAATCGCACATCTCTACGTTACCGGTGGACCTTGCCGCCAACGCCGAGAGCCTGGGGGCGCACGTATTTCGGTGCGCGGGGTATGACGAGGCTGTCGCGGCGCTCAAGGCCTCCCGGTCGATTGATAAAACCGTTGTGCTCTACGTGCGCACCGACCGTTACGAGGACGTGCCGGGCTATGAAACGTGGTGGGATGTTCCTGTTGCCGAGACAAGCCAGATGGACAGTGTCAACGAGGCGCGCAAGGGATGGGAGACCATGCGCGACCAGGAGCGGTTTTATCTGTAGCTTAGCCAGCGGCGCCAGATGTGCGCATGTGTGCCTTTGAGGACAGGCAGAAGCCGCTATTACCTGTAGCGCGCTGAATTTCTTCGAGGCACTGAGTATGCTTGGAGAAAACCTGTGAAAAAATGGACTAACAGTGACGTAAGAGACGTTTAGACGTTTTGCAGACCGTCAAACCGTAAAATTCTGGAAGCAGATCAGGGATGCAATCTCATTGCGCTGTTCACAGTTCGAATTAATTCCCCAACGAAGGCCAAGACAGCCATGCGCACTATAGCAACCATACTTGTGGTCCTCTCTGTATTTGCGGGATGTGCCGCGCCAGAAGAGCGGGACATCGGGCAGCAGTTACGCATAGTGGTGGTGACCCATGGGCAGGCTTCTGACCCCTTCTGGTCAGCGGTGCAGTCTGGAGCGCGGGCAGCCGGCAATGACCTGGGCGTGCGGGTGGAGTACCAGGCGCCGGAATCCTTCGACATGGTCACGATGGCTCAACTCATTGATGCTGCTGTCGCCTCTTCCCCGGACGCACTAGTCGTTAGCATGCCGGATGCAGATGCTCTTGGCCCGCCCGTGCGCCATGCGCGCGAGGCTGGCATTCCGGTGGTCAGTATCAATTCAGGCTACGACCACGCCGAGGCGCTTGGCATGCTATTCCATGTTGGCCAGACCGAATACGAAGCTGGTGTGGGCACTGGCGAGCGCCTGGCGGCGGCAGGGGCGACAAATACTTTCTGCATCAACCAGGAAGTAGGCAACCTTTCCCTAGACCGGCGCTGCCAGGGATTTGCCGACGCAATAGCCGCCGCGGGCGGAGCCACCGAAGTCCTTGCCGTAGAGCTGGCCGACCCCACAGAATCGCAGCAGCGTATTCAAGCTGCACTGCGCGCTGCTCCGGGAATTGATGGTCTCCTGACACTCGGACCTACCGGTGCCCTTCCGGCCCTTCGCGCGTTGCAGGAGGAAGACAAGGTTGGTGACATTCTGTTTGCGTCGTTCGATGTCTCTCCGGAAATTCTTTCGGCCATAGAGACAGGCGAAATGCTGTTCGCCGTAGACCAACAGCCTTACTTGCAGGGTTACATTCCGGTGGTCTTTCTGGCGCTCTACCTTCGCCAGGAAATGATGGTGGCAAACCGCATACTGCGCACCGGTCCAGGCTTTGTAACAGCAGACGATGTAGCTCGCCTGCGAGCTCAGAAGTAGGTGCGCCATGCCCCCATCTCACGACGAGCGCCTGCACACTACGAATTCCGTCTACAGGTTGCTGGCCAGGCCTGAATTGGGCGCGGTAGGCGGCGTCATAATAGTGTGGCTGTTCTTTGCGATTGTCGCTGGCGGCCAGGGATTCCTGACGCTCCGCGGGATGGCGACCTATCTGGAGGTATCGGCAGAGCTGGGTATTCTGGCGGTCGCTGTAGCCCTATTGATGATCGGAGGCGAATTCGATCTTTCTGTGGGATCCATCATCGGCGCCTCGGGGATGCTTCTCACCATCCTCAGCGTAGAATACGCGTGGAATCTTTGGGCGGCTTTACTCGCCGTGGTGCTGTTTGCGGTTTGTGCCGGTCTGTTCAATGGCTACCTCGTCATAAAAACACGACTTCCGAGCTTCATCGTCACGTTGGCGACCCTGTTCGTCTTCCGGGGCCTCACCATTGGTGTAACGCGACTAGTTACAGGGCGCACGCAGTTGGGCGGCCTTCGGGAGGCTTCAGGCTACGACATCGTAAGACGGATCTTCGCTGGAGAAATCCCTGTTGCGGGCGTGGACTTTCCGGTCTCAATCGTGTGGTGGCTCCTGCTTGCAGCCGCCGCTACCTGGATACTGCTTCGCACGCCATTCGGGAATTGGATCTTCGGCACCGGGGGTGATGTCCAGGCAGCCCGAAGCGTAGGCGTGCCCACAGGGCGCGTTAAGATCACGCTATTTGTCGGAACCGCACTCGCGGCAGCCTTTATTGGCATCATGCAGGCTGTGTCGTTCGGCGGAGCAGACGTGCTTCGCGGCGAACTCAGAGAGTTCTATGCCATCATCGTGGTCGTTATCGGCGGAACGCTGCTCACGGGAGGCTACGGCTCGGCGATCGGTGCGGTCTTCGGCGCTCTGATCTTTGGCATGGTTCGTCAGGGCATTGTCTTCACCGGTGTGGATGCAGACTGGTTTCAGGTATTTCTTGGCGGCATGCTACTACTCGCTGTGCTGGTTAACCATTACGTGCGTCAACGCGCCTTGCGGCTATGAATGAAACGCTACAGGATCCGCTCATCGATGTGCGCGCGCTGGGCAAGACCTTCGGCAGTGTGATCGCGCTACAGGATATTTCGATGCGTGTGTCGAAGGGTGAAGTAATGGCGCTCCTGGGCGACAACGGAGCCGGCAAATCAACGCTTATCAAGTGCCTGTCCGGGGTGTACACGCCGGACCAGGGACAGATCTTCATGAATGGCCATCCCGTCACCTTTGCAAACCCAAGAGAAGCCATGGCCCATGGGATTGCTACCGTCTATCAGGACCTGGCGATGATTCCACTCTTGAGCATTGCGCGCAACTTCTTTTTGGGCGCAGAGCCCACTACGGGATGGGGACCCTTTCGGCGATTCGACCAGCGAGAAGCGGACCGCGTGGCGCGCGCAGAACTTGCCCGGATGGGCATCGATATTCGCGCGACCACGCAGGCGGTGGGTACGCTGTCCGGCGGCGAGCGCCAATCGCTGGCAATCGCCCGCGCCGTACATTTTGGAGCGCGCCTCCTGATCCTGGACGAGCCTACCTCTGCACTCGGCGTAAAGGAGGTTGCCATCGTATTACGCTATATTGAGAGCGCGCGAGACAGAGGAGTAGGTGTTATCTTCATCACCCACAATGTGCGCCACGCCTATCCCATCTCCAACGCTTTCACCATCCTTAACCGCGGCCGGTGCTACGGCACCTTCCAGAAGGAGGATATAACGCGCGATGAAGTAACGGAAATGATGGCAGGCAATGAACCGCGAACGCGCGCCGCGCAGGCACTGGAATGAGTACGCTACTATCGAACTTCATTGGAGGAAAGTGGCGTCTGGCACCCGCTCGTGAGGCCAAAGGCGTCGAGAATCCGGCCACGGGAGAGATAATCGCCCATGTGCCGATGTCGGGAGGCGACGAGGTCGACGCAGCTGCCCAGGCGGCCGCACGGGTATTCCCGGTCTGGCGACGTACACCGGCGACCGACCGAACGCAATACCTGTTCGCCTACAAGCGGCTCCTGGAGGAGAACATCGAAGCTCTGGCCCGCATCATCACCGAGGAGTGCGGCAAGACGCTCGCGGAAAGTCGTGGGGAACTCAGGCGGGGCATTGAGAATGTCGAAGTAGCCTGCGGGATTCCCAGTCTAATGCAGGGATACAACAACGAGGATATTGCCCGCGGCATCGATGAGCACATGATCCGGCAGCCGCTCGGCGTGGTGGCGGCCATTACACCGTTCAATTTTCCGGGGATGATTCCGTTGTGGTTTATGCCCTACGCGGTCGCCACCGGTAACTGCTTTCTTCTTAAGCCAAGCGAGAAGGTCCCCCGAACAAGCCAGAGGCTCGTAGAATTACTCCATGAAACGGGTCTCCCGGCAGGTGTTGTACAGTTGATCCATGGAGGAAAGACCGCAGTTGACGCCATCCTCGAGCATAAGATTGTGCGTGCCGTAAGCTTTGTCGGCTCTACGCCGGTTGCGCGGTACGTATACGCACAGGCCGCCGCGAACGGCAAGCGCGCACAGTGCCAGGGAGGTGCCAAGAATACCGTGGTGATTCTGCCCGATGCGGCGATGGACATGACAACGCGGATCGTGGCGGACTCGGCATTCGGCTGCGCAGGACAGCGCTGTCTGGCAAATTCGCTGGCGGTGACCGTCGGAGAAGCCCGCGAGCCGTTCACCGAAGCCATGGCGGAGGCGGCTCGAACCCGCAAGGTGGGTAGTGGTCTGGAGGTAGGAGTCCAGATGGGGCCGGTTATCACGGCCGAGAGCAAAGTCCGCATCCAAGGCATTATAGGTACAGCTCTGGATGAAGGGGCACGCACCATCGTGGATGGACGCCATGGCGCCGTTGATGCCTTCGAGAACGGAAACTGGGTATTTCCAACGCTCCTGGATGGCGTGGAGCCGGACGGGACACTTGCACGGACGGAAGTCTTCGGCCCTGTGTTCGGTCTGTTGCACGTCGACAGTCTTGCGGAAGCAATTGCGTTCATTAATGGCAAGACCTACGGCAACATGGCTTGTCTGTTTACGCGTAGTGGCGCTGCCGCGCGCCAGTTCAGGCACGAAGTGGAAGCGGGTAATGTCGGCATCAATCTTGGTGTGGCAGCCCCGATGGCCTTTTTCCCCTTCAGCGGATGGAAGGACAGTTTTTTTGGCACGCTACACGCTCAGGGAAGGCATGCTGTGGAGTTCTATACGCGGACGAAGGTTGTTGTGGAACGGTGGCCAGACGAGTGGAGCAGGGTATTTTAGGTTGTAACCGGGACAGTCGGCATGAGGCAGCCCATTCGTTTGATCGTACTCGCTGGCCTGTTGGTGCTGGGTTCGCACTCCGCGGGTGCACAGGAGGTGTATGACGAAGCGTTGTTTTCCGGGCTTCAGTTTCGCATGGTTGGCCCGACACGGGGAGGCCGGGTAACCACCGTTGCTGGTCATCGAGATACGCCCCGCACATTCTACATGGGAGCCACCGGGGGTGGTGTCTGGAAGACGACCGACTATGGCATGTCATGGAAGAATATCTCGGACGGCTACTTCCAAACAGCGTCCATTGGATCCATTGACGTCGCGGACAGCGATGCGCGCATTGTGTATGTGGGCACGGGGTCTGATGGAATTCGCAGCAATGTGATCATCGGACGGGGGATCTATAAATCCACCGACGGTGGAGACACCTGGTCATTTCTTGGTCTTCGGGAAACCGGACAGATCGGCGCCGTGGTGGTGCATCCGACCAATCCTGAGATCGTGTATGTGGCCGCGCTTGGCAATCCGTTTGGACCGAATCCCGAGCGAGGAGTGTACCGAACAGTGGACGGTGGCGTGACCTGGGAGCAAATCCTTTTCGTCTCCGAATACACAGGCGCCATAGACCTGGAGCTGAATCCGGCCAATCCGGAGGAAATCTATGCGGCGCTCTGGCGCGCGGAGCGCAAGCCGTGGACAATTATAAGCGGCGACGACACGGAAGACGGCATTTATATTTCTACCAATGGGGGCAACAACTGGGTAAAAAGTGAGCGCGGCCTGCCACAAGGCCTCATTGGCAAGATTGATCTTGCGGTGTCGCCGGATGATCCCAGTCGCGTATATGCACTTGTGGAAACCCGTCCCGAAGAAGAAGGGCTGTACCGATCCAACGACCGAGGAGCATCGTGGCGCTTGGTGAACAACGCCCGCAGCCTCATGACGCGCCCGTTCTATTACACGAATGTGGATGCTGATCCAACCAATGCCGACATCATTTGGGTTAACAACCTGGGACTCCACCGTTCCGAGAATGCTGGAGTGGAATTTCGGCGTGTGTCCACGCCCCATGGCGACAACCATGACATCTGGATCAACCCGGACACGCCATCTATTATGATTCAGTCGAATGACGGTGGCGCGAACGTAACGCTGGATGGCGGCCTTACGTGGACTACGCAGCGTAATCAGCCGACCGCCGAACTGTATCAGATCGATGTGGACGACAGATTTCCGTACTGGGTCTACGCCGGACAGCAGGACAATACAACGATCGCTGTGCCAAGCCTCCCACCCGACTCCAGGCCGGGAGGACCGCAGGCGTATTGGGAATCCATCGGTGGCTGCGAAACTGGCCCGGCCGTGCCTCGTCCTGGCGATGCGAACATCGTGTACAGTAACTGCAAGGGCACTTTCCGACGATACAACCGCTCCACTGGACAACAGCAGCACTATTACGTAGGAGGCGTATTTCTTTACGGCGTCGACCCGAGCACGCTACCGTACCGGTTTCAGCGGGTTGTGCCTATTGAGGTGTCCCCACATAACGCCGACGTAATCTATCACGGATCCCAGTATGTGCATCGCACCACGAATGAAGGCCGGACATGGGAGATCATTAGTTCCGATCTAACCGCTTTCCGTCCGGAGCGACAGATGGTCTCCGGTGGGCCGATCACCCGTGACATTACGGGTGAGGAGCACTACAGTACCCTCTACGTTATCGAAGTATCACCGCTGGATAGCACTGTCATTTGGACAGGGGCCAATGATGGGCCGGTCCATGTGACGCGTGATGGCGGAGCTGTCTGGCAAGACGTAACACCGGCGGACATGCCACCGGAAGGGCGGATCCAGACTATTGACCCGTCGCCACACGTAGCAGGCAAGGCCTATGTAACGGGGTACCGCTATTTGTTGGGAGACTTTCGTCCATACATTTATCGCACCACCGATTATGGGCGCACATGGACGCGGATAACAAACGGTATCCCTGATGACACTCCTGCCCGCGTGGTACGCGAAGATCCGGATCGTGAAGGATTGCTGTATGCAGGTACTGAATTTGGCCTGTACGTGTCCTTTGATGACGGTGGACATTGGCAATCTTTTCAGCAGGGACTTCCCGTAGTTCCGATCACTGATATCAAGGTGCACCGGCAGGATTTAGTGGCTTCCACAATGGGGCGGTCATTCTGGATTCTCGATAACGTGACGCCGCTGCACACGCTTGATGCGACGACCGCTTCCGCGGAGAGATTCTTGTTTACGCCGCGTGATGCCTGGCGCATGCGCTACAGCACAAGTGGCGGCATGCACGTCGAGTATTTACCGCCGGGAGCGGTGATTGACTATTACTTTGAAAGCGACCAGGAATCCTCGGTCACGCTCGATATTCTTGATGCAGCGGGCTCAGCCATTCGCACTTTTGCGGCGGACGTGCCAGAACCCGGTGCATCAGAAACGCAGGGTATGCGCGCTCCTCCGGAAAGAAGGAGGTCATTTGATCTCGCCGCGCGCAGCGGGGGGCACCGGTTTGTCTGGAATCTACGGCATGAAGGGCCGCTTGATGATGCCGACGGGAGGCGCCGCAGGGGCCCAATGGTGCCGCCGGGCGACTATCAGGTTCGGCTGACATCCGGATCGTGGAGCGAGACTCGTCCGTTGCGCGTACGCATAGATCCGCGCGTTGCGGCGGATGGGGTCACGATTGCAGACCTGGAGGCCCAGCGCGCGTTTAACCTGGAAGTGGCGGATCAAATGGACAAGGCCTGGCTCGCCATAGCGAAGATCGATTCGGCGCTCGGCGAACCCGGAAATGCCAACGAGATGCTGTCGAAAATACGCGCATTGCTCGTAACCGATGACAGTGACAGCTATCCCGAACCAATGCTGATTGACCAGTTCGGCTATCTCTACGGGTTTACCACACAGGGTGACCATAGGCCGGGACGGGACGCATACCAGCGTCTGGAGACGCTTCGTGGCCAACTGAGCGAACATCTTTTGACGCTACACACACTCCTGAAGGGAGATCAATGATCTAACATGCGGCGCTGATGGGCGCCCCTGGATTGTACAGTAGCATGCCAACGTTGCAGCTTGCCAACGCGCCATGTTCCTGGGGTACGTTGGAATTTGAAGGGCTTGGGGGAGAGCAGATCGAATTTCGGCGAATGCTGGATGAATTGGTCGAAGCAGGATATGTTGGTACGGAATTGGGTGGCTGGGGTTATATGCCCACCGAGCCGGCAGTACTGCAGGCCGAGCTCGACGTGCGCAATCTGTCCATGCGAGGCGGCTTTGTGCCGGTAGCGTTACGCGACCCTGACGCGCATGAAGAGGGTCTGATGCGTAGTGTCCGCACAGCGCGCCTGCTAGCAGCCGTTGCCTCGAAGGGGGATCCACCATTTCTGGTGTTGTCGGATGAAAACGGAGCGGATGCCACCAGGCGTCGCCATGCGGGGCGCATAACGGACGCGATGGGGCTGTCACCAGAGGCATGGCGGGTGGTCACCAACGGGGCAGACCGTATTGCCCGCGCTGTCCTGGAGGAAACGGGACTTCGCACGGTGTTTCATCATCACTGCGCTGGTTTCGTAGAGACGCCCGACGAAATCGCCATCTTCCTGTCTCTTACGGATCCCGACACGGTAGGGCTGGTATTTGATACCGGCCACTATGCGTACGGCGCAGGAGGCTGCGGTGAAGTGGGTGCTGGCATTGATCGCTTCGCGGATCGTATCTGGTATGTGCACTTCAAGGACTGTGAGCCGGAGGTCGCCGCCCGCGCCCGTGAAAGCGGGTTGGACTATTTTGAAGCAGTGGGACGCGGTGTATTTTGCGAACTTGGCCGCGGCTGCGTGGATTTTGACGCCGTGCTGCAACGCCTGCAGGGTTGTGGATATAAAGGCTGGATCGTGGTGGAACAGGACGTACTGCCGGGAATGGGAGCACCCAGGGATAGTGCTGAACGGAACCGCGCCTATCTGCGCACGCTCGGTTTGTGACACCAGGAATTGGTTATAACCCGTAGCAGGCATGCCGGAAAAACTTCGCATTGGACTCATCGGAGCCGGTCGTATCGGACGGATGCACGCCGAACATATTGCGTTCCGCGTGCCGAAGGCAGAACTCGCCATTGTTGCGGATGTGCGCCGCACCAGTGCTGAGGCGTGTGCGAAGGCCTTTGGGGTTTCGGCTGTCGCCGACGACTATCGGATGCTCCTGGAGCGACCAGAAATAGACGCCGTGGTCATCTGCAGTCCCAGTCCTACACACATGGAAATCATTGAGGCTGCTGCCGCGGCCGGCAAGCACATCTTCTGTGAAAAGCCGCTCGATCTTGATCTCCACCGGATAGACCGTGCCGTAGCGGCTGTGGATTCGGGAGGTGTCCTGCTGCAGGTGGGATTCAACCGGCGCTTTGACCCAAGCTTTCAGCGATTACGAGAAGCCGTTCTGGAGGGAGAAATCGGAGAGCCTCACTTGCTGCATCTTGTCAGCAGGGATCCGAGTCCTCCTCCCACCGAATTTCTGCGGTCCTCAGGTGGATTGTTTCTGGACATGACGATCCACGATTTCGACATGGCGTGTTTCTTGCTCGGTCCTGCCATCGAATCTGTCTATGCCACCGCACGCGTGCTCGTCGATCCTGCGATTGGAGAGGCCGGAGATGTGGATACCGCGGTAGTTGTCCTCCATTACGCGTCTGGAGCAATTGGGACAATTGACAACAGCCGACAGGCCACGTACGGGTATGATCAGCGCGCGGAAGTCTTTGGCAGCAAGGGGAGCATCCGGATGCAAAATGCATATCCTAACACGGCATGGATCAGTAGCGCCGACCATGTGCGCCGCGATCCACCGCATCATTTCTTCCTGGAGCGCTACCGCGAAGCATACGTCCAGGAATTGCGGGCATTTGCAAGTGCTGTGTTGGAGGGTGGTCCGTCTCCCATGTCAGGTCGAGAAGCACGCATGCCGGTCGTCATCGGGCTGGCTGCTCAGCGAAGCAGCGAGGAGAATCGGCCCGTCCGGCTCGACGAAGTCGATGGAAGCCGGCGCCAAAACTGTTCCTGAACCTGCAGCACCATCTGCCAAGGCTTCCAATGCCTAGTTCCTGCACGCCGCCCGACATTGAGGCGCTACTTGGCTCCGAGGTGGAGTTCTTGCTCGGCCACACGTGCCGAACGATTCCGCGGGAGCAGTTATACATCCCTGGTCCGGGTGTAGTAGACCTGCTTTGGGGTGCGAGCGACCGCAATCCGCGCGTACTTTCCTCGTTACGCCGGCTCTTTGGGTATGGGCGTCTGGGAGGGACGGGCTACCTGTCTCTACTGCCTGTCGATCACGGTATCGCGCACCAGGCAGGAATGGTGTTTGCCGCTAACCCAGCCTATCTGGATCCTGCCGCTGTTCTGCGCCTGGGGATGGAAGGAGGATGCAGTGGGATTGTTACGACGTACGGCATGCTGGGCGCGGTGGCACGATCGGCAGCCCATAGAATGCCGCTTGTACTGAAGATCAACCACGACGAACAGTTCGCCTATCCGCCTCGGTATGACAACATTCGATTCGCACGTGTCGGTGAGGCATGGCGCATGGGCTGCGCCGGCATAGCCGCGACCGTGTATTTTGGAGGCCCTGGCTCCCGGCGGCAACTGGTCGAGGTTTCCGAGGCGTTTGCAGAGGCACATTCCCTGGGAATGGCCACAATCCTGTTTTGCTATCTGCACCCGGTCGCGTTCAATCGAGGAGGCGAGGATCTTGTGTTTGCAGCAGATCTCACTGCACAGGCTAACCATCTGGGTGTTACCATCGAGGCGGATCTCATTAAGCAGAAGCAGCCCCTGCGTACGGGCGGATATCGTGCGCTTCGAAGAGTAGATCCCGGATACGGTAAGGTGGACGAACGCATGTACACCAAACTGTCAACGGAGCATCCCATCGACTTTACGCGGTATCAGGTGGCGAATGGCTATCTGGGACGTAGCGGCCTGATACACTCCGGGGGCGCCTCCGGAAAGGACGACCTCCGCCAGGCCATTCGGGCGGCGGTCATAAACAAGCGGGGAGGAGGGATGGGCATGCTTGCGGGTCGCAAGGCGTTTCAGGTACCCGTTGATCGCGGCATCGCCCTCTTGCACAGTATTCAGGATGTATACCTGAATACTGCCGTTACTGTCGCGTAAGGATTGCCTACTTCCAGGCTTCAATCATCCCTACGACATCCATCAATAAATCGTTTGGAACAGGCACTGTCAGGTGGTACTGGGCAATTTTCCAAACGCCGCCCTCCAACACGAGAACCCCGCTGCCGCGTGTATCTCCGAAGCGTTCGTTGACGAGAATTTCGTCAAACCATGCGGTCTTGCCGTCCGTGGACAAGTACGGGTGACGCGTTTTGGGGACGTAGGTCCACCCGCGACCTTCATTGAACGCCGGCATGGCGTAATCCCGGAATTCCGTTACCGTCCACCGCTCGGTGATATCCGTCCCGAGAAAAATTGCATCTTCGGCAAAATGACCGAAATAGCGCTCGGCATCGGCTTCAGAGGCGGCCCTGTGAAAATCGTCCAATACTTCCATTGCCGCCGACAACGTTTCGTCCTGGGCGGAAGCAGTGGCGGTAACAAGGGCAAACAAGAAGAGTAGCAGAATCCGCAGAGACATGGAAACGGGTTGTATGCTGGTGTTAGGTGGACTCGCCTATCCCTCGCGCATAATATGGTCACCGATGCGTAGCGCCTGCGCAGCAATTGTCAGCGCCGGGTTCATAGCTCCAGACCCGGGAAAGAAGGAGGCGTCTACTACGTACAGGTTCGCAATATCGTGCGTGCGGCACCACGGATCGAGGACCGACGTGGCCGGGTCCTTGCCGAATCGAAGAGTGCCACACTGGTGCGAATTGGTCGCAATGCCCATAGGTTCCGTGAACACGACCGGATATCCTGCACGCTTCATGATGGTGGTAGCCCTCCGCACGAGTCGTCGATGCGTAGTCGTATTATTTGGCTTCCAGTGGATGCAGATCTGCCCCGATGATGTTACGGTCACCCGGTTGTTGCGGTCAGGGAGATCTTCCGACATCACCCACCAGTCCATGCTGCGGTCAGCAAGAGCACCAAGCACGGCACGCGGCCACCGGGGCCGCATGGCTTTTAGCATCGCACTCTTGACCTTCCCGACAATCTGGAGATTGCCAAGCGGATAAGGCCAGTCAGGTCCCCTGAGATAGTAATCGTTAAGAGACAGCGTCTTCTGATACGTGGCCGTATTGCGATGGAAGGGGCGCACGGCGAGCAATCCTGTGTTGTTGTGGACCATATAGTTGCGTCCCACCAGACCTGATGCATTGGCAATACCGCCGTCGGCGGACTGCAGGAGCAGCGCTGCCGAATTAACTGCCCCACACGAAACGACGAAGCAGCCGGCGCGAATCCGCCGGCGCTCCCCTGCGCAGTCCACCTCTACAGACGCGATCTGTCGTCCTGATGCGTTTGTAAGCAGGCGCCGGGCCCGCGCCCGCGTGAGGATGGATACATCGGGGCTCTCCAGCGCTGGCCGAACACAGCACACGTCAGCATCGCTTTTGGCAAACACCTTGCATGGGTACCCGTCGCAGGTATGGCATCGAATGCACCGTCCACCTGGCCGAAGGTCTATGCCCATCGGCAAATGAAAGGGACGGAGCCCCTGGCGCACAAATGCATCCGAAAGATGAGAGATTTCGGGTTCGTGAGGGATTTCCGGAAAGGGGTAGGGCGCCGAGCGCGCCGGCTCGGTAGGATCCTCCCCGGTGCGTCCATGCACCCGGTATAGCGTTTCAGCGCGCACGTACCATGGTTCGAGGTCATCATACGTGATCGGCCACGCGGGAGAGGTACCACCTTCGTGTTCGAGCGTATCGAAGTCTTCGCGCCGGAAGCGGGGAAGCGCTGCGCCGTACACCTTCGTATTGCCGCCCACGCAGTATTGCACTCCCGGCCGGAAGGTGCCGCCGCCCGCATCTCTCCAGGTTTCGCCCGCCTTGTAGCGGTGGCGCAGAAAGACGGAGTCCGCATCCCAATTCTCCGCTTCCTGCGGCAAGAATGATCCGCGTTCAACGAGCAGGATTCGCGCTCCCGTGTTACGCAGGGCCCATGCCAGCGTCCCGCCGCCAGCACCCGTCCCAATGATTACTATGTCATAGGCATCGGACACCGAGCTACGCCTTCAATTCAGGAGAATATTGCGTGCACTTAGCCGCGTTGCGTCCCGGCGTTCCCCATGTGTTCAGGACTTGACGTGCTAGTACAGCTACAGGAGTGGTTACCGTATCCATACAGTTGCAAACTTCTGATCCTCTGGGGTTTCATCGGTACGGGGATGCCCCTGCATAAGGCGTGCACGAATTATAGCCACGAATGGGTATGTGGACCGAGATGGAGTTGGATCGTCTTTAGCTCGGTGAATTCATCGATAGAGAATCGACCCAATTCTCGTCCCAGGCCACTTTCGCGATAGCCGCCGAACGGCAACTCCGGGTAGCTATCCATGAAGCAGTTTATCCATACCGTGCCCGCTCGGATGCCGCGACTGACCTGGAAGGCCGTATCTACATTTGTGGTCCAAACACCCGCGCTGAGCCCGTAGAGCGTGTCATTCGCGAGACGCACGGCATTGTCCCGGTCGTCGAAGGCCACGACGGACAGCACGGGACCGAATATCTCCTCTCTGGCGATGGCCATGTTTGGTGTGACTCCATCGAACACCGTGGGCTCGAAGAAGCGCCCGGTCTTTGACTCCATGCGCACGCCGCCGAGGCGCAGCGCAGCGCCTTCCTCCTGACCAGAGCGAACATAGGTCTGAATCTTGCGCATTTGCTCCTCATTGATGATGGCGCCGACCATGGTATCATCGTTCAATGGGTCGCCGACGCGAACCTCGCGGGCGCGAGCGATCACGCGCTCGGAAAAGTCCTGTGCGATAGAGCGCTCCACCAGCAAGCGGCTGCCGCTGTTGCAACACTCGCCCATGTTGAAGTAGACACCAAATACGACGGCGTCAAGCGCAGCATCCAGATCCGCATCGGCAAACACGATGTGCGGATTCTTGCCGCCAAGTTCCAATGACACCCGTTTGAGATTACCCTGTGAGGCACCCACAATGCGCTTGCCGACGGCGGTGGATCCCGTAAATGAAATAACATCCACATCCGGATGCTCAGCAAGCCGGGCGCCCGCGGGTGCGCCATAGCCGGTAACGATGTTTACAACACCGTCGGGAATGCCCACCTCGCACAGGATCAGGCCCAAGAGTACCGTAGTCCCCGGAGTTAGTTCACTGGGTTTGACGACAGCCGTACATCCAGCAGCCAACGCATACGGGAGCTTCTGGCTGATGATCAGCAATGGGAAATTCCAGGGCGTAATCATGCCTGCGACGCCCGCAGGCTCGCGCAGCACGAAGCCCAATTTGTCTTTCCCCAATGTGTTGTAGGAGTCGCCGTGCGCATGGCGGGCAAGTGTGGCCGCGTAGTGCCAGAGGTCGACGGTGGCGTCCATTTCGCCACGGGCCTGCGTGATAGGCTTGCCACTCTCCAATGCCTCGATGGTGGCCAATTCCTCCTTGCGAGAGGCTATCGCGTCGCCGACCTGGTGCAGTAAGCGGGCTCGGTCTTTTCCGGACATGCGCGGCCATGGGCCGTGATCGAAGGCTTCGCGTGCCGCCGCGACGGCAAGATCCACGTCCGTCGTATCGGATAGCGGGTAGCTGTGCACCGGCACGTCATGGGCCGGACTTGTCGTTTCGAAGCGTGCACCACGGGTCGCTTCCGTTGGGCGGCCGCTGATGAGCATTTTCATGCTGACCGGATGTGTGCGAAGCGTAGGTGGCATAGCGCTGTGTGCGAACCAGGATTAGGACGTGCCTCCCTGTTTGATCATATCGGCGCCCTTCTCGCCGATCATGATTGAGGTGGCCTGCGTATTTCCACTAATGAGACGTGGCATGACTGATGCGTCAATCACTCGTAGATGCTCAAGGCCACGTACGCGGAGCTGGTTATCAACGACGGCCATAGGGTCATGGCCCATCTTGCACGATCCTACGGGGTGATAATCGTTCTTCGACCAGGTACGAATGTAGCTCGCAATCTCCTCATCGGTCTGCACATCTGGTCCGGGCAGTCGCTCCCGCGCTATGAGCGGCTGGAAGCTCGGCGCGGAGAGGATCCGGCGGCCCCACTTGAAGCCTTCGATGGAGATCTTCAGATCATAAGGATCACTCAAGAAGTTGGGATCTATGGCCGGTGGTTCCGTGGGATCCGCAGACCGGAGCGTGACACTCCCAATGCTTTTCGGACGCAGGTTGCACGTGTTGATCGTAAGGCCATGGCCTTTCATGCGCAGGCGTCCGTGGTCCACGACATAGGCTGGCAGGCAGTGGATCTGTATGTCCGGCGAGCGGATGTTCTCGCTGCTTTTGACAAAGCAGCCGGCCTCGGCTACGCAAGCAGTCACCGGTCCCGTCTTGTATAGCAGGTACTGCAGGCCGTGCCGGATGGCGCGGTCCCACCGGTCGTGGCCGTTGTAGCTTACCGGCTGGCTGGACTCGGCTGCGATGTAGACATCCATGTGGTCCTGGAAATTACGACCCACGCCAGGAAGGTCATGATGCGCGACGAGACCATGTGCACGGACATCGTCGGCTGGTCCGATACCTGAGAGGAGGAGAAGCTTGGGTGAGTTTACGGCACCGCCGCTCAGGATGACCTCGCGTTCCGCGTGTACACGCTGCATATTGCGACCTTGCGTGAGGTACTCGACACCTATGGCGTGGCCCTTGTCGAGCAGTACGCGTGAGGCAAGCGCCCTCGTGACAACGGTCAGGTTTGTGCGCGTCTTGAACGGATGAAGGAACGCCGTGGCTGCGCTCTCGCGGCGCACATTGCGTTGTGTGACCTGGTAGTAGCTGACGCCTGCCTGCTGTGCGCCATTCAGGTCGGGGTTGTACGGAATGCCGACTTCCTGCGCAGCACGCACGAAAGCCTTCGTGAGTACATTGTGCTGCGTCTGGTCCGCCACATTCAGAGGACCGCCCTGGCCGTGATAATTGTCGACAAACCGCTCGTTGTTTTCTGATGCCCGGAAATACGGCAGAACATCCTCGTAGCCCCATCCCTGATTGCCCAGCTCCAGCCATTCGTCGAAGTCCAGACGATGCCCCCGGATGTAGATCATGGCGTTTATGGAGGTGCTCCCGCCGAGTGTTCTCCCCTGGGGGTAGTGCATTGCGCGATTGTTGACGTGCTTCTGCGGCTCGGTGCGAAAACCCCAATTGACACTGTCTCCCGTGAGCTTTGTGAAACCGGCCGGCATATGGATTAGCGGGGAGGAGTCGGGACCACCGGCTTCGAGTAGCAGGACGCGGATATCGGGATCTTCACTCAGCCGGTTGGCGACTACGCAGCCGGCTGCGCCTGCTCCGACGACGATGTAATCGTATGTTGGCAAGCCTGCCATACTGAGAGTCCCTACTGTCCCTTGTACGCAGGCGGCCGTTTTTCCCGGAAACTTGCTGCGCCATGCTGTGCGTCCCTGGTAGTAGCGGCAAGTGCACCTGCTAGCGCCTCAGCGGATGTCTCGCCCCCCGCGATCAGCTCTTTGGCCAACTGGACAGCCACCGGTGCGTTCTCTGCAATGCGATTGGCCAGGCTGTGCGCTTCCGCGAGAAGCCCGGTCAGGGGGTATACGTGATTTACGAGGCCCCAGCGCTCAGCCGTTGTCGCATCTACGCGGCCACCACCCAGAATCATTTCCTTGGCACGCGCAGGTCCAATTAGTGCAGGCAATCGGACCGTTCCGCCCCACCCGGGGACGGTGCCAATGGTGACTTCAGGCATGGCGAAGGAGGCTTCTGTGGAGGCCAGTCGGATGTCGGCGGCCAGCGCGAGCTCCAGGCCGCCACCAAATGCGAAGCCGTTTACGGCGGCGATCAGCGGCACGCGGAGCCGTGCGATGCGATCCAGAACACGTTGCCCCTCCCGGATCCATTTCCGCCACATGTCGAGCGGTTGGAGTGCGGACCAGGCGTGAATGTCAGCCCCAACGGAAAAGGCGCGATTTCCACGGCCGGTCAGAATCGCCACACGCACGGTTGTTCGGTCTTCGATCAGAGTCACGGATTCCTCCAACCCGCATAGCATGTCGGGATCGATGGCGTTCAGCTTTTCCGGACGCGCCAGCGTGATGGTGGCGACTGGGTCTTCAATGGTTACGCGCACCTTGGATTGCGCCATACTTGATCACCTACGATCGAATGAGCTTAAGTCCCATGGGCTCTGGATGAAAGAGTTGCGCGTCCATAGCCTTCAGGCGCGGGCTCACGCGCAGGGGTACGGTTGTCTGCCCGCGCACGTCACGGTCCAGATCTATCCCGGGAGCGATTTCGACTACTTCCAGACCATCTTCTGTGAGACGCAGCACGCAACGCTCGGTGATATAGGTGACCTGCTGCCATTGGCGAAGTGCGCGTGGACCGCTGAAGGTGACATGCTCCACGTCAGGGACGATCTTTTGAATCTTGCCTTCACGCTCAATACGCATCCGTCCGTCAGAGGCGGATACACGAAGACCGCCTGTCGCAAAATAGCCCAGAAAGACAATGTGTTTGACTTGGGCCGTAATATCGATAAATCCACCCACACCTGCGGTGATGTGCGGTCGTGCGCCCAGTCTTGACACGTTCACGTCACCGTTGTGACCGATTTCGAGGAACGAGAGCATGCTGCGGTCGAAGCCGCCGCCATGGAAATAGGTAAACTGATCGGGCGAGGCCATGATGGCCCTTGCGCCGGCCGCACAGCCGAATTGAAAATCCAGTAGTGGCATGCCGCCGACGGCGCCTTGCTCGATGACCCAGGTCACGTCATGCGCGTGGCCTTCTTCGAACAGTATGCGTGGCACGAGCGCCGAAATCCCGAACCCCAGATTCACGACATCGCCTGCGCACAGTTCCATTGCCGCACGGCGTGCGATGACCTTGGCGGCGCCCCATTCAGCAGGGGCGAAGCTATCGTCAGCAGGGCTGATCTCGCCGCTGATGGCGGGGTCGTACCGAGTCTGTGTCGTTTGCATCTGGTCGGGATCCACAACTACATAGTCGACGACGACGCCCGGAACACTAACGCGTTGCGCGGGGATAGACCCTGTCTTGACGATACGCTTGACCTGGACAATTACGGTTCCGCCATTGTTGTGTGCGGCGAGTGCCTGGTCGTATACGCCAAGTGGCGCACCTTCATGCTCCGACGACACGTTGCCTTCTTCGTCTGCGGAGGTACCCCTGATCAATGCGGCATCCACTGGAATCGACCGGAAGAAAAGCCAATCGTCCCCATCGAAAGACACGCGCGTCACCACATCTTCCGTGGAGCACACGTTCATGCGTCCGCCCATCAGGTGAGGGTCCACGAACGTGTCCATGCCTACCTTTGTGAGGATGCCGGGGCGCTTGGCCGCCGCCTCACGGTGCATGTGGAAGAGGATCCCGCTTGGAATATTATAGGCCTCGACACGGTCCTCGCGTATCATCCGCCAGATTTTGGGAGACGGCATCGATGACGGGCCACTGGGCAGCGATCCTGCAACGACACGCTTTAGCAGACCGTCCTCTGCCAGATGGTCGATTCCGTCGATGCCGTACATGTCGCCGGCGGCAATCGGGTGGAGTGTAGTAAGGCCAGTGGGGGATCCCGTCTTCCTGAACCTGGCGCCGATGGCTGCAAGCATGGCGTCCGGACAACCCAGTCCACTGGACGCGCTTACTGTGATAGTCGCTCCGTCCCGAATCAGGCGTGCGGCTTCTTCAAGGCGGACCACCTTAGTCTTGCGCATCGCGGCTATCGCTTATTCATACTGCACCTTTATGCGCTGGCCGGTCTGCGCGGATTCGCGCACAGCCAGTGCGACGGCCAGTGACCGCACTCCGTCCTCTGCGGTTGCTGCAGGTTGGCCACGGCCATCAACTGCACGGTTGAACACCCGCACCGCACGGGTATAAAGGTCTTCGGGAGGCGCCAGTGTGACGGTTTCATTTCTGCCTGATCGCCGAAGGTAAATGCGACCGACCGCCCGCTGGGTCATTACGTCTTCGGCAAACAGTGAGCCGTCTGTGCCATGGACCTGCAGGCCGGTACCGGCATAAGCGATGGTGAATGCATCATGAAACTGTGCCAGGACGCCGCCGCGAAATCGCATTACTCCCATGACGGAATCTTTCAGGCCCTCGTCGGCGAGTCCCTGGCTCGCTGTAAACGCGGTCACCTCCTCGACTTCGTCATCAAGGATAAACCGCAAGGTATCCGTGTCGTGCACCGTGATATCCAGCGTGACTCCGCCGCCGGCATCGGGATTCTTGATCCGCCATGTGCGCAGGTGCTCGGGAAGACTCACAGCGTGAAAGACACGCGCCGCGAGCGGTTTCCCGATTGCGCCATCCTTGATAAGGCCGCGCAGCCGCCGGTGAGTTACCGCATTGCGGAGATGATGATTCGTGCCCATGACCACGCCAGCACTACGGCAGGCAGCAACCATTTCCAGGGCGTCGGAGAGCGTGAGGGCAAGCGGCTTTTCGCAAAGCACGTGCTTACCAGCCTTGGCCGCGGCCAGCGTTTCCCCCTTGTGCCGTTCGTTCGTTGTGCTAATGTAGACAATTTCTACTGCGGGATCGCTCACTATGTCTTCGACGCGGTCGTAGCAGCGAACAATGCCATGTTCGTGCGCGAAGTGCCGTCCGCGACGCGCTGAGCGGCTCATAAGGGCGGCCACATGGCTGCGGGGTTGCGCATTGATTGCGCGCGCCATGTATTCTCGTGCAATAGTGCTGGCCCCGATGATTCCCCAGCCTTTCGTGTTGTATGGCATGGTTTTTCCTACACATTTCCGACTAATAAAGTTAAGAGAGTACGAATGCCTTTAGGCAAGGTCAAGGTAATTGTAGACTTTGTTTAACAAGTGAAGGTGGCTCATTACGCCTGGATTCGAATCGCCTGGGGCGCAGGCAAACATGGCCTGTCGCATGCCCGGATGCCTGCCATTTGGAGAAATTCGGGATATAATGATTCATATGTAAACTTTGTAATTATAATAATTTAATTAGCTCAAATAAAACATAGAGTAAAGCCAATGTTAAAAAATCATTACATTATCCGGTGTTTCCAATATATTCATCTGAGTTCCGTAATCAACGCCCCCGCCGTCCGCTGTGTCTAGCACAGCGAAATAGCCCTGTTTTCTCCAACTGGTCCCCGTTTTGCGTATGGTGACACCGGTTAAATACTGGCTGGCTGGATTAGTGTTGCTGTGCGCCGGTGCCTCGACAGTGGCGAGGGCCCAATCCGATGGCAAGATTGTCGGCACCGTGGTGGAGGCCGATACGGGTGAGCCTCTTCCAGGGGTAAGTATTTACCTTGAGGATCTGACTCATATCGGCACCTCTTCCGATGCAGATGGTCGGTATGTATTGCTCCGCGTCCCGCCCGGCAAGCATATGGTTGTCATGTCTTTCGTGGGGTTCGCGACGCTAAAGCACGAGAATGTAGAGGTGTTCTCCGGTAGGACCACCACGGTTGATGGCTCACTCAGTACGCAGACGATTGAAGGGGAAGAAGTCGTTGTAAGTGCGGAACGTCCCATTGTCGTTAGGGACCGAACGACTAGTGTTTCATACGTTGGGCTGGATGCCATCGAGAAGCTTCCGGTTCAGGAAGTGAGCGAGTTGGTGCAATTCCAGCCCGGTGTGGTGACCTCCGGTGGCCAGTTTCATTTTCGCGGTGGGCGCTCCCGAGAGGTGGTATACCTTGTCGATGGTATTCCTGTCCACGACGTATTCGGACAGGGTGGGGGCAACACGATTGACGTGGAAGTGGAGTCGGTGCAGGAATTGCAAGTTTTTACGGGCACCTTTGATGCGGAACTGGGAGGGGCGCAATCCGGCATCGTTAGCATAAAGACCCGAGATCCCGGCGCTCAATTGTCTGGGACGCTCCGGGCATCGACTTGGAATTATCTGGCGGGAAATGACGAACTTTTCATTGCCGGCAATAGCTTTAATCCGATTGAGTCCAGAGATATCTCCGTTACCCTGAGTGGGCCCATTGTCAAGAGGTGGAAAAATCTCGGTTTTTTCTTTTCCGGACGATATGAGAACCGAATAGGCCACTTGAAGGGAGAGCGGCGGTTCACCGCAGAGGACGGGTTAAAGACAGCCGCCTACCTGCGATGGTACCGCGACCTGTTTCAGCCAGACGACACGCGGCTTGTTACGCTGGATTCCGCCCGCACGCCAACTGGTTCGCTTATTCTGGACGCGCAGGGCAATCCCATCACGTTTTCGTCAGGAGACGGCCAAATCGTGGACATGAGTTGGCGCCGTGCGGTTACGTTGGCGCCGAAATTCGTCATTCGTCCGACGTCCCGGTCCAGGATTGTGTATCAAATGGTTTATAATCGGTCGGAAGGACAAGGGTATAGCCACAGCCAGCGTTTCGCTCCGGATTTCCGACCCAAGAGTTTCAACCGGGCCCTGTCGCACATCGTATCTATTCGGCAGGTCTTCGGGAGCAACCGGGTTCTTTCGCTTCAGGGATCCTACAAGACCACCGAGAGCACATCCTATGCGTTCCCGTCCATTTCAGACCCCCGCATCCAGTATTTTGGCGCCGCCGCGCCGGTCACGGGATTCAGTCTTGGCAGCACGTCGAATGGAGAGTTCAAAAGCACTGAACGGAGTATCTATCTGGCTACGGACTTCGTATGGCAGATAAACACGTCCAATGAAATCAAGACCGGAGTGCAGTTCCGGACGGACAGGCGGGTGGTGGAGGATCTGGATCGAAGCTGGGTGTTTCGGGACGATCCAGACTCGCTGTTCGTGAACTTCCCGTATCCGCCAGCCTCTTCGTATGCTTTCTTTGAAGACTATTTGGAAGAGCTTCGGCAGCGGCAACCCATTCTTGTGCCCGAGCTGGAGCGATACAAGGTAGACGACCGCTTTGAGCAGGCACCGATAGAGCTGGCCATATTTGCCCAGGACAAGCTGGAATTCGGAGGCCGGCTCGTCCTCAAGGTCGGCTTGCGATTTGAGTACTATAATGTCCGGGCAAAGCGGCTGATTGATCCACGCACGCCTACCGACAGAATCGGGAGGGCAGACAATTTCAAAGATACGCCCGCCAAGAAGTACCTCAGTCCGCGTCTCGGCATTTCCTACCCCATTTCGGACCGCGGTGCTGTGCGGGTGGCGTATGGGCATTTCGTGCAAATGCCTGCCTATACGCAGATGCTCAAGAATCCCATCTTCCCCGACATCAACGTTGGACAGCTGGAGGGGCGGGCAATCGGCAACCCTGACCTCGATCCCGAGCGGACCATAAAGTACGAGGTGGGTCTGCAGCAACAGTTGGCCGAATTTGTCGGTGTGGACATCAACCTGTTCTACAAGAACATTCGTAATTTACTGGGCATCGAAATCCTGAATACACTTGACAACATCCAGTTCACCAGGACCATAAACCGTGACTATGGCTTGGTGCGTGGTGGTACTATTGCCCTGGCTGTCCGCCCCACCGGCCTGCTATTGCAGTCATCTTTGGACGTGACCTATTCCGATGCGCGGGGCAGCTCATCCGATCCCGGCGCTGTCGCTGATGTCGTAATCGCAGGACGCTCCGGGGAAATAGGGGAGCTTTTCGTGGACCGGCAGGTCATACCACTGGACTGGGATCAGACGCTTACGGCCAACCTGTCAGCCACCGTGGGGAAGGCGGGCGACTGGAGTGTCGGCTTTATCAGCCAGCTGGCTACGGGCCAGCCGTACACCCCTGCGTTTTTGGATCCGAGCGTCAATTTTCCTGACAATGAGTTCGACAATTCCGAGCACAAGCCGATCCTGTTCACGTTTGATCTACGTGCCGAGAAGCGCATGGAGTTGCGCGGCGTGGGGTTCGGGCTTCGCGTTCAGGTAGACAACGTATTCAATTGGCTCAACGAGCTCTCCGTTGACGCCATTTCCGGGCGAGCTGGACAAATCGTGCGGCTACCGCTGATTCAGACCGAACGAGATCTGGTCCGGGACTATGTTGGGCTGTTTTCCCCATTGGAGGATGATAACGTGGCGACGAGGTATTCCGCTCCACGGAGAATTCTCTTCGCTGTAACCGTCGATTTCTGATCAGACACGGAATGACCGTGAAACCCCTGCTAGCTTTGTTTCTCTCGTTCTGCTTCGTTGCAGGTGTGGGTGCGCGCGAATTGCATGCTCAGGCCAAAGCCGCCTCGCCGACGGAGCTGGAAGCGTTGAAAAACGCGAGGGAGTTAGACAAGCAGATTGAGCGCTTTGAAAGAGCGTCCCGGAGCAGCGGGGCTGCGCCGCCATTGTCGTTCCGAAACTTCGTGCGTGGCGCGCTGGCTACCGGTAACCTGATTCAGGTGCCCTACGTGAATAACCTGAACATTTCGGCCGGGTACTGGGGAGGATCCGTAACACCCAACTACATTAGCTGGCCGAAGGGATCCGGTGTGCCATACGGACACACCATGAGCTTTATCGTGGCTGCAGAAGTTCTCAGCGAGCAGAGTGATACGCTCCGCATCATATCCGAAAGCTATAATCGAAGCGGTGGGGACCAGCATCCCACGGGCAGTCATAAGTACTTTTTTACCCCTCTGCCCGGGTATTACAACATGGATGGCGATCCCGCCACGCGAAACCGACTGAACAATAATGCAGATGACCGGCGGCGGCTGAATGAGACGGGGTATTACTACGTAGGCGGGTTGAGTGAGGATGTCAATGGCAACGGAGAGCTCGATATGCGAGAAGACGCCAACGGCAACGGGGTGCTTGATTTGGCGTTAGTCAATAGGATCGAATATTCCGCGCAGTCTAATTTGAAGAGCACATGGCCCAGGTTCTGGCCACCCCAGTCTTATGTCGGCGATGACCGCCCTCCGTGCGCATACGATCCGGGTACGTCATGCGATCCAGTCTCAGGCGTGCGTGCCGGACGCTGGAATGGAGCCTATGGGTCTTTCGTGCGCGGCGATCAGGAGTCCTATTATTTGACCGATGATCGCGACAACGACGACTTCCCGTATTACCCGTTTCTGGATCCGGCCACGGGACTGCCGGATCGGCGCGGTTTTGACGTGGGGGGACGCCGCGGTCTTGGTGTGACGGTAAAAGCTCGCCAGTACCAGTGGGCGAGCGTACTTGCGGAAGACATATTCATTTCCACCTTTGATGTGGAGAACGTAAGCCGCTTTGACATTCCGACGGCCATTATCGCGATGATCGTCGATTACGATATCGCGGGGCGTACCTCGAACAACGAGGCCTTTTTTGATACGGTGGACGATATTACCTATCAGTGGTACAAGGTGGATCTGGTCGTGAACGGGTTCAAGGTTGGCTATGGTGGCGTTGGCTTTCTGGAAAGTCCGGGATTGCCTCGGGACGGACGGGATAATGACAGGGATGGCTTGGTGGATGAAAGTCGGGCCAACGGCATTGATGACGACGGTGACTGGCTGGGCTGGGTGGATGTAAACAACAACGGCGTGTATGACAATGAGGATATCAACAACAACTTCGCGCTGGATCCCGGCGAGGACACTAACGGGGACGGGCGTCTGACCATCGAGCCGGTCAACGACGATACAGGCTCGGACGGCGTAGGCCCGGAACAGGAAGACTATCCAGGCCCCGATCCTGACGGGACCGAGGTGAATGGGCGGCCCGACCCCGGTGAGCCAAATTTTGAATTCACCGACAACGACGAAATTGATCAGATTGGTCTCACGGGAATGGTTATTCGCACACCGACGGATTTCGATCGCGACATTGATGACGATCCGCTGTTTTGGGAGGAGTATATCCAGCCAGACCTTTTCATAACCCCTACTGAGACCGCCGACATCATTTATGTCTATGCGTCCGGGGTGAGTTCCATCGATCGTGGGCAGGAGCAGCGCTTTTCGATCGCCTTCTTCTGCGGGAACGATTTTCAGGACATGTTGCGCAACAAGCGCACCATGCAGAATATCTACGATTCTGACTATGATTTCGCGAAGCCGCCGCGCACGCCCTTCCTCTCGGCCGTGACTGGAGACGAACGGGTTACCCTGGTGTGGGATCAAAGTGCTGAGTCATCACGCGACCCGATATATGGTGTTGACTTTGAAATGTACAAGATCTATCGCAGCACCGATCCGGAATTCAATGACATCAAAACCATCACGGATGCCTTTGGAAATCCGCTTCTGTGGGAGCCGCTGCAGACACCCACGGGGGACAAAGTCCAGTTCGATATTGAAAATGGTCTGAGCGGCGCCCATCCTGTACCGATCGGCAGCTTCGGGATCAGCTACGATATGGGTACCGACAGTGGACTTGAATACAGTTATGTGGACTCGACGGTCGAAAACGGACGTACGTACTATTACTGCGTGGTTTCGGTCGATCGCGGCTATCACGATTCATTCTTTAACCTCGGGCTTACGCCGCTGGAAAATCTGGCGGAGATCACACCTACCGAGAGTTCCAAGATCATAGAGGTGGACGCGTTCGACAGGCCTGTCAATGTGGACAGAAATTGCGCCGTCGTGGTGCCGCAACGGCCAGCTTTGGGGTATGTCGAAGCGCATGTCGTGGACGGCGTACAGCGCATTTCGGGCAATGCTTCGGGTGCACTGAAGGTGAATTTCCTGATTCCGGAAGAGGCGAACAGCAAGGGCTACGACTACGAGTTCACCTTCTCCGACGACGGATCCTATGCCAAAGTCGATTCCAGTTTCCTGTCGAACGGCCTCACTGCGGGCTTTGTCCTGCGCAATATTACAACCGGCGATACGCTGGCGGTAAGCAATCCGGGAGACCGAGGTGCAGACTTGTTCAACAGCGATGTGCTCCATGCACAAACCTACGACGGCATGCGGTTTACGATTGACGCACCGGTCGTTCCCGAACCTGTCAACACCCGGTGGCTTGAAAATAACAACGCCGCAGACCGATGGGTCATTCCGAACACCACTGTCACAGCTGGGACTGGCGATTTGAACCTGGCTGTCCCACTGGACTATGAGATTCGCGTTTCAAGTGCCGGTGCAGACACCTCCAATTCGCTGACACCGAGCAGCCGGACTCCGACCAATTTCACGATCTGGGATGTAACGGATTTAAATGCGCCCAGGCAGGTGCCCTTCCAGCTTACGGAACTGGGTGCGCAGGTCCCCGCCGATACGGTGCAGGGCACGTTTTCTCCAGGGGATGTGGTAAATGTGCGCGTCTCGGGAGTGCAGTTAGGCGGGTACACGTTTTATGTGCAATCGACGTGGCAATTGAGTGTCAATCTTTCCGAGGACGCACAAGCATTCATGACAAGAGTGGCTGCGGACGCGACCGCCCTATACGACTCACTGGCATTGCGACAGGTGCGGGGGATGCATCGCCGGCCTCTTGGTCCGACGCTGGACATCACGGAGCTGGACGACTTCTTTGAGCAAATTCGCCCATGGTATACCGGCCTACTTGACTCTCTAATGGCTGTTCCTGGATGGCGAGAATTCTTGTCGAGCCTGTTCGGTCCCGAAGAGTATCTCGAGGCCTTTGAGCAGATTGCCAGGAATGAGATTCCGGTAAGCGGCGACGTATTCCTGCTTGAGACGAGCAAGCCCTTTGATCGTGACGATGTGCTGCGCTTCAAGGTGGACGGGAACCGGATGGAGGACACCATCACGGAGGAAGCTCTCGAAGAGATATATGTGGTACCCGACCCCTATATTGCTGTAAGTTCCCTGGAAGGTCGCAACCGTCAATTGCCCGGACGCGGCGAGCGACGCATTGATTTCAGGAACTTGCCAGCGGAATGCACGATCCGGATTTTCACAATAAGCGGTCGTCAGGTGAAGATCATTCGTCATGTGGCTGATGTAGACAAGAGCACGGCCACCTGGAATCTTCAGTCCGATGATGGTCTGGATGTGTCGTACGGCGTGTACATCTTTCATGTGGAAGCGCCCGGCATTGGAGAAAAAATTGGTCGTTTTTCGATCATCAGATAGGGAGCAGGCGCGATATGGGCAGGCTAGGCAACATACTGGTGAGCGGATCGCTGCTCCTAACCCTGCATCTGCCAGGCTATGCGCAGGATGATGACAAGGGCGATGCATCCTTCGTACGCAACGTGTCCAACAAGGGCACCGTTGCAGCGGCATTTCTCGAGATCGGTATCGGCGCCCGGGCTGAGGCGCTCGGCGGAGCCTTTACAGCGCAGGCCGGTCAGGCCGAGATGATCTACTGGAACCCTGCCGGGCTGGCGTATCTGGACGGCATGGCAGTGTCGCTGAGCCATGCCCAATGGCTGGCCGATACGCGCTTTGATTTTCTTACGGTTGCTGCACCGCTGCCGTTTTTCGATGCCATTGTGGCGGCAAGTTTCACATCTCTCTCCGTGCCGGAGCAACCCGTGCGCACCGTATCGGAGCCTCAGGGAACCGGGGAATTCTACGATGCCCAGGACTATGCTGTCAGTGTATCGGTTTCAGCCCGGCTCATTCCCTCATTCTCGGTAGGGTTGTCGGGGAAGTACATACGTCAGCGGATCTGGACGGAGAGCGCCAGTCAGTTTGCCCTGGATGTGGGGGTCTACTACGAAACACCGCTGCGGGGCCTGGTCATTGGGTCCAGTATCTCGAACTTTGGACCGGACATGCGCCTTTCGGGGCGCCATCTCACGGAAATCCTGGATCCGGACCCCATCAACAAGGGCATAGAAAACGTTCCCGTTTCATATGAGACGGACGGTTTTTCGCTACCGCAGATCTTTCGTTTCGGTCTGAGTTATCGACTCCAATTGCCGGCCAACAGCCAGGTGGTGCTCGGAGTCGACCTGAACCATCCCACGGGATCCACAGAGAGCGTGAATGTGGGTGTTGAGGTTGGATTTCTCCAACTGCTCTTCGTGCGGGCGGGGTACCAGAATCTGTATGAGCGGAAAGCCGCCAACAGCTTCACGCTGGGAGGCGGCTTGCAGTATGTGCTAAAGAACCGGAGCCGGTTCGCCTTTGACTACGCGTATTCGTACTGGGGCATTCTGCAGAGAGTGCACCGGATCACCCTGGGGATATACCTCTAGCTTTATCCAATGTAGGAGGCAGCAGTGCCATGAAAAACGTTACCGTGTTACTAGCAGGACTCATGATCGTCTCGACGCTCAATACAGCATTGGGACAGTCGAAAGCCGTAGACCCGGCGCTGGAGCAGCGTTACGGGGAGAATTACGAAGAAATACTGCAGAAATACGGGGATAATCCTCTTCTTCTGCAGCGTGCTGAGGAAGAGGCCCAGATCGAGCGTGGCTTGTCCCGCAGCATGTATGAGCGATTTCAGTCTCTGGACGATCGCTACGTGGTTCGGGACGAGGCCGAAGCCAACAACTTTTTTGATACCGCCGACAACATCAACGATGTCCTGGCAACCAATTCGGCCATTCGCCCCGACGAGGCCTCAGGAGGCCTGATCCGGGCCATGCTTACTGAGGGCGATGTGGACGTGTACCGATTTACGGTGGACACGACAAAGATGTACTATTTCGCCTCGACCCATTCCTTCCTATCCGACGGAGAAGACGGACTGAGTATGCACCACCGGCTCTTCCACATGTCGGATCTCGACACGATGCTGGTGGAAGATTTCAACGGCACGGGGATTGACAAGATACGTGGAGACATCGTTGGCGAGTCAGGCGACGGGCGCAACGGATCCAACGACTTTCGCCTGACGGGCTGGGTGTCGCCGGTGGATGCTGCGACCGGAGAGATGCTCACTGGCGATTTCTATCTCTGGGTCTTCAATAACGATAGTCCGCAGCTTACGGGGTCCTACCACCTTGTCGCCTACGCCATTGATCGCGAACCGTGGGTCTCCAAGTTCGAGCCGAACCAGTCGAATGTGGAAGTGCTTACGGGTGGCCTGCAGTCTGTACTGCCGACTGATGCCGTGGTGCGCACATTCATGCTCTTCAATCCCGACACGCTCAAGAACCAGGAGGCGGGGGGAGGCTTCATTCAGGCCAACAGTGTGTATCCCGAACTCCTGGGACGGGGAGACGAGGACGTGGACCATTTTCTTTTCCAATACAAGGAAGGTCACAATGTCGTTATTGAGACGTTACCCTACTTTGGATGGTACCGCGACAACGATGGCACCATAGGATCAGGGGGATCGCGCCTGTCCGATCCGCGCATTCGCGTCTATGACGGTGACTATACGACCAAGCTGTTTGAGGACGATGATGGTGGGCGTGAGGTAATGGATGGGCCGAACAACATACACTCGCGGTTAGTGCTGACGCCCGAAAATCTGGCCACGCAGGGAATCACGGCAGATACGCCGCTGTTCCTGTGGGTTTCCGCATGGGCCTCAACCACGCGAGATCCAGACTTCGGCACGGTCAACAACAATGATCCGGGCCGACTGATGTACCAGGTGTATCTGCACCAGTACCGGACCGATCCCGCAGAAATAGAGCCCAACAACAGCGCCATGGAAGCGACCAGTATCGCGGCGCGTGCGGACACTTCTTCCAGCGGCGAGTTTTCCGGAGCCGGCGACGAGGATTGGTATCGCGTGTTTCTCCACGAGGTGCGCATGTACACCATCTTTGTTTCTGATCCCACCGTGCAGATGGAGGTGTTCCATGAATACGAGTCCGGTGAAGTGACCATGCTCTCCAGTAATATTCTGGGGCCGGACCAACTCAGCGACGGCTTGGTGACCGGATTTTCGCCCGATCAGTCAGGAGCCTATCTGGTCAAGCTTTCCGGTGGCTCCGGCAGTTACCAGTTCGGCGTCCTGGACAAGGGACAAATCTGGGGTGGCCTCAATGCCAACGAGCCGGACGACGACCCTGTCGCGGCCCTGCAGCAGGATCAACTGCCTGTGGGACCCGGTGCTGCGCCAGCAAACGGCATGATCTACCCTGCGGGTGACTTGGACCACTATCATTTCACGGTGGATGCAGGCACAGACATCAATCTCACGCTTTCCGGCACCCAGAAGATCGTCGCTGACTTCGGTGGGGAAATGGAGCTGTTCGCTTCGGACGGCACCAGCCTCGGCGTCAGCGATATGGGCATCAACATTGTGGCACCGGCTGCGGGCCTATACGTTGTCCAGGTCCGATCATCGTCGGTGGGGTTCTACACGTTGTCGGGCGGCCAGCCCTTTGAAGAGTCAGAGGACAACAATTCCTTCCAGACGGCCAATCTTATTGCCCTGGGGGAATCCTTCATCTATGAGGCATCACTGACTGCGGGCGATGTGGATTATTTCCAGCTTGCGCTCGAAGCTGGCAATCTGTACTCCTTCCGCTCGTTGGACAACGGCACGGGAGCCCCGCTTACCGTGGAATTCTTTGACGATGTGGAGGGTACCACGTTGCTGGACGAAAGTAGTTGGCATAACAACTACTCTGGTGACAACTTCAAGATCGCCAACATCATTCCCAGGGAGTCAAAGGCGTATTACCTCAAGATTTCGGGAAGCGCGGGGCCCTATAAGCTCACGTCGCGGGTCAACCCGGACTACGCGGCATTGCTGAATCGGGGTGAGCCCAACAACTCGAAAACAGAGGCTGACGCCATGGGTGATTACCAGGCATTCGGTGCGGATGTAGCCTATGTCCTATCCGATCCGGATCATCCGCGCTTCTTTGGGGACGAGGACTGGTTCCGCGTGATGCTTGCCGCAGGCCAAACTATCGGCGTTGAGGCCAAGCCTGTGGGAGTAGATCCCGACAGGTGGAATCGCGACACGGATACCAAGATTGTCATCTTCGACGCGTCGGGCAGCACGGAGTTGGCGGACGATGACGATGGCGGCAACGACTGGTATTCGAAGGTCTCGCATACCGCGTCGGAGGACGGGATGGTGTACGTCCAGATTCGGACTAGTCGGGATACAGCAGGTGCCGATGACCGCAGTATGAACCGGGGAGACTACCTCTTATACATCACGGTCACCTCGGAAGAGGTGGAGCCCAACAACACGTTCGCGGAAGCCG
This sequence comes from Rhodothermales bacterium, assembly GCA_963665975.1. GTDB lineage: Bacteria > Bacteroidota > Rhodothermia > Rhodothermales > Bin80. The sequence continues at coordinate 3,720,273 of OY762508.1, forward strand.
ACGCCAATCCGCTTCCCACCGGCTTCATTGAAGCGGCCTTTGATGCCGATGGCGGCGATCAGGTGGACATCTTCAAGCTGTCCCTGCAGGCGGACTGGATCTACCACGTACGCACGCGGAAGCCCGAAGGAGGTTACGGCGGCGGCTTCTCCGCTCGTCTGGTCAAGGCCAGTGACACGGAAACCAATCTACTGGACGCGGACAACCGGGGCTACAACACCCGGTATTCGGGTGACAACCTGAAGCTGAATATCATTCCCGATGAAACGGGCGATTACTTCCTCGAACTCACGGGAGATGGTTCTGGAGATTACCAGGTGGGTATGAAAGGCCGCGACATTACCGAGCTCAAGACCAAGGGCGAGCCCAATAACACCGTGGCGGAGGCTGATGCCATGGGGGCCCAGGAGTTTAACATGCCGGGCGCCCCCACCACCTACATGCTCTACAATGAGAATTTCGCGTGGGATGCGGCGCAACACCCGATCTCAGCCAGGTGGGGAGACGACATCGATATCTATCGGTACGATCTAATGGCAGGCGACACCCTCATCGCGGAATCCATGCCCGTAGACGGGCCGCTGTGGCCACGCGACTATGATGGCTACATGCGCTTGCTTTCAGCTACCGGCGACACGCTCGTCAGTAATGACGACGGCGGGTTCGACTGGCACTCGAGGATAGAGTTTGTCCCCGAGGAGGCCGGGTCCTATTTCGTAATGCTGCATTCGCAGGACTACGGTGGCGATAATGGCGGCGATATTGGCGGCGGAACCGACCGCGATCCGTCGCGAGGCGAATACAACCTGTCCGTTTCCTTGAAGGGCATGGTCGTAACTGCACTCGAGAGCGACGAAGTGCCGGAGGAATTCGTGCTGCATCAGAATTACCCCAACCCCTTCAACCCGGTGACGACCATTAGCTACTCGTTGCCTGAGGCACGCAACGTAACGCTCACGGTGTACAACGTACTTGGACAGCGGGTGGCGGTTCTTGTGGACCAATACCGTACTGCAGGGACGTTCGTGGTGAACTTCGATGCCTCTCGTCTGGCATCCGGCCTGTATATGTACCAGTTGCGGGCGGGTGATCATGTGCAGAATAAGTCCATGATCCTGATCAAATAGACGAGATCATTTCCGGGCGCGCAGGCGCAGGGGTCATATTGGCTGATTGCTCCTGCGCGTCCGGGAATCTGCACCACTGTCGGACTGGAGAGGTGCTGCACGCTTTCCAGATCACCTGGCCCGGCTCTACAGGCGGGTAGGTAAGCTGGGCCTCGCACCGCGTGCGGGCCCAGCTTCGTCATTGCGCCGGAGCAGATGGCACGCTTCCTTCTTATTGCGGTCCTGGCTCTCTCTCTGACAAGTTGCAAAGAGAGGCAGAATGAAGACCAGGTTCTTGCACGAATCGGTGACAAGACCATTACGGTCGAAGAATTCAGGCTCAACTATGCTTTCGGCCACGGGCACCTGCGCCGGGGAGAGGATCCACGCCGAGGGTATCTGAATCTGATGATCCTCGAAAAAGCCCTGGCGCTGGAGGCCGAAGAGGCGCATCTCGATACGGCCCAGGCCGTCATCCATGCGATGCACACGTTGCGCGAAGAGCTCCTGATTGAGCGCGTCTTTGAAGAGAAGGTCCTCGCAAACATAAGTGTATCGGACGACGAGATTCGTGAGGAGATAAATCGGGCAGCAGTACGATTCCGATTCCGGTTCCTTCCCGCACGCACAGAAGCAGAGGCGTATGAGGTGCGGGAAAAAATGCGCGAGAAAGGATTTGCGCGGGTTTGGCGGGAGGATCGCGAGGCCTTCGCCGAAATCAACATTGCAGAAGGAGAATTGACGTCACCGCTCCTGGGTGCGGACGAAATTGATCCGGCTGTGCTGGCAATACTCAAGGACCTCGATATCCACACCCCGTCCGAGCCCGTGCAATACAATGGGCATTGGTATGTCTTCGAGGTAATCGACATCCAACGGACGCCGCTCTCCGAGGCTGACTATATGCAGAGAGCATCGACGCATCGCAAGAGAATCTACAATCGGAAGGCGCTGGCAGCGGGTCAGGCGTACGTAGGGGAGACGATGGAGCCGCTTAAGGTCACAACGAAGCGACCGGGCTTCGAAGTGCTGGGCAGAGCTCTCTGGGAGTGGTACCGCGCCCAGACTCCGCAGCGCAATTTGCTCCACTACATCAATGACCGAAATTGGGATACGTCGTACATCCGGCAACTGGTCGAGCACTACGATACGGAGCTTGTGCGCTTCGGAAATGAACAATGGACCATTCACACGTTTCTGAAGCAATTCACGCCGGGACGTTACGTGCTGCGCGCACGCGATCCCGCGGCATTCACGGCGAGACTGGCAGATGTGGTGGCCCTGGTCGTACGTGATGCTGTCCTGCTACGGGTTGCGGAAGAGGAACGTCTGGACCGCCAGTCGCAATTTCAGCGCTCTCTTGAGCTTTGGCGGGACCAATGGATGTTCCAGGAATACCGGCGACAGTTGCTGGCTACTTCCGATACGAGTAATAGTGCAGTGAAGGCCTATTATGACCGCAAGGATTCTACGATGGAAGGCAGCTTTTACCCGTATGAGCAACTGGATAGCCAGGGTAGGGATAAAATCAGGGACAGGATGATGCAGGAATGGATGGGGCACTACGCTGATAGTATTGCCGCACGGTATGATGTGTCCATCAACGAATCCGCCCTGGACACGCTGACATTGTCTACTTCGCGCGCAAATCCATCTCTCACGGTGCATTTGTTGAAAAGTAACTCCAACAAGATGCCTTTCCCTATTGTGGATCCTGGCTGGAGGTCCGAAGCTGGTAACCGGCGGTAGGTACGGCTCATCGAGGCGTTCCTGCAATCTCGAATGATCGCACATTGATCCCTCTCGTCCCGGCAAGATCACAATGCAAGATTCAGTGGGATTGCGGTATTCAGCGTGCATCGATTGCTGTCTTGGAAGGTCCGATCCATCCTGCCCGACTACCTACTCGTGCGAGTTTGGTGTACTTAGTGGATGCCATGGCACCCACCAATAAAAGGGAGAACTTCCGGTTTGGTTACGGGTCACACTTAAGTTGCTTCTGGGAGCTGCGGCCATCATCCGAAAGAGGCAATTTGGGGTCGTAGCGAGCGGAGTAGCGCAACGGGATAGACAACCATGCATAGCATTTCAGGCAAGCCACGGCTGTTGTTTACGCCCGGTCCGCTGACGACAGGGGTTTCAACAAAGGAGGCCATGCTTCGCGATCTTGGTTCGCGCGACACGGCCTTCATCGAAATTGTACGCGATATCCGGCAGCGCCTGCTCCAGATCGCTGGCGTGTCAAAAGAGGATGGCTACGAAGCCATCCTGATGCAGGGCAGTGGCACGTTCGGCCTTGAGTCCGTCGTGTCGTCGACGGTGCCCCGGGACGGAAGGATGCTTATCCTCGTCAATGGAGCCTATGGCGAGCGGATCGTCACCATGGCGCGTGTCCTAGACATTGATGTACGGGTGATTCGGTTTGCCGAAAACACCCCGGTCGATGTCGGAAGCATCCAGCGTGCGCTTGCCGAAGACTCGGGCATCACGCACGTTTCAGTTGTCCACTGCGAGACTACGACCGGCCTTCTTAATCCTGTTGAGGAGCTGGGTGCTGTTGTGTGCGATGCTGGCTGCCACTATTTCGTAGACGCCATGAGCAGTCTGGGCGGCATGCCACTGCACATGGAGTCTGCGGGAATTGATTTCCTGGTTACATCTGCGAACAAGTGCCTCGAAGGCGTACCGGGTTTTTCCATCGTCCTCGCCCGGCGTGCGGCGCTCCTCGCCACGGAAGGCCCCGCACGATCGCTGAGCCTTGACCTGCACGCGCAGTGGCGCGGCATCGAAAGAAACGGCCAGTTTCGCTTCACGCCGCCTACCCATACTCTCCTCGCCCTTGAACAGGCGCTCCGGGATCTGGAAGCGGAAGGCGGTGTCACGGGCCGCGCTGCACGCTACAAGGAGAACCACGCGCAGCTGGTCGGTGGCATGGAAGAGATGGGCTTCAACGTGTACCTTGCACCGGAGCATCAATCGCATATTATTACGTCATTCCGGTATCCCGACCACCCGTTGTTCGTTTTTGAGACCTTCTACAAGAAGCTTGGCCGGAAGGGCTTTGTCGTGTATCCTGGTAAGTTGACACATGCAGATACATTTCGCATCGGAAATATCGGCCAGATCTTCCCGCGTGATATCGGCCGATTGCTTGACGGCATCCGCGAGACACTTGAAGAAATGAATATGGGCTTCAGGTCTGCTCTGGCCTCGGCCTAAATACAGCATGGCTGTGTGCTGTGCTGCCGGGAGTGTATTCATGGGCCGGCGCATCCAGCAATACTACGTGTCGTAATGCTCCCTGCCGCGTACATTATCTTGTCGCAGTACGCACTGATATTCACCGAAGCGCCGAACGGAACGGGCGTTGGGCATCACATGCGCGCCGCGTCCGGTGGCCATTCGTCAACACGGGAATCGTGCCTATGCGGTTCAGCCTTGGAGATTGCACCAGACTCCTGCGGGGTGCCAGGTGCATCGGGTATTGGACTTCAACAGAGCGTAGAATCTCACCTAAACCTGGATTCAGGACCATGAAGCACTTCACTTTGCACTGGCGTACATGGAGTCTCGCCCCTGCACTCATTCTAATGTCTTGCTCCCTCGCGCCGTCGCAGAATGCCGCCGACACAGCGCGCGTCGTAGTGATCGGCGTGGACGGTATGAGCCCGGACGGCATTCGCAATGCCGATACGCCACACATGGACAGCCTTATGGCAACCGGCGCGTACAGCTTCGGGGCCCGTGCCGTACGTCCCACATCCAGCAGCCAGAACTGGGCATCCATGATCATGGGGGCGGGCCCCGAACAGCACGGCGTTACATCCAACACCTGGGAGCGGGATCATTACAGCATTGAGCCAACGGCGCGCGGTGTGGGAGTTCTGTTTCCTTCCATATTCGATCTCTTGCACCAGCAGAGGCCTTCTGCGGTAAGCGCGTCCATATACGACTGGGGCCCAATCGGACGTCTCTACAACAAGGAGGCTGTCACCGTTGACGTGGATGGCGACGGTCCTCAAGGAACCACCGATGCCGCGGTGCGCATTCTTTCCGAAGAGTCACCGGCGCTGACCTTCATCCACCTGGATCATGTGGATGGCGCTGGCCATACGCATGGTCATGGCACGGCCGACTACTACGCCTCCATTGAGGAGGCAGATAGGTATATAGGCGAAATTCTTGCAGCGCTGGAGGCGGCGGGGCATAGGGATGATGTCACCATCATCATTTCCGCTGACCACGGTGGAAAGGGTATGGGTCACGGAGGTGACTCAATGGACGAACTGGAAATCCCATGGATTATCAATGGCCCGGGAATTATTGCGGGCAAGCAGATATTGGATCCGATCACGACGTATGATACGGCGGCGACAGTCGCCTACGTGCTGGGTCTGGAGCCCCCCTACGCCTGGATAGCCCGCCCTGTCTACGGCGCCTTCGAAGATCCCATGCGGCCGGAGCCCATAGCACCGGGTCCGGCGGAAATCGGCCACGTCGTGGTGATCGGTGTAGATGCGCTAAGCCCTGACGGGATCCAGAAAGCCCATACGCCCGTGATGACGAGCATGATCGAAGGCGGCGCCTACAGCTTTGGTGCGCGCGCTGTGCTCACAACATCAAGCAGCCAGAACTGGGCATCGATGATCATGGGTGCCTCTCCGGTGCAACATGGCATTGCGTCAAACGCCTGGGAGCCGGACAGTTTTTCCATTGTGCCGACAGCCACTGGTCCGGAAGACCGGTTCCCCTCCATATTTTCCGTGCTTCGCACCGCCGAGCCGGATGCCTACATAGCCTCTATCTATGACTGGGGAGGGTTCGGAAGGCTGTTTCCCCATAGCGTTGTGGATGTGGCCATTGATGGAGAAGGCCCGCAAGACACGGCCGATCGGGCTCGCGAGCAATTCGTGGAACACCGGCCGCGACTGACCTTCATCCATCTTGACCATGTGGACCATGCCGGCCACACGTACGGGCATGGATCGGACATGTATTACGCCTCGGTAGAAGAGGCGGACCGGCTTATCGGAGAGGTGTTGGCTGCCCTGGAAGAGGCGGAGATGGCAGAGCGGACGCTGGTGATCGTCTCTTCCGATCACGGTGGTCGGGACAAGGGTCATGGAGGCGAGTCCATGGCCGAGGTGGAAATTCCCTGGATTGCGTACGGGTCTGGAGTCGTGGCGGGCAAGGCCCTTTCGGTTCCCATCAACACCTATGACACCGCCGCAACGGTGCTCTTCGCGCTCGGCATTGCGCCGCCTGATGCCTGGATCGCTCGGCCCGTGGTATCCGCGTTCGAAAGCCACCACGACGCTTCGGAATCCAGCGCGGCCTATGTTCCGGCGCCACGCATCAAGCCGCTGGGGAGCCTGGAGCTTCTGACGGAGTCGCCGATCATTACCATGACAGCGAACGATCCCGCGGCGGAGATTCGTTACACCGTCGATGGTGGGGAGCCGAATGCGACTTCGACCCTGTACACCGATGCTTTCTCAGCCCCCGTCAACGGACAAGTTCGCGCCAGGGCTTTCAAGGGCGCGACTGCAAGCCGGATCTCTCATACGAGTTTTCGAATAGTCCCTGAGGGGCAGGAAAAGCGCGTGGCCTATGCGTATTTCGAAGGCGAATGGGAAATGCTTCCCGATTTCAGCCAGCTCCAGCCCGTTCATTCAGGTATGACCTATGAAATCCATCTGGGTGGCGTAGAGAATCGACGCGAGGATCACTATGCCGTACGGTTCGAGGGTCTTATACAAGTGGACCTGGCAGGCCAGCATACCTTCTACGTGCGTTCCGACGATGGAACCAAGCTGTACATAGACGGAACGGAGGTCGTAACCAACGACGGAACCCACGGAGTGCTGGAGGACTATGGTAATATAGCGCTGGAAGCGGGCACCCACACCGTAGTGGTCGAGTACTTTGAGGATTCTGGGGGAGAGCATCTGGAGGTGCATTACAAGGGGCCGGGGATCAATCGACAGATGATGTCCTACGACGTATTTTTGTCGCCTTGAATACCGCGTCCTTTTTGTCACTGACCAGTATGGAGCACGAGCGCGTCAGCCGGAATTTACTTTCTGAGGGTGATGTGAATACTTCGCCGCACCGCGCCGCTTGGGCTGCTGCGCACATCGACGAAGAGACACAGACCCTCCTGGACGAGGACGCCCGCTATTTCCTGCATCAGTCGCTATCCACGCCCTGCCTGAATGTTCTGCGGGCGTGTGACGGCGTCTATATTGAGGATCACCAGGGCCGGCGGTTGATGGATTTTCACGGCAATTGGGTGCATCAGGTGGGCTTCCGCAACCCGCAGGTGATAGAGGCCATAACGGCGCAATTGCAGAAGCTGCCATTCTGTACGCGTCGATACACAAACAAAGCCGCTATCGATCTGGCCAGAAAGCTGACCTCTTTGGCACCCGGTGCGCTGAACAAGGTGCTGTTTGCTCCTGGAGGCGCATTGGCAATGGGTATGGCGCTGAAGCTGGCGCGCATGGCCACCGGACGCTTCAAGACGGTTTCGATGTGGGATTCCTTTCACGGTGCTTCGCTGGATGCGATTTCCGTGGGAGGGGAGGCCATTTTTCGCCGTGGCATAGGACCTTTGCTCCCGGGTACGGAGCACGTGCCGCCACCCAGTCCAAGTCGCTGCCCTTTCGACTGTGGTCGCCAATGTTCGCTGAAATGTGCCGAATACATTGAATATGTCTTGGAGAAAGAGGGTGATGTGGCGGCGGTCATAGCAGAGACCGTGCGCAGCACGCCGTATATCCCTCCTCCCGAATACTGGCGGAAAGTCAGACAGGCATGTGACCGGCACGGGGCGCTACTGATACTGGATGAAATTCCGCATGCCTTGGGACGAACGGGCACGATGTTTACCTGCGAGCATTACGGCATTACGCCCGACATCCTGGTGATCGGAAAGGGGCTGGGTGGAGGCATCTTCCCGCTTGCCGCCATGCTTGCCCGAGAAGATCTGGACGTGGCGAGGGATCGTGCGCTGGGGCACTACACGCACGAGAAAAATCCTGTTGCCTGCGCTGCGGCCCTGGCGACCATCCGCTATCTGGAAACGGGAGGCATTCTGGATCATGTGCGCAATCTTGGAGTGTGGACGCTGGAGCGGATGCATGCCATGATGAAGCGCCACGCATTGATAGGCAGCGTCTCGGGGCTGGGCCTGATGCTTGGCATGGAATTGGTCAAGGACCGAAAAACCATGGAGCCGGCTTTGGAGGCGGCCGAAAAGGTCATGTACGGCGCTTTGTCCCGGGGACTCAGCTTCAAGGTGACTATGGGCAACATCCTGCTTTTGGTGCCGGCCCTCACCGTTACCCGAGAGGAAATGGGCAAGGCGCTTGATATATTGGAGACTTGCATTGCAGATGTCGAAAAAGGTAATGGCGTGCGGTAGTGGAGCCGCGTACCAGCACCCGCAGTCGGTTTAGAGCAGCCTCGCGAAATAAACGAAACTGGCCATATCAGACTAAGCATGCCTGCATCCATGCCAGCCATGGAGGAATGCGGCGTTCGCAGATAATCAATCCCATGTCTCACTCTAGCGGCAACCGCCCTATTTCCACCACCTCATTTTCAGTCAATGGCAGGGTATTCCACCCCCCGCGCCGCCCTGTGGTCGTCATCTGCATAGACGGCTGCGCCGACGAATATCTGAACACGTCGCTGGCTGCTGGGCGCATGCCCCATCTGGCGCGGATGCTCGCAGCCGGAGGTTTCCGGGGGCTTGTGCGGGGTGCGCTGCCATCCTTCACTAACGTCAATAATGCTTCGATCGTCACGGGTGTCGCTCCGTCCATACACGGAATCAGCGGCAATTTTTTTCTGGACCCTGCAACTGGCGACGAGGTGATGATGAATTCTGCCGCATACCTTCGCGCTGAAACTATCCTGGCCGCAGCAGCCAGGGCAGGGCGCAAGGTAGCCATGGTGACCGCCAAGGAAAAGCTTCGGGACATGCTTTCCCATGGATTGGACGGGATTGCCTTTTCCGCCGAGAAGGCAGGGCATACGGACGAGGCGACACATGGAATCGCGTGCGCGGAAGAGTTGGTGGGAGCGCCGGCACCCGAAATCTACAGTGCCGAGGCCAGTCTTTTCGTGCTTCGAGCCGGCGTGGCGTTGCTGCAGAGCGGCCTCGCAGATTTCCTGTATCTGTCTCTCACCGATTATGTCCAGCATAAGCATGCGCCGCACGAATCGGAGTCGCTGCAGTTCTACGAAGCCATCGATCACGAACTCGGGCGGCTACTCGCGCAGGGCGCTGTCCTGGGAGCCACTGCGGACCATGGCATGAACGCCAAGCAGCATCTGGACGGCAGTCCGAATGTCATCTATTTGGAGACGGTGCTGACTGAACGGTTTGGTAAGGGCATCCGGGTCATCCTGCCTATCACGGACCCCTACGTGCTGCACCACGGGGCACTGGGTGCTTTCGGTGTCGTCCATCTGCCTGACCCAGACATGGCACGTAGCACAAGCGCCTTTCTGATGGAGCTCAATGGCATCACCGAGGTCCACGATAGTGCAACGGCGGCCCGCAAACTTGAATTGCCGAAAGACCGCATCGGCGACCTCGTGGTCCTGTCCGGCCGCGATGTCGCCATCGGACGCACGCCGGCACATCATGATCTCAGCGCCGTACGAGGCGGGTTGCGCTCTCATGGCGGGCGGTATGAGGAAATGGTTCCGCTACTCGTCTCCGCAGAGCTCAAGCCCGCGCATCTGCGGTATGCGCAAGCGGATCCTCGAAATTTTGACGTTTTTGACTTTGTAGTCAACGGGGTGCTGGCCTAGGCTCCTCGACCCACCGAGACGACTTTCACACCCCAATCTCTGTTGTCATGCCCGTACGCCCCGCTGTCGTCGATGTCCACCACACAGACACAATTGACCTGCCTTGCTATATCGCCGGGCACCCCTTAGAGGGACCCGAGCGGCTGGAGGTCACCAATCCCTACAATGGCGCGCTCGTCGGAACGGTGGTCAGCGTTGGCCGCCGCCACACGCATCAAGCCATTGAAGCGGCACTGAAGAAGGGAGCGGTGCTCACCCGCTATGAACGCTTTGAGATTCTGAATAAGGCCCGCACCCTGTTATTGGAGCGCGCCGAAGATTTTGCAAACCTGATTACGGCTGAATCCGGATTGTGCCTTCGCGAAACCCGGTACGAGGTAGGTCGGGCGTGCGACGTGCTGCAGTTTTCGGCAATGGAGGCGCTCAAGGATGATGGGCAGGTGTTCTCCTGCGATATTTCCCCGAAGGGAAAGGCCCGCAAGATCTTTACGCTGCGGGAGCCGCACCGCGTCGTGGCGGCCATCACGCCCTTCAATCACCCCCTCAACCAGGTCATGCACAAGATTGCCCCGGCCGTAGCAGTCGGCGCACCGGTAATACTCAAGCCTTCAGAAAAGACTCCGCTAACGGCGGTTCGCTGCGTGGAACTGATGTATGAAGCGGGCCTGCCAGGGTGGATGCTGAGTGTCATTATGGGGCCGCTTGACGAAGTGGCGACAGAGCTCGTCGTAGATCCCCGCGTCGAGGTGGTCAGCTTTACGGGGAGCGTTGAAATCGGCAAGAAGATTGCAAGCCAGGCCGGCTACAAGAGATTGATTCTGGAATTGGGCGGGAACGCGCCTTTGATCGTACTGGATGACGCAGACATGGATCTGGCCGTTCATCTGGCCACGGAAGGCTGCTATCGGAATTCCGGGCAGCGTTGCACGGCCGTAAAGCGTCTGTTGATACACGAAGCGATCCTGGAGACCTTTACGGAGCGCTTTGTGGAGGCCTCCAAGGCCTATACGTGTGGTGATCCGATGGATCCCGATACCCGTGTAGGGACGGTCATAGACGAGTTGGCGGCCATGCGCCTTGAGCGGCGTGTGCGGCAGGCTGTAGATGACGGGGCGCGTGTCCTGCTAGGGGGCGAGCGCCATGGAGCGCTGCTTGCGCCCACCATCATCGCAGATGTGCCACGTGAAGCAGAAATGGTCGTGTGCGAGTCCTTCGGTCCGCTCGCGCCCATTGTGCCGATTAATGACATCGACGACGCCATCGATTTGGCCAACAGCACAGCGTACGGACTTTCCTCCGGCATAGTCACGAAAGACATTGAGAGAGCCTTCAAAGCGGTCAAAGAGATCCGGGCCGGCACAGTGAACGTCAACGAAGTACCCGGATACCGTATCGAGCTGTCTCCGTTTGGCGGCGTCAAGGATTCCGGGTTGGGCATCAAGGAGGGTGTTATAGAGGCAATGAAGGGGATGACGGTAGTAAAGACCTTCTCACTACCCTGGTGAGTATGTTCGCCGTGTCTTGCATACGATGGCTCCTGATTGCCGGTAGGGCGTCGGAGGACAAAGGGACACTGTCGAACTCAGGACAGAACCGCGCATGCGCCTTTCAACTCACGCGAGACGGGTCCCTACAGAGACCACTTGAGGGACTGGCTCAATGCTACCTGACCAGTCCAGCGTACGCTCACAGGTTCAAGCGGCGGGCCTCGATGAAGGGCGTCAACTCCTCCGCCCGGGGGAAATTACGTTCACTTGGAGAAGGTGATTCCCAGTCGGCACGACTGGCTTCTATTTCAATCAGACCATCAGAATGGAGCGTCAGAAAAGTATACAAGGCCCGTGTATAGGGGGCCATACGCCCGTACTCCTCACCAACCCAGTAATAGGAAGCACTATTAATCCACACGTAATGGATACCGTTTTTGCGGGCGTATCGATCAATGTGGTGGTGCCCGCAAAAGCAGGCCACTACCTTGCTTCCTTCTGATTGTTGGTTATGTTCCTCCAGCACAGCTTCTATGGCTTGGCTGGCTTTTGCCATAGAAGTCGGTCGGCCCAGGCCTTGATGCACGAAAATGATTATAGGCAAGTTTGTCGCGGCCAGGTCTGCTCGCAGCCACGCGAGTTGGGTACTGTCAGCATATCCACGCAAGGAGGCGTCAACATAGAAATTGGCTTCGCTATACGGTGTGTATCCGTCGTCCGTCTTCAGATTATTGCGATCAAGCACCACTACATGGAATGCGCCAAAATCGAACGAGTAGTACCGGCCAGGCATTTGCCACTTATTCACGATAGCGTCCTTTGTGGCAAAGTCCATGTCATGATTGCCCAGCACATGGAAGCGCGGGCCATCAAACGTACGCCACAGGTCCAGACACTCTTCACTCTCTGTCGTGCCGAAATTGAAATCGCCCAGTTGAAGGATGGCATCTGGTTTGCGTGCATGTACTGCCTGCATGAATGTATCCAACCGCTCCATCGCTCGTGGTGCGAGACCGTGATGCAGATCTGCAATGACGCCAAGACATGTGGATTCTGCACGGCCCAGGACACGACTGGCTGGCAAGAACAGGCTGCTTGCGCCTATTTGGAGCAGCTTTCTACGCGAGATTGGTTGATGCATCAATTCCATGGCGATTCTACTTTATCTGTTGTTCAATCCAGCAATGGTTGTGCTAGCGTTCCTGTATAGTGGCCTGTAGGTGCGCACTATGGATGCTGCCTCTGACGGCATTTTGTGTTGCCCAATGAGCCTGGCGCCGTGATGGTGAGGACATTGCATTGCAAGAGCAGGAATGCCCCGCAATCTGTGTTTCGCCAAAAAAAGGCCTTGTACGCCAGAGCTGTTCGAGGAAAAACAAACAGCGGATCCTACCAGTCTACGTCAAACCAGAGCAGCTGTTCTTCTGGTACACAATTCCCATATCAAGGACTAGCGATACATGACAGTGTTTAAAGTATTTGCACCGTATTTTCGTTCCTATTCGCACTGTTCTTGTGCGTTATTCCGAATTGATGCTTTCAGCGGACAAACACCCATGTACATTGGTGTGTAACAATCCACGATTTGTGCGTTGCCCGGGAAGCGAGCTCCTGAAATCGTAAAGGCGAATTGGTAACTTGCGGACCATCCAATCCACAGGACATCATCATTTATGAAGTACGGAATCCTCGTGTTATTCTGCTTCTTGTGCGTCGCAGGCGCATGGGCCCAGCCCACGATCACCGGCAGGGTTACCGACGCAGGCACGGGAGAGCCGTTGCCCGGCGCCTCGGTCGTGTTGGCTGGTACTACCATGGGTTCATCCACGGATGCATCGGGACGCTATGAGCTCTACGGCACGCCCCCCGGCACCTATACGTTGGCGGTGTCCTTTATCGGTTACAACGAGGCCACGCGCTTGATCACCATTCGCGGTGCCGAACTGCGGATAGACTTCGCCATTGAGGCCATGAGTGTTGCACTGGAATCCATGGAGGTTTTCTCTTCGCGGGCATTGGAGCGGAGCACGCCCGTTGCTTTCAGTAATCTGGATCGGGCACGCGTGCAACGTGAGCTTGGCTCTCGAGACGTCCCGCTGGTGCTCAACAGTACGCCCTCAGTCTACAGCACGGTGCAGGGTGGTGGCGCCGGTGACGCGCGCGTAAACGTGCGCGGGTTTAACCAGCGCAACGTGGCCATTATGATCAATGGTATTCCCGTCAACGACATGGAGAACGGTTGGCTTTACTGGTCCAATTGGGACGGACTGGGTGAAGTGACCAATTCCATCCAGATTCAGCGCGGGCTTTCCGTGGTGAACCTGGCGACGCCGTCCATCGGTGGCTCCATGAACATTCTGACGGATCCAGCGCACAACGACCGTCAGGTGCTGCTCAAGCAGGAATTCGGTAATGACGGGTTCCGAAAGTCCACCGTATTGCTGTCTTCCGGTCTAATGCGCGACAAGGTGGCAGTCACTGTCTCGGGTGCGCGCAAGACCGGCAGGGGGTACGTCGACGGTACCTGGACCGACATGTGGTCCTATTATGCAGCTGCAGGATGGAATATCAATAGCCGCCATCGCGTCAATGCTTTTGCAATTGGTGCGTCCCAGCGTCATGGCCAAAGCCTATTCAAGCAGAACATCGCGGCGTATGACCATGCATATGCCCGCACTGTCTTCAAGCGCGACGGGCTCGACGAGACCACAATCCAGGACATCCTACGGACATATCCCGAGGCCGGGAGGCGGTGGAACCAGAACATCGGGGCAGTATCTGCGGACTACACCAGCATGCAGCACAACGGCTTCGGCGCTGTGCGCAGAAAAAATGAAGACTACATTGACGAGATCGAGAATTTTTTCCACAAACCGATCGTGAGTCTCAATTATTTTGGTCAGCTTTCAGAGCGATCGTTGCTTTCCACCGTGGTTTACTACTCCGGCGGCAAAGGTGGCGGCTCCGGGCGGCACGGCGATCTGCTGCCAGATAACAGCGGCCCTTCTCCCGTGCCCGATTATGACGCAACGATAGTGGCAAACCGCAATAATGGGCTATCGCTCGGTATTATTCGCAACCGGCACAATGTGCAGTGGACGGTGGGGGCCATCTCCAAATTCATGCATGAGTTTTCGGAGCACCTTCGCCTGGAGGTGGGCCTCGACTGGCGCGCCGCGGAGATTCAACACTTCAGCACGGTGCGAGACCTTCTGGGCGGAAGCGGCTACCTGCGTTTTGACAGCGACTACTGGAGCGCATCCGGGCGTATTCTGGCACCTGGAGATCGCTTCGACTACAACGATATCACTACCGTCAACTGGCTTGGCGGCTTTGCACAAGGCCAGTACCAAAGAGGCCCCCTGGCCGGCTTCGCCGTTGTTGGCTATTCTGGCATTCGCTACACCTTTGAAGATTTCTTCACCGACGACGGAGGCCGCCCTTTTCGTGTGGCGCCAGACCCAATTCGCGGCTACCAGGTCAAAGGTGGTGCTACGTACAACCTGACCAGTGACCTGTCCGTCTTCGCCAGTGCAGGCCGCGTTTCCAAGGTACCAGTCTTTGATGGCGTCGTGGATGCCATTTCAGGGGCTGTCAACCCGGATCCTCAGAATGAGACTTTCATGGGGTTGGAGGCGGGTGGAGCGTACCAGTCTGCTGACCGCAGGTTAACCGTTAAGCTGGGTCTTTATCACACCACATGGAACGATCGTACGGTAACGCGCAATCTTGTGGAGCAAAGTGGCAATGACGAGTTGGTCAACATTCGTGGTCTCAATGCGCGGCACATGGGTGTGGAGGGGGAAATGGCGTACCAGCCTTATGACTTTCTCAGGGCAGACGCTGCATTTTCCTTCGGGGACTGGCGCTACACGGACGATGTATTCGGCACGTACACGCCCGATCGATCGGATCCTGGATCACAGACGCAGGTAGCGTTATACCTCAAAGACGTTAAGGTGGGTGATGCTCCCCAATTGCAATTGGCCTATGCCGTGACGGTGTTTGCGGGCAAGGGCTTTCACGCCACACTCACCGGGCGCTCCTATGCGCTTCACTATTCAGATTTCGATCCGGCCGGGCAGGTTTCACCGGGAGGTCGGGTGTGGGAAGCCCCGTCGTACACTGTGCTTGACGTGCAGGGGGGGTACCATTTCGATATGGGCCGCGTGGGCGTACGCGCCTTCCTGCACGTCTTCAACGTGCTTGACACGTTTTACGTGCAAGACGCCACCAATAATTCCCGCTTTCATGCCTACGCTGGCAACGGCACGGGTATGGGGACTGCGGACGACGCAGCGGTCTTTTTGGGCCTTGCCCGTACATTCAACCTCGGTACACGCATCACCTTGCGCTAGCGAGTTTCGTTGGCGTTCGACGGTTCGGTCGGCACTCTTAAGCACAATAGCGAATCCTTGCGCGCTTCAAGCGCATGACGCACGAGCACAGGCAGTCGTTCGCCGTTGATTCTTAGGTGTAGCAGATCGTGGTTGCCATCACGGACAACTTGGTGATAAAGTCGTCGGATTTCGTTATTGTGTGCATGGGCTCTTCATGGTTGCGATGTTGGCTTTGTAGGTAGGCGGAAGCTGTGCGACCCCGGTTTTCCTATTAACGCTTGGACTGCCTATGAACGGTTATGGATGGGGTCTGAAGGTCGGGGCACACAGACTTCGAACAGTCGCCGGGGTTGGCATGACGGTTGCGTTGTGCTTTGTAGTACTGTCCACAAGAGCGCAGCCGCTTCCGTTTTACGACAACTTTGATGATGGAGATTTCAATGGCTGGGTGATCACAGATGATGTGGAGCCACAGTACGGACCCAGTAATTGGGCGGTAGAGAATGGTGTGCTGGTACAGCGATCCAATATCTGGTCTTACGGGCCGGTTGAATTGGAAACGAAATATCATTTGGGCACGCACGTTTCTACCGGGAATCCGGCTTGGAGCGATTATGCTCTTAATGCTCATGTTCGTTCATCCGACAATGACGGCGTTGGACTGATTTTCCGGTACCAGGACTCGAGGAATTATTATCGTGTTCTGCTCATGAACGATCCCGCCTGGTCAGGCCGGGATTCGTCCGGAGTATCTGTAAATACTCCGCTGCAGCGCATACAAAAATTCGTTGACGGCGAGCCGTACATCCTGGCGGAGAATCTCGTAGGGCAGGCGTATCCCCCAGGAATATTTTCCTTGACTGCGGATATGCGAGGCGATACCCTGAAAGCATATCTGGACGGGCGCCTGATTCTGAGTGCTATCGATGACCAATATGCCGCAGGGAAAATTGGGCTACTATCCTACGCCAACACGGGAGCCTATTATGATAGCGTGGCGGTTACCACGGAACGGCTTGTGTACGAGAAGCCCGTGCAGGTAGATCTTATGTATGCCGTGCGAGAATTCCGGGCTCCGTACATTCAGAATCCAACTCAAACCTCCGTGGAAATTGCATGGCGCACTACCGAGGAAGGTATTGGTAGAGTGAAGTACGGCTTAAAAAAGGGACTGCTGAACGACGAGGTTTCCGAGCCGGAGACTCGGAAGAAGCACCATGTAGAGCTTCCCGGTCTGGAGATAAGCACACGGTATTTCTATGAGGTGTACACCGATGACGATCAGGTGGCGGGTGAAGAGAATTTCCGCACTGCGCGCAGGCATAATGAAACACGATTCTCGTTTTTAGTGCTCGGCGACAGCGGCGTAGATACTCCCACCCAATGGGACGTCGGCCGACAGATGAAAAGCAGCATGAATGAGGCGGAAGTCGATTTCATTGTCCACGTGGGAGATGTGCATCAGGGTGCCGGGGATTACTATGACGACATATTCTTCAAACCCTATGGAGAGCTGATCAAGAATGTCAATGTCTTTACCAGTCTGGGTAATCATGACGTGATTACGGACAATGGAGGCGTGTACCTCGATGATTTTTATCTGCCGCATAATAATCCCGACAGTACGGAGCGCTACTATTCCTTTCGCTGGGCCAATGCTTATTTCATTGCTCTGGATACGAACGGTGACTTCTCTCCCGGCTCACCCCAACACGCCTTTCTCCTTAGTGCGCTTGAGGATAGTCTGAGGCTGGCGGCAACATGGACTTTCGTGTACGCACACCATCCGCCTTTCACCGAACACTGGACCAATTACTATGGCGACAAGAGGGTGCAGGACCATCTGGTTCCCATCTATGAGAAATATGACGTGGACATGGTCATGAATGGCCACACGCACAGCTACGAGCGCGGGGAGAAGGAGCATGTCCACTATCTCGTTTCCGGCGGCGGTGGCGGTGGTCTGGACGACTTTTTTGTTGATTACGACCATATCACATTCTCGGATATGGTGCACCATTTTACGCGCATTGACGTGGACGACGAGGTGATGCATGTTACGGCCACAGACCAGAACGGTGGAGAGGTAGATCGCTTCGTCGTGAACAAGTTTGTCCAGGTGTCCAAACAGGAGCAAGCCTCCTCGGATGTGCCCCATGCGTTTGCGCTGGAGTCGATCTTTCCCAATCCTTTGAGTGATCGGACCACGATCGTCTACCGCATCGCGGAAGCGACGGCTGTGAAGCTGGAGCTATTTGACACTACCGGGCAGCGGTTGGCTATACTAGTGGATCGGAATCAGCCTCCGGGCACGTATCACGTGAAATTTGATGCTGCCAGGCTGGCCAGCGGAACCTACGTCGTGGCCATGGCGGCCGGAGGCTTCTCTCAAAGCCACCCGCTAACCGTTGTGAAGTGATGGTGCAGGCCTCAATTAGGTGATTGTAGCCGACGATGCCTCGGCGCTGGTGGTCAAGAGATGGCCGTGACTGGATTTTCCGTCGGCGCGACCAGTCCGCGCGGAAGACACGGCTATGAGGTGCTATGGCCCGCTTGAGATATCCGAAGGCCTATGATAGGCTTAGATAATGCGGACGTCCGCGCGCAAGAGCATAATAGATCCCTGCTATTATTCACTATCGGTACGGAAGGACTACGGAATGTGCGAGTGCGTTGCGGGGCGCACCTAGCTGCACGAAACAGATTCAGTGAACGCAATCGGCCGTATAAGGGCTGATCTATTACGAAATAATCGTTTCCTTATGCGTAATGAGATTCTCCATATATATGTAAATTGCAATCAAGACACGCAAGCTCCAAAGAACGCTCAACTCCGATGATGCCCTTACAAAGAAGTAAGGAAAGCGGATGGCAAGGACGATCACGTCATGTCTTGCCGTCTTGGAGGAGGCAGAGACATTGGATCGAGTGCCGACCCGTCCACCGGAACGGCTGCACCAGCTTCGCGGAGGTAGAAACGAGCAATTTGCCGATGATCTTGTTCACCCATACCGACTCATTTTGAAACCCGACCACCATTCGCTACCACGGAAGGAATATTGCGGAATTGATCGGACTCGCGTTACAGCGATCACGATCCTGGAGATAAGGGACTATCACTGAAGAATGACCTACGCATGGCGAATCCAACATACGCGTATGCGCCGGACTATGCAGTTCCGCCGGGCTGGGTCCTAGACGAGCATCTGGAGGCGCGCGGAATTTCGCAGGCAGAATTCGCCCGGAGGTGTGGACGGTCACCGAAGCTAATCAGCGAAATAATTGCCGGCAAGGCGCGCCTTGAGCCGAAAACGGCTCTGCAATTTGAAAGGGTACTGGGCTTGGATGCAAGCATTTGGCTTGGAATCGAGTCGAAGTATCAGATTTACAGGATGCGGGAGGCCGAGGCAGCATCGGCGAAGGCGCATCGCGCCTGGATTAAACGGTTTCCAGTCAAGGATCTTGTGAATTGGGGGTGTTGCAAGAAGCCACATTCGGACGCGGAATCCTTGTCCGAACTCCTGACATTTTTTGCCGTCGGCTCGGTTGAAGCGTGTAACGAGAAATTTGCTCGGGCCAAGGTGGCGTATCGGCATTCGCCCAGCTTCGAGAGCGACGAGGCCATGGTGGCGACATGGCTCCGTTTAGGTGAGCTGAAAGCCAAGCGCCAAGATTGCGCCAACTTCGATAAGACCGAATTCAGGAGAGCAATGCGCACGGTCCGAAGTCTGACACGGGAGCCCATAGGGGTGGCTCTGGAAAGGGCGCAAACAATCACCAATGCGGTAGGGGTAGCACTTGCGATCGTCAAACCGCTTCCACGGGTAGCGCTCAGCGGAGCCGCATGGTGGCCTTCGCCGCAGAAAGCCGTTATTCAGCTAAGTGCGCGCTATAAGTCAGATGATCATCTGTGGTTCAGCTTTTTTCATGAGGCGGCGCACATCCTGCTTCACAGCAAGAGATGCATATTCATTGAGGGTAAGGACAACGACCAGGACGACCTTGAAAGGGAGGCGAATGCATGGGCTGCGAACAAGCTCATTGCAAAAGGAGACTGGGAGCGATTTGCGGCAACGTGCCCGCATAGTGCATCCGCCGTCAATGAATTTGCCGATCAGCAAGGCATCGCTCCGGGCATCATTGTCGGGAGGCTTCAACACGCTGGGTTTCTGCCTTATTCTCAATTGAACTACCTCAAAGTTCGTTATAAATGGCAGGACGATTGATTCTCCTCCACGGTCCGACGGCAAATCGGCATGCAGGACTGCGCGTGATATTTTGATCAAGTTGGATAGGGAGTCGGTCATTAGCCAGGAGTTGCGAACGTTCATATCTGTACTGCCCAACTCATCATGATCGGCGGGAGGTGCTACTTAGCACTCCCCATAGTAGATTGACACCTGTGAATAACTTTTAACTGGCTCTATACCACAAGAACCGGTAGCGGCTTTTTGGTGTACGGCTTGTGTCTCATGCCACATGACGCCATGTGCAGTAGCGGTTTTTTTGGTTGTTGCTGAGAAAACAGCTCGCCTCTCTTTGTCGCCACGTACGGTTGTGCAACCAGATGGTCTCTGGTCAGACAATTAACGAAGGTTGTAGCGTGGGATGCATTGCATTCAACTGAGGCACCGATTGTGACAGTTGCACGCCAACAGTGGGCCACATCCAGGCAGGCTGACGTAGCGGTGGTCGGCGCCGGTATCGTAGGAATCGCCCATGCCCTCGAGGCCGCCCGACGAGGATTGCGAGTCGTCGTATTTGAGCGCGACGAGCGACCGATCGGTGCCTCGATCCGCAATTTTGGCATGATACTGTCGCTGGGGGCGGCACCGGGAGCAATGCTCGCATGGGCCCTGCGGAGCCGGCAGGTTTGGAGAAGAATTGCGCCAGAGGCGGGAATTTGGTGGCAGCAGAGCGGTGCTTTGCTCTTGGCCTACCAGGAGGACGAGCGAGCAGTCGCAAATGAATTTGCGGGCCAGGGCATGGAGACCGGCCACCGGTGCCAATGGCTCGGGGCCAACGAAGTGGTACGCCGATGCCCGGCAGTGACAGCCTCGGGGCTACTCGGCGCACTGTGGTTTCCCGATGAAATGATTGTCGATCCACGCGAGGCCCTGCGAAAGCTGCCGCCTTACTTGAGTGGCAGGCACGCCGTTTGTTTTCGATTCGGCAGGGCGGTCATGGGTATAGCCATGCCATACATTCAGGCGGGTAATGAGACGTGGCGCGTTGATCGGGTCCTCGTGTGCACGGGTGCCGCTACACACTCACTGTTCCCCGATATGTTTTCGGCTGGCGGATTGACCCGATGCAAGCTGCAGATGATGCGCACCGTGCCGCAGCCAAACAGGTGGCGCCTCGGTCCCATGATTGCAACCGGGCTAAGCATGCGCCATTTCCCGACCTTTTCCGCGTGTCCTTCACTACCTTCGCTGAAGCAGCGTATTGATCATGACCATCCAGACCTGGAACGGTGGGGGATCCACCTGCTCGCCGCACAGAACGGTCTCGGAGAACTGATTTTGGGCGATTCCCACGAATACGGACTTGAACCGGACCTGTTCGATCGCCCCGAGATCGACACATTGATACTGGGGCACGTGCGAACATTCCTTGCACCGCCCACGTTGGCCATTGCGCAACGGTGGCACGGCATATATGCAATACACGCTACGCGCCCGGTTTTTCTGGCCGAACCAGAGCCGAATGTCTACATTGTCAATGGCTTGGGTGGCATGGGAATGTCTGCCAGCTTCGGGCTCGCACAGGATGTATTCGAGAACTGGAAGCAGACTATGAGTGCAGTGTAGCTCCCAAGCTTCCAGAGCGCATTTGCCTCAGATGTAATCCGAATAATATAATCAGCCCTGTTAACCGTGATGCAACACGACGCAGAACGCTCTCTGGCTGCCTTTCCAGCGGGTTCGAACGGTGAATTCAACCTTCCGCCGGCCCTGACCATTGTCATAGAGCGTGGGGAAGGCTGCGAACTTTGGGATACCCAATCCAGGCATTTCATCGATTTCTCCATGGGGTGGGGCTCGTGTCTCGTAGGGCATGCGCGTCCAGAGGTGACCGAGGCCGTGTCACGTCAATTGTCCAAGGGTGCGAATTTTGCCTATGTCACCGAAGCATCCCTCTCGTTGGCGGAGGAAATTATTCGCATTAGCCCAGCGTGCCAACGGCTCCGATTCTGTGCTTCCGGGACCGAGGCTACCATGTACGGTCTGCGACTGGCGAGAGCCTTTACCGGACGCTCCCGCGTCCTCAAGTTCGAAGGGGCTTACCACGGAGCCAACGAAGTCGGGGTGACAAGCCTGTTTCCACATCGTCTTTATGACTTCCCTGTCCCGGAGCCATCCTCAGCAGGCATTGCCCACCTTGTGCGTGACCATGTGTTGATTGCGCCGTACAACGATCTGGAGACGACCCTGGGAATCATTGAGGCGCATGCCAGCGAGTTGGCAGCGGTAATCGTTGAACCACTTCATCGCTGCTTACCACCGGTAGCGGGTTTCCTTGAAGGGCTGCGAGCGGCAACAGCCGCCCACGGCATTCTACTGATCTTCGACGAGGTTGTCACGGGTTTTCGCCTTGCCTACGGAGGGGCACAGGAATATTATGGCGTAGTTCCTGATCTGGTGGCGTACGGAAAGGCCCTCGGCGGCGGCTTTCCAATCGGCGCCTACGGTGGCCGTGCGGACATCATGGATCTGGTGCGCGAAGATCGTCTGGGAACGTCGTCCTACGTCTGGACAGCCTCCTCACTGGGCGGCAACCCCATCTCTACAACCGCTGCGGGCGCCGCCCTGACGGTCTTTCGGGAAACTGGCGTGTACGAACACTTACACGAGATTGGGACATACCTTCGTGACGGCATGCGCCGCGTGCTCCGGGCGCGCGGCGTAGCCGGACAAATCATCGGAGACGGGCCGCTTGCCCAGGTTGTGTTCACATCTGAAGAGCAGCCGGTGCTGGACTACCGCGCCACCCGACGGGCGAATGTACAGGCAAATCGGGCCGTCATGCTCGGCCTGTTTAAGCGAGGCGTCTTTCTCAATCCTATGGGAACGAAGCTTTACCTTTCGTTGGCCCACGACGAGGCTGTCTGCGATGCGTTTCTGGAGCGCTTCGACGACGCCCTGTCGGCAGTCTTCCCCATAGCCTGATCCCAATCTGACATGCGACTGATGCCGCGCGTTGCCGATGCCTCGCCTCTTGTCGCGTGGCGTTACCGGATTTTTGCGGTGACCTGGCTCTCTTATGCCGGCTTCTATTTGTGCCGCAAGAATTTCAGCGTGGTCATGCCGCTCCTGACGAGCGAACTGGGCTTTACCAGAACCGATCTGGCCTGGATTCTTACAGGGTACAGCTTGATCTACATGCTTGGGCAATTCGCAAACGGCCTTCTTAGCGATCGCTACGGGTCCCGGTTCATCGTGGTTGCTGGTCTAATAGTCTCCGTAAGCTCGAATATCACCATGGGGCTTGGAGCGTCCGTGTTTCTGTTCATGGTCATGATGTGGAGTAACGGCTACGGTCAGTCGACAGGATGGCCGGGACTCATCAAGATCATGGCAGCCTGGTTTCGACACGAGGAACGGGGCGTGGTGATGGCCTGGTGGTGTACGTGCTACGTGGTTGGAGGCTTTGCTGCCACGATTTTTGCCACATATTGCGCAACCACGGACACATTTTTGGCCGATCTGGGATGGCGCAGGGCCTTTTGGGCGCCAGCGATACTGCTGACGATCATTGGTGCAGTCTATGCCATACTGGTGCGAGACAGACCCTCGGATGTAGGTCTCCCGGACTTGCCGGAGCCGGGGGGTGCTGCGTCTGCTTCGAGCCAGGCAACGTGGAAAGGCAATACGGCGCTGCTGCGGAGTGTGCTGTCCGATTCCGCTCTTTGGGTTACCGGAGCCATGTACTTCTTCACGAAGATGACGCGCTACGCTTTCTTGTTCTGGCTTCCACTTTACATGACGGAGGCGCTTGACTATTCAGACAGCACAGCCGGGTATACATCGTCCGTGTATGAATTGATGGGTATTCTGGGCGTACTGTTGGCAGGGTATGCGTCCGACAAGCTCTTCCAGGCACGCCGATTCCCGGTAGGCGCGCTGATGCTTTATGGACTGGCGCTGTCGCTACTATTGCACCCAACGCTTTCAGAGCTCGGTGTGTGGGCAAATGCCGCAAGCATAGGCGTGATCGGAATAATGACCTTTGGGCCGGACGCGCTGATGTCCGGCGCCGCATCCATGGATATCGGCAGCCAGCGCGGAGCGGCAACGGCGGCAGGTCTCATCAACTGCATGGGGTCCTGCGGCCAGTTGGTTTCTCCGCTCCTGGTGGCGTATGTGGCTGACCAGTTTGGGTGGAACAGTATGTTCTACCTGTTCGTCGTGTTTGCATTGATTTCCGGGACACTCCTGGCAACCAAATGGAACTACAGAGCCAAGTTGGGTGCCTAGGATTGCTGGTTACATATAACGCTCTATTCACATGTTGACACATGCCGTGGAATTTCTCGGCATGCTCTAGCAGAACAGGACTCTATGGTCACGCAGAATTGTGGAGTCGCAAGAACGTCCCGGAATTGTTCTTGCGGGCTGGTTGGTGGTCAATCGAATGCGCTGAGTGGGCCACTGGTAGGGGTTACTTGTTGCATAGGGGAACCGAACGGTCACGTGAGCGGAATGAAGCTACCCCGTTTTCACGGACGTTTAATTCTTGGGGTTGATGGTGAATGATTGAGTTCTTTCTGGCTCCTCTTGTTCCGGTGAGAGAGACAACGAGGGATCTGGACGAAGTGAGCTGACCGGAGAGCTTTGGCCACCCCGGCGCTGCAGGTTAGCTTCAGGCTGCATGGTTGAGTCTCTCGAAGTTTACCGGTGCCTCGTAGCCGATCGACGAGTGGAGCCGGCGGGTGTTGTAGAACCCCTCGATGAAGCGAAAGATCGCACGCCGAGCATCGGCCGCAGTAGGATAGCTCTTCCGGTCGAGCAACTCACATTCTAGCGTCGCGAAAAAGCTCTCACACATTGCGTTATTGCAGGCTGCCAAATGCGAAGCAGCCGGAATCATCGATATCCCAGGCGGACAAATCGTCCTTGCAGGATGTCGTGGCGGCCAGCGCAGATGACTGGGTGGAAGTCACGCATCCCTTCCATCCGTGGCGTGGGCGCAGATTCCCCAGGCAATACTGCGTAACGACCAGCAATGTGCAGCTGGTGCGCTGCATCGTCGATGAGGACACGCTTCGGTGTTTGCCCAGAGCGTGGACGGACTTGCGCGTGGTAGACGACTTCGAGCGGGCATCAGCGGGACGGGCACTCTTCAGGACAGACGATCTTGTGGCATTGAGATCGCTAGTAGATGCTCTTTTGGATGATCAATAATAATGCAACATTATGATCATGAATTACGCAACACAGAAGCAGATAAGGCGATTAAAAGCCGTATTAGGCCTCTTCTTGTCTGCTGTGTTGCTACAATTCGATTCGATCTGTATATTCCAATGTGATCCTTAACCCCGACGATATGACCAACAAAAAGTCCGAACATCTGCGCAAGTCCGGAACCCTCAACCCGCATCCGGAAGCGGTCTCCGATCCCCTGTTTGAAGGCAGCCCCTTCTTCGATCCGCGAGACCTCCTGCAGGTCCGCTACGAGATGATACGCGCGCACAAGAAAGGCACCACCCTCGAAGAGGCAGCCGCCCGGTACGGCATGTCCGTTCCTACCTGCGTGCGAGCAAAACGCGCCTTCCGGGAAGGGGGCCTGCACGCACTGATTCCGGGGCGCCGCGGACCGCGTGGCCCCCGCAAGATTACCCCCGAGATCCTGGAATTTGCCGAGAGCTACCGAGCCACACATGGCGATGTGAGTATCCGCAAACTCGCCGCACTCATTAGCGAACACTTCAGTGTGCGCATCCACTTCAGCGGCCTTCACCGGGCGCTGTCAAAAAAAAACTCCAGAAAGCGCTCATGACACGGTGCTCAATTGTCAGGACGCCTATCGCTATGACCGGTGGCGCCAGCGGTGGCTCAGTAGCTTGCACAGCCAGGCCATCTCCCTGGTGTGCCACCACGGCCTGGCGTGCGCCCTGGTGCTTGCACCTCGCCTGCCGACGCCGGATACGGCCACCGAGCCTGCGTCCGTGGCGCCGTCCAATGCGCTGCTTGTGTACGCTGCGTCCATGAGTTGCCAGCTCATTCACTCCACGCGCCTTGCCTATGCCCAGACCCTCTAGCCACAAGATCACCGCTGACCATCTCAGCCGCCGGGCCTGCGTGTATATCCGTCAGTCCTCGCTGCACCAGGTACAGACCCACAAGGAGAGCCAATTCCGGCAGTATGACCTGCGCAGGCGCGCCATAGCCCTGGGATGGCCCGAGGACCGGATTGATATCATAGACGAGGATCAGGGCAAGTCCGGCGCCACCAGTGCCCAGCGCACGGGATTCCAGGATCTGCGTGCGCGTGTCGGCGCTGGAGAAGTGGGCATGGTGCTCAGCCTCGAAGTATCACGCCTGTGCCGGGACAACGCCGAGTGGCATCAACTGCTTCGGATCGCAGCCGTCGCAAAGACCCTCATCCTGGACGAACAGGGCATCTACGACGTAAGTGACATCAACGACTGGATGCTGCTCGGGCTCAAGGGACAGCTTTCGGAGTACGAACTGCGCGGCATCCGCGCACGCATGATCGGAGGCCAGCGTAGCAAGGCGCTACGCGGAGAGCTCAAGCTACCGTTACCCATAGGGTTGGTCTACACCGATACGGACAGCATCGTCATGCATCCGGATCAATCGATTACTGAAGCGATCGCTCTGGTCTTCAAGACGTTCCAGCGACTGGGATCGGCCCTGCAGGTCACCAAGTGGTTCCGTCGACACGGGATTCGCCTGCCTTCCAGACCCCGCACGGGGGATGGAAAGGTGCACTGGGGCGTGCCCAAACAAGGCCAGATCCAGCACATCCTCCACAATCCCCGCTATGCTGGCTGCTACGCCTACGGCCGTACGAGCAGGCGCACACGCCCGGACGGGTCCGTGCACCATTTGAGGCTACCGATGGACAAGTGGCTGGTATGTATCCCGGATGCCCACGTGGGCTATCTGGACTGGGAGGAGTACCTGCAAAACCAGGAGACCATGCGCAGGAACGCGGCGAGCTTCCTTCCAGGGGCCGAGCGCATTCCGTCACCACGCAAGGGGGCGGCCTTGCTGCAGTCCCGGATCATTTGCGGCCTGTGCGGGCACAGGATGCGCGTAACTTACAACTACCCCAGCTACAGGAAGAATACTAAGTGGTACTATTTGTGCAAGGAGAACATCGTTCGCAGGGGCACGCGTACATGCCAAAGCATGCGTGGAGACGTGCTGGATGCAGCGGTAGGCAGCTTTGTCGTCGCGGCGGTAAACCGAGAGAATCTGGCGCTTTCCCTGATGGTGCGCGAGCAGCTGCGCAGCGACTTTGAGACGGCAGATCGCCAGAGAATGAACCATATCGAAGCCCTGCGACACCAGGCGGATCTTGCCCGTCGCAGATACATGGAAGCAGACCCGTCGAACCGCCTCGTGTCCGCGACGCTGGAGGCCGAGTGGGAAGCCCGACTGAAGGCACACAGCGAAGCCGTCAGAGAGCGGGAGCGGTATGCCAAGGCCCAGATGAGTATGCCCAATGCCGCGTTGGACGAGCGCATCCTTGCGCTGGCCAGCGACTTTGGCAAGGTGTGGAAAGCGGCAGGCACCACAAACGAGGACCGCAAGCGTCTGCTCGGACTGCTCATTGAGGACATCACAGTGACCCGAAGCGGTTATCAGGTGGAAGTAGGATTACGTCTGCGAGGCGGACGCACCCACGAGCTGCCTCCGGTAGACTTGCCCCGACCTCGCGCAACGGTCATCCGCCGCGATGCCTCGAAGGAGGTCCTGGCCGAACTGGACGCCCTGCTTGAAGCAGGCTACGATGATATTCGTGTCGCCGAGGAGCTGGACCTGCGCAAGCACCGCGACAGCTTGGGAGGACGATTCAATGCAAGTCGCATTCGCAATATTCGCCTGCGGAATAACATGCCCGGGGGCCTCGAGCGGCAACGCGAAAAGATGCGCGCCAAGGGATACAAGACCGCCAAAGAACTTGCCGCCGAACTCGGCATTTGCAGTACCACAGTACGACTGCGTGCCCGCGAGGGCAGAGGCATTGATCTCTACCGGATTCCTACCGGGAGGCGCAACTACGCGATGTACAAAATCAGCCCGGAAACACAAACCACTCCAACGACCTCATCATGAACTCTACAGATCGCATCCAGCCTCCAGAGACTTATCGTAAGCATCTCCCACCGAGCCCATCGACTGTAGGATACCGGCATCTCGGCAACGCTTCCCGAAGGCCAGGGAGGTGTACTGCGAGCCCTGGTCCGAATGATGAACCACGTGCCCTGTTGGCTGACGCCGCGAGACCGCCATCGCCAGCGCAGCCTCCACCAGCTCGGCCGGCATGTGCGGCGCCATCGCCCAGCCGACAATCCGTCGGCTCCAGGCATCAAGCACGACCGCGAGGTATAGCCAGCCAGCCCCAGTGCGTACCTGCGTAATGTCCGCGACCCAAAGCCGGTTGGGGCCATCTGCCGAGAAATTCCGGTTCACCAGGTCCGGTGCGGTTCTGGCCTTGGCGTCTCTACGCGTTGTGCCTGTCTTGAAACGCCTACGCGTCACGCCCTCGATGCCCAGCTCCCGCATCAGGCGTGCCACGCGTTTCCGGCCCACCCGCTCGCCCGCCGCCTGCAGCGCCGCGTGGATCCGCGGGTAACCGTAGATCCCGCCACTCTCGTTCCAGATCTCCATGATCTTGTCCTTGAGTGCGTTGTCACGCCGCGCACGCACCGAGAGCGAGCGCTTCAGCCAGTCGTTGTACCCGCTGGTGGAGAGACCCAGCACCCGGCACATCGCTGCAAGCGTAAATATGGCCCGGTGCGTCTTCATGAACGCGTACCCCCGCTGGGGATTGATCCGCTCTCCCGCGCAAACCAGGCCGCGGCTTTTTTTAGGATGTCCCGCTCCATCCGCAGCCGCTTATTCTCCCGCTTCAGGCGCAGAAGCTCCTTCCGCGCCTCGGTCGTCAGCCCGTCACTGCGACGACCCTCGTCCAGATCCGCCTGCTTGACCCAGTTCCGGATCGTCTGTCCAGACGGCTCGAACTCCCGGGCGAGCGACCCCGGACTACGACCGGCACGCACGAGCGCGACGATCTGCTCCTTGTACTCGGGCGGATACCGCCCGCCTCCTCCTGCTCCCATGGTATATCCTCCTTGGTTGACCCAAATAGAAAGATATCCGTGAAAGTGGGGTAACTCCAGAAGCACTCGCTACCGCACCTTGCATAGTCCGAATGGACCGCTTAGGGAGAACCGTCAGTCGTGACCACTATGCGGGTGTGGTCGAAGGCGTTGTTTTCGTGGCAGCGGTCGCGTATAATTTTCAGAATTTTGCGTGACGGTTAATCGCGCCATCGTGTTCGCGCGTATACGGTATCTTCCCGGCCCACAGTAAGTGATTCTTGGGACAATGGGCCTTCTTGAACCTGGCCAGCTAATATGAAGATAGCCGTGTGCATAAAGCAGGTCCCTGACACGGAGTCCGTGCTGCGGATTGATCCATCGACGTTGACTGTTATAGAGGACGATATCCAGTGGGTGATCAACCCGCATGACGAAACTGCCGTGGAGCAGGCGTTGTGTCTGACGGAAGAAGCGGGTGGAACGGTCACGGTTGTTTCTTTGGGCCCTGTTCGCGTAGAGAAAGCCATTCGTGAAGCGTTGGCAATGGGGGCCGACTACGCAGTGCGCCTGCACTGCGAAACGATGCCAACAGACGCCGCGTCCGTGGCACGCGTGCTCTGCCGCGTACTGCATGGCTACGATCTCGTGCTCACCGGCGACGAGGCGATCGACGGCGCCAATGCACAGGTGCCTCAAAGAGTGGGTACACGTTTGGGGCTGGCATGCGTGACCGCTGTGGAAGAGTTGCATATTGCAGGTACAGAATGCCGCGCACGACGCGTACTCGAAGGGAGGGAAGAGATTGTACGTTTCTCACTGCCGGCCGTCATCGGCGTAAACCGCCGACTTAAGGAGCCCCGCTACCGGACAATCCGCGGCCTCATGCAGGCAAAGCGGAAAACTATTGATGTGCAACTCGCGGAATTCGACGCAGGCGCCATCGATACCCTCAATTTAAAGCTTCCAGAGAGAAAATCAGGCGGGCGACGCTTTGTCTTCGATGCCCCTGTTGCCCGCGTCGTGGCTCGAATTCTGCGGGATGAAGTCAAGGTGATATAATGCAAGAATGCACGATGCCAACTATTCTGGCTGTAGCAGAGCCACTGGGCGAGCACTTGCCTGCTGTAAGCTTCGAAACGTTTGCCGCTGCGGCAACGCTGGCTGCCAGCACCGGTGGCCGGGCGGAGGCACTTATTCTGGACGCGCAGGCTCCGCCACGTATGGTGCCAGGTTTGGCCAAGACCATCGTTGTTGATCGGGTAACGCTCTCGGAGTACAGCCCAGATGTCTATGCCGCAGTCATTGCGCATCTCGTGCGAACGCGGAAGGCGGATGTCGTCCTGATGGCCGCCACCGCGACTGGCAAAGATCTTATGGCGCGAGCTGCGGAAATTCTCGATGTTTCGCTCGCTCAGGACTGCACTGGATTTTTTGTGGAGGATCGTGGCATCACGTTCGTCCGCCCGTTGTATGGCGGTAAGATCGTAGCGGATGTGCGAGTAAAGACGCGGCCGATCATGGCGACTCTACAACCCAGGAGTATCCTTCCAGGAACTGAGCGCGTCCTGGCAGACATCGAACTGGTCCAGGTCGATGGCCCGGCCCCACATGTGACCGTCGAAGCGGCTGCGCCGGGACTGGCCGACCGGCCGGCGGTTACAGAAGCGCGTATCGTGGTAAGCGGCGGACGTGGCATGCAGGGTCCGCAGCACTGGTCCATTCTGGAAGCTTTGGTGGATGCGCTGGGCCCCGACGCCACGCTCGCTTGTTCGCTCCCGGTGTCGGATCTTGGCTGGAGACCCGGCAGCGAACATGTCGGCCAAACGGGCAGAACAATCGCCCCCGATCTCTACATCGCCTGTGGCATTTCGGGCGCCATACAGCACGTAGCGGGAATTTCTGGCTCCAAGTGCATCGTGGCGATAAACAAGGACCCGGAAGCCCCCATTTTCAAGATCGCCGATTACGCAATCGTTGGCGACCTGTTCGAAGTCGTGCCCGCGCTTACCGCGGCGATTTCCGAGTTGCAGGAACCGGACTTCCACTGATTGCAAGACATGTCAGGTGTCGAGCAGCGCGGCATATGCCTCTGGTGTGTCCACGTCTCGGATGACATGATCTGTATTCCAGAGGATTTCGCGGACAAACGCGTGGTGCCGCCGCACGACATTACGGCAGGCGTGCGGTGTATCAGTAGACAGCAATTCCTGGCGGTAGGTGGCAGACAGGATGACGGGATGGCCGGGTTGTCCTTCGTAGATCGGCCGCACTATTGCCAGCGGATCCTCCGCATGGGCAGTCAAGAACGCGTCAATCACCCAGTTGTACTCCGCTGACGTTACGAGGGGCAAGTCAGCAAGGCAGATCATGTATCCCGTAGCCATGGCAGAGGCGGCTGCCATGCCGACACGGATGGAGCTTGTCTTGCCGCTATGGTAATGCGTG
This sequence comes from Rhodothermales bacterium, assembly GCA_963665975.1. Lineage (GTDB taxonomy): Bacteria > Bacteroidota > Rhodothermia > Rhodothermales > Bin80. The sequence goes on from OY762508.1 coordinate 3,751,777, forward strand.
TTATGCGCGATCGAGACGGCATACCCGGTGAGCACATCCTGGACCAATTCGGCTTCATGGCCGACCACAACGACCACTTCGCCGACTGAGGATGCGAGCGTGCATTCTACTACGTGTGTCAAGATGGGCTTTCCATGATAGGGCAACAGGAGCTTATTCCTGCTCCCCATACGACTGGAAGCGCCCGCAGCCAATACGATCGCTGCCACCATGATTTCGCGGCAATGTGATGAGTTCAATGGTTGGTGAATTCGCACTGGCGCACATCTCTCCTCCATAGTCTCGGTACCAGTGCGCCGGGCCGTCATCTAATCTCGCTCCGCGCGATAAAGTTGCCACGCTCCTCCTTCCGGCCAGCATTCGACAAAGTCCGCATCTCGAGCCAACGCATCCCAGGACTTTGCAAGGAAAGATCGGAGCCGCTCTCCCACGACCATGCAATCTGACGGAGCCTCTGACAATTTATTGCGGTCCAGAGAAAATCGCCAATAGTCGGTGCGGCCGGGATCGGTGTAGAAACGGGGAACTACAGCAACGGGCAATGACCGAGAATCCGCCGAGCTGCGTCGCTAGAAGATTCTACTATTCGCATGCGTTCCAGCAGATGTCTCAGAATCGTGTTGGGTTTCATGGGCACACTTCAGAGCAACCGCAAGAAGAACCCTGAAAACCTGAATCAGGGCAGTGAATGGTCGTTGTTGCAGTCTCACACACCCACCATGCACATGCTCTTCAAGGATCATTCCCGTGAATTCAACTCAATCCAACTCTTAAATCGCTATTGCTCACTAAAAACACAACATGTTGGGATTTACTTCCTTACGTTGGGCCCCTTGCACGGCTAATTCTACGTATTGGACGCCACAACCATATTCTGTGGGACAATCATGATTTTTACCCTTCGCTCTTTCTTGATGCATCCCAAGACATGCTGTTCCATACTACTGTCCCTTGTTATCACTTCGCCTGCGACGGGCCAATTGCTTTGGTCTACGATACCGGCTGGCCATACGGGGACTGTAAATGCCGTGGCATATTCGCCCGACAGCACATACGTGGCTTCAGGGTCAACCGATCACACGGTGCGGTTGTGGGAGGTAGCGACGGGAGCTGAGGTGGCCGTCCTGGAGGGCCATACGCCTTGGGTATTTTCCGTGGCGTTTTCGCCCGACGGCACGCATCTGGCCTCGGGGGGAGGCGACGACACGGTGCGGTTGTGGGAGGTAGCGACGGGAGCTGAGGTGGCCGTCCTGGAGGGCCACACGAGTATGGTACGGTCCGTGGCGTATTCGCCCGACGGCACGCACGTGACTTCAGGGTCAGACGACAACACGGTGCGGTTGTGGGAGGTAGCGACGGGAGCTGAGGTGGCCGTCCTGGAGGGCCATACGAGTAAAGTACGGTCCGTGGCGTATTCACCCGAAGGCACGCACGTGGCTTCAGGGTCAGAGGACAACACGGTGCGGTTGTGGGATGTGGCGACGGAACAGGAGGTGGCCGTACTGGAGGGCCATACGAGTATTGTACGGTCCGTGGCGTATTCGACTGATGGCACACAGGTGGCCTCAGGGTCAAACGACGACACGGTGCGGTTGTGGGATGTGGCGACGGAACAGGAGGTGGCCGTCCTGGAGGGCCATACGAGTTGGGTACATTCCGTGGCGTATTCGCCCGATGGCACTCAGGTAGCCTCTGGGTCAAATGACAACACGGTGCGGTTGTGGGATGTGGCGACGGAACAGGAGGTGGCCGTACTGGAGGAGCATACGAGCTGGGTAAATTCTGTGGCGTATTCGCCTGACGGTACGCATTTGATCTCGGGGGCAGGTGACGACATAGTGTGGTTTTGGGATGTGTCGACGGGAATGGGGATAAGAAGGCTTGGAGTTGGAACCCCAACTTCCGTGGCGTATTCGCCGGACGGCATGCACGTGGCTTCAGGGTTAAACGACAAGACGGTGCGGTTGTGGAACGCGGTGACGGGAGAGGAGGTGGCCGTACTGGAGGGCCATACGGATTGGGTAACTTCCGTGGCGTATTCGCCCGATGGTACGCAGGTGGCTTCGGGGTCAAACAACGGGGTGCGGTTGTGGGAGGTGGCGACGGAACAGCAGGTGGCGGAACTGAAGGGCCCAAGCGCAGCTTCCGTGGCGTATTCGCCTGATGGCACGCACGTGGCCTCGGGGTCATCGGACGGCAAGGTGCGGTTGTGGGAGGTGGCGACGCAGCAGCAGGTGGCCGTACTGGAGGGCCATACGAGTTGGGTAACTTCCGTGGTGTATTCGCCCGATGGCACGCACGTGGCCTCAGGGTCAAATGACACCACGGTGCGGTTGTGGGAGGTGGCGACGGGAGCTGAGGTTGCGGTACTGGAGGGCCATACGAGGTCTGTATCTTCCGTGGCGTATTCGCCCGATGGCACACAGGTAGCCTCGGGTGGGTCATCGGACGGCACAGTGCGGTTGTGGGAGGTGGCGACGCAGCAGGAGGTGGCCGTGCTCGAGGGCCATACCGGTTGGGTAAGTTCCGTGGCGTATTCGCCCGATAGCACGCACGTGGCTTCGGGAGGAGGCGACAACAAAGTACGGTTGTGGGAGGTAGCGACGGAGCAGCAGGTAGCCGTACTGGAGGGCCATACGAGGTCTGTATCCTCCGTGGCGTATTCGCCCGGCGGCACGCGATTGGTCTCGGTATCAGCCGACAAGTTGGTGCGGTTGTGGAAGGTGCCGGAGGCTGCCGTAGTGACGCCTCTATTGACGCTGGCAGGCAGTGTCCAGGATCAGACCTATGTGCGAGGCCACGTGATTGCCGACTTGGTGCTGCCCGAAGTAGCAGGTGGCGAGCCACCCTATACGTACGCCTTAACTCCTGAACTGCCGGCGGGCCTCACCTTTGACAATGCTTTGCACACCATAAGCGGGACACCCACGGAAACTGCTGACAGCACGGAGTACAAGTATACTGCAACCGATATCAACACCCAGGAGGTGGAGCTAACATTCCGCATAACGGTGCTTTTCAACACGGCGAGCGAAGACGGTGCGGAGCTGCCCGCGACCTTCTCCTTGCATGGCAACTATCCCAATCCATTCCGTGTAGCAACGCGGATCGTGTTTGACCTGCCGGAGCAGGCACAGGTGCGCGTCGAGGCGTTCGACATGCTGGGCCGTATGGTCCATGCTTCCCCGGTGCGGCAGGTACCCCCCGGCTGGAATCACACGCTGCCACTGGACCTGTCCGCGACGCCCTCCGGCCTGTACATGTACCGCATCGTTGCAGAGATGGCGTCTGGGACACTGGCGCAAACAGGCCGCCTCCTGCAGATTCGATAAACCCCATTGTGATTGGCAGTGGCGCAGGGGCTACCGTAACCAGGCCTTGGCCATCCGACAGAGAGCATGAGAGTGGTCGAAACTTGTGTGTCGTAAGATTGCATGAGACCGTTCCGGTTTGTGTTATTGGCTAGGGCGAGCCAAGAGTTAGCTCGCCCCGTCGGGACGGTCCTTCTATAACATCCAGGAATCAGATTCGGCCAGCGTGCGGGCTTCGAAGCCCTCCTCCATTACGCAGTGGCTGCAGTTCATCCCTTTAGTCTGCAACCTCGTGGTGTCCGTCGGATGGTCGTTATTGCAGCGTCACACACCCATTGCCACATTGTTCAATAATTATTCTCGGAAAATCAACTCTGCAAATTTGAAATCGCTGCTGCTTACCAAATAATACAACATGCTGGGATCCAATTCCTTACGTTGGACTCCCTGCACGGCCTATTCTACGTATTGGACACCACAACGGTATTCCGACATATTCCGAGGGTCAATAATGACCATAATCCTCCGCCGCTTTTTGTTGCCTCCCAAGACTTGCTGTTTCATACTTCTGTCCCTTGTTGCCACTGCGCCTGCAGCGGGTCAATTGCTTTGGTCCACGATGCCGTCGGGCCATACGGGGTCTGCAAATTCCGTGGCGTATTCGCCCGACAGCACATACGTGGCTTCAGGGTCACACGACGACACCGTGCGGTTGTGGGACGTAGAGACGGGAGCTGAGGTGGCCATCCTGGAGGGCCATACGCCTTGGGTATTTTCCGTGGCGTTTTCGCCCGACGGCAGGCATCTGGCCTCGGGGGGAGGCGACGACGCGGTGCGGTTGTGGGAGGTGGCGACGGGAGCTGAGGTGGCCGTCCTGGAGGGCCACACGCATTTGGTACGGTCCGTGGCGTATTCGCCCGACGGGACGCACGTGGCTTCAGGGTCAGACGACACCACGGTGCGCGTGTGGAATACGGTGACGGGAGCTGAGGTGGCCATCCTGGAGGGCCATACGAGTATAGTACGGTCCGTGGCGTATTCGCCCGACAGTACGCACGTGGCTTCAGGGTCAGACGACAACACGGTGCGGTTGTGGAACGCGGTGACGGGAGCTGAGGTGGCCGTCCTGGAGGGCCATACGCCTTGGGTATATTCCGTGGCGTTTTCGCCCGACGGCAGGCATCTGGCCTCGGGGGGAGGCGACGACACGGTGCGGTTGTGGGAGGTAGCGACGGGAGCTGAGGTGGCCGTCCTGGAGGGCCATACGAGTTGGGTGTTTTCTGTGGCGTATTCGCCTGACGGCACGCATGTAATCTCGGGGTCAAACGATCTCACGGTGCGGTTGTGGGAGGTAGCGACGGGAGCTGAAGTGGCCGTATTGAGAGGCAACCATACGAGTCGGGTAAATTCTGTAGCGTATTCGCCTGACGGCACGCATGTGATCTCGGGGGCAGGTGACAATACAGTGTTGCTTTGGGAGTTATCGACGGGAAAGAGGGTAAGAAGGCTTGGAGTTGGAGCCCCAACTTCCGTGGCGTATTCGCCCGATGGTACGCACGTGGCTACAGGGTTTGACGACACCACGGTACGGTTGTGGAATGCGGTGACGGGATCTGAGGTGGCCGTACTGGAGGGCCATACGGGTTGGGTAAGATCCGTGGCGTATTCGCCTGATGGCACACAGGTGGCCTCGGCGGCGAACGACTTCACGGTGCGGTTGTGGGAGGTGGCGACGGAACAGCAGGTGGCGGCACTGAAGGGCCCAAGCGCAGCCTCCGTGGCGTATTCGCCTGATGGCACGCATGTGGCGACTGGGTCATCGGACGGCACGGTGCGGTTGTGGGAGGTGGCGACGCAGCAGCAAGTGGCCGTACTGGAGGGCCATACGAGTTGGGTAACTTCTGTGGCGTATTCGCCCGATGGCATGCATGTGGCCTCAGGGTCAAACGATAACACGGTGCGGTTGTGGGACGTGGCGACAGGACAGCAGGTGGCCGTACTGGAGGGCCATACGAGTCTTGTAAGATCCGTGGCGTATTCGCCCGATGGCATGCATGTGGCCTCGGGGTCAAATGACACCACGGTTCGGTTGTGGGAGGTGGCGACGCAGCAGGAGGTGGCCGTACTGGAGGGCCATACGAGTTGGGTAAGATCCGTGGCGTATTCGCCCGATAGCACGCACTTGGCTTCGGGAGGAGCCGACAGAACGGTGCGGTTGTGGGAGGTGGCGACGCAGCAGCAGGTGGCCGTACTGGAGGAGCATACGGAGCGTGTAACATCCGTGGCGTATTCGCCCGGCGGCACGCGTTTGGTCTCGGTATCAGCCGACAAGATGGTACGGTTGTGGAAGGTGCCGGAGGCTGCCGTAGTGACGCCGCCATTGACGCTGACGGGCAGTGTCCAGGATCAGACCTATGTGAGAGGTCACGTGATTGCCGACTTGGTGCTGCCCGAAGTAGCACGTGGCGAGCCACCCTATACGTACATCTTAACTCCTGCACTGCCGGCGGGCCTCACATTCGACAACGCATCGCACACCATAAGCGGGACGCCCACGGAAGCCACTGGCAGCACGGAGTACACGTACTCGGTAACTGATATCAACGCCCAGGAGGAGCAGGTAACATTCCGCATAACAGTGCTTTTCAACACGGCGAGCGAGGTCGGTGCGGAGCAGCCCACGACCTTCTCCCTGCATGGCAACTATCCCAATCCATTCCGTGTAGCTACGCGGATCGTGTTTGACCTGCCGGAGCAGGCACAGGTGCGCGTCGAGGCATTCGACATGCTGGGCCGTATGGTTCATGCCTCCCCGGTGCGGCAGGTACCACCCGGCTGGAATCACACGCTGCCACTGGACCTGTCAGCAACGCCCTCCGGCCTGTACATGTACCGCATCGTTGCAGAGACGGCGTCCGGGACACTGGCGCAAACAGGCCGCCTCCTTCAGATTCGATAATCCTCATTGCGAATCGCAGTGGGTGGGGGCTACCATAGCCAGGCCATGGCCATCCGACAGAGAGCCCGAAAGTGGTCGAAACTTGTGTGTCGTAAGATTACATGAGACCGCGCCGGTTTGGGTGAGTGACTAGGGCGAGCCAAGAATTAGCTCGCCCCGTCGGGACCGTCCTTCTATAACATCCAGGAATCAGATTCGGTCAGCGTGCGGGCTTCGAAGCCCTCCTCCTGCAGCGCGGCATAGACATCTTCCAGGGACCTTCTGGCGTCGTCGCATGCAATGGTCGCCGAGCCGACCTGCACGTCGCGAACCGTGATTCCGCTGAATTCTTCAAGTGTCTTTTGCACAACCATTACGCAGTGGCCGCAGCTCATCCCTTTAATCTGCAACGTCGTGGTGTCCATCGGGGTGTGGGTTGCTGGAGTAGGTGAGGTTACAGGCGCCGTCCGGAGGACAGACACGATGTCGGCCAGTACGCTGACGGCGATTTCGGCTGGTAACCGGGCCCCGATATCCAATCCTGCGGGAGCCTTAATGCGGGCGATTTCCGCCTGGGCTATGCCGCTCGCCGCAAGGCCCTTCAGCGTCTTTTCCGCTTTTTCCCTACTGGCCACAAAGGCTACATGCGGAATATTGCGGGCAAGAGCTTCGCTCAGTGCTGCTGCATCATGTTCTCCCTGCGTAGCGACGACGGCAAAGCATGGAGGCCCGACGGAGACATCGCTCAGATCCAGTGTATCCTGGAAATGATCAGCGTCCGGGAATTGCGCAGCATTTGCCTCTGGCGCCGCCACTACGACGGTGTAGTTCATCACTGCACCCAGGCGGCATAGTGTTCGGGCGAGTTCCGATCGCCCGAAGATGACAAGTTTTGGATTAGGCAGCACGGGTTCGATGTAGATGTCCAAAGACCCGCCGCTGTGGCAGGTCATTTCGTAACGGATGATGCCATTCACCGTCGCCTGCGACGAGGGAGCAATGCGCACCAGACGATGCTTGCCGTCACGCAGGGCTTCCTGCGCTTCCGCAATAATGAGCGGCTTGGTGCAGCCTCCTCCGATCCACCCTGTCAAGCTGCCATCGGCAAGAATGATGGCCTTGTCGCCAGGCTTTCCACTGATGGGCTTCTCGTGCCGAACAACGATGGCGAGTGCATACGGCGTGCGCGTGGCGCTTAGTGTTTCAGCCTTCTGGAAAAGCGATTCAAGCATGACGCAAATGGGTTTCCAATTGCAACAGGCTGTCCAGATTGTGCGCCGGCAGGAAGGCATCAACGTGAGGCAGCACGCTTCGGATCCCGCGCGTTAGCGGCGCATAGTCCTCCATGCCGAGGAGAGGACTCAGCCAGAACAGCTTCCGTGCTCGCTGTTTAATACGCCGGACCTCGCGTCCCAGAGCTTCGGGCTCGCCGGTATCGAGTCCGTCACTAAGAATGAGCACGACCGTGTCCCCTCGGAGGGCGCGGTGGCCAAAGCGGTCATTGAATGTAGCGAAGCATGCCCCAATCCGTGTGCCGCTGCGCCAGTGGTCGCTAGCAGAGGCAAGTTCAACGGGTTTGACTGTGTGTAATTCTTCTGTTATACAACGCAGGCGCGTGCTGAACAGAAAGGCGTCAACACGCCCAAAGTATCGCGCTAGCGCCTTTACGAAATGCAGGAGGAAGAAGCTGTACCGATCCATGGATGCGCTGACATCCAACAGGGCCGCAATGTGTGGCCTGGGCGACTGCCGTGCACGCCAGGCGAGCGCTAGTGGAACGCCCCCATGCGGAATGCTGCGCCGAATCGTGCGGCGCAAATCTACTTGCTCCTGCCGCATCGCCGCTTTTCGGCGCCGGGAGAGCCGTCTGCTCATCAGGCGGAAAAGGCGTTGCGCCAATTCTTCGAGTCGGTCCTGTTCTTCCTCTACAATGTTGGAAAAATCAGTCCGCAACAGGCGCTCGGTGGCACTGGCCGACAGACTATCCTCCTGCGGTGCTTCCGACTCCACGGCCTGGACGCCGACCATGAGTTGCCGCATGCGCAGCAGGCCGGGGCGCTGGAAAGTAGTCTGGCGCACGGCCCGTCGTCTTGGTTGGTCACCAATCCAATAAGCGTCAAATAATTCGCTGAATTGGTCAAATTCCTGCCGATTGATGCACAATAGCGTGCGTAGCGCAGTGCGGAAAACCGCGCGATCATGCAGCGTCCCAAGCCGCGCCACCTCAAGGGCGTCCAGCGTTTCAGCAATGCCCACCGTGAAGCCCTGCTCTCGGAGCAATACGCAGAATCCTGCGACGGCCTGCGTGAGCGTCTTTCCATCGCCTGTTATGATGGCGGCCTGGGCCATTATGCAGCAAGTGCCTCGGTTAGGAGTTCCTGAAATCCTCTGCCGCCCACTTCCTCAATATCCTCTCGCGATTTGAGAATACAGCCAATTGTTCGCGCGATAGCCGGCGCGTCCAGGCTGTCCTTCCCCAGCGCCAGGAGCGCCGCAACCCAATCTATCGATTCGGCCACGCCTGGCGTCTTGGCGAGCTTCATCGAGCGCAGCGACTGCACGAAGCGCACTACCTGATCAGCGAGCTCCATATCGACCTCTGGCATGCGGCTTGCAATAATACGTAATTCAAGGGCCTTGTCCGGATAGTCTGCCCAGTAGTACAGACAGCGCCGCTTTAGCGCATCGCTGAGTTCGCGTGTGCGGTTCGACGTCAGGATGACATGCGGGATGTGCTTCGCTCGAATAGTACCGACTTCTGGAATAGTGATCTGGAAATCCGATAGCAGCTCCAACAGGAAAGCCTCAAACGCTTCATCTGCCCGGTCGATTTCATCGATGAGGAGTACGGGGGCCGTTTCTTCTTCCATGATCGCCTGCAGAAGCGGGCGGGCGAGCAGGTAAGACTCGCCGAAGATGTGTGACTCCTTTTCCTCTATCGAGCGGTCGGCGCCTTCCTGTATCTTGATGGCCAAGAGCTGTCGCTGGTAATTCCATTCGTAGATCGTCGAATGCATGTCCAGGCCTTCATAGCACTGGAGGCGGATCAGGCGTGCGGGCAGAGCCATCGACAGTGCGCGCGCCAATTCTGTCTTGCCAACCCCGGCATGGCCCTCTAAAAGAAGAGGCCGACGTAGCCGCAAGAGCAGGAACAGCGTGGTTGCCAGTTCCGGGTCAAGCACGTATCCGTGGCGTCCGAAGCGCTCAATAATGGCCTTGACGTCAGCCTTCTGGAGCGCGGACTCACTCACGGTCGTCTCCGGCATACGCCTTCCCTTGCAAAAGGCGTTGGCAGAAACGCTTCATGGCGCCCAATAGCAGTCCGAACGCATTGGCTGGCGCCGCTGCTTCATGCTCGGCCGCCGCCGACACAAGGCGTGCGCGAAAACACTCTACGAATTTTTCAAAGACGCCTCTGGACACATCCGCCATCAGGCGTGATCCGAACTGCGCCAGGCGGCCACTTATGCTAAGGGTCATAGCGCTCGACACCTCCGTCTGGCCATCTCCCAACTCGCGGACCGTGCCGACGAGGCGCATGCGAGCGCTGCCCTTGCCTTTGGCGTCCCTTCCGCTGCCTTCCAGAACTAACTCACCGGCCGCCTCGTCGCTTTTTTCGATACGAATATCCCCGGTAAAATTCGTCACGACCGGGCCGACCTTCATCGAGACCTTACCCTTGTACGTGTTCTCACCGGTGCTTTCGGTGATCTGGGCGCCCGGCACGCAGGTGACTATCCTTTCCGGATCGCTAAGCAGCGCCCATGCCGCCTTCCTGGGCGCATTTACCGTAAAGGTTTCGTCAATAGTTACTTGCATATTCTCTATGGGTGTACGAGAGTTTGAGTTACTCGGCTACGCCATGATCGTTTAGAATTTCCCAAACTTGCGGCGGCGTGATCGGAATTTCCATGTGCGTAATGCCAAGTGGCGAGAGCGCATCGACCACCGCGTTGACGATGGCTGGCGGTGCTCCCACGGTCGCCGATTCTCCTACGCCCTTGGCGCCGAGTGGATGATGTGGACTGGGCGTAATCGTGTGAGCCGTTTCCCAGTGCGGAGTCTCGACTGCTGTAGGTACCAGATAGTCCATAAAGGTGCCGTTCAGAATATTGCCCTCCTCGTCGTAAATCAGTGATTCGTACATCGCGGGGGCGAGTCCCTGCGTCAGCCCACCGTGGACTTGCCCCTGCACGATCATGGGGTTAATAATGTTACCGCAGTCGTCGACGGCGACAAACCGCCGAATATGGATCTGGCCTGTGCCTTTGTCGATGTCAACCACACAGATATACGATCCAAACGGGAAGGTGAGGTTGGGCGGGTCATAGTAGTGGACGGCCTCCAGCCCTGCTTCCATCCCCTGGGGATGGTTGGTGTAGGCGGCAAAGGCGATGTCCTGGATCGTCGTTGACCGGTCTGGTGCTCCTTTCACGGTAAACACGCCAGGCTCCCATTCCAGGTCTTCCTCGCTGACCTCCAACAGGTGCGCGGCAATCTTGCGGGCTTTGTCGAGCACCTTGCGCGCCGCCTTGGCGGCAGCCGCTCCCGCCGTGGGCGTGCTGCGGCTCGCATACGTGCCGAGTCCGTACGGAGCAGTATCCGTATCTCCCTCTTCTACCTGTATGTGCAGTGCGGGAATCCCCAACTCTTCGGCAATAATCTGGGCGTACGTAGTTTCGTGGCCCTGTCCCTGCGACTTGGTGCCAAAGCGAGCGATTGCCTTGCCCGTGGGATGGATGCGTAATTCGCAGCTGTCGAACATCTTGATACCCAGGATATCGAAGGTCTGCGATGGGCCGGCGCCCACGATTTCGGTGAAGCTGGCAATGCCGATCCCCATAAACTCTCCGTTGGCGCGTTTTTCCGCCTGTTCTTTGCGCAATTCGTCATAGCCCACGAGCGCCATTGCCTTCTCGAGGGCCGCGCCGTAATTGCCACTGTCATACTCCCAGCCCATCGGCGACTGATACGGGAATTGATCTGGCTGAATGAAATTCTGGAATCGCAGTTCTGCGGGGTCGCGTCCAAGCTGTTGCGCGAGCACGTCCACCATGCGCTCAATGGCATGCACGGCTTCGGTAACGCGGAAAGAGCAACGGTAGGCCACGCCGCCCGGCGGCTTGTTTGTGTAAACGGCGTCCATTTCCGTGAAGGCCGTTTCCATGTCATAGGAGCCAGTGCAAATCGAAAACAGTCCCGCCGGAAATTTTGACGGGTTAGCCGCTGCATCGGTATAGCCATAGTCCGCCACGGTTTTGATGCGTAGCGCCTGGATCTTGCCCTCATTTGATGCGGCCAGCTCGCAATCCATATGGTAGTCGCGCGCGAATGAATCGGCCTGCAGATTCTCTGAGCGATCCTCGATCCACTTCACCGGCTTGCCGATCACTACGGAGGCAGCAATCGCGCATACATATCCGGGATAGACGGGCACCTTGCCCCCGAAGCCACCGCCGATATCCGGAGACACGACACGGATGCGCTCCTCGCTCAATCCCACATGTCCGGCCACGAGCGCCAACACCGTGCGAATGGCATGCGGGGCCTGTGTCGTCATATAAACTGTGAGCTGCCCCTGTACGGGGTCGAAGTCCGCCACACATCCGCACGTTTCAATCGAGGCCACATGGATACGCGGTATGTGCATTTTCTCGCGTACGACGATATCCGCGTTTGCAAACGCCTGATCCGTCCCTTCGCGGTCGCCGTGCTCCCAGTGCCAGGCCAAGTTATCGGTTTTTCCTTCCTTGTCGGTCCGCAGGACAGGGGCGCCTGGCTCCATGCTCTGAAACGGCGTGACCATTGCCTGCATGGGCTCGTACTCCACTTCCACGGCCTCCACGCCGTCTGCGGCGCTATACCGGTCGGTGGCAATCACGGCGGCGACTTCCTGCGACTGGTACATCACGGTATCGGTGGGCAGCACCATCTGCGTGTCCGACATGAGCGTTGGCATCCAGTGCAGGTTGTACTGCGCAAGGGTTTCTCCGGTAATGACGGCCAGTACGCCAGGAATGGCCGTGGCGGCTTCCGTGTTAATGCTCTTGATCGTAGCGTATGCGAACGGGCTACGCACAATATCCATGAAGAGCATGCCAGGCAGCTTGATGTCATCGACGTAGTTGCCCTTGCCCTGCAGAAAGCGTGCATCTTCCTTGCGCTTCATGCTGTGGCCCATGCCACAGATCTTTGCGGAGGTTCTTGGTGCCATGGCTTCTGGTTGTTCTGGGGGAGAAGTGGTGGTGGGCGGGTGAGTGGAAGGGTGGCGCTATGCGGCAGCCTCCTGCTGTTGCATCTTGTCTGCCGCGTGCTGGATGGCCTTGACTATGTTGACATAACCGGTGCACCGGCACAGGTTACCGGAAATGCCCCAGCGAATGTCTTCTTCCGTCGGACTCGGATTCCTCTCCAACAGCTCTGCGGCTCGCATGATCATCCCCGGCGTACAAAAGCCGCATTGCAGTCCGTGGTGCTCCTTGAAGCATTCTTGAAGCGGGTGCATCTGGCCCCCTTCGGCCATTGCTTCAATGGTCTTAATAGACTTGCCGTTAGCCTGCACAGCCAGTAATGTACAGGACTTGACGGACCTGTCGTCCAGTAGTACGGTGCACGCGCCACAGTGGCTCGTGTCACAGCCGATATGCGTGCCGGTCAAATCCAGCATATCACGCAATAGATGCACGAGAAGCAGCCGCGGCTCCACATCACAGGAGTGCTCCTGGCCGTTTACGGTGAGGGAGATTGTCTTGGTAGCCATGAAAGTGGTCAAAAAAGGGAGTAGGGAATTCGGCGGTCAGGCCTGCGCCCGCTCGATAGCCAGTCGCAATGTACGCGTGGTGAGGACGCGAACCATGGCCTCTTTATATTGCGCGGAGCCCCGGAGATCATCAGACGGTCGGCTGGCCGCAGAGGCGAGAACAGCGGCTGCACGCAGGTCGTCGTCGGTCAGCGCTGATCCGACGAGGCGGCTCCCGGCATCGGCCGCATAGACGGGAACATCCGACACGTTAGTGAGCCCGATGCCAGCTCGCGCGCAACGCCCGCCACTATCCAGGGATACCTGTGCGGCAACTCCAACGGTGGCGAAATCGCCAACTTTGCGTTCCAGCTTCATATACGCACCACCGCTCATCGCCGGAGGCAGGGGGATCTGTATTTCTGTGAGAATTTCGTCGTAGGCGAGCGTCGTTTCGAAGAAGCCGACGAAGAATTCACGCACTGCAACCGTGCGTTCACCCCCCGGACCCAAAATCTTGACGCGCGCGTCGAGCGCGAGCATAGTAGCCGGGTGGTCGTTGCCTGGATCGCCATGCGCGAGGTTACCGCCAAGCGTGCCCAGATTACGGACCTGCGGGTCGGCAATGTGCTTTCCCGTGTCGTGCAGGATCGGCAGGAGGTTTTGCACCAGGGCAGATGACTCTACGTCAACTTCGCGCGTGAGCGCGCCGATAGCCAGGCACCCGTCCGCCTCACGGATATATGACAGATCCGGAATCCCATTGAGGTCGATGATGTGCTCCGGCTCTGCCAGACGCAGCTTCATCATCGGCAGCAGGCTCTGGCCGCCCGTCAGAATCTTGGCGTCGTAGCCGTGTGTCTGGAGCAGGGACAACGCTTCGTCTAGGGAAGCGGGTGCGTGGTACTCAAATGAAGCCGGAATCATGGGGACAGCCGTTGGCGGTGAAACGGTGAGAAGCGCTTCCAAAGACGAACATCTATAATCTACATAGTAGAGACGAAGAGTGCGAATATGCCCGGGTTTATTTCAGCAAGCCCAAGGCGTATCCAAGGACGGCGCCGCCGACTACGATGGTTGCTGCATTGATCCGATAGCGAAATACCAGTACAGCGGCTGACGCAAAGATCACCCAAGGAGGCCAGGAGGTGAGCACGGCGACTCCAAGGCGAACCGTAACTACCAGCATTAGTGCCAGCGCGCTCACGTTGATGGCGTCGAGAAAAGACGCCATGACGGGGGATCTGCGGAGTTTCGGAATCAGCGGATTGAGGATCGCCACGAACACGAAGGATGGCAAAAAGATGGCGAGCGTGGCGAGCGCGCCGCCAGGAAGGCCCGCCAGGAAGACGCCAATAAACGTTGCCGTGGTAAGGACAGGGCCGGGCGTGACTTGTCCAATCGCTACGGCGTCGAGCAGCTGCTGCCGGGTCAGCCAGCCGTAGGTTTCGACGAGGTCTCCCTCCAGGAAGGCGATAAGCACATACCCACTTCCGTACAGCACGCAGCCCACCTTCAGAAAGAACAGGGACAGCTTCCATAGCGAGACCTCCTGTCCGGAACTCTGCATGGTGGCGGCGCCGAATGCGGCAAGGCCAATTAACCCTACATGGGCGTGCGCCGCGCGCACCTCCAGCGCCCGTAGCCACACGATACCCAACAGGCCACCGCCCAGCAGAGCGATAATTTCATCTACGCCCAACACCAGGGCGCCGGCGACCCCTACACCGATGGGGACAAGTGTCGTACTCTTGAGTGCGGTGTTCCCCAATCGCCACAAGGCAGCCAGGATAATGGCAATTACGGCAGGCTTGATGCCGAGCAGGAATGGCTCCACTTCCGGTAGCGCGCCGTACTCCGCATAGAGCCAGCCCATCACTCCGGTGATCAGGGCAGCCGGCAGGATGAACGAGAATCCCGCGGCGGCGAGGCCGGTGAACCCGCAGCGTTCATAGCCGACATGCATCGCCATTTCTGTCGAATTCGGGCCCGGGATCAGGTTCGTAGCGCCGACCAGGTCCAGGAAATGTTCACGGCTTAGCCACCTGCGACGCGAGACGACTTCGTCATCCATCATGGCAATCGTTGCTGCTGGCCCGCCGAAGCCTATGCAGCCGAGTTTTAGAAACAGCCCAACCAGCTCTCGAATGGTTCCGGGATGCGAATTCTTGGCGTTGGGCATAGCATTCTGCAAATAGGCGGCAACCACATGGATGCCGGGGCGTAGGCGCAATAAAGCGTTGGTGCTATGGATTCCGAAAAGTCAACCTGCGTGGTCCCGGAAGGCAAGTCCTTGCTGCTTTTTGACGGTGCATGTCCGATGTGCGCGAAGACTGCGGCCTGGACCAGCGCTCGCATTCGGACCGGCAGGCTGGTCGTGGCGCCCCTGCAAGACTATCTAGACGAGCCATTCCTGCAGCGCCTGGGTCCGGATGCGATGCGCAGCATCGTGCTCCTGGATAAGGGGACCTGCTTCCGCGAATCAAGCGCTTCGCTGCGCGCATGCCTCCACTTGCGCGGAGGATGGCCGCTATTGGCGCTCTTTCTCGCCATACCTCGTCCGGTACGTGACGCGGTCTACCGGTGGGTGGCCCGGCGCCGCGCGGCGCTGTCTTGCCGGACATGTCCTATTCCTGGCGCTGGAGAAGTTCAAAGTAGCGCCGGATGAGTGCGCGGTAATCCGGTGCATAGCCGCTCTCCAGGGCTTCGAGCAGCGCCTGGCGCAGGGTTTCTGCCTGCTCGGCCGGGTCCTGTGCGTCTGGTCCGTCACGCATGATGTCTTCGCCGCGCGTGCGCTCACGCTTTTTCTGTTTGCCACGCTCGTACATGGACCGTGAGGCATCCAGGAGCCTCGTCAGGATCTGCTGCTGCCGCTCTTTCGTGCGCTGGTGCAGGCTGCCGCCCTGCAGCTCTTTGATCGTTTCCAGCATTTGCTCCGCGATCTTGTCGAGATCACCGGTGAGCTTGCTGGACAGGGCGCGCTGGCGGCTCATTTCGCGCAACTGGTGGCGCAGGTTCTGCTGTTGTGCGCCCATCTGTTGAAGCCGCTCCTGCATGTCCGTACTCAGGCGCTGGCCTTGCATCTGGTTTAGCATTTCCTGCAACTGCTGATTCAGTTGCTGCTGTTGCCCGGCCATTTGTTGCAACTGCTGAATCATCTGATCCATGGACATGCCACCGCCGGAGTTGCTTCCGGATGCATTCATCAGCTGCTCCAGGAGGTCGGTCAGTAGCAGGGCCAACTCGTTGAGATGCTCCATTGACCGTTGCTGCTCCACGATGGCCTGCCGGGTGCTCCGATCCGTGATGGCACCGGTAGCCTTGGCCATCGCCTGCAACGCTACGCCGGCGTGGCGTTGCACATCTCGTGTCATCTGGGGGATCTCGTTCGAGAGACGTTGCAACGAGTCGCTCACCACGCTCAACCCGTCCGACAAAGCCAACTGCCGCTGCGCGAGGCCACGCACGAGTGGGCCGTCCGGCTCCACTGCGCCGACTTCCTTGCGCACCGCCTCCTGATCGTGTGACAGGCTGAGAATGTCCATCAGGGTGCGGCGCAGCAGTTGGATGTTGACGCTCTGCTGCTGCCCCTGCATCGTAGACTGGATGTCCTGCAGGTTTCCCTGCAACTGCTGCAGTTGCTGGCGCATCTGCTGCTGCCCTTGCCTGGCCTGCTGCATCTTCTGGTCCCGGAGCATCTCGGCGTTTTGTTGCATGTGCTCCGGAATCTGCTGCTCGCTCGTCTGCTCGTTGAGCGCTTCCATCTGCGCCTCGGGTGTATTGCTCAGCGCTTCCATGCGCTGTTCGAGGTCTTCCATGCGCTCCTCCAGCGTCTCCATCGACTCTTTAGCCCGAAGCTGCTCATCGGCTAGCCGGTCTCCCTGGTCGTCGCTGTGCTCCTCGCGTTCTGTTGCTTCGGAGAGCTGTTCCTGCTGGTCCGCAAGGTCTTCGGCCCGGTTGGCGGCCTCTTCGAGTTGTTGCTGTATCTGGAGACGTTTAAACAATTCGAGTGAGCGCTCAAGCCGGTCCCGGAACATCTCCTCGTTGAACTCAAACTTTTCGATAGCCTCCTGCATGAGCCGCGGGCTGAGATCCTCCATCGCCTGCTGGAGTTCGCGGAGCGCCTCCATCAGTTCGGGAGCATTGATTTCTTCGGTCACGCGTTGCAGCTCCTCAAACATTTCCAGCGTCTCCTCGCTCACGAGGCCATGGTCTTCCATGTTTTCCGTGCTGGCCTGCATTTTTTCGGCCAAGGCGTCGATACGTTCTTCCAGCTCCTGCTGCTGGGCGCTCAGGCTCTCCAGCTGCCGACCATCGTCCCAGTCCGCATCCCTTTTTTGTCTTAACTCGTCGCGAAGCTCCTGAAACTGCTCGCGGATGGACTCCGTCTCGGCAAGGAGGGTCTCCATTTCGGTTTCTGTCTCCTCGTGCTCCTTGGCAAGTTCCGTATACCGCTCGGCGAGGGACGGCAGCCGCAGACGGTGTGTGCTGCTTCGCGCTGCCTTGAAGCCCGCCACCGCATCGTTGTCCCACACTTGCGCGTAGTATTCGATGACGTCACCGGGCACCATATCGATCTTTGTGGTCGCCGTCAGCCGCCAGTGGTAGCGTAGCGCGCCTCTGAGTGTTTCAGGATGTTCCAGGCCGATATCGAACGACTCGAAATCGGGCATCACGTCGCTAAAGCGGCTCTCCGCCAGGCGAAAAAACACGGCGAGCCGCGAAAGTCCATAATCGTCGTTCGCGCGCAGCTCCAACCGGGTTTCCAGCGAAGCGTCCACCTCTGCATCCGGGGTCGGATCGAGAATATTAACCGTCGGATAGGCGTCCTCCAGGAGTTGCAGGGTGTACGTAATGGGATCGGCATTCTCCACTCCCCGCATCGTCCGCAGGATGACTGTATAGGATCCTTCCTTCCGCAGCATGAAGCCGCCCGTGGCTTCATGCGCGTCCTCTACCGACAGCGCTACCTCATGGCCATCGTCGAAACGGAGCAAGGCGCTAACATCATCCGCTTCTCCCAACAGCACGTAAACATGGACGTAGGCGCCTGGCAGTGCGAGAATGTCGCCGACGTTCGGTGGCAGCTTCTGCACGGGCAGGTGCGTGTAGGCGGGAGGCCTTAACGTGATGTCCAGACGCCGTACGATGGGACGATCATCGACGGTGGCGGTGAACCACTCCGTGGCAACAGATCCTGCTTTAGCTCGATAGCGCAGCGTTTCGCGCAGGTTGACAATAGTATGGCGAAGCAGGCCTGATGAGTCCTGGGCCAGAGCAATTTCTTCAACATGGTTCTCGCCCACATTGTTGATCTCCAGAATCACTGTTCGTGGTAGTGCAGATCCCGTTGCGCGCACGGTAACCGGCAGCGGGTCGCCACGCAGGATGTTCACAGATCCGGGCGCGACCTCTAGCGCAAAGGGCGCCGGACGCTCAAACGTTTTGTCGGGCGCCAGCAGGCGCCCGGACGCATCCAGGAACGTGCTGGGTGCGATCAGCACAAATACCAGCAGCCCGGCGATGGGAAGCGAGGCTAAACGGCCGATGGCCTTCGCACGGCCGAAATCCTCTACGCGGTCAAATGGAACATGCTGCATTCGTTTGCCGAGCGCACAAATGGCGGCTTCGACCATGGGGCCTGGGGCCTCCGTGCGACGGCCTTCGGCCAACTGCAAGAGATTTATGAGCCGGTCCGCTATATCCGGATAGCGAAATCCGACGCGTCGGGCAACGGCTTCTTCAGACACGCCTGGCAGTATGCCGTAATGCCGCAACAGCGGCCTCAGCATGCCGAAGGCTCCCAGTCCGATGGTAGCGCTCACAATCGCCCAAAACACGATTGTACGCAGGAGCGTATCGAACCAGAAACCCGCCTCCACGGCCACCGACACCAGAACCGCCAAACAGAATACGCTGAGCGTCAAGCCAAATCCGTAGAGGACATCCGCAAGCGTAATGCGACGCATGGCGGCCCGCAGCCGCCGTTTGATTACGGAGACCGCCTGGAGGGTTTCCTTACTCATTTATTATAGGGTCGTCTGCAGCGGCTAAGGAGGCTTCATGCAACGATAGCGTCCTCTATACACGGGCGGCGTAGACCGGGTTTCGGCCTTCCTCGGTAGCGCTACAGAAGGAATTCTTCATTTAACAATGCGTAGCGTGGCTCAGATGGTTGGTTAAGCCATTTCTGTCCGTATCTTTGGCCAGTCCTGTTATTCGGTCCAGCATGCACGACAAACTCATATTATGGATCAATCCATTGCTCTCATTCTCGGCGGCGGAGCCGGGACACGCCTGTTTCCGCTGACAGGACTGCGATCGAAGCCTGCCGTGCCGCTGGCTGGAAAGTATCGCCTGATTGATGTACCGGTTTCTAACTGCATCAACTCTGGGTTAAAGAAAATTTTTGTGCTTACGCAGTTCAACTCTGCAAGCCTCAATCGGCATATTGCGAGAACGTATCGGTTCGACCGGTTCCGTCAAGGATTCGTTACCGTCATGGCGGCCGAACAGACCCAGACATCGTCGGCCTGGTTTCAGGGTACGGCTGATGCTGTACGACAGAGCATCCCGCACTTCTCCATATATCAGCACGAATACGTTTTCATCCTGTCGGGCGACCAGCTCTATTCGATGGATTACCGGAAACTTCTGGCCCATCACCAGGCTCATGATGCCGATGTGACGATTGCCACCATTCCGGTAACTGCCGACGAGGCCTCGCATTTCGGCATTCTGAAGACCGGCGCCGGGCACGCCGTCACTGAATTCTACGAGAAGCCGACCGACCTTACGGGCAAGGAAAGCCCCGTGCCGGAAGAGATGGAAAAAGAGGGGCGCATCTATCTGGCATCGATGGGGATCTACGTCTTTGGAAGCAAGATCTTACGCGAAGCGCTCGACTCTCAGTCCGAGGATCATGATTTTGGTAAGCAGATCATTCCCGACGCAATAGGAAGTGTGCGTGTGGTCAGTTATCCGTTCATGGGGTATTGGAGTGACATCGGTACGATCCGCTCATTCTATGAGGCCAACCTGATGCTGGCCCACAGCGAGCGCACCTATAATATTTATGACCGGGCCAAGCGACTGTACACGGATTCGCAAATGCTTCCGCCCGCCAAGATGCTCGAAACACAGCTCACAGACTCTCTGGTTAGCGAAGGCAGCGTGATTCGCAAGAGTACGATCGTCAATTCCGTAATCGGCGTGCGGTCCTATATCGGCAATAACACCACGATTCGGGATTCCATTGTTATGGGAGCGGATTATTACCCGTGGCATGCTGTAGGTGTGCGTGAGCGCGTAGAAGGTCCGGCAGAGCCTGGCATTCAGGACGGCTCCTACATCGAACGGGCTATTATTGACAAGAATGTGCGCATTGGTGAAAACTGCATAATTCGCAATATCGAAGGCGTGCGTGAGCACGATGGGGAGAACTTCTACATTCGGGACGGCATAATTGTGATTCCCAAGAATACCGAGATTGCCGCAGGCACCGTGATTTGAACCTCTTGGCGTGTATTTCGTATCGGGCGCAGTGGCGTGTATTGCGCAAGGACTCTTACCGACAATTTCTCCATGCAGTTTACCCTGAAATCTGTCTGTCTCTTTCTCCTATTGGTTGCTACGGGTTGCCGCACGTATGGAGACTTCGACAGTGCCGATGCCTTTGTAGCCAAGATCCGCGAAGCCGCCGAGCAGTCGTTCCGTCACTATGACCGGGCGCTCACCGAACGGGATGCGTTGCAGCGCGCTACGGACGCGGACAGCTCTCTTATGCCGATTTTCGAGCGCTTTGCTGTGGCGGTGGACGAGCATGCCCTGCTCGTGGAGGAGCATCACAAAGCGGCTCGGCGGGCGAGCAGCTCGAATAACCTACTCTTCCAATGGGTTGGCCCCGACACTAACCGTGGTCTGCACCGACTCTATGGCGCGATCATCAGTGATCAGCAGGTGATCAGCGATCAGTATGACGAAGTGCGTCGCGCATTGCTTGAGTTGACAGGCATGGCCGCGTTTGTAGCTCCGGACGAGGAGGACAGGCGGTATATGGCTCCACACTTCTATCGGCGCCAGTCCGAAGGCGCGACGATTGCCCAAATTCTGGCGCAATAGGCGATGGTGTCGGGATTCGAGTTCTTGCCGTAGTGACGGGCATGGAAACCTCGCACGCGTCCATTACAACAATTCGCGCCTGCATGGACTGAAGACGATACCAGATGGTGCTCCGAAGCCTCTTTCTTCTGGTTTGTGCGGTAGTGGGTTTGGAGAGTACCCACGCACAGGTCAGGGATTCTCTGACGCATTACGAGCTAGGCGAAGTCGTCGTAGGCGCCGAGGGTGACGAGGCGCCCAGGGCAACGGGGGCGACGGTGCAACGTGTCTCCCTGGCTGGTATTGCCCAGTCCGACGCGGCATCCATCGATGGTGTCCTGCGCAGTGTCCCGGCGGCGCACATTCAGACCAACTCTCGTGGTGAAGCGCTCGTTTACTTACGTAACAGCGGAGAACGCCAGGTTGCGATCTTTTTTGATGGCGCGCTCCTGAATGTGCCATGGGATAACCGGATTGACTTGAGCCTGGTGCCGTCTGACGTGGTTGGCGAAATCACCGTGGCGAAGGGCGTCCCGTCGGTGCTGTACGGCACGAACGTCTTGGGTGGAGCGCTCAACATGACTTCGCGTACGCTCAATAACCCCGGATACTTTACGCGGGTATCGGGCACGACAGGATCTGTGGGAGCATTGTCAGGCCGCTTTGCGCATCTGGGACGCACCGAGCATCTGAGCTATGTCTTGTCGGCCGGGTATGCGCGACGTGACGGCATTACCGTCCCGGGCGACGCTGAGCTGCCTTTCAGTCAGCAGAGTCGCAACGTGCGCACAAATACGGATCGAAGGCTGCTCAGTCTGTTTGGGCAGGCGACGTACCTGTCGGATGACGGTATGCGGGTGGGTCTGACGCTATTGCGCATGGCAGGTGCCAAGGGCATAGCGCCCGAGAGTCATGTGGATCCGCGCATTTCGCGCGTCCGCTACTGGCGATACCCCTCCCGAACAACAACAATGGTGATCCTTACGGGAGAGGCGCCTATCGGCAACCGGGGTACGGTGGTGCGCGGCGCGGCCTGGAATAGCCAATACAGCCAGACCATAGAGCAATATGCCGGCATCTCCTACCGGAATCTCCTGGAGGACCAGGAGGATGAGGATGGCACGCTGGGTGCGCGCATCACCCTAATGCATCCATTGGGCCCTGGAGAACTCCGGCTGGCGGTAAATGCATATACTTCTGGCCACACGCAGGTTGAGCGTACCGTAGGGGTTAGCACAGAGGCCACGTCCATGGCGATGCCACTGTCCTTTCGGCAACACGTATGGAGTAGTGGGTTTGAGTACGCATGGCGCATGTCCGGAAGACTGGACCTGCTCTTTGGGGCCAGCATTGATGGACATGGCACGCCAAGAACCGGGGACAAGCCTCCGCGGCGAGCACAGGTCGACTATGGCATCACCTCCGGTGTGACCTATCGACTTGACGACAGGTGGAACCTGCGAGCGGCGATGGGGAGAAAAATCCGGTTTCCAACCATGCGCGAGCTTTTTGGTGAAGCGTTGGGACGCTTTCTTGTAAATCCCGAACTGCGTGCCGAGTCTTCTTTCCTGGCGGAAGTGGCCGTAGGCATGGAATCGCCCCGAGCTCGCGGAGAGGCCATCGTTTTTCTGAACCGCACATATGACACGATCGATCAGCGTAATGTGGTTACATACGAAGATGACCTGCCGCGCAGAATTCGGCTGAATCTCGAGGGAAGCCTCGTGCGCGGGCTCGAAATAGTTAGCAGCGCTCGTTTTGGGCGAGGCTGGAGACTCAGCGCCAATCTTACATGGATGCATACACAAGGCCATACGAACGGGAACGACTCGCCGCTTACTGAAAAGCCCGAAATTCTAGGCACCATTGCGCTCCGCTATAACGATCCCAGTGGAGTTTCCGCACTGGTGCAAACCATTGTGACCGGCCGGGCGCATGGTCTTTCTGACGACAACACGCTGATTTCCCTGCCATCCTCTACAGTCATCAATGCCCGCTTCGGGTATCTGTTCATTCGCGGCCGATTTGCAACGGAAGTCTTTGCGCGCGTCAATAATGCCACCGACGATGTAACGCTTCCGCAGCTTGGCTTGCCGGGTCCTGGGCGCGACGTTCAGGCAGGCCTGGAGGTGTCTTTCTGAATGGTGGCCAGGATCTTGTGGCTGTGCGCCACCGGTCGCGCATTAAAGAGCGGTGTCACCGTGGCCCATGTCTCCTGAAAAAGGGTGCTGTTGCGGTAGCACTCAAGCGCGTCCTTGCTGATCCAGTGGCTGTAGGAGGTCAGCACATTCCCTGTGTCGCGGTCCTGCCACAGTTCCAGATGCAGGCATCCCGGAAAGTTGCGGATAGCCGGGGCCGTCTGCTCAAAGATGCGAAGGAATGCATCAACGGCATCTGGCCGGAAAGTCATACGGACGATGCGGATAAGCATGTGGTAGTTCCGCAGCTTGCTACGCCGGAGCAGGTCCGATAGAGCGGGAGAGAAGAGTGCGCGCTGCTTGCGCCTGCTGCGCCGCCTGCTCGGCGAAGTCCCTTTCTCCAGAGGCGTACAGGATATTACGGCTGCTGTTGACGAGCATGGAGCCATGCCCCGCATATGCAGCAGCGGTAGCCGCCGGATCTCCGCCCTGCGCGCCCACGCCGGGGATGAGAAATGGAAGCGAGGGGCATACTGCGCGCAGCCGCACGAGTGCTTCATGGTTGGTGGCGCCGACCACAAGACCAGCCGTGCCCGGATAGGTATCGTCCCAGGATGCGACATGTCGCGCGACGCGCTCATAGAGCGCCTCGCCTTCACACAGGCGTTCCTGAAAGTCCGCCCCGCTCGGATTGGAGGTGCGAGCAAGCACGAAGGTGGCCTTGTCGGGATAAGCAAGAAACGGGGCGACGGCATCACGGCCCATGTACGGGGCAACCGTACAGGCATCGAAGCCAAGGGATTCAAAGATCGCCTTCGCGTAGAAGCGTGCCGAATTACCAATGTCTCCACGCTTGGCGTCGGCAATCGTACAGACATTGCCAGGGACGTGCGCCAGCGTTTCTGCCAGTACGGCATGCCCATCTGGTCCCAGAGATTCGAAGAACGCAAAATTCAGCTTGAAAGCGCATGCGTATGGCGCGGTCGCGTCAATAATGTCGCGGTTGAATGCGACCACGGCTTCGGGCAGGGAATAAGCGTTGCGCAGGTGTTTCGGCAGGCGCTCCGGGTCGGGATCCAAGCCGACACACAGCATGCTGTGCTTGCGTAACTGGATATCCTGAAGTTTTTGAGAAAAGCCGGACATGATCCGCATGCGTATGGGCCGCAAAGTTACGCGCAGGCACCGTATTTTGCCACTCCAGCGGGTTGTACGTGGCGCAGCGAATGGTTACCATGCTTGTCCATGCGACAATCCAACCATGAACGTAGCGGGCCTATGCCTACCGGCGCCAGTTTTAGGCATGCTCCAACTATTGCCGTTCGGACCTCGCGAAGAAGGTTCTTGCGGCAGATGGCTGCTGCGGGAGCCTTTAGCTCCCTGGGCGCCTTTGCGCGCGCGCACGCCAGTATTGCGGCGGACGATGAAGCCCTGTGGCGCCTGGTGCGCGACCAGTTTCCGCTGCGCCCCGGCTTCATCCTGATGAATGCCGCCAACCTTTGTCCATCCCCATTTCCTGTATCGGATGCGGTGGTGCAATATACGCGCGACATAGACGCCGATGCATCATTTCAGAACCGCGCGAAGTTTTCTGCTCTTTACGATGAGGCCATCAGCGCACTCGCGCGCTATATGCATGCGCGGAATGACGAGCTTGTCCTTGTGCGCAACACCACAGAGGGCAACAATGTGGTCATCAACGGGCTCGATCTCGGGCCCGGTGACGAGGTGGTGCTGTGGGATCAGAATCACCCGTCCAACAACGTAGCCTGGGATGTGCAGGCGCACCGGCGCGGGTTCGCAGTCAGGCGGGTCACCACGCCGGTGGCACCGGCAAGCCGCGATGAACTGGTTGGCGTGTTTGCCGACGTGCTCACCTCACGCACGCGTGTACTCAGCTTTTCTCACCTGTCCAATGTAACCGGTGTGGAACTGCCGGCCACCGCGCTTTGCGGACTCGCCCGCGAGCGGGGCATTTGGACGCACATTGATGGTGCACAGACGTTTGGCGTCCATGTGGTGGATCTGCATGCAATCGGCTGTGACAGCTATGCTGGCAGCGCGCACAAGTGGTTCCTGGGGCCCAAGGAAGGCGGCCTGCTGTATGTCCGGCATCAGCGAGCGGCAGAATTGTGGCCGTCCGTGGTCGGTGTCGGATGGGAGGAGGCCCAGGATCAGGGCGCCGGCCGCTTTGGCACGCTGGGGCAGCGGGATGATGCCATGCTGGCGGCCATGGGTCGCACGGTGGAGTTCCTGGAAATCATCGGCAATGCCAACATAGACGCGCGCGTTCGCCTACTTGCGAACACGCTCAAGGAAGGAGTGCGTACACATGTGCCGGGCGCGCAGCTGCTGACACCGATAGATCCTGCCCTGAGCGGTGGAGTTGTGCTTTTCACCGTGCGTGGAATGGATATGGAGAGAGCATTTGAAATGCTGTATGAAAGGCACGGAATCGGATGCGCACTCATGGGGGAAACCATACGCTTTTGTCCACACATCTACAATCCGATGGATGATGTGCACAGGGTCGTCGAAGCGGTACAGAGCCTGATCTAGGATGTTTTTGCGGCCCACTACGGTTTATTGTAACCTGTTGCATTACGAACCTTACCCGAATCTGGTCTGCGCGGCGACCGCAAACACTGATGAACGATGCAGGAACCTACCTTTAGCCTTGGTGTCGAGGAAGAGTATCTGTTGGTCAATAAAGAGACTGGCGACCTTATTCGGCAGGCGCCGCCTACAATGCTCTCGGAGTGTGAGAGATTGCTCGAAGGACAGGTGACGCCAGAATTCTTCCAGTCCCAGATCGAAATCGGCACACGCGTCTGTGAGACCATTGACGACGCGCGCCAAGAGTTGTCCCGGCTGCGTCGCACGGTTTCTCACGTCGCAGGCAACCACGGGCTCGCCATTATAGCGGCGTCTACGCATCCCCACGCCAAGTATTGGTCGCAACAGCAAACGGCGAAGGATCGCTACGCCGTATTGGCCCAGAATATGCAGGTTGTGGCCAAGCGCATGGTCATAAGCGGTATGCATGTACATGCGGGCATTGAGGACGGGGATCTGCGAATCGACCTCATGAACCAAACGACGTATGTCCTCCCACACCTGTTGGCGCTAAGCACGTCATCCCCATTTTGGGAGGGCGCAGATACCGGGCTCATGTCCTACCGCATTGCGGTCTGGAACGAGCTTCCCCGAACGGGGCTACCCGAAAAATTTGAGAGCTTCGCCGAGTTTAGCCGGCACGTCGAAATCCTCGTCCACTCCGGAGTCATTGAAGACAGCTCCAAGATTTGGTGGGATATACGGCCGAGCCGCAAATTTCCGACCTTGGAAATGCGGGTTGCGGACATTTGCACCCGTCTGGAAGATGCGCTCTGCGTGACGGCCCTGTATCGGTGTTGGCTGCGCATGCTCTGGCGCCTGCGCGTAAAAAACCAGCGCTGGCGCTCCTATGCGAACATGCTAATCTACGAAAACCGTTGGCGCGCGCAGCGGTATGGCATTGATGGGTCGCTGATCGACTTCGGGCGTAGCGTCATGACGCCCTACGTGGACCTGATTGAAGAACTGCTCGATTTCATCATGCAGGACGCAGTCTTCTTTGGCTGTGAAAAGGAGGTAGAGCACGCACGGACCATTCTAAAGCGTGGTACAAGCGCGCATTGGCAGCGCGATACATACAAGGCAGCACGCGCAGACGGTGCAGACGACCGCGAAGCCATCAAGGCCGTTGTTGACATGCTCATCCGCGAAACCATGCACGGGCTGTAGCACTACGCCTACCCGATGCGGTCGAATCCCGTGTAGGGAATGAGGCGTTCCGGGATAGCAACGGATCCGTCGGCCTGCTGGTTACTTTCGAGCAGTGCAGCTACGATTCTCGGCAGTGCAAGGGCGCTGCCGTTCAGCGTGTGAACGTGCTGCGGCTTACCGCCGGTGGCGGGACGATACCGCACCTGCATGCGCGCGGCCTGGTAGGAAGTAAAATTGGAGACCGATGACACCTCAAGATAGCGGTTCTGGCCTGCGCTCCAGACTTCCAGGTCGTATTGCTTGGCCTGATTGAAGCCCATGTCGCCTGCACACATGAGCAGGCGACGGTAAGGAAGACCGAGCATGCGCACAGCGCGTTCGGCGTCTGCGAGCAGTTCCTCAAGCGCGTCGTAGCTCTTCTCCGGCGTCACGATTTGCACCAGCTCTACTTTGTCAAATTGGTGCAGCCGGTTGAGGCCACGCACGCTCTGGCCATACGAGCCGGCCTCGCGTCTCCAGCACGGCGTATATCCGCAGATCTTGACCGGGAGGGCTTCTTCGGGGATGATGTCATTCCGATAGAAATTGGTGAGTGGCACTTCTGCAGTTGGCACAGCATAGAATCCGTCAAGGCCGATGGCGTACATCTGGCCCTCCTTGTCAGGCAGTTGCCCGGTACCGCGTGCGCTGGCCTCGTTGACGAATAGCGGTGCTTGCACCTCCGTATACCCGCCCTTTGTGGTGGCCAGGTCGAGAAAGAAACTGATGAGGGCGCGCTGCAGTCGCGCACCCTTTCCCAGGTAGAACGGAAAGCCAGCTCCTGTAACCTTTGCGCCTCGTTCAAAATCTATTATCCCGTGCCTGGTCGCCAGCTCCCAGTGCGGGAGGGGAGTAAAGTCAAACGTAGCAGGAGTCCCCTCTACGCCAAGTACGACATTGTCGCTCGCCGACCGCCCTTGAGGCACGCTTCCGTGTGGGATATTCGGTATGTCAAGCAGCAATTCCTCCAGTGCGGCCTCTGCATCGCGCGCCTGCGCGCCCAGCGCCAGCGTCTCCTCCTTAAGTTGTGCACTCCGGGTGATTGCGGCCTTGGCATCCTCCTTCTTGCCCGCCTGCATCAATGCGCCGATCGCTTTCGAGGCATTTTTTGATGCCGCCTGCGCTTTCTGCAGTCTTGTGAGGAGCTCGCGGCGCAGAATATCCTGTTGGAGTACGGCGTCGACGCTAACATGGTCGCGGCCTCGCTGGTGGAGTGCGGCGCGCACCCTGTCCGGATCATTCCGAATGATTTGTATGTCAAGCATAGTGCTGCCTGCTGATTTGCCCGTCTCGCGCGAGGCTGTCAGCGCGTCACGGCCGGACGAGTCCGGCACTGGCGAAGATGAGTAAGGGCGTCCTGAATCGTTCTGGGTTTGTAATCGATTTCGGTTTCGGCCTTCAAGATCAGAAGACCGGAGTGCAGTGGGCGCACAGCCTTAAGGCGCAGTGTCTCACTGTCCGTCGGTTGGATGAGCGTGCAGTCAAGGTCAAACGTGCCTGCGATGGCATGCGCAAAGGCGTGCATACTTACACAATCACGCCCGGAAACATGGTATACACCCGTTTTCCCAAAGTGCACTATTCGTTCGATGCATCGCGCCAGATCGGGTGCATAGGTTGGCGTGCGAATCTGGTCTGTGAAGACCCGAATCGTCCTGCCGTGAGACAGCTCGCCGAGCACCCATAGGGCAAAATTATTCCGCGGAAGCCCGTCGGCCGTCCCATAAACAACACTGGTGCGAATGACGGTCCACCTGTCGCGTCCGGCTTCGCGCGCTGCGTTTTCTCCGGCCAGTTTTGCCTTGCCGTAGGCATTGACGGGCTGCGGGCGTGCCCGCTCTCCGTAGGGTCCACTATCACCATCAAACACAAAATCCGTCGAGACCTGGATGAACCGGGCCCCGTTCTTTCGGCACCGTTGGGCGAGCGTCTCAACGGCTTCTGCGTTGACTTTCCAGCATTCCTCACGGTTGGTTTCACAGCGATCCACCTCTGTAAGGGCGGCGCAATTGATAACGACCGTAGGCGCAAAATCCTGAAAGATTTGCTGAACGGAAGCCTTTTGCGTTACGTCTAGCGGCACATACCCACACGACGCCCTCTGGAATCGCGGTCCCGGGTTATTGCCTGTGGCTAGTACGTCATATCGGGCCAGCCGACTAAACTGCGCCACCAGGGCCTGGCCCAGGAGACCGTTTGCCCCTGTGATGAGAATACGCTCGTACAGCATGGAAGCGTGCGGCGCCACCGTCATGAGTCTTTGTGGGCCGGCGAATCCTGCTCGGGGGCTGTGAGGACCGACAGCAGATCCTCCTTCGCGGTTGTCGCGTCGTTGAGTGCGAGGCGCTCCGAAAAATACAGACGCACCTCGCGGCGTTTGGCGGCTTGCTCGTACCGGGCGCGTTCGGTCTGAGTTTCAGGTTGCAAAGGTGGAATCGGCGTAGGGCGCATCGATTCATCCAGGGCGACGAAGGTAAAAATCGCCTGGTTGCACTTTCTGCGCGTGTGCGTTCTTGGATTTTCCGCAAAGACGACGAGTTCGATCTCCATGGAAGTGCGGAAGGCGCGGTTCACCCAGCCCTCAATGATCACGATTTCGCCTTGATGGATCGGTGTCTGAAACTCCATCATATTCACGGACGCCGTTACGCACACGCAGTTCGCGTGCCGCTGCGCGGAAATCGCGGCACACTTGTCCATGAGATACATCAATCGCCCACCCATCATCCTGCCAAGTCCGTTGGTGTCGTTCGGCAACACGATTTCGGTCATGATGCAGCGCGAGTTGGCTACTGTCTTGACGTTTCCGGTCATGGGATTGGACATCAAGAGGAAAATATTGCGCGGTCTCAGGTCTTCTGTTTCTTTTTCTTGGCCGCCGGGAACAGAATATTGTTCAAAATGAGCCGATAGCCCGGTGAATTCTTGTGCAGATTAAGGTCGGTTGGCGGATCGCCGACGTAATGCTGATAATCTTCCGGGTCATGCCCGGCATAGTAGGTAAAGGTGCCCTGTCCAAACGGTCCGTGGAGGTATTTCACCTCTTCCCGCCCGGCAGACTCCGCCAATAACACGACGCTGGGCTTTACGAACTGCTTCCGAAACGCCGTCGTCTGCCCGACAAACCCCTTGATGGTGGCAACATGATTCTGCGTTAGCATGGTGGGGACCGGATCCCACTTCGCGCTGAATTCGAACAGGGTGAAGTAGTCCAGTGCCGGGCTCTGAAGTTGCTGCGGGGGTGGGCCGGCATCAATATCGGAGTGCTCATACTCCGAGGCGTTGAAGCTCGGTCGGAACCCCGTGAACGCGAACGATTCTGCGTAATCCAGTTTGCCGATGGCGCCGGGATCGACGGGGTCGCCGTCATAAATATCTGGCACGATATCGGTGGCATGCGCGGTGAGCGCAATATCGACGGTGTCGGTTCCCGAGCACATGGCAAACAGGAAACCACCCTCAAACACGTAATGGCGGATTGTCCGGGCTACGGACAATTTGAGCGCGCTGACCTTGCGGTAGCCGTGTCGCCGGGCAGCCTCTTCGGCTTGCCGCTGTTGTTCGATATACCACGGCATATTGCGGTATTGATAGAACTTGCCGTACTGCCCGGTGAAATCTTCGTGGTGCAGGTGTAGCCAGTCGTACTCACTCAGTCTTCCACCGAGGACGTCGTCATCGTAAACCATCTCATATGGCACTTCGGCATAGGATAGCGCCAGAAGCACCGCGTCGTCCCACGGCAGGGTTTGTTTGGGGGCGTATACGGCAATGCGCGGCGGGGTTTCCAGGCGGACTAAGGACGTATTCGCTCGCTCACTTTCCACATCTGCGATGATGCGGGCGGCCTGGGCGCCATTGAGCCGTTCAAAAAACACTCCACGGATGGCAAGTTCATTTTCGAGCTCTGCAAACTGTTCCAGGAGGAAGGAGCCTCCGCGATAATTCAGCAGCCATTCCACGGGCACCCTGCGCTGCAGCGCCCAGTACGCGACCCCATACGCCTTCAGATGGTTTGACTGCTGCGCATCCATGGGAATCAGGATGTCTTGGGCAGAAACCTGCGGGGCGGTTGCCAATAGCGACAGCCCCGCCAGCAGGAATGCGCCGCGCGCACCGGATGTGCGATATGTTTGCCTACACGCCATCGCCGCGGAGAATTCGTATCCGCTGGCGAATAGCGGACGCCAGGGGAGAGCCTGGGTATTGCACCAGCACGTTGGTATAGGCCTCCACTGCGCGGGCATGGTCGCCGAGATCAACGTCGAGAATTTCGGCTACCAGGAACAGACTCTGGTCGCAGAACGGACTGTCCGGATGCACAAGCGGCAACTCGCCGAAGGCAACAAGGGCTTCCTGCGTGCTGCCGGTCGTGCGCAACGCCTTCGCGCGCAAAAAGCGGGCGTCGTCCACAATCGGATGCGCTCCATACTGGTTGACAAGTGTGTCCATGGTGGCAATTGCCTGCCTGCTCTGATGTTGCCGGAGCAGGAGAGAGGCCCTGGCATACATGCGCAACGGTGTGTGCAGCGAATCGGGCCCCCGATTCTCCAGAATTACGATCCGCAGGGCTATCGCATCATTGGCCGTATCGGTGGCCGTGTTTTCATCGAGATCGCTGAGGTACGCCGCAGCGACGTCCAGTTCTCCGCGGTAGAAGTGGATCAGCGCCTGCTGGTAGCGGGCTTCTTCAGCAATGGCGCCGAGGCGCATGGTTTGGACCAGACCGGCAAAAATGCCCCTTGCCTCTTCAAGACTGCCGCGAGCGATCGCAATGCGTCCCAGATCGAAGCGCGCACGCGATGCGGCTTCGGTACCGGTGTGCGTTCGGATGACGTCCGAATAGATGGCCGCAGCTTCGCCAAGACTATGAAAGACATCCTGTTGCAGACGTCCCATGCGGTGCAGAATTTCTGCATACCGATCGTGGTGCGGGAAACGCTGCAGGAATTCCCGGAACGCTTCCAAGGCCGCTTCCTGGTGTGGGGCGGCAAGCCGGTTTCCGCTCACGTCAAAACTGCGTTCCTGCGTGGTTTCAGCCCACAAGAGGTGCATGTCAGCCAGGCCTAGCTGCGCCTCTGCCACAAGGGGAGAGTCCGGCTCGCGCGTGAGGAGTTCGTCGAACGCCTCCGTGGCAATGTTGTATGCCGCCGCCTCGGCGGCGCGTCTGGCGAAATTGAAAAGGACAGCCCCCTTGTCAGGATCCATCTGGTCCATGATGCGGGTTTCCCGCAGAGCCTCCCGGTAACGCCCGGCCTCCATGTAAAGCCAGGCTAGCAAATCGTGATAGCTGCGATGATTCGGTGCCTCTGCTATGCGGCGTTCCACTGTAGCAATGCTGGCATCCAGGGCGCCTTCCTGCTCGAGGGATCGCGAGAGCTGGTTTCGGACATAATTCACTTGGCCCTCGCCGAGCTTCAACAGGGCGAGATACTCTTCCATGGCTCCGGAATGATTACCGATGAGCGTGTACAGATAGGCCAGTTCGATCTGGAAGAGTTGTGGGTTGCCAACATGCGCTCTGCCACGCGTGAGCACGTCAGCCGCCTGGTGCAGCAAGCGAACCTGCATCAGGGAATTGTACAGAATGCGATAGGTATACTCCTCCTGTGGAGCGCCTTCCAGCACAGCTTCCCACTGGGCAAAGGCGGCTTGCTCGTCACCCTTCAGGTAAACCAGCCGGGCCTTTTCCGCACGCAACTCCGGCGATGGCATGTGTTCGAGATTGCGGTCTAGGAGCGCGATCACATCGTCATAGCGCTTTACTGCTTCGTACGCTTTCTGCAACTTTTGCTGTATCGAACGTAAGCCCGGGGCGGTGCGATACAGGTCTTCGAGTAATGGGATAGCCCGATCGTACTGTGCAGCGCGCGCGTACGAATCGGCGAGTTGAAGACGGGCCTGCAGAGCGGGGTCCACCTCCATTTCATCCTGGGCTTGTGTCCCCCGCACTACGCATGGCGCGAGAAGCAACAGGGCTAGCAATGCTGACAGACGCCGCATAAGATTCTTGTGGAAACGCAGTAATCTACCGCCCGTAATATCGAAAGCAGTCCCGTGAGGTTTCGATTAGTCGTAAATTTGCGGGTTCTTGTCACGCAATCCGCATACTTATGACTGGCCGGTCTGCAGATTCCACCCGCGCATTGTGCATCCTGGGGTCAACAGGATCGATCGGCACGCAAGCGCTCGAAATTGTTCGCATGTTTCCGGAACGGTTGCATGTGGTCACGCTCGCCGCCCATCGCAGCACGCATCTGCTTGCCAAGCAGGCGCTGGAGTTTCGTCCTCAATCTGTGGTCATAGCAGATGGTTCGAAGGCCTTGGAACTTGAGCAGA
This sequence comes from Rhodothermales bacterium, assembly GCA_963665975.1. Classification (GTDB taxonomy): domain Bacteria; phylum Bacteroidota; class Rhodothermia; order Rhodothermales; family Bin80. Next base: position 3,785,149 of record OY762508.1, read on the forward strand.
TGTTGGCGGGGAGCGGCATCCGGGTGTTGGCTGGTCGCGAGGGCATAATAGAGGCAGCGGCCTACTCTGACGTGGACATCGTTCTTGCTGCCGTCACGGGTGCTGCCGGACTCCATGGAGTGCTTGCAGCGCTTAGGGCAGGCAAGACCGTCGCGCTTGCTAACAAGGAAACGCTGGTTACAGCCGGCGCGCTGGCGACACGCATGGCCGCCGAGAATGGCGGCGAACTGATACCGGTAGACAGCGAGCATTCCGCGATTTTCCAATGTCTCGTGGGAGAGGCGGAACGCACGGTGGAGTCCCTAGTGCTTACGGCCTCCGGGGGACCCTTCCGGACCCGTGACATGCACACGTTTGCGAGCATTACACGTGCAGAGGCGTTGCGCCACCCGAATTGGTCGATGGGCGCCAAAATCACGATCGACTCGGCGACGATGATGAATAAGGGTCTGGAGGTGATAGAAGCGCGATGGCTCTTCAATGTGCAGCCTTCCCAGATAGACGTGCTCGTGCACCCGCAATCTGTGGTGCATTCTATGGTGGTATTTGCAGACGGATCGACCAAGGCGCAGCTTGGCGTCCCGGACATGAAGGTGCCCATCCAATATGCGCTCAGCTATCCGGATCGCTGGCAGGCGCCCCATGCGCGTGTCGACTGGCGGACGATTGGAAGCCTGGACTTTGCGCCTCCAAGCCTGGAGCGGTTCCCCTGCCTGCGACTGGCATTCGAAGCGCTGCGCGAGGAGGGGATCGCCCCAGCTGTGCTCAACGCGGCCAACGAACAGGCAGTCGCGCTCTTCCTGGAAGACCGGATTCGATTCGTGGACATTCCCTTGGCCGTCGAACGAGCACTGTCCACGGTGACTGGTGACGCCGCAACGACGGTCGAAGGACTCATGGAGGTGGACCGGGCCGCCCGGCAATGTGTGTTGGAACATGGCGCGACCATCACTATTTGAAGTACGTTCTCGAAAGGCCGCTCACTAGCAAGTACTAAACCCTCTGCCGTGTGGATATTTTTTGGATGATTGTCGCCGTTGTTGGAGCCATCATGATTCTCGTCTTCGTGCACGAGATGGGGCATTTCCTCACGGCGAAGATGTTCGGTATGCGGATAGATCGCTTTTCGGTCGGCTTTCCTCCAAAGATTATCGGCAAGACCATCGGCGATACGGAATATGTGCTTGGCGCAACTCCCCTGGGCGGATATGTCAAGATCGCTGGCATGGTGGACGAAAGCATGGACGCGGAGTTTGCGAACGCGGAGCCGCAGCCGTGGGAGTTTCGGTCAAAGCCGGTGTGGCAGCGCATCATTGTGATCTGTGCGGGAGTCGTGTTCAACATCCTATTGGCCGCGGTCATATTTGCCGGTCTGAAGGTCGTCTACGGCGAATCGATACCCCTTGCACATGAGGATGGTAGCGTCTTTGTCTCAGACAGCTCTATCGCGGCGACCCTAATTGGCATGGAGACGGGTGACCGCATCCTGTCTATCGGTGGCAAGGCGTTCGATCCCGCACATACCAGCGAATCGATGGTGGCCTTGTTGGCGGACCCGCTTACCATTGAGGTGGAACGCGAAGGGCAGCGTCTTACCCTGCATGGCCCGGATGACATTATGACGCAGGTGCAGGAGGCCGGTGACGGAGGACTGTTCGGGCTGGGACTGTTCAATCAGCCGAGCATTGTAGGTGATGTGATTCCTGAACGTGCGGCAGCCGAGGCCGGTCTTCAATCGGGCGATCGGATTACAGGTATTGCAGGACACGCCGTATCATTCTGGGTGGAGTTGACGACGCTCATACACGCTTCAGAGGGGCGGCCATTCCTCATCGAGTGGGTGCGCGGCGCTGAGGAGTTTTCGCGATCAGCGGAAATTACCGCCGACCTCGACGACGACGGGCGGTATCGGATCGGTGTAGAGCTGCCGACGAATCGCGAGCAATATTCACTCGTTCCTGCCCTCAAGGTTGGAGTGTCGGATACGTGGAATAACACGCAGGCCATAGTCATTAATCTCAAGCGAATGATTACGGGCCAGGAGGATCTGCGCAAGAATCTTGGCGGTCCCGTGATGGTCGCTAAGATCACCGGGCAGGCGGCTCAGCGTGGTGGCGAGCCATTTTGGACCATCGTTGCGCTGCTATCGATTACGTTGGCCATTGTGAACATCCTGCCGATTCCGGCGCTGGATGGGGGACATCTTATGTTTCTCGTGTATGAGGGAGTATTCCGCAAGGAACCCTCCTTGAAAGTGCGCATGGTTACCCAGCAGGTGGGGCTCGTACTGCTCATTTCGCTCATGGCATTTCTGGTGTTTAACGACATAACAAGACTGTAGCGGGCCTGCTTTCTGGCGCTCTCGGTTGATGCATGTACGCGGTGGATCACGAACTTACGACTACGGAGGAGGCGCAGACGGCGGAAGATCGCGCCCTGCAGGGGGCGCTCCGCAGTCGTGGTCATGTGCCAGAACACATTGCCATCATTATGGATGGCAATGGCCGGTGGGCCCGCAAGCGGGGCCTTCCGCGGTTGTATGGGCACCGCGAGGGTGTGGCATCTGCAAAGGACATTATGGGTGCGTGCGCACAACTTGGCGTGTCCTACCTCACGCTGTACACGTTTAGCCTCGAAAACTGGGAGCGTCCCGAGCGAGAGGTAGACGCCCTCATGACATTGCTCTTACGGACCATTCGGCGGGAACGCAAAACGCTCGAGAGAAACAATATTCAGCTTCAGGTGATCGGGGATGTTTCCCGGCTTCCACGGAGAATGCGGAATGAGCTCCAGGAAACCATTGACGCCACGGCTGGCAATACAGGCATGACCCTGGTCTTGGCCATTTCCTACAGCGGGAGGTGGGAAATTGTCGAGGCCACACGGAAGCTGGCACGCCGCGTACGCGATGGAGAGCTGGAGCCGGACGCCATTACGGAATGTCTCGTCTCCCAGGCACTGGGCACCGACGGCATCCCAGACCCCGATCTGCTCATACGAACGGGCGGCGAGTATCGCGTGTCCAATTTCTTGTTGTGGCAGATGGCCTATACGGAAATTGTCATCACGGAAGGCTATTGGCCTGCTTTTCGCCGGGAGCAGCTTTACGGCGCCATTCGCTCCTATCAGGACCGCGACCGACGTTTTGGGCGTATTCAGGCGAGCGCATAATCCCGGCTTACGATAACACCGGGACGAATGCGAGATGACCGGACTCTTGCTATGCGTGATCGGTGGGTAGCTCGTAACGCCACGGCGGTTCCTTGCCCGAGTGTTGGTCGGGGACATCCAAAGAATAGGCTGTTGCCTATCTACCTAAGCGTCGACTTTGGAAGCCGTACCCCATGAACTCCGGGTTCGGCGCGCCACCGCTTGTGTAGGTTGGTTTGGGCTTTCAGGCACAGCCGCCGTAAGCCCCAGGATATCGACCCATCCGGTCACCCGCCGCTTGGATAGCGCAACAATCTCGATGCAACTTGCCAACTCATCTATTTCGCCTTCCAACCACCCGCTTTCCGGTCAGTGACCGGCTCCGTTCAATCAACTCTTCTTGGTCTACAATCGCTGTGTAGACCACGAAACAAAGTGGTGGACTTACGTGCTCTACCCGGCGAACCGCCACCGGCAGTGTGACAGCGATACACTGCTCGATTTCTTCCTGGGTCTGTTTGAGCTGCTAGTCCAATCTCTCACGGGCTTCGACTTCGACCGTAGCCGCCGACACATTGTCCATCTCCACTGCTACGGTTAGCCCCCCTCGTGAAACACAGCGATATCCGGCTGTTGCGACTTCTCTACAAACACATTTTCCTGTTCCGAGCTAACCCTCACGACCAGATGCTCGAGTCTCAGACATGAGGCAAGTTTCGCGTTCAGAGTAGTTTTCCGTATTCGTCGGTATAAACTGGCACTCGATATTACTTGGTGCTTGCCAGAGAACATCGATTTTTCGAAAGGACTTGGGCGGGTCATTGCCGACTGCATGGATTTCCGGTGGACATCACCGCGGGGCAGTGAATTCACTGAAAAGTAGCCCGTGGAGTAGTAATTTGAATTGTTCTGGCCCGAGCCCAGCCCCAGCCCCAGCCCGGTGCCTTCCTGTATAGGCTATTGCCCGGTGCTGAGTACTGATTCAGATTGACCGCTGGCCGGCGTAATGCCATTGACACCACTCTAGGAGCACAGCCGATGCCGACGTTTCAGTCCGTTTATCGCGGCCTCTTGGAACCCCGCACGCTATTTTCTGCTCTTTTTTGCACCGGCATCTTCTACCTCTACGCATGTAGTGGAGAGTTCGATAGTTCAGATTCCTACGCGGATCGTAGTCCCGTTGAATTGACGGAAATCATGCGCCTGGGCAATGAGGCGCAAGGTGATACCGTACTCTTTGGCAACATCCGGTCCATGGCCATCAATTCGGCCGGACAGCTTATTGTTGGGGACAGCAAGAGTTCGGATGTCTACGTGTTCTCCTCGGACGGTGATCTGGAGGGCCACTTTGGCGGCAAGGGTGGCGGTCCAGGAGAATTCGAATGGATGGAAAACGCAGTAGTGGGGCCGGGTGATTCGCTCTTCGTATTTGACTGGATGCACCGGCGCATTTCCGCTTTTGATCCGGATACGTATCAGTTCAAGTACAGTGTAACCCTTGAGAGCAATGGAGCCCAGAGTCCCGGTGATCTGATTGATGTTACCGAGCAAGGATTTGTCATCCGGTACAATCGCGTTATAAATCCCAGCGAACTGTCTGCGTATGATTCCCAGGATAAAGTCATGACAAGTGTAATGCGGGTTGACTGGCATGGTGAACCTGCCGACTCCATTCTTGGATTACGCCTCTCTACCGCACTTGTCGCGGCAGACCGCTCAATGATCATTGCTCGCCCATTTGCCAGAAACAGCATGGTTAGACCTGGCCCCGGCGGGATTCTGTATTCGGGATGGAACGACAGTATCCATATTGAAAAGACAGGTGTTGATGGCCAGCCGCATGGAGCCTTACGAATGACGCACGATCCCATGCCCGTAACGTGGGAAGACCTGGAGGATGTAATGAAGGGTCGAGATGAAAAGGGCCGCCAAATGATACAAGACGCAAATCTGGCCGCAACCTGGCCTGCATATCGGACCTTTGTCGTGGATGATGAGCATCGCGTTTGGGTGCAATTGTACCATCCGAAGGATGCCTCGATTGCAGAAGCGATCATCATCGGCGCCGAAGGTTTCGTTGATGGAGAGGTGGAGCTTCCTGTCGGGGTAATACTGATGGCGGTCAGATCAGGCCGGGCCTACGGCAAGTTCGAAGACCCGCAAACGGGAGCACCACTTGTAGTGGGCTACGAGATAAGCGGATTGTAGCTCACCGGTGATATCGGCCAGCGCTTCCGCCGGGATAAAGCCACCAGGTGGTTGAGTCGGCGACCAGAGCGTTGCACAACTCTTACTGCGTCAGGGCCACATAGGGAAACCATGGTGGCCTGTGTGGCACTGCCAATTGCCGGTTTCCATTATTGGTAGCCTTGCTGTCGTGGACTCAGGTTTCCTTGCACCACTGGCCACGGATAGTTGCAAGATCATTGACAACAGAATCTTTGATTCCCAGAAGATCGACGAGCACTGCGCGGTACACGCTTCCCGCACGTCATTCCTGTATCCTTCGTTCACAGGCAGAAAATCCCGGGCACGAAAGCCGGCAACGATCTTTTCACTCAGAGCCAATTGCTGCCCGGTGAGTGTTGCTGCATCGCTTGGTTTTCGAGTGCGGCAGACATGAAACCGTCTGCCTGAGTCCATCCTGCTCATATGCACCGAGCCCCGTCACCCACTACATTTGACAATATCTCTACCGGACGCCTGCGTATATTCAGGCCGACGTGAATTTGGTGGGTTAGGTTTACGGCCCCGTCACCCGAGTCCATAGTATACCGCTTGAAAGATGCGTATCTGCACGGTCGTGGGTGCACGCCCACAGTTCGTTAAGGCTGCTGCTGTCAGTCCGGCCCTAATTGCCGCTGGCATCCAGGAGTGTTTGGTCCATACTGGTCAGCACTACGATGCAGGATTGAGCCAGGTCTTTTTTGACGAGTTGGGCATACCCAATCCTGCAAAGAATCTTACGGTAGGTTCGGGATCGCACGCCAAGCAGACCGGCGCCATCATGGAGCGCCTGGAAGCGTTCGTCCAGGGTGAGCCAGATTTCGATGCGGTTCTGCTTTATGGGGACACGAACAGCACCTTGGCAGGCGCGTTGGTCGCGGCCAAGCTTCACATTCCCATTGCGCATGTAGAAGCGGGAATTCGAAGCTTCAACCGGACGATGCCCGAGGAAGTCAACCGCGTTGTTGCAGATTGTCTGTCACGATGGCTGTTCGCTCCCACCCAGACTGCCGTTGACAACCTTGCAGCCGAAGGCCTCTGTAGCGGCACGGAGCTTGTCGGAGATGTGATGCTTGATGCCACACGCATGTTTTCGGCACGCGCGCGTGAGCGGTTTCCGCTCGACAAATTGACGCGTCACTCGTCAGGTACATATGCGCTCGCGACCGTACACCGGCCTTCCAATACAGACATCCCGGGATGCCTGGAAGGCATTTTTGCAGCATTCGGACGGCTATCATGGCCGATCCTGCTGCCCATGCATCCGCGTACGAAAAATAGAATGGGGACCGTTCGTGTACCCGACAACGTCGAGATTTTAGAGCCCGTGAGCTATCTGGCCATGCTCTCACTCATTAATAACGCCCGGTGCATCCTAACCGATAGTGGCGGGCTGCAAAAGGAGGCCTACTGGCTTAAGGTGCCATGCGTGACCCTGCGTATCGATACAGAATGGCCGGAAACGTTTGAACACGGTTGGAATACGTGTGTGGGAGCGGATGAAGCGGCCATTGTACAGGCGGCGCTGACTCCGCCAACGGGGCCTCAGCGACCACTTGGAGAGACTCCGGACGGCAACACAGCATCCGAAACGATTGCGAAAGCACTGCTACGCACCAACTGATCGATTACGGTAGATCCAGACGCACGGATGACAGACAGCCCGCCCAAATCTTTACGCATTTTGCAGTCCCTTTAGAGAATCAATCATCTTGATGTTACTCCAGGTATTGATATCGCACTGGTCAGTTTCACGCAATGTACCTCAGGGTCACCAGCCGAAGCGTTCAATTGATGTGCCGCCGGGCAGCTCCAGCAGGTCAACTCCTATTGCTCAAGCCAGAAATAACATCCGGAGTCTGGCATCCACGACTTGGAGTAGACCACCTCTGCTCCAATCGCACACGTGATCGATTCCAGCTTCGCAGACTCCTGTGAGTTATTTGCAATAAAGGGCGCCAGACAGCGTTACCCGAATACATCAAAGCGAAACTTCAACTACGCTTTGGCTGTTTATTCCAGCTATCTCGCCTGACGCGCCCAGACCATATGCCGTCCAATTTCCCAAGATACCTGATTCTCCTCGTATTGCTGGTGATAGTACCGCGAGCTGCTAATGCGCAGGACGAGATAGAAATCCTCGGCATTAGCGTTGAGGGGGTTGAAACCGAGAGTATGCGGACCTTCGTCTTGCAGAGCAGCGGTCTCGCCGAGGGGCAGACGGTGGTGCTGCCTGGTGATCCCGCGATTGCGGATGCCATCCGTAGCATTTACAAATTGCGCGGGTTTTCCGATGTTAAGATCCTTGAAGAACGGCGGGCAGGAGCAGGCGCTTTTCTGAAGATCCATGTCCAGGAAGAACCTCAACTTGCCGGGTTTATTTTCACGGGCATCAAGAAAAGACACATTAAGGACTTGCAAGAGAAGGTTCCGCTTATCAAGGGAAGCCGTGTGCGTCCGGCTGATATCGAGCGGACAAAGCAGATGATCAAGGAATACTATGCTGAGAAGGGGTACATGCTTGCGGAAGTTGAGGTAACTACAACCCAGCAGACTGATGAGGCCCTGGAATTGGAAATTGCTATTGACAGGGGCAGTAAGGTGCGGATCAAGGACGTGGTGATCCGAGGAGCCGAGGCCGTTTCGAGCGGTAAGCTGCGCGGTAGGATGAAGAAGACGAAGGCACGCAAGTGGTGGAAATTTTGGGAGAAGTCGCGTTTTGACAGGACTTTATATGAGGAGGACAAGGGCAATATAATTGCGCACTATAACAAGAGGGGATATTACGACGCTCGCATCCTGCAGGACTCGGTGTATTTGGACACAGCGGATGGAAAGCCTGGGATGGTGGTTGAATTGTCTGTGCATGAAGGTCCACAGCACCACATTCGGAACATCGAATGGGAGGGGAATACGGTGTATTCAGATGCCGTATTGTCCAATTCGCTGGGTGTTGAGCCGGGAGACGTTTACAACGGGGAGCGCATCCAGGAAAACCTGCATGCCAATGCGCGCAGTAGTGATGTCTCCAGCCTGTATATGAACCAGGGATACATGCTATTCCGGGCGCAGCCAGAAGTACGCGTGGTTGAAGGAGACTCGCTCGACTTGTATTTCGACCTATACGAGGGCGACATCTTCCGCTTCGGAGAAGTTGCCATTGCTGGCAATTCCAAGACAAAAGAGCATGTGATCCGTCGCGAGTTGTATACGATTCCCGGGCAGACATTTAGCCGTGAGCTCATTCAGGAAACCATCCGGCGCCTGTCACAGCTTAATTACTTTGACCAGGAGAAGCTGGGCACTGGTCCGGGCGTTGATCTCGACCAGTCGAATAAGACGGTTGATCTGACCTACAGTCTGGAGGAAGTGGGTAGCGACCAATTGGAGCTTTCGGGCACCTATGGGCGCTTTGGACTCATCCTCATGCTGCGCTTCGGGTTCAACAATTTTTCGGCACAGGACATCTTCCGAAAAAAGTCCTGGAAGCCCCTTCCGTCCGGTGACGGGCAGCGTTTTTCGGTTGCCCTTCAGACTAACGGCAAGGCATATCAAAGCTATACGATTGGTTTTACCGAGCCGTGGTTTCGGGGGCGTCCTACGCCGGTGGGGTTCAGCCTCTCGCATTCGCGCTTTAGCGGGGCCTCGTTTTTCAACTATGGCCTCCGCAATCTGCAGAGTAACCAGAAATTCTTGCGCTCATCAGCCAGCGTTTTCTACGAACAGCGGCTGAAGTGGCCAGACGACAAGTTCAACACATCGACCTCTCTGGGATATCAGTACTTTCTCAATCAGGACTTTACGTCTGCTCTCCCGAGGGGCACCAGCCAACAGATCACGATCCGGCAGTCGCTCTCGCGAAGCTCTCTGGATCACCCGGTATTTCCAACGGTCGGGTCGACCATGGTGTTGTCATCAGAAATCGCGCTCCCGATTGGCAAATTCATCCAGTACCACAAATGGCGTTTCAATACCTCGTGGAACGTACCACTTGCGCCCAAGGTGACGATGAGCGTAGCCAGCGAGCTCGGCTATATTGGCTCTATTACCGGTAAGGACGTACTCTTCGAGCGTTATGTGGTCGGTGGTTCTCCGTTTGACGTCCAGGGCTACCGGGATAATTTTGGCAAGGACATCATCTACATGCGCGGGTATCCTTCTCGCGTGTTGGGGCCGCGTCGTGGCAGCGAGGCCATAGGTGGGCGTATTCTGAACAAGTACACCTCAGAATTGCGTGTCCTTGCGGTCCAGACACCACAGCTGACGGCCGCCCCGTACCTCTTTATGGATGCAGCCAACACGTGGGACGACTTCACCACGTACAATCCGTCGCAGCTCTTCCGCTCCGCGGGCGTTGGAGCCCGACTCTTCTTGCCGATTCTTGGTATGTTGGAGTTGTCCATGGGATACAACTTTGACGAATTCACGCCACTGTCCGGCACGGAGGGTAGGCACAATGGCAGTCGTCGTTGGCTGTTCCAGTTCTCTCTCGGTCAGGGCTTTAACTGATATTTGCATGCCATGGAGCTAGAAATGCGAAAACACGTGCTTTCCGTGCATCTTTTGCTGGTGGTGGCCATGGCAGCGGGAGGGGCCGGCGCTGTTGCGCAGCACAAGATTGCGTACATTGATTCCGAGTTCATCTACAGCAGTGTGCCGGAATTCGCCACTGCCCAGCAGACTCTCGACCGAATGGTGCAGCAGTGGGAGTCCGAGTTGCGCCAGAAGCAAGAGGAAGTGGACCAGCAGTTCCGTGAATACCAGGCTCGGGAACTGCTATATACGCAGGAGGAGCGGCAGAGACGGCAGGAGGAGATTACCGTAGCGGAAGAGGAAATAGAGCGACTTCGCTTCTTGTACTTCGGGCCGGAAGGTGAGCTCTTCAACCAACAGGAGCAGATCCTGAAGCCGTTGCAGGAGAGAGTGCTGATTGCCATTGAGGAAATAGCGGTCAGTGAAGATTACGATTACGTCTTTGATCGCAGCAGCGGTGATATCACATTCCTGTTCACGGCAGACCGCCATGATATCAGCCTGGAGGTCCTCGAAGAACTGGATGTCGAGATAACCGCGGCCCTGCGTAACCGTACCAACCCGGGCAGCCAATAGTCCACTCCATCCTTAATCGCCAACAACAACTCAACCGATGTATCAACGAACACTTCGTCTATTTGCATTCAGCATCCTTTCGATAACCCTTCTTGGCTCTGATGCATTCGGCCAACAGTTGCCGCCGCTGCGGATTGGGTATACGGATCATGAAATTCTGATTTCCAACTTGCCGGAATATCATGACATTGAGCAGCAGTTGGCGTCGGAATACGAGAGCAGCCAGAAGGTACTTCAGGCGATGCTGGAGGATTTTCAGGGACAGGTGGAAACGTACCAGAAGCGGCAGGCCCTCCTTGCGCCCAGCAAGCAGGCGGAGCGGGAAGCCGAACTTGCCGAGGTGCAGCAGGAACTCCAACAGAAGGCGGCAGATGCGGAGCAGGATTTTGCCAAGCGCCAGGCCGAACTTCTCAGTCCGGTCTTTGAGCGCGTGGACGCGGCGATAAAGAAGGTCGCTGACGAGATGAATCTCGACCTGGTGCTTCGCATACAGGCGGGTCCCATGCAGCCGATCATTCTGTATGCCAATGAGGAGCGTGTCGGAGATATCACGCGTGAGGTAGCCATCGAGCTCGGCATTGATCCGAATGCGGGGGCTGGCGAGTCTGCTGCTGGCAACTAGCGCAAGGATTTTCCGCGGTGTATTTCGGAGCACCTATGCGCGCTGTGTGTAGGTGCCTGTTTGCATGTTTGAGGAGTCGTCCCTGGTCTTTTCGATAGTCAAGCGTGCAAGCCATTGAATCACGCGAATTCGCAACAAGTGGTCGTTGACGCCAAGCGGATTACGACGCAGACCCTGCAGCGTATGAAACAACAGGCGATTCCGATCGCCATGTTGACAGCGTATGATTATACGTCTGCACGCATTCTTGATGCCGCGGGCATTGACGTACTGCTTGTTGGTGATTCGGCCTCCAATGTCATGGCGGGCCATGAAACCACGCTTCCCATCACACTGGAGCAGATGATTTACCACGCACAGTGTGTGGTTCGTGGCGTGTCGCGAGCGCTGGTTGTGGTTGATTTGCCCTTCGGCTCTTACCAGGGCAACTCCAAGGAGGCACTGAATTCCGCGATCCGCGTGATGAAGGAAGCAGGAGCACACGCGGTGAAGATAGAGGGGGGAGCGGTCGTCCTGCCCGCACTGGAGCGGATTCTGGATGCAGGTATCCCTGTGATGGGGCACCTCGGGCTTACGCCGCAGAGCATTTACCGGTTTGGCACATACAAAGTAAGGGCCCGTGACGAGGAGGAGGCCGACATGCTTCGGCAAGACGCTCGGCTATTGGAGGAAGCCGGGTGTTTTGGTATAGTACTGGAGAAGATTCCTGCTACACTTGCGGCCGAAGTATCGCGGTCTATCAGTATTCCGACGATCGGTATCGGAGCGGGAGTGCACTGTGATGGGCAGGTGCTCGTAACGCATGACGCCCTGGGCTTGACGACGGACTTCAATCCGCGCTTCGTACGACATTACAGCAGTCTCGCCGATACCATCACGGACGCTGTTCGCGCTTACGTCAGGGACGTACGTGAGCGCACGTTTCCCGGAGATCAGGAGAGCTACCAGACATGAAAAACCAAACAAATCATGTCGGGCGTTCGAAACCGCTGATTCTGGTTTCCAATGATGACGGTATCGACGCTCCCGGTATTCGTGCGCTGGCGTCTGTGATGAGCGAATTCGGGCGCGTGGTGGTTGTGGCCCCTGTCGAAGAAAAGAGTGGGACCGGCCATGCGATCACGGTGCGCAATCCGGTCCGGGTGCAACCCTGGCCATTTCGCATCCCATCGGGTATGGTGGAGGCCCATGCGGTCACTGGCACGCCGGCGGACTGTGTCAAGTTGGCGCTGAGCCGGCTGCTTCCGCGAAGGCCCGACTTGGTGGTGAGCGGCATCAACCATGGCTCCAATACAGCGGTTAACGTGATGTACTCGGGAACGATTGCTGCGGCGACGGAGGCCGCAATTCTGGGTATCGATGCTGTTGCCTTCTCGTTGTGTACCAAGAATCGCAATGATCTTGAGGCAGCCTCCTGGTACGCCCGGGCGATCACAACCCGGGTGTTGCAGCAGGGCATGCCGGAAGGCGTACTGTTCAATGTTAGCATTCCTGATTTGCCCTTGGAAGAACTGCGTGGCGTGGCCGTTACGAGACTTGCCCATGCGCGGTGGAAGGAGCACTTCGTAGAGCGGATAGATCCATTTGGCGAGACCTATTATTGGTTATCGGGAGAATTCGAGAACCTGGACACAGGCGGCAATACGGATGTGGATGCCGTAGACCGCGGATTTGTGTCCGTGACACCGATTCAGTTTGACCTGACGGCTTACAACGCGCTGGAGATTCTCCATTCCTGGCATTGGGAATTTGAGACAGCGCCGGGCGCATAACGCCATATCGCCCCAGCCGAAGTCAAACGCGCCAGAATTGCTGCATCTGGGCCATATCAACATTGCCGCCGCTTATAATCACGCCAACCCGCGCGCCCTGGACTGAAATCGCGCGATCCAATAAAGCTGCCACGGCGAGTGCACCGGTTGGTTCTACCACGAGCTTCATGCGCTCCCACAGAAACTGCATCGCATGGAGGATGGCATCTTCCGAAACCGTGACCATGGCGTCTACATAATGTAGGACAAGCGGGAAGGTGATTGCTCCAAGCGAGGGTGTGCGCGCGCCGTCCGCAATGGTGTCCGGATTGTGCACGGTGTGCAGTATGCCTGTGCGAAAACTCCGTGTAGCATCATCCGCTTGCGCCGGCTCTACGCCGACTACACGACATTCGGGATTCAGCGCTTTTGCGGAAACTGCCGATCCGGACAGCAGGCCTCCACCTCCGCAGCAAACCAGGAGCACATCCAGCGGGCCGCTTGTTTCAATAAGCTCTTTGGCTGCTGTGCCTTGTCCGGCTACAATGTCTGCATGGTCGTAGGGAGGAATGATGGGTAGGCCCCGTTCCTGTTGGAGGCGCCGGGCCAACTCTTCGCGAGTCGCCTCCGCTCTTTCATAGAGGATAACGTCGGCGCCGTATCCGCGTGTGGCTGCAAGTTTCACGCGCGGTGCATCGGTAGGCATGATGATCGTTGCCGGAATGCCAAGAATCTGTCCAGCCAGTGCGACGGCCTGCGCATGATTGCCGGACGAGTAGGAGAGCACTCCGCGCTTCCGCGCATCTTCCGGCAACCTCTTCATGGCATTATAGGCTCCGCGAAACTTGAAGGCGCCCGTGCGCTGATAATTCTCGCACTTGCAGTGGACTGTGGCGCCAACCAGTTCGTTCAGCGTACGCGAATGCGCCACAGGCGTGCGATTGGCGATGCCATCGAGTCGCTCCGCGGCCGCGACTACGTCTTCGTAGCATACCTGTGGCGGCGCGGCGCGTGCGCTTCTGTGGGTAGTCTTCGGCGCCACCGCGTTAGGCCTCTTCTTCCGACGAAATGTCTTGTTCGATAATGACGCTGACATCCGTCGCCCATGCGGCGATAACGCCAATTGCGGTTAGTGTCGGCAACAACAGGGCCATTGCAGCCGCTCCGCCAACGCCGACGGTAAGGGGAATATCCAATACCGTGCGGTTCTTGGAGCGAACGACAACGCGGCGCGCATTACCCTCCTTAATGACTTCGCGCACTTTACGGGTGGCGTGGCGACCCTTGATTTTGATTTCCTGCAAAAGGACGCCAGCTTTTTCCTGGTCTATCATTGGATCTGGAGGCGGATATGGAGACGAAAGGGGTTGATACGCGTAATGTACAGGTGCGATGGCACAGTTTCACGAGGCAGTGATGGTCACACCCAGAACAAACGCGTACACGCTATGCGGACCAGCATTCGGAATGCTTGGTCTGGTGATACTTACGGTGATGGGCTGTGCTTCGTTACAAGCGCGGGAAGAGCCGGAGCGATCGACGCCAACTCGTCCGGTGTGGCGATCAGGGGCATTCGAGGCGCACGTACAGTTTTTTAATGGGCCCGACGTTGGAGATCGGACGGCAGGTATGGCCGGCTACGAAGTGGCGGCAACCTACGTATCAGATCATATTCGGAGTTTTGGCCTGCAGCCGGGGCTTGCGCGCGCATGGCATCTTGCACATGATACGACGACCACGGAGGAGGGCGCGACAGTAGCGCGAGCGACGGGCTCCGTCGGCGTTCTGCAGGCTCCGCTGGAAGCGCATAGCGTCTACGCCTTTGTCGCCGGACGCAGTTTCGAATTGTCCGACGAACTGATTATCGTGTGCGCAGACCTGGATGCCTTGCGGCATCCTCCCGATGCGGCGCACCTAGGCGCAGGAACTGCTGCACTGCTTGAGTTGGCGTACCAGTTCAGCCTGTACGCCCGCTATACGTATGTGCCGGGGACGACGCTGCTTTTCGCGGTGTTTTCCGGGGCCAGGCAGGACTACCAGGGTGTACGTGATTACTTGCGACACCCGCTCTGGCCGCTCCGCCAGACGCGCAGCGTGCTATATCTCGGACCTGATCCCGATACCGAAGAATCGTTACAGGCCTTGTGGGAGGCTGCCGGCGTCCGGCTGCAAATCGTGCGTGCGCCAGTGGATACGTTGGAAACAACGGGTGATGGGGCGGAGACCTCTGTATCGACGGCTGCACGTCAGGCACTGGCCATTGCGGAAAGAGCGCACGGCATCCTGCTCAGACAGGCGTCCTCGTACAACATCGGCAATCAAGCGCGATAGGCCGGGTTGCCACGAGACAACGGACGCCCGAGGATCATCCGGTAGGCAGCGTGTAGTTTACCATCCAGTTGATGCCGACTCAGTCGGTCCATATTCCGTAGTACGCGCCCCAGAACGTCTCCTACAGCGGCATGAGGAGTGAGCCCCCTCGGACCGCTTTGCGAACGGCTTGTCGCACTGCTCCCGGCATTCGGCTTGGAAGGCGAAAGAGAAATTGTTGCCTACCAAGATGGGCGGGCCGGAGTCGGACTTGTCACTTCCCATCAGGATGCCCGATCCGATTGGCAGCACGACGTGCATGACGAGCTTCTTTTCCGCATCTGACACGGGCATGTCGGGCGGAGTGTCGGTGGATGCCAGGAACGACACGAATTCGCCCCCGAAGACCGACAGGTAGAATTCGAGCGCGTCACGGCAGCAAATCATCAAGTAAGCGAGCGCTCAAGGCCATAGGACAAGTCAGGATGCATTCGTCGGGTGCATGGCTAAAGACAGAGAATCGGTTCGAGGAGATATTGGGACAGCTTCAGGATCTGCCTGCCGAGGTCAGCCGGCAAGGTCCCTACGAACGAGCGCCTGTACTGACTGCTATGCGGCCTCTGTCTGGTAGACGGGGATCCCTACTTTGTCAGGGACACCCTGCAAAACATGTGTATTCCGACGAATTCGGCCGCTTTGGTCCGGTTCAGCACCGCATACGTTACGGCACTTCCGGACCGCACCACATTGGCTAGGTATCTGTTTACTATCTCTTGGGATACAGAGATGTGGTGCGCCGATTCCCCGACACATCTAATCCACTTCGACGGCGAGCGCGTCTGTGAACTGGCTGGCCTTCGGTGGCGGGATTGCCAGGAGCGCAAGGAGGGCGGGCAGTTGACGCTCTCCGGAAAGGGCGAGCAAACTCGCACCGTGCTTGTAGGCCGCGCGTAAGCGTCCGGCGAAATGCATCTTGCTTTGAGTCTCTGGCGGGTCGGAGCTTTGGTTCATCTACCGTAAGAACCAAAGCACATCCTTCATGCACAAGCCCAGACGCACCGCGGAGGAGATGTTCCCGCTGGTCGAACAATACCTGCAAGGTTGAAGCCCTGGCTGGAGGCAAACAGGGGGTTGCCCAAAAGTCCGTGGGGTCAAGCGACACATTACATGCTCGGCCTTTGGCCAAGGCTAACCCGATACCTGGAAGAGGGCCGGGTCGAGCTGGACAACAACTTGATCGAAAACGCCCTGCGCCCGTTAGCGTTGGGAAGGAAGAACTACTTGTTTGCGGGATCGCATGATGCAGCCCTGCGGGCGGCCATGTTGTATTCGCTACTTGGCACGTGCAAGCTCCACGGAGTCAATCCCCAAGAGTGGCTGACAGACGTGTTCCAGCGCATCCCGATGCATCCTGCCAAGCGCGTCGAGGAACTCTTGCCCCATCACTGGCAGAAGGCCGGCAAGCTGACAGAGGCAAAGCGGCATAATAACCCGATGCCGAGTGTCCCGGTACCGGCAAGCCCAACTGTTTCTCACTTCCCGTCCTGCACGCTTCGGCAAAGCCGCAGTTGCCTTTAACCTGTACTTTACCAGACGGTTACCGAAGATCTGCTGCTGGCGCGCAGCGACGGCCGCTATCTGAAAATCCTGAAGCAGATGGCATGTGCCGGACGCTTACGCTTGTTCAGCGTACGATCCATCGGACACATTCTGCACGATCGACGGCTTGGCAGTCCACGAAATTAACCCCTCTCCTCTGCACCACGGATCCTAAGTCTCAATCAGGTAGCTTCCGGGGAGGCAACCATATGAGGCTCATTCTGCGCAATTCATTGTATACACGATTGATCTCTGCTACGGCCTCGGGGTCTTGGGAAAACCGACGCTTCCTTAGTCGGTAATTCCAAAGGAAGATCAAGTCGCACCTAAGGCTTATGAATGCGAGTATGACCGCATTCATGTACATTTGCCAACTTGCCTGTAAGTAGAAACCCATAATACCCCACCAGTCAAGTATTTCGGTGGCGCGGTGTCCGGATTTAAACACATTATAGAATCCTCTCCAGTGCGCATACGACACGAATAGCAAGAAAAACAACGGTCCAGCCCACCGTAAAAATCTCCCTATTGGGAGAGCAAAATGAATTTGCCACAAAGTACGCTCTTTGCTCCAGCGTCTACTAGTATCAGCCATAGTAGCACCTCATGCGTATCGGTTTAACACAGCGGCCAAGATTTAATTATCGTCACCACACATAATGCAGTCGGTCCGGTTCTTGCAGTCCTCTTTGCATTGATTCCATCTATGTATAACCACATAGGCATCATAAGCATTAATTCCGATCCAATATGCAACGCAAGCCGCCATACCTATTACATTTCCGATTACACCTGTCACTATCCCACATAATCCAGCCTGTGCGGTGTGGTGCACAGCATGGCTGAGTACATACCCATTATCTGCATTCCAACATATATCCAAGCATGTCTCGCATTCGATACAGCACGATGGGCATTCCTGTTGTACAAAAGCAGGAGACGCGGATAACGCGAGAAAGGAAGGAACAAGACTGGCCTGTTGCACCTCTACTACTTGCTGGGTGTCCTGAGGGGCACAAGTGCCTTGTCCTAAAAGACCGTTGCCGAAAATTTCCTCATAGGAACTCTGTAAAATAGGGCGCCATCCCGTGGTATCTATTACGCCATTCGTAGATTCCTCAACCAATTGTTCTGCAAGCCCTGTCAGAAGGATTTCCATTGCCTCGAAGTAGGCCAGAGGCACAAAGGGTTCCATGGCTTTCTGTAGATTCAGCTCGTTGTCCTCCATCCATGCAGCCATAACCTGTTGGTCTTTTGTTGCATTTGTATCTGTCACCCTCTTGTCTAGTTCTGAATCCGAATAATTTAGATCGATGTGATGAGCAATCGGAATATCTTCGAACAGTTTATCCAAACGTGCAAAAACCTTTTCCTTTTCATCCTCTTCCATCGTCTGCAAGGCAGTCCTAGCCTGTGTAAGCGTTCGCCATTGAATTTCGGCCATGGCCGTGAGGTAATCTTCGGAGGACTTCAGGGTCTCCGGCGCAGGCAAAACCTGTTCAAGCTTCGGTGCTTCAGACACAGACGTATCTACTAGGGTATCCTGGCATCCCCACAGAACGAAGCTGATAGTGAGAATGGCACAACAGGAAAGCGTGGTCAACCAAAGTTTGAACATGGTGATGTCTGGATTGGCAATTAGGAGGCCGAAAAAGTATAGCTAATCGTTGCTGGCTTGTCAAGACTCGTTTGAAAAACAAAATCAAGCCGTACTACTCCAACCCTGCAGAATCGCTCGTTTGAAAAATAAAATCAAGCCGTACTACTCCAACCCTGCAGAATCGCTTGATTTTACAGGTCGCGTGTCCCCGGACCATGCGTGTTTCATGTGTGCTGTGCGATTGCGTACGCGTTAGTGATTCTGCCTTACCACCGTTCGGGTTGCGGATTTGCATGACTGCAACATGGGCAATGTCATCTGCCAGGCTCGTTTTGGAGATTGCCAGGCGACACCTGGCATCTAACGTCATATGGGGGTGCGCCAGGAGAAGCTGGCAGGATATAGCGGGTGCAAGTCCCGTGGTATGAAGCTGCAACCAGGCACATATCTCCTTGATCTGAGCGCGGTCACCCGTGAGGGTGGACGCGAAGCCTCGGTAAAGGCGCGTGTGGCCAGGGCTATAGAGCACCGAAAGGACGGTATTCAGGTCGCCGAGGCTTTCCCCATGGTCGAAGGCAACATGGATATTCCCGCAATGGTGAGGGGATACCAGGCCTGCGGTGTCGAAGACCCTATGGACGCATGTACATATCCTGTCGGAACCTGGGAGGTCTCCACCTTGCCCTGTGGTCGTGCAGGGACGCAAAGGGAAGGCGCGCTGCGCCATAGCCGGAGATGCACGAGGTGGAGAATTCAGATGAGGTCATACGAGCGATGAGCGCTGCGAACAAAGGGGAACTATCCCCGGCGGAGCGGCGGGAGCAAAGGACCTCAGCCGAGGGGAAACCGGAACGTCCGCACACGCACCAGGCGCAGGATTGGGCTCGCGTGTCACAGGGGATCGACCGGTTACGGCAATTCGTGAAACGGAAACCGAAGGAGCGTCTCACAACGCTACTGCACCACATCAACGTGGACTCCCTTAAGGCCGCTTTCTACGCGCTTAAGCGCGATGCGGCAGCCGGGGTGGACGGCGTAACGTGGGAGGCGTATGCGGAAGGACTGGAAAGCCGATTGGCAGACCTGTGTGACTGTGTACACAGCGGAGCGTATCGGGCGACGCCGTCACGGCGGGTAGAGATACCCAAGCCAGACGGTGGTACACGACCGCTTGGCATCGCAGCTCTGGAGGACAAGATTGTCCAGAAAGCGGTGGTGAAGTGTATCCTGACGCCTATTTACGAGGCGGAGTTTCACGGATTCAGCTATGGGTTTCGGCCGGGGCGGGGCGCACATGATGCGCTTGACGCGTTGGCCTATGTGATCGAGCGTCGGAAGGTCAGCTTCATAGTGGACGCCGACATCCGCAAGTTCTTTGACATGGTGGATCAGGAGTGGTTACTCCGCTTTCTGAAGCATCGTATTGGAGACAAGCGCGTGATACGTCTGATCACCAAGTGGTTGAAAGCAGGTGTGATGGAGGGACATCAATGGCAGGAGAGTACGAGAGGCACACCACAGGGTGCCGTCATTTCTCCGGTACTCGCCAATGTCTATCTCCACTACGTGCTGGATCTCTGGTTTCAGGCGTGGCGCTCATCACAGCAAGTGCGAGGAGAGGCGTACATCATCCGCTATGCGGATGATTTCGTGGTGGGATTCCAGTACAAACGGGAGGCGAGACGTTTTCTGCGGCAACTGCGGGAGAGGCTCGAGAAGTTCGGGCTTAGCCTGCACCCCGACAAGACGCGCCTGTTGGAATTTGGGCGTTTTGCGGAGACGGATCGCAGGAGGCGGGGCTTGGGCCGCCCGGAGACGTTCGACTTTCTGGGTTTTACACACTATTGCCGTAAGACACGAAAGGGACGCTTCGGGCTGGGCCGTAAGCCGATCGCCAAGCGGATGTCCCGCTTTCTGAAGCGGGTGAAGGTGGAACTGACGCGTTGCATGCATCGACCGGTGCAGGAGACGGGGCAGTGGCTGGGACGGGTACTCAACGGCTGGCTGAACTATTATGCCGTGCCGACGAGCATGCGGTACCTTCGTCGCTGCTACCACCGATTGAGCTGGATATGGATGCGTGTATTGCGACGACGGTCTCAAAAGGATCGTACGGACGAGGCACGTATGAACACACTCGTGGCACGGTACTGGCCGAAGCTGGAGATCCGACACCCATGGCCGAACACACGATTTGCCGTCACGCACGACGGTGTAACCCGAGGCAAGAGCCGGATGCGTTAACGCGCACGTCCGGATCTGTGAGGGAGGCCCGGGGCAACCCGGGCCTCTACTCGATCATGAAGGCCGGGGTGCTAAACTCCTCCAGAGCTTCCTGCAAGTGGAGCTAAGCCGGATGTGGAGCATCTCCCGACTGCCCGGATCCGCAAGCGGTGGTGACAGCACACTATGCGTGCGCTACGGCACACGCTTCCGCTGCGGTTGGGGTCGATCTGTGGAACAGGTCTGGTCTATAGGCTACATTCCGTTTCCATATGCTCCAGAGTACCGCCAGGATCTTGCGCTGTGTGTTGAGCCTGGCACGGGTGACATTGTAGCCCGTATGGGCTAGGGATGCTTCATAGAACCGTGATACCTCGTTGGGCGCGCTCATCCGCGTCGCAATTTGCCAGGTGCGATAGCTCACTGCCTTGAGCTCTCCGTTGCCAGCCCGGTCCAGGCGCTTGTACGCCAACGGCCTGCCGCCCGTGCTGCGGTCCACAATGCCCAGCTTGCAATAGCGCCACAACTTCTGCTTGGTCGCAAACCGATGCGGTGTCTGGATAAAGGCATCGAACACATGCGCCCCAATTGGACCCATGCCAGCCATCTTCATAAACTCCTTGATCTCCGGATACCGCCGACCCAACCGAAGCATAGCGACGCGCGCCTCCTCCTGGGCCTCAAGCGTAGCATCCAGTATTGCATACAGATGCAATAGCATGCTACGGCGCACCCCCTCGGGTACCTGTGCCAGATAGAACGCCCGGTGCTGCGTGCTGTAGACACGCGCACCATCTACGCGCAGCACGCCGGTGTTCTGGTATTTGGCCTTGATCCGAACCTTCAGGCTCCGTTGCTGGTCTCGCAGATCCAGATAGTGCTGCACAGCGCTCTTGAAGATCGCCCGATGGTCTTGTTCCGGGTGGTACACCGGCTTGAGTTCACCGAGCCGCAACAGACGGCACAGGTTGTAGGCGTCCTCATAATCGTTCTTGTGCGGATTGACGCTGATGAGGGCGTTCTGAGGCGGATCACACACGATGAGCTCGTCTACGTAATCCCGAAGCGCCCCCGCAAGCCATCCGGCAAGCGAGGATTCTTCTAACGCTAATTCCTTCCTTCGCGCCTTCATGGCCACGATGTGGCTGATCAACGCGGCTTCCGATGTCGGAAGCCGCTCGCTGAACAACAGCTTGCCCCGCGTATCCATGCCCGCCAATACGCAGTGACGGACATGGGCATCCAGGCCAAGGTAAACGATCTTTCGCATGTACGACCTCCCCGTAGTATGAGTGAATGACCATGTACGGTACGGAGCTCGCGACCGTTTTTCATATTACCTCCTCCCTCGAGTCGCGCCGACGCGCATAACGTTAGGGAGCTGGCATGCCAGCTCCCAGCCGTAATCGGTCCATCCCCCTGGGACACGCTTACCCGGCTCAGTGTCCGGCGCGTGCGGGGTAAGCGTCCGGTCAAGTACAGGTTAAAGGCAACCGCGGCTGTGCCGAAGAGTGCCGGACGGGGAGGCAGGGAACTGTTGGACTTGGCGTTCCCGGGACACTTGTTATCTGGCTATTATGCTGCTTTGCCTCTGTCAGCTTTCCAGGCCTTCTGCCAATGATGGGGCAGGAGCTCTGCGACGCGTTTGGCAGGATGCGTCGGGATGCGCTGGAACACGTCCGTGAGCCACTCCTGGGGATTGACGCCGTGGAGTTTGCACGTGCCAAGGAGCGAATAGACCACGGCTGCCCGCTGGGCTGCATCATGCGATCCCGCAAACAAGTAGTTCTTCCTTCCCAGAGCCAACGGGCGCAGGGCATTTTCGATCAAGTTGTTGTCCAGCTCGACGCGGCCCTCTTCCAGGTATCGGATCAGCCGTGGCCACAGGCCGAGCGTATAGGCCGTCGCCTTACCCCACGGGCCCTTGGGCAGCCCCCTGTTCGCCTCCAGCCAGGGCTTCAACGCCTCCAGTACAGGCCGTGCGTTTTCCTGACGCACCACACGCCGCCGAGCCGCATCGGCACCGTCCTCACGCAGCGTGCGTTCCACCGTGTAGACGCGCCCGAATTGCTTCAACACATGCTCGGCCTTCTCCGGCTCGTATGTGCGGCAGTCGTAGAACTTGCGACGCGCATGGGCCATGCACCCGTACAGCGTAATCGAGGGGTGTACATCGAACGCCTGGTAGGCCACATACCCGTCCGTCTGCATCGCTCCTTTATACCCCTGCAAAAACGCCGCCGGGCCTGCCCGCGCACGGCTCCGACGATATTCCATCACCAATAGCTGCGACTCCGGGGCATGGTAGGCCTATAGTACCCCCGATGGGTCTCGCCTTTCTTGTTGCGATCCTGCACCCGGATCGGCGTCTCATCCGCTTGCAGATACCCGCTCGTGAGCGCCTCCTGCTTCAGCGCCTCATACAGGGGCTGAAGATGCCACGCCGTCTGGGCGATCCACCCTCCGAGCGTGGACTTCGGGATCTCAATACCTGCCCGCCGGAATCGCTGCTGCTGCCGGTATAGGGGAAGGTGGTCGGTAAACTTATCGACCACTACGTGCGCCAACAGTCCCGGCCCGGCCATCCCCTTGTCAATCAGCCGCGCCGGCAACTCGGCCATAAGCACGCCTCGGTCCTCATTGGTTGGATCCACGTACTTGGGACGAAGATACTCGATCACTTTGTATCTGCCGGGCACGTACTCCAGGATCTGCGTTCGTTCCGTACCGATGCACTGGAGTCCGGTGGTGTCCACGTCCGGTTCGATCGTAATCGTCTCGCGGGGCAGGTGATCCGGCACATCATCGAAGTCCAGACGCCGCTTGGGTTTACGCCGCTGCCGCTTTATCTGATCCGTCTCAGGCTCGGACGGGGGCAGAGGAGCCTCGCCCTCCATGTTGGGAAACAACCAACCCTGCTGCGGATCCGGCTTCACCACGAATCGTTCGCTTTTCGGACTAAAGAGCAAGCGCTGGAGTACATCCAACTGCCGCTTCAAATCGTCCACGGTCTCACGCAGACCGCTATTGTCCTCACGTAGGCTGGTGTTCTGCTGAAGTACCTCGGCAAGCTGCGCACGGAGGACGTCAGCATCCGCAGAAGAGAAGGAATTCTGTGCTTCAGGCTGCATGATCCTACAACAAATCATGCACTTAGATTGTTCCCCATTGTACCGGACCAATCACCCCGATTTTCGGCCTTCTACCGCATACCGGCGCCGATATCTTGCCGACTTCAGAGACACTCCCTCCAACAACATTACCATCTGTGCCCAAGTCGGCGTCTCCGCTTTCGGCAGCTCGAACGTACCCGCCTCAAGTCGCTTGTAAAAGATCGCAAAGCCGTTCCGATCCCATGTTAAAGCCTTCAAATGGCTCCGCCTCCGGTTGACAAATACAAAAACGTCTCCCGTCATCGGATCCTGCTTCATACCATTTTTCACCAGCGCGCACAGGCCGTCGAAACTCTTGCGCATGTCGGTCGGCTGCCGGCAAAAGAAGTACCGGCGCGAAGGACCCAGTCCGATCATGACCGCACCAGTTGTACCAAATACGACGCAGACACCGGGGCAAAGAAGCGCACACACATCCCAGAGGGATACCGTACTTCCACGCGCGCCTGATCGCCTGTCGCAGGGCTGCTTATCTCCACGAAACTGCCCGCTGACAGAACCTCCCGGCGATACTTCCGACGCCAGTAGACCAGTTGCGCATGGGAGATGCCGCGCTCGGCACAAAAGGCCGCTGCCGTCTGGCCTCTCTCTTCATACAGTTCCACGAGTGGATACATCTCTTTCGCCGTACGTCTTGGTGCTCCCATGCGATCCAGACTTTGAGCTCTCGGGTCCAGGAGTAATCTCCACAGAACGCGTCACCCAATCCAGATGGGGTTCACCGCACGGTTACGGCCGCGCCACATGGCAGGCGCTCCATATCTTGCGAAACCTGGCGCCGGATGACAAGCACGTGTTTCGAGTCCAGCGTGGGTCGCTCACACGCAAGGGCTTGTGGGACGTGGTAATACGGACGTGCAAACAGACGGGAATGCACATGCGGTTTCGCGGCATTGGCTGCGCCACGCCGCGGCCTCCCATGCTCTCGGTCGCGGCACGCCTGTGCTTGTGGTGCAACATTCGCTCGGTCATGCAAGCTTGGCCACCACGAGTCGCTATACTCACGCTCGGCCTACCGACGGATTGGCGCAGTATCTGCCCGTGTAATCCGACGCAAGCAGGCCGCTTTTTGGGGGTAATGTCGGAATGTCGTCAATCAGATTGACGGCAATCGGAGTATAAGCCGTTCCGTTCAAGCACCGCTGGAAATACCAAGATCATTGTTGCCCTCCGTTCCGTGCAACGACGAAGACAATAATGTCTGACAAAGCCGAGTATCCATTGCGCCACACGTACGGGTGCATTGCGCCCGATGATCTTACTGGATACGGTTACTTCGTAATCGCATATACGGCAATGTATGGACCGCTAGTATCAGATTGAATGCTCCCATAAGCACGTCCAGCTTTTATGACCTTCAGGATCAGATTCGTGGGCAACTCCATTTCACCTACCAACCTTCCATTTGTATCAGCTATAAGCCATTTAGCAAATATAGATTCAGGGGCCGGATATTCTCTAATCCAGATGTGTCCTTGATCATCAACCACAAGCGCATCATAAGCAGGTTTGGTTTTAGGTAATAATTTTGATTTGAGAATCGCCCTGCGATTTTCCCTTGAATAAGATGATGCTATAATCTCAACCTCTCTTCTGGTAACGGGTAAAGGTTCATGTGCAATCTCTATTGTTCTTACTACCTCACCATTTTCTGAGGTGATCGTAATGTCAATTGCGTCATTCCACCCAGAGTTGATTGACGACATTTAGAATTAACGGCAACGACAATTAAAATTTTCGGGACCTGAGTCAGTCTTGTGCGTGGACGGCCGGATTTTTCCAGTCGATCCACATTTGAGATGGTACGAGACTCACAGGTTCTGCTTCTACGCAGGTTGGTATTGAAGAAGGGGGAGTCCATAATGACGGCAGCGGCCAAGTCTGGCATGAGTGAGCCTACCGCGCGGAAGTACGTGCGGTTGGGCAAGCTGCCAAGCGAGACGAAGCAGCCGCACACGTGGCGTACGCGCAAGGATCCGTTCGCGGACGTGTGGGAGGAGGTCAAGGCCTTTCTGGAGGTCAATCCCAACATTGAGGTGAAGGCGCTCTTTGGCGAGTTGCAGCGTCGGTATCCGGACAAGTTCCAGCCGGGCCAGCTGCGCACATTACAGCGGCGCGTGAAGCATTGGAAGGCGACCGAGGGTCCGCCAAAGGAAGTATTCTTTGCCCAGGAGTACGAGCCGGGAGATCGCGCCCAATCGGACTTTACGTGCATGAACGAGTTGGGTGTGACGATCCAGGGAGAGCCGTTTCCGCATCTGTTGTACCACTTTGTGCTGGCGTATTCGAACTGGGAGACGGGTACGATTTGCCGTTCAGAGAGCTTTGAGGCGCTCTCGGAGGGTGTGCAGAATGCCCTGCACGCGTGTGGAGGCGCGCCCAGGCTGCACCAGACGGACTCCATGAGTTGTGCGGTACGCAAGCTGCGTGGCGGCAAAGAGGCTTTTACCGAGCGCTACCAGGCGTTGATGCGCCACTGTGGCATGGAAGCGCGGCATACGCAGGTACGGAGTCCGCACGAGAACGGAAAGGTAGAGCAGCGGCACTACCGGCTGAAGCTGGCGATAAGGAACCAGCTCATGTTGCGTGGTGGAAGCGATTTTGAGAGCCGGCAGGCCTATACAGTGTTTCTCGAGAAGCTGTTTGCACAGTTGAATGCGCAGCGCAGGGAGCGTTTCGAGCAGGAGCGGGCCTTGCTGCGGCCTCTTGCGAAGCGGCGACTGGAGAGCTACAAGGCATTTCGGGTGCGAGTATCGAAGGGCAGTGTGATACGGGTTCAGAGCAACATCTACTCGGTATCGAGCCGGCTGGTCGGCGAATTGGTTGCCGTACGTCTTTTCAGCGAGGTAGTTGAGGTGTGGTACGGGCAGCATCTCATGGAGCGCATGCCGCGGCAGTATGGAAAAGGCAAGCACCGTATCAAGTATCGGGATGTGATCGACTCGCTGGTGCGCAAACCGGGGGCGTTTGCCCAATACCGATACCGGGCGGAGCTTTTTCCCACACACCGGTTTCGGATGGCCTATGACGCGCTGCATCGGGCGCACAGAGCGTCTCTGAAGGCCGACAAGACGTATCTGCGTGTGTTGTACTTGGCAGCCAAAGAGAGCGAATCGGGCGTAGACGCTGCCCTGCGTGTGCTGCTGGAGGGCAAAGAGCCCCTTACGGTAGCGGCTGTAGAAGCGCTGCTGGATCGCATGGTGCAGAAGGCTCCTGTTCTTCTGGTAGCGCCTCCTGTGGTGGATCTGAGTGCGTATGACGGCCTGTTGGAGCCATCGACGCGGACTTCTCTTACCGTAGCGCCATGAAGACGCTGACGTCAACAGAACTGGAGCGGGCGCTGCAGGCAGGGCTCAAGGAGCTCCGTATGCCGGCGATCCGGGCGTGCTGGCGGGAGAAGGCCGATATGGCCCGCAGGGAGGCCTTGAGCTTCGAGCGTTTCCTGTTGGAGCTCATAGAAGAGGAGCAACAGGAGCGTCACAGCAATCGCATTCAGCGTTGGCTGCGCGAGTCGCGGCTGCCGCTGGAGAAGACGCTGGACACATTCGATCGGGGCCGGTTGCCCTTGCGGTTAGACCACCATCTGCGTGTGCTACTGGAGGGAGGCTTTCTGGACCGCAAGGAGAATGTCCTGGTCTTCGGTCCTCCCGGCAGCGGCAAGACGCACCTGGTGTGTGCACTGGGTCGGGAGTTGATCTTTCAGCGGCGGCGCGTGCTCTTCTACAATTGCAGCACCCTGGTACAGGATCTGCTATGGGCCAAACAACAGCTGCGTCTGCCCAAGCTCCTCAAGCGATTATCTCGCTTTGAGGCGCTCATTATCGACGACATCGGCTACGTGCAGCACACTCGGGAGGAGATGGAGGTGCTGTTTCTGCTCTTGTCGCAGCGCTACGAGCGTGGCAGCGTGCTTCTTACGAGCAATTTGGCCTTCAGTCAGTGGGAGCGCATCTTCAAGGATCCGATGACCACGGCTGCGGCCATAGACCGGCTCGTGCATCACAGCGTGATACTGGAGCTGAATGTGCCGAGCTATCGGCTGGAGGCTTCCAAGCGGCGCCAACAGGTCCAGGATGACGCCCAGAGCGCTGGGTCCTGACATCGTATAGACAGCCGTGAGGCGCTTGAGCGCTATAGGAAGCCGGGTAATACGTGGTGTTTCCAGGAGTATTGGTGCGCGGAATGCCACGCTGACAAGGTCTGTGGAAAAGATAATGTATGGCGTCTGTCTACAATTGGATTCACGCGTACCGGCCGGGGGCGAAAAAGCACTCGGCTTCGAGCTTCGAGGCTCCGCCTCGAAGCTCGGCCTCTGTCTTTACAAAATTTTAATTGTCGTCGACCAAAAAAATAATTGACGTTGATCACAGAGTACAATAGGCTGTTATTAAGAATAAAGAACGAGGCTCTGCCAAAAGGAAGTGACATCACGCTAATTCCTGATCCTTCCCTATTGGAATATGTTCTAACTACTGACTCCTTAGCGGGCAATCTTGCTATTGATGTTTCCGCTATGGCACCTTGCTTGTCCACCAAGTTTACAGCATCAAATCTTGATTCATCAGGGTCATGTCCACCTAGCAAATCTCCTGGAGGACGGTATGGTGATCTATACTTAAAAAGATATCCGTTTTCGGTCACGCCAAGCAGGTTAAAGGGACTTGATTCGGGAGGGTCGTCTATGTTCATGCTATAGGCGTATCGAAGCGTCCCTGGTTTAAAGACCAGTAGACGCCTCAATGACGAGTCATAAACATAGACTGAGTCTTTTGGGCCGACTATTACGCTCCTGCTGCCTTTGAATTCTCCAGGTCCTACTCCTTTTGCACCCACAAAGCCGACAAAATGCCCCTCGTCTGAAAATGAAATGACTGGTGACTGCCGATATCCACCAATGAATAGGTGGTTGACACTATTAACAGCCATGTCTGTATACAAATGGTCCATAAACAAAATGGTGTCTCCCCTAGCCTCATCTCCAACTCTGAAAATCTCGGTGAACTCGTAAGGAGAAGTATTAATCTGAGCTTCTGCCGTGTCATATAGGCACAGAACAGGAAGAATGTATGTCAGACAATAGAAAATATGTTTCATTGATCATATGGCTCAGTGTTACAGGGCCTCGTAATATCCGTTTTTTGTGTTCATCTACTACTGAATTCGGGGTTGGGAGAGAAAAGTTGCACTTATGTATATAATGTCCAATAAAAACAAGTCGCACCCTGGCCACCCTCTATAATCGGCTTGATAGAATTGGTTGTGTGCTATCCCTGTGCCGTGGGTGTTTCAGTTGTGCGTTAGCAACGGATCAGCACTTCTGCCGCACCACCATCTGATCTGCGAACTTGCATGACTTCAGTGCGGGCAATAAATCAGCCAGACTCGTTTGTGCGATTGCCCACCGTGCACCGGCATCGTCGCCGGACGGTTACCATCAGAATACAAATCCCGCCAACAGCACGATGCCATTGTTTCTGATGGTGGTGTCCCCGAGCACTTCGTGTGGTTTCGTAATATCTTGTAGTCCAGCATAATAACGGGCTTCAACCAGGATGCGCTGGCTGCCCCATTCGATTTCAAGCGCGGCTCCTGCTACGGCACCTAGGTCGACCCGTTCGATGGATTCGTCCACTTCCGATAGGGTCAGTCGGGGGTTGCGACCGCTCCCACTGGATTCTTGTGTGGTGAGGTGGATTCTTGCCTCCAATTGAAAGGCGGCAGCTGGCCCCACAAATAGCCTGGGATGTACGCGTCCACCGGTAAAGAACCGGAATTGCAGACTCAGCGGCAGCATAAGGTAGGTAAGATCCGATCTCAGCTTTGTCGGTATGCCCACCTGCATCACGTCGGTTGTAGCCCCCTTGCGCACATACGTAATGTCGAGCTGCGCAAGTAATCCATTCCCAAAATCATATCCAATTGCACCCCCTCCGGCAATACCCACTCTATAGCCCCAGTCTGTGCTTCCCGCGGCTAGGTCGCCACTGTACGTGGTAAGGGCTCCTCCAAACTTTATGGCCCCCACCCACTGTTGTGCTGCAGACGGCAGCGCCAAAATGTGTAGCGTGCAGGTTACAAGGGCAAGCCGCACCAGCATAGAATCAATGTGGTCGGAAGAATAGAAGACACCTTGAACACAGGGTCGTTATGATTGTGCCATCCGAGACCTGCTGGTGAGGCACCTCCATGTCGGACACGGCTGTCTTTCTCTGTGGATAGACCACCGCAGGGACACCACTTCTGACACGCTGTGTGGCCATCTCGCGAGTAATCACAGGCTCGGCTCAACGCGGAGAAAAACATTGCGCTGGGAACAAGCGGACACGCATGCAGTGAACCCGGCCCTGCCTGGGTGGCGAGTATTAATCGTGTCAATTGAAATGGCCGCGGCATCTCCGAAGAGAATCGTACTCGTCGGCCCCATGCACCCTTATCGGGGTGGAATCGCTCATTTCCTCGAAACCATGTATTGGGGACTGCAGGAGCGAGGACATGTGGTAGACGCGGTAACGTTTACGCGGCAATACCCCAAGATGCTATTTCCGGGCAAGACGCAGTTTGTTCGCGCCAAACCTGCCCGGCCCATACCAGCCGCCCGCATTATCGATTCGATAAACCCGGTGACCTGGTACAAGGCGGCACGTCATATTTCGAAATCTAAGCCTGACGTAGTACTCCTTAAGTACTGGATGCCATTTTTCGCTCCTGCCTTCGGGACAATTGCGCGGCGCTCAGCGCGTGCGGGGGCGCGGGTAATCTTGGTGGTGGACAATGCAATACCACATGAGCGGCATCCAGGTGATACGCAATTGGGGCGCTATATGCTGCGCGCGGCGCACGGCTGCATTGTTATGTCCGAAGCCGTAAGCCGGGACGTAGAGGCGCTGAACAAGAACGTGCCCAAGCGCTTGGTGGCGCATCCGATCTACGACATGTTTGGCGATGCCATGCAGTCGGGAGATGCGCGGAAATCTCTCGGATTGCCACCGGGTGATCCCGTTCTCCTGTTCTTTGGCTTTATCCGCAAATACAAGGGCTTGCATGTGCTTCTCGATGCCATGCCCCGGATCGTAGCATCCTTACCCAATGCACGCTTGGTTGTGGCGGGCGAATGGTATGATGACGAGGATGCGTATCGCGATCAGATTATGCGGTATGGGCTGCAGGACCATGTGCGATTTGATGCCGCCTACATACCAAATGAAGATGTTCCACGCTATTTTTCAGCAGCGGACGTAGTGGTGCAACCGTACGTATCGGCCACACAGAGCGGTGTCGCACAGGTAGCATTCAACTTTGACAAGCCGCTGATTATCACTGATGTGGGTGGATTGGCAGAAGTCGTGCGGCATGAGCAGGATGGGCTCGTTGTACCCCCGAATGATCCCCAGGCATTGGCCGACGCCGTAGTCCAGTTCTTCAGGGAAAACATGGGAAATCGGTTCAAAGAGGGCGTTCGGATGCGGAAGCAGGAATTTGGCTGGAGTAAGCTTTTTGAAGCAGTGGAGTCTCTGGTGTAGCTTTCGAACAGTAGCCGTTGTAGCCAGACAATAGCATGACGTGTGTGATATTGTGCGGAGGATTCGCCACCCGATTGCGGCATATCACTGCCAATTGCCCCAAGGCGTTGTTGCCGATCGGGGACAAGCCGTTCTTGTGGTATATGCTCCATGCACTCAAGCGTCAGGGTGCAACGCATATCGTGCTCAGCACGGGACATTTGGGCGCAATGATCGCAGATTATGTTGGCGATGGACATCAGTGGCAGCTAACCATTCAGTGTATCCAGGAGCGTCAGCCACTTGGCACCGGCGGAGCAGTTAGTCTCGCAGCTGCTACGTTGGGACTGCTAGAGCCAATCCTGGTGCTGAATGGAGATACGTTTTTTAGCGGGTCCCTTCGCCGACTGATTGCGGCGCACCGTGCCCGTCCGGATGCGACGGGCACCATGGCGCTGGTTCGGGTTAAGGACGCGGGCCGGTACGGGCGTGTCGACGTTGATGCTCGTAGCGGGCTCGTGCGCAGATTTGACGAAAAGCTGGCGGATGACAAACGTCCTGCCTGGATCAACGCAGGGATATACATACTGGAGCCTGCCCTGATTGCAAGTATCCGAGCGGATCAGATGGTCTCCCTGGAACGGGACGTCTTTCCATCCTGGTTGGGACAGGGATTGTACGGTTGTTGCTACGAGGAAGCCGAGTTCTTAGACTTTGGGACTCCGGAAGACTATGCGCGTGCATCGACCATTGTGCACCATTGGACGACTGGCGCGTAACACTTCTCACTTGCGACATATCGACTCCTTCAACGCTCTGTTATCGTGCATCCCGTCATCCGATCGCGTGCTCCTCTTCGTCTGGCCTTCGGTGGCGGCGGCACCGATGTAGCACCCTATGCTGATGAGCAGGGCGGGGTAGTTCTCAATGCGACCATTAACCTGTATGCGTGGGTTACGATTGTCCCGAACGATACGCAAACCATTCGGCTACGCTCGGTTGATCTGCAGGAAGACGTTGCCTTTGACATCAATCAGGGGTCCTCTGCTCGTGGGGTCACGGGCGACATGATGTTGGCGAAAGGGGTGATTGATTCATTAGACATCCCTGGCCGTAACACCACGGGTTTTGATCTTTATGCCCATACGGACTGCCCGCCGGAATCGGGGTTGGGCGCCTCCTCTACGATGGTTGTGGCTCTGATAGGGGCATTCAATCGCTGGCTTCAATTGGGGCTTAATCGGTATGAAATCGCCGAGTTGGCCGTTAAGATTGAGCGCATGGATCTTGGACTGGAAGGCGGAAAGCAGGATCAGTATGCGGCTTCATTTGGGGGCTTCAATTTCATGGAGTTCAGCAGGGAAGACGTACTGGTCAATCCGCTTCGGTTGCCTCCTGAATGGATCAGTGAGCTTGAGTACTCCATCGTGCTGGCCTTTACCGGGCAGCGCCGCAGGTCCAGGGATATCATCAGGGATCAGATTGCAAACTACGTGCAGGACCGGCGGGAGTCTATTGCCGCCATGGATCGCACCAAAGCGATGGCTTTTCAGATGAAGCGCATGCTGCTGAAAGGTGATTTCGATAAGTTTGGCAGCCTGTTACACGAAGCATGGCAGGCAAAGAAGGGAATGTCCAACAGGATCAGCAATGCTCACATTGACCAGATCTACCAGGAAGCGCGTGCTGCAGGAGCGCTGGGGGGTAAAGTTTCCGGTGCTGGTGGAGGCGGGTTTCTCTTTTTCTTTGCGGATATGGACAGGCGTCACGACGTAATCCAGGCATTGGAGCGCTCAAGCGTTGAGGGCCTGCGAGTGGTGCACGTTGGTTTTACGGATGCAGGATTGCAGACATGGATTCGGTAAGTATAACGACGTGGTTGGCACGGCAGGCTCGCGATGCGAGGGAGGTGAGCTATGCAGTGGAGGAGCAGGCAGGCTATCTGGCCGAGATTGCGGTTCGCATAGCTGCGGCTTATCGGGACGAAAAGAAAGTCATCCTTTTCGGTAACGGGGGCAGTGCCGCGACTGCCGAGCACTTCGCCACCGAGCTTACGGGACGGTTCTACGTGCAGGATCGTGCGCCTCTGCCAGCCATTGCCCTAACCGCCAATACCGCGCAGCTAACCGCCATTGCCAACGACTACGGATATGAGCATACGTTTGCACGCGTGCTTGGCAGCGTAGCACATAGCGGCGATATTGTCATCGGCCTTTCCACAAGTGGCCGGTCGGCCAATGTGTTGCGTGGCCTTGAAGCGGCACAGCGACGGCATGCGATCACCGTCGGCTTTACGGGCGCAGCAGGTGAGGAGATGGAGGCCTGCTGCGACTATCTGATTCGCATTCCCTCCACGGACGTAGCGCGTATCCAGGAGGGACACGATTTGTGCGGGCATCTCGTCCTTGCTGCAGTAGAGCGGCTGATCTTCGAGAAAGGAAGCAAATAATGGTGCGGAGAGCCGTTTTTCTGGACAGAGATGGCACGTTGAATCAGGAGGTTCAATACTTGCACAGGGTTGAAGATTTTTCTTGGATCCCAGGTGCGCCAGCAGCGATTTCAAGGTTAAATCAGGCAGGCTTCCTGGCTCTGGTCGTTACAAACCAGGCCGGTGTTGCCCGTGGCTACTACAGCGAGGAAGACGTGCAGCGGCTGCATGCCCATATGCAGGCGGAGTTGAACGAGACGGGTGCTCGAATAGATCGTTTTTACTACTGTCCGTACCACCCAAAGGGGATTTCGAGTGCTTACCGGCGGCATAGCCTGGATCGCAAGCCTGGCGGAGGCATGTTTATGCGCGCCATTCAGGAATGGGGGATTGCTCCGGCTTTGTCGTATGTAGTAGGCGATCGTAACACGGATCTGGATCCAGGACGCCGTCTCGGCATGACGACGCTGCTCGTAGAAACAGGATATGGGGCTGTGGAAAAAGCAGCGCCCAGGGCGGACCATGTGGTGCAGGATGTCACCAGGGCCGTAGACCTCATCTTACGCCAGCGCGGCGGCCGCTAATGCGGTGCGCAGTAGCCTTTGAGCAGTTGTCAAGTAGGAACAGCGCACGGCGGCTTTCGTTGTCAGGGCGGCAGTGCCAGTTGGAAAGGAATGTTATGTCGATCACGGTAGAGGAAGTTCGATATATCGCTTCTCTGGCGAGGCTTCAGTTTACGGAGGAGGAGGAGAGTGTCCTCGCCAGGGATATGAGCGCCATACTTGACTATATGGCGAAACTAAACGAGTTGGACACTGCGGATGTCGCGCCGATGTCTCATGTCCTCGATTTGACTAATGTACTACGAGATGACACGGTAGAAATCCGCATTACACCTGAGGACGCGTTGCGGAGTGCTCCAAACGCCGACGCTGATTTCTTTCGTGTACCGAAGGTGATCGATTAGGTCGGCGCAAGTGCCGATGAGGAGATGCCTGCCATGGCAAAAAAGCAACAAGTGCGGGCATCTTTGTGGGACGCGCAGGCGGACCTTACGCAGCATTTCATTTGCATCGCGGTCTTGCTTGCGGTGGCGCTTGTGTTCTACGCTCCCGCGCTTTTTTCCGGCAAGACTCTAATCGGGGGAGACATCGTGCAGTGGCGGGCCACCGCCGAGTCGATGCTCCAGCACCGGGCGGACACAGGGGAAGAGCCACTGTGGGCGACGAATGTTTTTGGCGGAATGCCGGGATACGTCATTTCGCCACCGGACAAGGTTCCTCAGATTGACATTGTGCCTACAAAACTGCGCCT
This sequence comes from Rhodothermales bacterium, assembly GCA_963665975.1. Taxonomy (GTDB): domain Bacteria; phylum Bacteroidota; class Rhodothermia; order Rhodothermales; family Bin80. The sequence goes on from OY762508.1 coordinate 3,820,153, forward strand.
CCTAGTGTGGCCGGTGTCGCATTTCATTTTTCTGCTATTGGGCGCGTATCTGCTTGTCCTGTTCCTGACCAGAGACAAGCTCGCTAGCACGCTTGCCGCTGTTGCCTATGGCCTTACAACCTACTTGCCGATCATTCTGACGGCAGGACACAATTCGAAATTCATTGCTCTGTGCTTTGCTCCATGGCTACTATTGGCGTTTGCCAACACGCTGCGGCGACCGGCCGTTTTGTCCGGATTGCTATTTGCGGCAGCGCTTGCAGTGCATCTGCGGGCAGGGCACGTCCAGATCACATACTATATTGCATTCCTGATCGGAATATGGTGGGTATTTGAAGGTGTAGGAGCTATTCGTGAGGGACGAGCGAAGCACTTCGGGATTGCAACCCTGTTCTTGGTCCTGGGCACTGTTGCAGCCTTGGGCATGGCGGCCCAGAGCTATCTGTTGACCACGGAATATCGGCCATTTAGCATCCGTGGTTCGTCCAGTGGGGGAGCAGTCGGGGGACTGGATTGGGCCTACGCCATGGGCTGGAGCCAGGGTATAGGGGAACTCATCACGCTGCTAATCGCTGATGCCTACGGTGGCGCAGCCATGTACTGGGGTCCGAAGCCCCCTACAGGAGGGCCGCACTATGTCGGAGGCATCGTTCTGCTGTTGGCGGCCGTGGCGGTGTGGCGCTTTCGACTAACGGTCGTAAGGGTGTTCGGGCTTGCCGCCGGACTAATGACTCTCTTTTCCCTAGGCAGGCACTTCGAGGCGTTGAATCGCCTAATGTACGAGTATTTCCCCCTGTTCGACGCGTTTCGTGTTCCGGAAACCTGGCTAATTGCTGTGGCATTAAAATTGGCTGTTTTGGCCGGCCTTGGTCTCACATACATCGTCCGTACAGAGAAATCGGCGGACATGGAGAAGGATAAGACACGTGCTATCCTGAAGGCTTCCGGCACTGCTGTCTTTGTAGTACTCGTCCTTTTACTGGGACGCAACGCTCTATTCAGCTTCGAGCGCCCGAATGAATTTGAAGAGATTCGGGCCATGGTTGCGGCGCAGATGGAGCGTCCTGTGGACGATGCCCAGGTCGGACGAACCACCGATCAGCTGTATCAGGAACGGCTTGTCACCCCCCGCGCTGACGCGTTTACAAAAGATGCCGTGCGCACGCTCCTCTTCCTTTTGTTGGCAGGGGGTACGCTCATCCTGTATCGCCGCAAGAAGCTGCCTGCCTGGAGTGTGCAGGCCGGTCTGGTGCTCCTTATAGCCATGGACCTGGGTGGCGTGGGTCGCCGATATTTTAACGAGGACCACCTCTCCCCGACACGAAGAGCAGAGGCGCGCATTCCGATGCTGGATGTCGATCGGTTCATCCTGGAACAGCAAGACTACGCGGGCGGCGCGGGTAGCTTCCGCGTGCTATCTCTGGAGCGCATGGACCAGACCAGGAATGCACGACCGTCCTTTCATCATGAATCATTGGGCGGATACAGTGGGGCTAAATTACGCCGGTATCAGGATTTCCTGGAAAACATGCTATGGGATCCGGAAACCGGTCACCCCAATGAGAATGCCCTGGATATACTCAATACGCGCTTTGTCATTGCTCAGAATCCAATCATTCCGGGTACGAATCCGGTATTCCAGGGAGACCAATCAGGCTTGAACGTTCTGGAGAATCCCAATGTCCTGCCACGGGCATACTTCGTGGGCGAGACTGACGTCATCGAGTCTGCGGAAGACACGTGGACATATCTCCGCAGTCCGGCATTCGATCCACAGCGAGAGGCAATTCTTGGAGTAGAATTAGATCTCGTGGATGCTCCGATAGATTCCACGAGTTCGGTGTCCGTTGAGCTTGTTGAGTACGGCCCACGAAAGATTGCGTGGTCCGTTGAAACAGATCGCCCGCGACTACTCGTTATCAGCGAAGTTTATTACCCGGCGGGGTGGACTGCATTGATTGATGGATCTGAAGTCCCGATTCATCGCGCAAACTACCTGCTCCGATCCGTCGTAGTGCCGGAAGGCGCGCATGAGGTGACGCTGCGCTTCGATCCCCGGAGCTATCGGGCAGGCCGGGTGGTTAGCAGTGCGTCAACGGTGCTGGTGTATGGCGCAATACTGCTTCTTTTTGTTCTTGCAATACTTCGGAGACGACGTTCCTGACTGCGACTGCAACAGGCGTGATTATACTGGCAAATTGGGGTGCGGACCACGTTGAAGCAGATACTGATCATTGCTTACTATTTTCCACCTTCTGGAGGATCCGGTGTCCAGCGCGTGCTCAAGTTCGCCAAGTACCTCCCCGAAAACGGTTGGCAGCCGACCATTCTGACCGTAAACCCTGCGTATGCCGCGTACCCGGACTATGATGAATCACTGGTCGAGGACGTATCCAAGGACATCAAAGTCGTACGCACACGGTCATGGGATCCGTACAGCTTTTATGCAAGACTGCAGGGTCGGCGTAAGCAGGAGATGATTGGCACTGGCTTTGTGAGGGAGCCCGCCAACAAGGGACAAATCAGCCGTTTGGCAATGTGGCTGCGGGCAAATCTCTTCTTGCCGGATGCTCGCGTGGGCTGGGTGCCTTTTGCGACGTTTGCGGCTGGGCGACTAATCCGCAAAGAGCGCTATCATGCCTTGTTGACATCGGGGCCGCCCCATTCTGTTCATTTGGTAGGAAGACGGCTCCGTCGACGTTTTGGGATTCCGTGGGTTGTCGACATGCGCGACCCCTGGACCGATCAGTGGCCGAACCGCGTCTTGCCACAAGCACGTCTAGCACGTCGGCTGGATGCTATGTTCGAGCGGAGGGTACTAAGAGAGGCCGATGCGGTGGTTTCGGTAAGCGATAACTATGGTGCAGGATTGCAGAAGAAGGCAGCCATCAAACGGTACGAAACGATAACCAACGGGTTTGATTCTGCTGACATCCCGCCAATCACAGAGATCAGACGGGATGATGCACCCTTCACCCTAACATACGTTGGCACCCTATACGGCCCACGGAATGTCCCTGCCCTGGTGCAGGCGCTGGCGAAAGTGGTGCACGAAAGGAAGATTCGTGTGCAATTGGTGGGGCGCGTTGATGAGGCGGTCTTGCAGGCGTATCGCGAAGCGGGATTGGGCGAAATCCTGCAAGTGGTGCCGTATGTTCCGCACGCCGAAGCCATAGGGTACATGCGTGGGGCTAGTGTACTCCTAGTCATCATCGACAGAGTTGCGGAAAACCGTGGCATTATCCCAGCCAAGATGTATGAATATCTCGCGCTCGGAAAGCCCATCCTGTGCATTGGGCCGACCGATGGAGATTCTGCAAGAATCCTGTCGGAAACACGCGGCGGCGTCGTAATCGACTACGACGATGTGGATGGCATTCAGGACTTTCTCACGATGCACGCGGATGGCGTCAGTCGTGGAGAGGCGCCCGAGAGTCCCGACCACGAGGCTATCCAGGCGTATGACAGGCGATTTCTGACGCGAAGACTTGCTTCTCTCCTGGACCGTATTGGTCGAGATTCGCATGCAGAATAACGTAGAGCACCGACGCGATTTTTTTCGGCAGAACGCAATGCGGTAGTGGTGTTAACAAGCGGTGCGGGTATGCGATTTTGCACGGTTGTACGAGCGAGACCCCAATTCAATAAGGCGGCGATAGTACTTCGGGTCTTACCTGAAGGTACAGCCTCGCAGCAGATCGCTTCCATTCTGGAGCGTGACCTGGGAGCTTAGGAGCTTCCAAAATCCGGCTTATGTATGATTCTTATCAGATTGTGAACATGCTCCTGCCTGCACCAGCATTCCGCATTTTGATGGTTCTGGACCAGGACTTTCCACCGGATACCCGGGTCGAGAACGAAGCGTTATCACTTATTGATGCGGGTTTCGATGTGTCCTTGTTATCCGTAGGAATAAAGAAGTTGCCAACACGGGCTACGCATCGCGGGATTCACCTTTTCCGGAGGAGGCTTCCCAAACAGGTGCGCAACAAGATGCGAGGATTGGCGGGCACAGTGCCCCTTTTCACACTGTTCCTGGAACGAGAAATCCGCAAGGTCTACCGTGAGAAACCGTTTGATGTTCTCCACATGCACGATCTGCATCTCTTCGGAGGGGGAATCAGGGCAGGGCGCGCCTTGGGCATTCCCGTTGTCGGCGACCTCCACGAGAACTATGTCGAGGTGCTTCAAGATTATGCATGGAGTACACGGTTTCCCGGCAAGCTCGTGGTGAGTATTCCTCGATGGCGTCGGATAGAAAAGCGTTGGGTTAATGCGGTAGATCACCTTGTCACAGTTGTGGACGAGATGAAAATGAGGAATACGAGACTCGGAGTAGATCCGGATCGAACATGTGTGGTGCCCAACACGATTCGGACAGCGGATTTTGATGACTTTCCCGTTTATGAAGGCATCATTGCATCCATTCGCTCGGAGTTTACGATCCTGTATGCAGGGACAATAGGAATGAATAGGGGCCTCGATTCAGTAATCCGAGCAATGCCCGATGTCTTGGCTGAGATTTCTGGTGCCCGACTCGTGATTGTCGGAGAGGGGCGAATTCGCGGTGAGTTGGAAATTCTGGCCAGGCAAATGGGAATTACCGACTCGGTCGTGTTTACTGGATGGCGGGAACAGGCGCTCATCAAGAGCTATATCCTCGGCAGCCACGTTGGCTTGCTACCACTGTATAAAACAGCACAGACGGAAATTGCAATTGCGCACAAGCTATTTCAGTACATGTATCTTGAAAGGCCGGCGGTGGTCACGAATTGCCGGGTTCAACAAAGGATCGTGGAGGAGACGGGTTGTGGATTGGTTTATCCGTCGGGGGATTCCAGTGCGCTTGCCAAGGCTTTGCTTACCCTTGCGGCCGACCCGGATCTGGCTAGGCGCATGGGGCAAAACGGGCACCAAGCCGTTTTGGAGCGATACAACTGGGAAGCAACGGCGCGAGGCATGGTTGAGATGTACGAGCAACTACGTCATAAGTACGGCCGATCCTGAAATTCCTGTGCCAGACAAGCAGTTCAATGGCGCAAGACTACGAAGCAGCCGTGTGCTGGGTGCGAACGCAGGATTTCCCGATGCCATGATGCGGGCAGCGTGATGGTCGCCAAAACGGCTTCTTTTCATTCAGGTATTTCAGAGTGACGCCGGTGTCCAGGCGCCCATTGAGTGTGGATCCCAGGCAGCTTCCGGATGTAGACTTGTGTCTTCGGCTGCCCGATAAGGCCGTTTGTGAACTGCAGCTTCTGTATAATGGTGACGCAGCGCACGAAGGCGGGAAAGTACACACGCTGCATAGAGAAGACTGCAGCGTTTCCGGAATTTCTTCGGTAAAGACGCACAAATGCGTGGGCGAATAAACAGCAGGCCTGCAGAAATGCAGCATTGAAACGTGTGAGAGCATGGACTCAACCAAGGAATCACGATTGGGAAAGATGCTGGCGCTTCATCGACCGCGAGAGCATGGGAGTCCAGAAATGCCCCACAGGCGTGGCCTCGTCGTCACCATGTGCACGCTAATTGCCATTATCCTCTGGTTAACCCTTAGCCTCAGCGAAACCTATACGATTCTAGTGGAGGTCAAGACAAAGATTGTCCACATGCCTCCAGACACGGCCCTCGCAACTCTGCCCCCGCAGACTGTTCGGGCACAGATTTCAGGCACGGGCACGGACCTGTTCGGCGTTCGATTCGATCCGCCGGTCCTGAACATAGATGGATCAATCGATGTAATCGAGACCAGTACAGCCGTGGCGCTTCCTACAGGCGTGACCAGCGTAACTTATTTCCCGGAACGGTTTGAATTAGACAAAGAAGAGCGGATTACGCGGCGGATCCCAGTCCGACCGCGTGTGACGTTGGAACCGGTATCGGCGTATGATTTCTTTACCGATCCTGTCGTCATACCGGATTCAATTGATGTTTCAGGGGCCGTGTCAGTGATCAACAGTCTTTCGGAATGGCCAACCGAGAGAATCGTGAGATCGGGTGTGAGAGATTCGATGGCAGTTATCGTCCCACTTGCTGACACGCTGGCGGGTTTGGTGACAAAGGCTGCAGCCGTCGCGGTAACCATTACCACACGGGCGTATCATTATACAGAAGGGTCGCGCGTGCTCAACGTAGACGTGACCGAGCTACCTACAATGACCCAGGTCGTTGAACTGGATCCGCCTTCTGTCGAAGTCCGATTTCGCGTTCCTCTATCTCAGTATGATGCGGCGTATGAGGCGGAAGATTTTTTTGCTACCGTGTCCTATGAGTCAATCCGTAAGGATACGACAGGACGGATAAGTCCACAGATTCATCTCCCGCCTGATCTGCTATTGCATCTTGTCGAAACCTCCCCAAGAACACTCGAATACTTTATTTATATCGGCAGCGAGTAATCGTGTGCATTGGATCTGTTTAGGTGGCAACAAGCGAGGCGCATGAGAGTTTACCGCAAGCACCAATAGTATGCGTTCGTCAGGTCATGGTTGGCGTGTAACCAGCCTGCGATCCTTGAGAGCTTCCAGCCATGAAGTGGCCCCGTTTCCGCCGGTCTCTACCAACCTTTGTTGACACACCGAAGGGAATTTTTACGGACTCGGGGACTTGGTTTCAAACGCGTGAAGTCTGGCTGAGACAATATGCGGGTGCTGTCTTTGACCACAAGCCTGTTGAGTATTTCTTGCTGCAGGCGCAGGTATGGCTGCGGTCGCCGCAGACATTGACTCTGTGGCTATTACCCGTGCTTCTCTTTATGATTTCTCCAGTGCAGGCGTTGCTTGCAGCACTGGTCGTCTATGTAGGGTGGAGGAGCCTGAGTCCGTCGTTTGTCAGCAGGACGATTTTGCCTCTTTTCAGGATGTTCGACCTGGTGGGACTACAGGCCGTATACTACGTCGTAGTAATGACCCTGGCAGCCCGTGATGAACAATATGCAGTGCTCGCAGTGGGGCTTGGTGGCTTCATACTCCTGCGGTGGGGTATTATTCGCATAGCTACAGAGCCTGTAGTGCGACGCATTTGGAGTACGTTATACAGGATGCCGGTGCCGGATCATATTCTACGTGCGTTTATTGTGCGTACAGCGTTAGCGCACCGGATCAAGATTCCGGATTTTGCGCCAATAGAAGCAGCGATCGTCGAACATCTCAAAAAGAAGTAGTACGTGAAACGGGATGCTGCAGACAAGACGACTACCATTTGAACGCATATGAGTGACCGCAACCGCATAGTCGCAGAGAATGCCAAAGCGGATCTTGCAGCCCAGGTCGGATCAGTCCTTGCACGCCAAAACGGGCAGCAGGCGTCGGATAAGATAGTCAGACAAATTGTGGTGCCGATGCCGCGTGTGGACCCGCTTCGGTGGCTACAAGCCCAGGAAGACGCTACCAAGATTTATTGGTCTCCCCGAGATGGGGATGTGCACGTGGCGGCTGTGGGTGAAGCCGACAGCTGTACCTGTGCTCCTCCCGGCAACCTTTCGCAACTACGGCAGCATCTTGCTCCAATTCTACGATCCTGTGATGCTTCCACAAGGTATTATGGGGGATTTCGCTTCGATTGGACGATGCAGCGGGAAGAGGCGTGGGAAGCATTCGGAGCGTACAATTTCGTCCTGCCTCGGCTGGAGCTCCGATCCTATCCTGATCAAACGCAGTTGATATGCAATCTGGTGATGTCGCGAGACCGGGAGCAAAGCGAGGCTATCTTGTCTCAGATTACTCGGTTGTCGCCTTCGGTAGCGGGTCCTCTCCCCAAGATTTCGACGCCCGTGGCGCGTTCGGTGCGGCCTGATCACGTAATGTGGCGGGACATGATCGAATGGGCGCTGCATACATTCTCGACGTCCAATCTGGACAAGGTTGTGCTAGCCCGCGAAGCACTGTTGACGTTTGCGGAGCCGCTGTGCGCGGAAGCGCTGCTTGCCCGTCTCCAGTCGGGTACGCCGAATTGTTTCCATTTCTGTTTTCAGCGGGATGGCGCCACCGCCTTCGTAGGAGCCTCGCCGGAACGGTTATTCCGACGGCGCGGGCGTAACATAGCCACAGAGGCCGTAGCAGGAACTCGGCCGCGAGGCAATTCCGCTGTTGATGACGCGCGTCTGTTGGATGAACTGTTTCAGAGCGAGAAAGACCGACGCGAGCATGAGTATGTTCGAATCAGTCTGCGGGAACAGCTTGGTGCGCTCGCCGAAAAGATTGCCATGGACCCGGAGCCGTCGGAAATGAAGCTCACCTATGGACGGCATTTAGTATCCCGGGTGCAGGCCACGCTTCGCGAGAATGTAACTACACTGGACGTGCTTGCAGCTCTTCACCCGACGCCGGCAGTAGGTGGATACCCTTGCCGGGAAGCCATTGTAGCTATCCGGGACCAGGAGCCGTTCGATCGAGGATGGTATGCAGGCCCGGTGGGATGGATTGGTCGTGATGCGTCCGAGTTTGCCGTGGCCATCCGTTCCGGCTTGGTGCACTCCAACACTCTCTCCCTGTTTTCTGGCGCGGGCATCGTTGAAGGCTCCGAGCCTGAGTCGGAATGGGATGAAATCGAACACAAGATCATAGACTTTGCCGAGGTCCTCGGACTTGCCGAGCACCACATGCAGGCGGCATGGTAGTCGGCCATTAATGAAGCGTGCTATATTCTAGTCAGGAAACGTAGCGCATCGAAGGGGAGCTCTATTGCGACAGGAAACAGGCATGACCAGGAGGCAAGGGCTTAACCACGTTTGGGCTGATCTGATAGTAGAAGAGCTGATTCGCTGCGGTATCGAGTATTTTGTTCTCGCCCCAGGGTATCGTAGCGCGCCACTGGCAATGGCAGTAGTAGCCAACAGTAGGGCGCGCCATGTCATGCACTACGACGAGCGAGGATCGGCGTTCTTCGCTCTGGGTTATGGACGCGCGACTGGCGTCCCTGCAGCCTGGATTACCACATCCGGCACGGCTGCAGCAAACGGCCTGCCCGCTGTCGTTGAGGCATCCACAGATGGCGTGCCGATGCTGCTATTGACTGCTGACCGTCCACCGGAATTGCGCCTTTGCGGTGCCAACCAGGCGATTGATCAAGTGGGCATCTTCGGCAATTATCCACGTTGGGCGTTCGACATGCCGGCGCCGAGTGCGTCTATCGACCCTGCGTTTGTGCTGACCACGGTGGATCAGGCTGCGTACCGCGCACGCCGCGCCCCTGGAGGACCTGTCCATTTGAACTGCATGTTTCGGGAACCGCTAGCGACAGGAGACGGCGATTGGGCGGAATATCGCAGCACGCTTGCCACATGGCATTCCGCGGAAAGCCCGTATACTACCTATTCCCACGCTGATCTGGGCCTGTCCGCGGAGCAGACACACGCGTTATCGGAAGCGCTGGGCGCTGCGCGGCGGGGCCTTGTAGTAGCGGGACGGCTTGCCACGGCTAAAGAGGGCCACGCCGTATTGCGTCTGGCGCAGCGAATTGGCTGGCCTCTGCTGCCGGACATCGCCTCGCAACTGCGACTGGGTAATGCCCCGCAAGACAGCCAGATAGTCCCGCTATTCGATCAGTTGCTGGGAAGCGATGCATTTCAAGCAGAGCATTCCGCCGACGTAGTGCTACATGTCGGAGGTCGGTGCGTATCCAAGCGGCTGTCGCAATTCCTGGCTAATAATCGGCCAGATCAATATATCGTAGTCCAGGCAGCTCCAGATCGATTGGACCCTAACCATCAGGTTACACTCAACATTGAAGCAGGCATAGAAGGCTTCTGCGACTCGATAAGTGGCGCCACTGCAGCAGCGCAGTCGTCTTATTATTATTCCTGGAAGGCGGCTGGACGGAAAGTAGATCGAGCAGTAAGCGCTTACTTTGCGCGCACGAGCAGGTTAACAGAGCCTTCCATTGCCCGGACCGTCACGCAGAATATTCCGGAAGGTCACGCGCTGGTTCTTGCCAGCAGCTTGCCCATTCGTGAGGCCGATCAGTTCGGGGAATCAGGTGCAGGGGCGCCACTGGTGGCCACTAATCGTGGTGCGAGTGGGATCGATGGGACGATCGCCATGGCGGCCGGAGTTGCGGAAGGTTCGCAGGCCCCAGTAACTGTTGTGATTGGAGATTTGGCCTTGCTGCACGACCTTAATTCTCTCTCCCTGTTGCGGGAAAGGCCAGTCGTCGTTGTGGTGATTAATAATAATGGCGGCGGAGTCTTCCATTTTCTCCCAGTTGCCGAGCCTGCTCGGTATTTTGAGCCGTGCTTTGGCACCCCCCACGGGCTGACGTTTCAACATGCAGCCGACATGTTCGGCATAGCGTATTGCCACCCGACATCGCTACAGTCCTTTGCAGAAGCCTGTCTGGACGCCTGGACACGCCCAACTGCTACCCTGATCGAAGTCACGACAAACCGTCAGGACAATTATGCGGTCCACCAGGAATTACTTCGCGTGGCAGCAGAGGCTATAGGTAACCCGTAACGCGTCATCTATTATCCGAGAGGAATTATGTCTGCAAGCAGGAAAGGACACCATTTCACGCATAGGCCCGTGGTCACAGGTCCCTTTGAATGGGAGGCGGCGAGCCGGTATACGGACATCCTGTTCCACACTGGCGTGGAGGGGACAGATACAGAGGGTATCGCCAAGATCACCATAAACCGCCCTGAAGTACGCAATGCATTCCGGCCACAGACCGTCTCTGAGATGCAGGATGCATTCGCCAGGGCTCGGGATGACGCCTCTGTTGGAGTAATCATCCTGACAGGGATGGGAACGAAGGCCTTCTGTTCAGGCGGCGATCAGCGTATCCGCGGGGATCACGGGTACACGGAGCAAGGCACTGGCAAGCAACGGCTCAATGTGCTCGATCTCCAGCGGCAGATCAGAACGTGCCCCAAGCCCGTCATTGCGATGGTGGCCGGTTGGGCCGTGGGAGGGGGGCACGTGCTGCACGTTATCTGTGATTTGACCATAGCAGCGGAAAATGCCCGGTTCATGCAGACAGGCCCCAAGGTTGGCTCGTTCGATGGGGGCTACGGAGCAAGCTTCCTGGCACGAATGGTCGGGCAGAAAAAGGCTCGTGAAATTTGGTTTTTGTGCAGACCATACGATGCTGAAGAGGCACTTCGCATGGGTTTGATAAATTGCATCGTACCGCTGGCGGACCTTGAACGCGAAACCGTACAGTGGTGTCGCGAAATCCTGTGCAACTCCAACATAGCCATCCGCATGCTTAAGGCGGGGCTCAATGCGGATTGCGATGGCCAGGCAGGCCTGCAGGAGCTGGCAGGGCATGCCACGATGCTGTTTTACATGACAGAAGAGGGCCAAGAGGGCAAGACCGCTTATCTGGAACGGCGTCAACCAGACTTTGACAAAGACGGGTACCGACCATAGGGAGGCCTTGCCCGAGAACGTTATGAATGCACCCACTTCGCAGCTTCCAGCCTCCCGGATGGCAGTCTGGTTCACAGCCATCCGGCCGAAGACGCTCATTGCAGCCATCGCTCCGGTGGGCCTGGGAACGGCGCTCGCCGTCGATGCGGGAGGTTTTCACGTGTGGTCGGCGCTATGCGCCCTCGCCGGCGCGCTGCTGATTCAGATCGGGACAAACTTGAGCAACGATTATGTGGACAATCTGAAGGGGGCAGACACGGAGGAGCGCAAGGGTCCATTGCGAGTCACACAGGCCGGGCTTGTAGAGCCAGGAAGCATCCGGAGAGCTACAATACTCGCATTTACCCTGGCCTTCTTGTGCGGACTATACCTGATTTGGCGTGGAGGATGGCCCATACTGGTTATCGGGCTATGCTCCATTCTCGCCGGGGTGCTATATACCACAGGACGCTATTCGCTGGCCTATTTGGGCCTGGGTGATCTGTTTGTACTCGTCTTCTTTGGGCCTGTGGCGGTTGGCGGGACGTTCTACGTGCAAGTGGGAACAGTGAATACTGTGGTGCTTGTGGCAGGATTGACAACGGGGCTGTTGGCCACGGCAATTCTCCTTGTCAACAACATTCGGGATGTGGAGGAGGACCGGGCGGCAGGCAAGAAGACGCTCGTTGTTCGATTCGGGAAGTCCTTTGGCATCGGGCTATGGACCTGTTGCGTGGTTGTAGCAGCCTTGATTCCATTGGAACTGTTGGTGGCGACCGGAGCACATCGATGGGCTGCAGTCTCCGTTCTGATTCTCATTCCGGCGCTGCATGTATTCGAAAGGCTCCGTAATGAGGCCGATCCGGCCGCCCTCAATCCAATGCTTGGCAAGACAGCACTGATATTACTCGCCCACACGGTGTTGTTTTCCGTTGGATGGATGCTGTAGCCTGCACGTTTGGATTCGGCGCGGCACATGTCCACAGAGCCCAGACAATTGACCATCACGGACCTCGATGTGTTCACGTATCGTGTGCCGCTCGTCACCCCTATAACACTGGGCGGGCGCAGGCATGATAGGCGGGATGGTTTGCTTGTGCGACTGACGAGCGCCAGCGGTGCTACGGGTTGGGGAGAGGTGGCGCCACTGCCGGGCTATAGCCAGGAAACCCTCATTGAGGCACGAAAGGAAATGCTCCAGTTGCGAGGCGTCCTGGCCGGGAAATCGTATGCTGGTGCGAATAGTTGGCTGCAAGTTCATTCAGACGAAAATGCGTCGGCTTCCGTCAGATGCGGCCTCGACCTGGCCTGGTGGAATCTGGTGGCCGACGAGCATGAGATCAGTCCAGCAACTGCGTTTTCCAGAGAATCCCGCAAATCGGTATCGATAAATGGCTTGCTCATGAGACCGCGGAGGAAAGTGCTGTCGCGTGCCGCTACTCTCAGGGAGATGGGTTATACGTGCTTGAAACTCAAGGTTGGACACCAAGATATTGATCAGGAAATAGCCCTCGTACATGCACTCCGCGCAGTTGCCGGATCCGAAGTATCACTACGATTGGACGCGAACCGGGCATGGTCGACGGAGCAGGCAATAGCATTCATGGACGGCATCAGAGATCTTGGCGTGGAATATGTCGAAGAGCCACTAGAGAATCCAAAGGGATTGCAGGCATTAGCCAGCCGCTGTAGTGTGCCGATTGCTCTGGACGAAACAGTATCGGAAATTGCTTCCGAGGACTTGGAATCCTGTGGGTGGGCGCATGCCATTGTGCTTAAACCCATGCTTCTGGGCGGTATTACGGCTGTCAGACGGTTGGCAACCCGCGCCCTGGACATCGGCGTCAATCCTGTTATTAGCGCGTCATTTGAGACGGGTATTGGCCTCCTGGGACTAGTTATGCTTAGTGCGGCATGCTCTGTCGATATCCCGGCAGGTCTGGATACTTATCGATGTTTAAAGCAAGACGTAATCCGTCCGAGACTCGAAGTGGGGCTGCCCCGTGTTGAGGTTGCAAGCCTGTTTCAAGGTCCAAGGATGGTGGTCGAGGAGTCGCTCACGCGAATTACCGGACGGGAACCCCTCACCGCATGATTCCTCATGGCCACACCGCTTTCCGGGACCCGCTGCGCACCATCGCAGCGGCGCGCCCTGGCGCCTTGGCCATAGTGTCTGAGGAACGCACGCTAACCTATGGTGCGCTGGATCGTCTTGTCGCTGGCACCGCCCGTGCACTGCGTACAACGGGCGTGCAGCGCGTAGTTCTTTGTCTGCCTACCTCATGGCAAGCCATCGTGATTGTGCTGTCCTGTGTGCGGGCTGGCATCGTCGCCTGCCCGATCAGTACACGGCTGCCCAGAGATGGCGCTTCCGCACTGATAGCAGCACTGTCTGCGAGTCTTGTGATTACAGGACGCAAGGATCTCCAGGATGTCGCAAGGAGGCCGGAAGAATTCCTTACGGAGGAAGACGGAGGCCCTGTAATGCTCGGCATTGACCAGGCCGCTACCGTTGTGTACACGACGGGAAGCACGGGTTTGCCGAAAGCCGTTATGCTCAGCATCGGGAATCACTACTATAGTGCACAAGGATCAAATAGTAACATTGCGCTAGCCCCTGGCGACCGGTGGCTGTTATCCCTGCCGTTGTACCACGTTGGAGGTCTTGGCATCCTGTTCCGTTGTGTATTGGCAGGGGCGACGATATGTGTTCCCACACCGGATGTTTCTCTCAACGAGGCTGCACAGCGTGCCAGGGTGACACACCTGTCGGTTGTTGCCACGCAGTTGGATCGCTGGCTGCGTGCAGAAAATGGGCGTCAGCCCACGCGCTTCAAGGCCGTGCTCTTAGGAGGTGGCGTGACGCCTGCCGCACTACTTGACGAGGCCTATGGTCGAGGGCTCCCAGTGCATACAACGTACGGATGTACGGAATTGGGTTCTCAGGTTACTACGACGCCGCCAGAGGCCTCCCGCGAGCAATTACAAACTGCGGGCCGCATCTTGCCGCACCGCAAAGTATGCATAGCCCAAACTGGCGAAATCCTGGTGCGAGGTCCCGTATTATTTCAGGGATATCTGGAGCACGATAAAATTACGAGAGCGACGGACGCCGACGGTTGGTTCCATACGGGCGATCTTGGCACGCTGGATGGCGATGGTTTTCTCCATGTGCACGGCAGGCTAGACAACATGTTTATCTCCGGTGGAGAGAACATCCAGCCGGAGGAAGTAGAGCGCAAGCTTCGTGCAATTGAGGGTATCTCGGATGCTGTTGTAGCTCCGATCCCCGACGATGAGTTCGGAAACCGGCCAGTTGCGTTTCTGAAACGCGCCGACCAATCGCTCACCACGGACGAGATCAGAGCCGTTCTGGAAACCGTACTCCCTCGGTTCAAGGTTCCCATCGCATTCCATGCGTGGCCGGAAAACATTCCTGATAAGAGAGGGAAGATTGACCGCGCAAGGTTTCGTAGCTTGGCTCGCATCCGCCGGTCTCACTGATTCCACAACGCGCTGGCAGATCTCCATGCTGGCAGCATTATACGTAGAAGCCGTGCGCCATCCTGTTTTCCATGGTCTTGTTCTAGGCTTGCTGATTCTCGGATGCGCCGAGTCCGCGCCTCATGAGACGGACGATTGGCAGATCGGGCCATTCGTAAAGTATGCCGGTAATCCGATCCTTACGCCGGAAGGGGACACGTGGCAGTCCAAGGATGTGTTTAATCCCACCGCATGGACAGACGGTGAAACTGTTACCCTGCTCTACCGCGCCGAAGATTCTACCGGAGTGGGACAATGGTACGGCACGTCTCGCATTGGACTTGCCCGGAGCAAAGACGGCATTCGTTTCGTGCGAGATGCGGAACCGATACTCGAACCGACGGAATCCTGGGAGTTGCCAGGCGGGATAGAAGATCCGCGTATGGTGCGTATTGGAGAGATATTTTATTTGACCTATACGGCCTATGATGGCAAGACGGCGCGCCTGGCGCACGCGACATCCCCTGACCTGTACACCTGGACCAAGCACGGCCTGATATTTCCGGAGCGGGGCTGGACAAAATCGGGGTCTGTTCTCCCCGAGCGCATAGACGGCAAGTACTGGATGTATTTCGGAGATACGAACATCTGGGCAGCGTACTCTACCGATCTCATGGAGTGGACGGTGGTGGAAGACCCTGTATTGCAGCCGAGACCGGGCTACTTTGACAGTCGTCTCGTGGAGCCAGGTCCGCAACCAGTGATGACGGAGCGCGGCATCCTGCTTTTGTATAATGCTGCAGACAGCGCACTGGTCTATGCTCCCGGGCAGGCACTGTTCGACCGCGATGATCCCACAAAATTACTTGGAAGATCGGACATGCCATTTATGAAGCCGACCACAGAGTTGGAGCAAACAGGACAAGTGCCGAACGTCGTATTTGTTCAGGGACTCGTTAGAGTCTCCGGGACATGGCGCTTGTACTTTGGTATGGGAGATTCCGGTATTGGAGTGGCGACCTTTACTCCGGAGCCTTAACGTAGAGCCTGAACAGCGACGTCATGGCAGTTCGTACAGTCGTGCAACGATTTACAACCTGGGTCCTGGTGAGCATATGCATGGGATGGTGTATGACGGCTGCAGCGCAGGACGCTGGCGGCGAGGAGCCACGATGGGTTCGATTGGAGCAGATCAGGACTGATCGTACCGCAGAGCGGCGTGCGCATGCACGGCCACAGAGGAGATCATTGCGAGAGCCGGCGAATGAACGAGATTCTCTCGCTCTTGTGCAGTTGTACCAAGCAGTTGGCGGACAGTCCTGGACGAACCGTGGACAGTGGCTTGTCGGACCTGTAGCAGATTGGTTTGGCGTGACGCTGAATAACCAGGGGTACGTTACGCAGCTGAATCTGCGGGATAACGGTCTTAACGGGATGATGCCCGCAGAATTGGGTGATCTGTCGGAAATGACGGAATTGAACCTTGCCTTGAATGATCTGCACGGGTCCATTCCGAGCGCCTTCGGGCGCCTTGCGCAGCTCAGACACCTCAGCCTCTGGGAGAATGAATTGACGGGTACGATTCCCGACTCTCTTGGGCTGCTCACATCGTTGGAAGACCTTTTGCTGTATGCCAATGCACTGAACGGACCGATCCCGTCATTTCTTGGCCGTCTCGAACAACTGAATCGTTTGTGGCTCGACTTTAATCAATTCACTGGTCCGATTCCTTCCGCACTCGCTGATCTCGCGAACCTCACTGAGTTATTTCTGGATGCTAACCAGCTAACAGGAACCGTGCCGCCGGAATTGGCCAATCTTACGAGCCTGTTGTCATTATATGTTGGCCACAACAACATAGGCGGTGAGATTCCCCCGGAACTGGGCACCATGCCAATGCTCAACAACCTTTCCCTGGAGGGGAATGCGCACACAGGGACGATTCCCGTAGCGCTAACGCGCATGCCTGGTCTTACCAAATTGCTGCTTAGTGACAATAATCTGACGGGAGCAATCCCTCCCGAATTTGCCAACGTACAATTTCTCACGACACTCCATGTGGCCAATAACAACCTTACGGGAGTCCTTCACGAGGCCATTGGTTTTATACGGTTCCTCCGGGATCTGCGTCTGAACGGCAATCAGCTTACGGGCAACATCCCCGGATCGATGGGCCGCTTGTCGGGCCTAAGACATCTGGACCTGAGCGATAACCAACTGGCAGGAGAGCTGCCGGCCTCTTTGAGCTCACTGCAGTACATGGAGCGGTTGGACTTGTCCAGAAACCGGTTCACCGGTAGTGTCGCGCCATTGTTTGGCATGTTTCGACTGAGGGCGTTGCGACTGCGAGGGAACTTGTTTTCGGGTGATGTGCCACAAGCCTTTGGGCTCATGCCAGCGTTGTCTTACCTGGATCTGGGGCAGAACGCCTTCGCCGGAGATCTCACTGCGCTCTTTGGTCGCAGGACCGCGCTGCAGCGGGTATGGCTGGATCAAAATCAGCTTAGTGGCGCGGTGCCACCCACTATAACAATGACCTTGGGCCTGGACACCTTGATCTTAAATGACAATCAATTAGAAGACTTACCGGACTTGCGCGGCTTGGTCGTATTGGACACGGTGAGCGTAAGCGGAAACAGGCTTACGTTTGAGGACCTAGAGCTCAATACGGGAGTTGCCGGGGGCACGATAACGTATGTCCCGCAGGATACGGTGGAGACCACGCTGACACGCTCCGCAAGTGCATTAAAATTTTTCGTTACCGTGGGAGGCTCGCAGAACCAATACCAGTGGTACCGAAATGATGCACCCATCAGCGAAGAAACAGCTGATTCACTAATTGTAGACCCGGCGGCCGCCGTAGCAACCTATCACTGCATAGTCACCAACACACTCGTTCCCAGGCTCGTCCTCACCAGTCAGCCTCTTTCCTCAGATACGGTCACAGATATCGAAGAGCCTGAAACTACGCTCCCACAGCAAACTCTGCTTCCATCGCTGCACAGCAACCACCCGAACCCGTTCGTCGAGTCTACCCGAATAACGATAGACGTAGGAGACCGAGGGCCTGTACGTCTTACCGTAGTTGACTTGCTTGGCCGCGTTGTGGCAATGCCTGTGGATGAACGCCTTGCGCCAGGCCGTCACGAAATCCTATTCACGGCACGAGGCCTGCCTGCCGGCATCTATTTCTACACGGTGGAAATGGCTGGATTCAGGCGCACGCGGCAGATGGTGGTTGTTCGGTGAGCTTACAGAACGCCGAGTGTTTCCAGATCGCCTCGGAGAGCGGTGGCTGATGTAAACCGAATGGCGTGTAATCCTATCGAAGCTGCGGCTGCTACATTCGATTCACTATCGTCGATAAATACGGCTTCGCGCACATCAATGCGGCAGCGACCAAGGAGCAGCCGATAGATTGCCAGGTCAGGCTTTTTGAGTCCGACGCGTCCAGATACCAGAATATGCTCGAACCATTCCATAAACTCGTACCGGTGTTCCACGTACGGGAAGGTCTCCGCGGACCAGTTTGTGAGCGCAAAAAGGGGCACGCCCCGTGTGTGTAGGTCATCTGCGACGGCAACTGTGTCTTCAATGGGACCGCCAAGCATTTCTGGCCAGCGGGCATAGTAGGCTTCAATCAGTTCGGCATGGTCGGGCCATTTGCGGATCAGTCTACGCGTCGCCTCGGCTACGGGGCGGCCAGCATCCTGCAGTGCATTCCAGCCGTGCGTGCAGACAGTAGCCAGGAAATGCTCCATAGCGACCTCGTCTTCAAACAGCTTCCGATACAGATATCGTGGATTCCAATCGATGAGGACACCGCCGAGATCGAATATGACAACCTTACACATACGGAACGGAGGTAACGTTGGAAATCGGCCGGGTGGATTGACCGGCGCGTACGATAAACCAAGACGCCTTCATTGCGTTCACATGTTAGTAGTGGATTGGGGCGGGACTACCAATCCGTAGCTCCGCGTCTGGCGGATTTGCACTGGAGACTCAGGTTTATGGCGCGTCGCAAGCGGTACATTCGACTTCCCAAGGAGCAGCGCAAATTGGTTAGTGTGCTTCTAGGCGGCTATGTAATTCTGCTCGTCAACAGTCTATTCCTGTATCTGTTCGAACGGTCCACCGCTCTCTTGTACATGAGCAACGTGCTGTTGCACATTGTTCTGGGCACTATCCTGGTGGCACCGGCTCTGGTGTTCTTGGCCCTACACCTCTCCAAAATGCCCGTGCGGCTGAACTGGAAGGCCACGGGAGCCGGAGTGTTTACCGCCACGTCGCTTGTCCTGCTGCTGTTGACCGGCTTCGGGCTCGTCTTCCTTGGGGCGAGCTACGCTGGGGGGTGGGTGCTGCGGGTGCACATCCTTACGGTGTTGACCACCGTCCTGGGCTTTGGCCTCCATGTGTCCATGAAACAGGGGCTGCGCTACCGGTTTCTAGAATGGGGGCAGAGCTGGAAGGAAGGGCGCGAGCGTGCTCTTCGGCATCCGCTGTCGATCACACTACTGTTCGGTCTGGCAATCACGCTATTGGTTATAGCAGTTCCCTTGCTTGGCGGAGGGCGCGCGGTGTACGACGATTCTACAGAGGGTGATCCGTTGTCGTCGTCCCAGGCCATTCTTGCGCACGACGGCTTCCTTGATGATGATGATCTGGCGCGCTCCAATACCTGCGGGGCGGCGGATTGCCATCCCGATATTGCCGAGCAATGGGAGGCGTCAGCCCACAAGTTCTCATCGTTCAACAATCCGTATTACCGAAAGTCGGTGGAGGCGCTCGTAGAGCGCGCTGGTAATGACCCGGGCCGCTGGTGCGCTTCCTGTCACGACCCGCTTGTGCTATTCACAGGACGGTTTGGGGATGAAACGCCACTCGACATGGATCACCCGACTGCACAGGCAGGGTTGACCTGCCTGTCGTGCCACGCTGTCCAGGCCTTGCGCGACGTTAAGGGGAATGGTCGCTATGTAATAGCAGCTCCAGATGAGTACCCCTTCGCGCGCGCGTCGGCAGGGCCTGGCAAATGGCTCCACGACATGCTCGTCCGCGCCAAGCCCGAGCCTCATCGTGATGCCATGTTGAAACCGTTGCACAGGACGATGGAATTTTGCGGCACCTGCCACAAAGTCGGACTGCCGCCGAATGTTAACAATTACCGATGGAAGCGCGGCCAGAACGAATACGACGCATGGCATGCGAGCGGGACATCGGGCAATACTGTTCGCTCCTTTTATCTACCCGAAGAACCACTGGACTGCGTGGATTGCCATATGCCCAACGTGGAGTCACAAGACCAGGGCAACGATGGCGGATTTGTGCGCAGCCACCAGTTCTTCGCGGCCAATACGGCACTGCCGGCTTTGTCCGGACACGACAATCAGCTACAGGGCTCGCAGGACATGCTTCGCAAATCCGCATCCGTGGACATCTTCGAAGTCGTTGTCGGCGGCCGACGATACGGTCCAGCGGAGGCTATGCCCCGCTTGATGCCGGGGCAAGAAGTCCAGATGACAGTGGTCGTCCGCAATCGGGCGGTTGGTCATTTGCTGCCAGGAGGCACGAATGATTCGAATGAACTCTGGTTGCAAATCACGGCCGCAGACGCAGACGGCAATCCCGTCCTCGGATCAGGACGACTGGACCCCGAAGGCCGAGTGGATTCGACAGCACATTATTGGGGAGCCGTACAGGTTGATCGCGCCAGCCAACTGATCAGTCGGCGCAATGCCCAGGATTGGATTTCCACTGTGTACATGAACGCGATTTCTCCTGGGACGGCGCATACGGTCCATTACCAGTTCACCGTGCCGTATGGCCCACCCTTAACATCGCTTCAGGCGACATTAAAGCATCGCAAGTTCAAGTGGTATTTTCACAATTGGACATTTCGAGGGCACGTGCCGGCTAGCGAGAGCGACTCCCTCGCAAGTCTTGAAGTTGACCTTCGACGGTGGGAGTTGGACGACGGCGTAGCTCCGGACATTCCGGTCACGGAAATGGCTGTCGGAACGCGTCAGGTCGGGCAACCGCCTTTATCTGCACGGCCACTGTGGGAGCGGTGGAACGATTACGCGATCGGTCTCCTTCTGGAGGACGACACGAGAGGGGCGCGAGTGGGATTTGAACAGGTATCCATGCTATTTCCGGAAAGCCCGGAGGGACCCGTAAATCTGGCACGTGTGTTTTTGCGCGATGGGCAACTGGAGCGCGCCAGTGATGCACTGGACGAGGCGGAGCGCCGGGATCCGGGCAATCTGAAGGCCGCTTATTTCAGAGGCGAGGTTTTCAAGGCAGACGGTCTTTATGACGAAGCATTGGAAGCATGGGCACGCGTCTATGATGCGTACCCGAAGGACCGCGTACTGCTGTTAGGCATGGGCCGCGTGCATTATCTGGCGGGAAATTACGAGGAGGCGCTACGATGGATAGATCGCGTGCTCCAGATTGATCCGGAAGATATTGGCGGACTATATAACAGGATGCTCACGCTTGGGGCGCTCGGCCAGGATGAAGCTTTCGCGCAGGCCCAGAAGCTTTATACCTATCACAAGGCGGATGAAGATGCTTTCGCTGTTACGGCCCCGTACAAGCAGCGCCATCCGATGGCTAACCGGGAAGCACAGGCCATACATTTCCATGAACTGTGGCCGTGGTGAAGTGTTCAGATTGACAAAACAGTTCAACGACGGTAGTAGTAACGGACGGTGGCATACAATACAGAATGAAGGCGCAAACTGAATCAGAGTTTCCCTGATATCGGACGCACTCCCAAGGAAGCCGGGCAGCGAAAAGTGGTGTATGTCGGGGACACGAGTCAGACATACAGATACAACGAATCTGTTGACAACAAAATTGTTTACATAGCGCCTGACGAGATACTGGATTTAAACAAGGATGACATCCATGAAAATATCTGATGGATGCGCAGAATTCGCTTGGAGCTTCCAATCCAGGAAATGAGAGCCAGGCAAGCCCGCGCCCATTCACGCACTCAAAATGCCCCGAATCATGAGGTGGCGGCACCACTGTTGATGATGGAGCAAGCGGGCATCGGAGCCAACCATGGCGTGATAACACAACACAGCGGAGCACTGCCTCCTCACGTCCCACCAATGGCAGCGGGTATCCCGTGTTGGGAGAGCTTGGATGCGCTCAGCAAGATCCGATCGGTCTGGTTGATACCGGCCATGCCAGCGCGTACTTTCTCTTCACGGTACCTTCTTGCCACCTTTCGACGACCGTCATGCACCGCTTCCTGATTTCGCTTCTGTTTTCCGCCCTTATTGTCTTACCCGCTTTCGCCCAGGCAGTCCTTATCCAAGCAGGCAATCTGGTAGATGTGGAGGCAGGAGCTGTTCGTGCCGATCAGTCGATTCTGGTGCGGGACGGCCGCATTGTCGAAGTAGGATCGAATATCGAGGCCCCGGAAGATGCTCACGTGGTAGACCTGACTGGCAGCTACGTCATGCCGGGCCTGATAGATGCCCACACGCATCTGGCCCTCCAGGAAATGGACGGATCCGATATCAATGACCACGGCTCGTACTACTACGTCTCGCTCATTGAGGATACATCCATGCGCGTGGCACAGGGCACGATGCTGGCCCGCTCCATGCTCGAGGCCGGCTTCGTGTGGGTGCGTGACACCGGCAACAACGGACTATACGGCGATGTCACGCTGCGCCGCGCTATTGAGGGTGGCTGGATACCCGGCCCGAACATTGTGGCCGCTGGCCTCATGATCGCGCCCTTCGGCGGCCAATTCCAGATGCAGCCGGAAAAACCCGGTCTGGGCAACCCCGAATACACATACGCCGATTCGCACGAAGAAATAGTTCGCGCCATCCGCGAGAACGTGCATTATGGAGCGACCGTCATTAAGCTTATCATTGACAATCAGCCCTACTTCTATAGCGTGGAAGATGTGGCGGTGGCAGTCAGCGAGTCTCACGCCATGGGCGTCAAGGTCATGGCACACGCCACCAGCGACGAGGGTATTCGCAACGCCGTCCTTGGGGGTGTCGATTCCATCGAGCACGGTTTCGGTCCATCGGACGAGACGCTACAGCTTATGAAGGAGCACGGAACGTACTTGGTGGGCACGGATTTTCCGGCTGCGCGCTTGGGCGAAGAGCGTTACTGGAGCAACGTGGAGCGCAACAAACGCGCCTACGCCATTGGCGTGAACATGGCCTTTGGCTCCGACGTGGTCTACTATGAAGAGGGCAAGACGCGCGGCGAGCAGACCATTGGGTTCCTCGACAGTTATTTGGATGCGGAGTTCCCCAACGACCATATACTGCGTATGGCTACCATGTACGCTGCCGATCTTCTGGGCGCCAATACCGGCCGCATCGAGGAGGGGCGCAATGCGGACATCATCGCCATGCCCGCCAACCCGCTTGAAGACATCCACGCCCTATACGATGTGGACTTCGTCATGAAGGATGGCCGCGTCTATAAGGAGAATGGGCTGTTTCGTTGGAACATCCCCACCAAGCTCAACAATCCACGCCGCAAGCAACCGCGCGGCAACATGCTGCGGCAGAACTAAGACTCACGGCCACGTTGCCTCGACCCGCAAATTGCCGCCAGCAGCGCACGTCATCCCGGCATTGACCAGTGCCGAGCTGCGTTCTTGCCGCCATCCCGCCAAGATACCCTAACGTTCAGAATTCAGAGTCGATCTTCGCGCCACGAATCAATAGCTGGCTCAGCCATCTCTGCGATTCCTTGGTCATACACTACCACAAGCCAGAGCGAACGCCCCGGTGTTCCGCGCATGCCCTCATGCGCACTCCCGATTGGCTGGCAACTGGAGCATCCAACTAAACAGACCGTGCACAGACCCAGCCAGGAGTGTAGCGGGCCACGCTCAGGGATAGATCCCTGAGCCAATGACCGACGGCTGACCGTTATTCAGGTAGGAAACCGTAATCAGTTCGGTGTACCCGACCTTGGGCGAGCCGGATTCTTCGTCGCCGTCAACCAGTGGATTGTCGAAGAGATACTCGACGTAGCCGCCGCCCGCATCCGCAGCCTTGATCAATTCCTGCATATATTTGACGCCATCAAGGTCCACATACTCATACAAGTTCTGTCCTTCCAAGGACTTGTTCGCCGCGTGAAACAAAATGACGCCTTCACGGCTTGCGATCCAAATATAAATGTCCCCCTTCCGCCAGTATCCCCCGTCCTCCCTAAACATCTGCTCCACTTGCTCCGGTGATTGCGTCTTCAGTCCTTCAAGATATCCTTTGGCCGCTTCCTGCACGAAGGTCTTCAGCGTGGCGCGGTCTGTCACCTGGTCGGCAGTGACTGTCGGGACGAATTCGTCAGCAGTGGTATCGCAACTCGCGGTAGTGAGCAGGCCAAAAAGGAGAAATGCAAGTATGTAGCCCCGTGGTTTCATGGTACTCGCGCTTGTTGGGAGGGTTACTTAAGTAGTGGTTGGCAGAAAATACGGAATTTTAAGCAAGATCTGGTTTGACGGGAATGGAATTGATGGGGGTATGGACGGATTGGCCGTGGCAGGGGCGATCGATTATTGGACAGGTCCCGTTTTCGAACCTACAGAGCACAGATCAGAACATTGTCACCTTCCATCTGTGACGCAACCAGACAGGTAGGCAAGCTCCTGTGCAGAAGGAGTGCGGTGTTCTTCGAATGCTGATCACATCTGGGGCGTTACGCTGCACGCCCACGGGCCTGACGCCAGAGCCGCCGACGCTCTTCCTGCTTCTTCAGTATCAGGCCAATCCGGTGCACGTTCGTCGCTATCATCACGAGCCCTACTGTTCGGGCAAAGCCTTCGGCGCCATGCGTGCGCACCAAGCCCATGCCACGCTGCTGTAGATTGTTGATGGCAGACTCAATCGCAGGATGCTGGCGTCGAGCCTCCACAAAATCGTCCGCCGTCTCACGCTCCAGATCCTCCTCATTGCGCCGCCCTTTTCTGGGCAACGCGCTCAACTCCAGCAACTGGTCCAGCTTCCGCCGATTCTCCGGCGTGTAGAAGCCTCTACGGCAGGAATGCAGTGTCGGATAGTGCTTCTTCGCCTCGGCCAAGAACGAGACAATCATGTCCTGATCATTCCCCTCCCACAGGATGTGGTGGCGCAAGATGAACTGATATTGATCCTCCAGCACACACACCGGTACTCCCAGTTCCGCCACCACACCCGCCTTTCCCTTGTTGATCCAGCGCGTGTGCTCCTCATGGATGGAGAACACCTTCTCACCGTGCGGAATCACCTCTTTCTTGATCAAACGGCGCTCTACCTGGTCTATCTGTCAGGTGCCGCACATACTCCGCAATCTTCGCATGTGCAATCTCACGCTGTCGCAGGATCGTGAGACTATCCTCCATTTTCTGTACGACCTGCCGGCACACACAGAGGTAGCGCTCGACCCTCGTCTCATCGCGCCATTGCCGGTGTGTGCGCACCTGATAAAAAGCCCGCCGCACCCGTGCCATCCAATTTACACGCTTGCGCCAGCCCCGGATGCCATGCTCCTGGCATACGCGGGACGTGGTCCGAATCAGACAGCGTATCGCATCCCACAGCAAACTGACATCGGTGGGCCAGTGCACATGCGTCTTTGCTACCGACGAATCGGCCCGGCAGCGAAGCGGAGCTTCCGACCTCTTTTTTTTACCAGGCGGTGCCCGCTGGCTACCACCACACGATTGATGTCCTCCAGGGTCTCTTCTGTCAGCAACGAAACGTTGTCCATCACCGTCTGCAACTGGTAGTACTGTTTCTCGCCAAAATCAGCGTGTCCCAGCATCTGGCGCACCTTCTCGTGATTATTGGCATAATCCACCAACCGATCAAAATCGCAGTCGATGGCCTTTTGCAACACACCAAGCACGAATATGCGCCACAGGGACATGCCGGGACGGCCACGACGGTGACTGACGTCCGGACACAGGTTCTCTTCCAGTATCTCGAAGATCTTCTTTCGGGTGACGGGATCGCAATACAGATGCTGTAGTCCGCGCAGTACAGCGGGGACATCATCTCTGGACTTGGGATTGAACACGATCTCGCCAATGGGCGCTTCTCCTAACTTGAATTGTGGATCTTTGACGATTCTCATGGCAACAAACGGTCGAATGTTGGACGCAAAGGGGGCTTTGAGGCGGTTGCATGAGCGTTTAGACGGTCTTAAGATACGAAAATCGCCACGGATTCGCGAAGGGAATTATATTATTAAACGATGTAATAATAATTACTTCATGCGTTTTATGTCAGGCACGAATTAACGGCAGCGACAATTAGAAGTTTCGGGACTTGAGTCAGTCTTGTGCGTGGATGGCCGAAACACAAAAACCACAAAGATAAAGTATTAAAACACAGTATGGACACAAATAATTTATTATAATGAGATGAGTTGGGTGCGTGGAAGCGCATGGGCCAAGGCTGGCATAAGTGAGCCTACCGCGCGGAAGTACGTGTGGCTGGACAAGCTGCCAAAATTAGACCGCCGATTGCGGAAGCAGGCGGCGCCAGAAACCTATTTGAACAAAAGGCTCAACGTGATGAAGTTTACAATTCAAACATCCTTGATGCTATTCGTCGGGATGATGGCAAGCAGCTCTGTCTGGAGCCAGGTGGGCGATACTGAGTATTCAGCTCCCGCGTGGCAGCCTCAGGTTGTAATCGTGCAGTTTGATGCGGATGGCTACATTGTGGACGGTGTCGCTAAGACCGGAGTGCAAGCGTTTGACCGCTTGGCAATTCAGTACTCAGTGTGGCAAATCCAGCGGGCATATCCGTTTCTGGATCACGTACAACCAAACAGCAACACCTACCGGAATCTAGCGGCCCTTCGACGTACCTACTATGTGCGGTACCAGAGCACGACCGAACCGCAGCATGTAGCTACGGGGCTACAGCAAGTTGAAGAGGTGGTGTACGCTGAGCCTGTTGCCCTTAACCGTCTATTCGACTCAGACCTGAAAAGGCATGTAGATCCCGACGACCCGCGCTTCAGCGATCAGAAGTACTTGCAGCACATGCGACTGCCTGAAGCTTGGGATGAAGTAAAGGGGATGGATGGCAGTCCACGTGTCGTCATCGCGATTGTGGATGGTGGCGGAGACTGGCAGCATGAAGACCTTTTGGGCAACGTTTGGACGAATGCAGGTGATTCCGTCGCCAATGGCCTTGATGATGATAATAATGGCTTTATTGACGATGTGCATGGGGTCAATTTTGGCAACGAGGATCCCGCCAACAACGACCCAACCGGGGACACGCATGGTACGTCTTCCGCCGGCGTTGCAAGCGCCGTGACGGACAATGGAATCGGCGTCGCCGGCGCCGCCTGGAATGCTGAGCTTATGCATGTTAACGTGGCATGTCCAGGGGGATCACTTATTTGCTACGGTTATGAAGGCATACTCTATGCTGCAGCAAATGGCGCAGACATTATAAACACTTCGTGGGGGGGCCCAGTAACCCGCAGCACGCCTTTACGACATCAAAGCCAAGTCTTGGAACTGGTGACGGATATGGGGGCGCTTGTGGTGGCCTCGTCCGGGAACCATGGGCGACTAGCGGATTCGCTCGCCTTTTATCCGGCATATTCATCCGCGCGTTCTGTCTGTTGGAGCAACCGCGGCTGACTCACGAGTAGTAACGTCATTCTCCAACTACGGGCGCGCGGCGGTGGATATATTTGCTCCTGGGACCGATCTCCATGCACCCGTTGATGGCGACTTGTACACATCATTTTTCGGCGGCACATCGGGTGCCGCCCCGTTAGTGTCTGGCGTGACGGCGCTGGTGAAAACCAGGTATCCGCAGATCAGTGCAGATGAACTGCGGGAGCAGGTACGAATGGCCAGCGAGAACATAGACGGGGTTAATCCTGACTTTTTGGCTGGCAAGCTCGGGCGCGGGTATGTAAATGCACTCGCTGCAGTACAGACACCGACCCTTCCAGGAATCCGGGTTAAGCGATGGTCATTGGAGGACAGTGGCGGAGATGGCCAGATTACTTCGGGAGAGCAGGTAACTGTAACAATAATGCTGGTTAACTATCTCGCCCCTGCACAGCAAGTGTCGGTTGGCTTAATGGATGAGAGCCAGCTAGCGTTCATCAATAATCTGGAATCTGAGGTGCAGGTCGGCTCCCTAAATAGCGGAGACTCCACCGAGGTTTCGTTCATGTTAGAGGTGGCCGCGAATGCTCCGAAAGATACGCTGGTGCGGCTCTTTACACGCATCCGCGCCGCAGGGGGCTTCGAGGACACACCTGATAGGCTTGAGCTCCATGTAAACAGGAACAGGTCAGTTGGGCTCCTCTTCGACGGATTCAGGGCTCTGTACACGGCTACCGACGGTGACCACTGGGATGACAATACTAATTGGGATATCACGACCGTGCCTTCATACGACGAGCTGATGCAGTGGCACGGTGTAATGGCTATAAATGGCAGCATTTATGGATTGGACTTGACCGAAAACGGCCTCAATGGATACGTACCGGCAGAGTTGGGCAACCTCTCACCGCTTACGTATTTGTCGCTGCGACAAAATTCACTTTCTGGAACCATCCCGCCTGAACTTGGCAATCTCTCAAATTTGGAGCGCTTCAGCTTGGGCGATAATGCACTATCTGGACCAATCCCGCCCGAGCTTGCCAACCTCTCGAAGATGAAAGCGCTTGTTCTCCGTACGAACCAGCTTTCTGGTACAATCCCGCCCTGGTTTGGCAGTTTCCAAGATCTGTTCATGCTGATTCTGGCAGAAAACTCACTCTCTGGGACGATCCCGCTCGAACTTGGCAACCTCTCGAAGCTGCGATATCTTTTTCTGCACGATAACTCACTTTCTGGGCCCATTCCGTCCGAGCTTGGCAGCCTTCTCAAATTGGAAGAGCTCATTCTGAGAGACAATTCACTTTCTGGGCCCATTCCGTCCGAACTTGGCAAGCTCTCATCGCTGGGGTATCTCTCGCTGGAATCCAACTCACTTTCTGGGACAATCCCGTCTGAGCTTGGCAATTTGAATAGTTTGGATTATCTCAGCCTAAGAAAGAATTTACTTTCCGGGGCGGTGCCGCCCGAACTTGGCAACCTCTCGAATCTGACGTATCTGTATCTACAAAAAAACGCACTTACGGGTATGCTGCCGAGGAGCTTTTTATCGCTGACAAATCTCCAACTCTTTCAGTTTCACGGCCAGGAACTATGTGCGCCCAAAGACGATGAATTTCAGGCATGGCTTAGCAGTATCCCAGAGGTCCTCGGTCCCACCTGTGGAGAGGTGCAGCTTACAGGGCATATTGATAGCCAGACTTTCGCCGTGGGGGAGGCTGTGGCTGCTCTCGTCCTCCCAGAAGCCACCGGGGGCACGGTGCCTTATGCCTACGCGCTGACACCATCGCTGCCTGCCGGACTCGTCTTTGACGACAGCACTCGGACACTCAGCGGCGTGCCTTCGGCGATCTCCCCTAAGCGATCGTACTACTATTCCGTGACAGACAGTGCCGGATCTTCCGCAGGCGTGTGGTTCGTCATAGAAATAGTTTCATCCGTAGATGTAGAACGCGAAATCACGCCAGAGTCCATTGTAATGCACGGCAACTATCCCAATCCTTTCCAGCAGTCCACCCGCTTGGTGTTCGACCTTCCCTTGCCGGCCAGCGTGAGGATTGAGGTTATGGACATGACGGGCAGGAGGGTGCTTACGGTTCCTCCGGTGAGGCTAGCTGCCGGGAGGGAGCACAGCATTGAACTGCTCGGTGCCACGCTTTCTTCGGGCCAGTACCTTTACCGCCTGATTGCTACGTCGGCGGAGGGGACTTCAACGCATGTGGGCAGCTTCGTGCGCCTTCGTTGAAGGACGGGCAATCAGCACGCCGCAACCACGAATCCCAATCGCTTGTCGGCAGTAATCCATACCGATGCGAAGTCGTCGATCACACCGCACCTGCGCACGATAGTTAGTGGTTGCCAGAAAATACTGAGCTGTCCGATGGGATGATCACTGTGCGAGGGTTGACAAGGCCTGCATGGTCGTCAGAAAGGTCGTGGAGAGGGAGACAGGCCAATTGTGAGACTTACCAGGCGATGATCTGATCCACTACGCCCAACAACGGTGTGGCCACGACACAGATAGCCGATCTCCTCTGTTAAACAGGGAACCTGTTCCCATGCTCGGATCAGAGGGCTGCTCACGCCGCTCGGCCGCGAGCCTTATGCCAGCGCCGGCGTCGTTCGTCCTGCTTCTTCAAGATCAAACCCAGACGGTGCACGTTGGTCGCCACAACCACCAGAGCCACCGTTCGGGCAAATCCGTCGGGGCCGTGCGTACGCACCAGATCCAGCCCCCGGTGCTGCAAGTTGTTGATCCCGGATTCAATCGCCGCATGCTGACGCCGCCCTTCCACAAAGGTCTCCGCAGTTTCTCGCTCCAGATCCTCCTTGTTACGACACCCTTCTTCGGCATAAGGTTCAGATCCAACAGCCGGTCCAGTTTCTTCCGGTTCTCCGATGTGTAGAACCCCTTATCCGTGCTACAGGAATACAGCAACGAGCGCTCTTTTGCCTCCGTAAGAAAGTGCACAATCATGTCCTGGTCTCCTCCTTCCCACTGTATGTGGTGATGCAGCACAAATCCGTACTGATCCTCCAATACTCACGCCGACACTCCCAACTCCGCGATCACCCCCGCCTTTCCCTTGGTGATCCAACGGGTATGCTCCTCATGGATCGAGAAGACCTTCTCGTCGTGCGGAATCACTTCCCCCTTGATCAGACGCCGTTCCACCTGGTCTATCTGGCGTCGCGCATGCCGCAGATAGTATGGGATCTTCTCATCCTCGATGCCGCAAGCCTCCAGAGCCTTTTGTGTGCACGCTAGCTTTTCCACCAGAAACTGACATAGCGATAGATACTCCTGCACCCTTGTCCGCTTGCGCCGCTGACGACTCGTGCACACCCGATTGAAGAGACGACGCACCTTCTTGCTCCAGTCCCGACTCTTGCGCCAACCCTGAATGGCATGCTTCTGACAGGTGGCGTGTACGCTTCGCAACAGACAACGCATCGCATCATTGAGAAGCCCCACATCCGTAGGCCATTCCACATGCGTCTTCGCTACCGCCGAGTCCACCCGGCAACGTAATTCCCGTTTTTTTTTTTTTACCGTCCGGTAGCCACATGCAACCACCACCGCATTGATCTCGTCAAGCACCTCCGGTGTTAACAGACGCACGTTGTCCATGATCGTCTGCAAGTTGTACGTCGTCCTGTCACCAAAATCATCCGCGTGTCCCAACATCTAGCGCAGTTGCCTGTGGTTGTTGACCAAGTTCCGGAGCCGATCGAAGTCGCAGTTCAGGGCTTTCTGCACCATGCCGAGGACAAAGATGCGCGAAAAGGACATCCCGGGGCGTCCAAGGTGGCGCTTGATCTTCGGACGTATCCGCTTCTCCAGGATATCGAAGACTGTTTCCCGGGTTTCGGGATTACAGTAGATGTGATGAACGCCGCGCAGCACGGCAGGTATATCATCTCTGTCTTTGGGATCAAAGACGATGTCTTCGATACGGGTTTCGCCGAGCTGTCGCTGCGAATCCTTGACGACACGCATGGGATGAATGGTCGAATGTTGGAGGTAGAGAGTGTCTCAGAGCGTTTCAGGGGCTTTAGGCGTCTGAAAGATAGTCAAGTCGGGTGAGATTCGTGAGAAAAAACGGATTACAAGATTTTGATTTATAGTATCTTCACGTATTGTCGGGCAAGCACTAACTCAACGCCAGCGTGCATGGCAGGGTCCCTCTCGCAATAGCGTTCAGGAGGTGACACTCAGGGCACAACCCGCCATAACCGTGAGCAGGGCATGGCAATGGGAGCACCGCTGTCCGAGATTACAACGGTAGGTTCAGACGGTCCAGTGCCACGGGTGCATGCAGGGTCACGACGGCCAATGGTGCATTCTCTCAACGAGACCAACCAGGCCCCGCAAGCAACCTAACACCCATCGCAAGCATGTCTATATTGCCTTCCTTGAAGTGATGTAGTTGCCAGCCACTCAATAATTCGCATCCGCTCTTCCCCATGCGAGAAACCATAAATCCGCCGATAGTCCAACCCCGATTGTCCGGATCCGAACCCTTCAGCATTGGCAAAAAGATGCTAGGGGTCACCATGCTTGATTTCTGGCAGTGGTCCAGATCCAACCTCATGGAAAACACCATGCGCGGGGTGCTGGCGGAGTTCATTGTCGCACAGGGTATCGGTGCCTCGACAGAGGGAATACGCGAAAGCTGGGCTTCGTACGACCTTCACGCCAAAGACGGCGGCAAGATCGAAGTCAAATCCTCAAGCTACAACCAGAGCTGGGCGCAAAAGGGTGTGTCCAAGATCTCTTTTGGCATTGCCCCGAAGCGGTTCTGGGACGAGGATAAAGGCGAATACACCGGCGAATTCAAACGTCATGCCAACGTATATGTGTTCGCACTCCTTGCGCCGCGCATCGGCGAGGACATCAATCCCCTGGATCTCGATCAATGGCAGTTTTTTGTTGTGTCCACGACCGAGCTTGAGCACCGGCTCGGTGACCAAAAAACTGTCACGCTAAGCCGGCTGAGGACGTTTGCAGATCCCACTCTATTCGGCGGACTCAAGGCGGCCTACCGGGAGGCGAGGAAAGGGGCACCGGCGCAGCCTTAGGTTAAGCAGTGGGCAGGGAAACGAGAATCGAACGTACGGTCATCCGCAGGGCAAGCAGATATCGGCCAACTGAGCTATCCCGCATCATGCGCTCCAACCGCGCTGCCTGCTGCCTGGAACTTCGCTGGTCTTGATCTGATACTTGAGGGCCGCACCCATGGCCTCCCAGAAAGTACGGGGCTGACAATACCGGCTACTGCGAGCAAGCCGCGTTTCCAGTACTCAGGCGACTATGGCATGAACAAGGCGGCTACAGCCGGCTCATACCAATTGGTTGTATCTGAATACCAAGAATTCAAGCGCAAGATGGATGGCATGGACGAAATCCTCATTTGGGACAACCACGCTTGCATGCCCCTTCGAACAGATACCTCATTTTTGCATCAACTGCGTCGATATAAGGCATCTGGTGTGAGCGTAGCCTTTCTGAACGTGATGTTTGACAATATTATGCCTTGGTACCGGGGCGTTCAGGTCCTTTCTGCAATGCGAAGATGGCTACTGGCGCGGCGGGATGAATATCGGATTATCAATGCAGCCGGTGACGTAACTCTGGCGGCTTCCGAAGAAAAGCTTGCCGTTGCTTTCGATATCGAGGGCATGTGTGGCCTGGGAGGTCAAGTTTCCATGGTCCGCACATACTATGATCTCGGGGTGCGGTGGATGCTGATCGCCTATAACCGAAATAATGAAGCTGGCGGGGGGTGCATGGATACGGATGGTGGGCTTACGGACTACGGGCGCCGGGTCATACGGGAAATGGAGCGCGTGGGAATGGGTCTGTGCTGCAGCCACACCGGTGAGCGCACATGCATGGAGGCGTTCGAATGGGCAAGAAATCCCGTAATGCTTACGCACTCCAATCCAAAGGCGCTGGTTGATCACCCCAGATGTGTATCGGACAGCGTGATCAAGGCCTGTGCGCAGACTGGGGGCACGATCGGTGTCACGGGATTCGGCGAATTCCTGCAAGATGGACAGGCGACGGCCCAGAACTACTTTCGTCATATCGACTACGTGGTTAACCTCGTCGGCCCGTTGCACACAGCTGTGGCTTCCGACTACGTATTTGACCCAGAGGAACTGGAAGACTTCGCCCATAATCCGCTGCTTGGTTCGACTGGATCTGTCCCATCATTGTTTGCACCGGAGCAGTTTCCAGAACTCGTAGAGGAAATGCTTCGGCATGGTTATAGTGATTACGATATCCGGGCCATTTTGGGAGGTAACCTATTGCGCTTGGCTCACATCATATGGAAGTGACTGATGTAATAGTAATTGGGGCTGGTCTGATCGGCTCGGCTGCCGCGCGGCACATGGCTGAAGCCGGTGTCGCCGTAACACTGATTGGCGCGGTGGAGGGTAATCCAACTGGTGTTCATGCCAGCCATTATGACGAGGCTCGCATAACCCGGCAAATGGGCTCGGATCCCATCTGGTCTGACCTCGCACGTGATGCCATGAATCGATACGGTGCTATCGAAGCCAATTCTGGTATCCGCTTTCATTTGCCGTGTGGCCACCTCCGGTGTGACCTTCCAGTTGAGCACCCGGGAAGCGAATTGGATCTGGTAAGAGCCGTTTGTCGTCGGCGCCTTTTGAGGAACGTTGAACGCAGCTATGAGGATATTGCGCGCCGCCTCCCGAAATTTGCATTTCAGGCAGACGGCGTATTTCACTGGGAACCCGAGCCCGCAGGAATAATCAATCCCAGGAGACTGATAAGAGCGCAAATCAGTTTGGCAAGGCGTGCCGCAGCAAAACTAATCCACGGAGTCGCAGTCCGGGTCGAAAAGCGTGGTACCACATTTGCCGTACGAGAAAGCGGGGGGTACACGCAGTATTCCAGAAGGGTATTGGTTGCTGCTGGACCTTACACGAACAAGTTCGATCTGACTCCTGAGAAGTTGGCGCTGGAGATTCGTCCGGAAACCGTGGTGTTGATGGAGGCCAACGAAGACTTGAGCTCAAGCCTGGCAGAGATGCCGGGCATAATCTGGCGCTTCGATCACGTTCCGGATGTTACGGGCGTCTACGTTTTACCTCCCGTAGCATATCCTGATGGGCGCGTATACGTAAAGGTAGGCGCAGACAACGACCGGGATGTCAGCGTTGGAACGGTTGGTGAAATGGATGCCTACATGACCTCAAGTGGCAGTGTTCGAACCCGGGAATTGTTGGTGCCCGTTTTGCAAGCTCTGATTCCGCGCCTGGCGGGCGCACACGTGATTACCAAGCCCTGCCTGCTTAC
This sequence comes from Rhodothermales bacterium, assembly GCA_963665975.1. GTDB lineage: Bacteria > Bacteroidota > Rhodothermia > Rhodothermales > Bin80. The sequence goes on from OY762508.1 coordinate 3,854,939, forward strand.
GTATACGCCGGGTGGATACCCTATGGTAGACGAGGTGGCCACGGGATGGTTTGTAGTGGTAGGCGGTTGCGGCAAGTCGGCGAAATCCTCCGACCAGATTGGCAAACTGGCGTCAGACATGATCCAGGGAGAAAAGTGGACGGGGTATTCCCGCGCGACATTTCAAGCAACTCGAATGCATTGAATTGTAAGAGAAAAACCACATCTATTTAAAGTGATTCATCAAGTGAACTGCCGGCTTCCTGTTATACTAATTCGTTCTCAATGCCGGAATTCAATGGTGCTCATGGTTGTAAGTGAGACGCGCCGTATGCATATGTGGCTATCGTGCCCACCGTGACGTAAACGCTGCCCGAAACGTTCTCTCGCAGGGCCTGTCCCTGGAAGGCTGGGAATCCTGCCTTCGTGCAGGGGAGAATGGACACTATGGAGCGCCCCTGGAAAGGCTAACCGCCCAACTAAGCACTCCAACTGCACAGAACCATATGCCTGTTCAGTCAGGTATATAATTCCCTATTGATAGGCATGTCTTCAGCCCGTGTTTTCTTGAATAAATAATGTGCGATGGACAACGGACGGAAAGGATCCAGATCACCATACAAGGCTCATTACGGCCAGTCCCAGTGTAAGACTTGCGGTTTGGTAACGATTTCCCATTGTGCTTCGAGCGGAAACCACAGACGGGATACTTCATTACCGGAGAGTCTCTGGCCGTGGCCAGAAAATGGTGAGTGAGAATCGATTCCGATGATCAGTCCCTGCGAGGATCAGGAGCTGCGAACTCGTCATATGACACACGAACGATGTCGATGCCTGCGGCTGACAGCTTTTCCTCCAGACGCTCATAGCCGCGGTCGAGATGGTAAATTCGTCCGACATGGGTGTGGCCGTCCGCCACCATTCCGGCAAGCACTAACGAAACACTGGCCCGCAAATCGGTACTCATGACGCGCGCTCCCGTCAACCGATGGCCACCATGGACGGTGACCATGTCCCCATCAACCCTTGCCTGCACACCCATGCGGTTGAGTTCCGGGATGTGATTGAATCGATCTCTATAAATGGTGTCCGTGACCGTGGACGTGCCGGGCGCCTGCGTGAGGAGCACGGTCCACTGGGCCTGCAAGTCGGTAGGGAATCCCGGGTAAATTCGCGTTGTGACTGAGACGGGCTTGACCTCGCCGGGGGCGACAATATCCATGGAGTCAGACCCTATCCTGCAAATAGCGCCGGTTCGTTCAAAAGCGTCCAGAAACTCTTCGCCCAAGTGGTCCGGCCTGGCGTTGGTAAGGCGTACCGCTTCTCCTGGCGCGCCCGCAATGGCTGCGGCAATCATGAACGTCCCCAATTCGATCCGGTCGGGGCAGTTCCTGAAGGTGACGGGCTTTAGTCGATCAACCCCTTCGATTTCCAGTGTGCGCGTGCCAATTCCGTGTAGTCGGGCCCCCATTCTCTCCAGTAACTGGCAGAACACGACAACATCTGGCTCAATGGCAGCATTCTGGATGCGCGATGATCCTTTGGCGGTAGCAGCAGCGAGTGCGATATTGATGGTCGCGCCGACACTGGAAGGCTCAAGCTTATAGGATCCCCCCGTAAGGTGTCCGCCTGGTGCGCTGGCAACGACATATCCTTCGTCCAGACTGATTTCCGCGCCAAGCGCCTTGATACCCTCGATATGCAGGTTTACCGGACGCGGTCCCCACGCGCAGCCTCCCGGCAAGGACACACGCGCGTGTCCGCAGCGTCCAAGCAGGGCCCCCAACATGTAAAAGGATGCCCGCATCTTTTTGACGAGCTCGTACGGGGCTTCCGGGAAGTCGACGCGCGACGCGTCGACAGTCATCGTGTGTTCATCAACCTTAACGGAAGCGCCGGCGATGCGCAAAACATGAGAAAAGGTGGTAATGTCACGCAGTCGCGGGATATGCTCTAATGTCGTTACGCCATCCGCAAGCAGAGACGCTGCCATGAGCGGCAGGGCCGTATTCTTTGAGCTGCCGACGGGCAACGTTCCCCGAAGTGGACGACCTCCCCGTATAACAAGTTTTTCCATGTGCAAGCATTCGTGTCGCGTGAAAGATCCGGGGAAGATACGCTCTTTCCCCTAGAGCGGTGATGGGAATTGGACGATTGGCCACTACATCGGAATCCCAGTCGCAGGATCTACGTATCCTGATGGCCTGGGTGTTACCTGGACCAGAGCTATGGACCGAATATATCTCGATCATTCCGCTACCACGCCGGTGGATGCCCGCGTGCTCGATGCCATGCTTCCGCATTTACGGGACGGCTACGGGAATGCTTCCTCGGCGCATGCGCTGGGACGCCGAGCCCGCGTGGCCATTGAGGAAAGCCGCGAACGCGTGGCCGCCCATCTGGGCGCTGAGCCCTCCGAGATCATTTTCACAAGCGGAGGCACAGAAGCAGACAACATGGCCCTTCGAGGCATGCTCCAGGATTCAGGGCGGGGTTTGGTGACCTCGCCACTGGAGCACGCAGCGATCTTGCGATGCACCGAGCGCCTTGCGGAGATTGGCAATCCCGTGACTATGCTGACCCCGCAGGCTTCCGGCGCGGTAGGCCCGCAAGAAGTGGAGCGGGCTATTTCCGCCGAGACGGGTCTGGTTTCCCTGATGTATGTGAACAACGAATTGGGCACCGTTATGCCGCTCAGGGCCATTTCGAAGGTGTGCCGCGCACATGGCGTTCCCTTTCATACAGACGCCATCCAGGCCGCCAGTTTGCTGCCCCTGAACGTGCAGGCGCTTGGAGTTGACCTCATGAGCCTGTCGGGCCACAAGATGTATGGGCCGAAAGGGGTGGGGGTGTTGTTTGTTCGGGCGGGTCTGGATGTTCGGCCTCTCCTTTTGGGAGGAGCGCAGGAACGTGACCGTCGTGGCGGTACCGAAAATGTTGCGGCGATTGTCGGGATGGCGTGCGCTCTTGATCTGGCCATGGCCTCCAGGGAGCGCAACGCCGCCCACATCACTAGGCTGCGCCGGTGTTTGGAGCAAGGGATCAGGACATGTCTCGGTGCAGACGTAGTCTTTAACACTCCAACAGGGGACGATGCCGTAGTAGCACCGCACATCCTGAATGTATCGTTCACATCGGCAGGCGGCCATCCGCTTGACGGTGAAATGCTCCTGCTCAACCTGGATGTGCAGGGCATCATGGTTTCTGCGGGATCGGCGTGCGCGAGCGGAGCACTGGAGCCATCCCACGTCTTGCTGGGCCTGGGGCGCGACCGAGAGACGGCGTCGGCAACTCTGCGCTTCTCGTTAGGCAAAGACACGACGGCGGCGGAGATTGATGCAACGGTGACCCGGCTTGCGGACATACTGGCCCGGATGCGGGAACATCGCGCTGTCCCAAGCCAGTCTCGACCCATATCGCCTGTATGGAATGCGCACTGATCGCCTTCGCAAAGCCGCCCGTTCCGGGCGCTGTAAAGACGCGGCTTACGCCGTTTCTGACCCCGGAAGAGGCTGCGCGCTTATACCAGGCATTCCTTGCCGACAGTCTCGAGCAGTACGCGCAGTTGGACGTTCCCGTCCGGCTATATTGGGCAGGAGGTCGGGAAACCCTGCCCCGTGAAATATCCTTGTGCGGCGCCTCTGTGCATGAACAGCTTGGCGCGGATCTCGCTGCGCGTATGCATGCCGCCTTCGTGGAGTCGTTCCAGGCCGGGTTTCGCCGCGTGGTGATTATTGGTACGGATAACCCGACGCTACCCACGAAATACGTGCGTTTTGCATTCGAAGCGTTAACGAAAGCGGATGCTGTAGTGTTGGGGCCAAGCGACGATGGCGGATACTATCTGTTGGGGATGACGCGATTCTATCCAGTATTATTTCAAGGCATGCGCTACAGCCATGCACGTGTATTCGACGAAACGCTGGATCGTGCAGAGCAGACGCCGGCTCACATAACAGTGCTGCCTCGCTGGTACGATGTGGATACGAAGGAAGCATTTTTGCAACTGCGCGAGGATCTCAAGGACGAGATGATCAGAGCATCACACACGCGTCGCATAGTTGCCACCCTGGCAGGGCGGCTCAAAGCAGGTTAGGGTGTATTTCCCGTGCATGCATGCCAGTCATTGGACACCATGCAGGTGGTGTAACCCTGCAGCATGGCTCGCGAAATGGCCTTGGGCGTCTTGAGATGGCCGGTTTTCACAAGGGATTGACCAGAATAGAATGGCGCCTTGCGTACCTTTTGCCGCCACTGTATGTACATGGGAGAATTAGGAGAGGAAGCATATCACAACATCATCTGAGTCCCACCGCGCCCCGAATATCGTCGGGTCCAGTATCACCGTGTTTGGGCCGGCATCGCTGTCAAATCTGGGTCCTGGCTATGATACGCTTGGTCTGTGCATCAAGGGCATGGGTGATGTCGTCACAGCTACGCTGTGCGACGATTCTGGAGTCCGTGTGCTGTGCAGTGGGGATGCCAGGCTGCCCACGGATCCCGTACGGAATACTGCGGCTAAAGCGGCGAATGCCGTCCTGGAGCTTGCCGGCTCATCCCTGGGGTTGGCCCTTACCATCAGGAAAGGCATCCCGGTAGGCTCCGGTATCGGCGGATCAGCGGCCAGTGCGACAGCAGGAGCATGGGCCACCAACGTGCTTCTTGGCACGCCATTTACGCGAGAAGACTTGGTGGAGGCTGTCCTGGAGGGTGAAGCCGTAGCCTCCGGTGGGTGCAGGCATGGAGACAATGTGCTTCCCTCTCTCTTCGGCGGCCTTGTGCTTACGTCCAGTGTGAATCCAGCCGACTATCGGTGTATTGCGCTGAGAAAGAGCGTGTCAATAGCCGTGGTGCTCCCCCAACTCGAAATCATGACAGCAGACGCAAGACGGCTGCTGCCCTCCAACGTGCCGCTTCGAAGTGCTGTCGAAAATGCCTCCGACCTCGCCTTTCTGATTCAGGCAATATCTGCAGGGGACTGGTCCAAGGCAGGGCGTTACATGATGCGTGACAGACTGGTGGAGCCCGTGCGTGCGGAATTCGTACCGTGCTATCGGGGCGTACGCAAAGCAGCACTTGCGGCCGGGGCCGCAGGATGCGCCCTTACCGGGTCCGGTCCGGCCATGTTTGCCATTGCTAAGACCCCAACCATCGCAAACCAGGCATTGGAGGCCATGCGTACAGCCTGTCTTGAGGCGGGGATCGAAGCGGATGGCATGGTGACAGAGGCGGACCAAGGAGGTGTTCGGACCCTGACCGGTAGTCAGCAATAGATTCCGAACGTGAGGCAGGCGAATGCGAACTCTTCGATGAACACACCGACGGGCAGTCCCCGCTACATAAGCACACGAGGATCGGGTGAGAGCGTTTCGTTTAGAGAGGCGCTCCTTAATGGTCTTGCCCCCGACGGTGGCCTGTATATCCCCGATTATATTCCCAAGCTGCCGGAATCCGTCTGGACTGGCCAGCGGAGCTTTCCAGACATGGCGTTTCAAGTGCTGCGGCCGTGGCTCTTCAGAGAGGTGCCTGATGAGCCCCTACGTGAGATCTTGCAGGATGCCCTGTCCTTTCCGGTCCCACTGGTCCCACTAACGCACCGTGACTGGAACGGTGTTTTTGTTCTGGAACTCTTTCATGGTCCTACTCTGTCATTCAAGGATTTTGGCGCCCGTGTGATGGCCAGACTCATGGTGTACTTCTTGCGGGGAGACGACGTGACGATTCTGGTTGCGACCTCCGGTGATACGGGGAGTGCGGTTGCCGATGGATTCTCAGGAAGGGAGGGGCTGCGAGTAGCCCTGATGTATCCCGAGGGCCAGGTTAGCCCCACGCAAGAGCAGCAGTTGATACTGCGACGTCCCGGCGTTCGCACGTTTGCAGTGTCGGGATCGTTTGACGATTGCCAACGCATGGTCAAGGCGGCGCTCGTTGACAAGAGCCTTTCCCGAGTGCGCCTTTCGGCAGCCAACTCGATCAATGTCGGCAGGCTGCTACCCCAGATGCTGTACTATGTGTGGGCTGTATTGGTGGGTAAACTCAAGAACGCAATGGTGTGTGTGCCAAGTGGAAACCTTGGCAACCTGACCGGTGGCGTGCTGGCAGCGTTTTCTGGACTGCCGGTGCAAGGTTTTCTAGCCGCCCATAACAGCAATGATGGGTTCCCACGATACCTGGAAGGAGACCCGATCCCCTTTGGTGCCTCCGTACGGACGTTGTCGAATGCCATGGATGTCGGGAAGCCCAGCAATTTCGAGCGCATCAGCGCGCTGTTGCCCCGCCCAGAGCTCCGCCGATGGATTAGGGGAGAATCGGTGGACGATGATGCGACGCAAGCGTCTGTGCGCCGAGTGTACGAGGCCACTGGCTACATGGCCGACCCGCATACGGCAGTTGGCCTGGAAGCTACGCGCCGCTATCGTATGGTATCCGGCGACCGCCGACCGTGTGTGGTAATGGCGACAGCTCATCCCGCCAAGTTTCCAGAAACCCTGTCCGCGGCGCTCGGCTTTGCGCCCGAGATTCCTGAACGGCTGGCCACCCTGCGGAAACGCCCGACGGAAGTGGCCCCGCTTGCCGCCACGGACGCTGCCCTTAAGGATGCGCTGCTTGCGTGGACATAGAGCGACAGGAGAGTTATGCTCTGCTTAACGCTTCGTGTACAGGTCCCGACCATTGTAACCCGGCATGGGGCTTTGGCGGCTATACTTCGGTGGGCACAGTATCTTCCCTATGATTCCGGTAGGCAAATCCCAGCGCTTGCTCCCATGCCCAGGCAAGCTCGGATCTGATTTTCAGACTAAGCACAAGAGACAGGTGGCGCCAGCAGCAGCAGTACAGGGCGACGAAAGGCTTCCGCAGCCGTTCGGTAGGCAGGCTTGGCCAAGATCGCTGAGTGCTGCTGCGGCCAGTCTATGGGATTTCCATCTCGCGTTGGAATCTTTGGACAAGTCCTGGGAGAATCGGGAGAATGCCACCGTCCTCCTTGAGGAGGAGGCGGCGCGTGTGGAGTCCGGAAAGCCGCTTCGCGTGATTCCTGGCGACATATGCGACGGGGCTTATGCAGCCTGCAGCGAGCACCATCTGCCGGTGTCGCTTCTAGCTGATCAGGTGCGCGTCGCAGTGCGGTTTACACAACCTCTCAGATTTGAGGGCACACTGGACCTCGATCGCTTTGCGCAGCAGTGGGTTGGCTCTCATGCCATGCTCCTTGCGCGGCTGGCCGGTCAGAATGGCCGGTGGCAACGGCAGTCGATCAGCGAGCTGGCCAAGGCCTTTTTTCTGACAGGTTGCCTGTGTGATCTGGAGAGAGACCTCGCCAGAGATCGCGTGTTTTTTCCTATGGCAGATTTGCAGCAGTTTGGGGTATCTATAGACCATCTGCGCCAGGGAGTCATGAGCGACGCCATGCGGCGTCTCTTGTGGAAGCAGACGGTGCGCATTCGTGACGCGTTTGCGCGCGGACTCGAAATCGGTAATGATCTTGCAGGATGGCAACGACGCGCCTTTCGCAAGCATTGGCTTGGCGGACTCTACCTGCTAGCCGAAATCGAAAACCGCAAGTACGATCTGTGGACGCGGCCGTTTACTCTGTCACGGTGGAGGAAGACACAGTTGCAACTGCAGGTGCTCACCGGAAAAACAAGCTTCAGATAAGCACTATGCGAGGACTGTAACGATCATGACAACCTACCGCGATGCAGGTGTAGATATAGACGCCGGTGATGAGGTAGTCCGACGAATCAAGCCCCTTGTTCGCAAGACCTTTACGCCAGGTGTACTGGCGGATATCGGTGCGTTCGGTGGTTTCTTCGCGTTGGACGTAGCCCGATACCGTCAACCAGTACTGGTTTCCTCGGTAGATGGAGTAGGGACCAAGCTAAAGGTGGCGTTTCGGACCGGCAGGCATGATACCATAGGGCAGGATCTTGTCAATCACTGTGTCAATGATATTGCAGTGTGCGGAGCGGATCCCCTGTTTTTCCTGGATTACTTTTCCACGGGTAACCTGGATGCCGATATCGCAGAACAATTGGTGCGCGGTCTTTCTGAAGCGTGTCGCGCAAACGGATGCGCGCTCATCGGCGGCGAAACCGCCGAAATGCCCGATATCTATTCGGACGGTGAATATGATCTGGCTGGCACCGTAGTCGGAGTCGTAGAGAAAGAGCAGATCCTGGATGGCAGCCGCGTCGCATCGGGTGATATTCTTATTGGGATCCCGTCGTCGGGGCTGCATACTAATGGGTACTCGCTTGCCCGCCGGATATTATTCAGCGCGTATACAGTACATGATGCTCCAGAAGAATTGGAGGGCGAGACGATTGGGGATGCCCTGCTGCGCGTTCATCGCTCGTATCTCCCGGTGATGCGGGCGCTTCGCAGTGAGGCGCATGCTTTCGTTCACGTAACCGGCGGAGGTATTCCGGGCAACACCGTGCGTGTTATTCCCAAGCCATTAGGGTTTAGCGTGGACTACCAAGCCTGGCAACGGCCGGCAATTTTTCGCATAATCCAGCATCTCGGCAAGGTGCCCGAGGAAGACATGCGCCGCACGTTCAATCTTGGCGTCGGATTGATCGTAATAGCAGCTGCGTCACGCAAGGATAGTCTGATGAAGACCCTCCAGGAGATGGGAGAAGCCCCGGTTTGCCTGGGAGAAGTCACCGCGCCAGCTTCATAGCGCAGGTGGCGTGCAACTCGTTCCAGGGAACAACCCACAGGCATTGAATAGTTTCACAATATCGTCCTATTGCATAGACCAACTCACCATAGCGGATGATATCGGTTACGATAATTGTTGTGCTTAGCTATTTGGCAGGCTCTATACCGGGTAGCGTATGGATCGGCATGTGGCTGTATGGGGTGGATGTGCGAGACCACGGGAGCCGTAACGCTGGGGCAACCAATGTATTCCGTGTGCTGGGGTGGAAAGCGGGTGTGCTGTCAGCACTTGTTGACGTCGGCAAGGGTCTGCTTGCTGCGGGTGTCATCGCGACCATTCGGGTGGATGGTTTGCCGTCTGGATTCGAATTCTGGCATGTAGAAACCTCTGTGCGACTGTTAGCTGGCATTGCGACAATTCTTGGGCACATGTTTCCCATCTGGGCCCGCTTTAGGGGTGGAAAAGGGGTGAATACGACGGCAGGCGTGTTGTTTGCCTTAACGCCGATCACGATGTGGGTGACCGTGGCCGTTTTCGTGATTGTGCTGATCGCGTTTCGGTATGTATCTCTGGCCTCACTTAGCGCCGCCACTGTATTTCCAGCTGCCGTCGCGATTCGCAAGTACGTATTCCACATCGACTCCCTTGATGCGAGCATACTCGTCTTTAGCGTGGTGTTCGCAATCGGCATCGTAATTGCGCACCGCACCAATATTAGACGGTTGCTAAATGGAACGGAGAATCGTATCCATAGCTTCCGGCTAGCTCCCGGAATGCGCGGCCGCGGCGAGCTCTGACCGCTGATCTGTCCAACGCGACAGCGAATTATTGTGGATACTTCTGTTTCTGTGCTGGGTGCCGGAAGCTGGGGCACCGCGTTGGCTGTCAGCCTCGCGGCGAGCGGGCACCGGACGATGCTTTGGGCGCGGCGGCCCGTGGCCGTGGCAGCCATGGCCGGTAAGCGGCACAATCCGCTGTATCTGCCGGACGTACGCATTCCCGATGCGGTGCATGTCACTGGAGATCTGGGTACAGCCGCGCGTGGTTCGCGCATATGGGTGATTGCGACGCCGTCGCATGCGGTGCGGAGCCTTGCAGAGCGCCTCAAGCCCTTCACTGCGAGTGACGTGATCATCGTGTCGGTAGCGAAAGGCATCGAACAGGACTCGCTTTTTACGACGACGCAGGTGCTGGCAGACAGCCTCGCGCCCTCGGTTTCCATGGAGCACATTGGCGTACTCTACGGGCCAAGTCATGCAGAGGAGGTGGCGGCCGGCAAGCCAACGACCCTGGTCGCGGCAACTCCGAACATCGCCGTAGCAGAATGCATTCAGTCCATGTTTATGTCCACCACGCTTCGCGTGTACGTAAACAACGACGTGCTCGGCGTAGAAATAGGCGGCTCCGTCAAGAACGTGATGGCGATTGCCGCAGGTATTGGTGATGGGATTGGTTATGGGGATAACGCGAAGGCGGCACTGATCACGCGTGGTATTGCCGAAATTCAGCGTCTGGGCGTTGCTATGGGCGCCAATCCGGCAACGTTTGCAGGACTGACAGGTATCGGAGATCTGGTCGTAACCTGCACCAGCCGCCATAGTCGGAACCGGCGCCTCGGAGAGCAGATCGGGCGCGGCATGACACCAGAGGAGGCACAAGCTTCCATGCTTATGGTGGCGGAAGGTGTCCGGACGGCGGCGGCAACCCGGGCCCTGGCGCACAGGTATGGCATCGAGATGCCTATAACGGAAGCCGTGAACACCATCCTGTTCGAAGGCAAGAAACCTGCTGACGCCGTGCACGAACTTATGACGCGTGCGGCGAAGCAGGAGGATTGGTATGCCGAGCTGGCATAGGTGTGTCTGTCGTAAACTCGCATGTCATGACGCTGCAGCAGCTATCACGCTGGATTGCTCGCGGTGAAGGAGCTTTCCTGGAATTCAAGAAGCGAGTTCCTGCGCCGGAGAGAGTGGCCAAGGAAGTCATCGCGTTCGCTAATACACGCGGCGGCCGGGTGCTAATCGGAATTCAGGATGACGGGTCTGTCGTGGGCGTGAAGGATGCAGCAGAAGAGGAATATGCGCTTGAGCAGGCTCTTGCACGACACTCCGATCCACCCGTAGCCTTCGCAATTGAACGCGTGCCAGTGACCAGTAAGCGGGACGCCATCGTTGTCATGGTGCGGGAGAGTCGCAACAAGCCGCATTTTCTGGTCCATGGCGGTGCGCGAACGGCCTATATCCGCGTGGACGACATGAGTCTGGAGGCTAGCCGCGAAGCAGTGAGGCTCATGCGGCCACGGGAAGAGGACGTGTTGATCAAGATTCGGGAAAAGGAGCGGCTATTGCTACGCTACCTGGATCACTACGGGAAGATTAATGTGCGGCAGTTTGCCCGGCTTGCCGGAATATCGCGCAAGATGGCCTCACATACGTTGGTGCTCTTGACACGAGCCGATATGCTGGAGCACCACCCCGATAACAACGAGGACTTCTTTACGCACGGTAAGGAATTGTTGGATGCGTACCAGACACGGCCTGCGCCTCGAAGGCATCAGCACTCGTAGACGTAGCATCATGGGCTAACCGCCATGACCGCATACAACTGTAATACCAAAGGTTTGTCCGGCATGGTCCAGATGCATGGCAGGGCGCACGCCTGTTAACCGAGGAATCACGTGTGCGCATGGTTCGCCTGCGCACACGCCTATTTTTCTGGCTTGAAGACATCTGCGAGAATGTCAAGGAGTTTGCCCTCGCGAAGCGCGTCGTCTGAGGCAATGATCATACCCTCCTTGTTTACAAGGATGGGCCTTGGAAAAGATGTGATTTCGAAGTTCTTCCTGACGGCGCTGTCGTCCTCCCGACTCACCACCGTGTGCAGCCACGGCATTGGATACTGATCATTACGGAAGGTGGCAACGCTGCTGGAATCCTCCATCATGGAGACGCTCAGTATTTCGAATCCCAAGTCATGGTAGGTTTCGTACGCCGTATGCATATCAGGCAACTCCTTGATGCACGGAGCGCACCAGGTGCCCCAGAAGTCGATCAAATAGATATTCTGGCGCAGGTCCTGGTCCGTGTAGGTTACATTCGCATCCTCGAGTGAGACAAAAGAGAATGCAGGCGCCGGCCTTCCCGCCTGCACTGCCCGATCGACGCTGAATTCCCTTCTTATCTCCTCAGCTTCTGACGTGTCGCCGTGCTCTGACTGGAGTTGCGCATAGTAGCGCCATTTCAGTTCGTCATTGCCCATGTGGTCCGCAATTTCAATGCCGCGCTGCAGGAACTGCGCCCGCACATCTGGATCCGGATGCTGATCAATGACGCGTTGCACGTAGGCGGTTTTCTGCACGGAATCCTGTGCTATGCTGGAAATGCTGTAGAATTGATTGGACGCGCCCCAATGGTACCAGGCTTCGTAAGACCACAATGGAGAATCCGGAGGGACCGTATCCAGCGTCTGCCGCGCAAGAAGAGAATCAGCATCCGTGGGCTCCAACTCATCGAAGTAGCGCATCATGAGCCACTGCCTGAGCAGTGGATCTTGTTCCTTTTCCATGTGGTCACGTACGGGCGCGCGAAGTTCCGCAAGGAACGCCTCAAAATCACCAGGCATCCGGTCGCCGCCGCTGTCCTGATAAGCGAAGCCGATCTTGCGTTCTCGCTGCTCTACGTCCACATAGGTTGCTGCAATGCCTGCAATCGTGGCGGGATTAGACTGAAAGGTGATCTCCGTATCTCCCGCCGACATGTAGGCGGGGTCGAAGCGTAAATACCTGTGCACATGGATGTTGCTTGCGCATGCGTTTCGGTGGGTTGTTCCGTGTTCCGAGACCAAGATAACACCAACGGAACGTTACACCTGCCGAAACGGCGGCCTTCTTGAGCTTATGGACATTATGGCGTACCATAGTAGGCCATCAAAACCGGAGGCAGAATGAGCATCAAACAAGATTCCGGGACGTGTTGCTAACGTCCGAATCCGGACGGCGTGTGTACCGGGCTATCATGGCTGAACGGAAGGATTGGAACGGACCGATCCGCAAGACGATTACCCGGCTGGACCTGGAAGAATGGGCCGAGGCGCATCCGTCCTATCTGACGGCGGTAACGGAGGCGCAACGCGCCATTGACCGGTACGAAGCGGAACGCACGGCTGCGGCATGAACGAGCCGCCTGCCGAAACGTCTGCCCTGCCCTGCGTAGCGTGGCGCGTGCGTGCGTGTACGCACACGGTACTACCTCTTCCTATTGACACCTTCAATCGATTCTCGGGCGTTCTGGCGCGTTCTACGGCGTGCGTTGCTTTTCGGGAGTTTCTTGACTCGCCACACGCGCGCGCACGAGCGAATTGATTGATCTTGGATTCACGCATACGCTCGGAGGCGCGCAAATGGACGAATCGTTGTTGGCATTGGCTTTGATCCTTGTAACCGTTCTGGCAGGAATGAATCTTGCCTGCGTTGATGATACGACGCAATTACGAAAAGCAGCCGAACGGGGCGATGCCGAAGCCCAGTACGAGGTGGGCCAGAGGTACGAATACGGTTGGGACGTTCCAGAGAACTATTCCGAGGCTGCGAAGTGGTACCGTTTGGCTGCCGAACAGGGGCTTGCCAAAGCTCAAAACAGCCTGGGCTGGATGTACTTCGATTCCGACGTTCTGTATGACGAACTGGAAGCCGTTAAGTGGTTACGTCTGGCTGCCGAACAGGGATATGGTGAGATCGAGTTGGTACATGTCGAACACATTATTGAACTACGTAAAGCTGCCGAACAGGGCGATGCTGACGCTTCATTCGACCTGTCTGAACAGTACAGCACTATCAATAATAATGGCTTCGCTAATAGGGGTGTTAAGTATGACAATCAGGAAGCCGTTAAGTGGTTACGTCTGGCTGCCGAACAGGGACATGCTTTAGCCTCGGAATATTTGGCAGAGATGGAAATCAACGAAAAGATGTTCAATGCTGCCAAACAGGGCGATTCCGAAGCCCAATACGGGGTGGGCGCTTTGTGCGCCGATGGCTGGTTGGCCTACGGTGGCGTTCCGGACTTAACTCTAAATATGGCCGAAGCTGCGAAGTGGTACCGTCGGGCAGCCGTACAGGGACATGCCGAGGCCCAATACAGCCTGGGCGACCTGTACGCCAACGGCAAGGTCGGGGAGTTGAGAATTTCGGAAGTAGCGCAGAATTTCGGAGAGGCTGCGAGGTGGTATCGTTGGGCAGCCGAACAGGGACATGCCAAAGCCCAATACGAACTGGGCTTGATGTACGCCAACGGAAATGGCGTTTCGAAGAACGATTCCACAACCGCCTACTGGTACCGTCGGGCAGCCGAACAGGGACATGCCGGGGCCATGGGAGCTTTACGTCTGGCAGCCCTACAGGGCGATGCCGCAGCCCAATTCAATCTGGCCTTGATGTACGACTACGGTGAGGGCATTCCGGAGAATGATTCCGAAGCTGTGAGGTGGTATCGTCTGGCAGCCGAACAAGGCGATGCCAAAGCCCAATTCAATCTGGCCGCGATGTACTTGTTCGGCGAGGGCATTCCAGAGAACTATTCCGAGGCTGCGAAGTGGCACCGTCTGGCAGCCGAACAGGGCGATGCTGACGCCCAATTCAACCTGGGCTTGCAGTACTTCTACGGTTGGGGCGTTTCGGAAGATAATTCCAAAGCCGCGAGGTGGTTACGTCGGGCAGCCGAACAGGGCAATGCCAAAGCCCAATACGAACTGGGCAAGATATACTACGACGGCTATGGTGTTTCGGAAGATTATTCCAAAGCCACCGAGTGGTTTTGTATGGCAGCCGAACAGGGACACGCCGAGGCCCAAAGCTGGCTTAACATGCGGCCCCACATTGCTTGCGATTGAGGGCCTTCACACGCCGAGATAGCGCGCCAGTCCGTCGTGATGTCCACATGGCCGTCCACATTGTCAATGACGCTATAATAGTCGCCATCGTTATCCCAGAAGGGACCCTCTGGGTCGAATGCGATGCGGTCATATTGCGTACCGGCTACCGTAATGTCGTAAGTGAATCCTACTCTTGAGGTCATTGAAAAACGGACCTGGTATGCCAGCGTATCGGTCTCTGCTGCAATGCGGGCAGTAAACAGGTTGTCGTCAAGTCGATCCATCAGGGTATCCTGGTCGTCGGGAGACGTGGTGACCACCCATACGCTGTCAATGTCATTCGTCGGGCTGATTGCGGCGAGACCGACCTCCAATTCAACGGAGCCAGCCTCTGTGACGACCAGGGGGAACTCCTGCGTTTCGTGATGGACTCCCATCACGTACATGCCATATCCTCCGGGCTCGGGGAGCGTAAGGGAAAAGCGCCCGCTCCGCTCCGTCATGACCACATGAGTCGTATCCGTATTTGTGGGCCCATCTTCCACCCACGCATGCGCTTTCTGCATGGGCTGGCCATCGGCGCCAAGCAGAATTCCGCTTACGACGACCTGGGATTTGGCAGGTAACGGAATTCCGATGAGAAAGACGGACAGCACAATCCAGGCAGGTCGTGTCATTAGGATGTCGGACCCTGGTTGAATTGTTGTAAGCATGCATGTAGTGACCGTTAGCGGAACGCTTTGAAGTCCTTACGGGTCCTTCATTTTCGGTGTCCCAGGATTTTGGAGATGCGCTGGAGGGAGGGGGATACTGCCCTTGTCGGAAGTGACAACCCCCGGCTGGGCACTGATTGGTAATCCGGTACGCTCTCGCAGTTCGCAGTCAGGCCTGGTCTTGTGAGAATCGTAGTACTTAATGAATCATACGTCCGGGTAATTATCGTATATTGCATCAGGGTATTTAGTTAAACCCGTTATTGTCCCCGGAGCATGCCTGGCACAAAAACCATCTCCTTGCGCGATACGGCGCGTGCACGGTACCTCAATTATGCATTATCCGTTATTACCAGCCGTGCTCTGCCCGATATCCGCGACGGGCTGAAGCCGGTTCAGCGGCGTATTTTATATACCATGTTTGCCAGCCTGCGTCTGTATCCTGACGCGCGCTATCGCAAGAGCGCCACCATTGTGGGGGATGCGATGGGCAAGTATCACCCACACGGTGATACGGCCATCTATGATGCGATGGCGCGCATGGCGCAAGATTTTTCACTGCGCGATCCGCTAGTGGATGGACACGGCAATTTCGGCTCGATAGATGGCGACCGGCCAGCCGCGATGCGGTATACGGAGGCCCGGCTTCGTCCGCTGGCCATGGAAATGTTGCAGGAACTGCGGCAACAGACCGTAGCGTTTCGCCCAAATTTTGACGGTACGCTTTCGGAGCCGGTAGTCCTTCCCGCCCGGTTCCCCAATCTTCTCGTAAACGGAGCGACGGGCATCGCCGTAGGGATGGCGACGAACATTCCACCGCACAATCTTGGAGAGGTTGTGGATGCGGCCATTTACATGGTCGATGCATGGCGGCGACAGGTGGGCGCAGGCAAAACGGAAAATCCCCGGCCGGCAGTGCGTGTACAGACGCTTCTTTCCAAGTTCATCAAGGGGCCGGACTTTCCCACAGGCGGATGCATCCTTAACACGGCAGAGGAGCTTGTCGAGATCTACAAACGCGGCGAAGGGCCAATCCTGTTGCGTGGCGAATACAAGAAACAAGGCGCTCGCCACATTATCATAACCTCCATCCCATACGCGGTAACCAAAGGAGATCTCGTAGAAAAAATAGCAGAGCACATCGCCAAGGAACATGTTCCGCAACTCACGGACATTCGCGACGAATCAACAGACGACGTGCGGATCGTGCTTGAACTCAAACGGGGCGCCAACGCGAATGCCGCGATGGCGTACCTGTTCAAGCACACGCAGCTGAGGACGCGATTTCACGTCAATCTGACGTGCCTCGTGCCTACGGAAAACCCGCACGTGCCGGCGCCCGAGAAAGTGGACCTTGTGACCGCTTTGCATCAATTCCTGGAATTCCGTCTTGACGTAGTCACACGCCGCCTGCAATTTGAACTCGAACAGCTCGAAAAACGCATCCATATACTCGAAGGCTTCGAACGGATCTTTGATGCGCTGGACGAGGCTATCAAGATCATTCGCTCGTCGCGAAACAAGGCGGACTCGAGCCAGCGCCTGCGTCACCGTTTCCGGCTGACCGAGGTGCAGGCCGATGCCATTCTTGAAACGAAGCTCTACAAACTGTCCCAACTGGAAATCGAGGCGATCCACGTAGAGCTGGAAGCCAAGAGGCAGCGCGCCGAAGAGATCCGTGTCCTGTTAGGGGATCAGAGGGCGCGTTGGACGATGGTTCGAGAGGAGCTGGCGGCCCTAAAGAAGGAGTTTGCGACCCCCCGCCGCAGCATCATTGGCGGACCGGATGATACAGCCTATGAATTCTCGGAAGAGGACTTTATCGTCGACGAAGATGCGTACCTGATCGTTACACGAGATGGTTGGGTGAAACGGCAACGATCCTACACGGACGCGGAAAGTATACGCATTCGTGACGGTGATGAAGTGGGATGGATCCTGCCTGGAAGAACGCGGAATACGGTGGCGTTTCTAACCAGTTTCGGACAGGCCTACACCATTCGCGTAGACGAAGTGCCAAGCACGCGGGGCCACGGCGTCCCGTTGCAAAAGCTTTTCAAATTCGCCGACAATGAGCGCCTGGTCGGAGTAACTTCGGTCGATCGGCGCATTCTGCCAAAAATGGTGTCCCATGTGGAACCAGAGCTTTTTCCCGTAAACGGCACTAAACACCGACACGCGCCGTATGGATATCTCGTGGCGTTTACGAAGCACGGTATGACCTCACGCCTGTTGCTCGATCCCTACGTAGAACCGTCCACCAAGGTGGGACGCCGATACATGCGCCCGCGGGATGGGGACGAGATCCTGGTGGCCTATGTTGCAGGAGGTGAGGAAAATGCTTGTCTGGCGTCCCGGTCGGGTAACGTGCTGATTTTCCCGATTCAACAAATTCCCGTTCGCAAAGCAGGCACGACAGGCGTCATTGCCATGGGACTGGACAAGGACGATTACCTCATGGGCGCGATTCTGACTTCGAACGCACGCGTTGGGCTGGTCATTGAAACCAGTCGTGGCCGGCGTGAAACCGTGCGCACCACCAAGTACGCCGTTAGAAGGCGTGCCAGCAAAGGACACCAGATAATTAAACAGGGCCATATTGCCCGGGTCCTGTACAGCCCTGTTGAACTTCGTCTCAAGGAGAACTAGGGTACGTTCCGAATACGGAGCAACATGAGAATGGCCGAAGCAGCGACCTATACCGGTGACGCCATCCAGGTCCTGGAAGGTCTGGAGCCTGTCCGCAAGCGACCGGGAATGTATATCGGTGGCACCGGAAAGCCCGGGCTGCATCACTTGCTATGGGAAATCGTCGACAATGGAATTGATGAGGCCACCAACGGCTATGCGTCCACGATCGAGGTTGTCCTGCACGCGGATGGCAAGAGTATTACCGTTAGTGACAACGGACGCGGCATTCCAGTAGATCCGCATCCCAAGAAAAAAGTCCCGGCGCTGCAGGTCGTCTTTACCACGCTGCACGCAGGAGGCAAGTTTGATAATTCCCAATATATCACCTCCGGTGGTCTGCACGGCGTCGGCGCATCCGTTGTTAATGCGCTTAGTTGCGAGCTTATCGCCACGGTGAAGCGTGATGGCCGCACCTATCAGCAGCAGTATGCGCGTGGCAAGCCCACGACCAAGCTGCGCATCATCAAGGATGCCACGCGCGGTACGGGGACGGCAATATTTTTTCGTCCCGATCCAAAGATTTTCGAGACGGTTGCTTTTGATGCCGCATGGATTAGGGAGCAGCTCGACGTTAAGACATACCTCAACCGCAATCTGAGGATCGGCTTCAAGAACGAAGTCAGCGGCGAGTCCTTCACCTTTTATCACGAGGGGGGTATCGTTGAATACCTGGAAGAAATCGTCACGCGGGGTGGCGCGTCCGCCATTCATCAGGAAGTCTTCACCGTTCTGCAGAGCGAGCTTCAGGACGGCGTGCGCATAGAGGTGGCGCTGCAGTGGACGGAGGCGCCCAGGGAAACGGTACAATCTTTTGTCAATGGAATCCCGACACCTGGCGGGGGTACACACGAACAAGGATTCAAGAATGCGGTCCGATCAGCGGTGCGGGCCTATCTTGACACCCATAATCTGGCTCCAAAGAGCCTTAATGTATCCGCTGACGATATTCGCGAGGGAATCGTCGCTATTGTCAACATGTTCATGGTCGACCCGCAGTTCCAGGGGCAGACGAAGGAAAAGCTCAATAACCCGTCTGCCAGGAATCTGGTCTCTGGCGCAGTACGTTTGGCACTGGAGCAGTTCCTAAACAATTACCCTACTGCGAGCGATGCCATTGCGGCGCGTGTGATTCAGTCTGCAAAGGCGCGGCAGGCCAGCCGGGCGGCGGCCCGGTCAGTGCGCCGCAAGGCTAGCGTAAGCCATCGCCTGAACCTTCCCGGAAAACTGGCGGATTGCTCCTCCACGGATCCGGCCGAGGGAGAACTGTTTATTGTAGAGGGCGACTCGGCAGGCGGATCGGCAAAGCAAGGGCGCGACCGGAAGTATCAGGCGGTCTTGCCGCTGCGTGGCAAGGTTCTTAATAGCGAACAGGCCACCATGAGCCGCGTGATGGCCAACAAGGAGCTCTCCAATGTGACGCAGGCCTTAGGATGTGGTCTGGGAGCGAATCTGGACCTGAGCAAGCTGCGCTACCATAAAGTTATACTCCTCATGGACGCAGACTCGGATGGGCATCACATTGCGACGCTGCTTCTTACCTTCTTTTATCGGTACATGCGTGATCTAATTAATCAAGGCCATGTGTTTGTTGCAGAACCGCCCCTATACCGTATGGATGCCGGCAAGGAAACCTACTGGGCGCTCGATGATGCAGACAGACTCCGGATCGAACGGCGGCTGAAGCGGAAGCACCCGAATATCAAAATCGACCTGCAACGGTTCAAAGGACTGGGCGAAATGATGCCGGGGACACTCAAGAAGACCACGCTGGATCCCCGATATCGGCGATTGCTGAGGGTCACGATCCCCGAGGTTGAACGCAAGCTGACCGACAGCACGATTTCTGCCCTCATGGGCAAGGATGCTTCGGCGCGCTACCGTTTCATCATGGAGAACGCAGCCATGGTTGAGGAACTGGATGTGTAGGCATTCCAATATTACTGACACACGCCATGCGGGGTAACTCTGGTTATTGGACACGTGAGCACGACCTGGCGCTCGTGTACATCGCTGTCGCGTTTGGCGCTGTCGAGGAGCTTGACGACAACGCGCTGGCGATCGTTACCGACGTCCTCCAGGATTGGCGGGCAGATTTTCCTCCCGACATGGCGCAGGACGTTGTGATGGAGGCAGTCGATGCGTACATCGGCGATGAGTCCGAGTCCATTTTGGAGGCAGCAGTAAGCTCGCTGGGGGAGATGCTATCGCCCGACGAGCGTCTGCGCGCCCTGGAGGATATCCTGCGGATTGTGGAGGTCGATGACGTGCTGGTGAGCTCCGAGGCGTACTTGATTCACAAACTTGCCACTTCCTGGGAAATCCGGGCCACTGCCAAGCAGCTACTGATGGAGTCTACATCGACCGTGGCGTTGGCTCCTGATTGGAATCTGCTGCATGATATAGGACTGTTGTACGTGGTATTGGCTCATGCAGGAGACGGGGACCTTACATCTCCGGAATTAGAGTTGATGCAAGAGCGCCTTGCAGACTGGCAGCCAGACATGTCGCACAACGCAATCCGTTCCGTGCTGGGTACGGCGATGACGTTTTACCAGCAGGGTCCAAACCTAAACTTGCTGCACGGCGCCGTGGCATCCATGCGCGACAAGATGCCCGCCATGCACAGGCTGCTCCTTCTGGACGATATGCTCCATATCGCCGAAGCGGATGGAGCTATTACCGCCCATGAGAAGGAAATCATATATAATTTCTCTGAGGCCTGGGGAGTGCAAATATTACCTACTTCGTAGGGCGGTCGCGTGGCTGATCCTCCAGATCACGAGCATACCGGGGATGCTCGCGAGGCGTTCCTTGCCATGATGCGGGATCCTGTGGCATCGCATGCACGATACGATTCTTGTACAACTGGATTACCAGATTGCGCATAGGGGCGCGCGTAAATGGCAGAAGGCCTGCAAAACCCGCTACATCCGTAATTATGCCCGGCGTGACCAGCAGCGCACCAGATATTAGTATAATGACTCCATCCAGCAGCACTTGTCCCGGCAATCGGCCGCGGGCCATCTCTTCTCCAAGCCTGACCCAGACCGCCAATCCCTGGCTCAGGGCCAATTTGCTGCCGATAATTCCTGTAACCAGAATTAAACCCAGGGTAGGCCATATCCCCAGGAATTGGCCCACATAGAGCAGCAGCGCCAGCTCGGCTGCTGGTAGCAATACAAACAGAGAGACAATCCAGGCGTAACGCTTCATATAACCACCGTGCGCTGGCGTTGCGGGGCCGAACAAGCATCATCAGCAAGCGCCGAACGGACTACGCGTGCGCCTGCTCCATGAGCCGTGTAATCAGGTCCACGGCGCTGACACCGTCCGCTTCTGCATTGAAGTTCGGAATGATCCGGTGGCGCAGGACCGGTGTCGCCATCGCGTGGACGTCTTCAAAGAGCGGCGTGAGCCGTCCGTCCAGGGCGGCGAGGGCCTTGGCGCCAAGGATCAAGTATTGTGAGGCGCGTGGGCCTGCCCCGTAGCTGATATAGTTGTCGACAAAATCGGGAGCAGTGTCGCGTCCTGGGCGCGTTTTTGCAACCAGCGACACTGCATACTCCAATACGTTGTCGGCAACCGGAATGTGACGTACAAATGCCTGGTAGGTGAGCAGTTCTTCCTGTCGCATGATGGGATGCACCTGCGCGGTGTGTGCGCTGGTCGTGGACCGCACAACCTCCACTTCCTCTGCGAACGATGGATAATCCAGCCATAGGTTCAGCATGAAGCGATCCAGTTGCGCCTCGGGGAGGGGATAGGTGCCCTCTTGCTCGATAGGATTTTGTGTCGCCAGCACAAAGAAGGGCTCTTCCAGTGTCAACGTGTGCCCCGCGGCCGTCACGTGGTGTTCTTGCATGGCTTCCAGGAGCGCGGCCTGCGTCTTGGGTGGCGTGCGATTGATTTCGTCGGCAAGCACGACATTGGCGAAGATTGGCCCGCGGACAAACTTGAAGGACCGGTTCCCCGTCGAATGATCTTCTTCGATGATCTCGGTGCCGGTTATGTCACTCGGCATGAGGTCCGGAGTGAATTGTATTCGGTTGAAGGTCAAATCAAGCGCTTCGGACAACGTGCGGATGAGGAGGGTCTTGGCCAGACCTGGGACTCCAACCAAAAGCACATGACCACGCGCCAACAGGCACACGATGACATGGCGAATCACATCATCCTGGCCGACAATGACTTTGGCGATTTCCGCGCGAAGCCGCTGGTTGGATTCTATCAATGCCCCTAGAGTGGCCGGATCCGCGGCATTTCGTTCGGTCTGCATACCGGTTTCAGTTGCGATGAGTCCGTGGCCTTAGGGAAGTATGGTTGATCCAGGCCCTGTGGGTGCCATGGTCTAGTTGAGTGGTCCGGACAGCGAGCCATCAGCGCGAGCCTTCTCCAGAAGCGTGCGACCCTGGCCGCGCGTTTCCACATAGACGTTCTCGCGTAGTGAGTCCAGCCATTCACGCATTTCCAGATTTCGTTTTTCTTCCAGCGCCAACTGCTCAATACGAGCGTAGTCCGTTTCAATATCCACGCGGTGGGCAGGAACGCGGCGCTGCATCAGGACTATATGGTAGCTCTGGGTGCCGTCAAGCAGTGTCACGGGAGCGGGATTGCTGAGCTCTCCCACCTCCATCGTATCAATCACCGCGCGCCAGTCCGGGCCCAGCGCCTCCAGGAACAGGTCTCGTTCTCCCGTAGCCGGATCGACAAGACGACCACCAATCTCTGCACTTGTCGCCTCTTCTGAGTGCCTTCTGGCCAGGATTTCGAAGGAAATCTTTTCCGTCATTATCGAATCTCTGAGAACGGTCAGGTATGCGATGGCGTCCGTTGGATCCGTGTCGCTCTGGTCTATGCTAATCAGCACATGGCTAAAGTCAATGGATTCGCCTATCCGCTCGTTAACGCGGAGGACATGATAGCCAAACGGAGATCGGAATGGCGCCGACAGGCTATCCTCCGCGATGCGTGACGCCACAGCCGCGAACTCTGGCACCAGACCTCCGAGAGCCATCTCCCTATACCGGCCGCCGGATTCTGCCGAGCCCGGGTCGTCAGAATAGCGACGGGCCATATCTTCCAGCGATGACGTTCCAGTGATGATGGAATCCCTGATAGTTGATATGATCTCAAACGCGTCAGCCTCCGCTTCGGGAGATACCTCCGGGTGCCGCACGATGTGGGCAACTCGGATAATATCCGGCAGCGTGGGCAACGAGTCGGTCGGGAACTGGGCAAACCAGTCTCTGACCTCTGAGGGCGTCACCTTGATCGCCCGCATTTTCTGGCCCTGCAACTGCTCTGCGAGCAAACGATCACGAAAATCCTCTCGAAGATCCGCCCGTATTTGCTCAACGGTCTTGCCGAACGTTTCCTCCATCAACGCTTGACTGCCAATCTGCCGCGACAGCATGTCAATGCGCTCGTCCAGGGACTGGTCTATTTGATCCTCGGTAACGGTCAAGTTTGTATCACGCTTGGCCGCCTCGGCCATTACTTTTTGGTCGATGAGCTGCTCCAGTGCCTGACTCCACAGCAAGTCCGAGTACTCAAGGCGTTGTTGCTGGATCGCATTGGCCAGTACAGCGTCGATTTCTGACTTGAGAATTATGTCGTCGGCAACGATGGCCACGATCTCATCAATGACGCGGTCTTGCGCGTGCGTCACGGGCGCCAACCACAAGAGTCCCGCCACCAGCGCGGTAAGCATGCCGTTCGTCCAGGCGAGATTCAATATTTGCATACGATAGTTGGGCCGATTTTGGCGAACTTCAATACACAAACGTAGCATTACCTGCACTTGTTGTATGATGGCAATCACATGGACTACTTGATAACCAGAACTTCACGGGACAGGGCTTCCATTCTCAATCGTTGAACCTGACGCTCATACACCTGTTTCCGCGTGTCCATGGTCAACTGCCGACGGACCTGTTCTTCGACCCACGGCAATTCTGGCAGCTCGCCGGCGGGCACCCGGTCCGCCAGTTGCAGGAGGTGTATATGCGAATCTGTAGCGACCAACGGGGCAATTTGTCCGGGTCGCAGGCGCAACAGTTGTTCGCGCAGCTCGGGCTGCCCCGCGAACAGGTGGCTTTCCGGGACGTAATTCCGGGAGAGCGAATTCGATACAGCGGCGTCCTCTGAAAAACGATTCGCAAGAAGCAGGAATACCGAGTCTGCCTGTGCCTGCGGAGTCTGGCGCAACCACGTATGCGCCCGTTGCGCAGAATCGGGAGTGGCACTGTAGAGGTACCGTACCCGGACAAATGGTTCACGAAGTCGCATGTGCTCCTTGTGCAGGTCAAAATAGGCCTGGACCTCGTCCATGCGAGGGATCTCTGTAGACTCTTCGTATAGCAGGGAGATCAGCGCGTCTATGAGTACTGCGCGCTCACCTTCCAGCAGTCGATCTTTTACGACTTCCTGGGAACGGAGGTCACGCCTCAGGGCCTCTTGGTACAGCAATTCCCGGGAGACCCACTGGTCAATGACCTGCTTGCGCACTTCTACGGAATCCAGTAGAACCGGGAGGCTCGCCAGCGCGGCTTCCAGGTCCTCCTCCATGAGGTAGGCATCGCCGGCGCGCGCCACGAAGGCCACCGGCTCCGGCTGCATGCGGCAGGCAGGCAGTAGCACGAGGCAGCACGCAAGTACGCTCGAACGGAATCGTAGCATCGACCTGTCGGTCCGGAACGGTGCGCAAGCGCAGCCGCCTGCGTGGTCAATCAGGGTGCGAAAACGCCCTGCAGGCGCTCTGGATAGACCACAACGCGGAATTTGGTGCGAAGGCGACGCAGGAGTCGGTCTTCCAGGAGCACCTGAAGCTCGTTAATGATTTCCGCCCGCGCTTCGTCGATGGACTTCGGTCGTGCCGGCTCCACACCGTCGTACAGCAATACGAGGTGCCCCCTGCGATAGAGAATGCTCGCGGTGTGCTCGCCTTCGGCAAGACCAAGCGCCCTGTCGTACACGGAGTTTGTGACTCCTTCTACAAAGGCGGTGTCTATCCGGACCACCATGGTGGAGTCTTCTGTCCAGTATCCGTCGTACTCCTCCCAACTCATCCCGCTGTCAATGCGAGCTACGACATCTTGCAATAGCGAGTCGCTGTTGCTGTAGAATTCGATAATGCGTTTCCTGTCCGGGTAATGGTACCTGTCCGCGTGCTGACTGTAGTGGGTCTGATGGAGTGCGGAATCCTGCGCGGCCACCGCCCAGACAGAATCCTCCATCAAGGCGAACAGAAGCAGGCCCTCACGAAACTCCGTCATGGTTCTGGCGAAGTCCTCGTCCGATTTCTCCATTTCCAGGGCTCGCAGTGTCACGGCTGCATAGTTGAGATATACATCCGCGACTTCGACGGCCTGCTCTGAAGCGGTCGGCATGTTCCGAATGATCTCCGTCTTATTGGTGCCTGCAAATGTGGCAAGCTCACCAAGTGTAATGACGGAGTCTGCGAGTGTCGCCACGGGCAAAGATGCCACCGAGTCCGTCCGCGTTATCGTCACAAGATGTTGGGCTACCGAGTCCGGTGCGAGCCCGGCGACGAAGGAAGACAGGCGCGTAGTGTCCAATGTGGTCGTGAAGCGCGCCCGTGCGTCCGCCGCGAGGCGTGCTTCGGCGTCCCGCATGCGCGGCAACCGTGAGACGATGCGCTCAATGGAGTCGTACTCTTCTTCGAATGATCCAATCTCATCTCTGGCCACAAGCATGAGGATATGCAGGCCCGCAGAGGACTCCACGATCCCGGAAATGTCGCCTACTTCCTCGAGAGCAAAGGCGGCTTCCACAATGGCCGGGTCGACCCGCATATCACCGTAGCGAAGCCTACCGAGGTCTCCGCCACTCGGTCCACTGTTGCGATCCTCCGAACCCTCACGCGCAAGGCTGCGAAAGTCTGTCCCCGTGTCCAGGCGCTCTTTGAATCCCTGTATCTTTGCTTGCGCAGCCGCGACGTCTTCCGGCATGGCACTCTCGGGTCGTACCAGGATATGGGCAACGCGGATGTCCGGAATGGTCGATTGGCGGCTGTGGACGTACAAAAGGTGATATCCGTACCTGGTCCGAAAGACGGGTGATACTTCCCCGACAGGTGTCCTGTAGGCCTGGTCCTCAAAGGATTTGATCATCTGGCCGGGGCCGAAAAAGCCCAGATAGCCGCGATATCCCTGACGCATGGTTGGATTCCTGGCCGACGGATCCTGTGACTGATTGTGGGCTAGGTCCCCGAAATCGACGCCCTTCATGAGGGTGTCCCGCAGGCTTGCCACCCGGGAGTACGCACGCATCGTATCGTCCGGCGCCGCGTCTTCATCCATGCGGATCATCAGATGGCTGGCCTCGACCATCTCCTGCATTTTGGTGTGAAAATCGGTCAGCAGGGGAAGGAGTATTTCCTTGTTGACCAGCTTCGGCCGGGCAAGCGCAGCCCGGTAGCCGGCCACCTCCGTCGCAAGTTCCGGATCCTCTGCGTATCCGGCGTCTATTGCGCCCAACACTTTCAGCCGAAAATTGACATACCGCTCCAGAAAGTCTCTGTAAGCCGCGATGGAATCGGTCTGTGTCGTATCCAGATCAATGTAGGAGCGAGTATATGCCCGTTCAAAGTCCTGAAGAGTAAACGCCCGATCATTGATTATCGCCAGGCTAGAAGGGTCGTCACGGGCGATCTTTTCTGCCAGCGTCAAGCCACCACCACAACCAGCGCTTGCCACTGCCCAGAGGAAGATAATAGGCCAGTGGGACCTGCGTCGCACTTCCATGTCACCAATAATGTTGAACCAGAATTACAAGAAGGGTCACAAAAGAGAAATCCCGGCCCATGCACGCGTTGACGGCCTTTCAGTTCCTGTAGGGCGGGAACCTGGCGCAGGTGACTGCGGCAACTTTGCGGCATCTGTCGTGTCTTTTATGGGCGCGTACAAAATTCTGAACGACATGTACTCAGACGACAAGACACTGATTGAGGCATTTCAGGAAGGAGACGACTTTGCCTTTGTCTCTCTATACAACCGGTACAAGGATCCGGTGTATCGATATTGCGCCAAAATGTTGCTCGACAACGAGCTTGCCAGTGACGTGATGCAGGAGACGTTCTTGCGCATCTACGAAACGCGGGACAGACTGATGAAGACGAGTTCGTTTCGGGCGTGGACGTTCACGATTGCGCGCAATCAGTGCCTGAATCATTTCCGTCGTGCAAAGAAACAGGTGCACCTCGACGCTGCTCTCGCCAGCCGCCTTAAGCAGGTCATGTATCAGCCTCCGGGTGCTGCTCTTGAAAAAAGCGAACAGGCCGAACTGGTCAACTATTTCCTCGGTTGCCTAAAGCCGGCCTATCGCGAAGTCATCGTCCTCAGAGAGTACCAGAATCTGACGTACGCCGAGATCGCCGCCATTACACGGAGCACGCTCAGCGCGGTCAAGTCGCGCTTATTCAAGGCGCGACGCAGGTTGGCTTTGCATATGGAGCCGATGCTGCAGCTCGAACGCGAACGTGCGGCATCGTGACGCTTACCACCACAGGTTATGCAAATCCCAACAGACAGAGAGGCTCTAGAAACGAGCAACTGCGGCGCAGCTGGTGAAGAGGCGCTGAATCTGTACATTGATGGCGAGTTGCCTGTGGAAGCGCAATCGAAGCTCTTTCACCATCTGGCGTCGTGTGAGCCGTGCAGACGCTTCATGGGTGCGATGATGGATTTCCGTCGCATGAGCCGATGCGACTGCCTTGCCGTTCCATCGGCGTTGGATAACACTTTTTTCAAAATGCTCGACAAATCCAAAAAACGGTCGAGACGGCGCGACCGGTACGCAGATCGCAGACCGTTGTGGCAGGTTCGCGGCACTATTTCGCTGCGCGCCGGCCTTCTGTTCGCCGTGATGCTGTTCGGGGCTGGCCTGCTGTTCCCGCACAATGCAGGGATTCAGTCGAAGGGGCGCTTGGAGTTGCGCGAGTTGTCGGGTGAGCCTGGCAGTCAGCATGTAATGTATGTGTTCTATCCCGGCCTGACAGTTGAGGTCGCCCGCGGGAATGAGTGAAGCTCTATTGCGGCATCCTGTGATGAAAATCGTATAACGGGAAGCGCAAGTGGGTGTGGGCTTGCGTATAATGCGCCGCTGGCACAATAGTTATTCTCCCATTGACGTATGCGTGCGCCACACGATGGACTCGTCCGCGTCCGCTTCGCCCCAAGTCCCACGGGATACCTCCATATCGGAGGATTGCGGACGGCCCTGTACTGCTACCTCTTTGCCAGATCTCGTGGCGGGCAACTGGTATTGCGCATCGAAGACACGGACCGATCACGGTTCTTGTCGGATGCGGAAGAGGATGTCGTCGCCTCGCTGGCGTGGGCGGGACTCTCTGTGGATGAGTCACCCGTGAAGGCCGGCCCCTTTGCACCCTATCGGCAGTCGGAGCGCACCAACCAATACCTTCGCCACACGGTGCGACTGCTTCACAGAGGGCACGCCTATTATGCGTTCGACACGCCGGAAGAGCTGGACGCCATGCGGAAGGACGGCACGTTCACCTACAATGCTGCCGGGCGCATACACATGACCAATGAATTCACGCTGGGGTCAAAGGAACTCGGGCGGCGCCTGACGAGCGGGGAGCCTTATGTAGTCAGGCTCAAGACGCCGGAGGACAGGATGGTGCGCTTCCATGATATTATTCGGGGAGAGGTGTCCGTCGAAGCATCAACGTTGGATGACCAGGTCTTGCTGAAATCGGATGGGATGCCGACATACCATTTGGCCAATGTGGTCGACGATCATCTGATGAATATCACGCATGTCATTCGTGGCGAGGAATGGTTGCCGTCTACACCCAAGCACATCCTTCTCTATGAGGCCTTTGGATGGGAGCCGCCGAACATGGCGCACCTGCCGCTAATCATGAGTCCGACAGGGGGCAAGCTTTCAAAGCGTAATGCTGAAAAGCAGGGCATCCCGGTACTTGTGCGCGCATACCGGGATTTGGGCTTTGAGCCGGAGGCCGTGATCAATTTCCTGGCGCTATTGGGATGGAATCCGGGGACAGAGGAGGAAGTTTTCGGGCTTGCTGATCTGGTGGACGCGTTTACATTGGACCGGGTTGGAGCCTCTGGCGCGCAATTCAGCCTCGACAAGCTGCGGTGGTTCAATCAACAACATTTGCGCCGGCTTGCGGCGGAGGACCTGCTGGCACGCGTCCGCTCCAGTATCCACGCGCATGGGATCACGGTGAGCGATGCGTACCTGATGCGCGTTCTCGACCTCTTGCGCGAGCGCATCGTCCTTGCAGGAAGCGTGGCGACAGAGTATGGATATTTCTTCGCCGATCCGTCCGCGTACGATGAGAAAGGCGTGCGCAAGCGTTGGAAGGACGATTCCGCAGGATTGTTAACCGCGTATGCAGACCGTCTCGAACTGCTCGACCCCTTCGATGAGGAAGCCCTGGAGAGTGCACTACGCACCCTGGCCGGGGAACAGGAGGTAGGCGCTGGCCGGATCATTCACCCCGTCCGTCTCGCCACAAGCGGCTCAACATTCGGACCCAGCCTTTTCGGGATGCTCGCCGTCCTTGGGCGCGATGTCTGTGTGCGCCGCCTGCAGCGCGCCGTGCAAGTCCTTGGCCGCTAACCTCTGGCGCGCAGGACCCTGGTTGGGGGCTATAGCCGGTCCCGAACCAGGTCCTTTACGACATGTGGCTTGGCCTTGCCTCCGGTGGCCTTCATGACCTGTCCGACGAAGAATCCCAACAGCCCGATCTTACCGCTGCGGTACGTCGCGACCTTGTCGGGAAATTCGGCAAGCAGCCCGTCAATAATAGGGAGGAGGATTGCGGGATCCTCCACGAGCTCACTCGTCTTCTTGTGCGCCAACTCTTCCGGGTCGCCGCCACTGTTGAGCATTTCAGACAGCACCTCGCGTGCTACGTGCGTGGTCAGTTCGCCACTATCAACCATACGCACGAGCGTCGCGAAGTGGATAGGCGTAACCGTAATCGCCGATAGATTCTGGCCCTTGCATGCCGGCATGAGACTGTGGATCAACCATGTTGCAACGGTCCCCGGCTTGGCGGATCGGGCGGCTTCCTCGTAGTACGTGCTCGCGCCTGGAGTCGTAGCCAACAGTATGGCGTCTTTTTCCGGGAGACCCGCAGTGTTCATTGCCTGGTCGACCCACTGGCGGACCTCGTCACTCAAATTCCGGGTTACCGGCGGTCTGCTCTTTTCCCGGACGGTACCGGTAGGGGAAGCAAGCGGACGCGCTCCAGTTTCGGGTGCAGCTTGGGCTTCTATCTTGCCCCACGTGTCCCGCAGGGATACGATGCGGTTAAACACCAACCGGTCAGGGCGCGAATCCTCGGGGTCCTGCCAAAAATATCCGAGGCGCGTGAACTGGAATCGCGTATCTGGCCCGTCGCCTTCGATGCTTGGCTCAATGCGGGAGTCTTGCAGGATTTCCAGTGCTTGCGTATTAAGATCCTCCTTGAAGTCGCGATCTCCATCACCTGGTATAGGAGCACTAAAGAGTCTGTCGTAGAGGTGGACTTCCACGGGCAGGCTACGCTGGGCGTCAACCCAATGAATGGTGCCCTTAACCTTCGGACTCTGTGCATTGCTTCTCTTATCCGGGTAGTAGGTGCACAGGAGTTCGGTGACCGCGCCGTCTGCGTCCCTGACTACCTGGTCGCACTGGATGATGTAGGCATAGCGCAGCCGGACGGCGCCGCCAGGCGTAAGCCGCCGATAGCCCTTCGGAGGTTCCAGCCGAAAGTCCTCGCGTTCGATCAGAAGCGAGCGTGAGAACGGCACGTTGCGAGATCCTTGCCGGTCTATGTCGTGTGGCCAGTACGGCGCATCGATCATTTCCTGGCGGTCAGCCGGATAGTTGGTTATCGTGACTTTCAACGGCCGCAGCACGCACATGACGCGAGGCGCCTTGTCGTTCAGATCGCGTCGAATATTATGGTCCAGCAACTCGGGGTCGCTCACACTGTCCACCTTCGTGGTGCCGACATCCTCACAAAACCTGCGTACCGCCATCGGAGTGACACCGCGACGGCGAATTCCGGCAAGCGTTGGCATTCGAGGGTCATCCCACCCGGTTACGTGACCGTCGTTGACCAATTGCAGCAGCTTGCGTTTCGAGGTCACCGAGTAAGCCAGATTCAGGCGTGCGAATTCGTACTGGTATGGGCGGGGAGAAATTTCGAGGGCGTCCAGGTACCAATCATAAAGAGGGCGGTTGACCGTGAACTCAAGCGTGCAGATGGAATGCGTGATCCCTTCGATGGCATCACTCTGGCCGTGCGCCCAATCGTAGAACGGATAGATGCACCACTCGTCTCCACGCCTGTAATGACGGGCGTGACGGATGCGATACATCAGGGGATCTCGCATCTTCATGTTGGGGTGCTCCATGTTGATCCGGGCGCGCAGGACGCGTTCTCCGTCGCCGAACTCGCCCCGTCGCATGCGTTCGAGGAGGTCCAGATTTTCATCGACAGTCCGCTGGCGAAAGGGACTTGGGCGACCGGGTTCGGTGACCGTACCACGATAGGAGCGGATTTCCTCTTCGCTCAGGTCATCGACATAGGCCTTGCCCTTCTCGACCAGGCAGACTGCCCACGCGTAGAGTTGCTCGAAGTAGTCCGATGCGTAGAATTCGTGGTCTCCCCAGTCAAACCCCATCCACCGCAGGTCTCGCTTGATAGCGCGAACGTACTCGATATCCTCCGTTTCCGGGTTGGTGTCGTCGAATCGGAGATTGCAGATACCGTCATACTGCGTAGCGAGCCCGAAATTCAGCGTGCTACTCTTGGCGTGACCGATATGCGGATACCCGTTTGGCTCAGGAGGAAATCGTACGAGCACTCGTTTGCACCGACCGCTGCGCAGATCGTCTTCCACGATTGTTCGGATAAAATCAAGCCCCTCTGTGGGGGCATGGACGTCGTTTTCAGGTGCCGGGTCCAGGGTCACGGTATAACTATTGCGAGAAATTGCTTGAAGGGACTGCGCCGCGATTACGCGCCTTTCTACGCAGCCCGCCGCCAAAGAATCCCACGACCATCTCGTCACGAGGCGGGCCCGTCCTGCACCGAGGCCAGCACT
Organism: Rhodothermales bacterium; assembly: GCA_963665975.1. Classification (GTDB taxonomy): domain Bacteria; phylum Bacteroidota; class Rhodothermia; order Rhodothermales; family Bin80. The sequence goes on from OY762508.1 coordinate 3,886,963, forward strand.
TCCTGTGCCGCCGCCGCCGCGGTCATTGTCCCGGCGGCAACGGCCTCTTGCAGGCGAACGAGTACGGCATCCACTCCGGGTTGGGCGAAGAGTTGCGCGCGCAGGATGCGTTCAACCTTGCGCACGATTTCCGTACGCGCCCCCTCTTTCCGGCGTGTTTCGAAGTATCCGTTCACGCGTGCATGCTCCACGTATGCCTCAACAGTATCCCATATCGTGTCGATTCCTTCTCCCGTAATAGCGGAGCACGTGTGTACGCGGGGTCGCCACCCAGATTCGCGGTGAGCAGACAGGGCCAGCGCGCGATGGTACTCCCGTTTGGCGCTTCGCGCTGCTACTATATTGTCTTGGTCCGCCTTGGTTACCACCACGGCGTCCGCCATTTCCATAATGCCCCGCTTGATGCCTTGCAATTCATCGCCGCCCCGAGCGAGCACGAGTAACAGGAAAAAATCCACCATCGAGCGGGCTTCGATTTCCGACTGGCCAATCCCCACGGTTTCGACCAGGACGATGTCAAATCCTGCCGCCTCGCAGAGCCGGATCGCTGAGCGAGTGTATGGGGCTACTCCTCCAAGCGCGCCACTGCTGGGAGAGGGGCGCACGAAGGCATTGGGACTGGCCGCCAGGCGGGGCATCCGCGTCTTGTCACCCAGAATACTGCCGCGCGTGCGGACACTGCTCGGGTCGACCGTGAGTACGGCGATGCGATGCCCCCTGTCCAGCAGAAGCACTCCCAGGGCTTCGATGAACGTACTCTTGCCTACGCCGGGTGAGCCGGTAATACCGACGCGCACCGCATTGCCGTTTTGCGGCGGGCACTGCTCCAGTACCGCACGGCCGACCGCCTGGTCGTCCTGCCGCGTACTCTCAAGAAGCGTGATTGCCTTGCCGAGCAGGACGGTATCGGCCGCCTTGATGCCACGCACGAGCGCCGATGCCGATAATCGATTCGGCTCCGGAGTCGCCGCCATGGCGGGATTCATGGACGGAGGCCGCGCCGCGCCCTTCGCTACACGGACGGCCGGGCCGTCTGCATGATCTTTCTTGTTCATCACATGCTTACCCTGCGACGTGGTATGTCCTGGGAACAGCGTGGCTCATTCAATTCCGACGTTATTGAGGCGACGATGCTGCAGCACGCCGCTTCATCAGGAGGCCGATGATATGTTGCGCCGCGTCGGTGATTACTGTCCCGGGTCCAAATACTCCGGCTACGCCGGCATCAAAGAGCATTTGGTAATCCTGCGGCGGTATGACGCCTCCGACAACCACCAACATATCCGGCCGTCCCAAAGAGGCCAGAACGTCAATCATTCTGGGGACCAGCGTTTTGTGTGCACCGGCGAGGCTGGATACGCCGACCACGTGCACGTCGTTCTCGACGGCCTGTCTGGCGGCTTCGTCAGGCGTCTGGAAGAGGGGGCCAATATCTACGTCGAAGCCAAAATCCGCAAAAGACGTTGCGATCACTTTTGCTCCCCGGTCGTGACCATCCTGTCCGATCTTGGCCACGAGCAGACGGGCTCGCCGCCCTTCCATTTCTGCAAATCTGTCCGAGAGCGCCCGCGTTCGGGCGATGTCCTCCTTCATGAGTGCCTCAGAACTGTAGATGCCCGTGATTGTGCGCGTATTGGCACGATGGCGCGTGTAGACACGTTCCAGTGCCAGGGAGATTTCGCCGAGCGTGGCACGTGCGCGCGCTGCAGTTACCGCATGCGTTAGGAGGTTGGCAGAGGTATCTCGTGCGCTCCGGGACAATCCTTCCAGTGAATGAGCCACATCTCGCGCACTGCGCTGCGCTTTAACCCGTTTCAGTCGTGCGTTCTGGCTGCGTAGAACGGCGCTGTTGTCTACTTCCAACAGATCGATTGGAGCTTCCGAATGGTGACGATACTTGTTCACCCCGACAACGACATCGGCCCCGGAGTCAATGCGCGCCTGTTTCCGCGCAGCGGCCTCCTCGATACGGAGCTTGGGCAGCCCTGATTCTATTGCCTTCATCATACCGCCGCCGGTTTCAATCTCCTGGATGTGCGTCCATGTGCGGCGTATGAGCTGATCGGTCAGATATTCGACATAGTACGAGCCTCCCCAGGGGTCAATGGCGTGAATAATGTCTGTTTCTTGTTGCAGGAGTACCTGTGTATTGCGGGCAATGCGTGCCGAATTCTCCGTCGGCAGCGCCAACGCTTCATCCAGGGCGTTGGTGTGGAGAGATTGCGTATGTCCGAGTACTGCTGCGAGTGCTTCGACGGTCGTCCGCGCGACATTGTTCATGGGATCCTGTTCCGCAAGACTATAACCGGAAGTCTGGCAATGCATGCGCAGCGCCATCGAAGCGGGATTACGCGGCTTGAACGGCTTGATGAGTCTGGCCCACAGTACGCGCGCAGCCCGCAGCTTCGCAATCTCCATGAAATGGTGCATGCCGATCCCGAAGAAAAATGATACGCGCGGGGCAAAGTCGTCTATGTCGAGGCCGCGGGATAATCCTGAGCGGATATATTCCAGTCCGTTGGCCAGCGTAAAGGCAAGTTCAAGATCTGCCGGGGCGCCCGCTTCATGCATGTGGTAGCCACTGACGGATACCGAGTTGAAGCGCGGCATGTGCCGGGCCGTATAGGCTATGATATCTCCTGTGATCCGCATAGACGCCGCAGGCGGATAGATATACGTGTTGCGGACCATGAACTCCTTCAGGATGTCGTTCTGAATGGTTCCGCGCAACGCCTCCTGCGACACACCCAGTTCTTCGGCTGCCACGATAAAGAAGGCCATCACCGGAAGGACGGCGCCATTCATGGTCATCGATACCGACGTGGCTTCCAACGGTATGCCATCGAAGAGAACCTTCATGTCTTCCACCGTGTCAATTGCGACCCCCGCCATGCCGACGTCTCCGACTACGCGTTCATGACTGGAGTCGTATCCCCGGTGTGTGGGCAAGTCGAATGCCACAGAGAGCCCCTTTTGCCCTGCGCGCAGCGCACGCCGATAAAAGGCGTTCGAGTCTTCAGCGGTCGAAAACCCCGCGTACTGGCGAATCGTCCACGGACGCCCTAGATACATCGTGCTGTACGGTCCGCGCAGGAATGGCGGAAACCCGGCTGCATAGTCTACATGTTCAGCACTTACGATGTCTGTTTGCGCAAATGCGGACTGCAGGGGAATGCCCTCTGGCGTCATCCCGGCGGATTCAGGCTCGGGTACGTCGCTGCATCCCTTTGCGGGCCTATACGGTATGTTGGCAAAATCCGGTCGCATTCTCAGTGAGAATTAGGGTGTACGCTGTAACCGTGCGGCCAGGGCATCCTGCAATACGGAAACGGCCAGAAGCATATCTCCGTCATCGGGTATAAAAAAGCGTGTAACGCGGAGCGCCTGCTCCTTAAGGGCGGATGGGCCAACAAGCACCAGTTGCGGGGCGAGTTCGTCCATTCCGGGCATTTCTGGCATGTCAGCAGCAGAGGTGCTGCTGGCGACCAGCACATCCGGGCATGCACTATCCGCCCGCGTTTCAATTTTGAATCCTGCCCAGCCGAACAACTGCTCTGCGTCCGATTGCGACATGCTGTCCAGCACCTGTACACGCAGGCGGCGCCCCACAGTCTGGCGGAGTGCTTCAGTGCGCAGGCGCAAGGCTTCAAACCGTTCCGCGTCCCGTTCGCACGGTAGAGGCTCCACTTCATGGCTTGCGCCCGACGTTGCAGCAGGACGGCCGCCAGTCTGCGCGCACAATGCATCCATGCGCAAATCCTCGGTTGTGAGAGTGGTAGGCAGTGTATTTACGCCGACAAGAATGCGGCGTCCGGTGGCTAGTTCTTCGAATCGCGCCTGGCGCGCCTTGCGGATCGCCCGCTGTACGAAGCCGACCTTAAGTGCTTCGAGCAGCCCGCCGCGTTCCTCCAACTCCTGAAAGAACGCCCACGCGGCTCTGGCGACCTTGTCGGTGAGTGTTTCTACGTAATACGATCCCGCCGCAGGATCCGCGACGATGCCCAGGTGCGCTTCGTGCCGCAGGATCAGCTGTAGATTGCGCGCCAGGCGCTGCGCATCCGATGACCGGTCATGGGGCTGCACCGTGAATGTGCGGCAGCCACCCATAATGGCTGTCATCGCCTGTATGGTCGCCCGAAGTAGGTTGCTGGGAGGATCAAGCAGCGAGTAGCTCCTGAACGAGGTAACGGCATTAATCACGGGCAGGCCTTCTGTCACCCCGAATGCTGCAAAGAGCTGTCTGGCGACATGGTGAAGTGCGCGCACTTTGGATATGGCCATCAGGTAGCTGGGCGTTACGGGTATGCTGAACAGCATATGGCGCACCACCAATTCCGCCGGAAAGCCCCGTTCGATCAACTGCACAAACGCTTCACTTGCTGCGCCGAGCAGACATCCCAGTTCCTGTGCGCAAGTGGCCCCGGCCATATGGTAGGAGCGGGCATCCGTGCACACGGTCTGCAATTGCGAATGTTCGGCGGCGCCGACAAGTTCTCCCAATTCGTCGTATGCCACTTTCGCATCCAGCGCACCGGTGCGCGCCAGTCTGCCGGCAGGGTCACAGCCAATTGCGCCTTCGAGGGAGGCTCGCGGCAATGCGTGAGCATGTGCCACCGCAATGAGTCCGGCAACGACCCTGCTGGGTTCGGCGAAGCCTTCCCAATAGACCGGAGTCACGTCGAGCGCGATGCCGTCCAACAGGTCTGCGAAGTCTCTTCTTGTAAACGTTGGTCTATTCTGTGGTGCGATAAAGCCGATGGCAGTTGCTCCTTGCTCGAGTGCTGCATGGGCCTCCTTGTTGGCCGTTACAACACAACCAGCACTGATATCCTGCCGGAAATGCCATGGGCCAGACCTGCCGGCCGCAGACGCAATAGCTGCGGTATCGTCGCTCCGGCATACGGCGTCGATCGCAAAGCCATCCGGCGTGATCCACTCCACGGACCTGGCGGGATCCATACTGCCCAAATCACGCTGCATCCGATTACGCCATGCCTTGGTCGAAACCGGAGGAAAGTGCTCCTTGAGCGCCAGTGGATCAGGAAGTGGCATGTGCGGCGTGTCGGCAGTTGTGCAATAACCGGTGCTTGCCAGATAATGCTGATTTTTCGAGCTACCGATACTTCACATTGGAGGATTGGTTGCCAGGAAGGGGGCAACTGTGCGTCTCATGCTGCTTTCGGAGGTGTGTGGTTATATGGCGGATATCCCCCAGACCATGGCTTATTACCCGATTGGATTCGTACTCCTCCCGGGCCTTCGCAAAGCTGTTCCGTAATTGCCGGTCAGGCACAATGATCCAATTGCAAGGCAATCACAACCTTCCGAGGATCGACAACGGCGCTATCCTACGTATTCGGGCGATTCACCGCCAACGTGCATCCAACCACATGCTCTGCAGCGGATTGAGCCACTCTGGCGAAGACACTTTTCAGGTCAGTGTTGCACGGAGCATTGGAACAGGCGGGTTTCCCGGCAGTCGCCGGGAGGCATGTTGCAATACTCACATGAGTGTTGTGAAGGATTCGGGTGCAGGCCCCACGCGTCTGTTCTATAGCATACCTGGATACTTGCGTGGCGCCCCGTGACGTTTACTGTGGGCCCGAAACCCCGATTGACGAGACGCCGAACAGCCGTTTCTGCTGCGTGAGGCCAGTTTCGTGCCACTGGTGATCACAACACTTGGCGGCTTCAAGTCAGCTCTTGCTTTCGCACAACACCGCAGCTTCACCGCAAATCAAAGCGATCTAGGTTCATTACCTTGCTCCACGCAGCCACAAAGTCGTTCACAAAAGTCGCCTCGGCATCGTCACATGCATAGACTTCCGCCAAGGCTCTGAGCTGGGAATTCGAACCGAAAATGAGGTCCACGGCTGTTCCCTTCCACTTGAGCCTACCGGTCTTGTAGTCGCGTCCCTCGTAGATCCCATCCGAAGCTGCGTGCCATGCAGTGTCCAGATCAAGCAGATTTACAAAGAAATCGTTGGTGAGCACTCCAGGCCGATCGGTAAAAACGCCCAATTCGGACCGTCCCGTGTTTGCGTTCAGTGCACGCATTCCGCCAACAAGCACGGTCATTTCGGGTGCAGACAGTGTCAGCATCTGGGCCTTGTCCACCAGCAATTCTTCCGCCGGTCTAACTTGCCCATTGGCTGTGTAGTTGCGGAATCCATCTGCCCGGGGTTCAAGAACCGCGAAGGAGTCCACATCGGTTTGCTCTGCGTGGGCATCGGTGCGACCCGGTGAAAACGGAACCGTTACATCGTGTCCGGCACGCTTCGCAGCAGCTTCCACGGCTGCGCATCCGGCGAGCACAATTACGTCGGCCAGCGAAACCATCTTGCCATTCGATTGCGCACGGTTGAATGTCGATCGGATGTCCTCCAGTGTCGGCAGCACGCTCGCCAACTCGGCCGGATCGTTCACGTCCCAGTCTTTTTGTGGCGCAAGCCGTATGCGGGCTCCATTTGCTCCGCCCCGCTTGTCTGTACCCCGAAATGTTGCAGCCGACGCCCACGCAGTGGCCACCATCTGCGAAACGGACAATCCCGAGGCCAGAATTGTGCCCTTAAGGTCACAAATGTCGGCTACCTCAATGAGTTCATACGTCACGGCAGGAACCGGATCCTGCCACAACTGCGGTTCTCCAGGAACCAGCGAGCCCAGAAACCTTGACTGGGGGCCCAGATCGCGATGAGTCAACTTGTACCATGCCTTGGCGAACGCATCGGCGAATTCATCCGGATTCTCATGGAAGCGTTTCGAAATCGTCGCATACACCGGATCCATCTTCAACGAGAGATCGGTAGTCAACATCATGGGGGCGTGTCGCCTCGCAGGATCGTGCGCATCCGGCACGGAATCGCTTGCAGCAGAGTCGGTAGGGGCCCACTGCGTGGCGCCACCAGGGCTCTTTACGGGTTTCCAGTCGTAGCCGAACAGGTTATCGAAGAAGTTGTGATCCCAGGTTGCAGGCCTGGTCGTCCACGCCCCTTCCAGGCCGCTGGTGATGGTATCGCCGGCCTTGCCGCTGCCGAAAGTGTTCTTCCAGCCGAGCCCCTGCTCCTCAATTGTGGCGCCTTCGGGCTCTGGACCTACGTATGTGTCGCTACCGGCGGCCCCGTGCGTCTTGCCGAACGTGTGTCCACCTGCTATGAGCGCCACGGTTTCCTCATCATTCATGGCCATGCGAGCAAACGTTTCCCGGATATCACGGGCGGCAGCAACCGGATCCGGCTTACCGTTAGGTCCCTCAGGATTCACGTAGATCAACCCCATCTGCACGGCACCGAGGGGGTGGTCAAGATCCCGGTCACCGGAATAGCGTTCGTCGCCCAGCCATGTCGTTTCCGGCCCCCAATAGATGTCCTCTTCCGCCGCCCAGGCATCTTCGCGACCGCCAGCAAAGCCATACGTCTTGAATCCCATGGATTCCAGCGCGCAGTTACCTGTGAAGATCATCAGGTCTGCCCAGGAAAGTTTTCGTCCGTACTTTTGCTTGATCGGCCACAACAGGCGGCGAGCCTTGTCGAGATTGGCATTATCTGGCCAGCTGTTTAGTGGCGCAAAGCGGAGGGTACCGGAGGAACTGCCGCCGCGTCCATCTCCGACGCGATATGTGCCTGCGCTATGCCACGCCATACGAATGAAGAGCGGGCCATAGTGACCGTAGTCGGCCGGCCACCAATTCTGAGACGTGGTCATGACCTCAAAGATGTCCTTCCTCAGGACATCCAGGTCCACTTTTTGGAATTCCCTGGCATAATTGAAGCCCGAGCCGTAGGGGTTTGATGCGGGAGGATTCTGGTGGAGCACGTTCAGGTTCAGTTGATGCGGCCACCAATGGTGATTTGTCATGCTCCCGATGGCTGCCTGTCTGTGTCGATCGCCCAATGCCGGGCACTTGCCGTGTGTGTGCATGTATCGATACGTTGAACTTGTGAAGGCTGTTTGAAGCGCAATTATACCGCGTGAACACCTGAATATTCCCAGCCGGTGTCGCCAATTACACGGGAAGCGAAGAAGACATGAGAGGGACTGTCACTGGGCAGACTTGAAACACCTGCGCGATTACGCGTCTTGCGTTCAGCGTATCGGTTGCAGTTGCAACAGCACCATTCCCGCCTTATTCGAATCAGTGACGCAAGCCGGAGATGGGAGGTATAGAAGGTAGCCGGTAGACTAATTCCTGATACGTGAACATTAGCCTGACTCTCGGGCAATCAGTTTTCACAGGAATGCCCGGAATCGGCGCACAAGATCGTATACGGCAATGCCATAGGCCACAGCAACGTTCAGGGATTGCTTGGTGCCATACTGGGGGATCTCGAGGGCAACATTGGCTTCTTGGATGATTTCATCACGGACGCCGGTCAGTTCATTACCTACTACCAGACACAGTGGAAAGGCGCTTTGGTGGAGGGCGGTCGTAGGTGTGGGCCTGTCTGTGATTTCCAGGACGGCAATGGTGTGGCCCTGGCGCTTGAGTTGAGACACCAGGGGTTTCGGATCGGCTGTATAGGCCCAGGGTACGGTATCCTGGGCGCCAAGTGCAGTTTTTTGCAAACCTCGATTCTCGGGCGTGCCGGTGATTCCGGTCAGAAATAGCTTTTCAATCAGCGCCGCATCAGAGGTCCGGAAAATGGATCCGACATTGTATAGCGATCGCACGTTGTCCAAGACAACAATGATTGGATGGCGTCGGGCTCTCGTAATATCCCCGGGAGCGAGTCGGGATATTTCTTCGTGTTGCAGCTTTCTCATAGTGCGTTCCAACGACTTCTTGAGGGACGCTGGGTCAAGCAGTCTCTTGTGGGACTTGCGAGCTGATCGGGTAAGGGCCTCTCAGGTCAAGCCAGGATCATGGTTTGTCTAAGCTGAATTGCCCTCAAGAGCAAGATACGTTTGCAGCGAGCCCGTTAGTATATCCTACACGGCATGCGTGTGGGGTGATGGAGCCATACGCGATGGTCCTGGCCAATTTGCCACGCCTGATAGCTCTGGCGGTTTCCTGGGAAACCATCCATATTTCACGGTACGGACGGTCATGCTCGCCGTATGATACGTGCGGCGCCTCACATAAGCCCAGCGCATTGCACGGCAGGCAGAGATTTTATTGGGCACTACGTCCTCAGATTAGCGCATCAAACCTTGATTGTAGCCATAGACGGGCCATCCGGATCCGGTAAGAGCACGACAGCGCGCGCGGTTGCAGGCCGGCTTGGGTATTACTTCATGAGCACCGGGGCGATGTATCGCGCCGTGGCGCTGGCGTTTCTGCGTCAGGACAGCAAGCCTACTGATGCAGAGGCGGCAATCGTAATGCCTTCCCTGGATTTGGAAGTGCGATGCGAGGACGGTGATTTCAGATTACTGTTGGCGAAAGAAGACGTAACGGATGTGCTAAGGACGCCGGGAGTCGCCCTGATGGCCAGCAACGTAAGCCGAATCGCCAGCGTACGCCGGGCGCTTGCAACCAAGCAACGCCATGTTGGACGACTCTACCGGGATGACCCAGGCATTGTGCTCGAAGGACGAGACATAGGGACGGTGGTGTTCCCAAATGCAGATGTAAAGATTTACATGCATGCGGATCCCGAAGTACGGGCTGGTCGAAGGCATGCGGAATACTTGAAACGAGGTCGCAACATACCCTTGGAAACCGTACTGCAAGAAATCCTTGCAAGGGACCGACAAGACATCGAACGGACGCTCTCCCCACTGCGCTCCGCAGAAGATGCGATTATTCTCGATACAACAGACCTCTCGCTAGGGCGGCAGGTCCAGTATATCGTGGACTGCGTAGGGAACGCGGCCCACGACCAGTAGTATAATTATGTTATTCCTTTGTGGCGCTATGTCCAGTCGGCGCCACTTTCGCTAATCCTATTCACCCAAACCCCAGGTCTTGTGGTATGAAAGACCTGAAACTGACCCAACCCTCTAAACCTACATGTCAACAGATCTGACGCAGCAGAACCAGACTGAAGCCCCCCTCCAGGATGATGTAACAACAATTGCCGAGAATCCGGACTCACCGGAAGCAGCGCTTGCGGAGAATGGGACGGAAACAGGAGAATCTTTGACAGAGCAACCTGCCGCTGAGGCGACTGAGACTGCGGACAAGGCCGAGACTCCTTCTGATGTCGCCGTGCCGGAGCAGCCTGCTTTAGATAGTCCACCTTCAGAAGAGGCGCAAGAGACCGAGGATGATAGTAGAGCCGAAGCAGATCCAGAATTTGCAACCGCAAGTGAGGCGGAAAAGTCGGACGACGAGGATAGTTCAGGCGTAGACGGGACCGCGCAGGAGACCGAAGATGTATCCGGGCTAAAGGATGCCAGTGCGAGCACGGAGGTGGCTGAAGAGCCAGTGAAGTACGGATACACGGGAGACCTTGCTGGCGAAAAAGTAATCACGTTGGCGGAGCTTCTCGCATCTGGAGATCACCAGGAGGAGGCGCAACTTGAGAGCAAGCAGCTTGCCGAACTGATTGAGGGCACCCTCAAGGCCGTGTCGGAGCAGGAAATTGTCGAGGGACGCGTAGTTTCAGTCAGTGACAAGGATGTTGTAATAGACATTGGCTTCAAGAGCGACGGCGTTGTTTCGAAGAACGAGTTCAGCGAAGACCTTGAGCCGGGTAGCCGTGTGGAAGTATTCCTGGAGCGCATTGAGGATTACCACGGCCAATTGGTACTGTCAAAAACCAAGGCCGACAAGTTCCGTCGCTGGGAGCGCGTGGAAACCGCATTCGAAAACGAGACGGTCCTTGATGGCACCGTCATCCGTCGCATCAAGGGCGGCATGATTGTCGAGTTGCTCGACGGCCTCGAGGCTTTTCTTCCTGGCTCCCAGATCGATGTGCGCCCGGTTCGGGATTTCGATGCCTATCTCGAGAAGCGGATGGAATTCAAGATCGTCAAGATCAATCCGACTAACGAGAATGTCGTCGTATCTCACAAGGCTCTGATAGAAAAAGAGCTTGAAGTGCAGCGCGCGAGCATCTTGGCTACGATGGAGGCCGGACAAATTCTTGAGGGCATTGTCAAGAATATCACCGATTTTGGTGTCTTCATTGACCTGGGTGGCGTCGATGGTCTGCTGCACATTACAGATTTGTCCTGGGGCCGCGTGTCGCACCCGTCGGAGGTTATTGATCTCGACCAGCATCTCAAGGTCGTGGTGTTGGATTACGATCGTGACCGCCAGCGGATATCGCTTGGTTTGAAACAACTCCAGCCTCATCCGTGGGAGAACATCCAGGAGCGGCTCAAAGAGGGCGATATTGTCGAAGGGAAGGTCGTGTCCATAACGGACTACGGTGCCTTCGTCGAATTGGAGAAGGGTATTGAGGGACTCGTCCACATTTCAGAGATGAGTTGGACAGACCATATCCGTCATCCTTCGCAGAAGGTTTCGCTGGGCCAGTTGGTCAACGTTGTTATTCTCAACATCGACAACGAAGGCAAGAAGATTTCTCTGGGGATGAAGCAATTCGAGAAGAACCCGTGGCAGGGTTTGGTCGAGCGATATCCTCCTGGAACGGTATTGCGTGGTACGGTCCGCAATATTACGACCTTCGGGGCCTTTGTCGAGATTGAGCCGGGAATCGATGGACTCGTCCATATTTCCGACCTGTCGTGGACCAAGAAAATTCGGCATCCTGGCGAACTGGTAAGGAAGCGCCAGGAACTGGATGTGGTCATTCTTGACGTGGACGAGAAGCGCCAGCGCGTATCTCTCGGGCACAAACAAATCGAGACGAATCCATGGGCTGATCTTGCCGTGGTCTATGAGGAGGGGTCTGACCACAAAGCCAAGATTGTACGTGTGGATTCTAAAGGCCTGGCCGTAGAGCTTGCGTTGGAAGTCGAAGCGTTTGTGCCCGTGGGCGAATTGAAGCAGGGCCCGCGGAACGTCCATAACCACTACCAGGAAGGCGAGGAACTGGAATTGCGCGTGATTCGCTTTGATGGCAACCGGAAGGAGGTTGTCATGAGTGAGGTTGCAAGAGACAGGCAGAAGGAGCAAAGGGAGAAGGAAGCGGAGAAACGCGAGAAGCAGGAGACGCGCAAACGTGAACAAAAGTCGGTCCGCGAGTACTCGCGTCGTGCAAAAGCGGCGTCAGGGCCGACTACGCTTGGCGAACTCAGTGGTCTTGAGAATCTGAAAGCGAAGATGGAGGCTGTGGAGGACGCTGCGGCAGTGAAAGCCGACGTAGCCGGGAGTCCCGCAGAATCTACTGAGGAGGTCGCGAAAGTGACGGACGAAGCTGTAGACGAGGCGCCAGAGGAGGTAAAGGCCGCCTATGACAGTACGGAAGCCGCGAAAGTGACGGACGAAGCTGTAGACGAGGCGCCAGAGGAGGTAAAGGCCGCCGATGACAGCACGGAAGCCGCGAAAGTGACGGACGAAATTGTAGACGAGGCGCCAGAGGAGGTAAAGGCCGCCGATGACAGCGCGGAAGCCGCGAAAGTGACGGACGAAGCTGTAGATGAGGCGCCAGAGGAGGTGAAGGCCGCCTATGACAGCACGGAAGCCGCAGAAGTGAGTGCAGAATTGGTCAGGGACGCTCCGGAAGAGAGCACAGAAGCCGACGCCATGTAAACGGCGGCCGGCCATGGTCTTTGTGATGGAAAACCAGCGTGCAGCACTATTTCTTGCTGTATCACCTTAGCTGCTTGTCAGCCAGCTGGACGCTGATGTCGCTGTATTAAAACACGATCGGCATGTCGCAACGAGTATCTTCCTCGCCGGGAGGCATTCTTCAGGCTCTGGGGATTGCTCACAGACCTGCAGGCATTGCAATAGGGAGCCTGTATGCAGAAGGGAGCGGCCCGCGATTGGTTGTGACAAGCCCGATAGATGGCAAGCCGATAAAGGAAATAGGCTCTGCCTCAGTAGATGAAGTTGCCGATGGAATAGCTGCGGCATCTGACGCATTTTGTGCCTGGCGGAATGTCCCGGCTCCGGCCCGTGGCGAGCTCGTGCGCCGCTATGGCGAAAAGTTGCGCGAGCACAAGGAAGCCCTCGGCGCGCTCGTCACACTGGAAGTCGGCAAAATCCGCGCCGAAGCAGAAGGCGAAGTGCAGGAAATGATCGACATCTGCGACTTTGCCGTAGGACTGAGCCGGCAACTATACGGACTGTCCATACAGAGCGAACGGCCAGAGCATCGCCTCTCGGAGCAATGGCATCCACTGGGTCCGATTGGCGTCATATCGGCTTTCAATTTCCCGGTAGCTGTTTGGTCCTGGAATGCCGCGCTGGCGCTGGTGTGCGGAGATCCGGTAGTCTGGAAGCCATCAGAAAAAGCTCCACTGTGCGCCCTTGCCTGCCATCATCTCCTGCAAGTAGTGATTCGCGGTGATAGTCGTGCGCCAGATGCCCTGAGTGTGCTCCTCAACGGTGGTCGCGATGTTGGGCGCGCCATTGCGGCGTCTCCGGAACTGGCGCTTGTTTCCGCGACAGGGTCTGTCCCGATGGGACGGGAAGTCGGGCAGACCGTGGCCGCGAGGCTCGGACGCTGCCTGCTGGAGCTGGGCGGCAACAATGCGCTCATTGTTGCGCCGAGCGCAGATATGGACCTGGCCTTACAGGCGATCACTTTTTCCGCCGTAGGAACAGCGGGCCAACGCTGCACGACGCTGCGCCGCCTGATCGTGCACAACAGTGTAAAGGAAGAGCTGCTACAGCGGCTTACGAAGGCCTTTGACACCATTTGTATTGGAGACCCACGTCGAGATGGCGTTCTCGTAGGTCCCCTGATCGACGAGGGAGCCTTTGAAGGAATGCAGAAGGCGCTTACGCAGGCGAAAGCAGAAGGTGGAGTCGTGACAGGAGGGGAGCGCGTACGGATTGGAGTTCCAGGCGGAGTCTATGTACAGCCGGCGCTCGTAGATATCCGACATGACGCAAGCGTTGTCCAAACGGAGACATTTGCCCCCATTCTGTACATTACGGGATATGACGCCTTCGAAGAGGCGCTCGATATGCAGAACGATGTGCCGCAGGGTCTTTCAAGCGCCATCTTTACCAATGACGTACTGGAAGCAGAGCGCTTCTGTGGTCCATCAGGAAGCGATTGTGGCATCGCCAACGTCAATATTGGCACCAGTGGGGCGGAAATTGGTGGTGCCTTCGGTGGGGAGAAGGATACTGGCGGTGGGCGCGAAAGCGGCTCGGACGCGTGGAAAAACTATATGCGACGCGTTACCAATACCGTAAATTACGGGACGGCCCTACCACTCGCTCAAGGGATTCGGTTCGAATAGGTTCGATTCCCGGAAGCTTTCCCATTTCTCCGCTATGCCTACATCTTCTACGCTCCAGGATCGTGTCTCACGCCGTGTGCAGGGCGTGCCTCCAAGTGGTATCCGCAGGTTCTTCGAAATCGCGGCCACGATGGAGGATGTCATTTCGTTAGGAATTGGAGAGCCGGACTTTGTGACCCCGCAGATCATTATGGAGGCAGGCATCGCCTCGCTGAGGGCTGGCAAGACCGGGTATACTGCGAACGCGGGACTAGTCGAACTGCGGGAGCGCATCAGCGGACATTTGGCCGGCAAGTATGGCGTCCAGTATGATCCCGCCGAAGTGCTGATTACGGTAGGCGTTAGCGAAGCCCTTCAACTGGCTATGCTTGCGCTGCTGGATCCGGGTGATGAAGTTTTAATTCCCGAGCCTTGTTTCGTTTCGTACGGTCCGGCAGCGATTTTCGCCGGGGGAAAGGTGGTTTACGTTCCTACTACCGCCGAGCGGAATTTTGAGGTTACGGCCGCCGATATTGCGCGCTACATTACGCCACGCACCAAAATGCTATTCCTGTCCTATCCAAGTAATCCGACAGGAGCGGTAATGCGCAGGGAGACAATGGAGGAAATCGCCGAATTGGTCGTGAAGCACGATTTATTTGTGCTCTCCGACGAAATCTACGACCAACTCATCTATGGTCGCACACATGAGGAAGGCCATGTTTGTGTGCCAGCGATAGAGGCCCTGTTCGAGCGGACCATTTTACTGGGTGGGTTCTCTAAGGCCTATGCCATGACAGGATGGCGCATTGGTTATGCCTGCGCGCCGGCTCCGTTGTACGGCGCCATGCACAAGCTCCATCAGTACATCATTATGAGTGCGCCCACGATCGCGCAATACGCAGCGATTACGGCTCTGGATTCGGGTGCTGAGGAGGTGGAGCGGATGCGTCAGGCCTATGATTTCCGCAGGCAGACCATCGTGGAGGGCATGCGTGCGGCGGGGCTTCCGACATTTGAACCGGAAGGCGCTTTTTACTGCTTCCCGGACATTCGTTCTACGGGCCTGTCCTCCGAGGACTTTGCCCAACACCTCCTCGCAGAGGAGTCGGTAGCCGTTGTTCCTGGGGACGCCTTCGGACCGAGTGGCGCCGGGTTTGTGCGGTGCTCCTATGCTGCCAGTCTCGAAAAAATCGGTGTCGCCGTCGACCGCATCGGGCGCTTCGCCCGGCGTCGCAGCCATGCAGCCGCATAGACTCCTGCGTCCCCTGAACAGCCCAGATTCCGGTCTCTCTCGGTGGAATTGCCGTGCGCCAGCGGCCGTAACGATGCTTGCCACAACGTTGGCAGCCCTTGTCGTGCACCTGCTCTGGGGATGGCAATGGACAGTTTTGGCCGCGATATTCGGTGGTCTGTGGAAGGGACGCGGCGGCTGGTGGATCGGAGGCGCGGGAGTTGGCCTGAGTTGGGGCATTCTCGTCATGGTCAGCTTCATTGCGGCGCCCAGGCCCACGCTGCGCATGATCGAGACGGTCGCAGACATTCTTGGCGGTTTTCCAGCGCCCTTTACAGTGGTTGTCACCGTGCTGTTTGGCGTGCTGATCGGAACCGCAGGCGGAGGGTTGGGTACGCAGCTTCGCCTCGTGATACCTCATAAATGGTCAGGTTAACGACATGCCTCATGTCCAGAGTCTGTTAGAGCGCGTTGAAGCGCTCGGAGGGTACCTTTGACGTCTCCAGACGCAGGCGACGCATCGAAGAGTTGAGCCAACGGCGCCTGGAGCCTGATTACTGGGGCAATCCGCGTGAGGCGCAGCGGACGGAAAAGGATATTGCGGTCGAAAAGGAGTACGTGGATGCTTTCGACAGGGTCAAGAGTCAGGCGGAAGACATAGAGACGCTTCTGCTGCTGGCTGAGGAGGAGGGCGAAGACCTGGCGGACGAAATCGGAGCGGATGCAGACAGGCTGGCCAAGGAACTCGAAAGCCTCGAATTGCGCAGTATGCTTTCCGGAGAAGACGACCACCGGAACGCCATCCTGACGATCAACCCGGGAGCGGGCGGCACCGAAAGTCAGGATTGGGCCGAAATGCTTCTCCGCATGTATACGCGCTGGGCCGAACAGCGCGGATTTAAGGTGGCGCTGCTCGGACTGCAGCCCGGCGATGTGGCCGGTATAAAGAGTGCATCCCTGGAGGTGAGCGGCCCATTCGCGTATGGGTATCTCCGGCCAGAATCAGGCGTGCACAGGTTGGTGCGCATATCTCCGTTCGATTCGAGCGGGCGTCGGCACACTTCTTTCGCCAGCGTATTCGCCTATCCGGAGGTAGATGATACGATCGATATCGAAGTCCGCAGTGCTGATGTTGAGTTGCAAACGTTTCGGTCGGGGGGCAAGGGTGGGCAGAACGTCAACAAGTTGGATACGGGCGTGCGGCTGATCTGGACAGGTGCGCTTTCTACCGGGGATTCTGCGAAGGTTGTAGCCGAATGCACGGAGGAGCGGAGCCAGTTGCAGAACCGCGAGCGGGCCATGACCATGCTTAAGAGCCGGATCTATCAGTTGGAGCGGGAAATTCAGGAGGCGGAGAAAAACAAACGCGAGGCGCAAAAGAAAAAAATAGAATGGGGTAGCCAGATACGCTCCTATGTCTTCCAACCGTACACCATGGTCAATGACCACCGCACGGACGTGAAGGTCACCAATGTCCAGGCGGTCATAGACGGAGATCTTGATGGGTTCATCAAGGCTTACCTGCTAAGCAAGGACTAGGAGGCTTTGTAAAGTAGCCAGACATGGATCTCACGCACACTATTTTGCACCATGGCTAGACGGCACGACGTCGACTTTCTGATCATCGGCAGTGGAGTAGCTGGACTGTGGTTCGCACTCGGCGTCGCGGACCACGGAAGCGTGGCGATTATCACCAAGAAGGAGCGTGCGGAGTCCAATACCAATTATGCCCAGGGTGGGATTGCAGGGGTGTTGGATCAGCACGACTCATTCGACAGCCACATAGAAGACACGATCATTGCCGGCAGCGGGCTGTGCGACCGTGATGTCGTCAAGACGGTCGTGACCGAAGGGCCGGAACAAATCCGGGCGTTAATGGCGCTTGGGGCTTCTTTTTCCCGTAAGAACGGGCGGCTGCACTTGGGGCAGGAGGGAGGGCACAGCGTGCCACGAATCGTCCATGCCAGGGACACCACAGGTCGTGAAGTCGAGCGGGCCCTTCTGGCGGCAATCCACTTGCATCCGAATATCGAAGTCTTCGAGTTCCATTACGCCGTCGATCTCATCACCGAGCACCATCTGGGGCAATTCGTCAACCGGCGCAGGCTGGATGTGCACTGTTACGGGGCCTATGTTTATGACGAGCGTGCTGACAGCGTGGATACATTCCTTTCGAAAGTCACGATGCTCGCGTCCGGAGGATCCAGCAGGGTCTACCAGCATACGACGAACCCTTCGATTGCCACCGGAGACGGTGTAGCGATGGCATACCGCGCCAAGGCGCGTATTGCCAACATGGAGTTCGTGCAATTCCATCCGACGGCTCTTTACAAGCCGGAGGGCAAGGAATCGCATCGTTCCGAACAGGGGTCCTCGTTTCTGATCACGGAGGCAATCCGTGGACATGGCGCGCTACTGTTCAATCAGAGCGGCAGCCGATTCATGCCAGGCTACGACAGCAGGGCGGAACTGGCGCCCCGGGATATCGTGGCTCGCGCAATAGACGATCAACTCAAGCAGCGGGGGGAGGACTATGTATTATTGGACGTTTCTCACATACCGGCCGCAGAAATCAGGGAATTCTTTCCGTCCATTCTTGCCACGTGCAAGAAGAACGGCATTGACATCACCAGAGAGCCGATCCCTGTTGTTCCAGCCGCACACTACCAGTGTGGAGGCGTGCAGACCGATGCGTATGCACGCACGAGTGTTAGTGGACTGTTCGCGAGCGGTGAGGTAGCGTGCACGGGGTTGCACGGCGCCAACCGGTTGGCCAGCAATTCCTTGCTGGAAGCCCTCGTGTACAGTCATCGCGCGGTTGCTCCGGCTGTGGCTTCGGCCAGGACAGCAACCTGGAACAGAGACGTTCCCGACTGGGACGCCAGCGGCACCGAAAGTCCACAGGAGTGGGTGCTCGTCTCTCACAATCGCCACGAGCTGCGTCGGATCATGTGGGATTATGTCGGTATCGTGCGCTCAACATTGCGTCTTGAGCGTGCATTCCGGCGGACGAAACTGCTCTACCAGGAAGTAGAAGATTATTATGGTCGAACCTGTGTATCCGCGGGAATTTGCGAAGTGCGCAACATGATTGCCGTAGCCTATCTCATTATTCGTAGCGCTCAGATGCGTAGAGAGAGTCGTGGATTGCATTACATGGTGGACTATCCCGATCCCGTCGAGACCGAGCAGAGGCCGACGCTAATCTAGTAGACGGGGTTGCCTCTTGGATCACGCACTATAGTGCGGGAACCCAGTGCCTCAGGTGGCGTTTCTCGGTTGGGAATTCACTTAGTGTTTTGTGCAGACTGCGCCTAACGGCGTATATTTGTACGGATCTAAGAGATAGGGGGGCCTGAAAAGCCGCCCTTTTTTGTTGGACGTACTGCAGAATGCAACACCCGCCGCGCCCGTCCAGACCGGGCGTTTTTTAGAGCCGGCAACTGCCGGAGGACATTGCCGATGCCTGGTACTACATCAACAATCGACACGCTTCCCAGCGAACGGGCCTGGCAGCTCGTTGAGGAGGTTCTTGCCGATTCACCAGACTATCTGGTGGACTGCACCGTACGTGGTGCGGCAGGATCACGAGCAGTAGACGTGTTTGTGGACAGCGACAACACGATTGGCGTAGATCGTCTCGCAGACATTAGTCGGGAAGTGGCGTTCCTCCTGGAGGCGAATGAGGTAATCCGTGGCCCGTATCGTCTGAATGTATCCTCGCCAGGCGTGGATCGGCCGCTAACGTTGCCTCGCCAGTACCGGACGAACATAGGGCGCTCGCTGCGGGTGCATTTCCGGCGTACGGATGACAGCGGGTATACCGAAATCACAGGTGTCCTCACCGGTGCCGACGAAGACGGGATAGTGGTAACGCAGGAAAAGAAGAGGCCTGTGCGCATCACGTATTCGCAGATTCTGTGGGCTAAAGTTCAACTTCCCTGGTGATCCTCCGGCGCTGCCCTTGCCAAGAATGGGCAGTCCAGACTTGCTATCAGAGAAACGCTATGCAGAGTACGGACCTCGTTTCTTCGTTCGCGGAGATCGCGCACGAAAAGGACATAAACCGGGATGCATTACAACTCATCGTCGAAGATGTAATTCGGGCGATGATTCGTAAACGTTATGGCTCCGACGAGTCCTTTGAAATCATTCTGAATCCCGACCACGGAGACGTACAAATTCTCCATGTGCGGGAAGTGGTGGACAACTATGATCTGGAGGATCCCGTAACTCAGATCGAACTGGAGCAGGCGCTCAAGATCGACGAGGATTTTGAGGTGGAAGATGAGGTCGCAGAGGAGATCTCCATCACGGACTTTGGCCGCCGCGCGGTGCTTATGGCCCGCCACACGTTTCGCCAGCGAATCCGGGATATAGAGAAGGAGAACATCTTTGCCGAATACTCGGAGTTGATCGGCGAACTCGTTGTCGGCGAGATTTACCAGGTCCGCCGCCGCGAAGTCCTGGTCATCCACAACCGGGTGGAGCTTGTTTTGCCTCGCGAAGAGCAAATCCACCGGGATCGGTACCGCAAGGGAGATATGGTGCGCGCTGTCGTGAAAGAGGTGCGCAGAGACGCGGGGAGCAACCCGCAGGTAATCATTAGCCGTTCCGACCCGGCCCTGATGGAGCGCCTGTTTGAACTCGAGGTCCCCGAGATCGACGAAGGCATCGTCGAAACCAGGCGTATCCTGCGTGAGCCGGGTGAACGCGCCAAAGTCGCCGTTATCAGCCATGACGAGCGCATAGACCCTGTAGGGGCATGCGTAGGTCTTAAAGGGAATCGCATTCACGCCGTGGTCAGGGAGCTCAGCAACGAGAATATCGATGTGCTGCACTGGTCGGATGATCCGCACACGCTGATCAAGCGCGCATTGTCTCCAGCGAATCCGGTTTCGGTAGTGCTGAACGACGACCTTGAGCCGCCGAGAGCAAAGGTTGTGGTGCGCGCGGATGAGGTCAGCCAGGCCATCGGGCGTGGTGGCATCAACATACGGTTGGCATCGCGGCTGGCCGGCTACGAAATCGATATCTACCGAGAAATTCCTCCCGATGAGGAAGACATCGAAATCGGGGAATTTGCGGACGAGTTTGAAGAGGAAACGCTGCAGAAACTGCGCGACATAGGATGCGATTCAGCCAAGGCCGTTCTGGAGTTGTCGATAGAGGAGCTTGTGCGGCGCAGTGGCCTGGAGTTGGAACTGGCCAAAAAGGTCTACCAGGCCATTAAAACGGAATTTGACGATGACGAGGAAGAAATGGATGAGGTGGAAGAAATGGAGCAATAAATCCTGTTAACACGACTGAAGGGTTACCTTCGAAACCGGCGTACATGGCGACGACGCAGACCATACGAAAATTCAAGAAGGTCCGGCTTCACAAGCTGGTCAAGGAGCTCAATCTTTCGACCGACCACATCGTCGGTTTTCTGAAGGAGCAGGGGAAGGAATATGCGCTTTCCGGAAAAGGTATCAATGCTTCTATTGCGGATGAGGATGTCTATCTCGATTTGTTGGCGACATTTTCCAGTGATCTGCAGATGCGTGAGCGTGTGCGGGAATTGCGCGCCACGCGTGCGGCAGAGATACAGGCCGCCCTGGCTGCGAGCGAGATTCCAGAGCCCGAACCTCCTGTAGAGGAGACGCCGCCGGAGCCAGAGGCCGCAACCGAACTCGAGAAGATTCCCGCACCCAGCGGCGACGGTCCGGTAGCGGACCAGGCGCCGGAAGAGGTCGAGATTACTCTCGTGGAGCCGGCCATCGACGAAGCAGTAACCGCTCCCGAGTTGGTGGAGGAGTTCGATGAGGTGGCCACGGAAGATGAAGAGCCCGAACCGGCTGTTGTGGCTGTGGCCGAGCCAGAAACAGAGGATGCCGAAGAAGACCCTGTTCAGGAGGACGGAGACGAGGCGACACCAGTGATTGACGATGTGCCGGTCACGGTAGAGCCCGCCCCCGATGCGATCGTCAGTGAGGATACCGAAGATGAAGAGACCGAGGACGGCATCATAACGGCTGACCGGTATCAATTACAGGGCACCACGATTGTCGGCACGATAGATCTGGCTAGCGTTCCTGAGGAGAAACCGGAGAGCAAGCGACCCAAGCGGAAGCGCAAGCGCAAAGCCTCCGTCAGTACTGCGAGTACTAAGGCGGCTAAGACGGAGCCGAAGGCCAAGCCAGGCAAGAAGCGGGGCAAAGCCCGCTCGCCCGAGGTCAGCACAGAAGACGTGCAGCAAACACTGCAGGAAACGCTTCGCGAGTTAGATCAGGGTGCTGCTCGTATACGGCAACGTCGCCGCCGGGCACGCCGTCTGCAGCGCGAGGAAGAACGGCAGAGTGAACGACTCAAACGAGAATCGCAGGAGCACGTCATTCGTGTGACCGAGTTCGTCTCAACAGGGGAGCTTGCCGACCTAATGAGTGTCTCCGTCACCGATGTGATCGGCATGCTGTTCAATGCGGGCATGATGGTGTCGATCAACCAGCGCCTGGATGCGGACACGATTTCATTCGTTGCAGATGATTTTGGCTTCGAGGTGGAATTCATCACCGATTTCGGCACAGAGGATATCATCCTGGACGAAGACGATCCTGAAGATCTGGTGCAACGGGCTCCGGTAGTAACAGTGATGGGCCATGTGGACCATGGCAAGACGTCATTGCTCGATTATATCCGAAAGGCCAACGTCGTGGTGGGAGAGACAGGCGGTATCACGCAGCATATCGGGGCCTACCAGGTCGAGCTTCCGGGAGAGCGGCAGGTAACTTTCCTCGACACTCCGGGCCATGAAGCCTTTACCGCCATGCGTGCCCGTGGCGCCAAGGTCACCGATGTCGTAATTCTGGTTGTGGCCGCCGATGATGCCGTCATGCCTCAGACGATTGAGGCCATCAACCATGCGCGGGCGGCGGAGGTGCCAATAATCGTCGCCATCAACAAAATTGATCTGCCAGACACCAACGTGCCACGGGTAATGCAGCAGCTTTCCGATCACGGCGTGCTGGTGGAGCAATACGGTGGGAAGGTGCAATGCGCCCAAGTGTCCGCCAAGTCCGGACAGGGGACCGACGACCTGCTCGACAAGGTGCTACTCGAGGCGGAGCTAATGGAGTTGCGAGGCAACCCTGATCGTCGGGCACAGGGCATCGTAATCGAGAGTCGTCTGGACAGAGGCCGTGGTAATATCGCAACGGTTCTGGTTCAAAACGGGACGCTACGCGTGGGAGATCCTTTCGTCGCGGGCATCTATGGCGGACGTGTACGCGCCATGTTCGATGAATGGGATCAGAGAATAGAAATGGCAGGGCCGTCCGAACCTGCCCTCGTGCTGGGTTTGCAGGGCCAACCCAACGTGGGAGACCAATTCGTTGGCATGGCGGACGAGGGAGAAGTGCGTGAAATTGCGCAGCGCCGCCAGCAGATCTATCGTGAACAGAAGCTGCGACAATACAAGCATGTCCGTCTCGAGGACATTGGTCGGCGCATGGCATTAGGTGATTTCAATGAGCTTAATCTCATCATCAAGGGTGATGTGGGCGGATCGGTGGAGGCCATCAGCGATTCGCTGCTTAAGCTTTCGACGGGCGAAGTGGCTGTGAATATCATTCACAGTGGCGTTGGAGCGATTAACGAAAGCGATGTCATGCTTGCCTCCGCGTCAGATGCCGTTATCATCGGCTTCCAGGTGCGTCCGTCTGCGGGGGCACGTGCAGCTGCGGCGCGTGAAGAGATTGATATTCGCACGTACTCGATTATCTATAATGCGATCGAAGACGTGCGCGATGCGCTCGAAGGGCTCTTGACACCGGAAGAGACGGAGAAAATCAATGGAGTCGTGGAGGTTCGGGAGCTGTTCAAGGTGCCCAAAGTTGGCACGATTGCCGGCTCCTATGTCACCGAAGGCAAAATTAAGCGTAATGACACCGTGCATATCCTGCGAGACAACGTAGTGATATATAATGGCAAGCTGTCTTCTCTGAGGCGGTTTAAGGAGGATGTGCGCGAAGTGGTCAGTGGCTATGAATGTGGAATCGGTATCGAGAACTACAATGATTTGAAAGTTGGAGACCAGATCGAGGTCTATGAAATTATTGAAACGAAACGTACGCTGGAGGTGTGATGCCGGTAGAAGAGAAGGCTGGCTTAATTTGTTGGCGGCAGGAACCTCTCTTTGCCCAGCTTCTTACTATTGACCATGGAACGGGAGCTGCGCCACGTTGATCTGTGCGGCGTCAACAGTTAAGGGGCGCACCTGCGTGCCAGCGCACACGGAATTGAGAGGCGGCCGGTCGGCGCAGAGAGGGGTTTCTCCAGGTGCGCGCGACACGGTGTCCGCAAGGGCGTCCAGGAATCAGCCAGAGTGCGGGCTACGATACCGCATGCTGGCCGGAATAGACCAATGAAGGCGGCCACACGTTGACGGGCCATTAGAATGGGCAAAGGCAGTCGTCTAAAGAAAAACCGGGATCTCAGGGGCGGGATTCCAGGTGGTAAGACGGGCAAACGTAATCTGGACCCGCTGTCTTTTGCCCCGGGATCGTATGAAGACATAATGGTCGCTGCGGCGGTGGAGTTCGAGGAGTTCCTGAAGAAATATGGATCCACCGCGCAAGACACTCCTGGGACGAAAGCGCGTGTTGCCACAGACGTGCAATCGACTCCCATCGAATCACGCACGGATGAGCACGGGGCAGGTGAAACGGTTTTCGGCGACGGGAACGGTCTGAACCGCGAAACAGACCCAGGTGAATCTTCGGTTTGCCCAGATGCTGCAACGCTTGGCACTGCGACTGCAGATATGCTTGGAACACAGGTAGCGGACGCGCCATCAGCCGGATTCAGCGAGAAGCCATGCGGACCGGATTCGGCGTTGGACTCCGATCTGGTGCCGCGTCGAGACTCTGAAGCGCTGGCCGCGCCAGCGTTTCCTGCGACACGCGTGTACCTGCAGGATCCAGAGAAGAGTGAAGCGAACGATGGCCAGCGTTCGTCGTCTGCAGAAGAGGATGCCGCTCCTATACTGATGGGGCAGATATTCTACCGTCCCACTGGCCCTGATTCGTCACTTCAGCCGCGACGCGAAGCGGAGCAGACCCTCAATGCCATCGCACTGTTCTGTGCTAAGCGCGCAGAGACCGGACTGTATATCGAAAAAGCTGGCGCAGGTGATTGGGGAGCTGCATTCAGCGGTATGCGCCTGGCTGATCTGGCGGCAGAAGTTGGCCAGCCTGTTGACCTCGTGGCGTATTATCTCGAGCAGCAGGAATTTCGTTCCGTGCTTTCAGGCGAGGGAGAAAAGACCACGGTTACGGACCATGCGACTTGTGGTCAGGTGCTCACCTTCTTCTCCAATGCAGCCAACGTGCAGACGCTTATTCATTCGATGGATGAAAAAAGGCGTCAAGCGCAGTACGATGAAGAACCAGGCACGAACAATTTGGGAGAAAGCGATATCCCCGAAGACACGGGAGCCATCACGCATGTTGCAGAATCCGCCCACCACAAGGACTCCGTAGCTGGAGCCCTTACCGTCCGCAATGCGGAGCCGCATGAAATTGCTGCGCCAGTAGTCGTGTACGAAGCCCCGGCTGACAGGACGGATGCTCCAGCCGGTCCGACGGAGCGAAGCAGGGAGCTGTCCTTGGAGGCATCAGGGGGATCCGATGGTGAGTCCGAACCGCGGATCAAGGCGGCGACGCGAGTGGTCCTGGCACGAGCATCGGCATGGAAGCGTCTGGCCTCAGAGCGTTATTACAACCGCGTGGCCGACCTGTCTGAACACAAGGACAGTATATCCATTGCGACGGAGGCCGTCAGGAAGAGCCGTTCGGAGGCTTCTGCAATGTGGAAGAGGAGTCGGGCATCCGAGCGTGTCGACAACACGCTTGCTGCTTCCAAGGAGGTGGCGACGAGCGTTTGGAACGTTGTCAGGGAGTGGATTGACGGTGTTGTAACAGGTAGGCAGCCGACGGTAGCCGAGCCTTCGAAGGAGGTACAGGCAAGACAGGATCCGGACGAAATAGCAGGCCCCGAGGACTATCCATTCGACGCGCGCCTGCTCTCGCGTCATGTCAACAACCGTTTGCCCAAGGGAATATTTTGGGCTAATGGGGACGGAGAGGGATACATGGCGGGGCGGGACTTCATGAAACGGCTCATGACTCCTGGCGCACATTTTCAGCTTGAAGATATCGATCGCTGCCTGCAGGCAATACATAAGCTGTGCGCCAGATCCAAGCCTCGCCCGGGCCTAAACCTGGAAAAGCTTGGATCCGGCCCGGATCAGAATCACTGGTCCATTCGCGCCTCTGAAGAGCTGCGCATCATCTTGGCTGTTGAAGGAGGAGGGGAGAGGTGGACGCGTTTTGCCCCGGTGTATATGGGACATCACAATGATGCGTACGACTGGGCAGGGCAACGAGGCTACTACACGGATCTTGATGGCGATGCTATGTGGCCGCTGATGCAACAGGATGAGATCGCCAGTCAGGCGGATGCGGGTTTCCGTGGCGTTCGCAAACTGAGCGATATGCTTGCTCACATAGAGCGCCAGGCGCCCAGAGTGGAGATTGCCGGAACGGCCAGAATACAGGAGTGCTTCAGGATTTCAGGAACAGGGATTGTAGCCGGCTGCAGAATATCCCGGGGAGTTATTCAGCTTGACGATACGATATTCGTTCTGCGTGGCCATGCAATGATTCATGTCGGCCGGGTGGAGACCATGAAGCAGGGGCATTTCCATATTTCGGCAGCAGTTGCTGGCTCCGAATGTGGTATTCGAATCAAGGATTGGAATAATCTGGAAGTGGGTGACAGGATCAAGTCCTACGAAATAGTCGAGGCATCCCAGGAATCCGAAGCTTGACATTGCGCCCGGCTTCTGACAACAGATCAGTGCTGAAATTCAGGTGGCTGCAACGGGTATTCTGCGATTGCTCGGGAGCATCGTAATCGAGAAGGAAGGGATGTAGACGAATGTCGGCAGTTGCGTGTGATAGGACTGTTGTCTAGGATAATTAAACATTGCATATTGAAGTAGCCTATTCTGATCACAGACTCATTATGATTTCACGTGATCTCGCTCCACAACTAGCAAGGGCTGCACAGCAGTTTCCGTCCGTCACACTCACCGGACCTCGGCAAAGCGGAAAGAAAACATTGTGTCGCTCCGTATTTCGAGAGCATCTCTACGCGACACTTGAAGCACCAGACGTGCGTGCCTTTGCCACAGAAGATCCGCGCGCCTTCCTGGCCCAATTTCCCCAGGGCGCCATACTTGATGAAGTACAGAGAGTGCCGGATCTGCTCTCCTACCTGCAAGGAGACATTGATGCCAACCCGTCTCCTGGGCGATGGATACTCACGGGCTCGCAGAATTTGTCCCTGGTCGAATCGATCAGCCAATCGCTGGCAGGAAGGACGGCTGTGTACAACCTGCTCCCCCTGACATGGAACGAGACGATACGCTTTCCCCAACATCCCGTAACCCTTGAACAGACATTGTTCGCTGGCTCCTACCCACGCATATTTGACGTAGTGTTAGATCCTGCTGATTGGATCCGTTCCTACATCGCCACCTATATCGAGCGAGATGTACGGATGATCAGCAACGTGGGCGATCTCGTAACCTTCCAGCGGTTCATTACGCTCTGCGCCGGTCGAACAGCACAATTGCTGAACTACTCGGTGCTGGCCGGAGATTGCGGCATATCACAGCCTACGGCAAAAAGATGGCTCAGCATACTAGAAGCCAGTTTTATCGTTTTTCGCCTGCCAGGCTTTAGCTCCAATCTGCGCAAAAGGCTTGTGAAGATGCCGAAGCTGCATTTCTATGATACCGGAATCGTGTGCTCGCTATTGGGTATCCACACTCCCGAACAGCTCCGTGCTCATCCACTTCGCGGCGCCATCTTCGAGACGTGGGTCGTTTCGGAGATTGTCAAACACCGGGCCAACCGTAGCACGACAGGTCGTCTGTCGTTTTACCGGGACCAGAATGGGGCAGAGGTAGATCTCATCGTTCAGGACTTCCCCACTATCAAACTAATAGAGGCCAAGTCAGCCACTACGCCATCATCCAGTCTGTTTACCGGTGTCAGACGAGCACACAAGCATTTGCAATCGCTCGGCCCATGCCCCCTTGTTATAGTCTATGGAGGCGATCAGCTCCAGCGCCGCAAGGCTGGCAGCCTTGTTCCGTGGCAAAAGCTGCACGAACTTCACTTTGTTACCATTCGGGCCGATGGGCAACCAATCGCTGAGGCCAATGTGCTTGCGCTGTTCCCTAACAAGACATGGAAACAGGCCATCACCGACGAAACCGGTACGGCCATACTGGATTTGCATTCCGCCCTTCTTCCCATGACTATTTTCGTGGCAGCAGCAGGGTTTGCCGCATATTCGATGCGAGACTTTATCCCTGCCCAGGGTACGCTCGACGTCCACCTGAACAGCTTGGCCGATGGCGGTGCCGTCATCTTCTCAAATGCTGTGGGGTATTTGCCAGGGCTTGAGGGCCGGCTGAATCCAATCCAGGATACTCACGACCGAACCTATCTGTATGCCGATAACATCGCGATCAATGGTGGACTCCAGCAACCGGTTCAATTTGCGCTCGGCGAGGAGCTGTACCTCTGTGATGCCGAGGGAAAGAAGGCATCAGTATGTATCGTAGATATAGTTGGCCCCTCCGCGCTGGTGGAATATCAACACGTGACGGACTCTCGGTAGAGTTGGTGAGAGACGCCCGTGATCATGCAATAGAGGACGGTGGTATTCCTTGCATTCGTTACCGGAGGAGTTTCGTACTAACAATCGTTCCGGGAAGCGCCCACGTAAGCTCTCCGTCGTCCACCACCGGAATACCCCCGATCAGTACGCTATGAACGCCTTCGGCATACCGGTGCGGATTCGTGAAGGTGGCGCGTTCGCCGATCCGATTCAAATCCATGATTACAATGTCCGCGCGCATGCCAGGAAAAAGAAAGCCGCGGTCGCTCAAGCCGAGGATTTGCGCAGGTAGCGAAGTCGCGGACCGTACTGCTTCTGCAACCGTCATCAGTGTACTGTCCATGGCATACGTTCTGATCTTGCGTGGGAACGTACTATAGAATCGGACATGCACGTTGCTGGAATCGCCGGCTACCGCAATGCCTCCATCACTTGCTGTGGCCACCCATGGTTGCATGGCGAAGGCCTGCAGATCTGTTTCAGCCATGGAAAAACCGCGCAGGCGAGCGCCTCCCGCTCGATCTGAATAGCCCTGCAGTTGGAGCAGGACAGACATCTCGACTGGATCTACATCATGTTGCGCGGCCAGTTCAGCCAGACTCATACCGATAGTTGACGTGTCGGGATGCTCAAAGACGAATATGTTCTCGGCTCCGCCCCGGTATTGCATCGTGTGCGCGATATCAAGGCGCAGATCCGCCAGCCGCGACGAATCGTTCAGCGTAGCGTGCAGCGCCGCGGTGAAATCACCAGTCGTCTCGCCCGTGGCAATGGACCACGCGGGGATAAGCACGATGTTGCCATCGGAGCCACTAGTCGTGTACGGATACTGGTCTGCATAGATCGCGACACCACGGGCACGCGCCTTCTCGATGAGCGCTATGGCATCGCGGCTAAGTCCCCAGAAGTCTGCTCCGCGCGCCTTAATGTGGGATGCCACTACCGTGGCGCCCGTACGTTCGCCAATCTCGATGGTCTCCAATAGCGCTTCTATTCCCGTCACCGGAGGCGCTGCATGCTGGCTGGGCCGCCACCACATTGGTGCGGAGCCTTCACTGCGTTGGTGAGCAATATAGACGCCACCGTAGGGAACGATTTCCTCTACGAGCGCAACCACCTCGTCGGTGGTGCTCCAGCGGCCGGGAACGTATTCCAGGGCAGCGGAGAGGCCCAGAGCTCCAGCTTCCATGCCGCGCCGGACGAGTGCTCGCATCCGCCCGATTTCCTCCGTCGTGGCGGGCCGCCGGTAATCGCTCCCCAGGACTTGTCTGCGGATCGCATTATGGCCGACTAACAGGCCAGCATTGGGTCCTATGCCAAGAGAATCGTGCGCGGCGCGTTGCATGGCAATGCCGCCTGCCGGCATACGACCGTCCTGGTTGACGATCACGGTCGTAATACCCTGGGTGACCAGGCTGGGCGCTGCCCGCCGCTTCGCATCCACCGAACGGAGGCCTTGCTTCCCGTACCTGGAGTCATCCGCGTGTGAGTGGATGTCGATAAACCCGGGTGCGACGGCCAGCCCACTGGCATCGATCGTCTGCACTGCATCCGCATTGGCAAGGTCACTTATGGTGACAATTATTCCATCGCGGATACCGACGTCGCCATAGAACCAGGGATTGCCGGACCCATCAAGGATGCGGCCACCATGTATCAACACGTCGAAGGAAGCCGGACTTTCCGATTGGCCGTATGCCGTATGAGGCAAGAATGCGGCCAGGCACAGGACCACAAATCCCTGGAGTGCGCGAATCACTTGCTCAGCAGCATGGCGCGTGTAATCGCACGGTCGCCGGTGCGAAGCCGGTAGATATACGTCCCACTGGGAAGACCCTGGGCATCATAGCGCACCGTGTACTGGCCGGCAGCCTGCGGCGCGTTTTGCAGCGTTGCAATATTGCGTCCCATCAGGTCAAACACTTGTAGCTCTACCATGCCGGGCGCGTCGACGGCGTAGCTGATCGTAGTCGCGGGATTAAAGGGATTGGGGTAGTTCTGCTCCAGCACGAACGTGCCGGGGACATCATCGGCATCCACAGCCGTGGCGCCTGCTGGCGTGTACACTACGAGCGAAGAGGATGCTTCTCCGTTCACGGTGGAAAACTCACCTCCAATGACTACGTCACCATTCAGGAGTTTCATTGAAATGGCCTTGTCGTCAAGACCGGAGCCCAAGGCTGACCACGCGCCTGCATCGAACTGAGCAAGGCCTGCTGCGGCAACTCCGCCTGCTGTGGTAAAATCTCCGCTTGCATACAGGACATCATCTGACGTGGCAATGATGGCGTCGACTCGGTCATCAAACCCGGCGCTGAGATCTTCCCATGATTGACCATCCCACCGCGCCATGACAGGAATGGTGCCGCTGCCCCCACCCACATATACGTAACTGTCGGTCAATGTAATCGTGCGCCCGGTATCATTCAGGCCGTCGCCCAGCGCATTCCAGCGAAAGCCATCCCACATTGCGATAAAGTTGAACTGATCTCCATCGGTGACCACGTCGAAGCTGCCGCCGGCATAGAGTGCGTCGGTAGCATCGTCGTAGGCGAGCGTCCGTACAACATCGGTAAAGCCGCCGCCAACGGCAGACCATGACTGAGCGGCATCATCCCACGCCGCAATGTTGTTAACCGCATTGCCGCCGGCTGCCGTCAGGCTGCCGCCGACATACACGATGCCTCCACCAGCAACCATGGCAAAGCCCAACGTTGCACTTGGGCCTTCCAGGCCTGTGCCTAGCGCATGCCATTCGGTGCCATCCCACCGTGCGACTCCCGCCACCGCAACGGCGGTTCCGTCACTGTTATAAGCCTCCGTCACACGTCCTGTGACGTATACGTTGGATCCTACAACCACAATCCCATAGACGCGATTGTCCACACCCTGTCCAAGAGCATGCCACTGGGTTCCATCCCATCTGGCAATCCGGCTCATGGCATCGTCGGCAGTAATAGTGGTGAAGTCACCACCGACATACAAATCGCTACCATCTACGGTCACAGCCCGAACTCTGTTGTCGATGTCCATCCCGAAATACGTCCATTGCTGAGCATTGGCCGAAGATGTAGAGGCCATGGCAGCCAACAAGATGGCAGCCAAACAAGCCTTGCGTAGCACAGGAGTCATGTCGTCCTCGTTGTGTGTTGGGCTAACGTCAGTTTCCGAAGAGCAATTGTGCGGCTGGGCCCGCCATGCGTGTCTGGCTGTGCCCTACATTTGGCACCGTCTCCAGTTGCCAGTTCAGCGATACGCCTTGCTCGGCGGAAGAAGACTCTGCTTTGCTGAAAAAGTTCATGCCCCGGGCAAGGCGATGCCGGCCCTGGGCGCGCGCCTGACGTGTTTGGCGGAGACTTGGATCATTCGGGTTGGTATCCCGCTCACCCAACAAAACGATGAGCGGTCGTTCCAGAAAGACGTTCAGGGCAGCCTCTCCCAGTCCCGATTCCTTTAGTCCATAAGGGAAGGTTTCGGATAAATCGGGCATCGTATACCAGCCCGCGTTTGCAGCCACGGCCTTTTCCACGCGCGCATCCGGCTTGAAAAGCAGGAAGCGATGAACGAATTGAGACCCTGCGGAATGGCCGAAGATGGCATATTCTTCCGCAGAGCTGGCGGCCAACTCCTTGACGTGATCAAACAGCGGTTCGATGTACGAAAACGTCCACAGGTCCTCACTAACTGCATTATTGTTCGCGTCAAAGACATTGCCCTGCGCGTATCCGTGACTACCCGGGAAGAAGCCGTCATCAAATTCCGGCGCGATCACGAGCACCAGATGCTCTTCTGCAGCCCCGATCCATGCGTCTCGGTAGTCATCACCATTACGACTGTTACCGTGCAGTACAAAAACGATCGGAAGCCCACTTGGAACCGCCCGTGGACTGTAGTACCATACCCGAATCGGCTTGGACTCCAGGGGTTCGTATCCGTCAAACATAAACGAGCCAGGACCACGAGCGAGACGAATGCCGCTCCCCGGCGAGGGATTGGGTGGAGCAACGGGGCCCGGGTCAGATGAGCACGAAGGGGCACACAGACTGACGATCAGTATTCCGACGGTAACGATATGTGGTGGGCGCGTCATCACTGATTCACCGGAGTTGGGTCCGTGAGCGCCGGAATGGGCTGTGGCGCATTGCTGTTGGCATTAATTTCCGTATTTGCGTACAAGAAACGCTGGGGAATCCTGGCACCCGTTACCGGTACGATCGGATATTCGACACGGCGAACGAAATTGAAGGCCTCAATGGAGGCGATATACGTCAGATAGGTTTCATCCAGGATTTCCTGGAGGAGGGTTGTCCCGGCATATTCCCCCGTCGCAAAGTCCTGTATCGAAAGCGCATCGTACGATCCGCCAAACACTGTCTTGTTGGCGGCGCGGGCGCGATTCAGGGCCTCCAGTGCATCGGCATCGTTACCGAGGCGCGCAAATGCTTCCGCCCGCAACAACTGATTCTCAACAAACGTCACCAGCGGAAATGGAGAATCGGGTTTGAACGCACCTCTGGTGATATTGGGGAATTTCAGCCCCGCGACGAATAACTGGTTGATGCGTCCGGATTCGTCGGTCTTGCTGTTATTGCGCTGGTTGAGCAGTGTCAGCGCATGGCCACCGTCGGCGAACAGCCAGGCCCGGTCGCTCGTGAATGCGCTCCACAGGTTCACGTCCTCGTTTACTACTGTGCCGTGCAGGATGCGAAGATCGCCTCTTCCTCCGGCCTCGTCAATGCCCAGAGTCGTGGCATCAATCACGCGCTGCAGGTTCGATGGATCCACGCCACTCATATGCATATGGAAGCGGGCCTTCAGTGTGTAGGCAGCCTTGACCCATCGCTCTGCGCGTCCGGCAAAGGAATAGACATCCACGCCGCCCGACAGATTGCGCGGCGAATTTGTAAGCTCTTCGATCGCATTGTCCAATAAGACGACTACCTGTTCGTAAACCCGGATTTGAGGCTCGAAGACGGGGTCATTGATGTGGTCATCGGCAGCTTCTTGGAACGGCACGTCACCAAAGAGTGCGGCTACGGTGCCCATTAGCAGAGCTTCATTGATTTGCGCAACCGCAACCAGGTTTTCCTTGCCGCCGTCGGCAGCGGCTTTGATCTGGGCAACGCGGAGATTCGCCAAAGCTCGTACGTAGGCGACGGACCAGATGGGATCAAAGTCCTGCGCGGTCACCCCATAATTGTAGACGGTCAGGTACTGGTTTTCGTCGGTTACGAAGTGTTGGGACCACATATTGGCAATCCGCGCGGCGTATCCCTCGTGGAATACAATAGCACCCACCTGTCCCGCGATGAAAACCTTTTCAGTCGGCGCATCGGTAGGCAGGTTCGGATCCTGGTCGAAGCCGTCAACGAACGATTCGTTGATACTGCACCCCGCCAGCAAAAGGCAGGCCATGAGACTTGCAGCAACCGTTGTTTCGGTGCGTATCATAGCGTAGCGCCTAGTATGTGAACGTTAGGGACATCGTGTAGCTGCGCGTATTTGGATTATTGAAATAATCCAGGCCACGCCCATTTCCAGTGCCGGTCAGGCTCGTTTCGGGATCAATGCCCGTGTAGTTGGTAATCAGCATCAGATTGCGGGCTGTGAAGGCTAGATCCAGGGCGGAGGCGCCAACTCTTCGGAGGAGTGGTGACTGGACCTTGTACGTGAGGGACACTTCCCGCAGGCGAACATATCCGCCATCTTCCACGAACTGCTCTGCGGGTCCATTGAAATGGTTGCCAGGGCCGGATCGGTAGAACCGCTCGTCCATGGCGACGGTCGGTGCAGGTCCCGGGCCGTCCCAGTCATGCAGGTGCCCCCGAAACCGATATCCGTAGATGTTGCCATCGCCGTCTGCGACGGGTGTTCCGATCAGCGCTACGGGGTTCCCGTTGTAGTTGAAAATATGATCCGCCTCGTCAATGTCAACCACGGTTTCCACCCCCACATCGGCATGCGTACCGTAGCTGTAAAGCACGCCGCGCGTCCCGTTCCAGATCTTGCCCCCGACGCTGATGTCATACAGTACGTTGAGCGTTGCCCCCTTGTATCGGATGGTGTTACCCACTCCCATTTCCCATGACGGGTTGGGATCTCCGATCGGTCCTGCGGTGGGTGCTTCGATGGGGAAGCCTATACCCGTCGTCCCACGGTCCGGATCACTGCCATCGTAGATGAGCAAGTTTCCGTCATCGGTGCGTTGCCACCGGCCACCCCAGAGGACGCCGAACGGCTGCCCCTGTGCCGCACGCGAATCTACGGAGAGCCCATCGAGTTCGATGCTCTCAACGCCGGCCAGGTCGGTGACTTTATTGGTATTGCGCGACCAGGAAAGGTAGGTCTTCCAGTAGAAATCCTGTTTTTGCAAGAGCAGTGCATCGGCATACAGTTCGTGCCCCATATTCTCGAGACGAATTGTGTTGGCGACGCGTGTCGCATACCCAGACGAGGGGTTCACAGCTACCGGAAGGATGACATCCTTGCTGTTGGTATAGTATTGGCTGGCTCCGACGCTCAGCCGGTCGTTGAACATACGGAGGTCAATTCCAAATTCGATTTCTTGCACACGCTCCGGAACCAGGAATGGATTGCCAAACTGGTTTGATCGCGCAAACGCGCCGCCGAATTGTCGTGAGTCGATCGTTGATCCGAAGCCGAAATCGCGCACCGACAACGTGACGTACGCGGTGTTGGTGACATAGGTGGGCGGCTGTATGCCGGCCAGGCCATAGGACGCCCGAAGCTTTCCGAAGCTCAGCACGGGAAGATCCCCCAGTGCCTCTGTGAACTGCCACGCCACGTTGGCGCTGGGATAGAAAAAAGTAGTCTTGGCCAGAGGACCGAACGTAGAGGCGCTTTCCCAGCGTCCCGTAACGTCGACGAACAATTGATCGAAGGCGGAAACTTCCACTTGCGAGTAGACCGCGGCCGTACGCGCAACAAAGTCATTCTGCGCCGTGGCAACCTGCTTGAAATTCTCTACGTCGCGCGGAATGTCGCGAAATATCATGCCATCCGCATCGATAAAGCGGTCGCCGCCTTCGCGATGGTTCAGGTTCCACCCGACCAAACCCGAGAACAGGAGTCGGTTGCTCGCTCGATAGCCGCCACGCATGATCAGGTCTGAATTGATCGACAGACGGCTGCGAATATCCTCGTCCAGGGTTCCGGCTGGCTCGACCGCGTTGCCCTGCTGATTTAACTCATACCGGGCATCCTCATAGAAATCAAAACCGATCCGGTGCACCAGGCTCACCCACGCCCGCCTTCCTGTGTACGGGTTGAATTCGATTTCCGTATTACCGTACGCCCTGTTTACGGTTGAATTGTTTTCGTTAAATCGAATCGTCCAGAATGGATTATCAAAACCCGGATTTTCGACAAAACCGTCAGAAGGGGCTACCAGCGCAGAAGTATAGCGCTCTCCGCCGTCGCTATTCCGATAGGACCGATGCAGATTGACAACCGCATTGCCGTTGGTGTCAATGTAGTCGACCAGGAATGGCTTGTTATTGAAGTCCGGCGGTGTTCGGAGCATGCCAAGCATCAGACCGGTGCGATTGACGCCCTGTTGCACCCTGTTGGAGTTAGCGCGCACTACCGCAGCATTGAAGCCGGCCTTGAACCATCTGGAAAAGCGTCGATCCGCATTAAAGCGCAGCGACGTGCGTTGGTAGTTGCTGTTCTTTTCGATGATACCCTCCTGGTTCAGGTGGGCGAGATTTATATAGAAGCGTGAATCGGCATCGCCACCGCTGATAGACAGGGAATTATCCACCGTTACGCCTCTGCGAAATACTTCATCGGCGTGGTCAAACACTGCGCAGTCGTTTTTCAGGATGATCCTTCCGGTGCTGCCCGGTGTGGTGGAAAACACGTCTTCGGTGCATGTCCGGTCCGCAATGCGGTCCCCCCACGATCGCGAATTGTTCCAACTCCAATTGCCGCTTGTCCCCTGTCCGAATCCACGCTGGAGGGGGATCGTGCGATTGAGCTGGTCGAGCGATGCGGTAGACTTGAACGAGACAGACAGTCCACCCGAGCGCCGCCCCTTCTTTGTAGTTATGACAAGGACGCCGTTAGCTGCTCGCGTACCCCAGAGGGCTGCCGCGGAGGGCCCCTTCAGTACTTCTATAGAGGCGATGTCGTCCGGATTTACATCATTGATGCGGGACTGCTGGATTACTCCTCCGTTGCCGCTACCCTGCGAAGCATTGGACACGGGCGTCCCGTCAATGATGATAAGCGGCTGATTCCCGCCCAGCGTTCTCGCACCGCGTATCAGGATACGGGCGCCGGCTCCGGGGTCGCCGCTAGAACTGGTGATCTTGACACCGGGGACTTTGGCGCTCAAACCCTTTAGCACGGTCGTTTCCCCGCTGCGCACAATGGCATCGCCATCTATCCGCGCAGTACTGGTTCCTTGCTCGTCGCGCTCTTCTTCAAAGCCTAGTGCGTTGACGACCGTCGTTTCGAGTTGCAGCACATCAGGTGCCAACACGAAGTCCAACGCTACGACCTGCTGTTCGTCGATGGTGAGGAGTTGCTCGGCACGTCGATACCCCACAAAGGACGCCACAAGGGTGTACGAACCAGCGTCGATGCCTGTGATCTCGTACCGGCCTCTGGCATCGGTGGTTGTACCCTGGCGCGTCTCCCGCAGAATCAGGTTTACACCAGGCAGCCCTTCGCCTGTGTCACCATCAAGTACACGCCCTGTAACGCCCCCCACGAGCTGACCTTCCGCCAACAGGCGGGGATCTGACTCCATAGGGATGGCTGCCATTTCCAATGGACGCCGCGTGTGGACCAATTCAGCCCCGGGTTCGTGGCGCGATGCCTTCTCGCTGACCACTGCTCCAGCATCTGCTGCCGGCAGCATAAGCTCCAGGCCTACCAGAAGGGCCGACACGGCCACTACGCCACGTAGCGTCATTTGCATGGGTGGGAATGCCAGTATATCGGGTCCCTGGATAGAACCCGGGCCTTTCGGTAATTCGGGGAGGAAGAAGATGAGCAATTGCAATATACAAGCAGCAGGAATCGGATACGCCGCGATTCGCGACGTAGAGAGCACTGGAATGCAGAGTGAAATATCAGTCACTACGCACGCAAGGAGTCTCCGAGAGCACGTCCGTTGTTGAAACAAAGCGCACCCTGAGAGATTAGGCGCAGCACGCAAGGTGGATGGATCGATGAGCATACGAACACAGCGGGTGGCGAGACTCCTGCAGCGCGAAATCGCGGATGTCCTGACAAAGGATTTCGGACAGGATCAACTAGTTACGGTGACCGGTGTCCGTGTGACGAGGGACTTGTCGATAGCGTACACCCACGTAAGCGTGCTCGGCAATACGCTGGAGCAGCGGCAGGCTGCTTTTCGTCATCTCCAGGACCAGACACCCAGGATACGGACGTCGATAGCGCGCCGGATCCGACACCAATTCCGCGTAATTCCCGAAATCCGCTTTTTTCTGGATGAATCGCTGGAGGAGGCCGGGAAAATGGAGACGCTATTTGATCAGATTCGTGAAGAGCGGGCACAGCGAGCCCCGGATTCCTAGCCGCATGCGGCAACAGGCCAAGTAATCGGAGGACTGCAATAAATCTGTGGACTCAGTACTCGGTGCGTCAGGCGTGGAAGTTTGGGAGAAGGGCCGGGTGCCGGCCGACTTCAGCGCCGCTGTCCTGCTCATGGATAAGCCGAAGGGCTGGTCGTCCTTCGACGTGATCCGCAAGCTGCGGGGACTGACACGCATGCGAAAG
The DNA here is from genome assembly GCA_963665975.1 of Rhodothermales bacterium. Classification (GTDB taxonomy): domain Bacteria; phylum Bacteroidota; class Rhodothermia; order Rhodothermales; family Bin80. The sequence continues at coordinate 3,924,953 of OY762508.1, forward strand.
ATTGGCCACGCAGGCACGCTCGATCCTATGGCAACCGGACTGTTGATCTGCTTGACGGGCCGTGCTACCAAACAAATGGAATCGTTCATGATGATGCCTAAAGTCTATGAAGGCACGATGCGGTTAGGAGAGAGTACGCCATCGTATGATGCCGAGACTCCCGTCACAAATCGCGCAGACTGGAGTCGTGTGACGGACAATGCGCTGGAGGGAGCTCGTCAGAGATTTCTTGGGGACATACGACAGGTCCCGCCCATGTACTCCGCGATCAGGATGGGAGGGGAGCGTCTATACAAGAAGGCTAGAAGGGGGGAAATGGTAGAGCGTCCTGCGGCTGCGGTGCGCATAGACCGTTTTGAACTGACAGGACGGAATGGACAGGATGTCTCATTCGAGGTGGCCTGCACCAAGGGAACGTACATTCGTTCACTGGCTCACGACATGGGTCAGGCGCTTGGCGTAGGCGCGCACCTGACGGCACTTCGCAGGACAGCTATCGGACGGTACGAAGTTGCGCGCGCCTGGGACATACCGGCAATCGAGGCCGCACTGGGCGCGCGGGAGCATCTCACATGATAGCGCACAGCATGAAGCGGGAATATGGACTGGACAGGGTGGAGAGAGACCGCAATTCGGTGGTGACCGTAGGGTCTTTCGACGGCGTTCACGTGGGACACCAGGCCATCATACGGTATCTGGTGTGCAGGGCCCAGGTGCACCACGCCCAAAGTGTTGTCGTATCGTTTGAGCCACATCCTCGAGAAGTGCTCACGGGAGAGGTGATGCCGCTACTCACAACGATAGACGAAAGGGCGGACTGCCTGGAGGCCCTTGGCCTGGACCGGTTTATCATCCTAGAGTTCACCAGGGAGTTTGCGGCACGGTCGGCGGAAAATTTTGTCTCCGACATCCTGGTCGGCTGCATTGGGGTTCAGGAGGTTGTCGTCGGCTATGACCACCGGTTTGGACGCGGGCGCAAGGGGGATACCCATCTGCTCAAGCAGATGGGTAAGGAACTGGGTTTCGATGTGGACATCATTCCTGCGCAGGCTGTGGCGGAGGACATTGTGTCTTCGAGCAGAATTCGGACCTTGCTAACCCGAGACGGCGATGTCAGAGGCGTAGCCCTGTTGCTTGCCCGTCCCTATACGTTGGACGGCGCCATCGTCCGCGGTGCGGGCCGCGGGCGCACGATCGGGTTTCCCACTGCCAATATTCGTATCGCCAACGACAAAAAGGTCGTGCCCAGGCATGGCGTGTATGCCGTGCGGGTTCGATTTCGCGGAGAAGACCAGGCGTATGGTGGCATGATGAACATTGGGGTGCGCCCCACGGTGAACAGTACAAGGGAGACGCACCTGGAGGTGCACCTGTTTGATTTTAATCACGACGTGTATGGCCAGGACATCCAGATTGCATTTGTGGACCGCCTGCGGGATGAACGAAAATTCGCGTCGCTCGAAGACCTCACGGCGCAACTGAAGAGAGATGAATATAGCAGCCGATCTCTTTTGGGCGTGTAACGCCGCTTGGGTGAGCCGGTTTGGAACCGACCGGGCAGGTCATCGTAGACCCGTGCGCTGATACGTTTCGGCTTCTTAAGCAAACCGCAATCCGGAGTTGGCCTAACCCGGTGAGCATAGGGCGGGGGCGTTATCGTATAAAGGCCATATCACAATCTTCATGATATCGAAAGAGAAGAAGCGCGCAATCATCGCGCAGTTTGGTAAGAACGACCAGGACTCGGGAACAACGGAAGTTCAGATTGCCATATTCTCGACACGGATTTCCGAGTTGACAGAGCATCTAAAGTCACATCCCAAGGATCACGCCACCAGGCAGGGGCTCTTGAAGCTGGTCGGGAAAAGACGCCGGTTGCTGAATTACCTGATGAACACCGAAATCGAACGATATCGAGAAATCACCAAGGAACTTGGCATCCGCAAATAGTACGGCGCCTTCAGGCGGCATCCTGATAGTCGGGACGCCGTCTCTGATTATCCGGGGGTTGCCATGTCGTTGGAAGCGGAGCGCAGAAAGACCATCATCCTACCTACTATGACACCTGAAGCAACCGTTGCGGAAATACCATTCGCACCCGGCAGAACGATCACATTGGAAACCGGCCGACTGGCCAAACAGGCCGGGGGTGCCGTCGTTGTTCGCATGGGCGACACGATGGTGTTGTGCACGGCCGTCCTTTCTCCCTTCGTCAGGCCTGGCCAAAGCTTTTTTCCGCTCAGTGTAGACTATCGAGAGAAATTCTCCTCCGGGGGCAAGATCCCCGGTGGCTTTATCAAGCGCGAAGGGCGCTCGAACGACAAGGAAATCCTCACCTCTCGCCTCGTAGACCGCGCCATCCGCCCGCTGTTTCCGGATGGATTCCGGAATGAAGTGCAGATCATTGGCTCTGTCATTTCCGCAGATGACCAGATTAACGGCGACATGCTTATTGGCGTCGGCGCATCCGCCGCGCTGCTGTTGGCAGGCGCGCCGTTTGACGGTCCTATTGCCGAGGTGCGCATAGGGCGCGCAGGCGGATCCTTTGTGGTCAATCCCACGCTGGCGGAGGTTGCAGAAAGTGACGTGGACCTAGTGGTCGCAGGCAAGCGCGATGCGATCGTCATGGTCGAAGGCGAAATGGACGAGATCAGCGAAGAGGAAATGGTGGAGGCGCTCGAAGTAGCGCGGGAAGCTATTCAGATTCTCTGCGAAGCGCAATTGGACTTTGTTGCCAATGCCGGCGCTGCCGAGCCTTTCGAATATACCGTGTCAACTCCGCCGGAAGACCTCAAGAATCTGGTGCGTGATGCGATCGGCGAAAAGATCGCCACGCATATTCGCGCCCCGTACGACAAGAGCTCCTTCTATGACGGCATCGGTGCCATACGGCAAGAGGCGATCGCCGCGTTGGAGCAGGTGGCGAATCCGGCTTCCGAAGAAGGCGAACCCTACGCGCCACCGGACATCAGTGCGGCGTTCTCATCTGTCGAGAAGGAGATCATGCGCGAAATGGTGCTTGCCGAGCGCCGCCGCATTGATGGTCGCGATCCGCGCGAAGTGCGTGACGTGTGGTGCGAGACAGGCTATCTGCCTCGCGTGCACGGGTCGGCCATCTTTACCCGCGGCGAAACGCAGGTGATGGCGTCGGTGACGCTGGGCACTACGCGGGATGTGCAGGCGGTTGACCAGGTCTTCAACCAGGAGGACAAGCGATTCTTTCTGCATTACGAGTTTCCACCGTTCTGCGTCGGAGAGGCAAAGTTTCTTCGCGGCGCGAGCCGACGGGAAATAGGACATGGCTTCCTCGCGGAACGTGCGTTGGAAGGCATGATGCCGCCGTCCGAGCAATTTCCATATACCGTGCGTATCAACGCGGATGTGCTGGAATCCAATGGCTCCTCTTCCATGGCCAGCGTATGTTCGGGAAGTCTCGCGTTGATGGATGCCGGTATTCCCATAAGGAAGCCGGTCGCAGGCGTGGCGATGGGACTCATCAGCGACGGAGAGCGCACCGTGGTCCTGACGGACATCCTGGGAACGGAGGACCATCTCGGTGATATGGACTTCAAACTCACCGGCACGCGTGACGGCATTACCGCTTGCCAGATGGACATCAAGATTAGCGGCCTGTCTCGTGAGGTCATGCTCGACGCTCTGTACCAGGCGCGAGAAGGACGGCACCATATCCTGGACGTCATGGAGCAGGAGTTGGCGGCGCCGCGCGCCGAGATGTCTCCGTTTGCTCCTCGGCTTACCCAGATCACGATCGACAAGGAGTTGATCGGTGCAGTAATCGGGCCTGGCGGCAAGATCATCAAGGGCATCCAGGCCGAGACGGGCGCAGGCATCGATCTGGAAGAGCGCGACGGGATGGGGTATATAACGATTGCCGCCACGGACGAAGACAGCGCCCAGCGGGCCATCGAAATGATCAAGGCCATCGTCACCGTTCCTGAAGTTGGCGACGATTACGAGGGCACGGTTAAGAACCTCCTGGATTTCGGCGCGATCGTAGAGGTGCTTCCAGGTAAGGAGGGATTGTTGCACGTCTCGGAGTTGGATTATGGATATGTGGAGAGCGTTGGTGAGCACGTGCAGGTAGGGGACAAGGTGAAGGTCCGCGTCATTGAAATCCGTGATGGCGGCAAGCTGCGGCTGAGCCGCAAGGCCCTGATGCCCAAACCCGAAGGCTACGTAGAGAAGAGTAGGCCTCAGCGGCCCAGAAATCGGCCGCGCAATGGCGATGGGCGTGGTGGTGGTGGCCGCAGGGATGGTGACCGGCGAGGACGCAGAGATTTTCGTGGGGGCGGCCGGCGGTAGCAGCGGCTATCGACTATTGGGATGGCCTCTCTGAGGTGTAACCGGCAGCAGACAGCCGTGTACGAAAAGACGAGACTGGCAAACGGCGCGCGTGTCATTACTGAAACGATTCCGTCCGTGCGATCGATTGCGGTTGGAATCTGGGTGCACACCGGAAGCCGCGACGAAGAGCCCTCGGTGGCGGGCATCAGCCATCTGATCGAACACATGGTGTTCAAGGGCACCGCTCGCAGGCGTACTCACCAGATCGCCCGCAGGCTTGAGTCCGTCGGGGGATTTCTGAACGCGTTCACCTCGAAGGAGCACACCTGCTACTATGCCCGCGCGCTTGATTCTCATCTGGCGCGCGCCATTGATACGGTGTGTGATCTCGTGCTGGATCCGGTTTTTCCACCGAAGGAGCTGGTGAAGGAAAAGGCGGTCATCCTCGAAGAGATGAAGATGTACGAGGACTCGCCGGAAGATGTAATCTTCGAACACTTCGAGTCCATCGTTTATCCTGATCACGCGTTCGGTCGGCCTGTGATCGGATTCCAGGACACGGTGTCGGCGCTTTCGAGAGACGATCTGCTCGGCTACATGGACCAGCGCTATACACCTAATCGGATGGTGCTGGCGGTAGCCGGAAATGTCAGGCATAATGACGCCGTGCGTCTGGCGGAGCGATCCTTCCACGCGCCAGGGCGCATTCCGAGGAACGGCGAGCGACATGCGGTGGGAGGCTACCAGCCTGCCGAGTCCGTCCAAAGCCGGCCTATACAACAGGCCCATCTGATCGTTGGACGGCGTGGAATTGATGTGCACAGCCCGTGGCGCACGCCTATGACGGTGCTCAACACGATTCTCGGCGGCGGCATGTCGAGCCGGCTCAACCAGAATATTCGGGAGAAATACGGATACTGCTACAATATCTATTCCTTTGTTAACATGTACTCGGATACGGGGGACACCGGTGTCTACATAGGCACTGATGCTTCCCACACAGACCATGGTCGAAAGCTGATTATGCGCGAATTCGACCGGCTGGTCCAGAAGCCGGTGAGCGCGCGAACGCTTACACAGGCAAAGAATCAGGTGAAGGGTCAACTCATGCTTGGACTCGAAAGCATGAGCAACCGTATGATGCGCATTGCCCAGCAGGAACTATTGTTCGGTCGTTACATCACGTTAGATGAAGTGTTGGATGACCTGGACAGCGTAACGGTTGAGGACATTCAGTCGACTGCCCAATTCCTGTATGACGCGGGCGAGTACTCGAGTGTGGTGCTCCTGCCGCAGACGTAGCCAATCTCTGCCATGAAAGTCCTGGTCACGGGTGGTGCGGGTTTTATCGGCTCGCATGTTGCAGATCTGCTGATTGGCCAGGGCTACGATGTCCATGTGCTGGACAACCTGTCTTCCGGGTCGCTGGAGAACGTGGCGGAGGCGGCTGTATTTCACCGGTTGGATATTCGGAGTCAGGAAGTAGAGAAGCTATTTGCGAAGGAGCGCTTCGATATCTTGATCCACCATGCAGCGCAAATGGATGTGCGGCGGTCCGTGCGTTCACCGGGATTCGATGCCGACGTGAACATTGTCGGCCTGTTAAACCTGATGGAGGCTGGTCGCAACAACGGCCTCAAGAAAGTTGTCTTCGCCTCTACGGGCGGCGCCATCTACGGGGAGCCCGCCCACGCGCCGCAATCCGAAGAGCATCCGCTGCGTCCTGTGTCACCATACGGGGTTTCCAAACTTGCGGGGGAGAAATATCTTGGATTCTATGCCGCGCAATATGGCATTGCCCATGTTGCTCTGCGGTACGCCAATGTGTACGGCCCTCGCCAGAATCCGCATGGAGAGGCCGGTGTTGTAGCTATCTTCGCACAACGCCTGTTAGGGAGCGGGCAGCCGGTCATAAACGGAGATGGCTTGCAGACGCGCGACTATATATTTGTCAGCGATGTAGCAGAGGCCAACCTGGCGGCCATAAACTACCGCGGGCGGTCAGAGGTGATCAACATCGGAACCGGGCGTGAGACCGATGTCGTTACGATATTCCGGTACTTGCGTGCCGCCATTGGCGTGTCGGCGCGCGCCGTACACAAGGACGCAAAAGAGGGTGAGCAACGCCGCAGCGTGTTGAGCTATGAGAAGGCCAGGCAACTCCTCGACTGGACGCCGCGCATACCTATAGAAGAGGGATTGGCGACGACAGCCCGGTGGTTTGCGGAATAGTGTGTCGGCACGCTTTCCCGATAGCTGGATCTGCAGTGCGGCGAAGGCCAAATAAGCTGACCAAGCGGCCACACCACGGAAGTGGATTAGCATGTACAATATTCGATTGCAAGACTTCGAAGGACCGCTGGATCTGCTGCTGTTCTTTATCCAGCGCGACGAGATCGACATCTTCGATATTCCCATCGCGAAAATCACCGATGAGTACCTGGAGTACGTCCGGCAAATGGATGAGGTCGATCTCGACGGAGTGGCAGACTTCATCTATATGGCCGCCTTGCTGATTCATGTGAAGGTCCGCATGCTGTTGCCGAAACCGGAAGTCGATGAGGAAGGAGAAATCATTGATCCGCGGCAGGACCTGGTGGAGCGACTACTCGCCTACATGCGGTACAAGGAAGCAGCAGAAGGCCTGGACGTTCTCCACAAGAAGCGGGGATCTCTGTTCACGCGTGGTAAGGCTTCCGCACCGGAGATCGAGCGGGATGTCGTGGACACCATTGTGAATACGACCGTTTTCCAGCTGGTGTCGGCACTTGGGCGCATTTTGGCTGAAGCAAGCGATGCGCCTACGCTCGCGGTCGAAGAAGTCGAGTACAAGGTGGCCGATCAGCGTGCCTTTGTAGCAGAAGCTCTCAGCCGCAAGGAGAAGGTGGTGTTTGGCGAACTCGTCCACGACGCGCCCAAACGGTTTGTTATTGCGACCTTTCTCGCCGTTCTGGAAATGGCCCAACAGGGGCTTGTGTGGCTTGCGCTTACGCCGGAGGCAGATGATTTTTATGTACGTCATCTGTCAGATCCACTGCAGAATGGCGATCTTCGATTGAACTGATGAGGCGCTCACCCACAGGGAGTCAGTATGATAACAGAGGATGACTTGCCAGAATCGGACGACCGACTCCGCGAGCTTGCCCGTGCGATTGAAGCACTTGTCTTTGCTGCGGACGAACCGGTCGAAGCGCGTCAGATTGCGAGCGTGGTTTCCGAAGTGTCACAGGGGCCCCCTCCGACAGAGGAGGCCATCCGGGAGGCCGTTGACTTCATCAATGCCGCATGCGAGCAGCAGGAGAGACCCCTACGCATCCGGCAGTGGGCAGGAGGCTTCCGGATGACGACGACAGAAGATGTGGCAGCCTATCTGAAGGTGTATTTCCGGAGTGACCGGCGCCAGAAGCTTACGCGGTCGCTCATGGAGACGCTTGCAATTCTCTGCTACAAGCAACCCGCGACGAAGCCCGAAATCGACTACGTCCGCGGCGTGGATTCGGACTATGCCCTGCGCCGGCTGCTCGACATGGGACTGATTGCAGTACTCGAGCGAAGCGATGCCGTAGGACGCCCGCTGCTGTATGGGACGACGCCACGATTTCTGGAGGAATTCGGCCTCTCCGGGCTTGATCAGTTGCCGAACCTGCGAGAGATTGAGGAGTTATTAAGTGATCCGTCGTTCAGCCAAGCGCGCGCCAGCCTTTTGATGATGCAGGGTATCCAGCAACAGGAGCCCCCAGAACCTCGCGATTCGCAAGAGGAAAGCTGAAGTCCGGCACGGCAAATCGCTGTGCCTTTTTTGTATGCAGACGCCATGGCCGCATCAGGGAGAATCAAAGGCAGGGCATCTTCCAGCAAGATGACAAGTGGAGCTCCGGCGCTGGAGCAGGGTCGGATCAACCGATATATAGCCCGTGCGGGTGTCTGTTCGCGCCGCAATGCTGATGGTTTGATTGACCGGGGCCTGGTGAAGTTGAATGGTGTAGTGGTGACTGAATACTGGACACAGGTCGCTGCCGGAGATGTGGTGGAGGTCAACGGTCGCGTTGTATCTCCACGCCTATTGCGGTATATCCTTCTCAACAAGCCGCGGAATACCATTACAACGGTGGATGACGAGCGCAATCGCCGGACCGTACTGGATCTGGTGACACTATCGGAGGAGGACAAGGCCGGCGTGTTTCCCATAGGTCGACTGGACCGAGACACGGTTGGCGTACTGCTTTTGACCAACGATGGGGATCTGGCGCATCGGCTCATGCATCCGAGCTACCAGATCGCCAAACGCTATCTCGCGCGGACCGAAGAGCCGATCCAGCCTTCGCAGATCGAAAAACTGCGGCGCGGCGTCGTGTTGGAGGACGGGATGGCGCGGGCCGATATGGCGACGCTGGCTGATCCGTACAACCAGCACGAAATCGGTCTCGAAATCCACGAAGGGCGCAACCGGCAAGTGCGGCGCATGCTCGCGGCCGTCGGACTCACCGTACTTTCATTGGAGCGCGTCGCGTACGCCAATCTCAGCACGAAGGGCCTCGCGCGTGGCCGGTGGCGGCAATTGCGGCCGCACGAAGTGGAGAAATTGCGTAAACTTGTTCGATTGACCTGACACTCCAAAACAAGCCGATGATGGGGCACGATAACCGACCGTCCAAGCCTACAGAAATCCTGAATCAGAAGATCCGAAACGAAGGGCTGACCTACGACGACGTACTACTTGTGCCCGGACGCTCACATGTCATGCCAAGAGATGTGTCCATCGCCACCCAGCTCACGCGTAACATCAGGCTTAATCTACCGCTGTTGTCTGCTGCAATGGATACGGTGACCGAGTCACAGATGGCAATTGCCATGGCGCGGGAGGGGGGTGTGGGAGTTCTGCACAAGAACATGACGATCGGACAGCAGGCCGCCGAAGTGCGCCGGGTGAAGCGCTCGGAGAGCGGCATGATTCTCGACCCGATTACGCTGGGCATCGATAGCTATGTATCGGATGCTCGCGCCATGATGTCCCGCTTTTCCATCGGCGGGATTCCCATCGTCGACGCGGACAACCGTCTGGTAGGCATCGTGACCAATCGGGATCTGCGCTTCCAGATGGATAGCAGTGTTTCGCTACGTGAAGTGATGACGAGCGAAAACCTCGTTACGGCGCCTATAGGAACCACGCTGGAGCAGGCGGAAGCCATTCTTGAGGCGCACAAGATCGAGAAGCTTCCTGTGGTTGATGCGGAAGGGTATCTGCAGGGGCTGATCACCTTCAAGGACATCGAGAAAAAACGGCGTCACCCCCGTGCATGCAAGGATGAACACGGACGATTGCGTGTGGGCGCTGCTATTGGCGTCACCGGTGACATGTTCGAGCGTCTCGCTGCACTCGTGGAGGCAGGCGTTGATTTTGTAGTAGTCGACACGGCGCACGGGCATTCGGAAGGCGTGCTAACGGCTGTGCAAGGCGTGAAGGAGGCGGTGTCGAACGTCGATG